>NZ_JBIBJV010000003.1:0-59039 GCF_042958885.1 Streptomyces sp. NPDC007945
TTCCTTCGTTCCTGTCTCCAGGCCCTCCGGGCGCTTCCTTCGTTTCCGACTCTATCAGATCTTTCCGATCCGATTTCCTCGGTGCTTTCCGGTCCCTTTCGCTTTCGCTCCGGGCCCTTCCGGCGTTTCCGACTCTATCAGATCCTTTCGGCGTCTGATTCCCAGTCAGAGGGGGTTGTCTTCCCGGCTGTTGGGCCGTTCCGACGTCTCAAACCTTAGCGCTTCCTCCGGCCGACTCATAATCGAGCCGTTCGAATTGAATTTCGGCACGCCGAAATTCATCCCGTGAGGGAGATCGTGCGGGGTTGAGGTGCCGCTGTCGCGGCGGGATGGTGTCGCAGAACCGTTCCGGCTCCGTGACAACTCGGAGAACATTACGCGTCTCCCGGGGGGGTGTCAACCCCCCTCCGATGCCGTCGGGGAACGTCGTCCGAGACGCCGTCAGTCCAGGTCGGACAGCCTGCCGCCGGCGTCGGGCTGGGTCAGTTCGACCCTGCGCAGGAGGCGGATGAGGGCGTCGCCGAGGACGCCTCGCTCCTCGGGTTCGAGGTCCTGGAGCAGCTTCTCCTCGAAGTCCGTGGCCATGCGCATCGCCTCCAGCCACTTCGTACGACCCTCGTCCGTCAGTTCCACGATCACGCGGACGCGGTTGTTCTCGTCGCGGTCGCGGGTGACCAGGCCCTCGCCCGCCATGCGGTCGATGCGGTGGGTCATGGCGGCCGGGGTGAGGCCGAGGCGCTTGGCGAGCTCGCCCGGGCCCAGCCGATAGGGGGCGCCGGAGAGGACGAGGGTCTTGAGGACCTCCCACTCGGCGTTGCTGATACCGAGGTCGGCGAGCTGGCGGCCGTACGCCACGTTCATCCGGCGGTTCAGCCGGCCGAGCGCGGAGACCACCTTCTCCACCTGGGGGTCCAGGTCGCGGTACTCGCGCTGATAGGCGGCGATCTGCTCGTCGAGCGTCGGCTCCTGCGGCTCTTGCGAGGCGGACCGCTCCGTGGTGTCGGACATGGGGGCGAGTATCCCACGCTCCTCGTTGGCGTTGAAGTCCTTCCATGTGTACTGTTAAGGATCGAACTTTAGAGTTTAAGTCTTCAGGGTTCAGGCGTACAGGGGTGAACCCAGGCCGGACCCGCGACCGAAGTGGGTGAGTGTGACCAAGGCGAGGGGCGCGGCGATGCGCCGGATTCAGGCAGGCAGCGCGCTGAGCGCGTTCGGACTCGGCTTCACCGTGCCGTACCTCTATGTGTACGTGGCGCAGGTGCGGGATCTGGGCGCGACGACGGCGGGTGTGGTGCTGGCCGTCTTCGCCATGGCCGCACTGGTGGTGCTGCCGTTCAGTGGGCGGGCGATCGACCGGCGCGGGCCCGTGCCCGTGCTGCTCGTGGCCTCCGTTCTGGCGGCGGTCGGCGCCGTCGGGATGGGGCTCGCGTCGAGCGTTCCGGCGGCGGTGGGCGCCGCCGCGCTGCTCGGCGCGGGGACGGCGGTGCTGCAGCCGGCGCTGGCCACGATGATCGTGTGGTGCTCCGAGCCCGCGGGGCGGACGCGTGCCTTCGCACTCCAGTTCTTCCTGCAGAACCTCGGTCTGGGTGTCGGTGGTCTGATCGGCGGCCAGCTCGTCGACGTGAGCCGGCCCGACAGCTTCCTGCTGCTGTTCTCGATCGAGGCCGTGATGTTCCTGGTCCTCGCCGGGGTCGTCGGGACCGTGCGGATGGCCGGTTCGCCGGCGTTCCAGGGCGGGCGGCCCGCGGAGGGCGGCAAGGGCGGCGGGGTCCGGGCGCTGCTCGGCCACAAGGCGATGGTCCAGCTGTGCGTGCTCGGCTTCGTCCTCTTCTTCGCCTGCTACGGACAGTTCGAGTCGGGTCTGGCCGCGTACGGCACCGAGGCCGCGGGCATCGCGCCGTCGGCGCTCGGCCTCGCGCTCGCCGCCAACACGGCGGTGATCGTCCTGGCGCAGTTCCTGGTGCTGAGGTTCGTGGAGCGCCGCAGGCGCAGCCGGGTGATCGCGGCCGTGGGGCTGATCTGGGCGGTGGCGTGGCTCATCGCCGGATACGCGGGTCTCGGGCACGGCAGCCAGGCGATGGCGACGGCGGCGTTCGTGTCGACGTACGCGCTGTTCGGCCTGGGCGAGGCGATGCTGTCGCCGACCGTGGCGCCGCTGGTCGCCGATCTGGCGCCGGAGTCGATGGTGGGCTCGTACAACTCGGCCTTCGCCCTCGTGAAGCAGCTGGCGCTGGCGGTCGGCCCGGCGGTGGGCGGTCCCATGGGTGCGTCGCTGCACGGCCCGTACATCGTGACCTTCGTGCTGTTCTCGCTGCTCGTCACGGTGCTCGCGGTGCGGCTCGGCAGGCAGCTCACGCCGGCGCAGAACCAGCCTTCGTCGGCCGTGAAGCCCTCCCGGGTGGTGGTCCGGCACGAGCCCGAGCGGGAGACCGCCGCGGCTGCCTAGGGCCTGTATCAGTCGCGGAGGGCGAATTCGCACCACACCGCTTTGCCGCCGCCCGGAGTGCGGCGGCTCCCCCAGGACGAGGCGATCGTCGCGATGATGGAGATCCCGCGACCCGCCTCGTCCTCCGTTTCCGCCCTGCGGCGGCGCGGGAGGTGGTCGTCGCCGTCGGTGACCTCGATGATCAGTCGGCGGTCGGTGCGGCGCAGCCGCAGGCGCATCGGCGGGGTGCCGTGCTGGAGGCTGTTGCCGACGAGCTCGCTGGTGGCGAGGACGCCGAGGTCGCGGAGTTCGGCGGGGAAGCGCCAGGAGGAGAGGACGCCGGAGGCGAAGGCACGCGCGCGCGGGGCGGCCTCGACGCCGCCGAGGAGTTCCAGGGCGGCGTTGTGGAAGAGCTCGGCGTCGGCGCCTTCGCGGGCGGGGTGCTGGACGACGAGGACGGCGACGTCGTCGTCGTGTTCGGCGGTGACGCCGAGGGCGCGGAGGAGTCGGCCGCAGATCACCTGGGGGGTGCCCGCGGCGCCGGCGAGCGCGCGGGCCAGGGCGTCGACGCCCTCGTCGATGTCCTCGCGGCGGCGCTCGACCAGGCCGTCGGTGTAGAGGACGGCGGTGGAGCCGGGCGGCAGCGCGATGGAGCCGGAGGCGTGCAGCCAGCCGCCGGTGCCGAGCGGGGGTCCGGTGGGGTCGCCGGCCTTGCGGACGGTGCCGTCCTCGTCGCGGACGAGGATCGGGAGGTGGCCGGCGGAGGCGTAGACGAGCTTGCCCTCGTTGGGGTCGTGGACGGCGTAGACGCAGGTGGCGATCTGGCTGGCGTCGATCTCGGCGGCGAGGCCGTCGAGGAGCTGGAGGACCTCGTGCGGGGGGAGGTCCAGGCGGGCGTAGGCGCGGACGGCGGTGCGGAGCTGGCCCATGACGGCGGCGGCGCGGACGCCGCGGCCCATGACGTCGCCGATCACGAGGGCGGTGCGGCCGGCGCCGAGGGTGATGACGTCGTACCAGTCGCCGCCGACGGCGGCGTCGGCGACGCCGGGCTGGTAGGTGGCGGCGATCCGCAGGTCGTCGGGCTGCTCCAGCTCCTGCGGGAGGAGGGAGCGCTGGAGGGTGACGGCGGTCTCGCGGTGGCGGCGCTCGCTGGCGCGGAGGCGCTCGGCGGCCTCGGCGTGGTCGGTGACGTCGGCGGCGTGGACGAGGACTCCGGCGCGGCCGGGGTGCGGGCCGTCGACGGGCAGGCAGGTGACGGTGTACGAGCCGCCGTCGGCGGTGCGGCGGGACTTCACGGTGCGGGGCTTGCCGCTGCGCAGGACCTGGTCGAGGAGGGGCAGCAGGCCGAGCTCCTCGGCCTCGGGGCAGGTGGCGGCGACGGTGGCGCCCGGGGTGCGGGGGCCGAAGGCGGAGGCGTACGCCTCGTTGACGTACGCGATGCGGTGCTCCGGGCCGTACACCAGGGCGACGAGGCCGGGGAGGCGGCCGAGGAGGTCCCGTACGGAGAAGTCCTCCAGGGCGGGGACCTCGGTGGCGTCGGTGTCCAGGGGGGCCTCCGCGTCGGCGGGGGTGCCCTCGGCGGGGTGCTCCGACCGGGGACCGTGCTCACCGCGGGCTGCGGGCACGGAGCCTTCGGTCCCCCGGGCCGCGCGGCGCTGCGTGCCGGGGAGCCGGGCGCTCCAACGGGTGAAGTTCACGGATCTGTATGCCTCGTGGTGTCGGTGCCGTGCGGAGTCACGCTGTGCAGGTGTGAGCCCACCTATGGTCACACGTCCAGTGTGGACGAGTGCACTGACAGTGATGTCAGGAGGACGCCTCGTCGTTCCCGGCGGAGCCGGGACCCGTGGGCGGGGGCGGGGGTGGTGCGGCCGCGAGTTCGAATTCGGCCCGGGGGTGTTCGAGGGAGCCGAGGGAGACGATCTCGCGTTTGAAGAGGCCGGAGAGGGTCCATTCGGCGAGGACGCGGGCCTTGCGGTTCGCGGTGGGCATCCGGCTGAGGTGGTAGGCGCGGTGCATGAGCCAGGCCGGGTACCCCTTGAGCTTGCGGCCGTACACGTGGGCGACGCCCTTGTGGAGGCCGAGGGAGGCGACGGAGCCCGCGTACGCGTGCGCGTACTCCTTGAGCGGCCGGCCGCGGAGCGAGGCGGCGAGGTTCTCCGCGAGGACCTTGGCCTGGCGGACGGCGTGCTGGGCGTTGGGCGCGCAGGGGGTGCCGGGGTCCTTCGCGGTGAGGTCGGGGACGGCGGCGGCGTCCCCGGCCGCCCAGGCGTGGGGGGTGTCCGCGACGGTGAGGTGGGCGGTGCACCGGATCCGGCCGCGTTCGTCGAGGGGCAGGTCGGTGGCGGCGAGGACGGGGGCGGGTTTGACGCCGGCGGTCCAGACGACGGTGCGGGTGGGCAGGCGGGTGCCGTCGCTGAGGACGGCTACGCGGTCCTCGCAGCCGTCGAGGCGGGTGTTCAGCCGGACGTCGACGTTCCGGCCGCGGAGCTCGCGGATCGCGTAGCCGCCCATCTCGTCGCCGACCTCGGGGAGGATCCGGCCGGCGGCCTCGACGAGGACCCATCTCAGGTCCTCGGGCTTGATGTTGTGGTGGTAGCGGGTGGCGTACCGGGCCATGTCCTCCAGCTCGGCGAGGGCCTCCACGCCCGCGTAGCCGCCGCCGACGAAGACGAAGGTGAGGGCGGCGTCGCGGAGGGCCGGGTCGCGGGTGGAGGAGGCGATGTCGAGCTGCTCCAGGACGTGGTTGCGCAGGCCGATGGCCTCCTCGACGGTCTTGAAGCCGATGCCGTGCTCGGCGAGGCCGGGGACCGGGAGGGTGCGGGAGACCGAGCCGGGGGCGAGGACCAGTTCGTCGTAGGTGAGCGCGACCGGGCCGCCGCCCTCCTCGTCGGTGGCGAGGGTGGTGAGGATCGCGGTGCGCTTGGCGTGGTCGATGGACTCGACCTCGCCGATGAGGAGGCGGCAGCGGTCCAGGACGCGGCGGAGGGGGACGACGACGTGGCGCGGCGAGAGGGAGCCGGCGGCCGCCTCGGGGAGGAACGGCTGATACGTCATGTACGGGTCGGGGGTGACCACCACGATCTCGGCGGAGCCGCCGGCGAGCTCCGCCCTGAGCTGCCGCTGGAGGCGCAGCGCGGTGTACATGCCGACGTAGCCACCGCCGACCACGAGAATGCGCGCAGGTTCGGTCACCGTCCCATGAGGCATCGCCGGCCGGGGTTTGTCCACAGGCCCGGCGAATTGTGTGACCGGCGGGGTACGGAGGCGCGGGGTGGCGCGCGCGGGGCGTCCGTGGGCAACGGCGCAGGTCACCGCAGGCGTGGGTGGTGAGGAAGGCGGTGTGAGACCGGCGGCTCCGGCGCCTTGCTCCGATCGGGGGGCGCACCATCCGGAGCTCCCCCTTCTGAATTGACCCGGACTCAACTATGTTCGTAGTTCGTCGGGGTGTCGGGTCGGCGTGCGCGCGGACCACTTTGCGCACATCGGCCGGGAGCCCCGTATCAGGGCGGGGAGTCTCCGGGGGGAGACATCATGAGCGGGGGAACGCTTATGCAGATTCAGGATTCTCGTTGGCAGTCCGTCGTCGGCGCGGAGCGCGACGACAGGGGTGCGGGGGCCGTGGCCTCCGCGCCGGCGGCCGGTGGCGCGCTGATCGGCGGCACCGTCGCGGGCGCGGGCACGGTCGTGAACGGCCCGGGAGCGGGCGGCCGTGCCGCGCCGCTGCGGGTGGACGCGCAGCGCAATCTGGAGCACGTGCTCCGCGCGGCGCGCGAGGTGTTCGGCGAGCTCGGTTACGGGGCGCCGATGGAGGACGTGGCGCGGCGGGCCCGCGTGGGCGTGGGCACCGTGTACCGGCGCTTCCCCAGCAAGGACGTGCTGGTGCGGCGGATAGCGGAGGAGGAGACCGCGCGGCTGACCGAGCAGGCGCGGGCCGCCCTGGGGCAGGAGGACGAGCCGTGGTCGGCGCTCTCCCGCTTCCTGCGGACGTCGGTGGCCTCGGGTGCCGGCCGGCTGCTGCCGCCGCAGGTGCTGCGGGTCGGCGTGGACGAGCCGGTGCTGCCGGGGGACGACGCCGACGGCGGGGCCCGGGTGCCGTACCAGCGGGGGCTCGGCGAGCAGGCCGACGCGCGCGTGGTGGCGCCCCGGGCGGTCCCGGCGGGCGAGCGGGACGACGCCGGCGCGGCGGAGCTCCTGGAGGTCGTCGGCCGGCTGGTCGACCGGGCCCGTGAGGCGGGCGAGCTGCGGACCGACGTGACCGTGGCCGACGTCCTGCTGGTCATCGCCACCTCGGCCCCGGCGCTGCCGGACGCGGCCCAGCAGGCGGCGGCCTCGGCCCGGCTCCTGGACATCCTCCTGGAGGGCCTGCGCTCCCGGTAGCGGCCGGTCGTCCGCCCGGCCTCCGGGCCGGGCGGACGACGGAGCATGACACGAACGCGCCAGCGGTCACGCGGTGACGCGGGAAGTCGCCCCGGACGAGTGGTAAGTCGACACGGCGCTTCGGCATGCCCGCGTCCTGTGGCACTCTTTCCCGGTGTTCGGGTCTGCGCAGGCGTACGGGGGCTTCCGCGATGAGCGGTGACGGTCGGGACGATCCGCTGAGCGGCGGCGCCACGGAGACTCCGGGGCCGCCCGCCGGGCACGTACCGAGCCAGGGAGGCCCCGGCGGCTCCCCCGGAGCGCCGCACGGCGCCGGCGAACCGAGCGTGCCGCAGCAGCGCGAGGCGTCCTCCTCGGGCGCCGCCGCACCGGGCACGGCACCCGCCGCCCCCGGGCCCGACGGCCCGCTCGACGCGGACCCGGCGGACGACGACGGCGGTGACGAGGGCGTGCTGCCGCCGCCCCGCGAGCTCGCCCCCTCCGACGCCGATCTGATCCGGCGCATGCGCGACGGCGACGACTCCGCCTACGAGGAGCTGTTCCGCCGCCACTCGGAGGCCGTACGCCGCTACGCCAGGACCTGCTGCCGGGACGCGCACACCGCCGACGACCTCACCGCCGAGGTCTTCGCCCGCACCCTCCAGGCCGTCCGGGGCGGCGCGGGACCCGAACAGGCCGTCCGGGCCTATCTGATGACCACCGTCCGGCGGGTCGGCGCCGCCTGGGCCAAGACGCAGAGGCGCGAGCACCTCGTCGAGGACTTCGCCGTCTTCGCCGCCGACGCCGCCCGCTCCTCCGAGGTCTCCGACCAGACGGGGACCTTCGGAGCGGGCATGGACCTCGGCGCCGAGGTCCGCGCCATGCAGGAGGCCGAACAGTCGCTGGCCATGCAGGCGTTCCGCTCGCTGCCCGAGCGCTGGCAGGCCGTCCTGTGGCACACCACCGTCGAGGAGGAGTCGCCCAGCGAGGTCGCCCCCCTCTTCGGCCTCACCGCCAACGCCACCGCCGTCCTCGCCAGCCGCGCCCGCGAGGGCCTCAAGCAGGCCTACCTCCAGGCGCACGTCAGCCAGGCGCTCACCGCCGGCGGCGACTGCGCCCGGTACGCCGACCGGCTCGGCGCCTACGCGCGCGGCGGACTGCGGATGCGGGCCGAACGCGGCCTGCGCAAGCACCTCGACGAGTGCGCCAAGTGCCGGGTCGCCGCCGGCGAACTCGCCCACGTCAACGCCGGGATCCCGGCGCTCCTCCCGATCGCGGTCATCGGCTGGTTCGCCGCCGGGTACTCCCTCAAGGCCGCCGGCATCGTCGCCGGCGGCGCGGTGGGCGCGGCCGGCGCGGGCGCCGCGGCGGCCGCCACCGGCGGGACCACGTCCGGCGCCGCCGGCGGGGCCGCCGCCGAGGGGCTCGGCGCGCCCGCGAAGGTCGGGATCGCCGCCGCCGCGGCCGTCGCCGCCGCGGCCGGGCTCGTCTGGGCGATGACCGGAGACCCGCAGCCCGTCGCCGCGCCGAAGCCGGTGCCGACGACCACCGCCCCCACGACACCCGCCGCGCCCCCGCCGCCGCCGAAGCCCGCGCCCCGGCCCGAGCCCGTGGTGAAGCCCGCGCCGAAGCCGAAGCCGGTGGTGACGACGCCCCCGCCGGCGCCGAAGCCCGTCGTGAAGCCGAAGCCGAAGCCGGTCGTGAAGCCGGTGGTGCGGACCGAGCCGACTCCGACCCCGACGCCGACGCCCCCGCCGCCCAGCCCCACGCCGACGCCGACCCCCACCCCGCCGCCGACGACGCCTCCACCGCCGCCCCCGGCCGCCTTCTACCAGGTCGACGAGCTGGACTACGAGGCCTTCGGCGACGGCAGCAAGCCCGAGGTCGTCCAGGAGGGCGGCACCTGGATGTGGGCCCGCCGCGGCATGTCGATCGGCGACAGCGACTACGCGTACGGCGTCAGCGTGCACGCCCCGTCCTCGCTGCTCATCCGCCTCAACCGGCAGTGCACCCGCTACGACGCCATGGTCGGCGTCGACGACCTGAGCGCCCCGATCGGCCCCGGCGGCGTCCGCTTCTCCGTCTACGGGGACGGGCAGCGGCTCTGGCGCTCCCCCGTCGTCCGGCCGGGCGACCCGGCGCTCCCGGTCCAGGTGGACCTCAGCGGCCGCTCCACGCTGCGGCTCGTGGTGGAGGAGCACACCCCCTTCGGACGCGCCGCCGTCGCCGACTGGGCGGAGTCCCGGATCACCTGCTCCTGACCCGGCCCCCGACGCCGGCGGCGTACGGCTCCATCAGCGCCACGACGGCCTCCGGGCCGAGGCCCGCGCCGGCCGCGCGGGCGGCGGCGAGGCCTTCCTCGCCGAGCGCGGCCCGGCAGGCGGCGGCGATCGTCTCGGCCTCGCGCCGTTCGGGCACCGAGCGGGGCACGTCCCGGCGCCAGGTGTCGACAGCCGCTGCCACGCGGGCGCAGCGGTCCGCGTCGCCCGCCCGGTGCAGGGCGTAGACGAGCCCCTCGCCGAGGTTGATCACGAGGATGTCCGCGCAGTGGCCGGTGACGGCGGCGCGCAGGGCCTCGACGGCGGTCGTGACGGCCCCCGCGCCCGCGCCCTCCTGGGCCTCGACGCGGGCGACGAAGCCGTCCAGGGCGATGGTGAAGTGCGGGGGCGGGGTGCCGCCCCGGGCCTGGGCGCCGGCCGAGGCGAGGGCGGCACGCGCGCGTGCCGGGTCGTTCCGTTCGAGGGCGAGGACCGCGCGCATGAAGTCCACGTAGGCGAGGACGTCCTGGAGGCGCAGCCGCTCGGACTCCCGGGCGGCCTCCTCCAGGCCGCGCTCGGCGGCGGCCGAGTCCCCGTCGCGGTAGTCCAGTTCTGCGAGCCGGGCGACGAGGAACGGGGCCTCGGCGTGGGCGCCGACCTCGCGGGCGAGCGCCAGGGCCTCCTCGTACGCCTCCCTGGCCTCCTCGCGGCGGCCCCGCATCATGTTGGCCTCGGCGGCGGCGGAGGCGACCTGGGCGCCCATCCAGCGGTCGCCGACGCGGCGGCTGAGGACGCGGAGTTCGGCGAGGTCCTCGTCGACGCCCTTCATGCCGCCGGGCATGTCCACGATCATGTGGGTGCGGAACATCAGGCTCACCCCGACCTCCCAGTCCCCGCCGTGCCGGCGGCAGACCTCGACACCCCTGTCGAGCAGGGCGCGGACCGTCAGCGGCTCCTCGGTGAGGTAGGCGGTGAACGGCCAGAGCAGACCGGGGAAGCGGGCGGACTCGGGGCCCGGGTCCCGGCCGAACGCGTCCCGGACGCGGCGGACCAGCGCGCGCCTGTCGGCGTCCTCGCGGAGGTCTCCGGTGTACATGTGCTCGTCCTCCATGCCGAGGAAGAACGACAGCATCCGCAGGTGCATGCGCGGCCAGTGCCGGGGGTCGGCCCGGTCGTCCGGGTCCTCCCCCAGGGCGAGGGCCCGCCGGGTCCAGGCCAGCCCCTCCGGGCGGTAGTTGCGCAGCCACCAGAACCAGCCCATGGCGAAGACCAGCCGGAGCCCGGCGGCCTCGTCGGGGGCCGCGACGAGGGTGCGGTGCAGGGCGGCCCGGATGTTGCCGAGTTCCCGCTCGATCCGGTCGATCCAGGGCAGCTGCTCAGCGGAGCGGAGCTTCGGCTCGGCCTCCTCCGCGAGCGCCGTGAAGTGCGCGGTGTGGGCGGCCTCGGCGGCGGCGAGCAGCTCCGGGGTCTCGGCGGCCCGCTCGGCCGCGTACTCGTGGATGGTCTCCAGGAGGCGGTAGCGCATGGCGCCGTCGTCGCTCGGGGCCGCGATGACGAGGGACTTGTCGACGAGCGCGCCGAGGGTGTCGAGGGTGGTGGGGGCCGTGGCCCCGGGGGCCGGGCCGTCGACGGCCTCGGCCGCCTGGAGGTCCCAGCCGCCGGTGAAGACGGACACCCGGCGGAGCAGGGTGCGCTCGGCCGGGTCCAGCAGGTCCCAGGACCAGTCGACGACCGCGCGGAGGGTCTGCTGGCGCGGCAGCAGGGTGCGGGCGCCGGAAGTGAGGAGGCGGAAGCGGTCGTCGAGCCGGTCCGCGATCTGGCGGGGGGTGAGCAGCCGGAGCCGGGCGGCGGCCAGTTCGATGGCGAGGGGCAGGCCGTCGAGGCGGCGGCAGATCTCCGCGACGGCGTCCGCGGCGCCCGGCTCGCGCGCGTGGTCCCGGTCGAAGGTGGGGCGCACGGCCCGCGCCCGCTCGGCGAAGAGCCGGTGCGCGGGGGCGGGCGGCAGCGGTTCGACCGGCCGGACGGTCTCGCCGGGCACGCCGAGCGGCTCCCGGCTGGTGGCGAGGATCCGCAGCTCCGGGCAGTGCGCGAGAAGGGTCTCGGTGAGGGTCGCGGCGGCGCCGATGACGTGCTCGCAGTTGTCGAGGACGAGGAGAAGGCCGGGGCGGCGGGCGAGGTGCTCGACGAGGTGGGCGGTGGGGTCGTCCTGGAGCGCGGCGCCGTCGCGGGTGATCAGGTTGATCTCGCGGAGGCGGAGCGCGGAGAGGACGGCGCCGGGCAGCGCGCCCGGGTCGTCGAGCGGCGCGAGCTCCGCGATCCACGCGTCGGGTCCGGCGGCCCGCCGGGCGACCTCCTCGGCGAGCCGTGTCTTCCCCGACCCGCCGGGCCCGATGAGCGTGACGAGCCGGAACCGCGCGAGGTCGTCCCGGAGCGCCGCGAGCTCGGGCTCCCGCCCGACGAAGGACGTGAGCCGCGGCCGGATGTTCCCGCCGCCCGGGAGCAGGGGGGCGTCGGGGAGCGCGGCGGGAGGGTGGCGGTCGGGGTGCGGATGCGGGTGCGGGCCCTGGTCCGGGTGCGGGCCCCGGTGCGGGTCCGGGTGCGGGCCCCGGTGCGGGTCCAGGTCCGGGTCCGGGCCGGGGGGCTTCGGGGGTTGCCGGAGCCGGCCCGGGGCCGGGCGTCGGTCGGCGTCCCCGGCGTCGGCGGGGGCCCGGTGGGGGGCGGGGGTGAGGAGTTCGCGGTGGAGGGCGGTCAGTTCGGGGCCCGGGTCGGTGCCGAGGGCGTCCGCGAGGGTGCGGCGGGCCGTCTCGTACGCGGCGAGCGCGTCCGCGTGGCGGCCCTCGGCGCGCAGGGCGCGGACGAGCTGGGCGTGGAAGCCCTCGTCGTACGGGTGCGCGGCGGTGAGGCCGGACAGCTCCGGGACGAGTCCGTCGACGGCGCCGCGCCGCAGGTCGGCCTCGACGCGCCGGCGCAGGGCGGCGAGCCGCTGGGCCTCGGGTCGGACGCCCGCCGGTCCCGGCAGGTCGGCGAGGGCGGGCCCGCGGAAGAGCCCCAGGGCGTCCCTGAGGAGCGCCGCGGCGGTCTCGGGGTCGCCGGCGTCGAGCCGGGCGCCGGCCTCCGCGGCGCGGCGCTCGAACACGTACAGGTCGACGTCCTCGGGCGCGGCGACGAGCCGGTACCCGGGGCCGGGCGTGGCCGCGACGGCCTCCCGGCCGAGGACCCGGCGCAGCCGGCCGACGAGCGCCTGGAGCGCGGCGGTCGCGTCGCGCGGCGGCTCGTCCCCGTACACGTCGTCGACGAGCTCCGCGACCGGCACCGCCCGCCCGGCGCGCAGCGCGAGCGCGGCGAGGAGCGCGCGCAGCCGGACACCGCCGAGGGGCAGGGGGTCGCCTTCGGGGCCGAGGGCCTCGGTGGTGCCGAGGAGCAGATACCGCACCGGCCCATTCTGGCCGCAGCGCCCCGCGCACGCCTCGGGGTTTCCCGTGCCCGGGGGCGCCGGGCGGATCAGCGGACCGGGAGGGACCGGGAGGCCGGGACGAGGGGGCCCTGGACCGCGCGGGGCGCGCGGGGCGTGGCCGTGTCGGTCCAGCAGGAGCCGCGACGGGCGAGGAGGCGGCGGAGCCAGAGTTCGGTGGAGACGAGGTCGGCGAGGCCGTCGAGGGGGAGGCGGGCGCCGTCGGCGGCGGCCCGCAGGGCGTCGCGGACGGTGCCGGCCTCGATGAGGCCCGCGTCGGCGAGGAGGGGGGCCTCGAAGAGGGCGAGGAGGGTCGGGAGGGCGGCGCGCAGGCCCGCGCGGGCGGTGCCGGCGGGGACGGCGGGGTAGGGGGCGCCCCAGCCCGGCGGCAGGTCGCGGATGCCGGTGTCGGCGAGGACGGTGCGCAGGATCCCGGCCCGCGCGTCGGGCTGGACTCGGAGCGTCTCGGGGAGGCCGCGGCAGGCGCGGACGACCTGGTTGTCGAGGAACGGCGCGTGCAGCCGCTGCCCGCGGATCTCGGCGGCCTGTTCCAGGACCCGGTGGTCGGCGGCCGCCCGGGCGAGGGCGGCACGCGCGCGTGCCTCGCCCGGGCGCTGCACGGCCGGCGGCAGGGTGGCCGCCCGGTTGAGGCGCGCGGACACCTCGGCGAGCGCCTCGCCCGTCAGCCAGCGGGCCGCGGGGCCCGGCCGGGACCAGGCGAGCGCGGAGAGCGAGGCGGCCAGCGGGCCGTGGGTGTCGGCGGGGTCGCGGTTGGCGTCGAGGACGTGCCGGGCGGCGGTCTCCAGACCGGCCCGGTAGGGCGTACGGGCGAGCCTGCGGGCCGCGCGGTAGACGGTGACCGGCACCAGGAAGGCGCCCGCGGACGGGCCGCTCGCCTTGGCGAGGGCCGTCACCGGGCGCACCAGGGAGCGGCGCCGGCGGTCCATCAGGAGGTCGGCGAGGCGGGCCGGGTGGGCGTCCAGGACCTGCCGGGCGCCGAGCCCGGTGAAGTGGTCGGCGCTGCCTCCGGCGAGCCGCCTGCGGTGCCGTTCGGCGGTGACGAGCGCGGGCCCGGGCTCGTCGGTGAGCGGCCCGTCGAGGGCGGCGTACGGGAGGGCCTCCTCGCCCGCCGTGACGACCACGTGCCGCAGCCGGGGGTCGGCCGCCAGCTCGCGGGCCCGCTCCAGTTCGGCCGTCCTGCCCGGGCCCGGCTTGGCCGCCAGGTCGGTGAAGGTGACCGCGAGCAGCCGCTCGCCCGCGTCGGCGCCGTGCCCGAGGATGGTGCCGGGCACGCCCGGCAGTCCGGCGGCGAGCAGGGCGAGGGTGGCGGAGGCGCTGCCGCCGGACAGGTCCGCGCCGATGCCGGGCACGGGGCCGGCGCCCCGGGCCGCCCGCCGGTCCGCGGGCCCCATCCCGGGGACGGGTCCGGGATCCGGCAGGGGCGCCTCGGGGGCGTGCCGGGGGGCCGTGAGCCGGGCCCGTACGGACTCCACCAGCGCGTCCCTGACCGCCTCGACGGCCTGCCGGGGCTCGGCCTGCGGGGCGGCGACGGCGAGCGAGGCCACCGTCTCGTACCCGGCGATCTCGCGGGAGCCCTCGCGCAGGATCAGCGCGTGGCCCGGCGGGACGCGGCGGACGCCCTCGTACGGGGTCGAGTCGCGCAGTGCCTCCGGGGACTCGGGGCAGGCGAGCAACGCGGCGAGGTGGCCGATGTCGAGCTGGGCCTCCACGAGGTCGGCGAGCGGCAGGGCGGCGGTGGCGTAGGCGGTGCCGCCCTCCCAAGGGGTGTGGAAGACGGGCCGGGCGCCCGCGAGGTCGCCGGTGACCGTGATCCGGCGGCCGGCCTTGACGACCGCGGTGTAGCTGCCGGGCCAGGCCGTCAGGTGGCGCAGGGCGCCGCCGCGGGCGGTGACGAGGCCGCGGCGGAGTTCGTCGTCGCCGGCGGCGCAGCAGCCGAGGACGGCGAGCCGGGTGCCGTCGTCGAGGGAGACCACCCGGACCTCGTCGGGCCGCCAGTCGCCGACGGCCCACAGCGGGTCGGGGTCGCCCCAGAGGAGCTGTGCGCCCACCGGCTGCACCGTGCGCCCCCCGACGTGCCCGCCGCTTTCGGCGAAGGGGCGCGCCTGGGGTGGGATGTGGGAGTCGTACGCGCCGGGCGCGCCGTACGCACCGCGGGCGCCGTCACTCGCTCCGGCGCGCGCCCCCGTGGTCGTGGCGTACCCCGCGGCGACACTGCTCCAGCCCACCAGCCATCGCATCGGCGCCTCCACGTCCGTTTCGGTGGGGCCATGCTGCCATGACAACGGCGCACGGGGCGGGGTCCGGGCGCACGCGCCCGAAAGCCGAATGCGCCCCTGGCATGCGCCAGTTGACCACCGGGGGAACGGGGGGTGGCGCGGGGCGCGGGGTCCGCGGGCCGGATCGGCGGGGAGCGCGCGGCGCGGAGGAGCGAGGAGCGGGCGGCGGAGGCCCGGAGCTCATGAGGCGCCGGACGGTTCGCCGCGTCGGCGGAGGCGGGCCCCGCGCATCAACGGAGGTGGGCACGGCGCGTCAGCAGAGGCGGGCACGGCACATCGGCGGTGTCGGGCCTCGCGCATCAGCGGCGGCGGGCCTCGCGCATCAGCGGCGGCGGTCCGAGCGTCTCGGCGGCGCCCGGCCGCCCCCGCACCGGAGTCGCGCCCGGCGAAATCGGCCGGTTCTCGCCTGCGGCACGATGTTTGACCTGCCGTCAGGCACAGAAAGGATCACGTGGCCGGCGTCCGGGACTCGTCGGCGCCCGCCCGTCCGCGCCCTCGCCGGCGGGTCGGCTCCCGGCTGCCCGGGAGGCGACCCGCCCCCCGGCGCCGTCCGCCGCCCGCGGGGAATGGGGCGGCGGTGTCCCCCGGCCCACCGGTGCGGGAACCGGAACACCAGGCGTTCCGTCTCCCGGCCGGACGGGCCGACCCACGCAGGACTCATCGAAGCGGCACCGCCCCGGGGCGGCGAGAGCGCACGGCCGGGCGCACGGCGCCACGGACGGAGCACGGACCGGTGGCCGGGCGCCTCCGGTCGGGTGGTCACACAACAATCTCGCCATACGGAACTCTGCCCCTTAACGGTCGGGATGCGGCGAACTACGCTGTGTTTACGAATGCCGCCTGCCTATGCCCGGCGTCGCGGCGGCCGTCTGGATGTCGAGGGGTGGCGTCATGTCCAGGGAGCAACGCGGGCCGAACGAGAAACTCGGCGCCGTTCTCGCCCTCGCGGGAATCAGCAACGCCGGCCTCGCCCGGCGCGTCAACGACCTCGGTGCGCAGCGCGGACTGACCCTCCGCTACGACAAGACCTCGGTGGCCCGCTGGGTCTCCAAGGGGATGGTGCCGCAGGGCGCCGCGCCGCACCTGATCGCCGCGGCGATCGGCCAGAAGCTGGGCCGGCCCGTGCCGCTGCACGAGATCGGGCTCGCCGACGCCGATCCGGCCCCCGAGGTGGGGCTCGCCTTCCCCCGGGACGTCGGGGAGGCGGTCCGCGCCGCCACCGACCTCTACCGGCTGGATCTGGCCGGCCGGCGGGCCGGCGGGGGCGGCATCTGGCAGTCGCTGGCCGGTTCGTTCTCGGTCAGCGCCTACGCCACCCCGGCCTCCCGGTGGCTGATCACCCCCGCCGACCCGTCGGTGCAACGGGAGGCGGGACGGCACGGGTCCCGCGCCGGGAGCGGACAGGGGCCCGCCGATTCCGGGGAGCACGTGCGCGTGGGGCACAGCGACGTCGCCAAGCTCCGCGAGGCGGCGGAGGACGCGCGCAAGTGGGACTCCAAGTACGGCGGCGGGGACTGGCGGTCCTCGATGGTGCCCGAGTGCTTGAGGGTGGACGCGGCGCCGCTGCTGCTCGGCTCGTACTCGGACGAGGTCGGCAGGGCGCTCTTCGGCGCCACCGCCGAGCTGACCCGGCTGGCCGGGTGGATGGCCTTCGACACCGGGCAGCAGGAGGCCGCGCAGCGGTACTACATCCAGGCGCTGCGGCTCGCCCGGGCCGCCGCCGACGTGCCGCTCGGCGGATACGTCCTCGCCTCGATGTCGCTCCAGGCCACCTACCGGGGCTTCGCCGACGACGGCGTGGACCTCGCGCAGGCCGCCCTGGAGCGGAACCGGGGCCTGGCCACCGCCCGCACCATGTCCTTCTTCCGCCTGGTCGAGGCCCGCGCGCACGCCAAGGCCGGCGACGGGCCCGCGGCCGCGGCGGCCCTGAAGTCGGCCGAGGGGTGGCTGGAGCGCTCCCGGGAGGGCGACGCCGACCCGACGTGGCTGGGCTTCTACTCGTACGACCGGTTCTGCGCCGACGCCGCCGAGTGCTACCGGGACCTCAGGATGCCGCGGGAGGTGCGGCGGTTCACCGAGCAGGCGCTGTCCCGGCCGACGGAGGAGTTCGTCCGCTCGCACGGGCTACGGCTCGTCGTGTCGGCCGTCGCCGAGCTGGAGTCCGGCAACCTCGACGCCGCCTGCGCGGCCGGCACGCGCGCGGTGGAGGTCGCCGGCCGGATCTCCTCGGCGCGGACCACGGAGTACGTACGCGACCTGCTGCACCGCCTGGAGCCGTACGGGCACGAGCCGAGGGTCATGGAGCTCCGGGAACGGGCCAGGCCGCTGCTGGTCGCCCCGGCGTGACGGGGCGCGCCGGGATGCGCCGGGGCGTGCGCGAAAGCGTGACGCGCATCCCACGACGTGGGCGTTTAGCGGGATTGTCAGTGGGCCAGTGCACTATCAGGGGTGGGAGGTGGCGCTGGTGTTTGACTGTGACGTGCTGGTGATCGGCGGCGGGATCGTCGGTCTGTCGACGGCGTACGCGCTGCAGCGCGCCGCTCCCGGCACCCGCGTCGCCGTCCTGGAGAAGGAGGACGGCCCCGCCCGCCACCAGACCGGGCGCAACAGCGGGGTCATCCACAGCGGCCTCTACTACCGGCCCGGGTCCCTGAAGGCCCGGTTCGCCGTCGAGGGCGCGGCCGAGATGGTCAAGTTCTGCACGGAATGGGACATCCCGCACCAGGTGACCGGCAAGCTCGTCGTCGCCACCGAGCGCGAGGAGCTGCCCCGGCTGCACGCGCTGGTCCAGCGCGGCCGGGAGAACGGCATCCCGGTGCGCGAGCTCGGACCCTCCCAGATCACCGAGTACGAACCCCGGGTGCGGGGGCTCGCCGCGATCCACGTCGGCACCACCGGCATCGTCGACTACAAGGCGGTCGCGCGGCGGCTCGCCGAGTCCTCCGGCGCGGAGATCCTCTACGGCGCGGAGGTCACCGCCATCGACCGGCGCGCGTGGGGCGTCGCCGTGCGCACCGCCGACCAGCGGATCCTGCGCGGCAAGGTGCTCGTGAACTGCGCGGGCCTGCACTGCGACCGGATCGCGCGGCTCGCCGGCGACGACCCGGGCATGCGGATCGTCCCCTTCCGGGGCGAGTACTACGAACTGGCCGACCCCTCGCTGGTACGGGGCCTCGTCTATCCCGTGCCCGACCCGGCCTTCCCCTTCCTCGGGGTGCACCTCACGCGGGGCATCGACGGCAGCGTCCACGTCGGGCCGAACGCGGTGCCGGCGCTCGCCCGCGAGGGGTACGACTGGGGCGTCGTCCGGCCCGGCGAGCTCGGCGGCACGCTCGCGTGGCCCGGCTCCTGGAGCATCGCGCGCCGCCACTGGCGGTACGGGGCGGGCGAACTGCGCCGCTCCCTGTCGAAGCGGGCCTTCACCGAGTCGGTGCGGCGCCTGCTGCCGGGGGTGGACGAGTCCGATCTGCGGCCCACGGCGGCGGGGGTGCGGGCGCAGGCGGTGCTGCGGGACGGGACGCTGGTGGACGACTTCCTCATCCGCCAGGGGCCCCGGACGGTGCACGTCCTCAACGCGCCTTCGCCGGCGGCGACGGCGTCCCTCCCCATCGGCCGGGAAATAGCCCACCGCACCCTCCCCCTCCTCTAGCGCGGGCGCCCGCCGTCCCACGGCGAAACGGTCGCGACGGTCGCGGTCGTACCATGGGCGGCATTGTGTCTGAGCAGCGTGAGAACCAGAGCGAGTCCGTCGCCCGCAGGGGCAGTCGTATGTTCGCGCCCGGGGAGGGCCCCAGCCCTGACCCCGCCGGCGCCCACTTCGAGCGCCGGATCCGGAGCTTCCAGCCGCGCCGCAGCCGTGTCACGGCCGGCCAGGCCGAGGCGATGCTGAAGCGGTGGCCCGACTGGGGCCTGGACATCGACGGCAAGCGGGTGCTCGACCTCCACGCGATGTTCGGCGGGCTGCCCGTCGTCCTGGAGATCGGCTTCGGGATGGGCGAGGCGACCGCGCAGATGGCCGCCGCCGACCCCGGCACCGGGATCCTCGCCGTCGACGTGCACACCCCCGGCCAGGGCAACCTCCTGGGCCTCGCCGACCGCAACGGGCTCACCAACATCCGCGTCGCCAACGGCGACGCGATCATCCTGCTGCGCGAGATGCTCGACCCCGCCGCCCTCGACGGCTGCCGCGTCTACTTCCCGGACCCGTGGCCGAAGAAGCGGCACCACAAGCGGCGGCTGATCCAGCCCGAGTTCCTGACGCTGCTCGCGACCCGGCTGAAGCCCGGCGGCGTCCTGCACTGCGCGACGGACTGGGAGCCGTACGCGGAGCAGATGCTGGAGGTGCTCTCCGCGCACCCCGACTTCGAGAACACCGCCGCCGACGGCGGCTACGCGCCCCGCCCCGACTTCCGTCCGCTGACCCGCTTCGAGGGCCAGGGCCTGGACAAGGGCCACGTCGTGCACGACCTGCTGTTCCGCCGGAAGTAAGGCCCCCTCCCTGAAGTCCGTCGCTCCTGTCGGTGGCGGTCGCTAGGGTCGAGTCGTGTCGTCACCCCTGCCGCCGTCCACGCCTCCGTCCCCGCCCCCGCCCGAGCCGGCCTCGCCGCCGGCGGCCGGCTTCCTGCCGGCGCAGGCCGGGGCGCCCGCGGTCGAGAGCCACGTCCCCGTCCGCGAGGACGACGAGCCGTCGTTCGCCGTGGCCGCCGACCGGAGCCAGTGGCGGTACCGGCCTCGGCGGGCCTTCTGGCGGAGCCGGATCGTCCGTGCCGTCGCCCTGATCACGCTGCTTGCGCTCTGCGCCCTGGTGATCCTGGCGCTGGTGCGCGAGCAGACCGGCACCGAGGGCTTCCTCGTGGGCCTGGGGCTCGCGGTGTTTCCCGTACCGCTGCTCATGGCGGCGTTCCGCTGGCTCGACCGGGTCGAGCCGGGGCCGTGGAAGAACCTGCTGTTCGCGTTCGCGTGGGGCGCGTTCGCCGCCGCCCTCGTCGCGATCCTGGCCAACACCTTCGCCGTCCGCTGGATCGCCACGGCGACCGCCGATCCCCGCTCGGCCGACGACCTGGGCGCCACCGTGATCGCCCCGGTGGTGGAGGAGTCCGCGAAGGCCGCCGCGCTCCTGCTGCTCTTCCTCTTCCGGCGGCGGGACTTCCGGAGCCTGGTCGACGGGGTGGTGATCGCCGGTTTCACCGCCACCGGCTTCGCGTTCACCGAGAACATCCTCTACCTCGGCACCGCCTTCGGCGAGGACCAGGACCTCGGCGACGGCGGCATCGGGGCCGTCACCGCCGGCACCTTCTTCGTCCGGGTCGTGATGTCGCCGTTCGCGCACCCGCTCTTCACCGTGCTCACCGGCATAGGCTTCGGCCTGGCCGCGCTCGCCCCGCGCGGCAAGGTGCGCCGACCGCGGAAGGTGCTGCTGCCGCTCTCCGGGCTGCTGCTCGCGATGGGCGTCCACGCGCTGTGGAACGGCTCGGCGACCTTCGGCGGCCCGCTCGCCTTCTACGCGGTGTACGGCGTCTTCATGGTCCCGGCCTTCGGCCTGCTGACGTGGCTCGCCGTGTGGAGCCGGCAGAAGGAGCTGCGCACGATAGCCGCGGTGCTCCCGGCGTACGCGGCGGCCGGCTGGCTCTCCCCGGAGGAGCCGCTGGCGCTCTCCTCGATGCGGGCCCGCCGCACCGCGCGCGCGGTGGCGTCCCGTACGTACGGCAAGGCGGGCGCGCGGGCGGTCGGCGAGTACGAGGCCTTCGCCACGACGCTCGCCTTCCTCCGCGAGCGGGCCCGCCGCGGCACGGTCCCGGTGCCGGACTTCGCGGCCCGCGAGCAGGAGCTGCTGCACCACCTGTGGGCGCGCCGGCCGACGGCCTCGCCCGCGCTCTCGTACGCGGCACGGTCCACCGGCCGGGTGTGGGTGCCGCCGCAGTACCTCGACTACGGCGGCTACAACCCCTACAAGGGTTAGGGCGCCCCTAGGCCGCCTCGGAGGCGGCCGTCAGGCGGGCGAGTTCGCCGTCGGTCAGCTTCAGGTCGGCGACCGCCACGAGCGCGGGGACCTGCTCGACGGTGCGGGCCGAGGCGATCGGCGCGGCGACGGTGGGGCGGGAGGCGAGCCAGGCGAGGGCGACGGTCGCCGGCTCGGCGCCGTGGGCCTCGGCCACCTCGTCGAGCGCGGCGAGCACGGCCTGGCCGCGCGCGGTCTCGGCGTGGGCGGAGGCACCGCGGGCGCGGACGCTCTCGACGGTCCTGCCCGGGCGGTACTTGCCGGTGAGGAAGCCGGCGGCGAGCCCGTAGTACGGGACGGCGGCGAGGCCGGCGTCGGCGGCGGTGTCGAGGAGCGGGCCCTCGTACTTCTCGCGGGCGACGAGGTTGTACTCGGGCTGCAGCGCCACGTACCGGGCGAGCCCCTCGGCCTCGGCGAAGTCGAGGGAGGCGCGCAACCGCTCGGCGGAGATGTTGGAGGCGGCGACGGCCCGCACCTTGCCCTCGCGCACCAGCTGGTCGAGGGCGGTGACGATCTCCTCCACGGGCACGGACTCGTCGTCGAAGTGCGTGTAGTAGAGGTCGATGTGGTCGGTGCCGAGGCGGCGCAGGGACTCCTCCGCGCCGGCCTTGATGGTGGTGGCGGACAGGCCCTTGAGGGGCGAGTGGGCGCCGACCTTGGTGGCGACGACGATGTCGGAGCGGTTGCCGCGGGCCGCCATCCAGCGGCCGATGATGGTCTCGGACTCACCGCCCTGGTTGCCCTCGACCCACTCGGAGTAGACGTCGGCGGTGTCCAGGAAGTTGCCGCCGGCGGCGGCGTAGGCGTCGAGGACGGCGAAGGACCGCTCCTCGTCGGCGCTCCAGCCGAAGACGTTGCCGCCGAGGGCGAGCGGGAAGACGTTCAGGTCGGAGGTGCCCAGCGGGCGCAGGGGAGAGGACATGACGTCCTCAACTCCCTGCGCCGCCGGTCGTATTCCGGTCGAGGAGCCTGAACCCCGACCGGCACGCGTACGCGTCCGGAGTCAGACCGACAGGCCCTTCGAGCGCAGCCACTCCGCCGGGTCGATGCCGGAGCCGTCGGGGGTGTGGACCTCCATGTGGAGGTGGGGCCCGGTGACGTTGCCGGTGGCGCCGACGCGGCCGATGGTCTCGCCGGTGGCGACGGTCTGGCCGGCGGCCGCGGTCATCGAGGAGAGGTGGCAGTACCAGACCTCGGTGCCGTCCTCCAGCCGCAGGACGATCCGGTAGCCGTACGAGCCGGACCAGCCGGCCGACGTGATGGTGCCGCCGTGGACCGCCTTGAGGGGGGTGCCGGTGGGGGCGGCGAAGTCCAGGCCGGTGTGGTGGCCGGAGGACCACATCGAGCCGGACTGCATGTAGGTGGAGGTGAGGGTGTAGGAGGAGAGCGGCATGGAGTAGCTGGCGGCCAGCCGGGCGAGCCGCTCGGCCTCCGCCTTCTCGGCGGCGATGCGCTCGGCCTCGGCCTTCTCGGCGGCGAGCCGCTCCGCCTCCGCCTTGGCCTTCGCCTCGGCCTCGGCCTTGGCGGCGGCCTCCGCCTGTGCCTGGGCGTCGGCGGCGGCCTTCTCCGCCGCGGCCTTCTCGGCGGCGAGCTTCTCCGCGTCGACGGCGGCCTGCTGCTGCTGTTCGGCCTGCTGGAGGATGCGGGCGCGCAGGGCCTCGCCGGCATCGGCGGCGGTGGCGGTGCGCTCCTCGGCCCGGGTGCCGGCGGTGGTGTCGGCCGGGGCGGTGTACGTGACCGAGGTGAGCGGCTTCGCGGCGACGCCGCCGGCCGCGACCGGCGCGGACGCGGTGGTGGTCCGCTCCTCCTCACCGCCGGGCAGGAGGTCGCCGACGCCGGGCAGGTCGTGGGCGTCCGGCAGGCCCAGGTCGGGCAGGTCGGGGAGGGAGATGGCGACGGGGGCCTTCTCCTGCGCGGTGGCGAGGCCGCCCGCGCCGACGGCGGCGATGACGCCGACGCCGAGGACGGTGGAGGAGCGGGCGAAGTTGGAACGCTGCTTCACGACCCGGTGCCGGCCGCCGGAGCGGCTCTCGGCGCGCAGGGAGCCCTCGGTCGGGTTCCACTCGCCGGGGGCGGGGGTGAAGGAGGCCGTCTCGTACGCGCCGGGCGCGAAGCCGTCCGGGTCGTCCGCGCCGACGGCACCCCGGGCGCCGAAGGGGTCGAAGGGGGCCTCGGGTGCAGGGGTGTTGGACGCCACGGAGGCGTGCTCCTTTCCTTCCTTCTCGCCTACCGGGTTAGCTGACGGGTTCGGAGCAGGAAGGTCTCCTACGGGCTCTTCGCACGGGGGAGGTGCGAGGGGCCCGATTCACCCCAAGGGTTGGTTCCCCGGTTCCCTTACGGGATTCGGCACATGCGCACGGAGCCGTCTCTTGCGACGGCTGGGACGACCGCGCTGCGTTATCGAACGTTAATAGACACCGCACTCCTATTCCAAGCCGTTCCCCTTGATCATTCAGTGAATTGGCAGGGAATCGCCCGAGTTGAGCCCCCTTCAGTGAGCTTCCGCCCGAACCACCGAATCTGACGTTGTGTCAATTGTTATCGCTGTGAGACCTTGTGGGCACGGACCGTGACCGGCTCCGGTCAGTGCGCCACCGGCCCCGGCGGCACCACCGGCATCGTCCGCCGCCGCTCCGGCGCCCCCGCCGTCGGCCGACTCACCGCGAGCAGCGCCATGTCGTCCGTCGACCCGCCGCCGGTGTGCCGCCGCACGTCGTCCACGAGCGCGTCGAGGAGCTCCTCGGGACCCGGGAAGACCGCCCCCGCCAGCCGGGCCGCCGGATCGTAGAAGACGCCGTGCGCGTCCCGCGCCTCCGACACCCCGTCCGTGTGGAACAGCAGCGTCGCGCCCGGCGGGTACGGCCACGCGTCGGCCCGGTCCGGCCCCACCGCCAGCTCCCCCATCCCGAGCGGCAGCGCCGCCTCGGCCGGCTCCAGCGGCTCCACGCGCCCGTCCCCGTACAGCAGCAGCGGCGGCGGATGCCCCCGGTTCACGATCCGTACGACCCCGCCCGCGCGCGGGATCTCGGCCAGCACCGCCGTCGTGAACCCCTCGACGGCGTCGAGGCCCTCGCGCCGCGTCCCCTCCCGCGTCAGGGCCCGTTCGAGCCGCGCCGCCACCCCCTCCAGGGCCGCCTCCTGCTCGGCCGCCTCCCGGAAGGCGCCGATCACCACGGCCACCGCCTCCACCGCGTCCATCCCCTTGCCCCGTACGTCGCCGACCAGGAGCCGCACCCCGTGCGGGGTGTCCTGCACGGCGAAGAGGTCGCCGCCGATGAACGCGTCCGCCTGCGCCGCCTCGTACCGCGCCGCGCACTGGAGCCCGCCGATCCGCTCCGCCGGCATCGGCAGCACCGCCCGCTGCGCCGCCTCCGCGATGACCCGCGCCGACGCGAGCCGCTCGCCGCTGCGCCGCACCACGAAGTTGATCAGCATCGCCAGCGCCGAGACGGTCACCACGGTGAGGGTCTCGGTGAGCGAGGGCACGTCGGAGAGCGTGCGGTTGTACGCGTGCAGCCCGACGGAGGCGAGGATCGCCGCGAGCCCGGTCAGCAGGGTCGTGAGCCGGGAGAAGAACGGCGCGGCGATCAGCGGGGCGGCGGAGAACAGCGGCGCCGCCGTGTACGCGGGCGGGGTGCACAGGTCGAAGACCACCCCGCCGAGGATGATCAGCGGCGGCAGCGCCCGCAGGAACCTCCGGGTCGCCCCGAAGGCCACCGGCGGCCGCGGCTCACCCCCGTAGGGGCCGCGGGGCGCACCGGACCCGGCGATACGGCCGCCGGGCTCCTCGCCCCGAGGGTGTGCCACCTGAGAACTCCTGACCGGTCGGGGCCCGCCACCGGACCGTGCGGGCCTGGACCCGCGACCGCACACCCCTCAAGCCTCCCCGACCCGGGCCCGCCCGGCGACCGGCGGCGTCCGACCGGCTGACCCGGGGGCGCGCCGCCCCTTTCCCAGGCACGCGGTCGGCCTCCCCTCCCCAGCAGGCCGACCGGTGCGGTTCTGGCCGCCGTTTACTTCAGGCGCGGGCGCCCCACCGGCCTCACAGGTTCCGCTCGGCCCACACCGTCAGGGCGTCCCGCACCAGGACGGCGGTGCCCTCGCCGTGCCGGTCGTAGTTCTTGGCGAACCTCGGGTCGTCCACGTACATCCGGCCGAGCCCGATCAGGTACTCCTTCGTCGGCGTGGTGGTGCCCGACAGCCACAGGTACTGCCTCCGGGCCAGCGCCTGCACCTCGTCGCTGTCCGCCGCGAGCCCGGCCGCGGCGGCCGCGCCGAAGTCGCGGGCGATGGCCGCCTGCGTCTCCATGAACTCCTTCTTCTCGGCGTCGCTCAGCGAGCGCCACCAGCGGTCGCCCCGCTCGTACGCGTCGCGGCCCCACCGTTCGGTGACCTCCGCCTCGTACCGCGTGTGATCGAAGCCGTCGAAGACTTCCTCGGCCATGAGCCGTTCTCCTCTCTCGGTCTTGTGGAGAGTGGTCCGCACGGCCTCGATCTGCCGCCCGATGCGCTCGCGCTCCTGCTGGAGGAGGGCCAGATGCGTGCGCAGGGCGGCCGAGGTGTCCCGCTGGCCTTCGAGGACCTCGGCGATCGCGGGCAGCGAGAGCCCGAGCTCGCGCAGCAGCAGGATCCGCTGCAGCCGGACGAGCGCCGCCTCGTCGTAGTACCGGTAACCGTTCGCGCCGATCCGGCTCGGCTCCAGCAGCCCCAGCTCGCCGTAGTGGCGGAGCGTGCGGCTGGTGGTGCCGGCCTTCCTGGCGATCTCCTGGATCGACCACTCCATGACCGGAACGGTAGAACTTGACGTTGCGTAAAGGTCAAGCCGCGACGGCACGCACCGGGAACGCCGAAGGCCCGGACCGTCTGAGACGGTCCGGGCCTTCGGGCTACTGAGTAGCGGGGACAGGATTTGAACCTGCGACCTCTGGGTTATGAGCCCAGCGAGCTACCGAGCTGCTCCACCCCGCGTCGGTGAATATGACCTTACGGCATGGGCGGCGGAAACCGAAATCCGATATCCGCGCGGCCGGCTCCCGGGTCCCGGCCGCCCGGTCAGCAGCCGCAGTCCTCGGCGTCGACCGGGGCCGTCAGCGGGTCGGCGGCCTTCCGCGCCGGCCCCTCCCAGGTCTCGTACGCGAAGCCCTCGCGCGCCCAGTACTCGAAGCCGCCGAGCATCTCCTTCACCTGGAAGCCCAGGTGCGCGAGGGCGAGCGCGGCCCGCATGGCGCCGTTGCAGCCGGGCCCCCAGCAGTAGGTGACCACCGGGACGTCCTTGTCGAGGAGCCGCTCCGCCTGCTCGGGGATGAGCGCGGTGGGGAGGTGGACGGCACCGGGGACGTGCCCCTGGTCCCAGGACGCGGTCGACCGGGTGTCGATCAGCACGAAGCCGGGGTTCGCACCGGTCTCGCGGGCCTCGGCCAGGGCGGAGGCCACGTCGGAGACGTCCGCGTGGAAGGCCAGGCTGGCGGAGAAGTACGCGACGGCGGCGGCGGGGGAGGCGGGCGGGGTGCGCAGCACGGGGTTCACGGGGTTGGTGGGGTTCGCGGAGGGGAGGGCGGGGGCGGGGTTGACCTGGCTGTCTGTCGTCGTCATGGTGAGCAATCTACGGATGATGATCATCGCGCTGAAGTGCCGTTCCACGGGGGTCGCCGTCTTCAGCCGGGGAAACCCCGGTGAACGACCGTGTGCGGCGTGGATCTCACGGGACGAGACGCCGAGGTGTCACATCCGCTGGTTCAGGTCCGTCATGGAGGCATGACGGGACGCGAAGGGGGACACGGGCGGATGGACGAGACGACGTCGGACCGGGAAGCCGCGGACGCGACCGGGGCGGGCCCCGGAGCGGGTGCGGGTGGCGGCGCTGGTGTTGGTGTCGGTGCTGGTGCCGGTGCTGGCGCCGGTCCCGAGGACGGTGCCGGCGCCCGCGCCGGGCGCGGGCTCGACCCGGAGGCGCTGGCGCGGCGGTTCGACGCCGACCGCGGTCACCTGCGCGCCGTCGCCTACCGGATGCTCGGCTCGCTCAGCGAGGCCGAGGACGCCGTCCAGGAGACCTGGTTCAAGCTCAGCCGCACCGACGTGAGCGGGGTCGCCAACCTCACCGGCTGGCTGACCACCGTCATCGGCCGGGTCTGCCTCGACATGCTCCGCTCCCGCGGCTCCCGGCGCGAGGACCCGCTCGACACCTACGTACCGGACCCGATCGTGCGCATCCCCGGCATCGGCGATCCCGAGCACGCCGCCGAGGTCACCGAGTCCGTCGGCCTCGCGCTCCTCGTCGTCCTGGAGACGCTGTCGCCCGCCGAGCGGCTCGCCTTCGTACTGCACGACATGTTCGCCGTCTCCTTCGACGAGATCGCGCGGATCGTGGACCGCACGCCGGCGGCGACCCGGCAGCTGGCGAGCCGGGCTCGGCGCCGCGTCCAGGACGCCGACCCCGGGCCCGGCCCCGACGCGCGCCGCCAGCGGGAGATCGCCGACGCCTTCCTCGCCGCCTCCCAGGGCGGCGACTTCGAGGGCCTGCTCGCCGTCCTCGACCCGGACGCGGTGCTGCGCGCCGACGGCGGCCCGCTCCTCGCCGGCGCCTCCAAGGTGGTGCGCGGCGCCGAGGCGATCGTCCGGCAGGCCCTCATGTACGCGAGCTTCCGCAACGCGGCGCTGCCGCTCGTCGTCAACGGCGCCCCGGCCGTCCTGGGGGTCGTCGACGGCAAGCCCGCCTCCCTGCTGGCCTTCACGATCGCCGGCGACCGCATCGTCCGGATGCACGTCCTCGCCGACCCGGAGCGCCTCGCCGCCCTCCACATCCCGGAGGAGGCCCTGGCCCGCGCCGTGTACCCGGCCTGATCCCCGGAGGCCGTACCGTCGCCCGGCGAACGGCCACGAACAGCGGGACGGTGGCGACCCACCGGGACCACGGGCAGTCCACGTCCACCGCCCCCGGTATGTGCGGGGGCGAGCCCTCCGCCCCGCCCGGGACGCCGCCGGCCTCTTCCGGGAGGCGGGCGCCCGCGCCGCCTCTGGCGGCTGAGGACGACCCGCGAGCCGCGCCGCTCCCCTACCCGGCCGGCCACCGCCTCTTCAGCAGCGAGGCTCCTATGGCCAGGGAGGCGACGCCGCTGGCGAGTCCGAGGACGGCGCCGGCGGCCACGTCGCCGGGGTAGTGGACCCCGGTGTGGACGCGGGAGTAGCCGACCGCCGAGGCGAGCAGCCCCAGCGGTACCGCCGCGGGCGGCAGGACCACGCCGGCGGCGGTGGCGAAGGCGACGGCCGAGGCGGTGTGACCGGACGGGAACGAGGCCGATTCCGGCATCGGCACGTGCCGGCCCACCACCACCCGTGCCGCCTCCCGGTCCGGGCGCGGCCGGCGGACCAGCCGCTTGCCGAGGAGGTTGGCCGTCGCCGAGGCGATCGCGATCGCGCCGATGCCCGCGACCGCGGCGCGGCGCGGGCGCCCCGGGACGAGGGCGAGCCCGGCGGCGACGGCGAAGGAGATCTTGGAGTGGTCGGCGGCGTTCGACAGCCGGCGCAGACCGACGTCCAGGGCGGGCGTCGGCGTGGCGGCCACCGCCCCGTACACGGCCCCGTCCACCGCTCGGAGGTCGTGCAACACGGCCTGGGCGGTGGAGAAGGCGGCCCGGGACCGGTCCCGCAGCCGCCCGCCGGACGCGGTCCGCGTGCCGCCCCTGTCCTCGTACGTGCTCTCGTCCTCACTGCTCATGCGCCACTCCTGTAGGAATCCTCGGACGACCTCCGAGGACGGTTGACAGCGGAAGTTCCCGACCTGCTACCCGACCTGCTCCCCGCACCGCTCCCCGGCCCGCTCCCCTCACCGCTTACCTCACCGCTCCCCGAACCATTCCACGCCCCCGCCCGGTACGGGTCGGGGAACGCGATCCGCACGAGCCGGCGCCAGTCCAACGGCGGAGGCGGCGGAACCACTCCCGGCCGGACCCTCGGCACCAGCACCCGCAGCGCCCGCGGCCGCAGTTCGCAGACGACCGGGGTCGGCAGGACGAGCGCCTCCCCGTCCACGGCCACCGGCAGCGTCCGCTCCGCCTTCGGCACACCGGTGTTGGTGACCGCTCCGTGGACTTCGACGCGCCGCGCCGTCAGGACGTTGAGCGCGCCGGACCGGTTGCCGAGGACGGCCAGCTCGGCGGCGTCCGCGGCGCCGTCCACCCGGATGCCGATGACGCCGAGCCGGCCGCCGTCCAGCCGGGTGCGGTGCCCGGCGCCCGCGCTGAACGGATCCGGCGCGGCGTAGGGGTTGTTGCTGACCAGGATGGCCTGCTGGGCCGGCAGCCGGGTGGCGTCGGCGGTCGCGTCGAGCCGGTCGCCGAGGCCGCCCCGCAGCAGGTCGGGCAGGGCCTCGAACGCCGTCTCGGCCTTGGCGTCGCGGTACTCGGGCCGCTGCACCACGTCCGCGTACACGCCGAAGGAGACCGTGTTGACGAACGGCCGCCCGGCGACCGTCCCCAGGTCGACGCGGAGCTCCTCCCCGTCGGTGAGCGCGTCCAGGCAGGTCGCCGGATCGTCCCGGTCGAGCCCCAGGTCCATGGCGAAGTGGTTCCGCGTCCCGGCGGAGATCACGAGAAAGGGCAGGTCGTGCTCGACGGCCACCGCCGCGACGAGCGCCTGGGTGCCGTCCCCGCCGGCCACCCCGAGCAGATCGGCGCCGTCGGCGACGGCCTTCCGGGCGAGCGCCGTGACGTCCACGGCCGCGGCCGGATCGAGCACGACGACCCGCGCCCCCAGCCGCTCCGCCTTCCGCACGAGCCCGAACCGCTCGACCTTCCCGCCCCCGGACTTCGGATTCATGATCAGCACCGGCTTCCGGGGCCGCTCGGCGGCCATGGCGGGCGCGGGCGCGTCGACCGCCTCACCCGGCTTGCGCAGCGCCGCCCGGGCGCACCCGAGCGCCACCGACCACAGCCCGAGCGCGGCCAGCGCGTACAGCCACAACCCGCCGACCACGTACAGCACGAGCCCGCCCACCGGCGCCCCGACCGCGACCACACCGCCCGCGACCCGCAGGACCCCCCGGTGCGCGACGAACCACCACAGCCCCATGGCCCCGGCGACCAGCCCCAGGACCCCGCTCAGCAGCACATACAGCCCGCCGCCCCCCAACGCCGAGAGCAGCACGACCACCGCCCCCGCGGCCGCCCCCAACGCCCACCGGGCCAACTCCCGGGCACCCCCGGCCCCGACCCCGGCGCCCCACCACCGCACGTCCCCGTCCACGACCCCACCTCCACCTTCCAAGCCTCCCCCACACTCCCCCGAACCACCCCACGACAGCATCCGTTCGCGCGAAGATCACACCTGTCACCGCAGGGCCGGAGGCGTCCTGACGAGCCGGATAATCCGTTGACGCCCCCGGGAGCCCCCTTGTTAGCCTGCGCGGGTCGTTCTGATTCCTTCTGGGCCCGTGCGCCCTCGGAAAGGGTGTTTTATGACCCGGCCCGCGCCGAGTGCGCCTCGCCGTACCGCCTGACCGTCCGTCCCGTTTCGCCGCTCGCTTTCCCGGGTGGCTGCCGGACGTGTTCTCCGGTGCTCCGCATGGGCCCGCGCGCCACCGTTCCGTGGCGTCGCCGGGCCGGCTTCCGACGAGGCCCCTCGGCCTGCTCTTGCTGTCTCGACCGACTCTTCAGCAAGGAGCAACCGGGTGTCCGACCCCACCTCCCGTCCCGCCCCTCACACCCTCGGCCTCAGCACCTTCGCCTGCGCGTGGTGCGGACTCACCGTGTCCGCGTACGCCTCCGACGGGGCGCCGCGCAACCACTGCCCGTCCTGTCTGCACTCCCGGCACGTCCTCGACCACGTCGAGGGCGGGTCGAGCGACTGCGAGGGCCGGATGTCGCCGATCGCCATCGCCGTCCTGCGCACCGGTGACTGGCGGGTGATCCACCGCTGCGTGCGCTGCGACGAGCTCACCTCCAACCCGGTGTGCGTCGACGACAACCAGCTCATCCTCATGCGCATGGCGGTCCGCCCGCTGGCCCAACCGCCCTTCCCGCTCGAAGCGTTCGGAACCCTCTGACCGCCCCGGAACGGAAAGGAGCACCACCATGCCGCGCAACAACCGCTCCGGCCGCGGCCGGAACCGGCCCCAGCGGTACAAGGACGTCCTGCACACCCAGGGCGGGCACCGGGCGAACGACTTCCGGTGCGCGTCCTGCCGGCTCGACGTGTCCCCGAACGCCCCCGGCACCGCGCACCGGAACCACTGCCCCCACTGCCTCGCCAGCCTGCACGTCGACCGGAGGGTCCCGGGCGACCGCGCCGCCGACTGCCGGGGTCGGATGGAGGCACTGGGCATGTCCGTCCGCCCGGACGGCGAGTGGCTGATCATCCACGAGTGCGCCGCCTGCGGCGAGCTCAGCGCCAACCGCGTCGCCGGCGACGACAACCCGCTCGCCCTGATCCGCCTCGCCCTCCGCCCCCTCACCGACCCCCGCCCCGCCGGGCGCGCCCTGCTCGCCCTGTGACCCGGGAGACGTGACCGGGAACGACGCGGCCCCAGGTCGGCGACCTGGGGCCGCGGGCGCTCCGTGGTGGGCCCCTCACGCCTTCAGCGGCTCCCACCAGGAACGGTGGGCGCGGTACCAGGCGACCGTCTCCGCGAGGCCGCGCGGGAAGTCGTGCACCGGGCGGTAGCCCAGCTCGTCCCGCGCCCGCGTCCAGTCCACGGAGTACCGCAGGTCGTGGCCCTTGCGGTCGTCGACGTACACCACGCGCTCCCAGCCCGCGTCGCACTCCTCCAGCAGCAGCCCAGTGAGCTCCTTGTTGGTCAGCTCGGTGCCGCCGCCGATGTTGTACGTACGGCCGGCGCGTCCCCGCGTACGGACCAGCTCGACGCCCCGGCAGTGGTCCTCGACGTGCAGCCAGTCCCGGACGTTCGCGCCGTCCCCGTACAGGGGCACCGTCAGCCCGCTCAGCAGGTTCGTGACGAAGAGCGGAATGACCTTCTCGGGGTGCTGGTAGGGGCCGTAGTTGTTGGAACAGCGGGTGACGCGCACGTCCAGGCCGTGGGTGCGGTGGTGGGCGCGGGCCAGCAGGTCCGCCGAGGCCTTCGACGCGGCGTACGGAGAGTTCGGGGCGAGCGGCTCGTCCTCGTCCCAGGAGCCGTGGGCGAGGGAGCCGTACACCTCGTCGGTCGAGACGTGGACGAAGGTGGAGATCCCCTGCCGTACGGCGGCCTCCAGCAGGATCTGCGTGCCCAGCGTGTTCGTGGTGACGAAGCCGGCGCCGCCCGCGATGGACCGGTCGACGTGGGACTCGGCGGCGAAGTGCACCACCTGGTCGTGGTCGGCGAGCAGCCGGTCCACCAGGTCCGCGTCGCAGACGTCCCCGCGTACGAAGGAGAAGCGCGTGTCGGACCTGACCGGGTCCAGATTGGCCGGGTTCCCCGCGTAGGTGAGCTTGTCGAGGACGGTGACCGCCCCCACCGGAGCGGTGGACGCGCCCGCTCGGCGCCGGCCGCCCGGCGCGAGGAGCATCCGGACGTAGGTCGAGCCGATGAAGCCGGCACCGCCCGTGACCAGGATCTTCGGGGCCGTGCCGGAGGAGGGGGACGTCATGCGTGGATCTCGACCTTGCTGTGATCACCGATGACCAGCCGGTGGCCGGCCGGAGCGGCGGGGGCGGGGGACACGACGGCCTCACGGCCTATCAGGGACGCCTCGACCCGGCGTACGCCGTCGATGCGGGCGCCGCCGAGCACGATCGAGTTCTCGATCTCACTGTGCCGCAGCGCGCAGCCCGGCGCGATGGAGGTGTACGGGCCGACGAGGCAGCCGGTGACCGTGGTGCCCGCGCCGATCACGGCCGGGCCGATGATCCGGGACCGGACCACGCGCGCGCCCGGCTCGACCACGACCGGGCCGATCAGCTCCGAGTCGGCGTCGACGCTGCCTTCGACGCGGGTGACCAGGGTGTCGAGGACGGACCGGTTGGCCTCCAGCATGTCGGCGGCGTTCCCGGTGTCCTTCCAGTAGCCGGTGATCCGGGTCGAGCGGACGTCACGGCCCGCGTCGATGAGCCACTGGAGGGCATCGGTGATCTCCAGCTCGCCGCGCGCGGAGGGGGCGATGGCACGGACCGCCTCGTGGACGGCCGGGGTGAAGAGGTAGACGCCGACGAGGGCCAGGTCGCTGCGGGGGTGCGGCGGCTTCTCCTCCAGGCGCACCACCCGGCCGTCGGGGCCGAGTTCGGCGACGCCGAAGGCGCTGGGGTCGGGGACCGAGGTCAGCAGGATGCGCGCGTCGGGCCGCTCCTCGCGGAACTCGTCGACCAGCCCGGTGATGCCGCCGACGACGAAGTTGTCGCCGAGGTACATCACGAAGTCGTCGTCGCCCAGCCAGTCACGGGCGATCAGCACGGCGTGGGCGAGGCCCAGCGGCGCCGCCTGCGGGATGTAGGTGACGCGCAGCCCGAACCGGGAGCCGTCGCCGACGGCGGCCCGGATCTCGTCGGCGGTGGCGCCCACGACGACGCCCACCTCGGTGATGCCGGCCGCCGCGATGGCTTCCAGCCCGTAGAAGAGCACCGGCTTGTTGGCCACCGGGAGCAGCTGCTTCGCCGAGGTGTGGGTGATGGGCCGCAGCCGGGTGCCGCTGCCTCCCGCGAGGACCAGAGCTTTCACGCGACGACTCCCGCTGTGAGGGACGGACGGGGCTTCACGGCAGCGGGTGCGGCCGGTCGGCGTGGACGGAGGTGCCCGCGGGGCGGCCGGTGCGGGCCTCGGCGGTGTTCAGCCGGTGGGCGTTCCAGGTGAAGGAGCGGCCCTCGGCCATCCGCAGCGCCTGGTAGCCGGCCGGGACGACCTTCACCGCGGCCCAGCCCATCTCCCGCAGCCCGGCGGGCAGCCGGGGGGTGAGGTCGACGGCGAGCGGGTCCGCCCCGTCGGCGACCAGGGCGCGGACGAGGTCGGCCGTGCCCGCCTCCGCGGCGGCCCGGGGCGGGCGCTCCTCGGTGAAACCGGCGACCCACTCCGTGACGTGCGCGAAGGCCGCCCGGGAGGCCACGTGGCGCAACCGGTCGTCGTCGTCGCGGATGTCGGCCGGGGCGGGCGCCGGGGTCGTGCCGAAGCCGTGCTCCTCCCAGGCGTTGAGCAGCACGGAACGGATCTGGAGCGCCTCCTGGAGGGCGCCGAGCATGCTCCACCAGGGGTCGTCGGAGGCGTTGCAGCCGACGGTCGCGAGCGGGTGGTCACCGGTCCGGTCGACGATCACGCCCACCGTGCACACGACGCCGGGAAGCCCGGTCGGCAGATCGGCGAGGACCGGCTCCAGGCCGGCCCGTTCGGCCTTCCGCCACAGCGCCAGCAGGTTGCGCCGCAGGGCGTTCGCCCGCCCCCTGAGCACCTCGCCCGGGCCCTCGGCGCCCGGATGCACCCGGGCGAGGCGCAGCCGGCGCTCCCAGGCGACGAGCAGCGCGTCCCGCTCGATCGTCTCCAGCAGTCCGGCGCGCAGCGCCATGTCCGGGCCGTGGCCCGCCGCGGCCCCGGAGGGGCTCGGATCGAAGTCCTGGCCGTCGGCGCCCGCGTACGGGTAGTCGACGAGGGGTGCCGGTACGAGGATCTCGGCCCCGTCCCGGAGGCGGCGGGCCGGGTACCAGTCGAGCGTCCGGTCGGCGGCCCCGGGGTGGCCCAGCGCGAGGTCGGGGCGGTCGAACGGCAGGGCACGCCCGGCCAGTTCGCGCAGGGTGCCGCGGACGGTGCCGGGCGGCCGGGTGCGGGGCGGGAAGAGGGCGTAGCGCTCGACGGCCTCGCCGACTCCGCGCGGCAGGGCGTCGGTGCGGGAGTGCCCGTACGCCCCGATCACACACGGGTCGAGCGTCTGGCCGCGGGCCGGGGCCGGGGCGGTCGGCGGGGTGATCCGGACCAGGACGCGCCACAGCAGATCGGCCGGAGCGGTGGGCGGCACGGCCTCGAACCGCTCGGCCAGTCCGTGTGAGCGGTCCAGGGTCGCCAGGAAGTCGATCACGAGCGGCCCCCGGGCCCGGGGACGGCCGCACCGGCGCGGCGGAAGAACGGCAGGCCGGGCGCGCCGTCGGCGAGGACGGCGTTCAGGGCGAGCAGGGCACCCGCGCCGCCCGTGGCGAGGTCGGTGGAGATCCGCATGGACTCGTGCCCGAGGAACGCCGTGCCGTCGCCGTGGCGCACCGCTTGGAGCGCGAAGTCCTCCAGGTGCCGGCGCAGAGGGTGGTGCGCGCCCTCGCCGGCGCCGCCCTCGCTGGCGCCCCCATCGACGGCACCGCCCAGGTGGAGCAGCGCCAGCGCCGTGCCCGCGCGGCCGTGGAAGAGCCCGGCCTGCGGCACGAACTGGTGGGCGGCCGACTCCCGGATCGCGTCCCGGGCACGAGCCAGTGCGGGGTCCGCCCGGTGGGCGAGGAAGTCGTGCAGCACCATGGCCGTGCCGCCGCAGCCGGTGGCCAGCAGCGGCATCCGGCCGGGTGCCTCCTCCGGGAAGTGCCCGTCGGCCCAGCCGAGGTGGCGCACCTCCCGCTGCAGGGCCTCGTGCGCGTGGTCGAGCAGCGCCGGGTCACCGGTCTCCTCGTACAGCCGCAGCAGGAACAGGGCGCGGCCGGCGGGACCGCGCAGCAGACCGAAGCGCGGCTTGCCGCCGGGAAAACCGTCGGCGCCGTCGGCGCCGTCGACGAGACGTCCGGCGAGCCGTACCGCGCGGTCCAGCAGCGCGGGTTCGCCCGTGCGGCCGGCGAAGTGCAGCAGGGTCAGCCCGATGCCGGCGCCGCCGCTGAAAAGGCTGCCGTCGGCGCTCGCGGGTCCGCCCGGCTCCTCGTCGAGCCCGGTCTCGACCCGCGCGAGGAGCTCCCGGGCGGTGTCCGGGCGCCCCAGGCGGTCCAGTGCGAAGGCGATCCCGCTCAGCCCGGTCCAGAAGCCGTGCCCGGGCTCCTCCAGGGCGTGTACGGAGTCGGTCAGCCAGTCGGTGAGCTCCGCCGGGACGGGGGTGCCGGCCTCGGCCAGCGACCAGAGCACCCCGGCCGCGCCATAGGCGAGGTTCACCCCGCCCTCGGGCGTGACGAACTGCTCCGGGTCGCCCGGGAAGAGCCGGTCACGCCGCTCGGGGGTGGCCGTGGCCAGCAGGGCCGCGCCGATCTCCGTGCGCAGCGCGGGCCAGTCGCCCCGGCCCGGCGGCCAGGTCCCGGACGCGCCACCGAACCCGCCGGAGGCACCGAACCCGTCGGAAGCACCGGTCGCAGCCGGTGCGCCGGCCCCGACGGATGCGCCTGCCCCGGCGGAAGCACCGGCCCCGGCCACCGCGCCGGAGTCGGCCGAAGCGCCCGGCCCCGGCGGGTGCAGCACGCCCAGGTCGCGGCGGACGGCGTCGGCGTATCCGTCGGGCAGCGTGAAGTAGCGGGTGACGGCGGCGATCAGGTGGTCCGTCTTCTCCGGACCCCAGCGCATGACGGCGGGCAGCGGCACGAAGACCGCGAGCCGCAGGCAGCCGAGCGCGTAGCGGTCGATGGCACGCCCGGAGAAGCCGTCCGGGGCGGTGAAGCCGATCGCGCCCATGGTCTGGCGGACCGTGGACTCCACCGGGCCGGCCGTCTCGAAGTCGATGAAGGCGACGGTGTCGTCGGGGCGGACGAGGATGTTGGACGGGTGGAGGTCGCCGAAGACGACGCCGCGCGCGTGCAGGGCGGTGACGCCCCGCTCGATGTGGCCGAGGATCCTCAGGGCCCAGTCGGTGTACGCGGCGAACTCCGCGGGGGAGCGGCTGCCGCGGGCGAGCGGGTTGCGCCGGATCATCGCCCGGGCGAGGGGTTCCCCCTCCACGTACTCCCTGACCAGGAAGTAGTGCTCACGGCCCTTGCGGTAGTCGACGAGTTTCGGGACGCAGTCGAGTCCGGCGAGCCGGGTCAGGGCCCAGTGCTCCTGGCGCTGCCGGTGGACGGCGTCGCGGCCGTCGACGAGTCCGGCGAGCGGACGGGCCTCGCGCAGCAGGACGTCGGCACCGGTCCTGGTGTCCGTGCCGCGGTAGATGCCGCCTCCGTTGGAGAAGTGCAGGGCGGCGGTGACCCGGAAGGGGAAGTCCTCCAGCGTGCCGGAGTTGCGGGCGGCGAGCGCCTCGGCCAGGCAGTCGGGGACGGTCGCCCAGGCCGGCGGCCTGAAGCCGGGCCCGCGGTGGTCGGGCACGAGCCGGCCCTCGGGGTCCTTGACGCAGTGCACCGTCTCCCCGGTCTCCGTGCGCATGGTCCGCAGGACGAACCCGCCGTAGCGCACGTACAGCGGACCGGACCGCCACCGCAGGTCGCTGAGGATGTACGGACCGTCCTCGCCGTCCAGCAGGTCGCCCAGCTCCCGCAGGATCAGCGCGAGGTGCTCCTCGTCCACCGGGTAGAGGGTGACGAACTTGCCGCTGGCGCTGCGGTCGCCGTACTTGCCGTTGCGCTGCTCCAGCACGGCGAGGGAGCGGATGAACTTGAAGGTGACGCGGCCCTCCAGGCAGTACTTCCAGACGGTCGCGAGGATCCGCTCGGCGTTGTCGGGGGTCGCCGAGACGTGGATCTTCCAGCCCTGTTCGGGTATCCGGACGCCCGGCGGCGTGAGGCCGATCCACTCGCTGTCACCGCCGCGGGCCCAGCCCTCCGGTAGTTCCTCGACGGCGAGGGGGAAGTTCCCCTCGGCCGGGTTCGTCGTGGTCGGCAGATCGAAGAACGGGCTGCCGGGCGGGCAGTAGTGAAGGTGCCTGCCAACGTCCATAAGTCTTGACCAATCCCCCTGGGTGAAACGGTGCGGGCCGGGCGCGCGGTCAGCGCCAGTACGGCTCCGCGTAGTTCAGGTACAGCCACTCCCACGCGGGACGGCTCCCCGCGTCGACGTACGCCATCCCCGCCTTCTCGGCCGGGGCGTCCGCCGTGGACAGCGGGAACCTCGACACGGCCATCGGGAACATCTCGCCCTCCCGGACCGGCACGAACGCCGACAGCGGCGCGGTGCCGGACTCGGCGCGGCCGGACGCCACCGTCCCCGTACCGACGTCGGTGCGCAGGACCACGCCCCGCCGCTCCAGCCGCACCCGGGAGCCCTCGCCGACGGCCGCCAGGTCGGCGGACTCGGCGAGGACGAGGTCGACCCGGCCGTTCTCCTGCACGAACCCGCCGACGACCGTGTACGGCACGCGGACGAAGGCCAGGGCCGCGGCGGCGGCCAGCCCCGCGAGGACCGTGACGGTGACGGTCCGCCGGCGCCGGGCGCCGGCCTTGCGCGCCTCGCCGAGCAGCCGGCCGGCCCCGGTCCACGCCCGCTGGAGCAGATAGCCGAGCGCCGTGGCCATGACGGCCGCGCCGACGAGCCCGAGGCTCTGCACGACGTCCGACCAGAGGGTGAGCGCGACGCCCACCAGGTAGAGCGGGAACACCATGCAGGCCAGACCGAACGGAACCGACCAGGACAGCTGGGGGAGTTCGCGGGCGTACCGGCCGCCGAAGAGCACCCGGGCGACGAACCGGCGTGCGTCGGTCATGGCCCGGTCCCGCAGGTGCGAGATGTCCAGATGGCTCATGAGGGCCAGATAGCCGTCGAGTTTGACCAGCGGTACGAGGTTGAGGACGCCGGTCACATAGGTCGAGACGGTGAACACCACCATCCCGTCGTGCAGCGTCGAACCCCCGCCATCGGAGCCCACCGCGAGCGCCGCGAGGGACACCGCGCCGGCGACCACCATCTGGGTCACGATGCCGGCCAGGGCCACCCGGGTGCGCTGCTCCTTGCGCGGCAGGCGCCAGCCGTCGGACACGTCGCAGAAGAACGCGGGCGACATGTAGAAGAGCATCACGCCCATCCGGCTGGGCCGCCCCCCGTAGTACGTGAGGACCGCGCCGTGCCCCAGCTCGTGCAGCGCCGTGGTGGCGACCGTCGCGGCCATCACCCCCGCCAGGACGGCGAACGGCATCGGCTGCCCGAGGGCCTGGGTCAGGGTGGGCGCCTGGAGCGCCAGGGCCAGCAGCCCGCCGAGGGCGACGAGCGCCGCGAGGACGGCGGCGGCCCGGTTCGCCAGCAGCCGGATGAGCGGCGCCAGCGCGGTCATCAGGCGCTGCGGCTTCACCACGGTGAACTGCAGCGTCATGGGCGGTACGTACTTGAACCAGGTCCCGCCGCGGCGCCGGACCTTGCCGTCCTCCAGCAGCCGCATCCCCTGCAGCCTGCCGACGGCGGCCGCGACGTCCCGCTCGGTCCACGGCGCGCCCAGCACCCGCACCAGGGCCGCGTGGTCGCGCACGCCGTCCATGGAGCGCAGCAGCCGGGCCATGTCGGCACCGACGCGGATGTACTGCTGCTGCCCGGACTGGACGATCCAGGGCTGGCCGTCCTCGACGGGCTCGTGCACCAGCACCTGGGGGGCGAGCCGGGGGCGCAGCGTCAGTTCCGCCGCCAGCGCCTCGGACGGCCCGTCGGCGGGCCTGCGGCCGCGCCTCGTCCACCCGGTGGCGGTGGTCATGTGATGTCCCGGGAGACGAGGAGCCGGCGGGCCACGAAGCCGGCGAGCGCCAGCCAGCCCGCGATGACCAGCAGGGCGAGCGGGATCGACAGCATCTCCGGCTTGCCGTCGCGGTACACCGCGCCCATGGCGATGCCCATGGTGAACCTGCCGACCGAGGGCACCAGCCGGAACAGCGTCTCGTCGACGAAGAGCGTCACGACCAGCACGGCGGTCACGGTCGCGGCCTGGTTGCGGATGATCCAGCCGAGCAGCACGCCCCAGGGCGCGGCCAGCGCCACCACGGCGAACACGCCGACGAGGGTCAGCGTCGCCTCCCGGGACCACACGGGCTCGATTCCGAACATCTCGAAGAAGCCCCACAGCGACAGCGGCGCGAGAGCCGCCGTCACCAGCGCGAACACCACGCCCATGGCCGATCCGACGAGCGTCTTGGCCACGAGCAGGCGGGTGCGCCCGCCGCTCAGCAGCACGGACCGGTTGATGGCCCCGGAGCCGTACTCCCGGCTCACGAAGACCGCCCCGAACAGGACGGTGGCCAGCAGGACCGAGAACCAGGAGCGGATCAGCTCGGCGGTGGCCGCCGCGGCGTCGGTGGCGCCCTCGTCCAGCCGCTGGTCCGCCACGGCGGCGGCGCCGCTCGCGCCCAGCAGGCCGAGGAAGACCCCGAGCGCCGCCATGATCCACCAGGTGCGGCCGCTCCAGGCCTTCAGCCACTCCGCCCTCAGCACCTCACCCATGGCCGGCCCTTTCCGCTGCCGGGCCGGCAGCCGTGCCGACCAATTCGAAGAAACGTTCCTCCAGGCCGCCTTCACCGCCCGAGAGCAGCTCCCCGATGGGGCCGCTGTAGCGCAGCGTCCGCTGCAGGATCACCACGTCGTCCACCGTCTGCTCGACCTCGGCGAGCTGATGGCTGGAGAGCAGGATGGTGCGCCCCTCGTCGGCGAGCGAGCGCAGGAACGTCCGCAGCCAGCGGATGCCGTCCGGGTCGAGGCCGTTGGCCGGCTCGTCCAGGACCAGCAGCTCCGGGTCGGCCAGCAGCGCGACCGCGAGCGCGTGCCGCTGCCGCATGCCCTGCGAATAGCCCTTGATGCCCCGGTCGGCGCTGCCGGTCAGCCCGACCTGGTCGAGGACCTCGTCCACCCGGCGCGCGGGCAGCCCCAGCATCCGGGCCCAGATCATCAGGTCGCGACGGCCGCTGGTGCCGGGCAGCGGCGCCACGCCGTCCATGCTGACGCCCACCCGGCGGGCCGCGCCCGGCAGTTCGGCGTACGGCCGGCCGAAGACGGTGGCCGTGCCCGAGGTCGGACGGGACAGTCCGAGCAGCATGCGCAGCGAGGTGGTCTTCCCCGCGCCGTTGCGGCCGAGCAGCCCCACGATGCGGCCCGGCGGGACCTCGAACGAGATGTCCTCCACCGCGGTGACCTCACCGAACCGCTTGGTCAGGCCGTGGAAAGCGGCCGCCGCGGTGCCGCTCACCGCTGCTCCGCGCGCCTGTTGGCGTTCATCTGGTACGCGCAGATGAAGATGAAGGCGGCCGAGCCGGCGATCAGCACCCACTGCGCCGCTCCGGTGAGGGCGGTGCCGAGGGGCATGATGACCATCGCGAGGAGCGCCGTCATCATCGCGAGCGACTTGTTCGACGGATACCGCGATCCGGAGTTCGACATGTACTTCTCCTTTTCTCTGCGGGTGGTTCCAGGTGTGGGCACGTCCGGTCCCGGCCGGCCGTCGACCGACCGGGACCGGACTTCACCGCGGTTCACACCGCGAGGGGCTCACGCCCCTCGGGACATCAGGTGGTCGCGGCCACGCTGAGCGCGCCGACCGCGATGCTGAACATCAGGCCGTCCTTGAAACCGGTGTAGAACCCCGGGGCCTCCATGGCCTCGAGCTCCTGCATACCCAGCTCCAGGGCGGGCGCGGCGCTATCCTTCAGGTCGAAGCCCGTCATGGGCTCGATGACCGCCTTCATTTCGATACCTCTTCTCCGTTGGCAGTCGGAAAGACCGGCGGGTGTGTCGACCGGCTCCCGGGCCGCGGCCAGGCGGCCCGGGAGGCGGCCTCACGGCATCAGGTGATGGCCGCGCCGCTGACGGCGACGTACACGCTGCCGTAGGCGATCGCGCTGGTCACCACGGTACCCGTGCCGAAACCGGCCCACGTGGCCCAACCCGGGGCCTCCATGGCCTCGAGCTCCTGCATACCGAGCTCCAGAGCCGGCACAGCCGACTCCTGCGAGAAGTCGATGACTCCCTGCATGGTGTTTCCCTCCCTTGCTAAGTGAGATTGCGTTATCTGTTCCCCCCGTCCCCGCGCCGTGGCCACGACGCGAGGACCGGAAGTCTGTTGGGGCGCCCGTCCGTCAGTGGACGGCGCCCGCCGCCGCGGGTACCGGGCGCACGGCGGCGGCCAGGAGCGCCCGTACGTCGTCGGCCGTCAGCCCGCCGAGCATCGGCAGTCCGGCTCCCCAGGCCCGCACGGTCCTCGACGCCACCTCGGCGATCCGGTCCGCGCCGGCCTCGATCCGCCGGTCCACCCGCCACGAGTCGATGAGCGCGCCGATCCCCGCGGCCGGGTCCTCGGGCAGGGCTCCCGGGGCGGTGGCCCGCAGCAGCGACCAGATCCGGTGCAGCCGGTGGGCCGAGCCCAGCCGCTGGTCGCCCGCGGCGACCGCCCGCCACAGCGGTTCCAGCAGGGCGGCGACCGCGGTCATCTTGCGCAGCCCGAGCGCCGACGAGAGTTCGTTGGCGAGGTACCAGCCCCTGGCGGCGTAGCGGTTGCGGCCGAGGTAGGTCCAGCGCAGCTGGGTGAGGCCGCTCACCTTGGCGATCTCCAGGCGGAGCCGGTCGTCGGGGAGCCCGCCCGCCTGCCTCACCCGGCACAGCTCGTGCCCGAGGACGGCCAGCCGGGTCGCGAGGGTCTCGGCGAGCGCGTCCTCGGTCGGCAGGTCCTGATGGTCGCCGACGTACATGCCGACCACCCGGAACAGCGCCTCCAGCACACCCTCCGCGAGCAGCTCGGACGGCAAGGTCGACGTCGCCAGCGGATCGAGCACCGCGACGTCGGGCTGGAGCGCGTCCCCGAGGACCAGTCGCCTGCCGCGCGGGAACACCAGGCAGGCCGCGGCGCTCAGTTCGGCGCCCGTCCCCACCGTGGTCGGGACGGCGACCAGCGGGAGGCCGCGCCGCACCTGGGGCGGCAGCAGGATCAGTCCGCCGCGCTGCGGCACGGTGAGCCGGGTCCTCGCGGCCGGGTCGCCCCGCAGGACGGCGGCCAGCTTGGCCTGGTCGAGCAGGGCGCCCCCGCCGACCGCGACGAGCAGCTCGGTGTCGGCCAGCCGCTCCGCGAGGGCCACCACGCCGTCCACGTCGCCCGGGCCGTTGGTCACGACGACCGTGGCGTCGCGCCGCGCGGCACGCAGCGCCGTACGGACCCGGTCGGTGATCGGGCTGTCGGCGACGGCCGCGTCGACCAGCACCGTCACGGTCCGCTCCGGGCGGCCGTCCGGGCGCTGTCCGGCCGGTCCCGCCGGGCCGATCGACGGGGCGGGGCCCAGCCACTCGGTGAGCCCGTCGGCGCCGAACAGCGTCAGTGTCGGGCAGTGCCAGCTGAGGTTCATGCGGTGGCACCGCCCGGAGCCGCCCCGGAGGTCGCGGCGCGGGCCGCGTGGGCCGAGAGGCCGGCCCTGATCCGGTCGAGCAGTTCGGTCAGTTCGTCCGGCGTGTAGGTCAGGGCGGGGAAGAGCTGGATGCCGTGCGGGCCGGGGTGCACGATGGCGCCCGCCGCCCTGATCGCCGCGACGACGGCCGGGACCTCGGTCTGCGGCAGCGGGAGTCCGTCGGGCCCGCTCAGGCGCAGGGCTCGGAAGCAGCCCACCCCGGTGGCCTCCGTGACGTCCGGGCGCTCGGCGACCAGCCGGTCCAGCCCGGTGTCGAGGAGCGCCGACAGCCGCCGTCCGGCCGCGACCGCGTCGAGCCGCCGCATCTCGTCGATGGTGGCGAGGATCGCCGCGCAGGTCGCCGGTGTGCCGGCCTGGGTCTCGCCGTGCGCCAGGACGGCCCCGGAGGCGGTGAACACCTCGGCGACCTCGGTCGAGACGACCACCGCGGCGGCCGGCATGGTGCCGTTCGTCAGTCCCTTGGACGCGATCAGCAGATCGGGCATCCGGGGCCAGCGCTGGGACGCGAAGAACGAGCCGGTACGGCCGAAGCCGGTGGCCACCTCGTCCGCGACGAGCAGGAAGCCGTACTCGTCGCGCAGCCGCAGCAGTGCGGAGACGTACGCGTCGGTCAGCGGGATCGCGCCGCTGCCGAGGACCGGCTCGACCACCACCGCCGCGATCTGGCCGCCCTGGCGGCCCAGCAGCGTCGCCAGCTCGTCCGGGTCGTTCGGGGTGACGTGCCGGACGAGCCGCTGGTCGACGCCGTACACCCCCTGCCCCAGGTCGTCGCCGGTGAGCGCGAAGCCGCCGTAGGTGAGCCCGTGGTAGCTGCCGCGCAGTCCCACGACCACCTTGCGCCGGGCGTTGCCGCGCAGGGCGTGGTAGAGCCGGGCGACCTTCATCACGAGGTCGTTCGCGGCGCCGCCGGAGGTGGAGAACAGCACCCGCCCGTAGGTGTCGCCGCACAGCTCGACGAGGGCGTCGGCGGCCCGGCGGGCGTAGCTGTTCTCGTACCGGAAGACGCTGAGGTACGAGGCGTCGCGCACGGCCGCCGCCACCGCGTCGGCGATCGCGCGGTTGCCGTACCCGAGGTTGGTGTTCCACAGCCCGCTGGTGGCGCAGAGGAGTTCGCGTCCGTCCGCGAACCGGACGCGGACGCCCTCGGCGGAGACCGCGCAGAGCGCGTCGTCGCCCTGCTGCTCGGGGGCGAGCAGCGACGGCCACAGGGCGGCGGGGGCACGGTCGGCGCTCATCGGCTCTCCTCCTCTGCTTCCTCTGCTCGGTCCGGTCGCGGTTCGGCTTCCAGGAGTACGGATTCGTGGTGCTCGCTCCCGTGGGCGAGCGGGTGGCGTGCCTTCAGGCGGAAGCCCGCGGCGGCCAGTTCGGCCTCCAGCAGCCCGGCCGGGAGGGTGGCGACGGTCGACGTGCACACATGGACCGGGCCGTCGCCCGCCAGGTCGGCGGCGTGGATGGTGACCGTGCGCGTACCGGCCGCCGGGGACCAGTACTCGTGCAGGTGGTACGCGCGGCCGCCGGCGCCGGTCAGCTCCATGCGGAGCTCGTGGGCGGCGTCCGGGGCGGACGCGGCCGTGTACGCCGGCGAGGCGTACGCGGTGGAGACGAGGAACGCGCCGCCGGGTGCGAGATGGTCGCGCACCGCCCGGTACAGCCCGGCCCTGCCCCGCTCGTCGAGGAGCGAGATCGACGTCGTCCCGAGGACGACCGAGCCGAATCGGCGCCCGAGCGCGAAGGACGTCATGTCCCCCCGCACCGTGGTGCATCGCCCGCGCAGCCGCTCGGGCGCCTCCCGCAGCCGGGCCGAGAGCAGGTCCAGCATGGGCCGGTTGAGCTCCAGGGCGGTGACGTCCTTGCCGGCGGCGAGGAGCGGCAGGGTCAGCCGGCCGGAGCCGGCCGCGAGCTCCAGGACCGGTCCCGGGCGGCGGCGGACGAGGCCGATCAGCTCCCGCACCTCATGGGTGTCGTTGCGGCTGAGGTCGTCGTAGATCCGCGAGCCGATCTCGTCGTACACGCCGCACAGGACGGCCCGGCCGCCGAGCTCCGCGAGGACCTGCCCCGCGCGGCCGGGCACCGTACGGGGCGTTCCGCCGACGGCGGCCTCGTCCGTGGCCGCCCCGGTGGCCGTCGCGGTCATCGCGCGGCCGCCATCGGGGCCGGTCCCGTGAGCCGCACGCCCGCCGTGGTGAAGAAGCCCTCGACCCGGGTCAGCGCGTCGCGGTCCGCACCCGTTCCGGCGTGCGCGGCGGCCGCCTCGACCGAACCGTGGACCAGCAGGGCCTCCGTCAGCTCGGCGGCGGCCCGGTCCACGGCGAAGAACCGGCCGGTCGGGGCGTGGTGGACGAAGGCCTTGTCGTCGTCGTTCCACAGCAGCAGCGGGACGTCCACCCCGGCGTGGTCGGCGTCGCCCTCGCCGTGGGCGAGCCGGGCGCCGAAGCCGGACACCTTCAGCCCCGTCGTGCCGCGGGAGCGGAGCTCGCGGATGGCGTCGAGGGCGGCCAGATAGCGGCCGAGCCAGGGCCGTGCGGCGAGCGCGGCGACCCGCTCCGGCTCGGGGACGACCGCCCCGAGGGAGACGGCGCAGGGCTGCTCGCTCCCGGCGTTGAGCCGGGCCCACTCCGCTTCGAGGGCCGCCAGACCGTCGCCGGCGGTGCCGAGGGGCAGCCCGCCGGGCCCGAGGGTCACCTCTCCCGTGGCCCGCACGAAGAGCCTGGCCCGGGGGCCGTCGCCGGACGGGTCCGCGCCGAGCGCCGGGAGGTCGCCGAGCCGGACGCTCGGGTGGGTCGCGAAGCTCGCGAACTCGCCGTGCTCCCGGGCCTTGTCGGCGTCCGCCAGGAAGGCGTCGAGGTCGGCGGCCTCGGTGATCCTGATCAGCGTCGGGCCGATCACGGACATGTACGCGCTGGTGGCGTAGTCCTGGGTCTGAAGGAAGAAGGAGTCACCGATGGACATCTCGTCGCCCGGTTCGGCCAGGGATCCCTCGTACGCGAGGACGAGCGGCCGGCCCTCGTCGTCGGGACCCGCCTCGCCACCGCCGTCACCCGGTACGAGGACGACCGTCCCCGCCCCGGTGAAGTCGGCGGCCAGTACCTCGTCGAGCCGGTCGGCGCTCTCCAGTACGACCGTCCCGGTCGCCGGTCCGTCCGCGGTCTCCCGCGTCCGTCCGGTGAGGCCCGTCCCCCAGGACGCCAACCGGCGCTTCGCGCCGCCGAGCCGACTGCGTTCCATTTCCCCCGTGCCTTTCATTGCGCGACAGCCGTAAGAATCGCCTTGAGGTCGGCCATGGCCGCCTGGTGGCCGTACAGGTTGAACACGCCGGTGGTATTCAGCACGATCTCGTCCACCCCCGCCTCCCGGAATTCGGCGAACATTCCGGCGAGTTCCTGAGGATCCCCGTAGAGAAATGCGCGGCCGGCCACGAGGCGTTTCGCGCTGAGCGGGATGTCGTGCCGGTCGACGGCGATGCCCGCGCGGTGGAGCATGTCGACGTAGTGCGGTGCGGCGAGGTGGGGCGCGTTGCTCGCCTGGGCGAGGTCGGCCGGATCGCGGTCCGGCCCGCGCAGGGCCACCGGCACCATGGCGGTCAGCCGGGGCAGCGGCCGTCCGGCCGCCTCGGCGCCCTCCCGCATCGCGGGAAGGACCGTGTCCTTCAGGTACGCCGCCGGGGTCAGCCAGGTGATCGCGGTGCCTGCCAGCTCGCCCGCGACCCTCGCCATGCCCGGTCTCAGCACCCCGAGTCCCAGTTCCACGGCGGGAGCGGGGCTCGGCGGCAGTCCTCCGTGGCAGGAGAAGTACTCGCCCTCGATCCGTACGGTGCCGCCGTCCAGCAGCCCCCGGACGATCGTCAGGTACTCCCGCGACGCGGTCAGCGGACTGGCGTAGGGCGCTCCGCGCAGACTCTGCTGAAACGATTTTCCACCTGGCCCGAAGCCCGCCACCACCGAATGTCCGGTGGTCATGGCCAGCGAACGGGCCTGCTGCGCCGCCTCGAACGGGTGCCGCAGCGGCATCAGCGTGACGCCGAGTCCCACCGGCACCCGGAATCCGGCGCCGGCCGCGGCGGTGAAGCCATGAAAGGGATCGACGAGCATCGCCTGTCCCTGCCACAAACGCTCGGCGTGGGTCCAGTCCACCAGAGCGGCATACGGCAACAACTGTTCCGGTCTTCGTGGCAAGAAGGGAACAAGTACCGAATACTTGGTCATGTTTCACCCCGTGACGCACACACGCATGGTCGATGCGTGTGTGCAAAAATTCCCCGTGACCCCGCAGGTGACAATGGGTCGGCCATCACCGCGGGAGTTACGCCGACCCCCTGAGGGTTCCCGTTCGGCGTTGAGAACAACGTAGCCGTACCGTTCGCCTGCCGCCCCCCGTCGCGAGACTAGTTTCTCTCCCCTTCTCGCGACGGGGATTCAGGCCGCCATCGCCCTGTTGGTATGGACCACGACCGCCAACTGCGCTCGATCGCGGCACTCCAATTTCCGCAGGACGTTCGAGACATGGAACTTGACCGTGCTGAGTTCCACGCAAAGCCGGGCCGCTATCTCGGAGTTGGACAGCCCCTGTCCCACCAATGCGGCGACATCGGACTCCCGGGCGGTCAGCAGGCCGGTCCGCCCGCCCGCCGGCTCGGGCAGCGGGCTCGCCACGCAGGGGCGCGGCGCCCGCCCGGGGCCGCCGGACAGCACCCAGGTGGCCAGTTCCGGGGAGATCCATCCGCGCCCGTCGGCCACCGCCTCGACGGCCGCCACGAGCCCGTCGTCGGGGTCGTCCCGGTCCACGACACCCACCACACGCCCCTGCGCGGTCGAGCCCCAGATGCCGTCGCTCGCGCCGTTGACGACGGCTATCAGCCGTGCGCCGGGCGGGATTTCATCCATCAACCGCCCCTCGGTCAGCTCGCACGACTCCACCAGTGCGACATCGGCGGAGACGGGCGGCGCGGCCCGCAGCTCCGACGTACGGACCACCCTCCAGCCGACCGCCGCGAGCGCCCTCCCGATCCGCCTGCCCAGCGAGTCCGTCCGGACGCCGAGAGCCACCGTGATCATCTTGCTACCTTCCCCCTACGCAACATGCACAGCACGGAACGGCGAGCCACCCGCTGGTCCGGCGGGGGATCACCGTCATCTTTACTCTACCTTTGCGCGGCCGAAAACCGTCTCCCTGGTTTAGGGAGTTGGGGCCCCGACGACGGCGGTTGACATCGCTCGCTCATTCCCTCCACCCTGTAGACGGCACCCCACTGCGGAGGTGCACTTCGGGGGAATTCCTGCCTGGCCGTCATTGTGTGACGGCCCAATACGCCCTCCTGACCAAGAGGGCTCCCCCCTGCATTTCGGTGTTCCCGGAGCAGCGCCGGGAACCAGAGCTCCGGGCGAGGGGCGAGGAGCCAGGGCGAGGGCACCGGCCATGGGGGCGCCGGGTGCCCGCCCGGGACGACGCCCGCTCACGCCGACCACATCGCGATCCGAGCGGGCCCACCCGAACGCTCCCACCGACGAACGGAAGGAAGTGCTGATGCCCCGCATTTCCGTCATATGCCCTACGTACAACCGCGGCCGGGCCATCGTGCCGACCCTGGAGTCCGTCCGGGCCCAGACCTTCACCGACTGGGAGATGCTCGTCGTCTCCGACGGCAGTGACGACGACACCGACGAGGTGGTGGCCGAAGTCGCCGCCGAAGACGCCCGGATACGCCTGCTGCGCGTCCCGCACTTCGGCTTCCAGGCGGGGCCGACCAATGTCGCCCTGCCCCAGGTGAAGGGCGACGCCGTCGCCTACCTCGATCACGACGACATCTGGAAGCCGGGCCATCTCGCGCTGCTCGCGGCCGCGTTCGACGACGGAGCCCGGTTCGTCGCCACCCGGGCCCGGAAGATCGCCGCGACCGGCACGGTCACCTCGGTCGCCGACCCGCTGACGATGTGCTGGCATCCCGAGCTCCAGCTGATGAACCCGCTCTTCGAGAACTCCTGCGCGGCCCATCTGGCCGGTCTCGCCGAGTCGGTGGGCGGCTGGCGCGAGTCCGAGGTCGGTCTGGAGGACTGGGACCTGTGGCTGCGGATGGCGGACGCAGGGGTCCGCTGCACGACGCTGCTGGACGTCACCGTCGACATGCTCGACGACCCGGGCACCCGGCAGCACAGCCTGCCCTGCGCCCACGACCACGAGATCGCCCGGTTCGAGGACGCCCGCGCGGCCCGCGCCGCCTTCCGGGCCCTCACCCACCCGCGGCACTACCAGGCGGGCCTCGACGCCTGCCGCCAGGACCTGCTGCGCTGGTACGGCTCGCTGGCGGACGCCGGCGAGCTGGTCCTCCCCCGCGGCTGGGAGGGCGGCCCGGAGGCCCTGCCGGAGGCGATCGACCGGCACCTGGGGGCCGTGAAGATGGCGTGGAACAACCTGATCATCGAGCCCAAGGACGGGTACGTCGCGCTGGGCATGGTGCTGGGCACCATGACCGCCGACCACGCCGAGCGCTACAGCCGCTACTTCCGCGCCACGATGAGCCACCAGCAGGCGTTCTTCGAGGACGTCCTGCCCGCCGGAAGCGTGGTGCGGTGACCCCCGCCACGCACCTGGACGACGTCCACCGCGCACTCGACTCCGCCCGCGGCCGGATGTTCACCAGGACCGAGCGGGTCCCCCTCGACGAGCTGACCGGCTGGGCCGGCGACCCGGACACCGGCACCCTCCGCCACCACCGCGGCGGCTTCTTCACCGTCGAGGGCCTGCGGGTGCGCCGCCCGGGCCGGCCGGTGGCCGAGTGGTCACAGCCGATCATCAACCAGCAGGAGATCGGCATCCTCGGCATCCTGGTCAAGGAGTTCGACGGCGTCCCGCACTTCCTCATGCAGCTGAAGGCCGAGCCGGGCAACATCAACGGCATCCAGATATCCCCCACCGTGCAGGCCACCCGCAGCAACTACCTCGGCGTGCACGGCGGCCGGCCCGTCCCGTACCTGGACCACTTCAGGGACCCGTCCCGGCACCGGGTCGTCACCGACGTACGCCAGTCGGAGCAGGGCTCCTGGTTCCTGCGCAAACGCAACCGGAACATGATCATCCAGGTCAGTGGCGAGGTCGAACCGCTCGACGGCTACCTCTGGCTGACCCTCCCCCAGCTGCACCGGCTCCTGGCCGTCGACGACCTCGTCAACATGGACACCCGATCGGTCCTGGCCTGCCTCCCCCTCACCGCGGAGACCGCCCCCGGGGACTCCGCCCCGGGAGACACCGCCGGGTACACCGCGCCCGGGCCGGCCGGCGACTTCACCGCCGCCCTGCTCCGGTCGTGCGACCCGGCCGCGCCCGCCCGCCACTCGACCGCGAGCCTCCTCAGCTGGATCACCGACACCCGTATCCGTACCGACCTCACCGTCGAGTCCGCACCGCTGAACCGGCTGCCCGGCTGGCACCGCACCCCCGACGGGCGGGTGGCCCACGACAGCGGACGGTTCTTCGACGTCATCGGCGTACGCGTCGAGGCGGCCGGCCGCGAGGTGGCCCGCTGGGACCAGCCGATGATCGCCCCCTACGGCACCGGGATCGTCGCGCTCCTCGTCGCCCGCGTCGACGGCGTCCTGCACGCCCTCGTCCACCTGCGCGCCGAACCCGGCTACGTGGACGTCGTCGAACTCGCCCCGACCGTCTCGTGCGTCCCCGAGAACTACGACGTCCTGCCGCCCGCCGCCCGCCCGCCCCTGCTCGACGAAGTGCTGCGGGCCGACCCCTCCGCCGTCCGGTTCGACACCGTCCAGTCGGAGGAAGGCGGCCGCTTCCACCACGCGCGCAGCCGCCACCTCGTCATCGAGACCCCGTACCGACCGGAGCTCGCGGAGCACCCCGGCTTCCGCTGGATGACCCTGCACCAGCTCACCGGACTGCTGCGCCACAGCCATTACGTGAACATGGAGACCCGCAGCCTGCTCGCCTGCCTGCGCTCCCTCACCACCTCGGCACCGGCCCCCGTCGGGGCCGCCCGATGACCACCGGCACACCGCTCGTCACCGTCCTCGGCGCCTCGGGCTTCCTCGGCTCGGCCGTCACCGCGCTGCTCGCCCGCCGGCCGGTCCGGCTGCGCGCCGTGTCCCGGCGCCCGTACGCCCCGCCGCCCGCCGTCACCCGCGCCGGACCCGCACGGCTCGACATCCGGACGGCCGATCTCACCGACCGGGCGGCGCTCGCCGACGCCGTGGCCGGCTCGGACGCGGTGATCCACCTCGTCACCCACCGCTCGGCGGCGGGCGACTGGCGGACCGCCGACGGCGACGCCGCCGCCGAGCGGACCAACGTCACCGTGATGCGCGATCTGGTCGAGATCCTCGGCGCGCGGGACCGCCGGAGAAACGGAGCCGACGCGGGCGGACGCGGGGCGCGTGACCGCGGCGAAGAACCCCCGCCCACCGTCGTCTTCGCCAGCACCGCGGGCCTCGCCCACCACACCGGGCCCCCGGCCACGACCTATGAGCGGCAGAAGCTGGCCGCCGAGCGGATCCTGCACGCCGCCTCGGCGAGCGGCTCGCTCCACGGGCTGTCCCTCCGCCTGCCGACCGTCCACGGCCACGTCGAGGGCGGCGGCCCCGACCGTGGCGTGGTGACCGCCATGACCCGCCGCGCCCTGGCCGGCGAGCCGCTCACCCTGTGGCACGACGGCACGGTCCGCCGCGATCTGCTCCACGTCGACGACGCGGCCCGCGCCTTCCTCGCCGCCCTCGACCACGCCCCCGCCCTCGCCGGACGGCCCTGGCCCGTCGGCAGCGACCGGAGCCGGCCGCTCGGCGAGGTGTTCCGCACCGTCGTCGAGCTCGTCGCCCGGCACACCGGGCGGCCCGCCGTCCCCGTCCTCACGGTCGAGCCGCCCGGCGGCTCCACCGGCACGGACTTCCTCGACGTCGAGGTCGACTCGTCGGCCTTCCGCGCCGCCACCGGATGGCGGCCGCGCGCGGCCCTCGGGGACGCGCTGGAGCGGACGGTGGCCGCACTGGCGGCCGCCGCCACCGCCACGCCCCGCGCGGACATCTCACCCAAGGAGGGGAACCACCTGTGACCACCCATGTCTGGGACTACCTGCCGGAGTACGAGAAGGAGCGGGCGGACATCCTCGACGCCGTCGAGACGGTCTTCCGCTCCGGGCAGCTCATCCTCGGCCGGAGCGTGCGCGGCTTCGAGGAGGAGTTCGCCGCCTACCACGGCCTCGCGCACTGCGTCGGCGTCGACAACGGCACCAACGCCATCAAGCTCGCCCTCCAGGCCCTCGGCGTCGGCCCGGGCGACGAGGTGATCACCGTGTCGAACACGGCGGCCCCCACCGTCGTCGCCATCGACGCGATCGGCGCCACCCCCGTCTTCGTCGACGTCCGCGAGGACGACTTCCTGATGGACACCGGCCAGGTGGCCGCGGCGATCACCCCCCGCACCCGCTGCGTCGTCCCGGTGCACCTGTACGGGCAGTGCGTCGACATGGCCCCGCTGCGCCGCCTCGCCGACGAGCACGGGCTGAAGATCCTCGAGGACTGCGCGCAGGCGCACGGGGCCCGCCACCACGGCCGGCTCGCCGGCACGATGGGCGACGCGGCGGCGTTCTCCTTCTACCCGACCAAGGTGCTCGGCGCGTACGGCGACGGCGGGGCGGTCGTCACCGCGGACGAGGAGGTCGCCCGCCGGCTGCGCCGGCTGCGGTTCTACGGCATGGAGGACCGCTACTACGTCGTCGAGACGCCCGGCCACAACAGCCGGCTCGACGAGGTCCAGGCGGAGATCCTGCGCCGCAAGCTGACCCGCCTGGACGCCTACACGGCGGGCCGCCGGGCGGTCGCCGCACGGTATGCCGAGGGCCTCGCGGACACCGGTCTCGTCCTGCCCCGGACCACGCCCGGAAACGAGCACGTGTACTACGTCCACGTCGTACGGCACCCCCGGCGCGACGACATCATCGCCGCCCTGAAGGACCGCGGGATCTCGCTCAACATCAGCTACCCCTGGCCGGTGCACACCATGAGCGGCTTCGCCCACCTGGGGCAGAAGCCCGGCTCCCTGCCGGTGACCGAGGCGCTGGCCGGCGAGATCTTCTCGCTGCCGATGTACCCGTCGCTGCCCGAGACCCTCCAGGACGAGGTCATCGACGTCGTCCGGACCGTCCTGGCGGAACTGGCATGAGGGCACGCGCACTCGCCGTCGCCGGCGCCCTGGAGTTCACCCCCACCGCCTACCCCGACGAGCGCGGTCACTTCGTCTCCTCCTTCCAGGGGGACGCCTTCACCGCCACGCACGGCGCACCGCTGTTCCCGGTGGCCCAGGCCAGCTTCAGCAGCTCACGGCGCGGTGTGGTGCGTGGCGTCCACTTCACCGCCGGCCCGCCCGGCACCGCGAAGTACGTGACCTGCCCGAGCGGCGAGGCACTGGACATCGTGGTCGACATCCGGGAGGGCTCGCCGACCTTCGGCCGCTGGGACGCGGTCCTGCTCGACCAGCGGGACCACCGCGCCCTGTATCTGCCACCCGGTGTCGGGCACGCCTTCGTCTCCCTGCGGGACGACACGGTCATGTCCTATCTGCTCTCCGCCGAGTACGTCGCCGAGCGCGAGCTGGCCCTGTCGGTGCTCGACCCGGACCTGGCGCTGCCGATCCCGGCCGGGATCGACCCGGTCCTGTCCGCCCGGGACCGGGAGGCCCCCACTCTCGCCGAGGCCCGCGCGGCCGGACTCCTCCCCTCGTACACCCCGCTCCCATGAATGAAGAGACCATGAGCACCTGCCGTATCTGCGAAGGCCCCGTCAAGGAGTTCCTCGACCTGGGCCGCCAGCCCCTGTCCGACGCGTTCCCGGAACCGGGCGGCACGGAAGGGGAGTTCTTCTTCCGGCTCGCGGTCGGGCTGTGCGCCTCCTGCACGATGGTGCAGCTCGTCGAGGAGGTCCCGCGCGAGAAGATGTTCCGCGAGGACTACCCGTACCACTCGTCCGGGTCGTCGGTGATGCGCGCCCACTTCGAGGCGACGGCCCGCCGGTTCCTGGAGACCGAGCTGACCGGCCCCGACCCCTTCGTCGTCGAGATCGGCTGCAACGACGGTGTGATGCTGCGGACGGTCAGCGACGCCGGCGTGCGGCACCTGGGCGTCGACCCGTCGGCGGGTGTGGCCGAGGTGGCCCGGGAGAAGGGCGTACGCGTGCGGACCGCGTTCTTCGAGGAGGCGACCGCGCTCGACATCGCCGCCACCGAGGGCCGCGCGGACCTGGTGTACGCCGCCAACACCCTCTGCCACATCCCCTACCTCGACTCGATCTTCCGCGGCCTGGACGCGCTCCTGAAGCCCGATGGCGTCTTCGTCTTCGAGGACCCCTACCTGGGCGAGATCGTCGACCGGACGTCCTTCGACCAGATCTACGACGAGCACTTCTACTTCTTCACGGCCCGGTCCGTGCAGGCGATGGCCCGCGGCTTCGGCTTCGAACTGGTCGACGTGGAACGTCTGCCCGTGCACGGCGGCGAAGTGCGCTACACCGTCGCCCGGCGCGGCGCCCGGACCCCGTCGGACGCGGTGGACGCGCTGCTCGTGGAGGAGGAGACCCGGCGGCTGGCCGACCCGGCCACGCTGGACCGCTTCGCCGACGCGGTCGCCCGCACCCGCGACGAGCTGGTCGCCCTGCTGGAGCGGCTGCGGGACGAGGGCCGGCGGGTCGTCGCCTACGGGGCGACGGCGAAGAGCGCCACGGTCGCCAACTACTGCGGCCTCGGCCCGGACTTGATCGCGTACGTCACCGACACGACCCCGGCGAAGCAGAACCGCCTGACCCCGGGCTCCCACATCCCGGTACGCGACCCCGAGGCCTTCTCCGCCCCCTACCCGGACTACGCGCTGCTGTTCGCCTGGAACCACGCCGAGGAGATCATGGCCAAGGAGGAGGACTTCCGAGCGGCGGGCGGCCGGTGGATCCTCTACGTCCCGGACGTCCACCTCGTATGACACGGACCGCCCCGGTGTTCGGTGGGCCCTGAGGGCCCTCCACCCGGGCACAGGCGCCGCAAACGCCGGAACCCCCGTCTGACCAGGTCAGCGGGGGTTCCGAGGGCAGTGCCCCTGGTAGGCCGTGTGGGACTCGAACCCACAACCAATGGATTAAAAGTCCACTGCTCTGCCAATTGAGCTAACGGCCCGTGTGCGAGCACTCCGAGCAGCATAGCCCGACGGGCCCGGGGAACCGATCGGGTATCGGAACCCGTCGCGTCGTGGCCCGGTCAGTGGAGGGTGCGGAAGGTGTTCCAGCCGCCGGTGCCGATGAGCTCGCGGGGGCCGTAGGGGGCGCTGGTGCGGCCGCGGTCGTGGGCGTAGTAGGCGTAGAGGCGGCCGGAGGCGTCGCGGGCGACGAGGTCGGGGGTGCCGTCGCCGTTGAGGTCGCCGACGCCCTGGACCGCGGTGTAGACCTGCCAGCCGCCGCCGACCCGGACGCGCGGGGTGACGCCGCCGGACGGGGTGCCGAAGTAGACCCAGAGGACGCCGGAGCCGTCGACGCCGAGGAGGTCGCCGCGGCCGTCGCCGTCGAGGTCGCCCGCGCCGGTGATCCGCTTGTACAGCCTCCAGTCGGTGCCGATCCGCACCCGCGTCTTGAGACGGTGGTCGGCGGTGCCGGCGTAGAAGTACATGTCGCCGGTGGTGGTCTGGCGCGCGATCAGGTCCTGGTGGCCGTCGGCGTCGACGTCTCCTGGCGGGGTGAGCACGTCGTACTGGGCCCAGCCGGCCCCGAGGGCGGTGTACGGCGACGAGGCCGTGACGACCTTGCCGCAGCCCGGCCGGTAGGCCCGCAGCTCGTTGCCGACGCGGCCGAGGACGTCGGCGCAGCCGTCGCCGTTCACGTCGCCGAAGGGGACGAGGAGCGTGCCGGCCGGGAAGGCCGCGCCGGTGGCGGTGGTGCGGGCGGAGAGCCCGCCGAGGCCGTTGCCCCGGTAGAGGGAGACGGCGCCGGTCGTGTTCACGCCGAGCAGGTCGCCCTGCGCGTCGGCGCCGGCGAGGTCCCGGAAGGCGGGCCGGCTGCCGGAGACCGTGATCCGGCCGGAGGCGTACAGGTCGCGGCCCTTGCCGTCGGCGGTGAGGGCGCGCACCTCCCACGCGTACGGCCCGTTCGGCGCGGGCAGGCCCGCCGCGTTCCGCCCGTCCCAGGTGACGTCGATCCGCCCGCGGGTCTCGGTCCCGCGGAAGGTCTTCAGGGGCTTGAAGCTGTACGCGTCGACCACGTTCACCTCGTACTGGGAGGCGGGCTTCGACAGCGCCCAGGACGCCTTCCAGGTCCCGGGCATCCGCAGCCCCGCCGGGATCGAGGAGGCGGCGGCCTTGAGGTCGGAGGCGGGGACGTCGGTCCAGACGACGTGCACCCGCTGGTCGGCGCCCCGGTAGGCGACGGCGCCGCCGAAGCGGTCGACGGTCCAGGTGACGCGGCGGTCGCCGGGGACGGTCTCGGCGCGGGTCAGGTCGAAGGGCGTGCCGGCCTTCCCGGTGGGGAAGGGGGTGACGCGGAGGTACGAGCCGGAGCCTTGGTCCACGAAGTAGCCGTCGCCGAGGAGTCCGCCCCGGGCGGTGCCCGCCGGCAGGGCGACGCGTATCGGCGCGGCCGGGTTCCTGAGGTCGAGGACGCCCTGCTTCGCATAGCCGGCGCACGACCAGTAGAGCCAGCGGCCGGCCGTCTGCAGCTCGGTCAGGGGGCAGCCGGCGCCGGTCGCGACGGTGCCGAGGGCCTTGCCGGTGGCGAGGTCCTGGCGGGCGACGTCGCCGGTGCCGCCGGTGCCGGTGTAGAGGGTGTCGCCCCAGACGGCGGCGGCGGTCTGCGGCTGCCGGGAGACGGTCTTCTGGGCGTCGAGGTCGAGGACGAGCGTCTCGCCGTCGCCGGCGAGTTCGCCGTACCGGGCCGGGGTGCCGGTCTGGAAGACCGTCCACCGGCCGAAGGCGTCGGCGATCCGGCCGTCCCGGTCGACCGGCACCCGGGTGGTCCGGCCGGCGGTCGTGCCGGTGGTCGTGCCGGTGGTCGTGCGGGAGACGACCGCGCGAGTGGCGCCGGGGATCCGCGGGAAGGAGACGACCCGCCCGTCGCCGGTGTCGTGGAGGGGCGGCGCGTTCCACTCCATGCCCGTCTCGGCGCCGGCCCAGGCCGGTGCGGACTGGCCGGTGTGGAGCGGACCGGCCGGCAGCGTACGGCTGTGGAAGCCGGGGCCCTTCGGGCCGTCGTGGTCCAGTGTGGTGAGCCGGCCCATGCCGAGGGCCAGCGACTCCACCCGGGCGGGCAGCGGGGCCACCGGGCGCAGCTTCTCCAGGGCCGGGGCGGCGCCGCCCTTGCCGGGTACGGCCTTGAGGACGGCCCAGTCGGTGGCGGAGGTACCGCCGACGACGGCCACGCCCGAGCCGTCGGCGAGCTGCGTGATCCGCTCCTCGGCCCCGGTGAGGAGCGTCTGCGGCACACCGGCCGGGCTCACGGCGACCAGCGCGCGGGTGAGGGACTCGCCCGCTCGCCGGGGTTCGGCCGTGGTCAGGAGCCAGTCGCCGACGAGCCCGATCCGGGTGGCGTCCAGGCCGGCCGGGAGCGGGTGGCGGAGTTCGGGGCCGGTGAGGTCGGCGCGGTACCGGATGTGGACGTTCCGGTCGGGGTCCACCCAGGCGATCCGTTCGGCGGTGACGGCCACGCCCGCCACGAGCGCGCCGTCCGCCGCCGTGGCCTCCGCGAGCACCTCCATCCGCCCGGTCGCCAGGTCCACGAGCCCGAGGCGGGAGTCGCGGTCCGTGCCCGGGACGCCGACGGTGAACCGGAGGACGGCCACGCCCTCCGCGCCGGCCACCAGCCGCGCCCCGTGCAGGTCGGCGCCGGCCGGCCAGCCGGTGACGGGGACGGAGGCGCCGTTCGGGGCGCTCGCGGCCCGGAGGAAGTACCCGCTGGTGGAGCCGAGCGAGGTGCCGGGCACGTACTGCTGGAAGAGCAGCCGGTCGCCGACGAGCCCGCGGTAGGAGGCGTCCTGGGGGACGGTCAGGGCCGTGGTCGTACCGAGTTCCAGGTCGAGGACCCCGTAGGCGCCGACGCCCCGCTCCACGTACGCGTACCGGCCGCCGGTGCCGAACTCCGCGAAGGCGTCGTTCCCGTCGCCGTGCCCCAGGGGCCGGCTCGTGCCGCTCGCGTGATCCGTCCACTCCACGCCCGTCCCGGATCCCTCGGCCCGGTGCGCGTACCCGCGCGGGCCCGCCGCGAGCACGGTCTCCGCGCGGGGCGCGGTCCGCAGGAGCGGCTCCACGTCCACCTGGTCGATCCCGACCACCGGCGCCCCGGGCGCGGCCGCGGCGCCGGGCGCGAGCCCCGCGCCGGTGACGGCCAGGACGGCGGCGAGCAGCGCGACGCGGGTCCGCGCACGACGCGCGGGTGCGGTACGAGACAAGAGGGCCCCTCCCCCGGGATGTGCGGGCGGTGACGGGTGGTCGGACGTACGAGCGTCGCACGTGAGTCCGTGTACGAGACCGTCGGGGGGCGGTGGGGGTTGTACGCCGGACGCGACGAACCCCCGTGACAGGTGGTGTCACGGGGGTTCGTCGGGTGGGTCAGGTCACGCGGGCTCAGCCGTTGCGCTTCCAGCGGGGCTTGTCGTCGCGGCGGCCGCCACCGAAGGAGGAGCCGGACGGGCGGTGGTCGTCGCGGCGGAAGCCACCGGACGGGCGGTCGTCACGGCGGAAGCCGCCGCCCGAGGGGCGGTCGTCGCGACGGTCGCGGTTGAACGGACGGTCGTTGTCGCGGCGGAAGCCACCGGCCGGGCGGTCGTCGCGGCGGAAGCCGCCGGCGGGACGGTCGTTGTCCCGGCGGAAGCCACCCGACGGACGGTCGTTGTCGCGGCGCTCGAAGGAGCGGCCGCCACGGTCGCCACCGCGGTCGTCACGGTCGCGGAACGACGGACGGTCGTTGTCCCGACGGAAACCGCCCGACGGACGCTCGTTGTCGCGGCGGAAGCCGCCACGGTCGCCACCGCGGTCGTCGCGGTCGCGGAACGACGGACGGTCGTTGTCCCGGCGGAAGCCACCCGACGGACGGTCGTTGTCGCGGCGCTCGAAGGAGCGGCCGCCACGGTCGCCACCGCGGTCGTCACG
>NZ_JBIBJV010000003.1:59138-282636 GCF_042958885.1 Streptomyces sp. NPDC007945
ACGGAAACCGCCCGACGGACGCTCGTTGTCGCGGCGGAAGCCGCCACGGTCGCCACCGCGGTCGTCGCGGTCGCGGAACGACGGACGGTCGTTGTCGCGGCGGAAGCCACCGCGGTCACGGCGCTCGTAGTTGCCGCGCTCGTCGCGGGCGGGGCGCTCCTCGCGGCGCTGCTCCTCGCGGGCGGTGCGCTCGGCCTCGGCGGCAGCGGCGGCCACCTCGGCCTCGGCGGCCTCCGCGACGGCGGCGACGGCGGTCTCCGGGTCCTCACCGCGCTCGCGGGCGGCCTGCGCGACGAGGCGGTCGGCCTCCTCGCGGAGCTCGACGGCGCGGCGCTGGAGGCGCTCCAGCTGACGGGTGAGGTCGACGACCTCGCGCTCGGCCTGCTTGGCCGAGTTGTTCGCGGAGTCGGCCTGGACCTCGGTGAGCGAACGGGCGCCGGTGATCTCGGCGACCTCGGGGTCGAAGGCGCCGGCGCCGCCGACGATGTGGCGCGAGGCGTCGACGCCCGCGTCCTCCATGAGGCGGAAGATCTGGCGGCGCTGGTGCGGCAGGGCCAGGGAGACCACGACGCCGGAGCGGCCGGCGCGGGCGGTGCGGCCCGAGCGGTGCAGGTAGTCCTTGTGGTCGCCGGCCGGGTCCACGTTGAGGACCAGGTCGATGCCGTCGACGTGGATGCCGCGGGCGGCGACGTCGGTGGCGACGAGGACGTTGACGTAACCGTCCTTGAAGTCGGCGAGCGTGCGGGTGCGGGCGCCCTGGGTCATGCCGCCGTGCAGCGCGTCGGCCTTCACGCCGGACTCGCGCAGCTGCTCGGCGACGCGGTCGGCACCGAGCTGGGTGCGGACGAAGATGATCGTGCGGCCCTTGCGGGCGGCGATGGCGGCGGTGACCGGGGCCTTGTCCTTCGGCTTCACGACGAGGACGTGGTGGGTCATGGTGGTGACGGCGCCGGCGGACGGGTCGACCTCGTGGACGACCGGGTTCACCAGGTAGCGCTTGACCAGGCTGTCGATCTCGTTCTCCAGGGTGGCGGAGAAGAGGAGGCGCTGGCCGCCGGCCGGGACCTGGTCGAGCAGCTCGGTGACCTCGGGCAGGAAGCCCAGGTCGGCCATCTGGTCGGCCTCGTCGAGGACGGCGATCTGGACCTGCTCCAGGGAGCAGGCGCCGCGGGTGATGATGTCGCGCAGACGGCCGGGGGTGGCGACGAGGATGTCGACGCCGCGCTCCAGGGCGTAGATCTGGTTGCCCATCGACGTGCCGCCGCAGACGACCTTCATCTTGAGGCCGAGGACGTCGCCGTAGGGCTGGAGGGCGTCCGCGACCTGCATCGCGAGCTCACGGGTCGGGGTGAGGATGACGCCGCGGGGCTTCTTCTTCTCCGTCTGGCCGCCGGCCAGGGTGGCCAGCAGCGGCAGGCCGAAGGAGAGGGTCTTGCCGGAGCCGGTGCGGCCGCGGCCGAGGATGTCCTTGCCGGCCAGGGCGTCCGGGATGGTCGCGGCCTGGATCGGGAAGGGGGTGGTCACGCCGTTCTGCGCGAGCTTGCGGACGATGCCCTCGGGCAGGCCCAGGTCACCGAAGGTGATCTCGGGGGCCGCGTCGGAGTCGGCGTCGTCGGCCTCGTCGGTCAGGTCGGAGACGTCGAGGGCCTCGGTGGCCTCGTCGGTGATCTCCGCGTCGTCGGAGAGCTCGACGATCTCGGTGATCTCGATGATCTCGTCGTTCTCGGGCATGACGGTGTGGTCAGAACTGGAAATGGACATGCGAAATGCGAAACCTTCCGGAGTCTCGGCACGCGCCCGTCAACTCCGTGTTTCGCCTTAAGACCGCCTCAATGCGGTCAGCCACGGCAAGGGGAGAGGTACGCGCCAGTCGCGGCGCTCTTCGATGGTGGCGCCGGGCAAATGGGATCAAACGATCTACCACCATACGCACCCTCCCCCACCGCTGGCAAGTCGCTCCGGGTGACCTACGTCTCATGCCGGGCTGACCTGCGGAGATGCCGCCGGTTCGGTGGCCGCCGCGACCGCCCGCATCCCACCCAGCTGCGTCGAGGGCCCCTCGGTCGGCGGATCGCTCGGGTTCGACGTCGGCTCGGGGGTGGGCTCCGGCGTCGGCTCCTGGGTCGGCTCCGGCGTGGGCGTCGGCTCCGGCGTCGGCTCCGGCGAGGGGGTGCCCCCGCCACCGCCCGGAGCGCCGCCGGCCTCGCCGCCGGTCCCGCCCGTGCCCCCGCCGTCCGTGCCGCCCCCGCCGGATCCGCCGCTGCCGCCGGGACCGCCCGCCTCCCCGCCGCCCGCGCTCCCGGCCGCGCCGCCCGTCCCGTCGTGGCCGCCGGCGGCCGCGCCGCCCGCCGGACGCGTCCCGGACGGCCGCGGCCCGCCGGGCCGGCCCGCCGCGGGGGGCTCCACGCCCCCGGAGGGCGAGGCGGAGGCGGAGGGCGAACCGCTCGGCACCGGGGACCTCCCGCCCCCGCCCGCCGCGTCGGGGCCGCCCGCCTGGCCGCCGCGCCCGTCGCCGTACGCCCCGCCGCCGCCGTCCGGCTCACCGGTGCCGCCGTCGGGCTCGGCCGAGGCCCCCGGCTTCCCCCCGCTCGCTCCGGGCGCGGGCCGGGCGCTCTCGTCGCCGACACTCATACAGCCGCTCAGACCGGCGCACGCGGCGACCGCGAGGGCGGCGGCGGCCCATCGAACGCGGGTGGGGACATGGCGCACGGAGGCACCTCCAGGACACAGAAGGCGGGGAAGGGAACGCGTCCCCCTGCCCAACTCCCCGGCCGCCACAAGGGACACGGGACGACGACACCCTTGTTCGATCCCGTCGGCCGGTCCCACCCGGATCCCGGCCCTCCGGACGGCCGGATCGGGCTCAGCCGTAGCCCAGCGCGTGCAGCCGCTCGTCGTCGATGCCGAAGTGGTGGGCGATCTCGTGGACCACGGTGATCTCGGTCTCGGCCACCACGTCCTCCCGGGACTCGCACATCCGCAGCGTCGGCCCCCGGTAGATCGTGATCCGGTCGGGCAGCACGCCCGCGTACCACTCCCCCCGCTCGGTCAGCGGCGTCCCCTCGTAGAGGCCGAGCAGCTCCGGGTCGTCCGGAGAGGGCTCGTCCTCCACGAACACCGCCACGTTGTCCATCAGCCGCGTCAGCTCCGGCGGGATCCGGTCCAGGGCCTCGGCGACAAGCTCCTCGAACTCCTCGCGCGTCATCTCCAGCACGGGCCCATTCTCCCCCGGGTGGAAACCGTTTTGGCGATACCGCCTGCCATCCCATATGCTTCTCACGTCCCCGACGCGCTGATGAAGCGCCCAGGTGGGGCCGTTAGCCCTCATCGTCTAGTGGCCCAGGACGCCGCCCTTTCAAGGCGGTAGCACGGGTTCGAATCCCGTTGGGGGCACGCACAACCGTGTGCGAGACTAGTGCTCGTACACAAGCAAGGCTCTGTGGAGCAGTTGGTTAGCTCGCCACCCTGTCAAGGTGGAGGTCGCGGGTTCAAGTCCCGTCAGAGTCGCCGAAGCTGGAAACAGCTTCGTGGCTGGGTAGCTCAGTTGGTACGAGCGATCGCCTGAAAAGCGATAGGTCGCCGGTTCGACCCCGGCCCCAGCCACAGCAGAAGGGCCCCGTTCGCGAGAACGGGGCCCTTCGTCTATTCCGGCTGCTCCGCCCGCCGCGCACGGCCCCGGCCCCGCAGCGCGAGGACGAGACCGACCGCCGCCACGACCCCGACCAGCAGCGCCCAGTCCGGGACCGCCCGGCCCCACTCGGCGACCCGCCGCTCCACGGCGAAGGAGCCGTCCACCGAGAGCAGCCCCGGCAGCGCCGTCGTCCCGTCGAAGACCAGGAACAGCGTGCCCAGGGCCACGAAGAAGAGGCCCGACGCCAGCGAGGTCGAGTGGACCTCGAAGCGGCCGACCCGGAGCGGCCGGCCGCGCAGCCAGCGCCGCCGCCCGAGGTCGTACCGCTCCCACAGCAGCGCGAGCACGAACAGCGGCACCGCCATCCCCAGCGCGTACACCGCGAGCAGCAGGCCGCCGTACGCCGGGCTGCCGCTCAGCGCCGCCACCGTCAGGACGCTGCCGAGGATCGGGCCCGCGCAGAAGCCCGCCAGGCCGTAGACGAGGCCCAAGGCGTAGACCGAGACCGCCGAGGTGGGGCGGATCCGGCCGCTCGCCTCCGACATCCGGCGCGAGGCGAAGCCGAGGCCCAGGATCTGGAGGACGCCGAGCCCGATGATCAGCCAGCCGCCCGCGGCGACCAGCAGGTCCCGGTGGCCGTAGAAGAAGCGGCCCGCGAGCGAGCCCGCCGCGCCCAGCGGTACGAGGGTGGTGGCGAGGCCCGCGTAGAGGATCGCGGTCCGCGCCACCAGCTTCGCCCGGTTCTCGATCGAGTACGCGAAGAACGCCGGCAGCAGCAGGGCGCTGCACGGGCTGAGGAGGGCGAGGAGGCCGCCGAGGAAGGCCGCGAAGTAGCCGATCCCCGAGGTCACCGCCCGGCCGCCTTCTCCGGAGCCGGGGCGGCCGACTTCTCCCGCGCCGACGCGGCCGCCGCCTCGATCGTCTCCGTGAAGGTCTCCAGGGGCTGGGCGCCCGCGATCGGCCGCCCGTTGATCAGGAAGGAGGGGGTGGAGGAGGCGCCGAGCGCGTACCCCTGCTCCTGGTCCTTCCGCACGGCCTGCCGGGCCGCCTCGCTGCCGCTGTCCTTCGCGAAGCGGGCGAGGTCGGGCACCCCGGCCTCCTTCGCGAGGGCGGCGAGCCGCTCGGTCCCGAAGCCCTTCTCCTTGGCCCCGTCCGCGTACGCCGCCTGGTGGAACTGCCAGAAGCGGTCCTGCTGCCCGGCGGCCCAGGAGGCGCGGGCCACCGCCTCGGACTCCTCGCCGAAGATCGGGAAGTTGCGCCACTCGATGCGCAGCGTGCCCTTCTCGACGTACTTCTCGATCAGGACCGGCTCGGTGTCCCGGGCGAACTTCCCGCAGTAGCCGCACTTGAAGTCGGCGTACTCGATCAGCACGACCGGCGCGTCGGCGCGGCCCAGGGCGAGCTTGTCGGCGGCGTCCCGGCGGGCGTACTTCTCCAGCTCCGCGTACACCCCGGCCTGCGGGTCGGCGGACACCTCGGCGACGGCGGAGGAGCCGGACGTACCGGGGGAGGAGGGCTTGGTGGCGGTGAACGAGACGACGCCGAGCAGCGCGGCGGCGACCGCCACCCCGGCGACGATCACGATCGGCTTGGACTTGGACGTGGACGCGGGCTTGGGCTTGGAAGCGGAGGTGGACATGCGGAAACGCTCCTGAGGGAGGAAGGCGGCGGAAGGGGCGGACGGCTGGGGCGGCCGTCCGCCTACACCCTCAGGACCGACAGCTCCACCGGCGTCGGCACGCGCGCGGGCGGCTCCCGCCCCGGCGGCGTGGCCGGAGCCCGGAGGTCCGGCTGCCGGACCCCGCTCGGCCCCCGGTCGGCGGCGAGCGCCGGCAGCAGCTCGGCGAAGCCGTGCGCACGAGGCGGTACGACGGGACCCGCGTCGCCCGACTCGGCCGGATGCCCCGGATCGCACCCCGGCACGGCGGCGCCCAGGGCGACCGGGCCCGCGCTCGGAGCCGAACCGCCGCCGGAGACCGTCCCCCCGGGAACCGGACCGCGGACCAGCAGGCCGAGCACCAGGGCCGTCAGCACCGCCACCGCGACGGACGCCGACGCGCGTGTGGTGCGGAACATACGAAACCTCTCCGGTCCGGGGCAGATGCCCGGAATACTACGCACCGCCGGCCGCCCCCCTTCGTAAATCGGTTCGCCGCTTCTCGGCCGCAGGTGCGATCCTGGATTCCGTATGTCTACTTCCTTCGCCGCCCTCCAGTCCGTCCTGGCCGAGGTCTCGCTGCGGGACTCCCACCGGCTCGGCCGCCGTCTCGAAGGCGCCCGCCGCATCCGCAAGCCCGAGGCCCGCGAGGCCGTCCTGGACGAGATCGCCGCAGAGGCGGCCAAGGCCAAGGAGCGCGTCGACGGACGCGCCGCCCGCGTGCCCGCCGTCACCTATCCCGAGCAGCTCCCGGTCTCGCAGAAGAAGGACGAGATCCTGGAGGCGATACGCGACCACCAGGTCGTGATCGTCGCCGGCGAGACCGGCTCAGGAAAGACCACCCAGATCCCGAAGATCTGTCTGGAGCTGGGCCGGGGCGTCCGGGGCATGATCGGGCACACCCAGCCCCGCCGGCTCGCCGCCCGCACCGTCGCCGAGCGCGTCGCCGAGGAGCTGAGCACCCCGCTGGGCGAGGCCGTCGGCTGGAAGGTCCGCTTCACCGACCAGGTGAACCCGGACGCGACCTTCGTGAAGCTCATGACGGACGGCATCCTGCTCGCCGAGATCCAGACGGACCGCGAGCTGCGCGCCTACGACACGATCATCATCGACGAGGCCCACGAGCGGTCCCTCAACATCGACTTCCTGCTCGGCTATCTGGCCCAGCTGCTGCCGAAGCGCCCGGACCTGAAGGTCGTGATCACCTCCGCGACCATCGACCCCGAACGCTTCTCCCGCCACTTCGGCGACGCCCCGATCGTCGAGGTCTCCGGGCGGACGTATCCGGTCGAGGTGCGCTACCGGCCGCTACTCGAAGAGGACTCCGAGGACGCCGACCGGGACCAGATCACCGCCATCTGCGACGCCGTCGACGAGCTCCAGAAGGAGGGGCCGGGCGACATCCTGGTCTTCCTCTCCGGCGAGCGGGAGATCCGCGACACCGCGGACGCCCTCACCAAGAAGAAGCTCTTCAACACGGAGATCCTGCCGCTCTACGCGCGCCTCTCCCACGCCGAGCAGCACCGGGTCTTCCAGGCCCACTCCGGCCGCCGGATCGTCCTCGCGACCAACGTCGCCGAGACCTCGCTGACCGTCCCCGGCATCAAGTACGTGATCGACCCGGGCACCGCCCGGATCTCGCGCTACTCCCACCGCACCAAGGTCCAGCGCCTCCCCATCGAGGCGATCTCCCAGGCCAGCGCCAACCAGCGCAAGGGCCGCTGCGGCCGTACGAGCGACGGCATCTGCATCCGGCTGTACTCCGAGGACGACTTCCTCACCCGGCCGGAGTTCACCGACGCCGAGATCCTCCGCACCAACCTGGCCTCCGTCATCCTCCAGATGACCGCCGCCGGCCTCGGCGAGATCGAGAAGTTCCCCTTCATCGACCCGCCGGACCACCGCAACATCCGGGACGGCGTCCAGCTCCTCCAGGAGCTCGGCGCGCTCGACCCCACGGAGAAGGATCCGAAGAAGCGGCTCACCCAGCTCGGCCGGAAGCTCTCCCAGCTCCCCGTCGACCCCCGGCTCGCCCGGATGGTCCTGGAGGCCGACAAGAACGGCTGCGCCCGCGAGGTCATGGTCATCGCGGCCGCGCTCTCCATCCAGGACCCCCGCGAACGCCCCGCCGACAAGCAGGCCCAGGCCGACCAGCAGCACGCCCGCTTCAAGGACGAGACCAGCGACTTCCTCGCCTTCCTCAACCTGTGGCGGTACGTCCGCGAGCAGCAGAAGGAGCGCGGCTCGTCCTCCTTCCGCCGGATGTGCAAGCAGGAGTACCTGAACTTCCTGCGCATCCGCGAGTGGCAGGACATCTACGCCCAGCTGCGCACGGTCGCCAAGCAGATGGGGATCCACCTCACCGAGCCCCGGGACGACGAGTCCTTCCCCGAGCAGGCCATCCACGTCTCCCTCCTCTCCGGCCTCCTCAGCCACATCGGCCTCAAGGACGTGAAGGACGCCAAGGAGGGCCGGGACCAGAAGCGGGAGGGCACCCGGAACGAGTACCTGGGGGCCCGCAACGCAAAGTTCGCGATCTTCCCCGGTTCCGCCCTCTTCAAGAAGCCGCCGCGGATGGTGATGTCCGCCGAGCTGGTGGAGACCTCGCGGCTCTGGGCGCGGGTGAACGCCCGGATCGAGCCCGAGTGGGTCGAGCCGCTCGCCCAGCACCTGGTGAAGAAGACGTACAGCGAACCGCACTGGGAGAAGGACCAGGCGGCCGTGATGGCCTTCGAGAAGGTCACGCTGTACGGCGTCCCGATCGTCGCCGACCGCAAGGTCAACTACGGCCGCGTCGACCCCGAGGTCTCCCGCGAGCTGTTCATCCGCAACGCCCTGGTGGAGGGCGACTGGCGCACCCACCACAAGTTCTTCGCCGACAACCGCAAGCTGCTCACCGAGGTCGAGGAGCTGGAGCACCGGGCCCGGCGCCGGGACATCCTCGTCGACGACGAGACGCTCTTCGACTTCTACGACAAGCGGGTCCCCGAACACGTCGTGTCCGGGGCCCACTTCGACTCGTGGTGGAAGCACAAGCGGCGCGAGGAACCGGAGTTCCTCGACTTCGAGCGCGAGATGCTCATCAACGAGAAGGCCGGCGCCGTCACCAAGGACGACTACCCGGACTCGTGGCGGCAGGGCGCGCTGAAGTTCCGCGTGACGTACCAGTTCGAGCCGGGCGCGGACGCGGACGGCGTGACCGTCCACGTGCCGCTCCAGGTCCTGAACCAGGTGACCGACGAGGGCTTCGACTGGCAGATCCCGGGCCTGCGCGAGGAGGTCGTCACCGAGCTGATCCGCTCGCTGCCGAAGCCGATCCGCCGCCACTACGTGCCCGCCCCGAACTTCGCCGGCCGCTTCCTGGACGCGGTCGTGCCGGTGCAGGAGCCGCTGACGACGGCGCTGGCGCGCGAGCTCCAGCGGATGGTCGGGGTCCCGCTGACGCCGGAGGACTTCGACTGGGCGAAGGTCCCCGACCACCTCAAGATCACCTTCCGGATCGTCGACGAGCGGCGCCGGAAGCTCGCCGAGGACAAGGACCTGGAGACGCTGCGCCTGAAGCTGCGCCCCAAGGCCCGTCAGGCGCTCTCCAAGGCCGCCCAGGCGGCCACGGCGGGCCCGGACGGCTCCGGGCCCTCCCTGGAGCGCGCGGGCCTGAAGGACTGGACGATCGGGACGCTCACCCGGGTCTTCGAGACCAAGCGGGGCGGGCAGCCGGTGAAGGCGTACCCGGCGCTGGTCGACGAGGGCGACTCGGTGGCCGTGCGGCTCTTCGACTCGGAGGCCGAGCAGGACCGGGCGATGTGGCGGGGCACCCGGAAGCTGATCATGCTGAACATCCCGGTGAACCCGGCGAAGTTCGCCTCCGACAAGCTCACCAACCAGCAGAAGCTGGCCCTGTCGGCCAATCCGCACGGCTCGATCCAGGCGCTGTTCGACGACTGCGCCACCGCGGCCGCCGACCGGCTGATCGCGGACCACGGCGGCCCGGTGTGGGACGAGGCGTCCTTCCGGAAGCTGTACGACAAGGTCCGCGCCGACCTGGTGGAGCTGACGATCCGGACGGTGGGTCAGGTCCAGCAGGTCCTGGCCGCCTGGCAGGCGTGCGAGCGGCGTCTGAAGGCCACCACGAGCCCGGCGCTGCTGCCGAACCTCCAGGACGTGCGCGGGCAGCTGGACTGGCTCATGCCGGCCGGTTTCGTGACCCGTACGGGTCTGAAGCGGCTGCCGGACCTGATGCGCTACCTGGTGGCGGTGGACCGGCGGCTCCAACAGATGCCGACCGGGGTCCAGCGGGACACCACCCGGATGGAGAAGGTCCACGAGATGCTCGACGAGTACGCGTGGCTCCTGGAGCAGCTGCCGAAGGGCCGGCCGGTGCCGGCCGAGGTCACGGACATCCGCTGGATGATCGAGGAGCTGCGGGTGAGCTACTTCGCCCACGCCCTCGGCACGGCCCATCCGGTGTCGGACAAGCGGATCGTGAAGGCCATCGACGCGGCCGTGCCGGGCCCGGCGCGGTAGACCGGGGGCCGACGGGCGGTGGGTTCGACCAGACCGCTGACCTGCTGTACAGTTCTTCTCGCAGCCAAGAACAACCGGTTGCGAGGGTCCTGTGGAGCAGTTGGTTAGCTCGCCACCCTGTCAAGGTGGAGGTCGCGGGTTCAAGTCCCGTCAGGATCGCCTCGGAAGAAGGCCCGCATCGTCTCGATGCGGGCCTTCTTCGTCATGCGTGAACTGCACTCGAACGGGGGACGAAAGTCCCACCATCCGGTGACCATCGGCGGGTTGGGCGTGTTCCCCGGGGTGGGAGGCTGTTCTGTGGCAAGACTTCGCGGGTGTGACGGGAGTCACTGAAACTCGTTCAGAAACCCCCTCTTTTACACGCTCCCTACAACGACTCAATTTAATATGTGCAATTGCACCTGTCTCCGACGTGGGGAGCGGGAGGCGAGGCGAAGGGTCCCGGGCACAAAAAAGACGATCGCGCCGGACCCGGCGGAGTCCAGCGCGATCGTTGACGGTGGCCTGTTGGGGCAGGAACCGCCGGCAGAGCTGTGGGTTGGGCGACCGGATTGGGGGACCCGGAGCTGCCCGGTGTTACGGGGTGCTGCGTGTGCTGCGGCTGTCGCCGAAGCCTCAGGCCTCGCTGCGCTGCTGCGGAATGCCCGCCAGCAGAGCGCGGACCTCGGCCTCGCGGTAACGACGGTGCCCACCCAGGGTGCGGATGGACGTGAGCTTGCCGGCCTTGGCCCAGCGAGTCACCGTCTTCGGGTCCACGCGGAACATCGTGGCGACCTCGGCAGGGGTCAGCAGCGGCTCGGCATCAGGGGTGCGAGCGGTCATGAGCGGCCTCCTCGGGAGAACCGAACCTTCTCGGTTCTTTCCTCTAAATTCTGCACCTTGACCCGCCTTGCCCGAAATGGCAGAAGCGGGTCGAGTCGGTTATAGGACGAACGGCTTGTCCTCGGCACTACAACTACACCATCCGTCCAGCCGCGTCGGCCAAACCGATGGAATTGCCCTCGCAGGTGTTCATCAGCGGCGGAAGTCGACTGACCATGCCATAGCGGACAGTCACACCACTGTGACGATCAGTCACAGAGCGATCAGGAGTCCTCAGACCCCCCATAGAGTGCAATGCTGAGCTTTCCGGCCAAAGTTGGACGGAAGGAACCCTCCCCGGACTCCTTGTCCTATTTTGGCACGAGGGTGGGCGATCGACGCAAGGGTGCGTTTAGTGCTGTCCGTCACGCTTGAGTCAAAGGCCCGGTTCAGGACCAACGTCCCATGTGATTCGGACAGATCGATCCAGCCAGGCGTCTGAAGATCATTTACCCCCGTGGGACATGTCTTGTCCATGCACACCTGACGAAGATGCCCGACCTATGTCAATTCGTGTCCCGCCGGGCCCTCAGTTCGCGTGCCGCAGGTCCCTGACGGCCCGCCAGCGCTCCGCCAGCCGCGCGTACACCTCGCCCGCCGCGTCGTCGTCCCCCGCCCGCAGCGCCGCCAGCCCCGCGGCCACGTCCGCGGCCGACCGGTCCGCCGCCAGCCGCTCCTCCGCCACCGCGTGCACGAGACCGCCGTAGTCCAGCTCCACCAGTGCCCGCGGATGGAACTCCTCCAGCCAGCGGCCCACGTCCACCAGGCCCTGCGCCAGCGTCCCCTCGTCCACCGAGTCCCGCAGCGCGCGCAGCGCCCGCGCGAGCCGCCGCCGCGCCTGCGCCATCGTCGTCCGGTAGCGCAGCACCGGCGCCCGCCCCGCCACCCGGTCCCCCGGCTCGTAACACCGCTCCTCGTCCCCGAAGAGCGCGAACCAGCGCAGCGGCACCTGCCACACCGCCGTCCTGATCCACGGCCGCGCGTCCGGGTTCCGCTCCAGCCACCGCTCGTGGTCCGCCTCCACCTGGGCCCGCACCACCGGCGGCAGCATCGCGTCCAGGACCGACTCCGGCAGCCCGCCCTCCGCCACCAGGTCCCGCAGCGCCAGCCAGCCCCGCAGCCGGGTCCGCCACGGGCAGACCACCACCACGCCGTCCAGGTGCGCCACGAAGGCCTCGCCGCTCTCGTGCACCGGGACCGGCACGGGCGGCACCGGCGCCAGGTCCGCCAGCGAGCGCCGCAGCTCGTCCTGGGCCCCCGGGGTGCGCGGCCGGCGGGCGTACCGCGACCAGTGGGTCCGCTCCGGCTCGGGGAACGCGGCCAGCGGCTCGTACACGCGCAGATACGAGGCGTACGGGACGAGCACCGTGGAGTCGACCGACATGTCCCGATCCTTCCACGCGGGTACTCCGCGAGGGGGTGATCCGGCCCACTCCGCCCTCCCTACGCCCAGGTAGGACTTAATCTCGTGGCGCAATGTGTCCTCCCCCACCCACAGGGAGGACCTTCCGCCGCTTCGTACTTGGGAGTCACCACCGTGACCGCTGTATCCGACGGCGTCCTGCACACCCTGTTCCACTCGGAGCAGGGCGGACACGAGCAAGTCGTGATCTGCCAGGACCGCGCCACCGGCCTGAAGGCCGTCATCGCCCTGCACAACACCGCACTGGGCCCCGCCCTCGGCGGCACCCGCTTCTACCCGTACGCGACCGAGGCCGAGGCCGTCGCCGACGCCCTCAACCTCGCGCGCGGCATGTCGTACAAGAACGCCATGGCCGGGCTGGACCACGGCGGCGGCAAGGCCGTGATCATCGGCGACCCCGAGCTGATCAAGAGCGAGGAGCTGCTCCTCGCCTACGGCCGCTTCGTCGCCTCCCTCGGCGGGCGCTACGTCACGGCCTGCGACGTCGGCACCTACGTCGCCGACATGGACGTCGTGGCCCGGACCAACCAGTGGACCACCGGCCGCTCCCCCGAGAACGGCGGCGCCGGCGACTCCTCGGTCCTGACCGCCTTCGGCGTCTTCCAGGGCATGCGCGCCTCCGCCCAGCACCTGTGGGGCGACCCGACCCTGCGCGGCCGGAAGGTCGGCGTCGCGGGCGTCGGCAAGGTCGGCCACTACCTCGTCGAGCACCTGCTGTCGGACGGGGCCGAGGTCGTCGTCACCGACGTCCGCGAGGAGTCGGTGCGCCGGATCACCGACAAGTACCCGCAGGTCCAGGTCGTCGCCGACACCGAGGCCCTGATCCGGGTCGAGGGCCTCGACGTCTACGCGCCCTGCGCGCTCGGCGGTGCCCTGAACGACGACACCGTCCCGTTCCTCGCCGCGAAGGTGGTCTGCGGGGCGGCGAACAACCAGCTCGCCCACCCGGGCATCGAGAAGGACCTGGAGGCGCGCGGCATCCTCTACGCGCCCGACTACGTGGTGAACGCCGGCGGTGTCATCCAGGTCGCCGACGAGCTGCACGGCTTCGACTTCGACCGCTGCAAGGCGAAGGCCACGAAGATCTTCGACACCACTCTGGAGATCTTCACACGTGCGAAGGCGGACGGCATTCCGCCGGCCGCGGCCGCCGACCGCATCGCCGAGCAGCGGATGGCGGAGGCCCGGCGCGGCTGAGCCGCCCCGGCGCACGGGGAGTGATCGGTCCGCCGCCCGGGAGACTTCGCTCACGCCGGTCGGCGGGTCGGCCCCCCAGAAGAGGTTAAAATCGCGATTGACCAGCGAGGTAAGGGCACCTCGATGGTTCTGTACCGGGGTATGTGATGCGCACGGCGTACCGTAGACCCGAGGAAACAGGTACCGTTGAAGCCCTGCGGACCGGTCTCTCCACCGAGAGCCCGTTTCGCATCATGAACGCGTGTCAAGACTCTGGGGCCAGCGAGCCCCGTCACCGAGGGGGTCGAGCCATGGGGCGCGGCCGGGCAAAGGCCAAGCAGACCAAGGTCGCCCGCCAGCTGAAGTACAGCAGCGGCGGGACTGACCTGTCGCGTCTGGCCAATGAGCTGGGCGCTTCGACTTCGAGCCAGCCGCCGAATGGCGAGCCGTTCGAGGACGACGAGGAAGACGACCCGTACGCGCAGTACGCGGATCTCTACAACACGGACGACGAGGACGAGGACGACGAGTCCGGTCCGCAGTCCTCCCGGCGTCGCGCTTGACCTTCTGAACGCCGAAACTCGGTCCAGGGCACCCCGGACCGAGTTTTCGTGCTGCCCGGGCGCGGTCGGCGGCCGGACACCTCAGGACACGAAGAAGGGGCACCCCGCCCGGCGGGGTGCCCCTTCTCGCGTCTTCGCGGGGACTACTTCGCGTAGTCGCCGACCAGCTCCGCGCCGGAGTCCTTGTCGCCGCGCTCGGTGATCTCGCCGGCGACCCAGGCGTCGAGCCCGCGGTCGGCCAGCGTGGTGAGGGCGGCGTCGACCGACTCGGCGGGGACGACGGCCATCATGCCGACGCCCATGTTGAGGGTCTTCTCCAGCTCCAGGCGCTCGACCTGTCCGGCGGTGCCGACGAGGTCGAAGATCGCACCCGGGGTCCAGGTGGAGCGGTCCACGGTGGCGTGCAGCCCGTCGGGGACGACCCGCGCCAGGTTGGCCGCGAGGCCGCCGCCGGTGATGTGGCTGAAGGCGTGCACCTCGGTGGTCCGGGTGAGCGCGAGGCAGTCGAGCGAGTAGATCCTCGTGGGCTCCAGGAGCTCCTCGCCGAGGGTGCGGCCCAGCTCCTCGACCCGCTGGTCGAGGCTCATGCCGGCGCGGTCGAAGACCACGTGGCGGACGAGCGAGTACCCGTTGGAGTGAAGACCGGAGGAGGCCATGGCGATGACCGCGTCCCCCGTACGGATGCGATCGGCGCCCAGCAGCCGGTCGTGCTCGACGACACCGGTGCCGGCGCCCGCGACGTCGAAGTCGTCCGGGCCGAGGAGGCCCGGGTGCTCCGCCGTCTCGCCGCCGATCAGGGCGCAGCCGGCGAGGACGCAGCCCTCGGCGATGCCCTTGACGATGGCGGCGACCCGCTCCGGGTGGACCTTGCCGACGCAGATGTAGTCGGTCATGAAGAGCGGCTCGGCGCCGCAGACGACAATGTCGTCCATGACCATCGCGACCAGGTCGTGGCCGATGGTGTCGTACACGCCCATCTGGCGGGCGATGTCGACCTTCGTGCCGACGCCGTCGGTCGCGGAGGCGAGCAGCGGACGCTCGTAGCGCTTGAGGGCGGAGGCGTCGAAGAGGCCGGCGAAGCCGCCGAGGCCACCGAGGACCTCGGGGCGCCGGGTCTTCTTCACCCACTCCTTCATGAGCTCGACGGCGCGGTCGCCCGCCTCGATGTCGACGCCCGCAGAGGCGTAGCTGGCGCCGCCTGCGGCACTGGCGATCTCAGACATGGGTGAGAACTTTCGTGTCGTCACTGCTTCACTGCGGGTGTGCAGCGGGGTCTCACGGACGGCGCAGGGCGTCGGACGCCGCGGTGGCGGCGGGGCCGGCGGCCAGCTCCGTCTCCAGGAGCTGCTTGCCGAGCAGCTCGGGGTCGGGCAGCTCCATCGGGTACTCGCCGTCGAAGCAGGCCCGGCAGAGGTTCGGCTTGGCGATGGTGGTCGCCTCGACCATCCCCTCCAGGGAGATGTACGAGAGCGAGTCCGCGCCGAGCGACTTGCCGATCTCCTCGACGGACATGCCATTGGCGATCAGCTCCGCGCGGGTGGCGAAGTCGATGCCGAAGAAGCAGGGCCACTTGACCGGCGGCGAGGAGATCCGGATGTGGACCTCGGCCGCGCCGGCCTCGCGGAGCATCCGGACCAGGGCGCGCTGGGTGTTGCCGCGGACGATGGAGTCGTCCACGACCACGAGCTTCTTCCCCTTGATGACTTCCTTGAGGGGGTTGAGCTTCAGCCGGATGCCGAGCTGGCGGATGGTCTGCGAGGGCTGGATGAAGGTGCGCCCGACGTAGGCGTTCTTGACCAGGCCGGCGCCGAAGGGGATGCCGGAGGCCTCCGCGTAGCCGATGGCGGCGGGGGTGCCGGACTCCGGCGTCGCTATGACCAGGTCGGCCTCGACGGGGGCCTCCGCGGCGAGGCGGCGGCCCATCTCGACGCGGGAGAGGTACACGTTCCGGCCGGCGATGTCCGTGTCGGGACGGGCCAGGTACACGTACTCGAAGACACAGCCCTTCGGCTTCGCTTCTGCGAAGCGGGAGGTGCGGATGCCGTTCTCGTCGATCGCGATCATCTCGCCCGGCTCGACCTCGCGGACGTAGCTGGCGCCGCAGATGTCGAGGGCGGCGGACTCCGAGGCGACGACCCAGCCGCGTTCGAGGCGGCCGAGGACCAGGGGGCGGATGCCCTGCGGGTCGCGGGCCGCGTAGAGCGTGTGCTCGTCCATGAAGACGAGGGAGAAGGCGCCCCGGACGTCGGGGAGGACCTTCGCGGCGGCCTGCTCGATGGTGAGCGGCTTGCCGTCCTCGTCGACCTGGGCGGCGAGGAGCGCCGTCAGCAGGTCGGTGTCGTTGGTGGCGGCGACCTGGGTGGCGCGGCCGTCCTTCTTGGGAAGGTCGGCGACCATCTCGGCCAGCTGCGCCGTGTTCACCAGGTTGCCGTTGTGGCCGAGCGCCAGCGAACCGTGGGCGGTGGCCCGGAAGGTCGGCTGGGCGTTCTCCCACACGGAGGCCCCGGTGGTCGAGTAGCGGGCGTGACCGACCGCGATATGACCCTGGAGGGAACCGAGAGAGGTCTCGTCGAAGACCTGGGACACGAGGCCCATGTCCTTGAAGACGAGGATCTGGGAGCCGTTGCTGACCGCGATTCCCGCGGATTCCTGGCCCCGATGCTGGAGGGCGTAGAGCCCGAAGTACGTGAGCTTTGCGACCTCTTCACCCGGAGCCCAGACACCGAAGACGCCACACGCGTCCTGGGGGCCTTTCTCGCCGGGGAGCAGGTCGTGATTGAGTCGACCGTCACCACGTGGCACGTCTTCGAGTCTAGGGGACCTCGACCACTGGTCCGAATTGGGGAACGGAGCGTAAGCGACGGTCGTACGATCGCACCAAAAGATCGTCGCGTACTTGGAGAGGCCTACAAGGCAGGCGCCGGAAGGGCTCCGGCCCTCCGGCCCCTGTTCCGGCGGGCACCCGCACCCCTCCCCTGAAGGCCCCTCGATGTGACGCAGAACGCAGTCCGCCAGGGTTTCACCGGCGTTTCGATCACGCGAACTACGCGCGTCGACCCACCCTCACCCCGTTGACGCCCCCGCCCGGCTCGGCGAGGCTCCTGCCCCATGCAGCCCCACAGCGACCGACCGGTCACCCTCGTCAAGCGCCGACACGTGGACCTCGCCCGTGTCACGAGCACCGGCTGTCGCCCCACCTGACCGGGCGTGACGCCCCGGCCCGCCGAGTCGGGGCGTCACGCCCGCTGGGCCGAGGGCCTTACGCCCTTGCGCCGGGGGGGTCATGCCGGCCGGGCTGAGGGCCTTCCGCCCGCTGGGCCGAGGGCCTTACGCCCCTGCGCCGGGGGGGGTCATGCCGGCCGGGCCGGGGGCCTTCCGCCCGCCGGGCCGGGGGCCTTCCGCCCGCCGGGCCGGCGGCCTCACGCCCGCCGGGCAGAGGGGCTGACGCCCGCCGGGGCTTCAGGGCCACGCGGCCGTTGTGCCACTAGGGGGGCGGCAAGCCCGCCGCGGCCCCCGGACCCTCAGGGCCACGCGCCCGTCGGGCCCTCGGGGCGGCGAGCCCGCCGCGCCCGCCGGGCCCTCGGGGGTGGCAGGTTCGCCGGAGGCGGCGGGGCCTTCCGGCTCCGGACCGCGGTCACCCGCCCCACCGGGCCAGGGGTCGCCGCCGGGCCGGGGGTCGCCCGCCCGCCGGGCCGGGGGCCTGCGCCCGCCTGGCTCTGGGCGGCCGCAGGCTCGCCGCGCCGGAGCGCCGGAGGCCCGCCGCGCCGTGAGGGCCACAAGCCCGCCGCGCGGGGGCCTAGCTAGGCGCCGACCGGCGGGGACCTTGCTGGGCCCGGACCGGCCGGGACCCGCAAGCCGGACCGATAGGCCGCCCGCTCGTCGGTCCGGGAGGCGCCCCTTCGATAGACCGGGAGCCGTCCACCTGCCAGGCCCCGCTCGTCCGTCCGGGAGGCCGCCCATCGTCAGACCGGGAGCCGTCCGCTCGTCGGCGGAAGCCGTCCACCCGTCGACCCGGGAAGCGCTCCCTCCGTCAGGCCAGGAGCCGTCCGCTCGTCGGCGGAAGCCGTCCACCCGTCGACCCGGGTCGCGCTCCCTCCGTCGGACCGGGAGCCGTCCACCCGTCGGCGGGAACCGTCTGCCCGTCGATCCGGGAAGCGCTCCCTCCGCCAGGCCGGGGGCCGTCCGCCCGTCGGCGGGAGCCGGCCGCTCGTCGACCCGGGACGCGCTCCCTCCGTCAGACCGGGCGCCGGCCGCCCGCCGGGCGGGGACGTGTCCCGTCGTCGGACGGGAGCCGTCCGCCCGTCGGTCCGGGAGGCGCCCCTCCGCCCGCCCGGGAGGCGCCCCTCCATCGGACCGGGAGCCGTCCACCCGTCAGGCCGGTACCCGACCCGTCGGAGCGGGAGGCGCCCCTCCGTCGGAGCGGGGGCGTCCGCCCGCCGGGTCCGCTCGTCCGTCCCCTCCGCCGCCCCCGCTACCCCGTCCCCTCCACCCCGCCTCCGCCTCCCCGTTCCCCCGTGCCTCCGCCCGCGGTGCCGTCCCCCACCGCCGGGTTTGGAGGCGTACCCGTACGTTCCCTGGAGATTCGCCATGCCCACGCCCTTGTCCCGTCGCGCCTTCGGGGGTGCCGCCGCCGGTGCCGCCGCGGTGGCCGCCCTCGGAACCGGCACCGCCGATGCCGCTCCCGTCCCCGCCGCGCCCACGGTGGAACGCCCCTTCCGGGCCGCCCGGCCGCGGCGCCACTCCCGCCGGCCGAACGTCCTCTTCATCCTGGGCGACGACCTCGGCTGGGCCGACCTCTCCTCCTACGGCTCCCCGCACATACGGACCCCGCACCTCGACCGGCTCGCCCGCCAGGGCGTCCGCTTCACCGACGCGTACTCCGGTTCCTCGACCTGCTCCCCCACCCGCTTCAGCCTCTACGCGGGCCGCTACCCGGGGCGTACCAAGGGCGGGCTGGCCGAGCCGATCGCCGACAAGTCCGTTGGCCTCGAACCCACCCACCCCACGCTCGCCTCGCTGCTCCGCGACTCCGGCTACGCCACCGCCCTCATCGGCAAGTGGCACTGCGGCTACCTCCCCGACTACTCCCCCACCAAGTCCGGCTGGGACGAGTTCTTCGGCAACTTCGGCGGGGCCCTGGAGTACTACTCCAAGCTCGGCCTCGGCGGCGAGTACGACCTCTACGAGGGCGACGCCCCGTACAAGGACCTCCGCTACTACACCCGCATCCTGACCGAGCGGGCGAGCGAGTACGTGAGCCGCGACCACGGGAAGCCGTGGCTGCTCAACCTCAACTTCACCACCCCGCACTGGCCGTGGATCGCCGACGGCGACGAGGAGGCGAGCGCCGAGATCGTCCGCCGCATCGAGGCGGGCGACCGCTCCGCCCTCTGGCACCAGGACGGCGGCTCGGTCGAGAAGTACAAGGAGATGGTCGAGGACCTCGACCGCTCCATCGGCCGGGTCCTCGACGCGCTCAGGAGGTCCGGGCAGGAGGAGGACACCCTCGTCTTCTTCGCCAGCGACAACGGCGGCGAGCGCTTCTCCTACAACTGGCCGCTCGCCGGCAACAAGGGCTCCCTCCAGGAGGGCGGCATCCGCGTCCCCGCGATCCTGCGCTGGCCCGCCCGCGTCGACGGCGGCCAGGTCAGCGACCTGCCGGTCTTCACCCCCGACTGGACGGCGACCCTGCTCGAACTCGCCGGCGCCCGCCCCCACCCCGCGTACCCGCTCGACGGCACCAGCCTCGCCGGGCACCTGCTGCGCGGCGAGGACGTGCCGGAGCGGGACCTGTTCTGGCGGGTCAGGGGCGAGCGGGCGCTTCGCCGCGGCGACTGGAAGTACTACCGCGGCAAGTCCGGCCGCGACCAGCTCTTCCACCTCGCCGAGGACGCCCGGGAGCAGGCCGACCGGGCCCCCTTCGAGCAGGCCAGGCTCGCCGGGCTGCGGGCCGCCTGGGAGCGGATCGACGCGGGGCTGCTGCGCTACTGAGCGGCCTCGGCCCGCGCGCTCAGGCCCTCGCCGGCGCCGTCGACGAGGGTCAGGGTCCGGTGGTCGAGCCGGTAGGAGAGCGGGCCGTCGAGGAGCTCGTACAGCTGCGTCTCCAGCCGCATCTGGGGGCTCGTGCACATCATGCGGGTGGTGGCGGCCGGGCCCTCGACGGTCAGGGTGCGGGCCTTCTCGTCGAGCCTCGCGGTGGCGGAGAAGTCGTTGCAGCCGAGGTTGCCGGTGATCCGGCCGTCGGTGCCGATGACGAAGCGGGCCTTCTCGCCGCCGCCGGCCGGAAGGGAGGCGGCGGTGCCGCCGGAGACCAGGCCGTCGATCTTCCAGGTGGTGCCGCGCAGCGGCGGGGACGGCTCGGCGGCCAGCTCCACCTTCCGGGCGCCGTCCGCGGAGACCAGGGTCAGCGCGCCGTCCGTGAGCGTGCCCTTCAGGGGGCCGGCGAAGGCGGCGAGGAAGGCGGTCTCGAAGCGCCGCAGGTCCGCGGGGCAGCCTTTCTCGGTGACCTCGTCTGGGGCGACCGTGACCGTGCTGCCGGCCACGGTGACGGCCGCGCCGAAGTGGTTGCAGCCGGTACTGCCCTGGGCGCGCCCCTCGCCCGTGAAGTCGACGCGGGCGCCCTCGGGGGCCTGCGCGCGGCTGCCGTCGACGGTGACCGCCCCGACGGTCCACTCGCTTCCGGAGAGCGGCAGGTCGGGATCGCCGGCGCTCCCGCCGGCGTCCCCGCCCTGACCACAGGCGGAGAGCGACACAGAGAGCGACGCGGCGAGCAGGACGGCGGCGAGGGTGGTGCTGCGCGGCTTCGGCATGCCGATGGGACGCGGCGGACCCGCGCCGGGTTCCCGGACGCGTCCACCCGGGTGGCGCGGACGCGCCCGTAACGCGGCCCGGGACCGGGCCGGGCTCACGGCGCGCCCGGCACGCCCACTCCGATCCGGCACGCCCGCGCTCCCGATCCGGCCCGATCCGGTCCGGTCGGCCCGGACGGCCCAACCGGCCCGGACGGCCCGGACGGCCCAACCGGCCCGGACGGCCCAGCCGGTCCGGACGGTCCAGCCGGTCCGGTCGGCCCAGCCCGCCCTACCCCATCACGGGAAGCAGCCCCGCCAGGTCCGCGCGCTCGCCGCTGGCGGCGATCCGGGCCGCGGCGCGCTCGGTGGCCCAGTCGGTGCGCCCGGTGGCGAGGCGGATCCAGGTCAGCGGGTCCGTCTCGACGACGTTCGGCGGGGTGCCCCGGGTGTGCCGGGGGCCCTCCACGCACTGCACCACCGCGTACGGCGGGATCCTGACCTCCACGGCGCCGCCGGGGGCCTTCACCGCCAGGGCGTCGGCGAGGAGCCGGGTGCAGGCGGCGAGGGCCTGCCGGTCGTAGGGGATCTCCGTGCCGGTCGCGGCGGCGAGGTCGTCGGTGTGGACGACGAGTTCGACGGTGCGGGTGACGAGGTGGTCGTCGAGCGTCATGGCGCCGAAGCGGGTCGGCAGGAGCCGTTCCCCGTCCGCGCCGGCCAGCGCCCTCGCGAATTCCTCGGTCACGCGCGCGTACAGCCCCGGCAGGTCGGCGGCGTCGAGCGCCCGGACGTCCCCGTCGATCCCGGCGGCTGCGCCGGCGGTGGCCAGGGGCCAGTCCAGGAGGGTGAGTTCCCGGGCGGCCGGCTCGGGCGCGTCGAGCCCCCGCACGACCGCGCCGAGCGCCATCGTGACGTGCGCGGCCAGCTCCCGCACCGTCCAGGTCCCGAGCCGCGTCGGACCGTCGAGCGCCTCGGGCGGCAGGGCGAGCACCGCGTCCCGTACGTGCCCGAACTGGGCGGTGACGGCGGCGCGGGTCCTGGCGGGGTCGTAGCTGCGGGTGCGTTTCCTGGCGGGTGGCATGGCCCGAGGCTAGCGCCGAGACTTGAGGGGAGGGGGGCAACCCCTGTGGAAAGGCAGTGGGGGACCATGACCCACCACGAGCACCCCGACGCGGCTGTCGTGCGCCGGGGGTACGAAGCGTTCGGTACCGGTGACGTGGAGACGCTCGCCTCCCTCATGACCAGCGACTGCACGCACCACTCGCCCGGTGAGAGCCAGATGTCCGGGCACTTCAAAGGGCGGGACAACGTCCTGGCCCACCTCGGGAGGCTCTCCGAGCTGACCGGCGGCACCTTCCGCGTGGAGCTGAAGGGCGTCTATCCGGACGGCCGTGGACACGTGATGGCCGTCCACCGGTGGCACGGCGACCGGAACGACCGGGGCATCGAGATGGACGGCGGCCTGTTCTTCACCCTCGTCGGCGGCAAGATCTCCGACGTCGACGAGTGCGTGGCGGACATCCCCGAGTCGGACGCCTTCTGGGGCGCCGGCTGAAGCGCGGACCTCGGACTCTCCCGGGCCCGGGTCCGGGCGGAACGCGGAAACCCCCGCCCGAGCGGAGCGGGGGTTTCCGGGTGAACCGACTCAGGCCAGCAGGCCCGGGATGGTCGCCTCGTGGGCGGCGCGCAGCTCCTCCAGGGAGAGGCTGAACTCGCCCTGGACGTCGACCGCGTCGCCGTCGACGACACCGATGCGGGTCGCCGGCAGGCCGCGGGCGCCGCACATGTCGGTGAAGCGGAGCTCCTCGCTGCGCGGGACGGCGACGACCGCGCGGCCCGCCGACTCCGAGAAGAGGAACGTGAAGGCGTCCAGGCCCTCGGGGACGATCAGGCGCGCGCCGTTCCCGCCGCGCAGGCAGGACTCGACGACCGCCTGCACGAGACCGCCGTCGGACAGGTCGTGCGCCGCGTCGATCATGCCGTCGCGGGAGGCCGAGATCAGGATCTCGCCGAGCAGCTTCTCGCGGTCGAGGTCCACCGCCGGCGGCATGCCGCCGAGGTGCTGGTGGATCACCTCGGACCAGGCCGAACCGCCGAACTCCTCCTTGGTGTCGCCGAGCAGGTAGAGGAGCTGGCCCTCTTCCGCGAAGGCGATCGGGGTGCGGCGGTTGACGTCGTCGATCACACCGAGGACGGCCACGACGGGCGTCGGGTGGATGGCGACCTCACCGGTCTGGTTGTAGAGCGAGACGTTGCCGCCGGTCACCGGGGTGCCCAGCTGGAAGCAGCCGTCCGCGAGACCGCGGGTGGCCTCGGCGAACTGCCACATCACGGCCGGGTCCTCGGGCGAACCGAAGTTCAGGCAGTCCGAGATGGCGAGCGGCTTGGCGCCGGAGGCGGCGACGTTGCGGTACGCCTCCGCGAGGGCGAGCTGCGCGCCGGTGTACGGGTCGAGCTTGGCGTACCGGCCGTTGCCGTCGGTCGCCATGGCCACGCCGAGGTTGGTCTCCTCGTCGATGCGGACCATGCCCGCGTCCTCGGGCTGCGCCAGGACCGTGTTGCCCTGCACGAAGCGGTCGTACTGGTCCGTGATCCAGGACTTCGAGGCCTGGTTCGGGGACGAGACGAGCTTCAGGACCTGGTCCTTGAGCTCGGCGCCGTCCTGCGGCCGGGGCAGCTTGCCGGCGTCGTCGGCCTGGAGCGCGTCCTGCCACTCCGGGCGGGCGTACGGCCGGTGGTACGTCGGGCCCTCGTGGGCGACGGAGCGCGGCGGCACGTCGACGATCTGCTCGCCGTGCCAGAAGATCTCCAGGCGCTCGCCCTCGGTGACCTCACCGATGACGACCGCGATGACGTCCCACTTCTCGCAGATCTCCAGGAAGCGGTCGACGTGCTGCGGCTCGACGATCGCGCACATGCGCTCCTGCGACTCGCTCATGAGGATCTCCTCGGGCGAGAGCGTCGCGTCGCGCAGGTGCACCTTGTCGAGGTCCACGCGCATGCCGCCGGAGCCGGCGGAGGCCAGCTCGGACGTGGCGCAGGAGAGCCCGGCGCCGCCGAGGTCCTGGATGCCCGCGACGAGCTTCTCCTTGAAGATCTCCAGGGTGCACTCGATGAGGAGCTTCTCCTGGAACGGGTCGCCGACCTGGACGGCGGGGCGCTTGGTGGGCTTCGTGTCGTCGAAGGTCTCGGACGCGAGGACCGAGACGCCGCCGATGCCGTCGCCACCCGTGCGGGCGCCGTACAGGATGACCTTGTTGCCGGGGCCCGAGGCCTTGGCGAGGTGGATGTCCTCGTGCTTCATCACGCCGATGCAGCCGGCGTTGACCAGCGGGTTGCCCTGGTAGCAGGAGTCGAAGACGACCTCGCCGCCGATGTTCGGCAGGCCCAGGCAGTTGCCGTAGCCGCCGATGCCGGCGACGACACCGGGCAGCACGCGCTTGGTGTCGGGGTGGTCGGCCGCGCCGAAGCGCAGCGGGTCGACGACCGCGACCGGGCGGGCGCCCATGGCGAGGATGTCGCGGACGATGCCGCCGACGCCGGTGGCCGCGCCCTGGTAGGGCTCGATGTACGAGGGGTGGTTGTGCGACTCGACCTTGAAGGTGACCGCGTACCCCTGGCCGACGTCGACGACGCCCGCGTTCTCGCCGATGCCGACGAGCATGGCGTCGTTCTCGGGCGTCTTCTCGCCGAACTGCTTCAGGTGGACCTTGCTGCTCTTGTAGGAGCAGTGCTCGGACCACATGACCGAGTACATGGCGAGCTCGGCGCCGGTGGGACGGCGGCCGAGGATCTCCCGGATGCGCGCGTACTCGTCCTCCTTGAGGCCGAGCTCCTTCCAGGGCTGCTCGCTGTCCGGCGTCTCGCTCGCGTGCTTGACGGTGTCGAGGCTCATCAGGCGTTGACCAGCTTCTTGAGGATCGAGGTGAAGAAACCGAGGCCGTCCGTCTTGCCGGTGCCGACCAGCGGCTCGACGGCGTGCTCCGGGTGCGGCATGAGGCCGACCACGTTGCCCGCGGCGTTGGTGATGCCCGCGATGTCACGCAGCGAGCCGTTGGGGTTCACGTCCAGGTAGCGGAAGGCCACCCGCCCCTCGGCCTCCAGCTCGTCGAGGACGCGCTCGTCGGCGACGTAGCGGCCGTCCATGTTCTTGAGCGGGACCTCGATCTCCTGGCCCTGGACGTAGTCCGAGGTCCAGGCGGTCTCCGCGTTCTCCACCCGCAGCTTCTGGTCGCGGCAGATGAAGTGGAGGTGGTTGTTGCGCAGCATCGCGCCCGGCAGCAGATGGGCCTCGGTGAGGATCTGGAAGCCGTTGCAGATGCCGAGGACGGGCATGCCCGCCTTGGCCTGCTCGATGACGGTCTCCATCACCGGCGAGAAGCGGGAGATGGCGCCGGCCCGCAGGTAGTCGCCGTAGGAGAAGCCGCCGGCGAGGACGACCGCGTCGACCTGCTTGAGGTCCTTGTCGCGGTGCCACAGCGAGACCGGCTCGGCGCCGGCGAGGCGGGCGGCGCGCAGGGCGTCCTGGTCGTCGAGCGTGCCGGGGAAGGTGACGACGCCGATGCGAGCGGTCACGACTCGACCTTCACGACGAAGTCTTCGATCACGGTGTTGGCGAGGAAGGTTTCGGCCATCTCGTGGATGCGGGCGAGGGCGGCGTCGTCGACCGGCCCCTCCACCTCCAGCTCGAAGCGCTTCCCCTGACGGACGTCGGCGATTCCGGCGAACCCGAGGCGGGGCAGTGCACGCTGCACCGCCTGTCCCTGCGGGTCGAGGATCTCCGGCTTGAGCATGACGTCGACTACGACGCGTGCCACTGGCACTCCCGGTGGTGTGTTGCGTGGGCGGTTCCCTCAGCGTACCTGCCTCCAAATTCTACGCGGGTAGAGATCTGAAGGATCCTACAAATGCCCAGGCCGGAAGGCACCGCCACGGCTGATCCACTCCAAACGCCCCCCACACCCCTCCGCGCATGAAATGCACGTGAAATATCGCGCCGTGCATTGCCCGGGACACGCTGAGACAATTGCCAGGGCTTCACAATGCGACGCCCGTCGCTGTACAAAGGAATCCAGAGGAAAGCAGTATTGTCCCTGGGCAGCCAGAGGCCTGGTGTCACCGCACGTCAGAGGCGTACCCAAAGTCCCTGGCAGGTGGCGGGCCACAGGAAAGGACCGATATCCGTGGCGCAGCGAGTAGTGGTCACCCTCTCCGACGACATCGACGGCGGAGAAGCGGCGGAAACGGTCGCGTTCGGTCTCGACGGGAAGATGTACGAGATCGACCTGAATGCTGCCAATGCAAAGAAACTCCGCAAGGCGCTCGCGCCCTACCTCGCGGCCGGGCGGAAGCAGACGGGCAAGGCGAGCGGCGGTGTGACCGGAACCACCACCGCCTACACGCACACCGACCTCGCCCCCGACCCGGCGGCGGTCCGCGCCTGGGCCCAGTCCCACAAGATGGACGTGCCGGCCCGGGGCCGCATCCCCAAGCGGGTCTACGAGGCCTTCCGCGAGGCGAGCTGACACCCGCCCCCAGGGGCCCGGCGGAACGGATTTGCGTTCCACCCCCCTTGATCGGCTAGAGTCTGGATCACGCCGAGGGGCGAGGCCGAAAAGGCCGAGTCCCACGCAGCGTGCGGGTGTAGTTCAGTAGTAGAACATCCCCCTTCCAGGGGGAAGGCGCAGTGTGCGATCCCTGTCACCCGCTCTGCATCACGGTTACCGACCACTCCGGTGGATCAGGTACAGTGGTGCTCGCACCGCCCGGTGAAAGCCGGTCGGGAGCAATGCGGACGTGGCTCAGTTGGTAGAGCATCACCTTGCCAAGGTGAGGGTCGCGAGTTCGAATCTCGTCGTCCGCTCAGGGTGAAGGACCCGGTTCTCAGGAACCGGGTCCTTCTGCGTTTTCCGAGTGCGCCCTCCCGCCCCATGACATTTGTCAGTACGGGTGATGACACCGCGCACTGCCCGCCGCCCCGGCCGGACGGAAGGTTGGAGCCATGACAGCTGAAGCCCTGACACCGGCCATCGAGGCGACCGACCTGAGCCGCACCTACGACGGCGGCTTCGCGGCGGTGCGCGGCATCTCGCTCACCGTGCCCCGGGGCGAGGTCTTCGCGCTCCTCGGCACCAACGGCGCCGGCAAGACCTCCACCGTCGAACTCCTGGAAGGCCTCGCCGCCCCCACCGGCGGCACCGCCCGCGTCCTCGGCCACGACCCGTACCGGGAGCGCTCCGCCGTCCGCCCGCGCATCGGCGTGATGCTCCAGGAAGGCGGCTTCCCTTCCGACCTCACCGTCACCGAGACCGTACGGATGTGGGCCGGCGTCACCAGCGGCGCCCGGCCCGCCGGGGAAGCCCTCGCCGCCGTCGGCCTCACCGGCCGCGAGAAGGTGCGGATCAAGCAGCTGTCCGGCGGCGAGCGCCGCCGCCTCGACCTCGCCTGCGCCCTCCTCGGCCGCCCCGAGGTCCTCTTCCTCGACGAACCCACCACCGGCCTCGACGCCGAGGGCCGCCGCGACACCTGGGAGCTCGTCCGCTCCCTGCGCGACCAGGGCACCACCGTCCTCCTCACCACGCACTACCTGGAGGAGGCCGAATCCCTCGCCGACCGGCTCGCGATCATGCACGCCGGCCGGATCGTGCTCTCCGGCACGCCCGCCGAGGTCACCGCCGCCCAGCCCGCCCGGATCCGCTTCGCGCTCCCCGACGGAATGCCCGCCGCCCGGCTGCCGCTCGCGCTGAAGGCGGCCGAGGACGGCGGCCGGATCGAGATCCGCACCCACGCCCTCCAGGACGACCTCACCGAACTCCTCGGCTGGGCCCGTGAGCACGGCGTCCGGCTCGACGGGCTCGACGCCCGCTCCGCCTCCCTCGAAGAGGCCTTCCTCGACATCGCCTCCCGCACGGAGACCACCCCCGGCGGCCAGAAGGAGACCGTGACCCGATGAGCACGACCACCGCGACCGGCACCGGCCGGCCCTCCACCCCCCTCACCCGGCTCGCCGCCCTCGGCCGGGCCGAGCTGACCCTCCTCGGCCGCAACCGCAACAACCTCTTCGTCGCGGCCGCCATGCCGGTGCTGATGATCTTCCTGCTGCGGTCCTCGCTCAGGGGCATCGACGAGGCCACCCTCGGCAGCTCCTTCGCCTCCGCCACCCTCATCGGCGGCACCGGCATGGTCCTGCTCCTCGTCGTCTACATGAGCCTCACCTCCAGCCTCACCGCCCGCCGCGAGGAGCTCGTCCTCAAGCGGCTGCGGACCGGCGAGGCCACCGACACCGAGATCCTCGCCGGCGCCGCCCTGCCGGTCACCGCCATCGCCCTCGTCCAGTGCGCGATCCTGACCGTCGGCGGCGTCACCCTCCTCGACGCCGGCGCCCCGGCCCGGCCCGACCTGCTGGCCCTCGGCCTCGCCGCCGCCATCGTGCTGCTCGCCGGGCTCGCCGCCGTCACCACCACGATCACCCGCACGGTCGAGAGCGCCGGCCTCACCACCCTGCCGCTCTTCCTCGTCTCCTCTTTCGGCTCCGGCCTCTTCGTCCCCCGCGAGGTCCTCCCCGGCCTGGCCGCCGACCTGGCCCAGCTGCTCCCGCTCAGCGGCGTCATGGAGTTCGTCCGGGCCGGCTGGCTCGGCACCGCGCACAGCGGCAGCCTGCTCACCGCCGCACTCAATACAGTGGCCTGGGGCGTCCTGACGGGGTGGGCGGTCCGCCGCTGGTTCCGCTGGGAGCCCCGGCGCTAACCGACCGGAGGGAAAAGGACCGGATGCCCACGATGACCGGATGGTGGTCACGGCGCAGCATCGCCGGGAAGGTCGAGCTGTACACCCGGTGGACCTTCCACCTGATGGCGCCGGTCGAGCTCTTCGCCCTCAGCAGCATCCCGCTCAGCCTGGGCGGACCCGGCGGTCTCGACACAGGCGCGGTCCTCGGCCTCACGCTGTGGATCGTCGCCCACAGCGCGTTCTGCGCGGTGGTCGCCTCCCGCGGCCTCGACCACACCACCGGCATCCGCGTCCGGCCCGTCCGGCTCGCCACCGCCCTCTGCGCCGTCACCGCGCTCGCGAACCTCACCATCGCCGCCCTCTGGACGGCCCGGATCCTGCCCGACGGCTCGGTCAACGCGAGCGTGATCGTCGTCAGCGGCGTCTTCACCGTCGGCGCGCTGGTCCTCTGCCTCGACCGCGTCCGGCACATGGCGTACGCGGTCGCCGCCACCGCCGTCGCCACGGCGCTGCCCGTCCTCCTCTTCGGCCACGGCGCCCCGGAGTCGCTGGCCGCCCTGGTCGCCGTCCTCCTCGGCGGCGGCGGATACGCCTCCGCCTGCGGCTTCTCCTCCTGGCTCCTCGGCGTCGTCCAGGAGCTGGAGCGCTCCCGCGACCTGAAGGCCCGGCTGGCCGTCGCCGAGGAACGGCTCCGCTTCGGCCGCGACCTCCACGACGTCATGGGCCGCAACCTCTCGGTGATCGCGCTCAAGAGCGAGCTCGCCGTCCAGCTCGCCCGGCGCGGCCGCCCCGAGGGCGTGGACCAGATGGTGGAGGTCCAGCGGATCGCCCAGGAGTCCCAGCGGGAGGTCCGGGAGGTCGTCCGCGGCTACCGCGAGGCCGATCTGCGGGTCGAGCTGGAGGGGGCACGGGGCGTCCTCGACGCCGCCGGCATCGACTGCGCCGTCGACGCCCCCGCCCTCGGCCTGCCCGGCGGGGTGCAGTCCGCGCTCGGCTGGGTCGTCCGCGAGACCACCACCAACGTGCTGCGGCACGGCGACGCCCGCCGCTGCGCGATCACCCTCTCGCGGACGGCCGACGAGGTGCTGCTGACCGTGGAGAACGACGGGGCGGCGGTACGGGACGGGGCCGGCGCTCCCGGGCGCACCGGCTCCGGCCTCGCCGGGCTGCGGGAGCGGCTCGGGGCCGTGGGCGGCACCCTGGAGGCCGGGTTCACGGACCCGCACTCCTTCCGCGTCACCGCCCGGGTGCCGCTGGCCGTGCCGGAACGAGCCGGCACCCGACACGAGAAGGAGACGGTCGCGTGAGCGAGCCCGTACGCGTCCTGCTCGCCGACGACGAGCACCTGATCCGGGGGGCGCTCGCCGCCCTGCTCGCCCTGGAGGACGACCTGGTCGTCGTCGCGGAGGCCGCGACGGGACCCGAGGCGCTCGCGATGGCGCGCGCCCACCGGCCCGACGTCGCGGTCCTCGATCTCCAGATGCCCGGGGCGGACGGTGTGACAGTGGCCACATCGATCCGGGACGAACTCCCCGACTGCCGCACGATGATCGTGACCGGTCACGGCCGCCCAGGGCACCTCAAGCGGGCCCTCGCGGCGGGCGTCCGCGGCTTCGCGCCGAAGACCGTCAGCGCCCAGCGGCTGGCCGAGCTGATCCGTACCGTGCACGCCGGAAACCGTTACGTGGACCCGGAGTTGGCGGCCGACGCGATCGCCTCGGGCGACTCCCCGCTGACCGCCAGGGAGGCCGAGGTGCTCGAACTCGCCGCCGACGGCGCCCCCGTCGCGGAGATCGCCCGGCGGGCCGCGCTCTCCCCCGGGACCGTCCGGAACTACCTCTCCTCCGCCACCGCGAAGCTCGGTGCGGAGAACCGTCACGCGGCAGTGCGTCTCGCGCGCGCCAAAGGTTGGGTATAGTTAGCAGCGCGCTACGGCGCATGCGGACGTGGCTCAGTTGGTAGAGCATCACCTTGCCAAGGTGAGGGTCGCGAGTTCGAATCTCGTCGTCCGCTCAGCGTGAAGGCCCCGGTTCATCGAACCGGGGCCTTCGTTGTGTGCACGGCACGGCCGGACGTGCCGGAGCCGTACGGGTCCGGGGAACCCGTACGGCTCGATGCGGTCAGAAGGCCGCGGACCAGGGCTTGCCGGTCAGCAGCTCGTACGCCTCCAGGTACTTGGCGCGGGTGGCGTCCACGATCTCCTGCGGGAGGGCCGGCGGCGGCTGCTCGCTCCGGCGGTCCCAGCCCGAGGCCGGGGAGGTCAGCCAGTTCCGCACGAACTGCTTGTCGTACGAAGGCTGGGCGCGGCCCGGCTGCCACTGGTCGGCCGGCCAGAAGCGGGAGGAATCCGGGGTCAGCACCTCGTCGGCGAGGACCAGCGTCCCGCCGTCGAAGCCGAACTCGAACTTCGTGTCGGCGAGGATGATGCCCCGCTCGCGGGCGATGTCCCGGGCCCGGCCGTAGACGGCGAGGGTGGTCTGGCGCAGCAGGGCGGCGGTCTCGGCGCCGACCTGGCGGGCCACCTCCTCGTAGGAGACGTTCTCGTCGTGGTCGCCGACGGCGGCCTTGGTCGCCGGGGTGAAGATCGGCGCGGGCAGCTCGGAGCCGTCGCTCAGCCCCTCGGGGAGCGCGAGACCGCAGACCGTGCGGGACTCCTCGTACTCGACCAGGCCGGAGCCGGTGAGGTAACCACGGGCGACGCACTCGACCGGGACCATGTCCAGGGACTTGCAGACCAGGGTGCGGCCCGCCCAGTCGGCGGGGGCGCCGGCCGGCAGCTCGGTGGAGAGGACGTGGTGCGGGACCAGGTCGGAGAGCAGGTCGAACCACCACAGGGAGAGCTGGGTGAGCACCCGGCCCTTGTCCGGGATCTCGGTGGGCAGCACCCAGTCGTACGCGGACATGCGGTCGCTCGCCACCATCACGAGCTCGCCGGCCTCGTTCCGGTACAGGTCACGCACCTTGCCCGTGTGCAGGTGGGTGAGACCCGGAACCTCGACGGGCTCGGGCTTTTCTACGAATCCGGACACGGTTCCTCCGCGTAGGTTGATCCAGGAACGGTCCGATTCTCTCGTACGCGCGACCGGGCCGGGTCGCCGGGCCCCTCGCAGCCACCGGATGGCGGCTTCTCCTGGTCAGTCCCTCTTACAGATCCGGTCGAGGAGGTTGGCGGTGGCGCGCTGGACACGGGCGTCGACATGGCCCGGCCGGTCCAGCGCGGGCGACCAGGCGAAGGTGCCGGAGGCGAAGACCCACGCGCCCGAGGGCGCCCGGTAGAGGCTGGTCTCCTGGTGCCGCAGGGCCCCGTCGCCGTCCCGGTAGGGCGAGTGGGCGAGCAGGATGCGGTTCTCGTGCTCGGGGAGCGGGGTGCGCGGGAAGTAGCGGTCGGCCTCGCCGGCGACGAGGCCGGGCAGCTCGTCGCCGTCGCCGGCGCCGGTGGCCTCCCAGAGCCAGTGCCCGGCGTTCCGCACGACGAGCGGGTGCGGTTCGGGCACCCGGCCGGCGTACTGGATGCCGAGGAGCTGCTGCTCGGGCCGGTCGACCTCGCGCCAGAGGGCGGAGCGGCCGGGGCCCCGGCGCTTGCGGCAGGTCAGCAGCCGGTCCGGCACACCGGACGGCGAAGGGCCCAGCTCCACCTGCCAGTACATGGTGTTGGCGGAGAGGAAGACCAGCGAGGTGCCCTGGTCCCGGGCGCGCTCCGCGGCCTTCCGCATCGGCGCCGACCAGTACTCGTCGTGACCGGGGAAGACCAGGCCCCGGTAGCGGGTCGGGTCGATGAGGCCGGCGTGCAGGTCCCGGGTCTCGGCGTAGGCGAGGTCGTAGCCGTACCGCTCCGCCCAGCGGATGAAGTCGTAGGCGTGGCCGACGTGCAGGGGCAGGCCCGCGCCCGCGTACGGCCGGTCGAAGGAGACGGTGACGGCCGCCTCCTCCTCGCCGAGCAGCCGGCCCTCCTCGTCCCAGGCGTGGTACAGGCTGGCGCCGGTGCGGCCGTCCTCCGGATAGAGGTTGTACGCCTGCCAGGTGATGTCCGGCAGGACGAGGAGGAGGTCCGCGGGGTGGGAGTCCCGCACCGTGAAGGGGATGTGGGAGCGGTAGCCGTCGGCGGTCGTGAGGACGGCGACGTACGCGCCGATCGTCCAGTAGCTGGGGACCTGGAGCCGCCAGGACTGCCACCAGTGGTGGCAGGAGACCGTGCGGTCGGCGGTGAGCGGGGGCGGCTGGACGATCCCGGAGAGCCGCGGGCTCGTGGTGATCTTCGCGGCGCCGTCGCCGCCGTAGTGCCCGATCCGGTACACGTCGACCGAGAACGGCTGCGGCGGGTCCACCGTGACGTGGAAGTCGATCGACTCGCCGGGCGCGACGGCACCGCCGGACGCGAAGCCCTTGATCTGCCGGCGCACGTCGTCGGCCGTCCGGGGGCCTCCGGCGCCGCCCCGGGCCAGGGTCTCGTCCGCGTACCAGGGCACCAGCTGCCCGGTGTCGTCGAAGTAGTTGTCCGACCCGCGCAGCCAGGGCAGCGGACCCTGCCCGAAGGGATCGGAGACGGCGTGCGCGAACGCACCCGACTCCCAGCGCCTGATCTGCTCCGCCCCCATGCCGCGCCCTCCCTCGTCTCCCCCGGCCGGTGCCGACGGCCCCTGCCCCCGGGTATGCCCCTGTCAGTGCCATTCCCCAGCACATCACATAACGCACGCGGACCGTCACCGTTCGTCGTGAATCGGCAAAGGTGGAACACGACCGTCCGGTAGCTCGGACCCGACCGGTCAGAGGAGACGGACCGGCTTCTCCGGGCGTACCCCCGTCGTGGCCAGCCAGGCCCGCAGGGGGGCCGGGTCCCCGTCCTCCACCAGCGCGAGGACGTGCGGAGTGAGGTCCGTGGCCCGGACGCCGTCCACCAGCAGAGCGGGGCCGTCGAGCCAGTCCAGTCCTGGGGCGGCGCCGGTGGTGTCGACGGCGGCGCAGCAGACCAGCGCGGTGACGTGGTCGGCGAGCAGGTCGCGGCCGGTACGCGGCGGGACCAGCGGGCAGAGGGGCCAGGGGCCGTCCGGGCCGGAGAAGCCCGCGGCGTCGGCGGTGACCCGGGCCTCCCACTCGGCGTCCTCGCGCGCCACCCGGGCGCTGAGCGCGGCGGCGAGCGTGTCGGCGGCGGGGTTGCGGATCTCGTCCTCGGCGGAGACCGGGTAGTCCTCGTCCGCGACCGGAACCGGGTCGTCCTCGTCCCCCATCGGCACGGGGGCGTGCCCGTCCGCGACCGGATCCGAGTAGTCCTCGTCCAGGACCGGCACGGGGTCGCCCTCGTCCGGGACCGGCACAGGGGCGTGCCCGTCCGCCCCCGGCGCGGGGGTGTGCTCCTCCACCACCGGCGCGGGGGCGTGCGCGCCCGCCGCGGGCTTCGGGTCGTCCTCGCCCGCGGCCGTCGGCAGGTCGGCCTCGTCCGCCGCGGGCTTCGGGTCATCCCCGTCCGCGACCGTCGACAGGTCGGCCTCGTCCGCCGCGGGCTTCGGGTCATCCCCGTCCGCGACCGTCGACAGGTCGGCCTCGTCCGCCGCGAGCCGCGGGGCGTCCCCGTCCGCGACCGTCGACAGGTCGGCCTCGTCCTTCGTGGGTGTCAGGCGCGCCGGGTGGGCGGACCGCGACGGTGCCGGGTGCTCGGCCGGGGTGGTCGTCAGGTGGGTGAGGACGCGGGTGAGCGTCGGGGCCTGCGCCGCGTCGGCCGCCTCGGGGTCCTCGGTGGCCGCCAGCCGGTCGAGGACGTCGTGGAGCCGGGCCGCGTCCGCCCGCCACTTCCGGTCGACTACCTCCTCCGGGTAACGGCTCCATTCGACCGGCGCCCAGTCCGGGCCCGCCTCGGCGGGGCCGCCGTGGAAGAGCCGGGCGGCGAGCAGCGAGGCCGCCTCGTCCACGGCCCCGGGCTCCTCCAAGAGGTCGCAGGCCGGGCGCTCGCCGAGCCGGGAGGAGTACCCCTCCGCGAGCCGGTCGCGGCGGGAGAGTTCGGTGAGGGCGGAGACCACGCCCGCGTCGAGCCCGGACGGCCAGCGGCCCATCCGCCAGGCGGGCAGCGCGACCCGGGTGAGGAGCCGGTCCCAGCCCGCGTACGCGAGCCCCACCTGCTCCTGCGCGACGATCCGGGTCCCCTGGTCCACGGCCTGGGCCCGCTCGGATCCGGCGGCGGCGACGCCGCGCTCCATCTCGGCGGCGTGCGTGCCGCAGGCCCGCAGGAGCAGCCGGGCCACCCGCCCGACGCCCCGGGCGCCGAGCCGGCGCAGCGGGCCGAGGTCGGGCGCGTCCGCCACGACGGCGGCGGCGTCGAGGCCGCGCACGAAGCGGCGGGCGGCGGCTATGTCGGGGTCGGCGGCCGGTCCGGTGCCGGCGACGACCGGCGCGAGGACCGCGCGCAGCTCGGCGACCCGCATCCACCACAGGAACGGGGAGCCTATGACGAGGACCGGCGAGCCGGCCGCGCCGGCCTGCCGGTGCACCCGGTGCGAGCGGTCCTCCAGCCAGCTGTCGCAGTCCGGGGTCAGGGCTATCGCGGCGGGCGCGGGCACGTCGAGCCGGTCGGCGAGGTCCCGCACGAGGCGGTGGAGGTCGGGGGCGGCGGCCTCGGTGAGCTCCACCGTCGGCGTCACGGCCGGGCGGGCGCGGGCGACGACGAGCGCGACGGCCGCGGCGGCCAGCAGGACGAGGACCGCGAGGACGGTGACGGTCCAGCGGGCGGTGGCCCAACCCGCCCCCGTGAAGTGGCCGGTGACCTCGCCCGCGTACAGCACGACGGCGACCGCGGCGGGGAGGATGGCGGCGCCGAGCGCCCGTCCGCGCACGCGCAGGATGGCGAGGGCGCGGGAGCGCGCGGCCCGCACACCCCACTCCTCGCCGAGGCCGCTGTCGCTGCCGCCGTTTCCGAAGCCGCTGCCGGACACGCCGTACCTCACCCCCTCTCCCCGTCCTGGACGGGACTACCCGTGGCGGTGTTGCTCACTCCCCCACTGTGGCACCCGCCACCGACATCGCAATGTCGGTGGGCCAAGTGCCGGAACGCCTGCGCCGCACCCTAGTTGGGGCTTCGGCGGGCGTCATCCAGATGGCCGAGCCGTCACTCGATCGAATGGCTTTGGGTAAAGGTGGTGCCGGTGGCGCGGCCGGTCGCTTGACTTCCCGGCCGCGCTCCCGCTCCGGTACGGATCAGCCCTGGGCGGCCTTGAGCGCGATGTCCGTACGGTGCTGCGCACCGTCAAGGCGGATGCGGCCGACTGCCGCGTAGGCGCGCTCGCGGGCCTCGGCCAGGTCCGAACCGGTGGCGGTCACGGACAGCACCCGGCCGCCCGCGCTGACGACCGCGTCGCCGTCCCGCCTGGTGCCCGCGTGGAGCACGTACGCGTGCGGGGCGTCCTGCTCCACGACCTCGGCGAGGCCCTCGATGGGGTCGCCGGTGCGCGGGGTGCCCGGGTAGTTGTGGGAGGCGACGACCACGGTCACGGCGGCCTCGTCGCGCCAGGCCAGCGGGGGCTGGTCGGCGAGGGTGCCCTGGGCGGCGCGCAGCAGGACGCCGGCGAGCGGGGTCTTCAGGCGGGCCAGGACGACCTGCGTCTCGGGGTCGCCGAAGCGGGCGTTGAACTCGATGACCCGGACCCCGCGGCGGGTGATCGCCAGACCGGCGTACAGCAGGCCGGAGAAGGGGGTGCCGCGGCGGCGCAGCTCGTCGACGGTCGGCTGGAGGACGGTCTCCATGACCTCGTCGACCAGCTTCGGGTCCGCCCACGGCAGCGGCGAGTAGGCGCCCATGCCACCGGTGTTGGGGCCCTCGTCGCCGTCGAGCGCGCGCTTGAAGTCCTGCGCGGGCTGGAGCGGGAGGACGGTGGTGCCGTCGGTGATCGCGAAGAGGGAGACCTCGGGGCCGTCCAGGTACTCCTCGATGACCACGCGGTCGCAGGCGAGCGCGTGGGCGCGGGCCGCCTCGACGTCGTCGGTGACGACGACGCCCTTGCCGGCGGCGAGACCGTCGTCCTTGACGACGTACGGCGCGCCGAAGGCGTCGAGGGCCTCGTCGATCTCGGCGGGGGTGGTGCAGACGTAGCTGCGGGCGGTCGGCACGCCGGCGCCGGCCATGACGTCCTTGGCGAACGCCTTGGAGCCCTCCAGCTCCGCCGCCTCCTTGGACGGGCCGAAGACGGGGATGCCGACGGCGCGGACGGCGTCGGCGACACCGGCGACGAGCGGGGCCTCTGGGCCGACGACGACCAGGTCGGCGCCGAGCTCGGTGGCGAGCGCGGCGACCGCGCCGCCGTCCAGCTGGTCGACGGCGTGCAGCTCGGCGACCCCGGCGATTCCGGCGTTGCCGGGCGCGCAGTGCAGAGCGGTGACGTCGGGATCGAGGGAGAGAGAGCGGCACAGGGCATGTTCGCGGGCGCCGCCGCCGATGACGAGGACCTTCACGCCAGCCAGGGTAGCCCGCCGACCGGGAAGGTCCTTGTGCGGGCCACCGAGCGAGACGGCCCTAGTCGTTCGTGTATTCCTCCACAACGGTGGCGCCGAGCTCGCGCACGATCAGCTCGTGCCCGGAGAGCGCCGACTCCACGAGGTCCGGATCGTCCTCCTCCGGCACGTCGTCCTCGGGCGCCACGGGCGGCGGCTGCGGCGACCGCTGCTGTACGGGGCCGGGCGCCGGGGCCTGCGCGGGCGCCGCCTGCGGGGCGGGCCGCGCCGGAGCCTGCGCCTGGACGGGAGCGGGCGCGGCGGCCGGGGCGGGGGAGGACGCGGGCGGGGCGGGGGGCCGGCCGCCGCCTCCGCCTCCGAAGCCGCCGCCTCCCCCGAAGCCACCGCCGCCTCCGCCTCCGAAGCCGCCGCCACCGGAGAAGTTGCCCCCGGGGCTGCCGGCCCCGGGCGGGGGCGCGGAGCCGCCCGACGGGTCGACGATCGCCTCGATCTTCCACTGCACGTTGAACTGCTCGGCGAGCGCGGCCTTGAGGACCTCCTCGCTGCCGCTGCTCGCGAAGTTGTCCCGCGCGCCCGCGTTGAGGAAGCCGATCTGCAGCGTGGTGCCGTCGAAGCCGGCGACCTGCGCGTTCTGGCTCAGGAGGATCCACGTGAAGCGGCGCCGGTTCTTGACCGCTTCGAGGATGGACGGCCACATGTTCCGCACCTGACCGGCACCGGCGGCCATGTCGCCGCCGCCGGGCGCGGCGGCGGGGGCCGGAGAAGGCGCGGGCGCGGCAGCGGGCGCGGGCGCGGCGGGAGCCGGGGCGCCGGCGGTCGGCCACCCGCCGGGCCGCGCTGCCCCCGGCCAGGCACCGGGCCGCGAGGCGTCGGCCGGCGCCGACTGAGCCGGGGCCGGGGCCTGGGACGGGGCGTGCGGCTGGGGCTGGGACTGCGGCTGGGTCGGCGCGGGGGCGGCCGGGGCCGGGCTCGGCGGCAGGGGCGGCGGGGCGATCGGCGTATGGGCGTCGGGCCCGGGGACGTACCCCATCGACGGCCCGGCGGGCGGGGCCGGTGTGAAGACGGCGGCGGCCTGGGCGTTCTGGGCGCCGCGCTCCAGCCGGTCGAGCCGGGCGAGCAGCGACCGCTCGTCGTCGAAGGCGGCGGGCAGCAGCACGCGCGCGCAGATCAGCTCCAGCTGGAGGCGCGGCGAGGTGGCGCCGCGCATCTCGGTGAGCCCCTCGTTGACGAGGTCGGCGGCGCGGCTCAGCTCGGCGGCGCCGAACACCGACGCCTGCGCCTGCATCCGCTCCACCACGTCGGCGGGCGCGTCGATGAGCCCCTTCTCGCCGGCGTCGGGCACGGCGGCCAGGATCACGAGGTCCCGCAGCCGCTCCAGGAGGTCGGCGACGAACCGGCGGGGGTCGTTGCCCCCCTCGATGACCCGGTCGACGACCTCGAAGGCGGCGGCGCCGTCGCCCGAGGCGAAGGCGTCGACGACGGAGTCGAGGAGCGAGCCGTCCGTGTAACCGAGGAGCGAGGTGGCCATGGCATACGTCACACCGTCCTCGCCCGCGCCGGCGAGGAGCTGGTCCATCACGGACATCGAGTCACGCACGGACCCGGCGCCGGCGCGCACCACGAGCGGCAGCACGCCGTCCTCGACGGGGATCCCCTCGCGCCCGCACACCTCGCCGAGGTACTCGCGGAGGGTGCCGGGCGGCACGAGCCGGAACGGGTAGTGGTGGGTCCGCGACCGGATGGTCCCGATGACCTTCTCGGGCTCGGTCGTGGCGAAGATGAACTTGAGGTGCTCCGGCGGCTCCTCGACCACCTTCAGCAGGGCGTTGAACCCCGCCGAGGTGACCATGTGGGCCTCGTCGATGATGTAGATCTTGTAGCGGCTGGAGGCGGGCCCGAAGAAGGCCTTCTCCCGCAGGTCACGGGCGTCGTCGACACCACCGTGCGAGGCGGCGTCGATCTCGATGACGTCGATGGACCCCGGTCCGTTGCGCGCCAGGTCCCGACAGGACTGGCACTCGCCGCACGGCGTCGGCGTCGGCCCCTGCTCGCAGTTCAGGCACCGCGCGAGGATCCGCGCACTGGTCGTCTTGCCGCACCCGCGGGGCCCGCTGAACAGGTACGCGTGATTGACCCGGTTGTTCCGCAGGGCCTGCTGCAACGGGTCGGTGACATGCTCCTGCCCGATGACCTCGGCGAAGGACTCGGGGCGGTAGCGGCGGTACAGCGCGAGAGACGACACGTATACGAGGTTATAGGCGCCCACCGACAACCCGGGAAAACCGCCCGCCCCCCACGACCACCGGGAACCACCGCGACACCGGCCCTGCCGGGACGGCGAACCTCGCCCCTGCCGGGCCACCGGACCACCGGGCCACCGGCGAACGCGCGGGCCTCCGGTCTCCGGCCCCGGGCCACAGACCGCTGGGAACGCACGGCCCGCCAGGCGCCCACCGGCCGCCAGGCATCGACGGCCACCGACCACCGTCGCCGGGAACGCAAGCGCCCCCCACGCACCCGCCAGAGCCGACCTACCCTTGCTGCCTTCCGGCCCTGGGGGAGTTCAGTCAGATAGCGCCGCGTGAGGGGCTCCGCCCAGCGTACCCGATCCGAACCCCCACATCAGCCCCCTCCCACCCGACCTCCTCCCCTCCCCCTCCCCCTCGTGGATCACGTTCGCGAGCACCCTCCGCGGTCATGTAATGTTCTCCACGGAGGATTCGCCTAGAGGCCTAGGGCGCACGCTTGGAAAGCGTGTTGGGGGCAACCCCTCACGAGTTCGAATCTCGTATCCTCCGCAGCCGCCTGAACAGGCGAACGAAGGGCCCCGCTGGTTACCAGCGGGGCCCTTCGTCGTTACCGTCAGGCCCCGTTGTCCTGATCTTCGTCCACGGGACCCTTGCCCCCGCCGCTTCGGCCGCCGGGCCGTCGGTGCGGCGCATGACCATGCGCACGTCCCACGACAGCGCGACCACGGGCACGCCCATGAGGAACGGGTCGTCCAGTGGCCCGGCCGTCGGTCCGGCCAGGCAGGCGCCGGTCAGCCACGCCGACCCGGCCGCCACCGTGATGGCGGAGTGCCGGCGGCACCGCTGGGTGGTGTTGCGGCCGATCCACCACGCCGTCCCGTAAGGGCGACGGAGGCCAGGGCGAGGCCGTCATCGACGGCGCGCTGTCGGCCCAGCGCAGATGGGGCGCCCTCGCCACCGCTTAGGCATTCCCCAACCTGTGTCGTTCGTGCGCGGAAAGGTGATGGCCCCTGACCACGAGTTCCTGGTCAGGGGCCATCACCTGCGGTAATCGAAACCTATGCTTGCATCGCCGCTCCGGCAGGCGTACGCGCGTTTCGCGGCATCGGAACTAGAACCGTCCGCGGATCTGCTTACCCGCAGCACTCTCAGGGTGGTTCAACGCGTCGTAGACCTTGTGCCCAGAGTCGCGGGCGCCACCGGCCCAGGACACGCCCCGCCCGGTTTCCTTGGCGGCGATGCCGCTCCAGTACTTCGCCTCACGTTCCCACTGGATGCCCTCCAGCAGGCGCTCCAGGGTGACGCCGTCGGGCAGGGGGTCCGTGCTCCAGGACATCGTCCGGTTCATGGTCGCACCGAGGCCGGCCACGACTGCAGGGGCGGTGATGGCAGTCTTGGCGTGGAAGAGTGCGGCGTTCTCTTGAAGGAACTCACCTACGGTCTCCATGACCTCACGCTGGACGACAAGCTTGTCCGGGCGGTCGCCGTTGGAGTCAGCGGGAATGTCCTCGTGCTCGATGCCGGTCGACGCGGCATGGATGCCAGCCTTACCGAGCATGGCCGTGGAGATGAGAGTCCGCAGGACCGACAACGTCATCCACTCCGGAGCCTTGTCCGACACCTGACGCTTGCCGGTGAGGATCAGGTTGGACAGCGGGACCGTGGTCTCATCGACCGACACCTTCAGTGACTCCATCAACTTGCGCGTCACGGTCGTGCCGAAGTCCCGCCCATCCATCGACATGGCCAAGGACTTGTCGACCGGAACGCCCTTCAGGTTGCGGTCGTGGAAGATCTGGCGGGCGGCGATGGTACTGATGCCGTGGAAGATCTCGAATGACAGCGGGATCGCGCCAAAGTCGAAGTCTTCCTCCAGCTCGAACGCAGCCGGGTTCCTCTTGATCCGGTGCCAGGCAGTGACCTGGGTCTCGCTGTCGAGAGCGTAGAGGCCGTCCTTGATAGGCAGGGCCGACGAGCCCTCCTCAGAGATGACCAGCGGACGCGGCGACCACAACGTGATCTGCGGCAGCGACCAGCCTTCGCCGTAGTCCCCCCGCAGGCCAGCCGCGATGTAATCGGCGTACTCGCCGACGTTCTTGGCCTTTTTACTGCCTGCCGTGCCGATGAGCCTCTGGATCTCGGCACGCGTACGGGCGTACTCGCTGACCGGCTGTCCGGCCTTCTGGGCGCGCTTGGTCGCGTCCTCGACCTCCTGGGGGTCGTTGACGATGGCGAGCAGGTTCTCACAGTCGATGACGCCGTTCGCCATAACCCCCTTACGAATCTCCCGGAGGTCGACGGGCAGGCCGGTGGTGACCGGCTTCAGAGACTTGGGAATGGCCATGAGTTATTCCCCCCAACCATGCGTCATTTTGACGCATCATCATCTATTGAGACGCTATCGGACGCCCCGTCAGACGGTCAACCGAGGTGGGCAGAATCGTCAACTTTCCTTGCCGCAGCAGGCGATCCGTCAACTGAGGTGCATAGATACTTTGCTCAAATGCGACTGCGGCAATCGCTCTCTACGTCAGACCAGCCACACCCGGAAGTCCCTTCCGCACGTCAGGCAGTAAGCCACGGAGGATGCGGACGGCACCCCTCTTTGCCCTCCTTCTTTGTCCAATGCGCTGGTGATAACCAGGGTTCACCGCCGTTCGCGCTTCCCGTCCGGCTGCCGCATGAACCCTTGCGAACGCCGGCGGCATCCCACGGACAGTCGAAAGCGAGTCGGAGGGCAACCCCTCACGAGTTCGAATCTCGTATCCTCCGCCAGCGCCCAGCAGGACGTACGAAGGTCCCGACCGCCGCGCGGTCGGGACCTTCGTCGTTCCGGGGTCGATGCCTTGGTCACCGTTGCCGTCCGGCGTCCGGCGCACGGCGTCCGGCGCACGGCGTCCGGCGCACGGCGTCCGGCGCACGGCGTCCGATCGAACGTGCGTCAGGGATGTGCGGGCGGACACCCCTACGGGCCCTGACCCTCTTCCGTTCTTCCGGTCACCGGATCGGGCGGTGGTCCGGTCGAAATGACGTTCCTGCCACGTTCCGGGCGCAGTGCAGCCGATACGTTCTGCGACGACCCGTCGATCCCAGCCATGAGGAGTGCTCCATGGGCCAGTTGGAGGAGTCGATCACTGCGGCGGTCGTCGGGGGGCCGGCGGTGCCCGTGACCGATCAGGTGGCGATCCGGCCTGCCGGGGCTCAGGGATCCCTCCCGCCGGACGACTGCTCGCGGCTCCGGGAGTTCCTTCGCTGCCCTCGACCGCCCGAGGGGGCCCGTGCTCGGCGGCTCCCCTTATCGCAGGAAGGCCCAGCACGTGGACCTCATCCTCCGCGCCGAGGGCGTGGACTTCTTCTACGGAGAACAGCAGGCCGTCAACGGCGCGGACTTCTCGCTCGCGCGTGGTGAGGTGGCGGCGATCACGGGCGGCAGCGGCTCCGGGAAGTCCTCGCTGCTGTACTGCCTCGCGGGTGTGCTGCCGCCCGCGAACGGCACGGTCACCTTCGACGGGGTGCGGCTGTCGTCGCTGTCCGACGCCGACCTGAACGCCCTGCGCCGGGAGCGGATCGGCTTCGTCGTCCCGTACGGGGAGCTGCTCGACGAACTGACCGTGGAGGAGAACGCCGCGCTGCCCCTCCGCCTGGCAGGGGTCGCGAAGGACCGGGCGCACGCGGCGGCGGCGCGCGTCCTCGGGCGGCTGGGGATGGACGACCTGCTCCGGCGCCGGGTGGCCGGGCTGTCCGGTGGGCAGCGCCGGCGGATCGCCGTCGCGCGGGCGCTCGTCCACCAGCCTGACGTGGTCTTCGCGGACGAGCCGAGCGGAGCTCTCGACAGCGCCGACGCGCAGACGGTCCTGAAGGAGTTCCTGCGCCTCGCGCGAGAGCTGGACACGGCGGTGGTGGTCGCCACCCACGACCCGGACGTGGCCGCGCGGGCCGACACCCGGTACGTGATGGTGGACGGCGTCCTCGCCCAGCGGGTGACGGTGTGAGGCCCTCGCTCCTGGGCCTGCCTCCGGTGAGGCGCGGGAGCGGAGGGCGTACTCACCCTCGGCGATGAGTTTCCGGGGGCAGCGGGGTCTTCATGGGTGCGCATACGTTTCGATTGCGTTCTGTTCCGTTCCGTTCCGCTAGTTCCGGAGGTCATCGTGTCCACCGCACCCGCCCCCAAGGGCCCCGCCAGCTACTTCCCCTCCATCGAGAAGAAGTACGGGCGGCCCGTGTCCGAGTGGTTCGAGGTGATCCGCTCCTCACCGCTCGACAAGCACATGGAGCTCGTCGCCTGGCTGAAGGGGGAGCACGGTCTCGGGCACGGGCACGCCAACGCGCTGGTGGCTCATGTGCGGGCCGAGGACGGGAAGTAGGCCGTCAGGAGAACTGGCCGGGGACGTAGTCGCCGGCCGGCGTCCGCGCCATGACGTTGAGGCGGTTGAAGGCGTTGATGAGGGCGATCAGCGAGACCAGGGCGGCGAGCTGCTCCTCGTCGTAGTGCTTGGCCGCGTTCTCCCAGGCGGCGTCGGTGACGCCGGTGTGGTGGTCGGCGAGGCGGGTGCCCTGCTCGGTGAGTTCGAGGGCAGCGCGCTCGGCGTCCGTGTAGACCGTGGCCTCGCGCCACGCGGCGACCATGTGGAGCCGCAGGGCCGTCTCGCCGGCCGCGGCGGCGTCCTTGGTGTGCATGTCGAGGCAGAAGCCGCAGCCGTTGATCTGGCTCGCGCGGATCTTCACGAGTTCCTGGGTGCTGTGCGGGAGCACCGCGTCCGGGATCGCGAAGCCGGCCGACGCGAGGTGCTTGACGACCTTGCCGGCGACGGGGCTGGCGAAGAGGTTGAGGCGGGGGTTCATGTGATTCTCCGTGGTGTGTTCGGGGGTTCTCTCCGGGCTTTCATGGGGTTGACGGAGGGCGGGGGATGAATGTGACCGAGCCAGATGTGGCGTACGTCACTCGGGAGTTCACGCGTGGCGGCGTCCGGCTGTCCGTGCGCGACTGGGGCGGCGACGGGGCCGGGGTGCTGCTCCTCCACGGGCTCGCCGGGCACTGCGGGGAGTGGGACGGGCTCGCCCGGTCGCTCCGCCGGGACGGGTACCGCGTGCTCGCGCTCGACCAGCGGGGCCACGGGAGGAGCGAGCGGGCCCCGGCGGACGTGTCCCGGAAGGCGTACGTCGACGACGTGCTCGGGGTCGTCGAGGAGTTCGGGCGGGACGAAGGCGGAGACGGGGTCGGGCGCGGGAGCGGGGACGGGCGCGGGTTCGGGGGCCCGGACGGAGACGGGGACCGGGACGGACGCGGGTACGGGGGCCCGGACAGACACGGGAGTCGGGACGGACGCGGGTACGAAGGCGGGTACGGGCGCGGGGAGCGGGGCTTCGTGCTCGTCGGGCAGTCCTACGGCGGGCACGCCGCGCTGCTCGCCGCCGCCCGGCGGCATCCGCGGATCGCCGGCGCCGTCCTGGTGGAGGCCGGGCCCGCCGGGTCCACGCCCGAGGACGTGGCGGGGGTCGCCGGGTGGCTGCGCGGGTGGCCGGTGCCCTTCGCCGGCCGGGAGGCGGCCGTCTCGTACTTCGGCGGCGGGGCCGTCGGGGAGGGCTGGGCCTCCGGGCTCGAACGGCGCGACGGCGGGTGGTGGCCCCGGTTCGACGCCGAGGTGCTGGCCGCCTCGCTCGACGAGAACGCCGTCCGTTCCTGGTGGGAGGAGTGGGACGCCGTCGACGTACCGCTGCTCGCGGTGCTCGGACAGCACGGGATCATCGACGCGGAGCAGTGGGACGGGATGGCGGGGCGGCAGCCCGCGCTGCGCGGCGTCTGTCTGCCGGGGGCCGGGCACGACGTGCATCTGGAGCGGCCGGAAGAGGTGTACGGGGCAGTGGTGGCGTTCCTCCGGGAGGTGGACCGCGCGCGGCGGTAGCCGGTGGCGCCCGGGGGCTTGCGTTGGAGTCCGCTCCAACCCCTAGGGTGCGGCGCATGCGCTATCGGGTACTCGGCGGGACCGGGATCGAAGTCAGCACCTACTGCCTCGGCACCATGATGTTCGGGGCGGTCGGCAACCCCGACCACCAGGACGCCGTACGGATCATCCACTCCGCCCTCGACCGGGGGATCAACTTCGTCGACACCGCCGACATGTACTCGGCCGGCGAGTCCGAGGAGATCGTCGGGAAGGCGCTGCGCGACCCGCGCCGCCGCGACGAGACCGTGCTCGCGACGAAGGTGTACTTCCCCGTCGGCGGCGACGGGCCCGCGAGGGGCGGGCTCTCGCGGCGCTGGATCGTGCGGGCCGTCGAGGCCAGCCTGGCGCGGCTCGGGACGGACCGGATCGACCTGTACCAGGTGCACCGGCCCGATCACCGCACCGACATCGAGGAGACCCTCGACGTCCTCGGCGACCTCGTCTCCCAGGGGAAGATCAGGGCCTTCGGGTGCTCGACCTTCCCCGCCGACCGGATCGTGGAGGCGCACGCGGTCGCCGAGCGGCGCGGGCTGCGGCGGTTCCGGACCGAGCAGCCGCCGTACTCGCTGCTCGCCCGCGGGGTGGAGACGGCGGTGCTGCCGGTGGCGCAGCGGTACGGGATGGGCGTCCTGACCTGGGCGCCGCTCGCCTCCGGCTACCTCTCGGGGGCGTTCCGCAAGGGGCGTCCGGTGGACATGTCGCGGGGGCGGGCGGCGATCACCCCGCACCGCTTCGACCCGGCGCTGCCGGAGAACGCGGCGAAGCTCGACCTCGTCGAGCAACTCGCGCTGCTCGCCGAGGAGATCGGCTGCTCGCTGCCCGAGCTCGCGGTCGCCTTCGCCGCCGCGCATCCGGCCGTCACCTCCGTGATCCTCGGGCCCCGGACCATGGAGCAGCTGGACGGGCTGCTGAAGGGCGCCTCGCTCGTCCTCGACGACGCGGTGCTCGACCGCATCGACGCGATCGTGCCGCCGGGGACGGACGCCTACCGCGCCGACGGGGTCTGGCGACCGCCGTCCTTGACCGAACCGGCGCTGCGACGGCGCCCGTTGGAGGAGCGGGCCGCGTCCGACGGCTGAGGGGCGGCGCGGCGACACGGGGGACGGAGCGGATGGAACGGCCGGCCGCGGCTGCAACGGCCACCCGGGGCGGACCACTCGACCAAGGGCGAACCACTCGGTCCGGAGGCGAACCGCTCGGCGCCGCCCACCGCGAGGAGCGCCGGGCGGTCGGCGGTGTGGGTGCCCGGCGGCCGGGGGCCTTGCCCGGCTGCGGTGCCCGTGCCCGGCGGCGGAGCGAAGGGGAACGCGGGCGGCCGACCCGGCTTCGTGCGGACGGTGACGTACTTCCTCGACGCGTGAGCCCCTAGTGGCCCCTAGTGGCCCCTAGTGGTACCGGTCCAGGCCCGGTACGCCCAGCTCGGAGAGGCCGTCGAGGACGAGGTCCACGCCGACCGCGGCGAGCAGCAGGCCGAGGAGCCGCCCGAGGAGCGCGATGGTGGCGTGGTGGGTGCGGCGCAGGATCGGGGCGAGGAGCAGGACGCAGACGACGTCGAGCGCGATGACGGTCATGTACGCGCCGACGACGGTGGACCGCCAGCCGATCGAGTCGCGGGCGGCCGCCTCGATGAGCAGGGCGGTCATGGCGAGGGGGCTGACGACGTACGGCATGAGGAGTTCGCGGACGCCGCTGACGGTGTCGGGCGAGTCGTCGTGCGGGCCGTCGGAGCCGAGGTGCACGCCCAGGACGAGGCCGACGGCGTAGATGAAGAAGATGACGCCGCCCGCCAGCTGGAGGGCCGGGGTGCTGATGTGGAAGAGGTCGAGCAGCCAGGGGGCCGTGCTGCCGGTGACGATGCCGACGACGACGGCCGCGGCGGAGGAGATCAGGGCGATGGTGCGGAGCTGCCGCACCGGGTGGACCTGGGCCAGGCCGGCGAAGGAGAGGAGCACCTTCGGCGGTCCGACGACGGAGAAGAACGTGATGAACGCGGCGGCAAAGGTGAAGGACGGCACAGCGGACATCATGGGGCGGTCGGGTGATTACCGTGGGATTTCGATGGGTCGCCCGCGCGGTGTCGAGATCTGCAGGCCGGTTCCGACCCACCTTCGAGAGAGGTTCACACGGCACGCACGCATGCGGAGGACACCATGAAGTACCTCGTGATGGTCCAGGGCTCGCACGCCGACTACGAGGCGATGTCCGGGCGCGGCTCGGCGCACAGCCCGGCCTGGGACAAGGAGTCCCTGACGGCCATGTTCGACTTCATGAACACGCTCAACAAGGAGCTGCTGGAGAGCGGCGAGATGCTCGACGGGCAGGGCCTGGCCGACCCGGGCGAGACCCGGCACGTCTCACTGGACGCCGACGGCCGCCCGGTGGTGACCGACGGCCCGTACGCCGAGACCAAGGAGGTCCTGGCCGGCTACTGGGTCCTGGAGTGCGAGAGCCTCGACCGGGTGACGGAGATCGCCGCCCGCGTGGCCCGCTGCCCCCAGCCCGAGGGCGCCCCGGAGTACCCGGTCGTCATCCGCCGCATCGACGAACAGGGCCCTTCCCAGTCCTGAGCCCGCCGCCCCGCCTGTCCGGGCCCGCGGGCCTCGGCTCCGGCCGCTCCGCCGGTCCCGGGCCCGCGGGCCTCGGTTCGCGGGCGGGGCCCGCGGAGTCGTCCGAATTTCACATTCCCTCCCCGAGCTCTGGGTGCGGACGCTACGGTTCCCCGGGGCGTACATCACTTCGCAGAGTCCGGGGGGACGCGTGCACGAGCTGCCCAAGGGAGCCAACATCGGCCTTGCCTCGCTGAGCGAGGACACGGGATCGGTGGTCGTCGGATTGAGCTGGAGCAGCGCGGCGGGAGACGGCGACGCCGACGTCTCGGTGCTGCTCCTCGACGGCAGCGGCAGGGTGCGCAGCGACGCGGACTTCTACTTCTACAACCACCCCGCCGCGGAGGACGGCAGCGTCCAGCTCCTCGGCAAGGTCCCGACGGAGAACGGCAGCGAGGACCGGATCGGTCTGGACCTCACGGCGATCCCCGCGGACGTCGAGCGGATCCTGGTGGCGGCGAGCCAGTACGGCGGCGCGTCCTTCGGTGATCTGAACGACCTGCGCCTCACCCTGTCGGACCGGTCGGGCGAGGCCCTGCTCGGGTTCTCGATCACGGACGCCACGGTCGAGACGGCGTTCATCTTCGGAGAGCTCTACCGGCGCCACGACGAGTGGAAGTTCCGGGCGGTCGGGCAGGGGTACGAGACGGGGCTCTCGGGACTCGCCACGGATTTCGGCATCGACATCGCCGAGGAGGAGGAAGCGGCCGTCCCCGTCGTCGACGGGATCCCCGCCCAGCCCACGTCCTCGCCGCACGACGCCCCCGTCTCCGTCTCCGGCTCCGTCGCGGGCTTCGGCTCCGGTTCCGGCCTGTCGGACGCCCTCTCCGCCCCGCCGCCCTCGTCCCCCGGTGACGCCCCGGCGGGGTCGCCCGCGCCCTCGGGGGTCACCGCCGCGGAGTCCGACGAGCCGCCTGCCGCGGGGCGCCGCCGCGGGACGAGGACCGCCAAGAAGAAGGTGACTCTGCCGCGGACCGCGAAGAAGTCCCTGGCGGAGAACGACTCCTGGAAGCCCGCGCGGCTCTTCCCGGTGCCGTCCTACAAGAGCGACCGGGAGCGGGAGGTGCGGGCGACCTCGGTGCTGCTCTCGGTCATGGCCGAGGTTCCGGAGTTCGGCCGGCGGCTGACCGCCGGGTTCGGGGCCCCGGCGGGCCGGATGCAGACCTTCACCGAGGTGTCCCTCCCGCACGGCGACACTCCGAAGCGGCCGGACGGCGTCATCCGGGTGGAGCGGGCGGGCAAGCTCTGGACCGCGCTCGTGGAGACGAAGACCAACGGCAATCCGCTGAAGTCCGAGCAGGTCCAGAACTACATGGACATCGCGGCGAGGCGCGGTTACGAGGCCGTCGTCACGCTCTCGAACGACGTGGCCCTGGAGGGGACTCCGCTCGTCGAGGTGAAGACGGACGGGCGCCGCAAGCACAAGGTCTCGCTCTGGCACCTCTCCTGGGCCGAGGTGGCGCACCAGGCGCAGATGCTGATCCGCCACGAGGGGGTGGGCAACGCGGCGCACGTCTGGCTGCTCCAGGAACTGCTCCACTACCTCCAGCACGAGAACTCGGGCTGCCACGGCTTCCAGAACATGGGGGCCAGCTGGGTCCCCGTGCGCAACGGCATCGACGACGAGACGCTCTGCCAGGGCGATCCTCGCGCCGTCGAGGTGGTGGAGAGCTGGGAGCGCCTGATCCGGCAGGTGTGCCTGCGGCTCGGCGGCGAGCTCGGCCAGAAGGCCCTTCCCGTGCAGCGCGCGCAGCGGGGCACCGACCCGAAGTCCCGGCGCGCGGCGCTCGCCGACCGGCTCTGCGAGGAGGGCAAGCTCGGCGCGGAGCTGCGCATCGACGGCACGCAGTCGGTGCTGTCGATCACGGCGGACCTCCGTACCGGCAAGATCCGTACGTCGGTCGACCTCCCCGCCCCCGCCGGCGGTTATCCGCTGGCGGTCGCGAAGCGGCTCGTCCGCGCCCTGGAGGCCGCACCGGCCGACCTCCACGTCGAGACCCTCGTGGAGGGCCGGACGGGGCCCCGCGGCACCCTGGAACGCCTGCGGCCGGAACCGGGTGACCTGCTGCCGAAGGACGGCGCGGCGATGGCGGGCTTCCGGCTCTCGCTCTTCAAGGGGATGGGGAACACCCGCGGCGCGGCCGAGTCCGGCTTCATCCGGAGCGTGGACGACGCCGTCGACCGGTTCTACGGCTCCGTCGTCGCCCACCTCGGCCCGTTCGAGCAGCGGCGGCCGTCTCGCGCGAAGGCCACCGCCGGGACCGCCTGAACCGCCCGCCCCGCCGGTCCCCCCGGGGTGCCGGGTCGGGGGGCGGGGGAATGGTTCGGTGGGTGTCATCCTTGGGTGGAGGGATCCTCGTGGTGGGGGTCGGGCTGCCCCCTGGGGTATCTGCTGAGGAGTGGTTGTGGAACTCGATCTCGCGGGCGCGGAGCTGAAGGCCGTGCTGAACCGGCTGCGCCGGGCGCAGGGCCAGATCTCCGGGGTGATCCGGATGATCGAGGAGGGGCGCGACTGCGAGGAGGTCGTGACGCAGCTGGCGGCGGCCTCGCGGGCGCTGGACCGGGCCGGATTCGCGATCATCGCGACGGGGCTCCAGCAGTGCCTGACCGAGATGGAGAACGGGAAGCGGGACGGCGAGGACCCGGACAAGATGCGGGCCCGGCTGGAGAAGCTGTTCCTGTCGCTGGCCTGAGAGCGCTGGACGTGGGCGCGCCCCGGTGGAGGTCCTCCGCCGGGGCGCGCTCCGCGTTCGGGCCGGGTCAGTCGACCGCCAGGCCCTTGAGGCGCTTGGCGATGGTGGCGAGGCGGGTGCCCTGGTAGCGCGCGGCGGCCAGGACCTCCTCGCCGGGGGCGCCGTTGGCGGCGGGGTGGGCGGTGCCGTAGGGGTTGCCGCCGGCCGCGTAGACGGCCGGGTCGGTGAAGCCGGGGGAGACGATGACCGAGCCCCAGTGGTGGAAGGTGTTGTAGAGGGCGAGCAGCGTGGACTCGTTGCCGCCGTGGAGGTTGTGCGCGCTGATGAAGGCGGTGGCGGGCTTGTCCGCCATGACGCCGCGCTGCCACAGGCCGCCGGTGGTGTCGACGAACTGCTTGAGCTGGGCCGCCACGTTGCCGAAGCGGGTGGGCGAGCCGAGGGCGTACGCGTCCGCCCACTCCAGGTCGTCCAGGGTGGCTACCTCGACGCCCGCGGTGGCGTCGACGTGGGCTCGCCAGGCCGGGTTGGCGTCGATCGCGGCGTCCGGCGCCAGCTCGGGCACGCGGCGCAGGCGGACCTCGGCGCCGGCCTTCTCGGCGCCCTCGGCGACGGCCTGGGCGAGCTGGTGCACGGCTCCGGTGGACGAGTAGTAGACGACGGCGACCTTGACGGACATGACGGGCTCCTCGCACGCGACCACGATCAATGGAACAGATAAGCGGATCGGTTTCCGTTTAGCCGTTCCGAGGGTAAGCGGATAGCGATCCGCTTCGCAAGGGGGGCGGGTATGCTCGAAGGACGGGGACATCGACGACGGGGGCGCGACGAAGGGCAGGAACGGGCCGATGAGCACGAGAACACCGGGCACGCCGGCAGCGGACGGCGACGGATCCGCGCGACTGCTCACCGTGCTGTCGACCGCCCCCGGCACCGGGCCGCACGCCGGCCCCGGTACCGGCGCCGCGCCCGTCTCCGAGCGCGCCGACGCCGCCCGCAACCGCCGCCGGATCCTCGACGCCGCCGCCCGGATCGTCGCCGAGCAGGGCCCCGACGCCGTCACCATGAACCAGGTCGCCCACGCCAGCGGCATCGGCGTCGGCACCGTCTACCGCCGCTTCGGCGACGTCTCCCAGCTGCTGTGGGCGCTCCTCGACGACCGCGAGCGCCAGTTCCAGGAGGCGTACATGAGCGGGCCGCCGCCGCTCGGCCCGGGCGCCCCCGCCGACGAGCGGCTCGACGCCTTCCTCGACGCGCTCGTCGACCGCGTCGCCGAGCAGCGCCCCCTGCTGCTCGCCGCGCACTCCGCCGCGCCCCGCGCCCGCTACCACAGCGGCGCCTACCAGGTGATGCACACGCACGTGGCGATGCTGCTCTCCCGGCTCCGGCCCGGCGGCGACTCCGCCCTCCTCGCCCATCTCCTCCTGGCGCCCTTCTCGCCGGACCTGATGCACCACCTCTCGGTGGAGCAGGCCCTGCCCGCCGAGCGGGTCAAGGCGGGCGTACGGGAGCTGCTCCGCCTTCGGGCCTGACGGGAGGACGGGCCTGACGGGAGGAGAAGGGGCGGCGGCGGTTCACGCCGCGGGCGCCCCGTCCAGCCCTCGGAACCCTCTGGACCGGCGGGCCCGCGCGCCTCACCATCACCGCATGACCACCACCCCGAAGACCTTCCTCATCCTCCACGGCTTCGAGAACCACCGGCCCGCCGGCCACTGGCAGCACTGGCTCGCCGGGGAGCTGCGGGCCCGCGGGCACGAGGTCCGCTATCCGCAGCTGCCCGAGCCGGACGCACCCGTCCTCGACGACTGGCTCGCGGCCCTCGACGAGCACGGGAAGCGGCCGGCCGAGGGCGAGTTCGTCGTCCTCGCGCACAGCCTGTCCGTACTGCTCTGGCTGCGGGCCGGCGCGCGGCGGCCCGACGCCGACCGGGTGCTGCTCGTCGCCCCGCCCTCCCCCGGCGTCACCGCCGGCATCCCGGAGATCGCCGCCTTCGCCGAGGGGCTCGACCTCGCCGAGCAGGGCGTGACGGCCCGGCTCGTGTACGGCGACGGGGACACGTACTGCCCCGAGGGCGCCGACCTGCACTACGGCGCGCCCCTGGGCCTGGACCTCGACCTCGTCGCGGGCGGCGGCCACCTCACCCCCGACAGCGGCTTCGGGCCCTGGCCCGCGGTGCTGCGCTGGTGCGAAAACCCCGAGACCAGGATCACCGGCGCCGAGTAGCGTCGGGCGGATGCGCTCCGACACTCCTCCCCCGCCCGCGTCCCGGCCCCCCGCCCGGGCCGAGGACCACCGGCCGACGCGGGACCCGGGGCCGGATGCGGTTCCCGCCCCGGTTCCCGCCCCTGTCCCTGTCCCTGTCCCGTACGAGAGCGGACTGCTCGACGTCGGGGACGGCAACCGCGTCCACTACGCCGTGTACGGGAACCCGGACGGCAAGCCCGCGCTCGTCGTGCACGGCGGGCCGGGCTCCGGGTCCTCCCCCACCGCTCCCCGGCTCTTCGACCCGGAGAAGTACCGGGTCGTCCAGTTCGACCAGCGCGGCTGCGGGCGCTCCCTCCCGCACGCGAGCGACCCGGCCGCCGACCTCTCCGTCAACACCACCGCCCACCTGGTGGCCGACATGGAACGGCTCCGCGTCCACCTGGGGATCGACCGCTGGCTGCTGTACGGCGGCTCCTGGGGCTCGACGCTGATCCTGGCGTACGCGGAGGCGCACCCGCGGCGGGTGAGCGAGATCGTCATCGCCGCCGTCACCACCACCCGGCGCTCCGAGACGGCCTGGCTGTACGAGGGCGTCGGCCGCTTCTTCCCCGAGGCGCACGAGCGGTTCCGGGCCGGTGTGGACGACGCGGAGGACCTGGTGGGGGCGTACGCGGCCCGGATGAACCACCCCGACCGGGCCGTCCGGGAGCGGGCGGCGGCCGACTGGTGCGCCTGGGAGGACGCCGTCCTGTCCATGGAGGGCATGGGGACCCCGTACACCGACCGCGTCGACGACACCCGGCTCGCCTTCGTCCGGATCTGCTCGCACTACTTCGCGCACGGCGCCTTCCTGGAGGAGGGCGCCCTGATCAGGGACGCGCACCGGCTCGCAGGCATCCCCGGCGTGCTGGTCCACGGACGGCTCGACATGGGAGGGCCCCTCACCACCGCCTGGGAGCTCTCCCGCGCCTGGCCGGACGCCGAACTCCACGTGGTCGAACAGGCCGGCCACCTCGGCGGCGGCGAGACCCGGCGACTGATCACCGAGGCACTGGAACGCTTCGCGGACGCCTGAGAACGCGGGCGGGGGCACCCGGAGGCTCGGGCTCCTCCGAGAGCACCCGGGGGCTCGGGGCTCCTCCGGGAGCGTCCGGGGCTCCCTCCGGGGGTCTCCGCCAGGCGCGCCGACCCGCCCGGCGGGATCATCGGAACATGAGCCCCGAGATCCACCTCGCCCAGCATCCCGAGGCCGACGCGCTCCTCGGGCGGTCGCCGCTCGCCGCGCTCGTGGGGATGCTCCTCGACCAGCAGGTCCCGATGGAATGGGCCTTCTCCGGCCCGTACACCATCGCCGAGCGCATGGGCCGGGACGACCTGGACGCGCACGAGATCGCCGCCCAGGACCCCGAGGCCTTCGCCGCGCTGCTCTCGGAGAAACCGGCCGTGCACCGCTACCCGGGGTCCATGGCCCAGCGGATCCACCAGTTGTGCCGGTACCTCGTCGAGGAGTACGACGGCGACGCCGAGGCCGTCTGGCGCACCGCCGACAGCGGCACGGAGCTGCTGGCGCGGCTCCAGTCGCTGCCCGGCTTCGGGAAGCAGAAGGCGCAGATCTTCCTCGCCCTCCTCGGCAAGCGGTACGACGTCCGCCCCACGGGCTGGCGGGAGGCGGCCGGACCCTACGGCGAGCAGGGCGCGTACCGCTCGGCCGCCGACATCACCGGCCCCGCCTCGCTCGCGAAGGTCCGCGCCCACAAACAGGAGATGAAGGCGGCCGCCAAGGCGGCGAAAGCCTCCAAGGCCGCCGAGGGCACCGAGGGCACCGGCGACACCGGCGCGGCGAAGGCGACCAAGACCCCGAAGTCCGGCAAGAGCGGCAAATCTTCCGGGAATTGAGAATTCCAGATGTCAATCCTGTTCAAGCTGACATGATTTGCGCCAGACGTGTTCACAGATCGCCCTTCCCGTGGCTAACTTCCCCTCAACCTCATCCCCATCGGGAAGGACTTCCGTGAACGCAACCCAGCGTCGTACCGCGGCCGTCATCGCCGCGGCGGCCCTCGCCACCCCCCTGGTCCTCGCCTCTCCGGCCACCGCCGTGAAGGACCCCGCGGCCGCGCCCGCCCGCGACGCCGCCAAGCTGGCGAAGAAGCTGGTCCGGGAGACCACCGGCGCGGACGCCTTCCGGCACCTGGAGAAGTTCCAGGCGATAGCCGACTCGGCCGGCGGCCACCGCGCGGCCGGCTCCCTCGGCCACGACGCCTCGGCCGCGTACGTGTACGCGCAGCTCAAGAAGGCCGGCTACAACGTCTCGTACGAGAAGTTCGACTTCATCTACACCGAGACCCTCGCCCAGAAGGCCTCCGTCCTCGGTGCCGCGCCCCGCACGCTCGGCGTCCGGGCGATGACCTACACGCCGTCCACGCCGGTCGGCGGCATCACCGCCGCCCTGGCCGCCGTCCCGCTGGACGCCGACGGCTCGTCCGGCTGCGAGCCGGGCGACTTCGCCGCCGGCGCCTTCACCGGCAAGATCGCCCTGATCAAGCGCGGCGTCTGCCCCTTCGCGACCAAGCAGGCCAACGCCGCCGCGGCCGGCGCCGTCGGCGCGATCGTCTACAACAACACCACCGGCCTGCTCTCCGGCACCCTCGGCGACGCCGACGCCGGGAAGATCCCGACCGCCGGCGTCTCCCAGGCCGAGGGCGAGCAGCTCCTCGCCGACCTCGCCAAGGGCCCGGTGAACCTCTCCTACGAGATCCGCCAGCTCAAGGAGAAGCGCTCCACCAACAACGTCATCGCGGAGACCAAGGGCGGCAACGCCGCCAACACCGTGATGCTCGGCGCGCACCTCGACTCCGTCACCGACGGCCCCGGCATCAACGACAACGGCTCGGGCTCCGCCGGCCTCCTCCAGACCGCCCTGGAGCTCGCCGCGTCGAAGGAGAAGGTCCGCAACAAGGTCCGCTTCGCCTGGTGGTCCGCGGAGGAGGTCGGTCTCCTCGGCTCCGAGCACTACGTCGCCAACCTGACGGCGCTCGACAAGAAGGAGATCAAGCTCTACCTCAACTTCGACATGATCGCCTCGCCGAACTACGGCCTGTTCGTGTACGACGGCGACGACTCGGACGGCGTCGGCGAGGGCGCGGGTCCCGAGGGCTCCGCGCAGCTGGAACGCGACATCACCGACTTCCTCGACCGGCGCGGACTCCCGCACGAGGGCACCGACTTCAGCGGCCGCTCCGACTACGGCCCGTTCATCAAGGCCGGCATCCCCTCCGGCGGCACCTTCACCGGCGCCGAGGGCATCAAGACCGCGGCGCAGGCCGCCAAGTTCGGCGGTGAGGCGGGCGTCGCCTACGACGTGAACTACCACGCCGAGGGCGACGACATCACCAACGTCAACCGCGCGGCCTTCGACGCGAACATCGACGTCATCGCCAACGCCGTCGGCACCTACGCCCACGACATCTCCTCGCTGCGCCGCCCGGTCGCCTCCGTCCCGACCACCGGCGAGGGCAGCGACGGCGGTCTGCACGACGACCACCACGAGGTCACCGAGTAGGCGCCACCGGGCCTGACGGGCCCCCACGTCCACCGGGCCTGCCGGGTCCCCGGATCCCCCGGGCCCACCGGGCCCACCGGGCCTGCCGGGTCTGCCGGGTCTGCCGGGTCTGCCGGGTCGACCGAGGGTCTCCCTCCGTCTCCCCCCCCGTCCGCCCCCGCCCGCCGCCGCCGCCGTCCTATCTGCGGCGGCGGGCCGTCCCGAAGAGCGAGCGGCTGATCTCCCGGCCCAGCTGGGTTCCGACCGAGCGCGCGAGGGACCTGAACATCCCGCTGCCGACGACCTGTTCGACGAGCGAGGGCTCCTCTTCGGGGGCCCTCGCCCGTGTCGTCCCGGCCGCTCCCGTCTTCGCGGCCTCCGCCTCCGCCTTCGCGGCCTCCGCGCGGGCCGCCTCCGCCGTGCGCGCCGCCTCGTCCGCCGCCAGGCGCTCGTACGCCGACTCCCGGTCCACCGCCTGCGCGTACCGCCCGTACAGCGGCGAGCCCTTCACCGCCGCGTCGAGCGCCGCCGGGTCGACCGGTCCCATCAGCGACTCCGGCGCCCGCAGCCGGGTCACCGCCACCGGGGTCGGCGCGCCCCGCTCGCTCAGTACGGTGACCACCGCCTCGCCCGTGCCCAGCGAGGTCAGCACCTCCTCCAGGTCGTACGCCGACTCCGGGAAGGTCCGCACCGTCGCCTTCAGGGCCTTGGCGTCGTCCGGCGTGAAGGCCCGCAGGGCGTGCTGCACCCGGTTGCCGAGCTGGGCGAGGACGTCCGCCGGCACGTCCTTCGGGGTCTGGGTCACGAAGAAGACGCCGACGCCCTTGGAACGGATCAGCCGGACCGTCTGCGTGATCGACTCCAGGAAGGCCTTCGACGCCCCCGTGAAGAGGAGGTGGGCCTCGTCGAAGAAGAACACCAGCTTCGGCTTCTCCAGGTCCCCGACCTCCGGCAGGTCGTGGAAGAGGTCCGCGAGCAGCCACATCAGGAAGGTCGAGAAGAGCTGCGGCCGCTGCTGCACGGCCGGCAGCTCCAGGACCGAGACGATCCCCCGCCCGTCGTCCGCGGTCCGCAGGAGCTCCGACGTGTCGAACTCCGGCTCCCCGAAGAAGTCGCCCGCGCCCTGCTGCTCGAAGGTGGTCAGGGCGCGCAGGATCACCCCGGCGGTCGTCGTCGACAGCCCGCCGATCCCCTTCAGCTCGGGCTTGCCGACGTCCGAGACGAGGAAGGCGACCACCGCGCGCAGGTCCTTGAGGTCCACCAGCTCCAGGCCCTTGGCGTCGGCGTAGTGGAAGATCAGGCCGAGGGACTGCTCCTGGGTGCGGTTCAGCTGGAGCACCTTGGAGAGCAGCACGGGGCCGAAGCTGGTGACCGTGGCCCGGAGCGGGACGCCGGGGCCGAGGCCGCCGAGGCCGTAGAACGCGCAGGGGAAGCCGGTGGGCGTCCACTCCTGGCCGACCTGCGCGGCCCGCTCGCGCACCTTCGGGCCGTCCTCGCCGGGGGCGCTGACGCCGGAGACGTCGCCCTTGACGTCGGCGAGGAAGACCGGGACGCCCTGCGCGGAGAGCTGCTCGGCGATCAGCTGGAGGGTCTTGGTCTTGCCGGTGCCGGTGGCGCCGGCGACGAGACCGTGCCGGTTGAGGACGGGCAGCGGGATCCGTACGGGAGCCTCCGGGTGGCAGGCGCCGTCCCACAGCACGGCGCCCAGGTCGAGCGCGGGCCCCTCGAAGGCGTACCCGGCGGCGATCTCCGCCACCGGCCCGGGAGGCGCCGCCGGCTGCTCCGGCGCTGCCCGCTCCGGCGTGGACCGTTCGGATCCCTGCTGCTCCGCCTCGCCCATGCGGCACCCCAATGTCGCTTATGTGGTGGTCTGTGACAGCATCCCACCGGTCCCTCGTGGCTGCGCCGGGGACCGCTCGCCCGGTAGGCTTTCCGTGTGATCTTCAAGCGCATCGGAAACGGCCGGCCGTATCCCGACCACGGCCGGGAAAGCACCCGGCAGTGGGCGGACGTCGCCCCGCGCCCGGTCCGCCTCGACCAGCTCGTCACCACCAAGGGCCAGCTGGACCTGGAGACCCTGCTCGCGGAGGACTCCACCTTCTACGGCGACCTCTTCGCGCACGTCGTGAAGTGGCAGGGCGACCTGTACCTCGAGGACGGACTGCACCGCGCCGTCCGCGCGGCCCTCCAGCAGCGCCAGGTGCTCCACGCGCGCGTGCTCGAACTGGACTGACGTCACCGCCGTCAGGGCCCCCGCGCTGATCCTTTCGGGGGCAGTTCGCGCCCATCCGGACGCGATCACATGATCATCAAGTAGGCATCCCGCACGGGCGGCATTACGCTGCGCCCATGAGCATGCTCACTCCCCCCGGCATGGGCGGAAAGTACCGCATCACGGGGGATGTCTACCCGCGCATGCGCCGACCCCACCGGCGGCGCAGGATCGTTCTGGCCTCGGCCGCAGCGGTGGTCGTGCTCGGCGCGGCCGGCTGGGGCACGCTCCAGCTCGTCGACGTCTTCTCCGGCGGTGACGACACGCGGAAGACGACCGCCGGCAGGCAGGCCGACTGCAAGCCCGCGCCCGCCCCGAGCGCCTCGGCCGCGGCCAAGCCGCCGAAGCCCGCGCAGGTCACGGTGAACGTCTACAACGCGACCCCGCGCAAGGGGCTCGCCAAGGCGACCGCCGACGAGCTGAAGAAGCGCGGCTTCGCCATCGGCAAGATCGGGAACGCGCCCGCCGCCTACGACAAGAAGGTCCCCGGCGCGGGAGTGCTGCTCGGCGCCCCGACCGCCACCAAGGGCGCCTTCGCCGTCCTCGGCACCCAGCTCGCCGGCGCCACGACGAAGGTCGACGCCCGCACCACGGCGGACGTCGACCTGATCATCGGTACGGCCTTCAAGAACCTGTCGCCCAAGGCGACGGCGGACGCGGCGCTGGTGGCCCTCAACAAGCCCAAGCCCGCGCCGACCCGCTGCTGACCCCTTCCGGGACCTACTCGGCGGTGCCGTACATGCGGTCGCCGGCGTCGCCGAGGCCCGGGACGATGTAGCCGGCCTCGTTGAGCCGCTCGTCGACCGAGGCCGTCACGACCGTCACCGGCGTGCCGGCGAGCTCGCGCTCCATGACCTCGACGCCCTCCGGGGCGGCGAGCAGCACCACGGCCGTCACGTCGTCCGCGCCGCGCCGGATCAGCTCCTTGATCGCCGCGACCAGCGTGCCGCCGGTCGCCAGCATCGGGTCGAGCACGTACACCTGGCGGCCCGAGAGGTCCTCCGGCATCCGGGTGGCGTAGGTCGACGCCTCCAGCGTCTCCTCGTTGCGGATCATGCCCAGGAAGCCGACCTCGGCCGTCGGGAGCAGCCGCACCATGCCGTCGAGCATGCCGAGCCCGGCGCGCAGGATCGGAACGACCAGGGGACGCGGGTACGACAGCTTCACGCCGGCCGTCCGCGTGACGGGGGTCTCGATGTCGACCTGCTCGGTCCGCACGTCCCTGGTCGCCTCGTAGGCGAGCAGCGTGACCAGCTCGTCGGCGAGCCGGCGGAAGGTCGGGGAGTCCGTGCGCTTGTCGCGCAGGGTGGTGAGCTTGTGGGCGACCAGCGGGTGATCGACGACGTGGAGACGCATGACCCCACAGTAGCCCGCCACGCACCGGCCCCCGCCCACGACCGGCACCGGCGTCCCTCCCCGCTCGGCGCTCCCGTCGTCCGCTCGCACCCACCACTGGCATGCACCCGCGCCGCTGGGGCAGGGTGGGGGCACAGGGACCCAGTGATGGGGTGGTGTGGCCGATGCCCGACCCGAAGAACACATCCGGCCAGGTCCGGGGCGGAACGGAGCCCCGGGCGCCGGAGACAGAGCCGGAGACCGACGCGGAGCGCCGCAGGCGCCGCGCCCAGTTCCTTCGCGAGCTCGGCGAGGCGAAGGCGCTGCGCGACCGGGTCCAGCCCCGGCGCGCCCGGGCCGCGCGGATGAGACAGGCCATGCGCATGCGCACCTTCCGTTGGTGAGCCCCTGGCCACGGACGATGCGCCCCCTCCGTGCGCCGGGGTCGTACGCCCACCCGAACGCGGTGTGGTTCAGACTGATGCACGACGCAAGAGCCGAAGACCTCTCCTGAGGCCGCCGTTTCTGTCACGATGCCGATTGGGCGGGGCTCAGGAGCGCGCCGCCGGATCATCACACCTCTGATCAGTGGGAGAGTCAGGTGTACTTCGCCGCACTGCTCGCGCGCACCGAAGACGGGTGGGAAGCGAGCGATACGGAGCTCGACGACGTGGAGACGCTGGCGGACCTGGCCGATCTGGCCCGTGAGGCGGCGGCCGACGAAGGGGAGACCGTCCTCGTCTTCATCGAGCAGGAGGACGCGTGGTTCGGCGTCGTCCGCGTCGACGGAGAGGACGACCCCCGGGTCTACGTCTCCCACGCGGCGGCCGCGGCCCGCTCCTCGTACGGGGAGATCCTCACCTCGGAACTGCTCGGCGACGACGACCCGGACAGCGAGCTGGACGAACTCGACAAGCTCGCGGACCTGGACGGCACGGAGGACGGCGAGCCCGAGCCCGCCACCGAAGGGGACGAGGAGGAGGCCTCCGTCGGCAGCGCCCGTATCGCGCCGGCCGGCCCGCTCGGCGACGGCCGGATCCTCTCCGACCTCGGCATGTCCGAGCGGACCCTGCTCGGACTGACCGACGACGCCCTCGGGGAGATCGCCGACGCCATCGGCGCCTCCGACATCCTGGAGGCCGTGCGCTAGTGCCGACCGCTGTACCCGGCCCCGTGCCGGACTCCTGGCGGGACGCCATGCGCCTCGCCCTCGCGGAGGCCGACGCGGCCGTGCCGGCCGGTGACGTACCGGTCGGCGCGGTCGTGCTCTCCCCGTCCGGCCAGGTCCTCTCGCGCGGCCACAACGAGCGGGAGGCGACCGGCGATCCGACCGCGCACGCCGAGCTCCTGGCGCTGCGCCGGGCCGCCGCCGCGACCGGCGAGTGGCGGCTGACCGGCTGCACCCTCGTGGTGACCCTGGAGCCCTGCGTGATGTGCGCGGGCGCGCTCGTCCAGTCCCGCGTCGAACGGGTCGTCTACGGCGCCGACGACGAGAAGGCGGGTGCCGCCGGCTCCCTCTGGGACCTCGTCCGCGACCGCCGCCTCAACCACCGCCCCGAGGTGGTCCGGGGAGTGCTCGGCGAGGAGTGCGCGGCGATGCTGACCTCCTTCTTCCGAGCCCGCTGACCTGGGCGGGGATACGGATTTCTTGGCTGGGCGACTTTGGGCTAAGCTCTCTCTCGGTAGCGTGTCCGAGCGGCCGAAGGAGCTCGCCTCGAAAGCGAGTGTGGGGAAACTCACCGAGGGTTCAAATCCCTCCGCTACCGCCAGAACGAAGGGCCCGACGCGAAAGCGACGGGCCCTTCGGCGTTCCCCGGGACGGTCCGGAGACACGATCCGGAGACACGGGCGGGATCAGTCCGGAGGCACGGCCGGGACGAGTCCGAGGGCACGGTCCGAGGACGGACCAGGGCCACGGTCGAGGAGGCACGGCGAAGGGCCCTGGCGGTGTGCCAGGGCCCTTCGCGTGCCGTCCTCGTCCCGCCCCTGAGGTAGGGACGGGGGGAGCGGCATCGGGGGGACAAGCCGCTCCCCCCGACGAGAACCGGTCCGGCAAGCCCTGCGCCGCGGTCGGGGGGGAAGCTCGCGGCGCGGACCCCGCAGTGCGGGCCGGTTCCTCGGGCCCCGCGGATTCCTGCCAGATCCGCCGGGCCCGCTCTCCATCCTGCTCCGCGTACCCCCGTCCGGGGGACGGCGAAAGACCCTCGACGCAGGGCCCTTGGTCCATAAAGGCTCGGTTAGAGTGGCCACCGCCCAGGCGGGGTCACGGTACGGGGAGGGGAGGGGCCGATGTCCCAGGCGAGGAAAGTCGCGGTCTACGCGTTCGGGGTCTTCGTGCTGTACGCGATCATCACCGCCCCCGACCGCTCCGCCGAGCTGGTCCAGATAGGCTTCGAGGGCCTTTCCAGCGCCGCCAAGGGTGTCGGAGAGTTCATGACCGAACTCATCAACTAGGAGCCCTCCGTGATCCGCCATCTGGTCCTCTTCAAGCTCGACGAGGGCGTCGAGCGGGACGACCCGCGTGTCGTCGCCGGCGTCGAGGCCTTCCGCGCGCTCGGCGGCCAGGTTCCCGAGCTGCGCTTCTGGGAGTGCGACTGGAACGTGTCGGAGCGGCCGATCGCCTACGACTTCGCGATCAACTCGGCGGTGGAGGACCTGGAGGCGCTCCAGCGGTACCTCGACCACCCGGCGCACCAGGCGGGCGTCGCGCTCTGGCGCGAGTTCTCCACCTGGGTGATCGCCGACTACCCGTTCGAGGGCTGATCCAGGGCCGTTCGGCCCCCTTCCCCTTCGAGACCCCCCGCCGTCCGGGCGGGGGGTCTCGCGCGTTTCCCTCCAGCATGCCTCTGGCCTCCGCTTTTTGCTTCACCATGCCTTCAACACGTGGTTATGCGGTGCTTGCACACAGTGGACATGTCTTGTGATGCTATGACCGCTTTTGACGGATGAGTTGACCGCAGTTGGAAGACCAGTCGACCAGCTGCACCAGCCAAAGGGGTGGCGTGAACGTGCCGGCCAGTACAGCACCTCAGGTCCCGCCCCAGCACGAGGGGGGCGAAGCCCCGGAGACCCCCCGGCCCCGGGACCGGAGCAGCCGCGGCGCCGACACCCGGGCCCTCACCCAGGTGCTCTTCGGGCAGCTCAAGAACCTGCGGCCGGGCACCCCCGAGCACGACCGGGTGCGCGGGGCGCTCATCGAGGCCAACCTGCCGCTCGTGCGGTACGCGGCGGCCCGCTTCCGCTCGCGCAACGAACCGATGGAGGACGTCGTCCAGGTCGGCACCATCGGCCTGATCAACGCGATCGACCGCTTCGACCCGGACCGGGGCGTGCAGTTCCCGACCTTCGCCATGCCGACCGTGGTCGGCGAGATCAAGCGGTACTTCCGCGACAACGTCCGCACCGTGCACGTGCCGCGCCGGCTGCACGAGCTGTGGGTGCAGGTGAACGGGGCCACGGAGGACCTCACGACCGCGCACGGCCGCTCCCCCACCACCGCCGAGATCGCCGAGCGGCTGCGGATCGGCGAGGACGAGGTGCTCGCCTGCATCGAGGCCGGACGGTCGTACCACGCCACCTCCCTGGAGGCGGCGCAGGAGGGCGACGGGCTGCCCGGGCTGCTCGACCGGCTCGGTTACGAGGACCCCGCGCTCGCCGGCGTCGAGCACCGCGATCTGGTCCGGCACCTGCTCGTCCAGCTGCCCGAGCGGGAGCAGCGGATCCTGATGCTGCGCTACTACAGCAATCTGACGCAGTCCCAGATCAGCCAGGAGCTCGGGGTCTCGCAGATGCACGTGTCAAGGCTCCTCGCCCGCAGCTTCGCCCGGTTGAGATCCGCAAACAGAATCGAGGCGTGACCGGAACGGGTAGACCGGTTCGGAGCAGTCTCCGGGCGCCCCAATTGCCGCACACCCCTTGTTTCCTGCGGATATGCGCCCTCGCCTTGTCGACAAGTCACTACAGCGTGTTGCCGACATGTGACATTCTGCTGGGGACGCGTTTGCCGCAGCCCCACGGCCGGTATTGAGGTGGAAGCTGCGTTCCTCCGATGGTCGCGGCCCCACCGCGACCGTCCGCGACCTCAAGGGGGTGGCATGTCCGCAGAACAGGGCAGCTCGAAGGTGCTCACGCTCACGCCCGTTCCGGTCCTCGTGTCCGAGCCGATTCCCATGCAGAAGACGGTGGCGACCGCGGCCGAGAGCGAAGCGCTCCTCCCCCCGGCGCCGACCGTCGCCCCCGAAGCCCTCGACACCCGCACCCTCTCCCGCTCCCTGTTCCTGCGGCTGCGCGCCCTCGACGCCGTCGGCGCCGCGGCCGACAGCCCGGAGCGCACCTACGTCCGCGACACCCTCATCGAGCTGAACCTGCCGCTCGTGCGGTACGCGGCGGCCCGCTTCCGCTCGCGCAACGAGCCGATGGAGGACATCGTCCAGGTCGGCACGATCGGCCTGATCAAGGCGATCGACCGCTTCGACTGCGAACGGGGCGTGGAGTTCCCGACGTTCGCCATGCCGACGGTCGTCGGCGAGATCAAGCGCTTCTTCCGCGACACCTCGTGGTCGGTGCGCGTCCCGCGCCGGCTCCAGGAGCTGCGGCTCGCGCTCACCAAGGCCGGCGACGAGCTCGCGCAGAAGCTGGACCGCTCGCCGACCGTGCCCGAACTGGCCGCCGTGCTCGGGGTGTCGGAGGAGGACGTCGTCGACGGCCTCGCGGTGGGCAACGCGTACACGGCCTCCTCACTCGACTCCCCCTCCCCGGAGGACGACGGCGGCGAGGGCTCCCTCGCGGACCGCCTCGGCTACGAGGACGCGGCCCTGGAGGGCGTCGAGTACCGCGAGTCGCTGAAGCCGCTGCTCGCCAAACTCCCGCCCCGGGAGCGGCAGATCATCATGCTCCGCTTCTTCGCGAACATGACCCAGTCCCAGATCGGCGAAGAGGTCGGCATCTCGCAGATGCACGTCTCGCGGCTGCTCACCCGCACGCTCGCGCAGCTCCGCGAGGGCCTCATCTCCGACTGACTTCCGCAAACGGGCCCTTCGTTGACGTGACGTCAGCCACACTGGGCCCATGAGGCGCAGGAAGCAGCCGGTACTCGTGGCGGTGGCGCTCTGCCTCGGCGGAGCGCTCACCGCGTGCGGAGGCGGAGGAGACGGCGAGGGTTTCACGGCGGTCGGCGCCGGCCCCGCGCCCGGCGGCGCGGTCGCCCCCTCGGGCGCGGTCACCCTGGTCCCGCTGGACAGCCCCACGGCGAGCGGCACCACCTCCAGCACCTCGTCCCCGCCCCCGGCCCCGCACGCACCGCCGGACGGGCCGGGTTCCTCCCCGTCACCGTCGCTCGGCACGGGTTCCGGTACGGGGACGGACACAGGCGCGGGCTCCTCCGGGGCCGGTTCCGCGTCCGGGTCCGCTTCCGGAGGGCGTACGGAACCGGGGGCGCCGCCCGGCGGCTCCACCGGCGCGCGCCCGTCCGGTGGAGGCTCCTCGTCCGGCGGCGGGACACCGGCCCCGCCGCGTACCCCCGCGCCCCCTCCCGGCACCGCCGCGCCGACCGGCTCACCCTCCCCCACCACGGCCACGCCCCGGCCCGCCACGCCGACACCGGCGCCCGGGCCCGCCGTGCTCACGGTCTCCGCGCCGGTCACCGCCGACGGCGAGCGGCGCTGGTGCGAGCGGGTCACGGTGACCTTCCGGAACACCGGCGGCTCCCCCGCGGCCTCCGGCACCGTCCGCTTCGCCACCCATGTCATCGGCGCGCTCGGCATCGACTGGGGGACGGTCGTCACCAGCCAGCCGCTGCCCGCCCCGATCGTCGCCGGAGCGGCCCGGAAGCAGACGTACACGGTCTGCCTGGAGCCCTGGCAGGTGCCGCTCGGCATGCGCGTCGAGACCCGCGAGGTGACCGCTACCTGGCGGTGAGCCCGTACCGGACCCCGGTCAGCTCCTCGGAGAGGTCCCAGAGGCGGCGGCCGGTCTCCGGGTCGGCCGCGGTGGCCGAGGGCTTCACCCGGGCCGGGGCGCCGCGCAGCTCCCCGAGGCCGCCCGGGCCGATGAAGTCGCCGCCGGCCGCCTCCGGGGCGGTGGCCGCGTAGAGCTGGGGAAGGGCTCCGCGATCGGGCCGCTGGGCCACGAGCGGGTTGCCGATCCGGCCGTAGAAGAAGCGCGCGAGGCCGGTGACGTCGCGGGTCTGGAGGCCGGTGGCGGTGTAGCCGGGGTGGGCGAGGACGCTGCGCACCCCGCTTCCGGCGGCGGTGAGCCGCCGGTGCAGCTCCTGGCCGAAGACCGCGTTGGCGAGCTTGGACCGGTTGTAGAAGGCCATCGGGGCGTAGCCGCGCTCGCCGGTGAGCGCGGCGGGGTCGTCGAGGGGGAGCCTGCCCTGGCGGTGCACCAGCGAGCTGACGGTGACGACCCGGCCGTCGGCCGGCAGCCGGTCGAGGAGGAGGCCGGTGAGGGCGAAGTGGCCGAGGTGGTTGGCGGCGAACTGGAGCTCGTGGCCCTGGGCGCTGAGCGTACGGGCCGGGCCCATCACGCCGGCGTTGTTGAGGAGCACGTCCAGGCGCGGATGCTCGGCGCGCAGGCCCTCGGCGAAGGCGCGCACCGAGTCGAGGTCGGCGAGGTCGATCCGGCGGACGGTGAGGAGCGCGGGGTCGACGCCCTCCGCGGCGAGCGCGGCGACCGCCCGGCGGCCCTTCTCCTCGTCCCGGACGGCGAGGACGACCCGGCCGCCCCGCCGCGCGAGGGCGCGGGTGGTCGCGAGGCCGAGGCCGCCGGTGGCCCCGGTGACGACATGGACCCGCCCGGTGAGGTCGGGGATGGCGTCGGCGGTCCACTGCGGGGTGCGCGTACGAGTCATGCGGCACACACTGCCGCTCGTGTCACTCGGTGTCAACTATGCCCTTGGCTGTCATGGGCGACACCGCGTTAGCATCATCGGGTGAGCACCGCACCCGGCCGCCTCGACGCGACCCCCGCGCCCCCCGCCTCCAGCCTCGCCCAGCGCAAGCGGCAGCTCGTCTCCACCGAGCTGACCGAGACCGCGCTCCAGCTCTTCGCGCACCGGGGGTTCGAGGCCGTCACGGTCGACGAGATCGCGACCGCCGCGGGCGTCTCCAAGCGGACCTTCTTCCGGTACTTCGCGTCCAAGGAGGACGTCGTCGTCCAGTTCCTGGCGGGGATGGGCGCCGAGATGAGGGCGGAGCTGGCGGGCCGGCCCGTCGGCGAGCCGAACTCGGTGGCGCTGCTGCGCGCCGTCTCCGTGCCGCTGGCCGCCTGCGGGGACCACGCCGAGCGCACCCTGCCCGTGGTACGGCTGATCCTGCGGACCCCGGCGCTGCTCGCCCGGTTCCTGGAGCACGAGGCCCGGTGGCGCGAGGAGCTGGCCGGGGAGCTGGCCGTCCGGCTCGGGCTCGACCCGGAGGAGTCGCTCTATCCGCGGCTCGCCGCCGGAATGGCCCTCGCCGCCTTCGACACGGTGCTGCGCCGCTGGAGCGAGGACGCCCGCCCCGCCGGTCCGACCGCCCTGATCGCGGACGCCTTCGCGCTGCTGACCCCGGCCCTGGACGCCCCGGGCCCGAACGCCCCGGCCTGAGCCCCCGCACCGCGACGCGGAGGGGCCCGCTCCGTGCGGCTCGGGCCCCTCCGGGTGGTGACGGATGCGGAAGCGTCAGAAGGCGGCGAGCCAGACGACGGCCGCGACGACCACGATCGCCGCGATCACGCCGGCGATGACGCCGAGGCGCGGGCCACCGGACGCGGCCGCGGCCTGCTGCGGCTGGTGCTGCGGGGTGCCCTCGTCGACGAAGGCGCGGAACATCTGGGTGCTGCCGGCGGGGTCGTAGCCCTCGGGGCCCTGGGCGCCCTGGCCGTACGGTGCTTGCGGGTTGTGTGCCATGGGCCAGGACCCTAGCGAAAGCCGGGTGAGGGGCCCAAGCCGTGGCGGTCGGCCACCGCCACACCCGCACCACACCCGCGCCACGCCTCCCCTTTGCCGATTCTTTAGCACCGTTTGACCGATTTAGTTTGCCTGGAGCAACCATCCATCTCTATGGTTGCCCTAAGCAACAAGTTGGAAGGAGCGCGGACGCGTGGAGCCGAGCAGCAGCCGCTACGAGGACCTCGCCCGTGCCATCAGCGCGATCGGCGCCGTGAAGCGCGGCGTCGCCCGCGTCCTGCCCGGCGACTGCCAGGGCGGCGCCGCCGCCGTCCTCGCCATGCTCAAGCACCACGGGGACATGCGGACCAGCCGGCTGGCCGAGCTGATGGCCGTGGACATGTCGGTCTGCAGCCGCCACGTCGCGCACACCGTCGAGCGCGGCTGGGTCGAACGGCTGCCCGACCCCGACGACGGGCGCTCCCGCATCCTGCGGCTGAGCCCCGAGGGCCTCGCGATGCTCACCGAGCTCGACCGCCGGGTGACCGAAGCCTTCACCCGCTACCTCGCCGAGTGGTCCGACGACGACGTCGCCCTGCTCACCACCCTGCTCGCCCGACTCCGCGACTCCTTCGGGGACTGCCGGGCCACCCACGCCTGACCACGCCGACCGCGCGTGAGCCTGCCCGACCACCCCTGACCACGCTCGCAACCAGAGGAATCCCACTTCATGGCTACGACCACACCCGACACCGGTGTGCGGGGCGCCCCGGCCGAAACCGGAGAGCCCGGCGCTCCGATGACGCACCGTCAGATCATGGAGGCGCTCTCCGGGCTGCTGCTCGGCATGTTCGTCGCCATCCTCTCCTCGACGATCGTCTCCAACGCCCTCCCGCAGATCATCACCGACCTGGAGGGCGGCCAGTCCGCCTACACCTGGGTCGTCACCGCGACCCTGCTGTCGATGACCGCCACCACCCCGCTCTGGGGCAAGCTGGCCGACCTCTTCTCCAAGAAGCTGCTCATCCAGATAGCCCTGACCATCTACGTCGCGGGCTCGATCGTCGCGGGTCTCTCCCAGTCCACCGGCATGCTGATCGCCTGCCGCGTGATCCAGGGCATCGGCGTCGGCGGTCTCACCGCCCTCTCCCAGGTCATCCTCGCCGCGATGATCTCCCCCCGTGAGCGCGGCCGCTACAGCGGCTACCTCGGCGCGGTCTTCGCCGTCGCCACCGTCGGCGGCCCGCTGCTCGGCGGCGTCATCACCGACACCGAGTGGCTCGGCTGGCGCTGGTGCTTCTACGTCGGCGTGCCGTTCGCGCTGCTCGCCCTGATCGTCCTCCAGAAGACCCTCAAGCTTCCCGTGGTGAAGCGCCAGGTCAAGGTCGACTGGGCCGGCGCCTTCTTCATCAGCGCCGCCGTCTCCCTGCTCCTGGTCTGGGTCACCTTCGCCGGCGACAAGTACGACTGGATGTCGTGGCAGACCGCGGCCATGGTCGGCGGATCGGTGCTGCTGGGCGCGCTCTTCGTGCTCGTGGAGGCCAAGGCCTCCGAGCCGATCATCCCGCTGCGGCTCTTCCGCAACCGGACCATCACGCTGGCCTCGCTGGCCTCGCTCTTCGTCGGCGTCGCGATGTTCGCCGGCACGGTCTTCTTCAGCCAGTACTTCCAGCTGGCCCGCAACGAGTCGCCGACCATGTCCGGCGTCCTCACCATCCCGATGATCGCCGGCCTCTTCGTCTCCTCGACGGCCTCCGGCCTGATCATCACCAGGACCGGCCGCTGGAAGGCCTGGCTGATCAGCGGCGGCGCGCTCGCCTCCGCGGGCCTCGGCCTCCTCGGCACCCTGCGGTACGACACCCCGTACTGGCACATCGCGCTCTTCATGGCCGTGCTCGGCCTGGGCATCGGCATGATGATGCAGAACCTGGTGCTCTGCACGCAGAACCAGGTCGCCCCCGCCGACCTCGGCGCCGCCTCCTCCGTCGTCACCTTCTTCCGCTCCCTCGGCGGCGCGATCGGCGTCTCGGCGCTCGGCGCGGTCATGGCCCACCGGGTCACGGACTACGTGAAGGAGGGCATCGCGGAGCTCGGCCCGAAGGCCGCGGCGTCGATGGGCCAGGGCGGCCCCGGCGGTGCCATCCCCGACATGGACGCGCTGCCCGCCCCGATCCGCACCGTCTTCGAGAGCGCGTACGGCCACGGTGTCGGCGACGTCTTCCTCTACGCGGCGCCGTTCGCGCTGCTCGCCTTCCTGGTGACGCTCTTCATCAAGGAGGTCGCGCTGAAGAGCAGCACGGTCGCGCCCGACGAGGAGTGACAGACTCCCGGCCGCGCTTCGAGCGGAGGCGCGGCCGGGTCGGTACGGAGCGGCGGGCAGGGGACGGCCCGCCGCTCCGTCATGCGCGGGGGGCTGCCCCGGCCTCGGGAGCCTCCCCGGCTCCTCCGGCCTCGGGAGCCTCCCCGGCCTCGCGGGCCACCATCGCCTCGATGCCGGCCACCAGGATGTCCAGGGCGAAGGAGAAGTCCCGGTCCCAGATGGCCGAGACGGAGCCGTGCGAGGCCCGCTCGTCGAGGAGCTCCGTCATCGGCTCCAGCCTCTCCATGAAGGCGGGATCCTGCCGGAAGGCCTTCATCGACTCCCCGTAGAAGGAGTCCGCGTCCATCCCGGCCTCGACGGCCCGCCGTCCGAACTGCGACTCGATCGTCCCGTAGCCGTACACGAACTGGAAGACCGCGGACATCGCGCTGGGCTGCCGGCCGATCGGCAGCCCCGTGGCGCCGATCGCCTCCTGGATCTTCGCCCCGACGGCGATCGCGTTCGGCCCGATGTTCAGGTACTGGCCCGCGCACGGCGACATCCACGGGTGGCGGACCAGCATCCGGCGGTACTCCAGGGCGAGCGTCGAGAGCCGTTCCCGCCAGTCCCGGCCGGCCTCGACCGCGGCCAGGTCGATCTCGCCGTACACGGTGTCCAGCGCGTACTCGATGATGTCGTCCTTGGTGTCCACGTACCAGTACAGGGACATCGCGGTGACGCCCAGTTCGGCCGCGAGCCGGCGCATCGACAGCTTGGCGAGCCCGTCCTCGTCGAGCATCCGGATCGAGGCGGCCACGATCCGGTCCCGGTCGAGCCCGGCCGGACCGCCGCCGGTGCGGGCCGGCCGCCGCTCCAGCCAGACGCTGGAGCCCGCCGGGTTCTTGTCCCGGTCCGCAGCCTTGACCATCCGGTTCCTCCGTCCGTGGGCGCTGGTGACCATGCTAGGCAGCGGCGACGGTCCCGGTCGCCGCGGCCTGCTCCGTCCGCTCCGCGCGCCTGAGCAGGAGGGCGGCGAGCAGACCGCCGAGGAGGACGGCGACCGCGCCGACCAGCTGGCTGGTCTGGAGCCCGGAGGCGAAGGCGTCGGAGATCCGCGCCCGCTCGGCCTCGTCGCCGGCCGCCGCGAGGGCCGCGGGGAGCGAGGTGGCGGTGACGGTGACGAGGGCGGCGAAGCGGGCGTTGAGGACGGCGCCGAGGACGGCGACGCCGAGGCCGTTGCCGAACTCGGCGAGGGTGCCGTTGACGCCCGCGCCCACACCGGCCTTCTCCGGCGGGATCGCGCTCATGATGGCGTTGGCCATGGCCGGGTTGGAGACCGCGAGGCCGACGCCCATGAGGACCAGGCCGAGCAGCATGCCCCAGTAGGTGCCCCCGGTGCCGCCGCCGACCAGGGCGATCGACGCGAGACCGGCGGCGACCAGCGTCATGCCGACCGTGACGGTGAGCGGGGTGCCGAGCTTCATCACGATCCGCGGGCCGATGCCGCTGAGGTTGAGGACGACCACGGTCAGCGCGAGCGGCGCCATCCGCAGACCGGCCTCCAGCGGCTCGTACCCGAGCACGAACTGGAGGTGCTGGGTGAGCAGGAACATCGAGCCGCCCATCCCGAACATCACCAGGATCGCGCCGGCGACCGCGCCCACGAACTTCTGGTTGCGGAAGAAGTGCATGTCGAGCATCGGATACGGGGTCCGCAGCTCCCACAGCGCGAAGGCGGCGAGCACGAGGACGCCGATCGCGGCGGGGACCAGCACCTCGGTGGAGGTCCAGCCGTGCTCGGGACCGGTGATGATCGCGTACACGGCGGCGGTCATGCCGACGGTGGAGAGCAGCGCCCCCATCAGGTCGGGGCGCTCCCCCTGCGGGTTCTTCGACTCGGGCACCAGCTTGAGGACGGCGACCAGGCCGATCACGGCCACCGGGATGTTGATCAGGAAGATCATCCCCCACCAGTAGTGGTCGAGGATCACTCCGCCGATCAGCGGTCCCGCGGCGAAGCCGAGCGAGCTGACGGTGGCCCAGAGCGCGATCGCCTTCACGCGCTCGGAGTCGTCGAAGATCTGCATGACGACGGCGAGCGTGGTGGTCATCAGGAGCGCGCCGCCGACGCCCATGCCCGCGCGGGCGGCGATCAGCTGTCCGGTGGAGTCGGCGAGGCCGGCGGCGAGCGAGCCGAGGCCGAAGAGCGCGAGGCCGACGGCGAGCAGCTTCTTGCGGCCGTAGCGGTCGGCGGCGTTGCCCGCGGTCAGGAGCAGACCGGACTGGACGAGCGAGTACGCGTTGATCATCCACTGGATGTCGCTGGTGGAGGCGTGCAGCTCGGTGGTCAGCGAGGGGATGGCGACGCTGAGGACGGTGTTGTCGAGGAGCACGGTGAGCTGGGCGAGACAGATGACGCCGAGGATCAGCCAGCGCTGGGGGTGGCCGCCTGGCGCCGTGGGCTTGGCCGTGGCCGTGGCCGACATGGAAACTCCTTATACGGTGTACGAGGACGAGGCTCGTACACCGTATAAGAAATCCTCGTACGCTGTATAGCGGTTTTATCTCGGGGCGGTCAGGTCGTAGAAGGTGGCGTCGCCGACGGTGGTGGCGGTGAAGGTCTCCTGGACCCAGGAGCTGATCTCCGAACCGCCGCCCATGCCGCCTTCCATGCCGCCGCCCGGGCCGCCTCCGCCGCCGATGAAGTAGTGGATCCGGCCTTCGGCGACGTACTGCTGGAACCGGGCGAGGGTGGGGGACGGGTCGCTGCCGTTGAAGCCGCCGATCGCCATGACCGGCTTCTCGGTGGCGAGCTGGTAGCCGGCCGCGTTCTGCGCGCCGACGGTCGCCGCGACCCAGGTGTACGCGTCGGCGTCCTGGAGCAGCTTCGCCCTGGCCTCCGCACCGACGGCGGTGCCGTTGAGGAGTCCGCCCATGCCGCCGCCCATGCTTCCGCCCATGCCACTGCCTCTGCCGCTGCCCCTGCGTTCGCCGAAGCCGGGGAATCGGCCCGCGGGCGGTTGCGTCTGAGGACCGGTCGGGGCTTGGCCGTTCGGGGCTTGGCCGTTGGGGGTTTGACCGTTCGGGAAGCCGGGGGGCGGCTGCGGGCCGCCGTCGCGGCCGCCGAAGCCGGCGCCCGACGGGCCCGCCGTGACGATGGAGCCCTGATGGCCGGTGGAGAGCGTCTCCAGGGTGTACGCGAAGGGGCCCGCGAGGCCCGCCGCCAGGCCGAGGCCCGCCGCGGCGAGACCCAGGCGCCGGTCGACCCGGCCCGCGGCGAGCAGGCCGAGCGCGGCCACCGCGCCCGCCACGAGCACGGTCGGGCGCAGCCACGGCAGATGGTCCGGGGTACGGCCCAGCAGGGTCCAGGCCCACCAGGCCGTCACGCCGGCCGCGGCCGCGAGTGTCGCCGAGGCGAGGAGCCGACTCCGCTCCTCCCACAGCACCGCCACGCCCATGCCGACGAGCGCGGCGAGGTACGGGGCCAGGGCCACGGTGTAGTACTCGTGGAAGATGCCGGCCATGAAGCTGAACACGCCGAGCGTCATCAGCAGCGAGCCGCCCCACACCAGGAACGCGGCCCGCGCCGTGTCCGTGCGCGGCGCCCGCCGGGTGACGACGAGTCCGGCGACGAGCAGCAGCAGCGCGGCCGGGAGCAGCCAGGAGATCTGGCCGCCGATCGAGTCGTTGAACATCCGCAGCAGCCCGGTCTCACCCCAGCGGCCGCCCTGTCCGCCACCGGGCCCGCCTCCGCCGCCGACGCTGCCGACCTCGTCGCCGTTGATCCGGCCGAGGCCGTTGTAGCCGAAGGTCAGCTCCAGGAAGCTGTTGTTCTGCGAGCCGCCCACGTACGGGCGCGAGGCCGCCGGCCAGAGTTCGACGAGCGCCACCCACCAGCCGCCGGAGACGATCAGCGCGAGTCCGGCGACGCCCAGCCCGCCGAACCGCCTCAGCGGCCGTGCGGGCCCGCACACCGCGTACACGAGCGCGAGCGGCGGCAGGATCAGGAAGGCCTGGAGGGTCTTCGTCAGGAAGGCGAAACCGAACGCGACCCCGGCCGCGGCCAGCCACTTAGTGGAGCCCTCGGCCCCCTCCAGGGCGCGCAGCACCGCGTACACGGCCACGGTCATGAGGAGGGCGAGCAGGGCGTCCGGGTTGTTGAAGCGGAACATCAGCGCGGCGACCGGGGTGAGCGCGAGCACCGTGCCCGCGATCAGGCCGGCGCCCGCGCCGAAGCGGCGGCGGACGGCCGCGTACAGCACGGCGACCGTGCCCGCGCCCATCAGGACCTCGGGCAGCAGGATCTGCCAGGAACCGAGGCCGAAGAGGCGGACGGAGAGCGCCATCGGCCAGAGCGCGGCCGGCGGCTTGTCGACGGTGATGGCGTTCGCGGCGTCGAGCGAGCCGAAGAAGAACGCCTTCCAGCTCTCGCCGCCGGCCTGGACGGCCGCGGAGTAGAAGGAGTTGGCGTAGCCGGAGGCCGACAGGTTCCACACGTAGAGCGCGGTGGTGACGGCGAGCAGGCCGAGGAAGGCCGGGCGGACCCACGGGGCGTCGTCGGGACGTCCGCGCCACAGCCGACCGATCCGGCTGCTCCGGTTGATCCGTTCAAGCCGGCTGGGGGTTCCGGACCCGGCGTGCGTGGTCGTGGCCGCGGACGAGCCGCCTGCCGGGACCACGGGTGGGACCGCGGGCGGGGGCGGTGTGGTCATCGGGGGTCCCCCGTGGGGTGTCGGCGGTCCGGGAAGACCCAGAGCCGGTAGAGCAGGAAGCGGAGCACGGTCGCGGCGAGGTTGGCGACGACGAGGACGGCGAGTTCGGTGGAGTGCGCCGGGTCGCCGGTGGCCGCGCCGAGCGCGGCGAGGGAGCCGCTGGTCAGGGCGAGGCCGATGGCGAAGACGACGAGCCCCTGCGCCTGGTGGCGGACGGCCCGGTCGCGGCCCCGGACGCCGAAGGTGAGCCGGCGGTTGGCGGCCGTGTTGGCGACGGCGGAGAGGAGGAGGGCGGCGGCGTTGGCGAGCTGGGCGCCGGTGCCCAGGCGGAGGAGGGAGTAGAGCGCCAGGTAGAGGAGGGTGGAGACCACGCCGACCACGCAGAAGCCGACGAGCTGGCGGGCGAGTCCGCCGGGCACCCCGGAGAGTTCGCGGTCGCGCGGGTCGTCGCCGAAGGGCCGGGCGAGCCGGTCCAGCGGCAGCGAACCGGTCGCGAGCGCCCGTCCGATCCGCCAGACGCCCTTCAGGTCGTCGGTGGCGGTCCGCACGATGTGCACGGTCGAGTCGGGGTCGTCGACCCAGTCGACGGGCACCTCGTGGATCCGCAGCCCGGCCCGCTCGGCGAGGACGAGCATCTCGGTGTCGAAGAACCAGCCGGTGTCCTCGACCATCGGCAGCAGCCGTTCGGCGACGTCGCGGCGGATCGCCTTGAAGCCGCACTGCGCGTCGGAGAAGCGGGCGGCGAGCGAGCCGCGCAGGATCAGGTTGTAGGCGCGGGAGACGAACTCCCGCTTGGGCCCGCGCACCACCCGCGAGGAGCGGGTGAGCCGGGAGCCGATGGCCAGGTCGGAGTGGCCGGAGATGAGCGGCGCGACCAGCGGGAGGAGCGCGTTGAGGTCGGTGGAGAGGTCCACGTCCATGTAGGCGAGGACGGGGGCGTCGGAGGCCGACCACACGGTCCGCAGCGCCCGGCCGCGGCCCTTCTCCTCGAGCCGTACGGACCGCACCTCGGGCACCTCGGCCGCGAGGGCGGCGGCGAGGGCGGGCGTGGCGTCGGTGGAGGCGTTGTCGGCGACGGTGACGCGGAAGCCGTACGGGAAGGTGCGCGTGAGGTGCGCGTGGAGCCGGCGGACGCACGGCTCCAGGTCCTTCTCCTCGTTGTGGACGGGGATCACCACGTCCAGAACGGGCCGGCCCGCGTCGCTCGCCGGCAGGTGCTGCCGGGCGGGAAGGGCGCCGGGGGCCTGCGTCGCGGGCCCCGCGAGGGTGTGGGTTCGCATGCCCACGACCCTCGCCGGGCCCCCTGTCACGGCCGTGTGATCAGCCTGTGGTCAGCCTGTGAGGAGGCCCGGCGGACCGTCGACGGACGCTCTCCGGGGACGCGACGGACGCTCTCAGGGAACGCCCGCGGGGCCCCCCTACAGCCTCGTCTGCGGCCCCCTCTACGGCCTCGTCCGCGCGCCCGCCTGTGAACTCGGCTCCGCGCTCGACTCCCCGCCCGATTCCGCGCTCGGCTCCCCGCCGGGCTCCGGACCCGGCTCCGGACCCGGCTCCATGCCCGTCCGTCGCCGGGATCGTCACCGAGAAGACGGTCCGTCCGGGGGCCGAGGCGGCGGTCACCTCACCGCCGTGGGCGGCGACGACGGCGCGCACGATGGCGAGGCCGAGCCCGGTGGAGCCGGCCTGCCGGGAACGGGAGGCGTCGCCGCGGGCGAAGCGCTCGAAGACGGCGGGCAGCAGCTCGGGCGGGATGCCCGGCCCGTCGTCCTGGACCTCGACGACGGCGCGCGCGCCCTCGATCCTGACGCGGGCGGTGACGATGGTGCCGGGCGGGGTGTGGGTGCGGGCGTTGGCGAGCAGGTTGAGCAGCACCTGCTGCAGTCTCGCCGCGTCGCCGCGCACCGCCGCTACCCGGCCGTCCTCGGGCAGTTCGAGGCGCCAGCGGTGGTCGGGCCCGGCGGCGCGGACGTCCCCGACGGCGTCCACGACCAGCGGGACCAGATCGGTGACCTCGTACGAGAGCGGGCGTCCCGCGTCGAGCCGGGCGAGCAGCAGCAGGTCCTCGACCAGGCCGGTCATCCGGATGGCCTCGGACTCGATCCGGCCGAGCGCGTGCCGGGTGTCGGGGCCGCACTCCTCCCGGCCGCGCCGGGTGAGTTCGGCGTAGCCGCGGATGGAGGCGAGCGGGGTGCGCAGTTCGTGGCTGGCGTCGGCGACGAACCGCCGGACCCGGGTCTCGCTCTGCTGGCGGGCGTCGAGGGCCGCGTGGACGTGGTCGAGCATCCGGTTGAGGGCGGCGCCGACCTGTCCGACCTCGGTCCGCGGATCGGCCTCGGTCTCCGGGACCCGCTGGTGGAGCGCGACCTCGCCGCTGTGCAGCGGCAGCCGGGCGACCTGCGCGGCGGTGGCGGCGACCCGTCGCAGCGGCCGCAGCGCGATCCGGACGAGGACGGTCCCGGCGAGGGAGGCGGCGGCGAGGGAGGCGCCGGTGAGGCTGAGTTCGACGAGGACGAGGGTGGAGAGGGCGTTCTCGACGTCGGTGAGCGGAATGCCGGTGAGGAACGTGCCATGGGCGCCCTCGGTGTGGACGACCCGGTACGAGCCGAGCCCGCCCGGGAGGTCGACGGTGTGGGGCCGGCCGTCGCGGGGCACGGCGGCGAGCGCGCGCACCTGCGCCGCGTCCAGTTCTCTGACCGGGAAGCGCGGGCCCTCGCCCGTGCCGCTTCCGGCCACCTCCGTCGAGTAACCCGCCTCGGTGACGTTCCCGTCCTGGACGACGGCGCCGAGCGTGCCGATCGGCGAGCCCGGCGTACCAAGGAAGGCGAGCGGCTCACGGCCCCGGAGCGGGCCGGGACCGAGCGGCGGGCCCGGCGGCCCGGCGGCCCGCTGGGCGAGCCCGGTGAGCTGCTCGTCGGCCCGGTCGTAGAGGTAGGAGCGGTACGCGAGGGTGGTGACCGCGCCGATGACGGCCGCGACCACGGCGATCAGCGCGACGGCGGAGACCACGAGCCGCGTCCGCAGCGACCACGGCCGCGGGGGCCCGCTCCGGTGGCGGAGCCGCACGGGGCCTACTCCCCCGGCTTGATGAGGTAACCGGCCCCCCGCCGGGTGTGGATCATCGGAGAGCGCCCGGCGTCGATCTTCCGGCGCAGGTAGGAGATGTACAGCTCGACGACGTTGGCCTGGCCGCCGAAGTCGTACGACCACACGCGGTCGAGGATCTGCGCCTTGCTGAGCACCCGACGCGGATTGCGCATGAGGTAGCGCAGCAGCTCGAACTCGGTGGCGGTGAGGTGGATCGAGTCGCCGCCCCGGGTGACCTCGTGGCTGTCCTCGTCGAGGGTGAGGTCACCGACGACGAGCACCGACTCGCTGCGGGACTGTGCCGCGCCCGAGCGCCGGATCAGGCCGCGCAGCCGGGCGACGACCTCCTCCAGGCTGAACGGCTTGGTGACGTAGTCGTCTCCGCCGGCCGTGAGCCCCGCGATCCGGTCCTCCACGGCGTCCTTCGCCGTGAGGAAGAGGACCGGCACCTCGGGCAGTTCACGCCGGATCGAGCCGAGCAGACCGAGCCCGTCGACGTCGGGGAGCATGATGTCCAGGATGACGACGTCCGGCCGGAACTCGCGGACGGCGCGCAGTGCGCCGGCCCCGTCACCGGCGCTGCGGACCTGCCAGCCCTCGTAGCGCAGGGCCATCGAGAGCAGTTCGGAGAGGGAGGCCTCGTCGTCCACGACGAGGACACGGACGGCGGTGCCGTCGGCACGGAGCAGATCGGCGCGGGTGCCGCGGCGGGCTGAAGTGCTGCGAGTGGTGACGGTCATGGCACCACGCTGGCCGCGGCCGCTGAGATCCCTCTTTCGCTTTCCTGTGAATTCCCTGAGAAACCGTCGCCGGCCCGGTTCAAGGTTTCACGTGAAACATCGCGGCGCCGTTGTCGTGGAGGACCGCCCGGAGCCAGTCGTCCCCGAGGCCGAGTCGTTCCAGGGCGTCGAGCTGGTGGAGGTACGGGTACGGGATGTTCGGGAAGTCGGAGCCGAGCAGGATCCGGTCCTGGAGGTCGGCGAGCCGCTTGAGCGCCTCGCGCGGGAAGGGCGCCAGGCGCTCGCTGAAGTCCGTGAACGCCATCGTCGTGTCCAGGTGGACGCTCTCGTACCGCTCCGCGAGTCCGAGGAAGTCCTCGTACTCCGGCATGCCCATGTGCGCGACGATCATCCGCAGCCGGGGATGCCGGGCGAGCAGCATCCCGGCCGGTCCCGGTCCGGTGAAGGCACCGGGCGCGGGCCCCGAGCCGCAGTGGACGACGACCGGTGTCCCGCTCTCGGCCAGCAGCCCCCACACCGCGTCGAGCAGCGGGTCGTTGGGGTCGAAACCGCCGACCTGGACGTGCACCTTGAAGACCCTGGCCCCGTCGTCGAGCGCCTGCCGGACGTACGCGGCGGCCTCCGGTTCGGGGAAGAAGGTCGCAGTGTGCAGACAGTCGGGCGTCCGCGCGGCGAAGTCGGCGGCCCAGGAGTTGAGCCAGGCGCCCATCCCCGGCTTGTGCGGGTAGAGCATGGAGGTGAAGGCCCGTACGCCGAAGCCGCGCAGCAGCTCGACCCGCCGGTCCTCCTCCTCGCGGTAGGTGATGGGCCAGGGCTGCCCGGTCATCGGCCCCACGGCGTCGAAGTACGCCCAGACCTTGTCGAGCACGTTCTTCGGCATGAAGTGGGTGTGGACGTCGACGAGCCCGGGCAACCCGAGCCGCGCGGTCCGCTCCCGTACGGCCTCACTCTCGTTCAAAGCCGTAGCTCCGCTCGACCTTTCCGATGTGGCAGCTGTACGCCTCGTACCAGTGCGCGCGCCCGTACGACTTCGCCGCCAGGTGCGCGGAGTCGAGCCGCCAGGCGTCGAGGGCCTCCAGGTCGCGGAAGTAGGCGACGGTGATGCCGAGGCCGCCGGGGGTACGGGCGGACTCGTAGCCGAGGAAGCCGGGGACGGAGGCGACCCGCTCGCGCAGCTGGGCGGCGGTGTCGGCGTACCCCTCGGGGGCGTCGGGCCGCAGGGAGGTGAAGACGGCCGTGTAGTAAGGGGGTTCGAGTCCGGAGATCGGTTTCTGCGTCATGCGCTCACCCTCGCCGGGCGGCCCGGACGCTGTCCACGGCCGCCCGCCAAAGGGATCCAAGACTTTACGAACCTCAGGCGGGGCCAAGGGATCCAGGACCTCGGGGACACCGGGCCGGTCAGAACAGCCCGTCCTGTCCGCTCTCCGCGGCGACGACCCCGACGGGCACGCTCCAGCCGTCCGCATCCCCGCCGCGCTCGAGCCCCCACCCGGCGAGCAGCCGTCCGTCGAGCACGAGATGACGGCCGGCCGGGTCCCTCAGGTGCAGGTCCGGGCCGGCGGCGGCGAGCACCCGCCCGGCGACGGTCCCGCCGTCGACGAGCTCGGTGACGCTCCCGTCGAGAGCGGGCAGCTCCCCGAGCCCGAAGACGTCCCCTTGGTCGTACGCGGCGAACGGCAGCGCCTCCAGGGTGTCGCCCCAGCCGCCGACGCCCAGGGCCCGCCCGTACAGCTCCTCGATCTCCCCGCGCCGGGCGGCGGGGTCCGGCAGCCCGATCCGCAGCGCCCGCTTCCGCTCGTACGACACCCGGTCGGGCACGCCGAGCGCCTGCCGCAGCACCTCCTCGGTGCGCCGGGCGGCCATCAGCGGCCCGCGCCCGAGCCAGCAGAAGGCGACCGCGCCCTGTTCGAGGAGGCGCGCGGACCCCCGGTGCTCCCCGGTGATCCCGACCTTGACGGTCCCGGGGCCGAACCAGGCGAGGTAGACGCGGTAGGGCCGGGGGTCGTCGGCGAAGGTGTCGGCGGCCACGGAGTGCGCCCGGTCGAGCCGGGCGCAGTCAGGGCAGAGCCCGCCGGTGGACCGCCCGGGCACGGCGGCGCCGAGCGGGCAGGCGTTCCCGCGCACCCCCGCGCAGGCCCGGCCGCCGACGGCCCGGAAGCCGAGCGGCCGCCCGTACGCGACCGGGCTGGTCCGCCCGCCCCACCACCGCAGCACGGCCGCGCCGCCGACCCACCCGACCCCGCCGCTCCGCCACACGCCCCGGTCACCTCCCATGCCCCCATCCTCCCCTCAGGAGCCTCAAGGCCGTCGGGCCCCTCAGTCCCCCATGTCCTCCCTCAGGGCAGGACGTAGATCCGCGTCCCGTCCGGGCAGGGGTCGCCGACCTCGCGGATGCAGCCCCGCTCGATGAGCAGCCGGACGCAGTCGCGGACGCGCTCGCCGGAGAGGCCGGTGCGCCGGGTGACGTCCTGCGGACGGCAGCGGACGCCGCCGCGCACGAGGGCGGGGGCGAGGAAGCCGGCGACGGTCCGCATGTCGCCGCTGATCTCCCAGGACTCGACCAGTTCCTGGGGACTGAGCGGCGGCGGGCCGTCCCCGCCGCGCTGGCGGGGCAGGGCGAACGAACGCTCAAGGGAGTCGGCGACCCTTGAGAGGCTGCGTCGCGTCTCCCGCAGCAGCTCCGCGCACGCGACGAGGTCCGCGGAGCCCTCGTCGATCCGTCCCTCCAGCCGGACCAGGACGTCGACGAGCTCGGGCGGCAGCACGAACCCGCTGTGCGCGGGCGCCGGTTCGAGGCCGTAGCCGCCGTGCCGCTGCACCTCGGCCACCAGCTCGCCCACCCAGGCCCGGAACGGCCCGGCCTCCGGCGAGCGGCAGGCGGTGACGAGCTGCACGAGGCCGGGGAGGCTCACCATGCGGGCGGTTCCCCGGATGCCGCTGCGCGCGAGTATGTCCGCGGTCGGGGCCAGTTCGCGGGCCGGCGCGAGGCACCAGGCGGGCAGGGCCACGCTGCGCAGCGCCTCCCGCGGACCCGCGTACCCGAGCTGCCGGGCCACGTCCACGACGGGGAACCAGTGCGCTCCGTCGACGGCCGTCAGCCGCCTCAGCCGGCCTCCCGCGGCGGCCCGTACGAAGTCATCGATGTCGATCGCGTCCAACGATCATCACCTCCACCCGCACGCTAGGCCGACGGCATATTCAACTGACATGCAAATCTGATGGGTTCACCCAAAAGGGGAAGGCCCCGGGCAAACCCGGGGCCTTCGTAGTAATCTCCGCGTCCGCGTCCGCTAGCGGGCGACGAACTGGGTGAGGATCGCCTGCACCTCGTAGATGTCCACGCCCTTGGTGAACGTCTTGGTGACCGGCAGCTGCTGGCCCGAGATCCAGATCTTCAGCTCGGCGTCGAGGTCGAAGGTGCCGGCCGTCTCGACGGCGAAGTGCGTGATGCTCCGGTACGGGATCGAGTGGTACTCGACCTTCTTGCCGGTGATGCCCTGCTTGTCGACGAGCACGAGCCGCCGGTCCGTGAAGAAGATGACGTCACGGATCAGCAGGTACGCGGCGTGCACCTGCTCCCCCTGGCCGAGCAGCCGCGCGTAGTCCTGCTGCGCCTGCGCCGGATCGATGGCGTGCGCGTTCCCGAAGAGCGCCATGCTCTACCCCCCACATTTCAGCCACAAAATACGATCACCCGAACCTAACCCCACCCACCCCACCACTGGCAACGCCCCAAGCGCCCCGGACAACGCAAGAGGCCCGGACTCTCGTCCGGGCCTCTTGTCTATGTGCACTCGGCAGGATTCGAACCTGCAACCTTCTGATCCGTAGTCAGATGCTCTATCCGTTAAGCTACGAGTGCTTGTTTTTAGTTCTTGTCTCCGTTCCCCCGGCCCTTTCGGCCCGCTGTCCCGGCGACAGGAAGAACATTACATGAGTCCCGGCGTCATGTGAAATCCGATTACCCCACCCCTTCTGACCTGCGGAAACGCCATCGGAGGGCGGGGTGGAGCCGGGGGTTCCAGCGCGGAGAACGGGGCTGGAACGGGCGAAAGAGACCGGGGTCACACGCGGGGCGGGGACGGGGGCGCGTTCGCGCGCAAGAGGGCGTCGAGGCGTCGAAGGCGGAGGCGAACACGAAAGCGAAGGCGATGGCTCCGGCGTGGGACCGGAACGGGTGCCGGAGCGGTGCGGGAGACGCGGGTTCGGGAACGGGTGCCGACGCGGCGTGGGAGACGCGGGGCCGGGAACGGATCACGGCGCGGTGCTGGGGGCGCGGGGCCGGGAATGGCGGAAGCCCCGGCCGTGGGGCCGGGGCTTCCTGAGGCGGAGGCGGAGGGATTTGAACCCTCGATGGGCGATAAAGCCCAAACCGCATTAGCAGTGCGGCGCCATAGACCGGACTAGGCGACGCCTCCTCGCACCCCGCGCATGCGCGGACGGTGCGTGCAGATGATGACACAGGCGAGCCTGGTGTCACCAATCGCTTTCACCGTACCGGGCGGGCGGGGTGCGGGGCAAAGCCCCCGGCGCGTCCCGAGGAGCGCGTCCGGGCCCCCGCGCGGCGCACCCCGGTTGCGCAACGCGCCCGGGGTCCCAGCGTTAGAGAGGTGTCCCGTTCCTTCTCGTCCGCACGTCTCCGGAGCCCGTCCATGCCGCTGCGCCGTCTCGCCCTCCCCGCCGCGCTCGCCGCCACCCTCGTCACCTCCCTCGCGGGAGTCGCGTCGGCCGGGCCGCTGCCGCCCCTGCCGCTGCTGTCGCCGCCCGACTCCCTGACGGTGGCCGTCACCGGGAGCGGGAACCCGGAGGCCGAGGGGAGCTGGAAGCTGACCTGCGACGACCGGCCGGGCGGGGACCATCCCGCGGCCGCGCGGGCCTGCGAGCGCCTGGCGGGCTTCGCGCGCTCCGGGGAGGACCCGTTCGCACCGGTCCCGGCGGACCGGATGTGCGCACAGATGTACGGCGGGCCGGTGACCGCCCGGGTGACCGGCGTGTGGCAGGGGCGCCGGATCGACGCCCGCTTCTCCCGTGCGAACGGCTGCGAGATCGACCGCTGGGAGAACACGGAACCGCTCCTTCCGAGCGTCCGGGGCTGACGGGACGAGCGGGGGCGCCGTTAGACTCCCTCCGTGACAGGGCCGCCGCCCAGGGGCAAGATGGGGCCGGCCACCGTCCCGGCACATGCCGGACGGCGCACACCGCGGACCCGATCCGCGCGCAATTGCAGGCGTCAGGGAGGAAGCGTCGTCGTGAGCAGCAGGCCATCCCGAGGCGCTGCTCGCCTCGCAGCCATACTCGACGCCCTCCCGGACGGCCTCGTGCTCGTCAACTGCAACGGCACGGTCGTCAACGCCAACACCATCGCCCTCGGCATGTTCGAGACCCCCGGCACCGCGCTCGTCGGGCGCGGGCTGCTCGATCTGCTGCCCACCTTCGACTCGCGCCTGATCCCCGGCTCGATGCGCCGCCCCGATCCGGCGGACGAGCGCGGCCGCACCAAGCCGATGCGGATGATGGCCCGCCGCACCGACGGCGGGGAGTTCCCCGTCGAGGTCACGAGCGCCAGCCTGGAGGACGGCCGCGAGGCCTACGACTCGTACTCCGGCTACACCGGCGACGAGCTGCTGATGCTCGTCGTCCGCGACCTCACCGGCACCCTCGACACCGAGGCCGAGCTGGCCCGCTCGCAGCGGCAGACCGAGATGATCCTCCGCGCCGCCTCGGAGGGCGTCGTCGGCACGGACACCGACGGCCGGGTCGTCCTCGTGAACCCCGCCTTCGCGCAGATCCTCGGCTACCGCGCCGGCGAACTCGGCGGAGCCGAGCTGCACCCGCTGATCCTCGCCAAGCGCGCCGACGGCACCCCCTTCCCGTACGAGGAGTCCCCGCTCGCCGACACCCTCAAGTCGGGCCGCAAGCACCGGGTGCGCGGCCAGGTGCTGTGGTCGAAGTCCGGCGACCGGGTGCCGGTCGACCTGACGACCGCTCCGGTGCGCGACGGCGACCAGCTCGTCGGCGCCGTGATGACCTTCACCGACCGCCGTCCCCACGAGGAACTGGTCGCGCAGCAGAAGGAACTGGTCGAGAAGCACGCCGCCGAGCTGGCCGAGCTGGCGGAGCGGCACGCCACCGAGCTCGCCGACAAGGCCGAGCGGCACGCGGCCGAGCGCGAGGCGCAGGCGGAGCGGTACGCGGCCCTCGCCTCCCGGCACGCCCAGCTGACCGCCGTACTGGCCGAGTCGCTGCGCGGGCCCCTGGAGGAGCTGCGCGGCGAGCTGGGTTCGCTCGCCGCCGACGACGGCGTGCAGCTCTGGCCGGAGGCCAACCGGCTGCTGCACCACCTGGTCGCCGGTTCCGCCCGGATGACCACCCTCGTCGACAACGTCCTCGGCTACCAGCGTCTGGACGCCGGCGAGGAGAAGCTCGACCGGAAGGTCGCGCTGCTCGACGGGATCGTCACCGGCGGCATCGACGCGGCCGTGGACCTGATCGGCCCGGGCCGCGCCCAGTTCGCCGTGCACGCCCCGCCGATCGAGGCCGAGGTCGACGCCGGCCGGCTGACGACCGCGCTGGCCCACCTCGTCGCGGACGTGGCCGGGGTCGACGCCACCGGCAGGACCCGCGCCGCGACGCAGGGCGTCGCCGGTCCCGCCGACTCCACGATCGTGGTGGCGGCGGCGCAGCGCGGCGAGGTCGTCCGCATCGAGGTACGCGGTCCGTACGCGGGCGGCGACCCGGTCCACGGGCCCATCGTGCGCGGGATCGTGACGGCGCACGGCGGTGTCGTGCAGACCCACGAGGTGCCGGGGACGAGCGGCGGCGCGTACGTCCTGGAGGTGCCGATCGGCGCGGGCCGGGGCACCGTTCCCGCCGCCGAGGTCGCGCCCGCGTCCCAGGCCGGGCCGGAGGCCGGTTCCCCGCTCGCGCTCGCGGCCGCGCCCGAGTCCACGCCCGCGCCCTCGCCCTCGCCCGCCTCCCCGTCCGCCCCGTCCGCGACCATGCCGACGCCTCCGGCCGGGCTCACGCCCACGCCGGGGCCGACGTCCGGGCCCACCTCGGGGTCGATGTCCGTTCCCCCGCCGGGGCGGACGTCCGCGCCGAGTCCGACGCCCGCGCCGGGTCCGGCATCCGGGCGCACGCCGATGCCGACGCCTAGGCCGATGCCGACGTCCGGGCCCACGCCGGGACCGACGACCGGGCCCGCAGCGGGGCCCATGCCCGTGCCCCCGTCCCGGCCCACGTCCACGCCGGGCCCCCCCTCCGGGGTGCCCGCCGCCGGCGTGCCCTCTTCCGGGGGCCCGTCGTCCGCCACTCCCTCCTCAGGCATCCCCGCCCCGGGCGTCCCCGCCCCGGGTGTCCCGTCCGCCCCCGCGCCGGAGGCTTCCCCGGCCGGGCCCGCGGGTGGTGTGCCCGCGCAGACCTCCGGTCCCGTGGACGGCGGGACCGCGGGCGGTTCCGGGCGGCGGCGGGCGCGGCGCGGGTCCACCGACGCGTTCCTGGAGGGCGGGACCTCCCCCGAGGGCGAGGCCGGGGCGGTCGCCGTGCCGGCCGCGGGCGGCGGACGTCGCCGCGCCCGTGCCGAGGACGCCCCGGGTCCCGCCGAACTGATCCCCGCCCAGCAGACCACCGGCGCGGAGCCGACCGGCCGCCGGCGCCGGGGCCGGCCCGCCGAGGGCTCCGTGGTGACCGCCGCCGAAGGCGCCCAGGAGCGTCCCGCGCTCGGTGCCGCCGTGCCGCCGCAGGGCGTCGCCCCCGTCGAGCCCTCCGGTGCTCCCGCGCCGGCCCCCGCCCTTCCGGCCGCGCCCCAGGGCGGCGCGATCGCCGTGGCCTCCTCCGGGGGTGCCGAGGGCGAGCGGCCGACCGGTCGACGGCGGCGTGCGCTCGCCGCCGCGCAGGAGCGGGCCGCCGCCGCCGAGGCGGGGCCCCGGACGCCGTTCGCGCTGCCGCCCGCCGACGCCGACACCGACCGCGACGAAGCGCCGGAGTCCGCCGACGCCGGTGCCGGTGCCGGTGCCGCGCAGGAGGAGCAGCCGCGACACGGAGCCGTACAGGACGTGCCCGCCGGGCACACTCCCGCGCAGCCGCATCCTCTCCCGACGTCCGCGACCGCGGTCCCGGCCACGGGTCTCGGGCCGGTGCCCATGCCCGCGCCCACGCCGATGCCCGACCCGGCGCCCCTGCCGACTCCCGCTCCCGCGCCCCCCGCCGTACCCCCGGCTGCCGTACCCCCGGCCGCCGTGACCCCGCCGTCCGCGGCGCCCGCCACGCCCGCGAGCGGCACCGCAGCGCCTACCGGAACCGGTACCGGTTCCGTACCGCTGCCTCCCGAGCTTCCGATGCCCGGCCCCATGCCGTCGCCGGCGCCGGCGGCGCCGCTGCCGAAGGACTCCACGCAGGGGCGGGCGTTCAGCGTGCGCACGCTCGGTCAGGGGGTGCCCTTCGCGCCGCCGGCGCAGGCGGGCACGCCCGTGGCCGCTCCGTCGAACGGTTCGGGCCGGCGCCGCAAGCTCGCGACGCCGCCGGAGGTCGACCCGCCGGCCCCGGCAGCGGCCCCCGCACCGCCCGCCGCGACGGCACCGCTCCCCGCCGCCGCGCCCGCACCCGTACCCGCTCCGGAGTCCGAGGGGCGCGGACGGGCGTACGCCATAGGGGCGCCGGCCGAGGGTTCCGACGAGGGGCCGGAGCCGCTCGACGGCCCCGGCGGCGCGGTCGAGGTCGTCAACCGGCCCGCTCCGCTGCCCGTCGACGACGAACTGCCCCCGGAGCCGCTCGACAACCCGCGCCGACTGCTCGTCTGGCCCGCCCCGGACGTCGCCACCCAGCAGGCGCTGAGCGACCGCGGCTACCGGCCGGTGATCGTGCACTCCCGCGAGGAGGTCGACGCGCAGATCGCCGCCTTCCCGGCCGCGCTCTTCGTCGACCCGCTGACCGGTCCCATCACCCGGACCGCGCTCCAGTCGCTGCGCCAGGCGGCCGTCTCCGCCGAGGTGCCGGTGCTGCTCGCGGCCGGGCTCGGACAGGCGGGCCGGGAGGAGGCGTACGGCGCCGATCCCGCCGTCCTGCTCAAGGCGCTCGCGCCGCGCGACAGCGAGCAGCACCCCTCGCGGGTCCTGGTCATCGAGGAGAACGAGCACATCGCCGGCGCCCTCGCCGCCACCCTGGAGCGGCGCGGGATGCAGGTGGTGCGGGCGGCCACGGACACCGAGGCGGTGGCCCTCGCGGGCGAGACGCGGCCGAACCTGGTGGTCATGGACCTGATGCAGGTGCGCCGCCGACGGGCCGGGATCATCGACTGGCTGCGGGCGAACGGCCGGCTCAACCGCACCCCGCTGGTCGTCTACACCTCGGCCGGCCTGGACGCCGACCGGCTGCCGGAGCTGTCCTCCGGCGAGACGGTCCTCTTCCTGGCCGAGCGCGCCAACAGCGCCGAGGTCCAGGCCCGGATCGTCGACCTGCTGGCGAAGATCGGCACCAACTGAGGGAAGACCCTGGGGAGTCCGGGTCGGACCAGGGGAGCCGAAGGAACCGGAGAACCAGAGGAACCGGAGGAAGGGGGAGGGCTCCTGACGAGCCCTCCCCCTTCCTCTCGCCGGTGTGCGTCAGATCCGGGTGACGTCCAGCTCGCCCTCCGCGTACTGCTTGCGGATCACCTTCTTGTCGAACTTGCCGACGCTGGTCTTCGGGACCGCCGGCACGATGGCCCAGCGCTCCGGCAGCTGCCACTTGGCGATGCCGCCCTCGGTGGCGAGGAAGTCCCGCAGGGTCGCGTAGTCGGCCTCGGCGCCCTCCTTGAGGACGACGGTCGCGAGCGGGCGCTCGCCCCACTTCTCGTCCGGGACGGCGACGACGGCGGCCTCGGCGACGGCCGGGTGGGCCATGATCGCGTTCTCCAGCTCGACGCTGGAGATCCACTCGCCGCCGGACTTGATGACGTCCTTGGCACGGTCGGTGAGGGTGAGGAAGCCGTCGGGGCTGATCACGCCGACGTCGCCGGTCTTCAGCCAGCCGTCCTCGCTGAACTTGTCCTCGGGGCGGATGGGGTCGGCGCCGACGCCGCCGAAGTACGCGCCCGCGATCCATGTGCCGCGCACCTCCAGTTCGCCGGCGGACTCGCCGTCCCACGGCAGGTGCTCGCCGGAGGGGCCGACGAGGCGGCCCTCGACGCCCGCGGGGAAACGTCCCTGCGTGACGCGGTACGGCCACTCCTCCTCCGGGGTCAGCCCGGCCGGCGGGTGCGCCATCGTGCCGAGCGGGGAGGTCTCCGTCATGCCCCAGGCGTGACAGAGGCGGACGCCGAGCTTGTCGTAGGCCTCCATGAGGGAGGGCGGGCAGGCGGCGCCGCCGATGGTGACCTGCTTCATCGAGGAGAGGTCGCGCGGGTGGGCGGTGACCTCGGCGAGCAGGCCCTGCCAGATGGTGGGAACGGCGGCGGCGTGGCTGGGCTTCTCGCGCTCGATCATCTCGGCGAGCGGGGCCGGCTGGAGGAAGCGGTCGGGCATCAGCATGTTGATGCCGGTCATGAAGGTGGCGTGCGGCAGGCCCCAGGCGTTGACGTGGAACTGCGGGACCACGACCAGGGTCGTGTCCCGGTCCGTCAGGCCCATCGACTCGGTCATGTTCACCTGCATGGAGTGCAGGTAGATCGACCGGTGCGAGTAGACGACGCCCTTCGGGTCGCCGGTGGTGCCGGAGGTGTAGCACATGGCGGCGGCGCTGCGCTCGTCGAGCTCGGGCCAGTCGTAGGTGGTCGGGCGGCCCGCGATCAGCTCCTCGTACTCGTGGACGCGCGGGGCGGTGCCGTCGAGGAGGGAGCGGTCGCCGGGGCCGGCGACGACGACGTGCTCGACCGTCGGCAGGTGCGGCAGGAGCGGGGCGAGGAGGGGGAGCAGGGAGCCGTTGACCAGCACGACCCGGTCGGCGGCGTGGTTGACGATGAACACCAGCTGCTCGGGGGGAAGCCGCAGGTTGAGGGTGTGCAGGACGGCGCCCATGGAGGGGAGCGCGAAGTACGCCTCGACGTGCTCGGCGTTGTTCCACATCAGCGTCGCCGTGGCCTCGCCCTGGCGGACGCCCAGCTCGTCGCGGAGGGCGTTGGCGAGCTGGGCGGCGCGGTCGCCGATCTCGGCGAAGGTGCGGCGCTGCGGCTCCGGCTCGCCGGTCCAGGTGGTGACGGTGGACCGGCCGTGGACCCTTCGGCCGTGTTCGAGGATGCGGCTGATGGTGAGCTGTACGTCCTGCATGGTGCTGTACACGGGGCGTCCTCCCGGTGGGCGCTGCACGTGCCTACGTGGCAGTAAAGGTGTGCAGATTCTGCGCACATACCACGCGGTATGTCACTACCCGGGAGTACCGAAATTGCCAGTGATCGCTGGCAGATGTCAACGACCGGCGATTTCCGGACTCAGACGCCGACGCCCGCAGTGAGTTCCGGGTCCTCGCGGAGGCGGCCCAGGGCGCGGGAGACGGCGCTCTTCACCGTTCCGACGGAGACCCCGAGCACCTCGGCCGTCTGCGCCTCGCTGAGGTCCTCGTAGTACCGCAGCACCACCATCTGCCGCTGCCGCTCGGGGAGCTTCATCACGGCGCGCCACATGGCGTCGTGGAGGACCTGGCGCTCGGCCGGGTCCGGCTCGGCGGGGCCGGCAGGCTCGGGCAGCTCCTCGCAGACGAACTCCTCGACCTTGCGCTTGCGCCACTGCGAGGTGCGCGTGTTCACGAGCGCCCGGCGCACGTACCCGTCGAGGGCCCGGTGGTCCTCGATCCGCTCCCAGGCCACGAAGGTCTTGGTGAGCGCGGTCTGGAGCAGGTCCTCGGCGTCGCTCGGGTTCGCGGTCAGCGAGCGGGCGGTGCGCAGCAGCAGGGGCTGGCGGGCCTTCACGAAGGACGAGAAGGACGGGTACGCGAACGGGCGCGGGCCCTGGCGCGGCGAGGTGCGCGGGGCCGTGCGCTGTCCGGGCCGGGTGGCGGCCGTCGAGGCGCCGGCGCAGACGGGGCCAGTGGGTGGCGGAGTCATGGTTCCACGCTAGGAGCGGCGCGGTCCCGGCGGATCGGCCCCAGGTCCCGAACCCGGCTCCCCCTCAGGTCGGAGTCCTCGGGGTGCCCCCACCTCCTCTGGGTGGAGCCGCCGTCACCCGGGGGTCAGGGTCGGTGGCCGGCCGCGCGCCCCGGCCCGCCCCGCCCCCGCCCCCGCGTCCGCGTCGGCTCAGGTGTCCGTGCCGAGGAGCAGGCCCGAGGTCGGGACGCCCGTGGCCGGCGGTGACCAGGGCGCGGGCCGCGCCGGGGATCTGGTTCACGGAGGTGCCGCGCAGCTGCCGCACCGCCTCCGCGATGCCGTTCATCCCGTGGAGGTACGCCTCGCCCAGCCGGCCCCCGTGGGTGTTGATCGGCAACGCGTCCGCCGCCACGAACCCCCGCCCTCGCCCGGCTCGCAGAAGCCGAACTCCTCCAGCTGCATCAGCACGAAGGGCGTGAAGTGGTCGTGGAGGATGCCCACGTCGATGTCGGCCGGGCGCAGCCCCGACGTCCTCCACAACTGCCGTGCCACGAAGCCCATCTCGGGGAGGCCGGTCAGGCCGTCCCGGTAGAAGCTCGTCATGGCCCCCTGCCTGCGGCCCGAGCCCTGGGCCGCCGCGAGGACGACGGCGGGCGGGTGCCGCAGTTCGCGGGCGCGCTCGGCGGTGGTGACGACGACCGCCTGGCCGCCGTCGGTCTCCTGGCAGCAGTCGAGGAGGCGGAGCGGCTCCGCGATCCAGCGGGAGGCGGCGTGGTCGGCGAGCGTGATCGGCCTGCCGTGGAAGTACGCGGCGGGGTTGTTCGCCGCGTACCTGCGGCCGGTGACGGCGACGTGCCCGAAGACCTCCGGCGTGAGCCCGTACACGTGGAGGTAGCGCTGGGCGGCCATGGCGACCCAGGAGGCGGGGGTGAGCAGCCCGAAGGGCAGGTGCCAGCCGAGCGCGACGCCCTCGGCGGACGGCTCGCGCCGCTGCACTCCGGCGCCGAAGCGGCGGCCCGACCGCTCGTTGAAGTGCGCCGGCCCGGTACGCCTCGTCGAAGAAGACGAACTGCTCGTCGGAGCCACGGCCCTGCCCGCCGTACTCCTCCGGCCAGCCGAGGCCCAGGAGCCCGTCGGCGCCCATCCTGCGGAGCAGCCGGCGCTGCGCGGCGCCGTCGCTCGCGGGCGGCGGCCCGTCGGGCATCGTCTCGCGGAAGTACGCGCGGAGTTCGGCGCGCAGCCGGAGCTGCCGCTCGGTCGGGGCGAGGTGCACGGGACGACCCCCCGGAAGGGACGGCGAAGATTTCAGACTGTCCGTCAAATCCAACCGCGCTGTCAAGGCTCGGGGCACCCGACGGAAACGGCGAGGCGGCCCGGGCGTCCGGTACCGAAGCACCGTCGCGCGGGCCGCCGTTCACCCCGCGGTCACACCCCCTCGGGCCGGGCCCGTGGGCTGGTCTCCACCACGGGTGGAAGTTTCACCGCCGACGCCTCACTCCGCGACGGCGGCCTCGAAGGCGGCGTACGCGGTCGCGTCGAAGAGCACGAACCGCACCTCCTCGACCCCCGTCCCCGCGGCCGCGACCTGCCGCACGGTCTCGACGGCGATCCGCGCCCCGTCGTCGATCGGCCAGCGGTAGACCCCCGTGGAGATGGCCGGAAAGGCGACCGTACGGGCCCCCAACTCATCTGCCACCCGGAGGGATTCGCGGTAACAGGACGCCAGGAGCGCCGACCGGTCCTCGCTCTCCGACCAGACGGGCCCGACGGTGTGGATCACGTGCCGCGCCGGCAGCCGCCCGCCCGTGGTCGCGACGGCCTGCCCAGTCGGCAGGCCCTTCCCGTACCGCGACGCGCGCAGCTTCCGGCAGGCGGCGAGGATCTCCGGCCCGCCCTTGCGGTGGATCGCGCCGTCGACGCCCCCGCCGCCGTACAGCGACGAGTTCGCGGCGTTGACGACCGCGTCCACCACCTCCTCGGTGATGTCCCCGCGCACCAGCACCATCCGCACCACGCCGTCCTCCTCCGTCTCGCGCCTCCGGCCATCCTGCCGCCGCCCGGCCGCCGCGGCACGCGGAAAAGCCCCGTCCCCCTACGCGCCCGCGGGCCCGCCGGCGGCCACGACCACCTGGTGGGCGTCCTCGTAGAGGATCCGGCCGGGGTCCGAGGACTCCAGGCGCCGGCACTCGACGCCATGGGCGGCGAGCAGCTCCAGGTACCCGTCGACGCGCGCGATGAGCTCATGCGCGGACGCCTTGAACCAGGCCACCGCGCCGGGGTGCGCGGCCGGGTCGTACACGGAGGGGTCGACGTGGCTCGGATTCGGGTAGTGGGCGTCGTACCAGTCGTTGGCGGCCCGCCAGAAGCGGTACTGCTCCTCGCTCAACCTGCCCTGCGCCGCCAGCTCGTTGGCGAGCACGAAGACGCCGGGGAAGTGCCCGCGCGGGTGCCGGACGACCCCCTGGAACCGTACGAACACCATCCGCTCCACGCCCCTTCACCCTCCCCGCCCCGCCCACGCGCCTCCCGCCCGGACCCGGAACGGACGAGAGCCCCCGCCGGACTCGCCGGACGGAGGCTCTCGCTCACCGCGGTGGGTGTGGGATTTGAACCCACGGTGACTCTCGCCACGACGGTTTTCAAGACCGTTCCCTTAGGCCGCTCGGGCAACCCACCCTCGCTCCACCTCACCTGCCGCGGAGCGAGCTACAGCCTACCGGCTGGCCGTCCAGGACGTGGCGGCCCGACCACAGGCCGACCTCGATTCCCCGGAGGACCTTCGGGGCGGGGTCGAGCGGGCCGGCTCCTGTCCGCCCGTGAGCGGCCGAACCAGCGCCACCTGCAACCAGATCGAGCCCAGGCAGGAGCGCGAGGCCGCGGCCGTCAACGTCGAGGCGCCCGGCTCCGTCCGGTCGGGACGGGCGTCGGCGGTCGCGGCGGTTGCTCAGAGGGGGCGGGCCGAACGGCGGAAGCGTCGCGCGGAAGAGGGAGAGCCGCTGGTCTCTGGTGTGCGGCCGCCGTGGAGCGGAGACACGGAAACGGCGCCGGGGTGCTTCCCGGTGCCGTTTCCGTGTGCCTACGCGCGCGTGGGCGTCAGCTGTCGCCGGTGCGCTCGCCGAGGACCACCGTCGTCGACGCCGTCTTGCCGTCCCGCTCGTAGGTGAGCTTCACCGAGTCGCCCGGCTTGTGCGTCCAGATCTCGCTGATGAGCGACGGGCCGCTGTCGATGGGGTGGTCGCCGAAGGCCGTGATCACGTCGCCGGGCCGCAGGCCCGCCTTGGCCGCCGGGCCGTTCGGCGTCACCGCGCCCGTGCCGCCCGCGCCCTGTTCCGCGATCCGCGCGCCCTCGCCCTTGTCGTTCATGTTCACGGTCGCGCCGATCACCGGGTACACCGGCTTGCCGGTCTTGATCAGCTGCTCGGCCACCGCCTTCGCCTGGTTCACCGGGATCGCGAAGCCGAGGCCGATGGAGCCCGCCTGCGACTGGCCGTAGCCACCGCCTGCGGACTGGATCGCCGAGTTGATGCCGATCACGGCGCCGGCGGCGTCGAGTAGCGGGCCGCCCGAGTTGCCGGGGTTGATCGACGCGTCCGTCTGCAGGGCGCTCATGTACGAGTTGCTGCCGCCGCCGTCGCCCGAGGCCACCGGGCGGTTCTTGGCGCTGATGATGCCGGTGGTCACCGTGTTGGAGAGGCCGAAGGGCGCGCCGATCGCGATCGTCGCGTCGCCGACCGCCACCTTGTCCGAGTTCCCGAGCGGCAGCGGCTTCAGCCCTTCCGGGGCCTTCTTGAGCTTGATCACGGCCACGTCGTAGCCCTCGGCCCGACCGACGACCTCGGCGTCGTACGTCCGGCCGTCCGAGAAGGTCGCGGAGAGCGTGCCGCCCTCGGCCGCCGACGCCACCACGTGGTTGTTGGTGACGATGTGGCCCTGCTGGTCGTAGACGAACCCGGTGCCGGTGCCGCCCTCGGCCTGCATGCCGCCCGACTTGGCCTGGATGGTGACCACGCTCGGCAGCGCCTTCGCGGCGACCGCCGCGACCGTGCCCGGCTCCCGCTTGAAGGAGGCGGGGGCGTCGCCGGAGGTGACCGTCGTGGACGCCGGGCCGCCGTCCTCGTTCTGGGCCGCCCAGTACCCGATCCCGCCGCCGATGCCACCGGCGACGAGCGCCGCCGCCAGGACGGCGGCGACGAGACCCCCGGTGCGCTTGCGCGGCGCGGGCGCGGCCGGGACCGGCTCGCCCCAGGACGGTACGGCCGGCGGCGCCGGAGGCCAGCCGCCGCCCCCGGCGGCCGCCACCGCGTGCTCGGGGGTGTGCACGGGCGCGTACGGGGGAGCGGGGGCCGCGGCGGGCGGCGTGGGCACGGGAGCGGAGGCCGGGGGCGCGGGCGGGACCGGCGGCTGGATCCGGGTCGTCGCGTCCGCTCCGGACGGCGCCGCGGGCTGCTGAACCTGCGGGGCCTCCTGAGGCTGCTGGTGCGGGGCCGGCTGGGGATGCGGGGTCGGCTGAGGCTGCTGGTGCGGGGCCGGCTGAGGCTGGGGGGTCGGCCGGTGCAGGGCCTGCGCGGCCGGGGGCGGGGTCGCGGGGGCGGGCGGCGTGGCGGGGGCGGACGGGGCAGTCGAGTCCGCCGGAACCTCGGTGCCCTCGTTCTCGGTGCTCACAGCTCGCTCTCCTCGTTCACGGCGCGGGGACGGTGACGGTCGCTCCAGGGTGCTGGGGACAGCTTTTCCCACCGGGCGTCAGGCCGCGGTAAGGCGGAGCTGTGCGAACGCACCCTCTTCTTTATATCCGGGCAGAACGGGCAGGTTCGGTGTGCCCCGGCCGCCCCGCCAATGGCACCATGACGCGGTGACCCACGCACGGCAGCAACCGCACCCCGGCCCCGTCCAGGTCGTCGCCCACCGAGGAGCCTCGGAGGACGCGCCGGAACACACCCTGGCCGCCTACGTGAAGGCCATCGAGGACGGCGCCGACGCCCTGGAGTGCGACGTACGGCTCACGGCCGACGGGCACCTGGTCTGCGTCCACGACCGCCGCGTCGACCGTACCTCCAACGGCCGCGGGGCCGTCTCCACGCTCGAACTCGCCGACCTCTCCGCGCTGGACTTCGGCGCCTGGAAGAAGTTCAAGGAGCGCGAGGACTCCGGCCAGCCCGCCGAGCTCCCCGACTGGCGCGACCCCGAGCACACCTCGGTCCTCACCCTGGAGCGGCTCCTGGAGCTGGTCTCCGACGCGGGCCGGCGGGTCGAGCTCGCCATCGAGACCAAGCACCCCACCCGCTGGGCGGGCCAGGTCGAGGACCGGCTCCTCGCGCTCCTGAAGCGTTTCGGCCTGCACGCGCCCGTGGCGGCCGAGGAGTCCCCGGTACGGATCATGAGCTTCTCGGCCCGCTCCCTGCAGCGGATCAGCGTCGCCGCGCCGACGCTCCCGACCGTCTCGCTCACCCAGTTCGTCACCCCCCGGCTGCGCGACGGGCGCCTCCCCGCGGGCGTGCGCGTGGCGGGGCCCTCCATCCGGATCGTCCGCCACCATCCGGCCGTCATCCTGCGCCTCCAGAAGGCCGGCCACCAGGTCCACGTCTGGACGGTGGACGACCCGGAGGACGTCGAACTCTGCCTGCGCCTCGGCGTCGACGCGATCATCACCAACCGGCCCAAGGCCGTCCTCACACAGCTCGGACGCACCTGAACCACGTCCCCGGACGCCCCGCCGGGGGCGGCCGGGGGAGTGCACCGGCGCGTTCGGCACCTACGCGATCGTCACTTGTGCTCCACCCCACCCGGAACAGGCGGTTTCCGGTCGTGGTCACCGGGGCATCCACACGGTGGCGTGGGGCGAAGGAGGTCTCGGGGGTGGCGTTGGTGGTGGCACAGAAGGTGCCCACGTCGTCGAGCATGGCCGTACCCCATGGCCCTGCGGGCGTGGGGGAAGCGCGACACCGGATGCGGGACGAGCTGTACCGCAGCGGGGTGTCGGAATCGGTCGTCGACGACGCGGTCCTGATCCTGTCCGAACTGCTCAGCAACGCCTACCGGCACGGCAGGCCGCTGGGCCGCGCGGACCGGGGAGAGGGCGATGTCCTGGCGGCCTGGCGGCTCGATCCGTCGGGCGGGCTGACGGTCGAGGTCACCGACGGGGGCGGTCCCACGAGACCCGTCCCGTCGACGCCCTCGGTCACGGCACGCGGCGGACGCGGGCTCAACATCATCGGCGCCCTGGCCCAGGACTGGGGCGTGCGCGACAGCGCGACGGGCGAGGTCACGGTCTGGGTGATCGTCACGGAGGGCCACCGCCGCGAGGACTTCGCGGCCCGGGTCGGCGCCGGCGGCTCCGGCTTCGACCTCCTCGACGCGTACGACGACCTGGACTGAGGCGACGCGTCCCGGACGCCGGACGGACGACGGACGGACGACGGACCGGTGGTCGCTCGGGCGGATCGCTCGGGCGAGCGCTCGGCGGGAGCTCCGCGTACGGGGCGCGGGCCATAGGAGCACCGCGTACGGCGCGCGGGATAGGGCAGCACCGCGTACGGGCGCGGAGCGCGTGGGGTGGGAGGCGTTTCCGGCCGGTCCACGGTGACGGGTCCGGGGCACGCCCGGCCCGCCGGAGCCCGTGGCCGACGCCGGGGCCGGCACCGTAGCCGATATGCCGGGTGGTCAGGGCACGGCTGAGCTTGCGGCGGCGTCGGGACGGCTAGGCTCGCGCCCGACACAGCACCGCGATCGGGAGAAAGCCACACCATGGCCAAGAAGCGCCCCCAGACGAAGGCCGGCAAGAGCGGCCAGGCACAGGTCACGAGCGGGGAGATCCCGGTCGTCGGCGCGCGCGAGCCGTGCCCGTGCGGTTCGGGCCGCCGTTACAAGGCGTGCCACGGCCGGGCCGCCGCGCACGCCGCGACCGAGCACGTCCAGCGCCCCTTCGAGGGCCTGCCCGGCGAGTGCGACCTGGTCGCGCTGCGCGAGCTGGTGCCCGCCGCCACCGTGCCGCTCACCCTCAAGGGCGGGCTGCCCGACGGCGTCCCGTCGGTGACGCTGGCGACGGTCCTGCCGATGGCCTGGCCCGCGCTCCGCCGCGACGACGGCTCCGTGCTGCTCGCCCTGCAGAACGACGGCACCTCCGGCGACCTGTCCCGCGACCTCGCCGACACCCTCCAGCGCGCGCTGGAGACCGAGCCCGGCAACCCGGTGCCGCCGCGCCGCGTCGAGCCCGAGGGCCCGCGCCTCCAGGACCTCCTCGACACGGACGCGCCCTTCGAGCCCGAGGTCCACACCGGCTTCGAGTTCTGGATCCCGAAGTCGGCGGACGGCGCCGACCCCGAGGTCGCCGCCTCCCTGGAGCGGGCGAACGCCGCCGCGATCCCCACGGAGAAGCTGGCCTCGGTGGACGCCGCCTACTGGTGCGAGACCCCGGACAAGAACCACCTGCGCTGGGTCATGCCGCACCCGGAGGAGAAGCTCCTCGACGCGCTCGCCCGCCTCCAGGCCGCCGGCACCACCTCGCTCGGCCCGGACACCCGCCTCGTCGGCTCCTTCCGCGCCCACGGCCTGATGGTCCCGGTGTGGGACCTGCCGTCGGCGATGACCGCCGAGCAGTGCGAGAAGCCCGCCGCCGAGTTCGCCGGGCGACTGGCCGAGGCGCTCACCGTGGAGACCCCGCTCACCGCCGAGGAGCGTCGCGCGCGCGGCGGCCTCACGAACCGTCAGGTCACTCTCAGCTGATACCCCGCGTGGTATCGGTGACTGACAGACCAACCAGTCGGTGACTTCCGCCACAGCGGAACCTACGGCGGGGTAAATCCCTGTCCGAATAACCGAGATCGAATTTGCGAACCGCAGATCTCTTGTTACCGTTCTGGAAGCCCGGTCGCTGGTGCATCCCCCGTCGCCAGCGACCGGGCGTTTCCATGCCCGCCCCCGCCGTCGCGTCGGGGAGACCTCTCAACTCGCTTGGTCGTCGGCCGTGTTGCTGCCCGAGCGGACCAGCAGCGGCGCCTCGCCGCCTTCTTCCCCCGCCGCGAATTCCGCCACCGCCGTATGCGCGCGAGCGGCGCCCGTACCCGGCTCCCTCGGGGTCTCGCAGGTGCCGGGCTCGTCCCGCGCGGGGACCGCGCACCGCACCTGCACCGTCCGCCCGCCGGGCGCCATGAGGGTCACAATCGCGTCGATCTCGCGGCCGGTGGCGTTGCGGTAGTAGGTACGCCCCCAGACGTCCGGGCCTTCGGACAGGACGCAGGTCTGCGCCTCGACACCCTCGGGCGAGGCGACTTCGGGGCCGCAGCGGCTGACCCGCTCGGGCACCCCGGCGGCCTCGGCGGCGACGCTCGCCGACGGCGGCACCTCCTTCGGGACGGCGGGCCGGGCGCTCCCGCCGGTCCGGCCCTCCCCCTCCTCCCCTCCGAGCCCCAGCTCGCCCAGCACCCCTCCGGCCACACCGCCGAACTGAGCGTCGCCGGCCGGAGCACCACCAGACTGAGCACCATCGGACTGAGCACCGTCGGACTGAGCACCGTCGGACTGAGCGTCCCCAGCCTTGGCATCGCCCGGCTCGGCGCCCGGCTTGGCGCCCGGCTCGACGTCGCCGGAGTCGGCGTCACCCGCCGGGGACCGGCTGCTGCCCGAAGGGGGGAGTGCCGGAGCGTGGGCCGTCGACGGCGGCGCTCCGTCGGGCCGGTCCGCCTTGGCGGCCAGCGGGACGAGGACGGCGATCGCGACGGCGGTGCCGAGGCCGGCCATGCGGAGGTGCGCCGGGCTCAGCCGACTCATGCGACCCACCTGCTCTGTTCGGGGACCGGTCCCGCGTGGGGAGCGATCACGGACGGTGGGCCGAACCTACCGGCGCCGGACGGGCGCCCGGCGGGCCGCGCGCCGGATTCCCGTACGCGTCGGCCCGGGACACACCCGTTCGGGTGAACGGTCAGTACGCGAGCCGGCTTCCGCCGCCGGGGGTGGCCGTGCTCGCCGCGACCAGTGCGTCGACGACCGCCTCCACGTCCGGCAGCCAGGGGCGGGCCGAGCCGGCGAGCGGCTCCCGCTCCCAGTGGACCCGGCCGGTGCCCGCCGTGGACGGCGGCATCAGCAGATAGCCGCCCTCGCCGTGGAACCGCAGCGAGCTGGGCACGCTGTCCTTCGCGTACAGCAGCTCGCCGAGCCGTTCGAGGCGGTACGGGGCGACCAGGATCGACCAGCGGGTCGGCGTCGCCACCACCGGGCCGAGCCGCATGCCCATCGCGTCGAGCTCCCGCAGGGCGCGGGCGCCCGCGGGGGCCGGCAGGCTCACCGCGCAGGGGGCGCGGCCTCCGGTGGCAAGGAGGATGGGGGCGTCCGGGCGCCGGGTCCACCACCAGCGGATCATCCGCTCGTCGGTGGTGGCGGCCAGCAGGCCGGGGTCGAAGGGGTGGGCGCCGGGGACCACGCACTCCGGATCGGGACACGCGCACACCGGCCCGCCGTCGCCGCCGGTCCGCGCCGCACCCCCGGACCGCCCGGCCGTACGGCCGGCACCAAGCTTCTCGGCACGGTCCACCGCGCCACCGGCACCAAGCTTCTCCGCACGGCCCGTGCCGGACCGCTCCGTTCTTCCCGCGCCGGAGACGGCCCGCAGGCCGCCGCGGACGAAGGTCTTCGCCCTGCCGGCGGGCTCCGTCAGGCCCACTCCCGGCAGCACGGGCCAGTCCCACTCGACCGCGAAGGTGACCGCCGCGTCCTGCCGTGCGGTCCTCGCCTTGCGCCGGAACCGGAGCCTGCGTCGCCTTCCGAGGATCTCGCGCATGAGCGCTCGTTCCTTTCCGTTGAACGCCGAATCCACATCACACCATGTGCGGATCTCTTCACCGTGCGTATCAGCGCGTACAGCGTCGGCGGTGCGTCGCCCCGCTCGGGGGCGGGGCCGGCCGGAACGGGGCCGGGTCACAGTCGGGTCGAAGCCGGTTTCAGAACGATCCCCGCCACGCGGGGTGGGACTGCGGCCTGTGGCACGTAGGACGCCAGGATTCCGCTTCTCGATCCCGGGGCGTCGTCAACTGCCCCTGCCTGTCATCGATTACGTACCCCGCACGCTCAGAATGACGCGCTTTCAAACGACGCCAGTCGACCGCAAATGGTGCACGCAGGGGGCAATTTTCAGCCAAGTTCGCGCCCACTTCAACCCCTGCGCACGAGCTCGCCGAACGCCCTGCGGACACCACAAGTCCCACAGGGACGATGCTGGACATCGCTCCTCGGGTGCGTGTACATGTGGAGACATCGAGCGGCGCAAAATGACATGGGGGTTTGCGATGCCATGGCGTCAAACGCACCGGTCGGAAAGCCGACCGAGATGAGCACCCCGCACCTGCCGAAACACCTGCAGCAGCACCTTCCGAAAGTGGCCGGAATCGACTCCACAGTTCCCGCGCCACCGCACACTAAGGCGCCCCTCGCGGGCGTCCCCGCCGCCGCGGCCCCCGCGGACGCGGTTCCCGCGCCCGGCGCGCTGATCACGGACCGCCTGGCCGGCTGGGTCTCCGATCTCACCACCCTCCACGAACTCACCGAGCGGCTCATCAGGACCGCCACCCTCGCCGAGGCCCTCCACGAGCTCCTCGGCGCCGGAGCCGCCCTCGTCGGCGCCCGCCGCGGCATGGCCGTCCTCGAACCCGCCGACGGCCTCGGCCCCACCGCCACCATCGGCCTCGGCCTCGCCCACGCCGACCTCGGCACCATCGAGACCGTCCCCCGCGGCGCCACCAGCTACGGCCGCCTCCTCGACGGCCTCCCCGACCCGGCCGATCCGGGCCGCGTCCCCGAGCCCATCGCCATCCACGACGTCCGCACCGAGGAAGGCCTCGACCCCCGCCACCGCGAGGTCGCCGCCCGCCTCGGCTACGCCGCCAGCTACGCGCTCCCGCTCGCCACCGAGGAGGCCGGCCGGCTCGGCGCCGGCGTCTGGCTCTACGACGAGCCCGCCGCCCCCACCGACCGACAGCGCCACCTCATCGGCCTCTACGGCCGCTTCGCCACCGAGCACCTCGCCCACCTCCTCCAGGTCGAGCGGGCCCGCGTCCAGGTCTCCACCATCGCCGAGGAACTGCTCCCGAGCCGGCTCCCCCGCGTCCCCGGCGTCCGCCTGGCCGCCCGCCACGGCACCGGCCCCCGGGGCGGCGGCGACTGGTACGACGCCCTGCCGCTGCCCGAAGGCGCCCTCGGGCTCTCCGTCGGCTCCGTCTCCGGCACCGGACCCAGCGCGCTGGCCGCGATGGGACGGCTGCGCGCCTCGCTCCGCGCGTACGCGGTGATGGAGGGCGAGGACCCGGTCGCCGTCCTCTCCGACCTGGAGCTGCTGCTCCGGCTCACCGAGCCCGCCCGCTCGGCCACCGCCCTCTTCGCCTACGCCGAACCGGCCCGCCGCCGGCTCGTCCTCGCCGGCGCCGGCCACACCCCTCCGCTGCTGATCGGCGAGCGCCGCACCGAGTACGTGGAGACCTCCCTCTCCGCCCCGCTCGGCATGCTCTCCTGCTGGGAGGCACCCAGCGTGGAGCTGTCCCCCGCACCAGGAGAAACGGTGCTGCTGTACACGGACGGGCTGCTGCGGCGCACCGGCGACCCCATCGACCGCGCCTTCGCCCGGCTCCACGCGGCCGCCGCGAGCGTCCCCCGGACGGACCGGGACGATCCGGGCGCGATCGCCGACCACGTCCTGCGGACCGTGCTTCCGGACGGGCTCGACCCGGCGGTGGAGGGCGAGGACGTGGTGCTGCTCGCCGCCCGCTTCGACTGATCGCGGCGGCGACCGCTCGGTAACGGGCCTTCCGGCCCTGGGCCCCCTTCCGTACGACCGTACGATGGAGGGGGTTCAGTGTCGTACCAAGAGGAGGCAGACCCGTGGCCGAAGAGCTCACGCCGGAGACCCCGGACGAGGCCGAGGAGCCGATCAAGCAGCGGAAGAACGGCCTGTACCCAGGCGTTTCCGACGAGCTCGCCGAGAGCATGAAGTCCGGCTGGGCCGACACGGAGCTGACCGGCCTCGCGCCGATCCCGCAGGCCGAGCGGACCGCCGCCCGGCGCGCCGCGCTCTCCGCCCGCTTCCCCGGCGAGCGCCTGGTGATCCCGGCGGGCAACCTGAAGACCCGGTCGAACGACACGGAGTACAGCTTCCGCGCCTCCACCGAGTACGCGTACCTCACCGGCGACCAGACCCACGACGGCGTCCTCGTCCTGGAGCCGACCGCGACCGGCCACGACGCCACGATCTACCTGCTGCCCCGCTCCAACCGCGAGAACGGCGAGTTCTGGCTCGACGGCATGGGCGAGCTGTGGGTCGGCCGCCGCCACTCCCTCGCCGAGGCGGAGCAGTTGCTCGGCCTCCCCGCGAAGGACGTCCGCGAGCTGGCCGCCGCCCTCGCCGAGGCCACCGGCCCGGTCCGCGCCGTGCGCGGCCACGACGCCGGCATCGAGGCCGCCCTCACCGACAAGGTCACCGCCGAGCGCGACGAGGAGCTGCGGGTCTTCCTCTCCGAGGCCCGGCTCGTCAAGGACGACTTCGAGATCGCCGAGCTGGAAAAGGCCTGCGCCGCCACCGCCCGCGGCTTCGAGGACGTCGTGAAGGTCCTCGACAAGGCCGAGGCCACCAGCGAGCGCTACATCGAGGGCACCTTCTTCCTGCGCGCCCGCGTCGAGGGCAACGACGTCGGCTACGGCACCATCGCCGCCGCCGGCCCGCACGCCTGCACCCTCCACTGGGTCCGCAACGACGGCGCCGTCCGCTCCGGCGACCTGCTCCTGCTCGACGCCGGCGTCGAGACCACCGAGCTCTACACCGCGGACGTCACCCGCACCCTGCCGATCAACGGCCGGTACACCGACATCCAGCGCAAGATCTACGACGCCGTGTACGAGGCGCAGGAGGCGGGCATCGCCGCGGTGAAGCCCGGCGCCGCCTACCGCGACTTCCACGACGCCGCCCAGCGGGTGCTCGCCGAGAAGCTCGTCGAGTGGGGCCTCGTCGAGGGCCCGGCCGAGCGCGTCCTGGAGCTGGGCCTCCAGCGCCGCTGGACCCTGCACGGCACCGGCCACATGCTCGGCATGGACGTCCACGACTGCGCCGCCGCGCGCACCGAGGCGTACGTCGACACCACCCTGGAGCCGGGCATGTGCCTGACCGTCGAGCCGGGGCTCTACTTCCAGGCCGACGACCTGACCGTGCCGGAGGAGTACCGCGGCATCGGCGTCCGGATCGAGGACGACATCCTCGTCACGGAGGACGGCAACCGGAACCTCTCGGACCAGCTGCCCCGCCGGTCCGACGAGGTCGAGGCGTGGATGGCCGGCCTGAAGGGCTAGACACCGCCACACCGTGAAGGGCCCCTTCCCAGGGGCCCTTCACGCGGTTCGGGCCGGCCGGCACGCGGTTCAGGCCAGCAGGAGGGACGGGCTGTCCTTCCACTTCAGGATCTTGTCGAAGCTGACCACCGCGCCGCCCCGGCCCGAGCGGCCGAAGTGGACGTGGTCGGAGAGCTCCTCGATCAGGCGCAGGCCGCGGCCGCTCTCGGCGTCCGGCCGGGCCGCCCGGGCGGGCGCCTGCGGCGAGCCGGGGAAACCCGGCCCCGCGTCGGCCACCTCGATGCGACAGGTCTCGCCGTCGAGGAAGGCCGTCACCCGGTACGCCTCCGAGGCCCGGCCCGCGGCGGAACCGCCACCGTGCTCGACCGCGTTGGCACACGCCTCGGTCAGGGCGACCGACAGCTCGTAGGAGACGTCGGGATCGACCCCGGCCGTCTCCATGGTGCCGAGGAACAGGCGCCGGGCGAGCGGCACGCTCGCGGCCTCGCGCCGCAGATGGAGTGACCACCAGATGCTCATGCTCCAGCCTCCCGGCAGCGGCTCGACATACCCCTAGCTATTGCCGCCCGCGGCGCTCCGTAAGCGCCCGGTGGCGTCAAGAGCGCCCGTTCGGCGGACGCGAGGGGGTCGGGCTCCGGTGTATGCCCCGGCCGGGCCCGGCCTGTGCGGGGGCAGGGCACCGCGGCGCGTCCCGGTGCGTCTTGGCACGTCAGGACGCGTCCCGGCACGTCCGGGCGCAGCCGAAGGCCTCTCCGAGGGGTGCCCGCGGCCGCCTCGGCGGGGCCTTCGGCGGGTTCTCGTTCGGCAGGCCGCCTGTGGGTCCTCACAGGTCCTCGCGGGTGCACACGGCTCCGGATTCTCTCTGGTGCCCCTCCCGAGGCTCCCCCAGTGGATCACCCGGCGGAACTCCCGGTGGTCCCTGGCGCATCCGCCGGTGGATCTCCCGAGGCTCCCTCCGGTGCTTCTCCCGGTGGATCTCCCGGCGTATGTCCTCCCGAACACCCCCAAGGCCGACCTTGCGGACCTGCCTCCTGCGGGCGGGTGCCCTGGTGCGATGATGGGGCCGCCATGTCTGCCCCCGCGCTCGCTCCACGGCTGCTGAGGGCCGCGGTGTTCACCGCGGTCTGCGTCGTGCTGTCCGCGCTGGGACACGCCCTCGCCGCCTGCGCGGGCATCGCCCTGTGGACCCTCCTCGCCGGCTTCCTCGGCGTCTTCGGGGTCACGGTCCTGCTCACCGGGCGCGAGCGCTCGCTCGGCTTCGTCGTCGCCACCCTGGCGGGCGGACAGCTCGGGCTCCACCTCCTCTTCGGCCTCGGACAGCGGCAGCTCACGCTGAGCGCCAGGGCCGACGACACGCTCGTCCGCATGGCGGCCAAGCTCGTCTGCGGCTCGGGCGCGGCCAACCTCACCCCCGGCGACGCCGCCGGAATCCTCAGCCGGGCCGGGATCGACCCGGCCGCCGCCTCCGCCCACGCGGGCGCGCACGGGGCCGCCGCGCCCGCCGACGCGCTGCTGCCCGGCCTGCCCATGGTCCTCGGGCACCTGCTCGCCGCCCTGGTGGCCGGCTGGCTGCTGCGCCGGGGCGACCTGGCGCTGGTCCGGCTCGTCGAGCTCTCCGAGCAGCGCGCCGGCGAGCTGGCCGAGAGCGTGCCGGTACGTTCCCTGCGCGCCGCGCTCCGGCTCGTCCGGGCCCTGCTCGCCGGCCTCGCGGCGCTGGTCCCGGCCGGCCCCCGGGGCCGGATCCGCACCGCTCTCGACTCGCCGCCCCCGCCGGTGGCCGGGGCACTCCAGCACACGGTGATCCGCCGCGGCCCGCCGGCCGCCGCCTGCGTCCTCGCAGCCTGACGCGGTCCGCTCCAGGGGGAGCGGGGCCGCGCCCGTCCGCGCCCCTCCGCCCGGGTCCACCCGTGGCGCCGCGGCCGCCGGAACGGACCGCCTTCTTCCTCGCGGGCCCGCCAGGGCCCCTTCACCGAGCCGGAGTGTCTTCCGTGTCTTCCACGAACCTGTCCCGCATCGCCCTCGCCGCCGGCACCGCCGCGGCCTCCGTCGTCCTGCTGTCGGGCACGGCCTTCGCCCACGTGAGCGTGCAGCCCCAGGGCGAGGCCGCCAAGGGCGGCTACGCGACCGTGAACATCAAGGTCCCGAACGAGCGCGACAACGCCTCCACCGTGAAGCTGGAGGTCAGCTTCCCGCTCGACCACCCGCTCGCCTCCGTCATGCCGCAGCCGGTCCCCGGCTGGAAGGCCGAGGTCACCAAGGCCAAGCTGGACAAGCCGCTGACGCTGCACGGCAAGCAGATCAACGAGGCCGTCTCCAAGGTCACCTGGACCGCGGACGGCTCGAAGATCGGCCCCGGCCAGTTCCAGCAGTTCCCGCTCTCCCTCGGCCAGCTGCCGGAGGACGCCGACCAGCTCGTCCTCAAGGCCATCCAGACGTACGACAACGACGAGGTCGTGCGCTGGATCGAGGAGCAGAAGGGCTCCGAGGAGCCGCAGAACCCGGCCCCGGTCCTGAAGCTCTCGGCCGCCGGCGCCGACCACCACGGCGGCGGGGCCACGCCCACCGCCTCGGCCTCCGCCGCGGCGGACGCGAAGGCCGGTCACGAGGACGGGGCCGGCGCCCACACCGAGACGGCGTCCGCCTCCTCCAGCGACACCACGGCCCGTGTCCTCGGGGTCCTCGGCATCCTCGTCGGCGTCGCCGGCGTCGCCTTCGGCGTCCTCGCCGGCCGCCGCCGCTCGGCCTGAGGCACACCCCGGCCGGTTGCCCGGCACGCCGCGGCACACCTGGTACGCCTGGTGTGCCCGGCACCCCCGGCGGGCCGGGCACACCCGGCCGGACCCGCACCTCCCGTACTCCGAAAGACACTCACCCCATGTCCACAGAGAAGACGTCCCCGTCGCAGAGCGGCGGAGACGGCACCGCAGGCCGCCCCGGGCGGCGCACCCCGCTGATCATCGCCGCCGTCGCGATCGTCGCCGCCCTCGGCATCACCGTCGCGGTCGGCCTCGGCGGCGACGACGGCAAGAACGCCCCGTCCTCCGGGGTCGCCGTGATCGAGGGCGTCACCGAGAAGAACCGGGCCGCCACCGTCCTCGACCGGCCCTTCACCAAGCCCGACCTGGTGCTCACCGACACCAAGGGCGAGCGCTACGACCTGCGCGAGCGCACCAAGGGCAAGCCGACGCTCATCTACTTCGGCTACACCAACTGCCCCGACGTGTGCCCGCTGACGATGAGCAACATCGCCATCGCCAAGAAGCAGCTCCCCAAGGCCGACCAGGACAAGCTCCAGGTCGTCTTCGTCACCACCGACCCCGAGCGGGACACGGCCGCCTCGCTGGCCAAGTGGCTGCCGGGCTTCGGCGACCCGTCCTTCACCGGGCTCACCGGCGACTTCGCGACGATCCAGGCCGGTGCCCGCTCGATCGGCATCGGCATCGACCCGCCGAAGAAGGAGAAGGACGGCACCGTCGTCTCCATGCACGGCGCCCAGGTCATCGCCTTCTCCCCCACCACCGACCAGGGCTACGTCCTGTACGGGGAGGACGCCACCGTCGACGACTATGCCAAGGACCTGCCGAAGATCATCAAGGGGGAGAACCCGTGACCCGCCGCACCACCGCCCTGACCGCCTCCGTGGCGCTCGCCGCCGCGCTCGCGCTCACCGGGTGCTCGTCCGACAGCGGAAAGCCCGAGCTGAAGGTCAGCGGCGCGTACATGCCCCAGCCCGTGATGGACATGGCCGGCGGCTTTCTCACCATCGAGAACACCGGTGACACCGCGGACAAGCTCACCTCGGTCACCAGCCCGCTCTCGGACGACGTCACGATGCACGAGACGAAGAACCAGAAGATGCAGGCGGTGAAGTCCTTCGACATCCCCGCCAACGGCGAGCTGAAGCTGGCCCGGGGCGGCAACCACCTCATGTTCATGGAGCTGAAGAAGCAGCCGAAGCAGGGCGAGAAGGTCAGCGTCGAGCTGCACTTCGAGAAGGCCGACCCGATCACGGTCGAGCTGCCCGTCGAGGCCACCAACCACAACCCGCGGCAGCACTGAGCTCGTTGACGGAGTGACACAGTGACGACATCCACCGCCCCCCGCCTCGGAACCGCCCTGGCCCGGCTGCTCGTCCTCGCGGCCGCGCTTCTGGGCGTGCTCCTCGCCGGCGCCGCACCCGCCTCCGCGCACGCGGCGCTGACCGGGAGCGACCCCGGCGACGGGGCGGTGGTCGCCACCGCCCCCAAGGAGGTCGGCCTCACCTTCTCGGAACAGGTCGCGATGAGCGCCGACTCGATCCGGGTCCTCGACCCCTCGGGCCGGCGCGCCGACACCGGCGAGATCATCGACCTGTGCAGCGGCGCCGTCGTCAAGTACGGCGTGGCCCTGCGGGCCGGTCTGCCGGACGGCACCTACACCGTCGCCTGGCAGACCGTCTCCGCCGACAGCCACCCCATCGCCGGGGCCTTCACCTTCTCCATCGGCGCCCCCTCCGCCACCTCGGTCGCGCTGCCCGAGCAGTCGGCCGGCGGCGGGGTCGTCGGCGCCCTCTACGGGATCGCGCGCTATCTGTCGTACGCGGGCTTCGCCGTCCTCGTCGGCGGCGGCGCGTTCGTGCTGCTGTGCTGGCCGCGCGGCGCCGGCGTCCGGCCCGTGCAGCGGACCGTGGTCCGGGGCTGGCTGACCCTCACCGGCGCCACCCTGGTCATGCTGCTGCTCCGCGGCCCGTACACCGGCTCCGGCAAGCTCGCCGACGTGTTCGACCTCGCGGGGCTCCAGGCCGTGCTCCAGACGAAGACGGGCGCCGCGCTCACCTCCCGGCTGCTGCTGCTCGGGGCGGCCGCGCTCTTCGTCGCCGTCCTCTTCGGCGCGTACGCCCGGCGCACCGACCCCAAGGAGCGCAAGGACCTCGCCTTCGGCCTGGGCCTGGGCGGCACCGCGGTCGCCGCGGGCATCGCCGGCACCTGGGCACTCGCCGAGCACGCCTCCACCGGCATCCAGCCCGGCATCGCCATGCCGGTCGACATCCTGCACCTCCTGGCGGTCGCCGCCTGGCTCGGCGGCCTCACCACCCTGCTCGTCGCCCTCTACCGGGCGCCCTCCGTGGAACGCGCGGCCGTCGAGCGCTTCTCCCGGGTCGCCTTCGTCTCGGTCGCCGTCCTGGTGGCCACCGGCGTCTACCAGTCCTGGCGCCAGGTCGGCTCCTGGTCCGCCCTCACCGGCACCCGGTACGGACAGCTGCTCCTGGTGAAGATCGGCCTGATGGCCGTCCTCGTCGGCATCGCCTGGATATCCCGCCGCTGGACCCGCCGCCTGACGGAACGGACGACGGCGGAGACCGCGGAAGAGGAGCTTGAGCAGGACCTTCAGGAGGAGCCCGCGGAGGAGGGCCGCCAAGAGGAGACGGGCACGGAGGAGCCGGGCGCGAAGGAGACCGGCGCCGGGGAGACCGGCATCGAGGCGACCGGCGCCGAGGAGACCGCCCCCGAGGACGAGCCGGATCCCGAACGCGCCGCTCAGCTCGCCCGGCAGCGGGCCGCCGTGGCCACCGCCCGGCGGAAGAAGGCGCGGGACGCGGACCCCGAGCGGACCGGCCTGCGCCGCTCGGTGCTGACCGAGGCCGCCGTGGCCGTCGTCCTGCTCGCCGTGACCACCGTCCTCACCTCCACCGAACCCGGCCGCACCGAGGAGGAGGCCGGCCGGAACGGCGGGACCACGGCCGGCTCGGCCGCGGTGCCCGACCGCCCGGTCGACATCCGCCTCCCCTTCGACACCGGCGGCGTGGACGGCAAGGGCGTCGTCCGGCTCAGCCTCGACCCCGGCCGCACCGGCGCCAACGCCCTGCACCTCTTCGTGGAGCGCCCCAACGGCAAGCCGCTGGACGTCCCCGAGATCAAGGTGAACCTCACCCTGGAGGAGAAGGGCGTCGGCCCGCTGCCCGTCGCCCCGGACCGGATCCAGACCGGGCACTGGAGCGCGAGCGGCGTCCAGCTTCCGCTGCCCGGCGAGTGGCGGATCCAGGTGACGGTCCGCACCTCCGAGATCGACCAGACCACCATCGAGAAGAACGTCAAGATCGGCTGAATGACCGTGAGCAACCCTCCCCTGACCGGCTCCGCGCCCGAAGGCACCCCCGGTACCGACAGCGGCCACCTCGACATCTCCCGGCGCCGGCTGCTCGGCACCGTCGGCGCGGCGGGTGCCGCCGGCCTGGTGATCGGCGCCGCCGGCGGTGCCGGGATCGCGGCGGCCGTCTCGGAGGACGGCACCACCGCGCCCGCGGGCGGCTCCCGCGCCCTCGGCTCCGTGGGCGCCACCGAGGTCGGCTTCCACGGGAGGCACCAGCCCGGGATCACCACCCCGCCGCAGGCGCGGGGCCATCTGGTCGCCTTCGACCTCGCGCCCGGTGCCGGGCGCCGGGAGGCCGCCGCGCTGCTGCGGCGCTGGTCGGCGACGGCGCGGACGCTGATGGCCGGGGAAGCCCCGCCCGAGGACACCGGGATCGCGCTGGACGCGGGACCGTCCTCCCTCACGGTCACCTTCGGCTTCGGCCGCACCTTCTTCGACCGGACCGGGCTCGCCGCCCGGCGCCCGGCGCAGCTCGACCCGCTGCCCGCCTTCTCCTCCGACGCGGTCGACCCCAGGCGCTCCGAGGGCGACCTGTGGGTGCAGATCGGGGCGGATGACGCCCTGGTCGCCTTCCACGCGCTGCGCGCGCTCCAGAAGGACGCCGGGGACGCGGCCCGGGTCCGCTGGCAGATGAACGGCTTCAACCGCTCCGCCGGGGCGACCGCGCGCCCGATGACGTCCCGGAACCTGATGGGGCAGGTCGACGGCACGAACAATCCGAGGACCACCGACCCCGACTTCGACCGGCGGATCTTCGTCCCGGCCGGGGCGGCCGGCGCCCAGGACTGGATGGCCGGCGGCTCCTACGCGGTCGTGCGGCGGATCCGGATGCTCCTGGACGACTGGGAGACGCTGACGCGGGAGAAGCAGGAGCAGGTCATCGGCCGCCGGAAGGCGGACGGGGCGCCGCTCACGGGCGGCACGGAGACCACTCCGCTGGACCTGGACAAGCTCGGCCCCGACGGCAAGCCGGTCATCCCCGGCAACGCCCACGCCCGGATCTCCGCCCCCGAACAGAACGGCGGCGCGGCGATGCTGCGCCGGCCCTTCTCCTTCCACGACGGGATCGGCACGGACGGCACCCCGGACGCCGGGCTCCTCTTCGTCTGCTGGCAGGCCGACCCGCTGCGCGGCTTCGTTCCGGTGCAGCGCAAGCTCGACCGGGGCGACGCGCTGTCGGCCTTCATCCGGCACGAGTCGAGCGGTCTCTACGCCGTACCGGGCGGGGCCGCCGAGGGCGAGTACGTCGGCCAGCGACTGCTGGAGTCCTGACCCCGGTCCGACCCCGGGGGCCGGGGCCGCGAGCGGCCGGTCCGGCCGGAAGGCCGGACGCGGGGTCGGGGCCGGGGCCGGGCGGGCCCCGGCGCCCGGAGCCGCGAGCGGCCCTGAGCCCGGAGCGCCGAGCGGCTCGGCGGCCGGGGTTCGGCGCGGGTCGAGGGCCGAGACGGGGCCGGGCGGGGCGCCGGGGCGCATTAGGGTGACGGTATGTCCGCCACTCGGTACACCTACCTCGGCCCCGAAGGCACGTTCACGGAGGCCGCGCTGCGGAGCCTGCCCGAGGCGGCGACGCGGGAGCTCGTCCCCATGGTCTCGGTCCCGGCCGCGCTCGACGCCGTCCGGAACGGGGAGGCGGCCGCCGCGCTCGTCCCGATCGAGAACTCGGTCGAGGGCGGGGTGACGGCGACCCTCGACGAACTGGCCTCCGGCGAGCCGCTGATGATCTACCGCGAGGTGCTGCTGCCGATCGCCTTCGCGCTGCTCGTGCGCCCCGGGACCGCGCTGTCGGACGTCAAGACGGTGACGGGCCATCCGGTGGCCCAGCCGCAGGTGCGCAAGTGGCTGCGCAAGCACCTCCCGGAGGCGGTGTGGGAGTCGGCGGCGTCCAACGCGGACGGCGCCCGGCTGGTGCAGGAGGGTCGGTTCGACGCGGCCTTCGCGGGTGAGTTCGCGGCGGCGACGTACGGCCTGGAGGCGCTGGTCAAGGAGATCCACGACGCGGAGAACGCGGAGACGCGCTTCGTGCTCGTGGGCCGGCCCGCCCGGCCGGCGGCGCCGACCGGCGCGGACAAGACCTCGGTGGTGCTGTGGCTGGGTGACGATCATCCGGGTGCCCTTCTGGAACTCCTCCAGGAGTTCGCGGTGCGTGGGGTGAACCTGATGCTGATCCAGTCCCGGCCGACGGGGGCGGGGATCGGGAACTACTGCTTCGCCGTGGACGCCGAGGGCCATGTCTCGGACCGGCGGGTCGCCGAGGCGCTGATGGGTCTCAAGCGGATGTGCCCGCAGGTGCGCTTCCTCGGCTCGTATCCGCGGGCGGGGGCGTCCCGCGCGGACGTCAGGCCGCTGCGGCGGGGGACCTCGGACGAGGAGTTCACGGCTGCCTCCGACTGGCTGGCGAGGGCCCAGGACGGAAGGGCCTGACCGCGATGGTGGCCGAACGGCGCGATGCGTGCGCTCGTTCGTCCACAGGCAGGCATCGTTAGTCCTACCTGCATACTTTTCGGTTTTCCCCCTCACTTATCCACAGGCTCGATGCGCGGGCTGGGGACAAGTCGACACCCGCCTCCGACAAGGTCGACAAATCGCCCCCGTCACCCCTCGCGCGCATGGTCTCCATCCACAGGCCTCACCGTCGCGCACGTCAGGACAGGCCCCTCTCACTCACCCTCCGGAGCGAGGGATTCCCCTCGAAATGAGTGGGGAAATCGGGTTTGATCACGTAATTCGGAGGCGGCGGACCCACAATCCACAGAACTTCCTCACACCCTGTGGATAACTTGATTCCAGAGAATTTCCAGGACGACACCAAGAGCCTCAATCCGGGCATACCAACACGCGCTCTTTTATCCGGTGAGGGGGCGCGAGCACGCACCGGTAGCCTGGTGGGGTGATTGACCTTCGCCTGCTCCGTGAGGACCCCGACCGTGTTCGCGCCTCCCAGCGCGCCCGTGGAGAGGACGTCGGCCTCGTCGACGCCCTGCTCTCCGCCGATGAGCGGCGCAGGTCGTCCGGCGTCCGCTTCGACGAGCTCCGTTCCGAGCAGAAGGCGCTCGGAAAGCTGATCCCCAGGGCCACGCCCGAGGAGCGCGCCGAGCTCCTCCAGCGCGCCGAACAGCTCAAGACCGACGTCAAGGCCGCCGAGGCCGAGCAGAACGAGGCCGACGAGACGGCCCGTGCGCTCCTCCTCCAGCTCGGCAACATCGTCCACGAGGACGTGCCGGTCGGCGGCGAGGAGGACTTCGTCGTCCTCGAGACGCACGGCACCATCCGCGACTTCGCCGCCGAGGGCTTCGAGCCCAAGGACCACCTGGAGCTCGGCGAGGCGCTCGGCGCCATCGACGTCGAGCGCGGCGCCAAGGTCTCGGGCTCGCGCTTCTACTACCTGACCGGCGTCGGCGCGCTCCTGGAGCTCGCGCTGGTCAACGCCGCCATCGCGCAGGCCACCGAGGCCGGCTTCATCCCGATGCTCACCCCCGCGCTGGTCCGCCCGCGCGCGATGGAGGGCACCGGCTTCCTCGGCCAGGCCGCGGAGAACGTGTACCACCTGGAGAAGGACGACTACTACCTCGTCGGCACCTCCGAGGTCCCGCTCGCCGCGTACCACATGGACGAGATCATCGACGCCGACAAGCTGCCGCTGCGGTACGCGGGCTTCTCGCCCTGCTTCCGCCGCGAGGCCGGCACGTACGGCAAGGACACCCGCGGCATCTTCCGCGTCCACCAGTTCGACAAGGTCGAGATGTTCTCGTACGTCGCGCCCGAGGACGCGGAGAACGAGCACAAGCGGCTCCTGGACTGGGAGACGCAGTGGCTCACCTCCCTGGAGCTGCCCTTCCAGGTCATCGACGTCGCCACCGGCGACCTCGGCGCCTCCGCCTCCCGCAAGTTCGACTGCGAGGCGTGGATCCCGACCCAGGGCAAGTACCGCGAGCTGACCTCGGCGTCCAACTGCGACGGCTTCCAGGCCCGCCGCCTGTCGGTCCGCATGCGCGAGGAGCAGGGCGGCAAGAAGACCGTCCAGCCGCTCGCCACGCTGAACGGCACGCTGTGCGCCGTCCCCCGCACCATCGTCGCCATCCTGGAGAACCACCAGCTCGCCGACGGTTCGGTGCGCGTCCCGGAGGTCCTCCGGCCGTACCTGGGCGGGCGCGAGGTCCTGGAGCCGATCGCCAAGTGAGCGCCTTCCCCTACCGCCTGGTCGCGACGGACCTCGACGGCACGCTGCTGCGGGCCGACGAGTCCGTCTCGGACCGCACCCGGGAGGCACTGGCCGCGGCGACGGCGGCGGGCGCCGCGCACATCGTCGTCACCGGCCGGGCGGTGCCCTGGACCCGGCACATCCTCGACGACCTCGGCTACGAGGGCATCGCGGTGTGCGGCCAGGGCGCGCAGGTCTACCACGCCGGCGAGCACCGGCTGCTGACCTCCCTCACCCTGGACCGGCAGCTCGCCGGACTCGCGCTGTCCAAGATCGAGGCGGAGATCGGCCCGCTGGCGCTGGCCGCGAGCCGGGACGGCCTGGAGGGCGAGGTCCTGGTGGGCACCGGCTACCGCGCCCAGGAGGGCCCGCTGCCGTACGTGCCGTACGAGGACCCGGCCGAGGTGTGGGCGGCGCCGCTCACCAAGCTCTACATCCAGCACCCGACGCTGAGCGACGCCGAGCTGACCGCCGTCGCGCGCGCCACCGTCGGCGGCCTCGTCGACGTGGTCATGGCGGGCCCGGGGATCGTGGAGATCCTGCCGCTCGGTCTGAGCAAGGCCACCGGCCTCTCGCTGGCGGCACGCCGGCTGGGCGTGAAGGCGGCGGAGACCATCGCCTTCGGCGACATGCCCAACGACATCCCGATGTTCGGCTGGGCCGCGCACGGCGTCGCGATGGGCAACGCGCACGAGGAGCTGCGGGCGGTCGCGGACGAGGTGACCGCCTCCAACGAGGAGGACGGCATCGCGGTCGTCCTGGAACGTCTGCTGGCGGTCTGACCCGCGTCGCGCACCAGCGGCCCGACCCGCGCCCCCGCACCACCGGAGAACCCGTGCGAAGGCCCGCTCCCTGAGGGAGCGGGCCTTCGTCGGTCGCGGCCCGCGCGGATCGGAGATCCGCGCGCTCGAAGCGGCCGCCACCGGGGGATCCCCCGTTTCCCCCGCACAACTAGTGTGCGCCGGGCGGGCGTTCGGTTGCGAACGGTTTTCCGCGAGCCGGGTGCCGGGTGAGCGGGTAGCAGGCGAGACCGATGGCGAGCGAGAGCGCGTGACCGAGGTCGGTGAAGGTGCGGTCCGTCAGCAGGGGGACGAGGAAGAAGGCCACGGCGGCGGTCAGGTAGAGCCATCGCCAGGGCCGGGGGACGCGGTGGGCGAGGATCCCCGCGGAGGCGGCGAGACCGTAGCTGACGCCGATGTCGACGACGTGCGCCATGCTGCGGGGCACGTCGTGGTGGGCGATCGCGTAGAGGACGGCCTGCTGGCTGACGAGGGTGGCGGCGACGTGGGCGGTGGCCACGGTGAAGAGCCACTTGGGCGTGCCCAGCCAGCGTTCCACGGGGGCGTGGAAGAGTTCGAAGAGGAGCGCGTAGAAGGCCAACGCGGCCGGATCCTGGATCCAGAAGGCGCTGCCGAGCAGGGCGCGGACCGGATGGCGGGCGAGCTGGTGGAGATTGCTGCTGTTGCGGTGCAGCAGATAGGTCTCGAAGCCCTCGGGCGAGAGGGCGAGGACGAGGCTCGTGATCGTGATGACCGCGAGCCAGAGGTGCGTACCGGGTGACGAACGCACCCACGACCTGATCGGTCGGGACGGTTCGCCACCCGGAGTGGTTTCGCTCGGCACCTGTCCGTGCCTATCACCTGGGACCGCGGGGCCCGGTGAAGCCCGGCGGGGTCTCAGAAGTTGATCATGTGGCCGGCGATGCCGTGGATCGCTTCCTTGACGGCCTCGCCCAGGGTCGGGTGGGCGTGGACGTTGCGCGCGACCTCGTGGACGGTGAGGTCCCACTGCTGGGCCAGGGTCAGCTCGGGCAGCAGCTCGGTGACGTCGGGGCCGATCAGGTGGGCACCGACGATCTCGCCGTACTTGGCGTCGGCGACGATCTTGACGAAGCCGGTGGAGTCGCCGAGGCCGTGCGCCTTGCCGTTCGCCATGAAGGGGAACTTGGCGACCTTGACGTCGTAGCCCTTCTCGCGGGCCTGCGCCTCTGTGTAGCCGAAGCTGGCGATCTGCGGCTGGCAGTAGGTCGCGCGCGGGATCATCGCGTAGTCGAGCTCCATGGTCTCGGCGCCCGCGATGGTCTCGGCGGCGATGACGCCCATGGCCTCGGCGGTGTGCGCGAGCATCAGCTTCGCGGTGACGTCGCCGATGGCGTAGATGTGCGGGACCGAGGTGCGGCTGCGGCCGTCCACATCGATGGCGCCGCGCTCGGTGAGGGCGACACCGGCGGCCTCCAGGCCGTAGCCGGTGACGTTCGGCGCGAAGCCGATGGCCTGGAGGACCTTGTCGGCCTCCAGGACCTTGCTGGCGCCGTCCTTGCCGGTGACGGTGACGCGGACCTGCGGGCCGGACTCGTCGATGGCGTCCACGCGGGTCGAGGTGAGGACGTCGATGCCGAGCTTGCGGTACTGCTTCGCCAGCTCCTTCGACACCTCCTCGTCCTCCAGCGGGGCCATCCGGTCGAGGAACTCGACGATGGTGACCTTGGTGCCGTAGTTGTTCAGCACGTACGCGAACTCGATGCCGATCGCGCCGGCGCCGGCGATGATGATCGACTTCGGGGCGTCCTCGGCGAGGATCTGCTGCTCGTACGAGACGACGCGGTCGCTCAGCGCGGTGCCGGGCAGCAGACGCGGGCTGGCGCCGGTGGCGATGATGCAGTTGTCGAAGGTGATCGTCTGCGTGGTGCCGTCGGCCTTCGCCACCTGGAGGGTGTTCGCGTCGAGGAAGGTGCCCCGGCCGTCGAACTCCGTGATGCCGTTCTTCTTCATCAGGAAGTGGACGCCCTTGACGCGGCCGTCCGCGACCGAGCGGCTGCGGCGGTAGGCGTCGCCGTAGTCGAAGGTCACCGAGCCGTCGACCTTGATGCCGAAGGTCTTGGCCTCGTGGTTGAAGATGTGCGCCAGTTCGGCGTTGCGGAGCAGCGCCTTGGTGGGGATGCAGCCGACGTTCAGGCAGACACCGCCCCAGTACTTCTCCTCGACGACCGCGACCCGCTTGCCCAGCTGGGCGGCGCGGATGGCGGCGACGTAGCCGCCGGGGCCAGCTCCGAGTACGACGACGTCGAAGCGGTCTGACATGACTGACTCCCGAAGGTGGTGAGGGTGTTCGGTGCACGTACGAGCCCACAGTAGTCCGGTCGTCCGCCCGTGGCCGGGGAGATCCACCACACCTGCGGACGAGTTGTAGGATGACTGGGCAACTGGGTGATCGATCGGAACGTGAGGTACCGGACGGATGGCGGCACTGAGAGCGGCGGGGCGGACCTCGCTGGTGGACTCCGCGGTGGAGCAGCTGCGGGCGCAGCTCGCCGAGGGCGAGTGGTCCGTCGGCGACCGCATCCCCACCGAGCACGAGCTCGCCCAGCAACTCGGCGTCGGCCGCAACACCGTCCGCGAGGCGATCCGGGTCCTCGTCCACGCCGGCCTCCTGGAGTCCCGGCAGGGCAACGGCACCTTCGTCCGCTCCACCGCCGACCCGGCCGCCGTCCTGCGCGGAGTCCGCCACGCGGGCGCCCGGGACGTGCTGGAGGTGCGGACCGCCCTGGAGGCGGAGGCGGCCCGGCTGGCGGCCGAGCGGCGGGACACCCACGACCTGCTCCGGCTGCGGGCCGCCCTGGCCACCCTGCGCGAGGAGGGCGACCGGGACGCCGACGCGGACCTGGCCTTCCACCTCGCCGTGGTCGGCGCCACCCACAACGCCGCCTTCATCGAGGTCTACCGCTTCTTCTCCACCCAGGTCCACGAGGTGCTGGTGGAGGCGCTCGGCGACCGCGCGATGCCGCCGGTCGACATCGACGCCCACGAGGCCCTGGTCGCCGCCGTCGAGGCGGGCGACGCGGACGCTGCCGAACGGCAGGCCCGCGAGCTGCTGCGGATACCGGCGGAGACCGTCGCGGGACTCATGGCGGAGCGTGCCGACGGGACGCGGGCGTGAGGGGCACGGAGACGGACCACGCGCGCGTGCTGGTCGACGCCGAGGCGGACGTACGGCCCTCCGCGGCGGGGGCGGCCGCCCGACGGGCGCTGCTCGCCCATCCGGTGCTGCTGCTCGTCGGCATCGTGCTCGCCTCGCTCAACATGCGGGTCGCGCTGGCGAGCGTGGCGCCGCTGGTCGGCGAGATCGCCGGGCACTTCGGGCTGTCCTCGACCGCCGGCTCCCTGATCACGTCGATCCCGGTGCTCTTCCTGGGGCTCGGGGCGCTCGTCGCCCCGTGGCTCGGCCGCCGCTTCGGCGCCGAGCGGACGGTCCTCGCCGCGCTGCTGCTGCTCGCCGCCGGCATCCTGGTGCGCCTGCTGCCGTCGGTCCTGGCGCTGTACGGTGGCGGGATCCTCGTCGGTACGGCGATCGCCCTGCTCAACGTGCTGATGCCGGGTCTCATCAAGCGGGACTTCCCGGACCGCGCGGCCGCGATGACGTCCGTCTACACGGGGGCGATGGTCGCGGGGGCCACGGTCGCCGCGGCGGCGGCCGTCCCCCTGGAGGAGGCCCTCGGCGGCGGCTGGCAGGGTTCGCTCGGCTTCTGGTCGCTGCTCGCCGTCGTGGCGGCGGTGGGCTGGCTCCCGCAGGTGCTGATCGCCCGGGGCCGCACCGGGCACGAGGTACGGCCCGTCCCGGCCGCCGGCGCCGCGCCCACGCGCGTGTGGCGCTCGGCGCTCGCCTGGCAGGTGACCCTCTTCATGGGCCTGCAGTCGGTGTGGTCGTACGTGCTCATCGCCTGGATGCCGACGATCTTCACCGACCACGGGATGAGCCGCTCCGAGGCGGGCGTGGTCTTCGCCTTCAACAACCTGATCCAGGTCGCCGGGGCCTTCGTGGTGCCGCTGCTCGCGGGCCGCAGGCGCAGCCAGCGCCCCTTGGTGGTGCTGGTGACGGCGATGGTCGCGGCCGGGTACGCGGGGCTGCTCGTCGCCCCGGCCGAGGGGGCCTGGCTCTGGGCCGCGGTCCTCGGCGTCGGCCAGGGCGGGGCCCTGGGGCTCGCCCTGACCCTGATCGTGCTGCGGACCGGGGACGCCCCGACGGCGGCCCGGCTCTCCGGCATGGCGCAGACGGTCGGCTATCTGCTGGCCGCCGCCGGGCCGCTCGCGGCCGGGGCCCTGCACCAGGCGACCGGCTCGTGGACGGTGCCGATCGCGCTGGTCATCGGGGTGTGCGCGGCCGCCGCGGGCGTCGGCCTGTTCGCCGCCCGCGACCGCACCGTCTGACTCCGCCCGAGGGCGCCTACTCCTCGCCCGCCAGCGCCAGCGTGCGCAGCTTGTGGCCGGCGAACCAGGTGGCGCCGAGGGTGACGGCGACCAGGAGGATCGCCGCCGTCGGCAGGGCCACGTCCGAGCTGATCAGCCCCTCGCCGGTGACCCTCTGGGCGAGCGCCAGCGCCCACTGCTGGACGCTGAGGGTGCGGGCGCCGGCGACCAGGGAGCCGAAGAGCGCCTCCCAGACCAGGGCGTAGACGAGGCCGATCACCACGGCGTGCCGGCTGATCGTGCCGAGCAGCAGGAACAGCGCGCTGTAGGCGAGGGAGGCGACCAGCGCGGCGACCGTGTAGGCGACGGCGACCTGCTGCCCGTTGCCGTTCAGGATGAAGCCGGCGATCAGGGTGGGCAGGGCCGAGAAGGCCATGGTGACGGCGATGGCCACGATCAGCTTGGTGGTGATGATCGTCGACCGCTTCACCGGCTTGGAGAGCAGGTAGACGATCGAGCCGTCGTCGATCTCCGGGCCGATCGCGCCCGTGCCCGCGATGACGCCGATCAGCGGGACCATCGTGGCGAGCGCGAAGCCGCCGAGGAGGTCGGCCGCGACCTGGTCGTCCGCGCCGTTGATGACGCGGACGGCGGTCGCGATGAGCAGGAGCAGCCCGGGCAGGAGGAAGAGGATCGCCGCCCGGCGGCGGCCGAGGAGGGCCCGGTAGGTGAGCCGGGCGACCGTGGGGTCGTACATCGGGGTCGTGCTCCTTTCAGGCCGCGACGAGATACGAGAAGACGGATTCGAGGGACTCGTCGGACGGCGAGACCGTCAGCAGCCGGATCCCACGCGCGCGTGCCACCTGCGGCAGCAGCTCGGTGAACCGGCCGAAGTCGACGGCCTGGATCCGCAGTCCGCCCTCCACCACGTCGACCTCGATGCCGGCCGTGGACGGGTCGGCGATCAGCGCGGCGGCGAGCGCCCGGTCGTCGCTGGAGCGGATCAGATAGCGGTGCGGCCGGTCGGTCATGAGGCGGCGGATCCGGCGGAAGTCGCCGGAGGCGGCGTGCCGGCCGGCGACGATCACCTCGATGTGCGAGGCGAGCTGCTCGACCTCCTCCAGGATGTGCGAGGAGAACAGGACCGTGCGGCCCTCGGCGCCCATCCGGCGCAGCAGCTCCATGAGCTGCATCCGCTGGCGCGGGTCCATGCCGTTGAACGGCTCGTCGAGCAGCAGCACGGACGGCTCGTGGACGAGGGCCGAGGCCATCTTCACGCGCTGCCGCATGCCCTTGCTGTACGTGGCGATCTTCCGGTCCTGCGCGTGCTCCATCTCGACGGTCGCGAGCGCCTTCTGGGCCTCCGCCGCGCCGAGGCCCTGGAGCTCCGCGTTGGCCACCACGAACTCGCGGCCGGTGAGGAAGTCGTACATCGCCTCCCGCTCGGGGACGACGCCGATGGAGCGGTAGACCGACTCGTTGCGCCAGACCGGCTCGCCGTCGAGGGTCACGCTGCCCGTGGAGGGGTCGAGGAAGCCGCCCATCATGTTGATGAGGGTGGACTTCCCGGCGCCGTTGGGGCCGAGGAGGCCGGTGACGCCGGGGCCGATGGACATCGTGACGTCGTTGACGGCGACGACGTTGCCGAACCAGCGCGAGACGTGGTCGATGGTGAGGGTGCTCATGGGCGCAGCCCCTTCCTTGGAGGGGTGGTGGCGGGGGACGGGAGGGCGCTCACAGTCCGACCTTTCGGTAGCGGCGCATCAGGATGCCGTAGCAGGCGGCGATGAGGCCGAGGACGACCAGGAGGTAGACCGTGCCGACGCCGGCCCCGACCGGCACCTCGCCGGGGAAGGAGGCCGGAGCGCCGAGGAAGGCGTTCTGCAGGCCGATGACGAGGGTCAGCGGGGAGAAGAGGCCGAGCCAGGCGATGGCGTCGGTGTTCTCGGTGGCGTAGGAGATGCCCTGGAGGGTGGAGACCGCGCCGTAGGAGATGGTGAGGACGGCGATCACCGCGGCGACGCCGAAGCCGCGGCGCGGGGTGAGCGCGGCCATGACCAGGCCGATGCCGCCGAAGAGCACCGAGAGGACCGCGACCGAGACGAGTCCCTGGCCGAACAGCTTGGCCTGCTCGACGAAGTCCATCTTGGCCAGCATCGAGCCGATCCACAGGATCAGCAGCGGGGTGGCGGTGAGGACGAAGAGCGCCGAGGCCATCGCCCCGTACTTGGCGAGCACGTAGTCCACCCGCTCGATGGGCCGGGAGAAGTACAGCGGGACCGTCCGGAACCTCAGGTCGCGGGAGACCGACTGGGGGGCCTGGGAGGCCAGGTAGACGGCGATGACGAGCTGGAGGAAGACCGCGTACTGGGTGTACTCGACGAACAGCTCGTCGGCCTTGGTGTACACCGAGATGGCGACGATGATCAGCGCCGGGACACACATGACGCCGAAGAGCAGCATCGGCAGCACCTTCGACTTGGCGCTGCGGCCCAGGCCGTACGCCCCGCGCAGCGACTGCGAGAAGAGCGAGCGGCGGGCGTAGGAGCGGCCGAGCCTCGGGCCGTCGTAGGACCGGTATCCGATGTTGTGGATCCGGGTGGTGTCGGGGGCGGCCCCGGGGGCGGGGGTGCTCATCGGGCCTTGACCTCCTCGTGCTGCGCGGCTGCCTCGGGACGGAAGACCTCGGCGATGTGGTGGCGGCGCTGCTCCATGCGGACCAGGCCGAGGCCGAGGCCGGCGACGGTGTCGCGCACCAGGTCGTACGTCTCCTCGCCGGGGGCCTCCAGGAGCAGGATGTGGCCGGCCCCGGGCAGTCCTTCCTCCACACCCGCGTGGAGGGTGACGCCGGCGGCGGCGAGGGCCGCGCGGAGGGCGGCCGTGCCGTCCGGATGGGCGTCGGAGTCGGTGACCTCGACCGCCAGGGTCGTGGTGGTGCGGGTGAAGTCGCTGGTGGAGCTGGACCGCAGGAGCTTGCCGCCGTCGATGACGACGACGTGGTCGCAGGTCCGCTCCAGCTCGCCGAGGAGATGGGAGGTGACGAGCACCGAGATGCCGAAGTCGGTCCAGACGCGGCGGATCAGGCCGAGCATCTCGTCGCGGCCGACCGGGTCGAGGCCGTTGGTCGGCTCGTCGAGGAGGACCAGCTTCGGGTCGTGGACCAGGGCCTGGGCCAGCTTCACCCGCTGCTTCATGCCGGTCGAGTAGCCTCCGATGGGGCGGTAGCGCTCCTCGTACAGGCCGACGTGGCGCAGGGTGTCGGCCGTCCGCTCGCGGGCGGCGGTCGGCGGCAGGCCGGACATCCGCGCCATGTGGACGACGAACTCGGTGGCCGAGACGTCGGGCGGCAGGCAGTCGTGCTCGGGCATGTAGCCGACGCGCTCGCGGATCTCGGGCCCGTGCGTCGAGACGTCGAGGCCCAGGACCTCGGCGCGGCCTTCCGTGGCGGGGGAGAGGCCGAGCAGGATCTTGATCATCGTGGACTTGCCGGCTCCGTTGGCACCCACCAGTCCGGTCACACCGGGCCCGATGTCCAGGGAGAGCCGGTCGAGAGCGGTCACCCGGGGGAACCGCTTGCTGAGGCTTTCGGTGGCGATCACAGTCACGCTTCGACGGTAGTGGCGCGCGCCACAGCCGTCGTCAGCCCTACGGATCGATCGCTCTCCGACTTCCGGCGTACGAACCCCGAGAGGCATCGCGACGAAAGTCGTCGCGGCCCTCGGGGGCGGGGCCGTGGCGCTCCCCGGGCGGAGGAGTCCCGGTCGCAACAGCGGAGTTTTCCACAGGGTCTCGTGCACACCCCTTGACGTAGCCGCCGAGCATTGTCACATTCATCGATGTCAAGTTACGGACGCGTAGGGCGACCAAGCGCTCACACGGGACGGGCGGGTGGCATGACCTCAGCAGTGGCAAGCGAACTGACCGCGGAACTGCGGGGGTTCAAGGAAGTGCAGCAGCTCTCCTACGCCTGCGCGGAGGCCGTCGCGGCCCAGCTCAGGCCGGGGGTGACCGAGCGCGAGGCGGCCCGGATGCAGCGCGAGTGGCTGTACGAGCGTGGGGTGAAGGACTGGTTCCACCGCCCCTTCGCCTGGTTCGGGGACCGCACCGCCTTCGTCGACTTCAAGATCCCGCTGCAGTTCTTCCCCACCGACAAGCGCCTGGAGCCGGGGATGCCCTTCATCCTCGACATGGCGCCCGTCCACAAGGGGTACACGGCCGACATCGGCTACAGCGGCTGCCTCGGGCTCAACCCGCTGCACGACAAGCTGCTCGCCGATCTGCGCGAGCACCGCGAGCTGATCCTCCGCGAGGTGCGCGAGCGGCGCAGCCTGCGCGAGATATACGAGGACGTGGACCGGCTCATGGTCCGCCAGGGATACGCCAACCGGCACCGGGCCTATCCCTTCGGCGTGATCGCCCACAAGATCGACCGGGTGAAGGAGCGGCGGTTCGCCCCCACCCTGTTCGGCTTCGGCACCCAGTCCCTCAAGGGCCTGCTGAGCGACGCCGTGCACGGCCACCGGGACGGCTGGTCGCCGCTGTGGTCCCCCTACACGTTCTCCGACCACCCGCCCACTCCGGGCCTCTGGGCGGTCGAGCCGCACCTCGGATTCCGGGGTACGGGCGCGAAGTTCGAGGAGATCCTGGTCGTCACCGACTCCAGGGACCCCGAGCAGAGCGCGTTCTGGCTGGACGACGACCTGCCGCACGTGCGGCGGTGGAACGAAGGAGCGGTGTGATGGCGGGCGCGGGACTCGACGGGGCGCGGGAGCGCCGGGTCCGTACGGGCGGGATCGAGCTGTGCGTCGCCGAACTCGGCGACGCCGACCGGCCGACGGTACTGCTGGTGCACGGCTACCCGGACTCGAAGGAGGTCTGGTCCGAGGTCGCGGCGCGGCTCGCCGGGGAGTTCCACGTCGTGCTGTACGACGTGCGGGGCCACGGTCGTTCGACGGCGCCGACGCCGCTGCGCGGCGGCTTCACCCTGGAGAAGCTGACCGACGACTTCCTCGCCGTCGCCGACGCGGTCAGCCCGGACCGGCCGGTCCACCTCGTCGGGCACGACTGGGGCTCGGTGCAGTCGTGGGAGTTCGTCACCGTGCCGCGCACGGAGGGCCGGATCGCCTCCTTCACCTCCCTGTCGGGCCCCTCGCTCGACCACTTCGGGCACTGGATCAAGAGCCGGATGACCCGCCCCACCCCGCGCCGGGTCGGGCAGCTCCTCGGCCAGGGCGCCAAGTCCTGGTACGTGTACATGCTGCACACGCCGGTCCTGCCGGAGCTCGCCTGGCGCGGCCCCCTGGGCAAGCGCTGGCCGAAGCTCCTGGAGCGGCTGGAGAAGGTCCCGGCCGGCGACTACCCGACGGCCTCGCTGCCCCACGACGCGGCCACCGGTGCCTGGCTCTACCGGGACAACGTCCGGGCGCGCCTGTCCCGGCCGCGCCCCGACGCCTTCGCGCACGCGCCCGTCCAGCTGATCACCCCGACCGGGGACGCCTTCCTGTCCGAGCGGCTCTACGACGACCTGGGCGCCTGGGTGCCGGACCTGACCCGGCGCACCCTGCCCGCCAAGCACTGGGTGCCCCGCACCCGTCCCGACCAACTGGCGGCGTGGATCACGGACTTCGTCCGCACCCACGAGGAGCCGGAGACGCGGGCGCCCCGGCCGGTGGCGGAGTCGACCGCGAAGAGCGGGGTGAAGCCCGCGTACGCGGAGCGGTTCGGCGGCCAGCTGATCCTGGTCACCGGCGCCGCCAGCGGCATCGGGCGGGCCACCGCCTTCGCCTTCGCGGAGGCCGGGGCCCGGGTCGTCGCGGTCGACCGGGACGCCGAGGGCGCCGCCAGGACGGCGGAGATGGCACGGCTGATCGGCGCGCCGCAGGCATGGGGCGAGGTGGTGGACGTCGCCGACGAGCAGGCGATGGAGAAGCTGGCGGCCAGGGTGGCCGAGGAGTACGGGATCGTCGACGTCCTGGTCAACAACGCGGGGATCGGCCTCACCGGCTCCTTCTTCGAGACGACCGGCGAGGAGTGGAAGCGGGTCCTGGACGTCAACCTGTGGGGCGTCATCCACGGGTGCCGGGTGTTCGGGGCGCAGATGGTGGCGCGCGGCCAGGGCGGCCACATCGTCAACACCGCCTCGGCGGCGGCCTTCCAGCCCTCCCGGGCGCTGCCGGCGTACAGCACCTCGAAGGCGGCGGTGCTGATGCTCAGCGAGTGCCTGCGGGCCGAACTGGCGGACCGGTCCATCGGGGTGTCCGCGATCTGCCCCGGGATCGTCAACACCAACATCACCGCCACCGCCCGCTTCGCCGGGGTCACGGACGCGGCGGAGGAGAAGCGGCGGCAGCGGAAGGCCTCGCGGCTGTACGGCCTGCGGAACTACCCGCCGGAGAAGGTGGCGGACGCGATCCTGGACGCGGTGCTGCACGACCGGGCGGTCGTGCCGGTCACGCCGGAGGCCCGGGGCGCCCACGCGCTCTCCCGGCTGGCTCCGGGTGCGCTGCGGGCCCTGGCCCGCTGGCAGCCGCCGGCGTGACGGCGGGGGGCCCTGGCGGGTGGTCGGTCGTACGATCCCTCGCAGCAGGGCCCCGCGCGGGGTGGAACGATCGGCCGGTGGGAGCGGGATGTCCGAGCAGTCAGCAGTGCGAGCGGAGTACCGGATCGAGGACCTCGCCCATCACAGCGGGGCCACGGTCCGGACCATCCGCGCCTACCAGGACCGCGGCCTGCTGCCCCGCCCTGAGCGGCGGGGCCGGGCCAACGTCTACGGGGACAGCCATCTGGCCCGGCTGCGCCGCATCGCCGACCTCCTGGACCGCGGCTACACGCTGGCCTCGATCAAGGAGCTCCTCGACGCGTGGGACACCGGCCGGGGGCTCGGCGGGGTGCTCGGGCTCGTCGCGGAGGTCCAGGGGCCGTGGACGGACGAGGAGGCGGCCCGGATCACCCGCGCGGAGCTCGACGCCCGCTTCGGCGGCGACCCGGACGAGGACGCCGTGCGGGAGGCGGTCGAGCTCGGCGTCCTGGAGCGGATCCCGGGGCGGGAGGCCGAGGAGTTCCTGGTCCCGAGTCCACAAGAGCTGGCGGTGGCCGTGGAGTTGCACGCCGCCGGGGTGCCGCTCTCCGCGATCACCGGTCATCTGAGGGAACTTCGGGAGCAGGTCGAGCACATAGCCTCCCGTTTCCTGGAGTTCACCACCGAGCACGTCTTCGCCCGCTATCTGGAGCACCGGCCGCCGACGGACTCGGACGCGGCCGAGGCGGCGACGATGGTCCGGCGGCTCCGGCCGCTGGCCCAGCAGACGGTGGAGGCCGAACTGGCCCGTGCCATGCGGATCCTGGCGACGCGTCACCTCCAGATCCACCTTTCGCCCGAGGGGCCGCCGGTGAGGGACGACGAGCCGCGTCCGGTACCGATCCCGGCGGACACGATCAGGGCCGTACAGAGGCTGGTCGGCCCGGAGGCCGTCGCGGCGTTCGTGACAGCGGCGACCGAACGCGAGGTCCAGAAAAGGACATTGGACGCATTGACAGCAAATGCCTTCGATTCTCCCACACTTCAATAAACCACTTGATCCGTCAGGGTACTTGTCCACAGAATCCTCAACTGACCTGTGAATAACTTATGTTGGCTGTGGATCAAACCTGGACGGGGAAGAACGATGGACGAACGTCGCACGGTGAAGGTGTCCAAGTACCTCTCGAAGCACCTACGGCACCAGCCGGAGCGGATCGGCCTGGTCCTGGACGCGCAGGGCTGGACCGAGATCGACGCGCTGCTCGTCGCCGCGGCCGCCCACGGCTTCCCGATCGACCGCGCGGAGCTGGACCACGTGGTCGCCTCCAACGACAAGCGGCGGTTCGCCGTCGAGGGCACCCGGATCCGGGCCAACCAGGGCCACACGGTCGGCGTCGACCTCGACCTGCCGGCCGCGGAACCGCCCGCGTACCTGTACCACGGAACGGTCGCCGCCCACCTGACCGCGATCCGGGCGGAAGGACTGCGGCCCATGGCCCGCCACGACGTCCACCTCTCCCCCGACCGCGAGACGGCGACCCGGGTCGGAGCGCGTCGGGGCCGGCCGGTGGTGCTGAGCGTCGACGCGGGGGCGATGCACCGGGCGGGCCACGAGTTCCGGGTCAGCGCCAACGGGGTCTGGCTGACGGCGGCCGTGCCGACGGAGTACATCCGCTTCCCCGGCTGAGCGGCGGCACGACGACCGAACCTCCGGACGCCCTGAGCCCCCAGAGGCCCAGAGGCCCGGAGGCCTTGAGACCCCGAGCCCCCGGAGGCCCGGAGGCCCCGCGGAAGCCCTGGGGCATGATCGGGTCATGCCGCACCCGCACCCGCACCCGCACCCGCCCAGCACCCAGGCCGCCGTCGACGCCGTCCGCGCGTTCGCCGAGGAGTTCGGCCTGGAGATCACCGTGACCGACGACATCGGCGCGGACCAGACCTCGCGCCGCACCTCTTCCGGCGCCTTCAGGGTGCTGGACGAGGACGGTTCGCTGCCGCACGAGGCCTATGTGGAGCTCGGCGGCTCCCCCTCCGTCTCCGTGCGGCTCTACCCCGAGGACGACGCCCGGATCCTGGTGGACGGCGTCGAGTTCGACGACGTGCCGAGGGACGCCGTCCCCGGCTTCGTACGGGCGCTCCACACCGGTCTCGCGCACGTGAAGGGACGGTTCTTCCCGCCCGGCCAGTGGCTGATCGTCCCGGTGCCCGGCGGCGAGACCTACAAGGAGCTCATCCCGTCGATGACGCTCACCCCGTGGCTGAGCGGCCGGATCCGCTGACGGATCCGGTCTCCGGTCTCCGGTCAGCCGAGGCGTGCCAGGGCCTCCGTGGCGATGGACTCGAAGACGGCGTGGTCGGCGGCGAACACAGAGTCCTGGATCGGCCAGTGGATCACGATCTCGGTGAAACCGAGGTCGCGGTGGGTGCCGGCGAAGTCCACGAAGGCCTCCAGGGAGGAGAGCACGTCGTTCTTCTCCGGGGTGAAGCCGGTGAGCAGGATCTTGTCCAGTTCGGCCACCTCCCGTCCGGTGTCCGCGCACGCCTTGCCGAGCCGCTCGACCTGCCCGCGCAGGGCCTCCACCGACTCGGCCGCCGTACCCGACTCGTACAGCTTCGGGTCGCCGGTCGTCACCCACGCCTGCCCGTGCCGGGCGGCGAGCCGCATCCCGCGCGGGCCGGTCGCGGCGACCGCGAAGGGCAGCCGGGGGCGCTGCACGCAGCCCGGGATGTTGCGGGCCTCCTCGGCCGCGTAGAACGTGCCGTGCTCCGTCACCGCGTCCTCGGTGAGCAGCCGGTCGAGCAGCGGGACGAACTCCGCGAACCGGTCGGCCCGCTCCTTCGGCGTCCACGGCTCCTGGCCGAGCGCGGTGGCGTCGAAGCCGTTGCCGCCGGCGCCGATGCCGAGGGTGATCCGGCCGCCCGAGACGTCGTCGAGCGCGATGAGCTCCTTGGCCAGCGTCACCGGGTGCCGGAAGTTGGGCGAGGTGACGAGGGTGCCCAGGCGCATCCGGTCCGTGGCGGTCGCGGCGGCGGTGAGCGTCGGCAGGGCGCCGAACCACGGGCGGTCCCGGAAGGTGCGCCAGGACAGGTGGTCGTAGGTGTACGCGGTGTGGAAACCGAGCTCCTCGGCGCGCTGCCAGGTGGAGCGGCCCCCCTCGTGCCAGCGGTCGACAGGCAGGATCACGGTGCTCAGACGCAGACTCATGCCCCGAGCGTACGTCGCCCGCGCGCGCCGGGCCCGCCCTCGGCCCGTCCGCCGAACCCCCACCGGCCCGCGCACCAGGGCCGCCCCCATCCCTCACCCCCATCCCCACCCCCGTCCCCAGCGCAGCGCAGCGCAGTCAGTGCCACTCTCCCCTCCGACAGCCCCGAAGACGCCCAGCTCACGCGCTTCCTCCCCGCCCGGCCACTCAAATGTGCGGGGACACGCACGCCCGTGCGCGTCGTGCGGCACCATAAGGAGGTGACCTCTCCCCGCCTCCCCTCCGCCTCCTCCCGGCCCACCGCCCGTCTCGTCGCCACCGACCTCGACGGCACCCTCCTGCGCGACGACAAGTCCGTCTCCGAGCGGACCGTCGCCGCCCTCGCCGCGGCCGAGCGGGCGGGGATCGAGGTCTTCTTCGTCACCGGCCGTCCGGCCCGCTGGATGGACGTCGTCAGCGCCCACGTCCACGGCCACGGCCTCGCCATCTGCGCCAACGGCGCCGCCGTCGTGGACCTGCACGCGGGCGGTGCCTTCCAGCAGGTGCGCCCGCTGCCCCGACCCGCCGCGCTCGACGTCGTACGGGCCCTGCGCGCCGCCGCGCCCGGCACCAGCTTCGCCGTGGAGATGACGACCGGGATCCACTACGAGCCGCTGTACCCGCCGTTCTTCCTCGACCCCGGCGCCACCGTCGCCACCGCCGAGAAGCTGCTGTACGAGGAGGTACCCGACGCCGCCGCGCCGGTCCTCAAGCTGCTCGCCCAGCACCCCGAGCTCGACCCCGACGCGTTCCTGGCGACGGCCCGGGAGGCCGCCGGCCACCTGGCGTCGTTCACCCGCTCCAGCCCCACCGCGCTCATCGAGATCAGCGCCCTCGGCGTCTCCAAGGCGTCGACGCTCGCCCTCTGCTGCGAGCAGCGCGGCATCTCGCCGGACGAGGTGGTGGCCTTCGGCGACATGCCGAACGACATCGAGATGCTGAGCTGGGCCGGCCGCTCGTACGCCATGGGCAACGCCCACCCCGACGTCGTCGCCGCCGCCTCCGGCCGCACGGTGGGCAACAACGACGACGGCGTCGCCGTCGTCGTCGAACAGCTCGTCGCCGAAGCGGTCGCGGCGCAGCGCGCGGGCGACCTGCCCTAGAGCGGCGCCTCCCACACGACCGTCGTGCCGCCGCCGTTCTCGGCGAGGCCGGGGCCGCACCAGCTCGCGCCGCCCAGGGACTCGGCGCGGCGGGCGAGGTTGCGCAAACCGCTGCGTCGGCCGCCCTCGGGCAGGCCGACGCCGTCGTCCGCGACGGTGAGCCGCACCCCCGGCGACCCGTCCGGCAGGGTCACGGTCGCGTCGACGACGACCTCGATGCGGCCGGCCGAGGCGTGCCGGAAGGCGTTGGAGAGTGCCTCGCGGAGCGCGGCGATCAGGTTCTTGCCCGTCAGCTCGCCGACGGTCGCGTCGATCGCGCCGAGGAAGCGGTGCGCGGGCTTGAAGCCCAGCGGCACCGCCGCCATGTTGATCTCCCGCAGCACCCGCGTGCGCAGCCCCGAGGGCGCCTCCGCCGGGCCCTGCTGGAGGGCGAAGATCGCCGTGCGGATCTCCTGGATGGTCACGTCCAGCTCGTCCACGGCCTTGCCGACGCCCTCCTGGACGGCCGGCACGATCGCCTTCCGCTGGGCGCTCTCCAGCATCATGCCGGTGGCGAAGAGCCGCTGGATGACGAGGTCGTGCAGGTCACGGGCGATCCGGTCGCGGTCCTCGAAGACGGCGAGCCGTTCCCGGTCGCGCTGGGCCTCGGCCATCATCAGCGCGAGCGCTGCCTGCGAGGCGAACTGGGTGGCGAGGGTCCGTTCCGCCTCGGAGAAGGGCCGGGCGCCGCGTGCCCGGGGCATCGCGAGCGCGCCGAGGACCCGGCCGCCGCTCTGCAGCGGCAGCAGCATGCTCGGCCCGTACAGGGAGGTCAGCGGGCTGGTCATGCGCGGGTCGGTGGAGGCGTCGTGGACGAAGACCGCCTCGCCCTCCAGGAGGAGCTCCACGACCCGGCTCTCCGGCGGGACGACCATGCCGAGGGCCTTGGTGGCGCGGGCCGAGGAGACGGCGGCGACCTCCAGGCCGCCCTCCTCGGCAGGCAGCAGCACGATCCCGGCGTCCGCGTCGGCGAGCCGCCGGGCCTGTTCGGCGACGACGGAGAGGGCGTCGTCGGCGTCGCCGCCGGAGAGCAGGGCGGTGGTGACGGCGACGGAGCCGTCGATCCACCGCTCACGCTGGCGGGCGGCTTCGTAGAGGCGGGCGTTGCCGATGGCGATGCCCGCCTCGGTGGCGAGCACCCGGACCATGTGCTCGTCGTAGTCGTTGAACTCCTCGCCGCTCCGCTTCTCCGCGAGGTAGAGGTTGCCGAAGATCTCGCCCTGGACGCGGATGGGGACGCCGAGGAAGCTCCGCATGACCGGGTGACCGGGCGGGAAGCCGGCCGAGCGCGGGTCGGAGGCGAGGTCGGCGAGCCGGATGGTCCGGGGATCGCGGATGAGCGCGCCGAGCAGCCCGGCGTGCCCGTCGGGGAGGCGTCCGATGCGCCGGGCCACGTCCTCGCCGACGCCGTGGGTGACGAAGTCGGAGAGGCCCTTGCCCTCCTCGTCGACGACTCCGATGGCCGCGTAGCGGGCGGCGGCCAGCTCGGCCGCGGTCTCGCAGATCCGGTCGAGGGTGGTGTGGAGTTCGAGCCCGGTGCCCACCGACCTCATCGCTTCGAGCAGCTGCGGCACCCGGGCGGTCAGCTCCGTGGAGAGCCCCTGGAGGGTGCGGGTGGCCTCGGTGGCGGCGACCAGGGAGTCCGGAGGATCGGGCGGCGCGGCGGTCATGGCCCTGAGCCTAGTTAGTCCTATTTAGAGAGAAAAGTCGGACGGTCGGGCGAGGTCGGCCCGGCACCGGCGAGGAGCAGATCGGCCGCCCGTTCCTGCTCCAGCATCCGCCGCAGCGGCCCGTCCTCGGCGACGAGCTCGGCGTACGGTCCGCGCTGCACGGTCCGGCCGCCGTCCAGGACCACCACTTCGTCGACCGCGTCGAGTCCGTGCAGCCGGTGGGTGATGAGGACGGTGGTACGGCCCTCGGTGGCGCGGAGCAGGTCGTCGGTGAGCGCGTCGGCCGTGGCCAGGTCCAGGTGCTCGGCCGGCTCGTCGAGGACGAGGACCGGGAAGTCGGCGAGGAGGGCGCGGGCCAGCGCGAGCCGCTGCCGCTGGCCGCCGGAGAGCTTCGAACCGTGCTCGCCCACCAGGGTGTCGAGCCGGTCGGGGAGCCCGTCGACCCAGTCGAGCAGCCGGGCCCGGCGCAGCGCCTCCCGCAGCTCCCCTTCGCCCGCGTCCGGCCGGGCCAGCCGCAGGTTCTCCCGCAGGGAGCTGTCGAAGAGGTGCGCGTCCTGTGCGCACAGGCCGACGAGGCGGCGCACGTCGTCGCCGTCGAGCTCCTCCGCGGGCACCCCGCCGATCCGGTAGGTCCCCGCCTCCGCGTCCAGGAAGCGCAGCAGCACCTGGGCGAGCGTGGTCTTGCCGGAGCCGGAGGCACCGACGACGGCGACCCGCCGACCGGCGTCGAGGGTGAGCGCGAATCCGTCGAGCGCGGGCCGCTCCTGCTCGGCGTACCGGGCCGAGAGCCCCGCCAGCTCCAGCGGGAACGGCCCGGCCGGGGGAGCCGCGGGCACCGTCGGCTCGTGGACGGGGAGGGGCGCGTCGAGCACCTCGAAGACGCGCTCGGCGCTGTGCCGGACCCGACGGCGGTACTGCACGGCGAGCGGCAGCCCCGTCACGGCCTCGAAGGCGGCGAGCGGTGTGAGGACGACGACCGCGAGCGCGACGCCGTCGAGCCTGCCGTCCCGGACGGCCTGTACGCCGACCCAGGCGGCGGCGACCACCGTCAGACCGCACACCAGGGCCGAGAGCCCGGCGCCGAGCGCGGCCGCGGCGGACTGCCGGGAGGCGATGGCGGTGAGGGTGCGATCGGCCGCCCGCGCCCGGTCGAGCCGGTCCCGCAGCGCCCCGGCCACGGTCAGCTCGGCACAGCCGCGCAGCGGATCGGCGACGGCGGTCGCGAGTGCCCCGCGCGCCGGGGCGAGCCGCCGCTCGGCCCGGCGGGCGAGGGCGGCGCCCAGCGGCGGCACGAGCACGCCGGCCACGAGCAGGCCCACCGCGAGCACGGCGCCCGCCTCGGGCAGCAGCCAGGCGGTGAAGCCGACCGAACCGAGCCCGACGACGAGCGCGGCTCCGGCGGGGAGCAGCCAGCGCAGCCAGTAGTCCTGGAGGGCGTCGACGTCCTGGACGAGCCGCGCCAGCAGGTCGCCGCGCCGCGTGCGGCTCAGTCCGGCCGGGGCGATCCGTGCGAGCCGGGAGTAGACGGAGACCCGCAGTTCGGCGAGCGTCCGCAGCACGGCGTCGTGCGACACCAGCCGCTCTGCGTACCGGAAGACGGCCCGCCCGATACCGAAGGCGCGGGTGGCGGTCACGGCGACCATGAGGTGCAGCACGGGCGGCTGCTCCGAGGCACGAGAGATGAGCCATCCGGACACGGCCATGAGGCCCACGGCCGAGCCGAGCGCGAGGCCGGCGAGGAGCAGCGCGAGCCCCATCCGCCCCTTGAGCTCACCTGCCATGGACCGCACCCGGGCGAGCACGCCCCGCCCGGCCTCGGTCACCTGAGCGGCCTCCTGCCGCGCGGGCGCGGCCGCGGGTGCGGCCGCCGGGGCGGCGGTCGCCGTCTCTTCCGGGTCCACGGCGGCCTGGCGAGCGGACACCTCGGTACCGATCGCCACGACCCGGTCCGCCACCGCGAGCAGCGCCGGCCGGTGCACCACGAGCAGCACGGTCCGCCCGGCGGAGAGCCGCCGCACCGCGTCGACGATCCCCGCCTCCGTCTCCCCGTCGAGCGCCGCGGTCGGCTCGTCGAGCAGCAGCAGCGGCCGGTCCGCGAGGAAGGCCCGCGCCAGTGCGAGTCGCTGCCGCTGCCCGGCCGAGAGTCCGGCCCCGTCCTCGCCGAGGACGGTCCCCGCTCCCTCGGGCAGGGCGTCCACGAAGCTCTCCGCCCCGGCGTCCCGGAGCGCCGCCCGCACCTCCTCGTCACCGGCGTCGGGCCGGGAGAGCCGCACGTTCTCGGCGATCGTCCCGGCGAAGAGGCAGGGCCGCTGCGGCACCCACGCGATCCGCTCGCGCCAGGCCGCCGGGTCCAGCTCCGCCAGGTCCACGCCCCCGACCCGTACGCTGCCCTCCGCCGGCTCCGTGAAGCCGAGGACGACGTCGAGCAGGGTCGACTTCCCGGCGCCGCTCGGGCCGACGAGCGCCACCGTCTCCCCCGGCTCGACGGTGAGGCGCGCCGCGTCCAAGGAGGGTTCCGCGCGCCCCGGGTGGCGGACCGTCACCCCGTCGAGCTCCAGCCGCGTCCCGGCCGGCACCGCCCGCGTGCCGCCGCTCCGCACCGGGGTCTCCAGGACCTCGAAGATCTCCTCGGCCGCCGCGAGGCCTTCCGCCGCCGCGTGGAACTGCGCGCCGACCTGCCGCAGCGGCAGATACGCCTCGGGGGCGAGGACCAGGATGACGAGCCCGGTGTAGAGGTCGAGGGTGCCGTGGACCAGCCGCATGCCGATGGTGACGGCGACCAGCGCCACCGACAGCGTGGAGAGGAGTTCCAGCGCGAAGGAGGAGAGGAACGCGATGCGCAGGGTGCGCATGGTCGCCCGCCGGTAGTCGGCGGTGATGGCGCGGATCGACGCCGCCTGCGCCTTGGCCCGGCCGAAGACCTTGAGGGTGGGGAGGCCCGCGACGACGTCGAGGAAGTGGCCGGAGAGCCGGGAGAGCAGCTTCCACTGCCGGTCCATCCGGGCCTGGGTGTACCAGCCGATCAGGATCATGAAGACCGGGATGAGCGGCAGGGTGACGACGATGATGGCGGCCGAGACCCAGTCCTCCGTGACGATCCGCGCGAGGACCGCGATCGGGACGACGACGGCGAGGCCGAGCTGGGGCAGGTAGCGGGCGAAGTAGTCGTCCAGCGCGTCCACGCCCCGGGTGGCGAGCGCGATGAGCGAGCCGGTGCGCTGCCCGCCGAGCCAGCCGGGCCCGAGCGCGGTGGCCCGCTCCAGGAGGCGGCCGCGGAGTTCGGACTTGACCGCCGCCCCGGCCCGGTGGGCGGCGAGCTCGGTCAGCCAGGAGACCAGGCCCCGGGCCACCGCGACCCCGGCGAGCAGCAGCAGGGGAGTCGAGAGCGCGGAAACCGAGAGGCCCTGCTGGAAGGCCCCCACCACGATCTCGGCGATGAGCATCGCCTGGGCGATGACCAGGCAGGCCCCGACCAGGCCGAGCACGACGACGGCGACGAGGAAGACGCGGGTCGCCCGGGCGTACCGGAGGAGACGCGGGTCGATCGGTTTCACGTGAAACATGCCCCTCTGGATGAGCGCCCGGGTCCTCCCGGACCCGGGCGACGACGGCACTGGCAGGCGCCCGCGGCAGCCCTAGTGGGCGTCGGCGATGTGCTGGGTGCCGATCCGCTTGCGGAAGACCCAGTAGGTCCAGCCCTGGTAGAGCAGGACCAGCGGTGTGGCGATGGCCGCGCACCAGGTCATGATCTTGAGCGTGTACGGGCTCGACGACGCGTTCGTCACCGTCAGGCTCCACGCGGGGTCGAGCGAGGACGGCATGACGTTCGGGAAGAGCGTCAGGAAAAGCATCGCGACCGCTGCGGCGATCGTCACGCCCGAGAGCGCGAACGACCAGCCCTCGCGCCCCGCCTTGATCGCGCCGATCGCGCCGACCAGGGAGAGCGTCGCGACGATCATCGCCGCGAGGCTCCAGCCGTCGCCGGAGTGGACCTGGGTCCAGATCAGGAAGGCGAGCGCCGACACCGCCGTGACCAGCCCCAGCTTCAGGGCGAGCGCCCGGGCCCTGACCCGGATGTCACCGACCGTCTTCAGGGCCACGAAGACCGTGCCGTGGAAGGTGAAGAGGGTGAGCGTCACCACTCCGCCGAGCAGGGCGTACGGGTTGAGCAGGTCCCAGAAGGTGCCGACGTACTCCATGTCGCCGTCGATCTTCACCCCTCGGACGATGTTCCCGAAGGCGACGCCCCACAGGATCGCGGGGATCAGCGAGGTCCAGAAGATCGCCCGCTCCCAGTTGCGCTGCCAGTTCTCCTCGGGCCGCTTGGCGCGGTACTCGAAGGCGACGCCGCGGACGATGAGGCAGACCAGGATGATCAGCAACGGCAGGTAGAAGCCGGAGAAGAGCGTCGCGTACCACTCGGGGAAGGCCGCGAAGGTCGCGCCGCCGGCGGTCAGCAGCCACACCTCGTTGCCGTCCCAGACGGGTCCGATGGTGTTGATCAGGACCCGCTTCTCGGGCCGGTTCCTGGCGAGCAGCCTGGTGAGGACGCCGACCCCGAAGTCGAAGCCCTCCAGGAAGAAGTAGCCGGTCCAGAGGACGGCGATGAGTACGAACCAGACGTCGTGGAGTTCCATGCCTCGATCTCCTGAGCCTCAGTACGAGAAGGCCATGGGCCGGTCGGGGTCGCGGGTGTCCCCGCCGATCTTGGTGGGCGGGTTGAGGTCGGCGTCGGTGAGCTCGGGCGGGCCGGCCTTCACGTACTTCACGAGGAGCTTGACCTCGACAACGGCGAGGATCGCGTAGACCGTGGTGAAGACGATCATCGAGGTGAGCACCTCGCCCTGGGTGGTGCCGGGGGAGACGGCGGCGCTGGTCTTCATCACGCCGTAGACGACCCACGGCTGGCGGCCCATCTCGGTGAAGATCCAGCCCCAGGAGTTGGCGATCAGCGGGAAGAGCATGGTCCAGAGGGCCACGATCCAGTACCACTTGCCGATCTTCGGGCTGAGCGCCTTGTTCTTGAAGAGGACGAGGTTCGGCACGTCGTCCTCACCGGTCCGCAGGCCGGGCGCGAGCAGGAACTTCTTGCGGGTCAGCCAGAGCCCGATGACACCGAGGGTGAGCGAGGCCATGCCGAAGCCGATCATCCAGCGGAAGCCCCAGTAGGCGACGGGGATGTTGGGCCGGTAGTCGCCGGGCCCGTACTTCTCCTGCTCGGCCTTGTTGATGTCGTTGATGCCGGGGACGTACGAGTGGAAGTCGCCGTTGGCGAGGTAGGACAGGATGCCGGGGACCTCGATGGCGACCTTGTTGTGGCCCTTGTCGACGTCGCCGACGGCGAAGATCGAGAAGGGCGCGGGCGCCTCGCCGTCCCACAGGGCCTCGGCGGCGGCCATCTTCATCGGCTGCTGCTTGAACATGACCTTGCCGAGCATGTCCCCGCTGATCGCGGTGCCCAGGCCGGCGATGATCAGGGTGACCAGGCCGAGCCGCAGCGAGGTCCGCATCACCCGGACGTGCCGCTTGCGCGCCAGGTGGAAGGCGGAGATGCCGACCATGAAGGCGCCGCCGACGAGGAAGGCGGCCGTCATGGTGTGGAAGAACTGCGTGAGGGCGGTGTTCTGCGTGAGCACCGCCCAGAAGTCGGTGAGCTCGGCGCGCGGGCCCTGCCCGCGGTCCTCGTTGATGCGGTAGCCGACCGGGTGCTGCATCCAGGAGTTGGCGGCCAGGATGAAGTACGCGGAGAGGATGGTGCCGATCGACACCATCCAGATGCAGGCGAGGTGGATCCTCTTCGGCAGCTTGTCCCAGCCGAAGATCCACAGACCGATGAACGTGGACTCGAAGAAGAAGGCGATGAGCGCCTCGAAGGCCAGCGGGGCGCCGAAGACGTCGCCGACGAAGCGGGAGTAGTCCGACCAGTTCATACCGAACTGGAACTCCTGCACGATGCCGGTGACGACACCCATGGCGATGTTGATGAGGAAGAGCTTCCCCCAGAACTTGGTGGCCCGGAGGTACTTCTCCTTCTCGGTCCGCACCCAGGCGGTCTGGAGCCCCGCGGTGAGCGCGGCGAGCGAGATCGTCAGCGGGACGAAGAGAAAGTGGTAGACGGTGGTGATGCCGAACTGCCAGCGCGCCAAGGTCTCCGGCGCCAGAGCGAGGTCCACGTCGTCTTCTCCTTACATCGCCGTGGTCACATCGGCAGTTTGTCCCTTTGATCCCCCTGTAACGGGAGAAACGGGACGTGCTTGTGAACGCGTTCACATTCACAAGCAATTATGACTCATACGAAATCCGCACTGCAGGGTGGGGGGCTGTACCGAAGGTCACACCTTCCCAAGCCCTTCAACATATTGTTGAATTCGGCGCATGACCCTTCGGATACGCCTCAGTTGGCCGGCCGGACACACCACGGCCACCCTCGACGAAACCCCCACGAGCACGGCGCTCCTGGGGGCTCTGCCGATCGTCTCCACCGCCCGCACGTGGGGCGAGGAGGTCTACTTCGACACTCCGGTCTCGGTGCCGCGCGAGGCGGGGGCGCGCCAGGTCGTCGAGCCCGGCACGGTGGCCTTCTGGACCGACGGCGACGCCCTCGCCCTCCCCTACGGGCCGACCCCGATCTCACGGGGCGAGGAGTGCCGACTGGCGAGCCCCTGCAATCTGCTGGGCTCGCTCGACGAGGACCCGCGGATCCTGGCCACCGTCCGCGACGGCGACCCGATCCGCGTGGAACTCGCCTGAGCGACGCGCTCCCGGGGCCGCCAGGCTCGGGGAGGCGCCGCCGGGCTCACGGAGGCGCCGCCAAGCCTCAGGCCCCCTGACGGAAGCCCTCCGTCACCTTGAGGAACAGGTCGTTCGCCTCGGTCTCGCCGATCGTGACGCGCACGCCCTCCCCCGCGAACGGCCGGACCACCACACCGTGCCGCTCGCACTCCGCCGCGAACTCCATGGTCCGCTCGCCGAGCCGCAGCCAGACGAAGTTCGCCTGCGCGTCCGGCACCGTCCAGCCCTGGGCCACGAGCCCCGCGCGGACCCGCTCGCGCTCCGCCACCAGCGAGCCGACCCGGCCGAGCAGCTCGTCCTCGGCGCGCAGCGAGGCCACCGCCGCGTCCTGCGCCAGCTGGCTCACGCCGAACGGCACCGCCGTCTTGCGCAGCGCCGCCGCCACCGGCTCGTGGGCGATCGCGAAGCCGACCCGCAGCCCCGCCAGGCCGTACGCCTTGGAGAAGGTCCGCAGCACCGCCACGTTCGGCCGGTCGCGGTAGAGCTCGATGCCGTCCGGGATGTCGGCGTCGCGGACGAACTCCTTGTACGCCTCGTCGATCACGACCAGGACGTCGGAGGGCACCCGGTCCAGGAAGCGCTCCAGCTCGGCGCGGCGCACCGCGGTGCCCGTGGGGTTGTTGGGGTTGCAGACGAAGATCAGGCGGGTGCGGTCGGTGATCGCCGCGGCCATGGCGTCGAGGTCGTGCACCTCGCCGTCGGTCAGCGGCACCTGCACCGAGGTCGCCCCGCTGATCTGCGTGATGATCGGGTACGCCTCGAAGGAGCGCCAGGCGTAGATCACCTCGTCGCCCGGGCCCGAGGTCGACTGGAGCAGCGACTGGGCGACGCCGACCGAGCCGGTGCCGGTGGCGATGTGCGAGACCGGGACGCCGAAGCGGTCGGCCAGCTCCGCGGAGAGCGCGGTGCACGCCATGTCCGGGTAGCGGTTGAAGGTCGCGGCAGCGGCCAGCGCGCTCTCCATCACACCCGGCAGCGGCGGGTAGGGGTTCTCGTTGGAGGACAGCTTGAAGGCGACCGGGCCGCCCGCCGCAGCCGGCTTGCCGGGCTTGTAGGTGGGGATGCCGTCCAGCTCGGCGCGCAGCCTCGGGGTGGACGTGCTCGTCCCGCTGGTCTCGCTCACAGTGTGGCCTCCTCGACCGTCCGTACCGCCAATGCTTCTCACCTTATGAGGATTCCGGCCCGCTGCGAATGGGCTGTGGACAACAGCCCTGCAACGCTGTGGAAAACCCGGCCCACCGGGCCTCGCCGAGCGAGGGGGCGCGCGGGCGGGTGGCGTGCGCCGGTGGCGAGCGCCGTGGCGCGCGTCCCCCGTAGAGGTGAGTTGAGACCTCTTCGAGACCTCGCCCCCACACCAGGCCCATCCCGTCCGACAACATCAACTCGCAAGGAGAAACCCTCAACTACCTTGGATTATCCCCTCTTTGAGCTTGTTCGACCATGCAGAAACGTGCCTGTCAACGCCTGCATATGCGGCCGTCCCGCCCACCCCACATCGCCCTACTATCGGCTCGCCATGACAGCAGCAGGGAAGCACCAGGTGAGCCGGGCACAGACCCGGGGAAGCCGGCAGGGCCGGGCAGGCATCCGGGACGTGGCCGCCGCCGCCGGGGTCTCCATCACGACTGTCTCCGACGCGCTCAACGGCAAGGGACGACTCCCGGACGCCACCCGCAGACACGTCCGCGAGGTCGCCGACCGGCTGGGCTACCGCCCCTCCGCGGCGGCCCGCACGCTCCGCACCGGCAAGTCGGGACTCATCGGCCTGACCGTGACGACGTACGGGGATGAACCTTTCACCTTCACGGAGTTCGCCTACTTCGCGGAGATGGCCAGGGCCGCCACGTCGGCCGCGCTCGCCCGCGGCTACGCCCTCGTCATCCTGCCCGCGACATCACGCCATGACGTCTGGTCGAACGTCGCCCTCGACGGCACCGTCGTCATCGACCCCTCCGACCACGACCCGGTCGTCACCGAGCTCGTCCGCCAGGGCCTCCCCGTCGTCTCCGACGGACGCCCCGCCGGCACGCTCCCGGTGACCGCCTGGGTCGACAACGACCACGAGGCCGCCGTCCTCGCCCTCCTCGACCACCTCGCCGACGCCGGTGCCCGCCGGATCGGCCTCCTCACCGGCACCACCACCGACACCTACACCCGCCTCTCCACCACCGCGTACCTCAACTGGTGCGAGCGGGTCGGACAGGACCCCGTCTACGAGGCCTACCCGGCGCACGACCCGTGCGCGGGCGCCGTCGCGGCCGACCGGCTGCTCGCCCGCCCCGACCGTCCCGACGCCGTCTACGGGCTCTTCGACCCCAACGGCACCGACCTCCTCGCCGCCGCCCGCCGCTACGGGCTGCGCGTCCCCGACGACCTGCTGATCGTGTGCTGCAGCGAGTCCACCGTCTACGCCTCCACCGAACCGCCCATCACGACGCTCTCGCTCAAACCGCGGCGCATCGGCACCGCCGTCGTCCAGCTCCTCATCGACGCCATCGAGGGGATCGAGGGCGACGGTCCCCTCGAACAGGTGATACCGACCGAGCTGATCGTCCGCACCTCCTCGCAGCGCCGGTCGCCGCGGACGACGGTGAGCCCGCCGCGCTCACCCGCGAAGGACTGACGGGCCGCAGGGCCCGGACGACCGACGCACCCTCCGAACTCCGGCCGCGCCGAAAGAGCGGCCGGACGAACGACCCGAGCAGGACGAGTACGACCCCAGCGGGACCCGACCGGGCATCCACCGGGCACGACCGAGCGGGTTCGAGCAGCACCGATCGCGATCCGAGGACCACCCCGGGGGCGAGCGCGCACCACGAAGCGGGCCCGTCCCGGCACGGGCCGGTACGACCCCGAGAACGAGCGCCGTCCCGTCCCTGCCCGAGGGCGGCGACGGCGAAACCGGGCACCCCACCGGACCCGACCCTGGACTGGACCTTCTCAATTCGGGCGAAACAACCGGTGAACCCGGAGCGAACCCGGATTCACCACCCCTGGTGCGTCACACAGGCGGACCCTCATTCCTATGATGGGCGCACGACACCGCGGACCCCCCGACCAGGCCGGTCCGCGATGTGCAGGGCATCGCGACGGTGGTGGAGGGGTCGATGACTCAGGGGGCCGGGCAGGATCCCGTGGAACGCACGGCGACATTGCGTGACTTCCGCGTACCCCCGTACGCCCGGGTGCCCGTGCAGGGCCACGCGGGCGAGCCTCCGGCGCCGCCCGCCGACCCCACGCTCCACCTGGGCACCCGCCCGGCCGCGTACGCCGAGCCGGTCGCGTTCCCGGAGCCCCCGGCACGCCCCGAACCGGGCCACACCGAGCCCCCGTACGCCGAGGCTCCGGCGCGCCCCGAGCCCGCGTACGCCGAGGCCCCCGCACGCCCCGAGCCGACCGCGTACCCCGAAGCCCCGGCACGCCCGGAGCCCGCCGCGTACGCCGAGACCCCCGAGCCCGCCGCGTACCCCGAGGCCCCGGCCGCGCCCGCCGGCGCCGCCCACCCCCTGGCCGCGCATCCCTTCGGCGCCGCGCCCGTGGCAGCCGCGCCCGTCGCCGCCACCGCCCACCCCGGTGCGGGCGGCTTCCCCGACGACTTCCCGGACGGCTACACGCCCACCGAGCGCGACCTCCCGGTCATCCAGCGCGGCGACACGCTCCAGGTCCCCGTCGCCCCGGCCGCCGCTCCCGCGCCCGCGCCCACCGGCGACGGCCCCGGGCCGCTCTACGTCGTCGGCGACGTCCACGGCTACCTCGACGAACTCCTCGCCGCCCTCCGCGCCCAGGGCCTCGTCGACGAGAACGGCGGCTGGGCCGCGGGCAACGCCCGGCTCTGGTTCCTCGGCGACTTCACCGACCGCGGACCCGACGGCATCGGCGTCATCGACCTCGTCATGCGGCTCTCCGCCGAGGCCGCCGCCGCCGGCGGCTACTGCAAGGCGCTCATGGGCAACCACGAGCTGCTCCTCATCGGCGCCAAGCGCTTCGGCGACACCCCCGTCAACTCCGGGGCCGGCACCGCCACCTTCCAGGCCGCCTGGCTGCTCAACGGCGGACAGAAGCACGACATGGACCGCCTCCAGGACGTCCACCTCCAGTGGATGTCCCGGCTCGACGCCGTCGTCCGCGAGGACGACCACCTCCTGCTGCACTCGGACACCACCGCGTACCTCGACTATGGCGGGACGATCGAGGACGTCAACGACACCGTCCACGAGATCCTCACGCGCAACGACGCCGACGAGGTCTGGGACCTCTTCCGGAAGTTCACCAAGCGCTTCGCCTTCCGCGACGACGGCGGCCCGCAGGCCGTCCAGGAGCTGCTCGGCACCTACGGCGGTTCCCGGGTCGTGCACGGCCACAGCCCGATCCCGTACCTTCTCGGCCAGGTCGGCACGGAGGACGGCGAGGAGGACTCCCGCCCGGTCGTCGACGGCCCGCACGTCTACGCCGACGGCCTCGCCATCGCCATGGACGGCGGCGTCACCATGGCCGGAAAGCTGCTGGTGGTCCAGCTCCCGCTGGCGGACTGACCCGCGCTCCGGGCATCCGGAGGGGGCGAATTCCGGAAACCCCCTGTCAGTGCGCACGGTCACGGCCCTACCATCGGTCTCCCCAGTTAGGCAGGCTCTCCTCCGCTTCCGCCCGGACCGCCGTTCTCCACGGCCGGTCCCGGCCCGTCGAGCATCGGGGGATGCACATGAACGTGGCTCCGCACCTGCTGACCGAGGACCGTGCCGAGTACGAGCGGGTCCTCGACGACGCACTGCGCACCGCTCCGGAACGGCCGGAACTCGTCGGCGCGGGCACCCGGCTGACCGCCGGTCAGCTCCGCGCGATGGCGCTGAACGCGACAGCGCTCATCACCGCCGCGGCGGCGAGCGAGTACGAGCACTTCACCCAGGTCCGCGAAGCGGGTCGGGCCGCCTCCAACGTGCCCCGGAGCCCCGCCCCCGACGAGTCCCCGGGGGCCGTCGCGGTCCTCACGGTTCTCGTCCCGGTCCTCGCCGGCACCGCCGCCGCGATCTTCCTGCTGGTCGGCGCCGTGGTCCACTGGCTCGCCCCGGACGCCGCCCTCGGCACCACGCTGCTCACCGCAGGACTGGTCTTCGGCGCCCTCGCCGCCGCCGGGCTGCTCTGCGCGGGCGCCGGACTCCTCCTGACCGCGCTCCGCAACAGCCCGGCCGAGACCGGCGCCCCCGACGACGAACTCGCCCGGGCCCGCGCCGCCTGGCGCCACGCCCTCCTGGAGCGCGGCGTCATCCCCTTCCTCCAGGCCGCCCTCGCGGCCACGGCGGCCGACCCCGACCGGGACCCGGCACCACCGCCCGCCTGACGCGCTCCGGCCCGCGATCCCCCCGTGGACCGCGGGCCGGGGCGGGTCCGGTACCGGCGACCGCTACTCCGCCATCGGCAGGTAGACGCGGTTGCCGGAGGCGGCGAACTCCGCCGACTTCTCGGCCATGCCGGCCTCGATCTCCTCCTTCTTCAGGTCCCCGCCGTGCTCGCGGCGGATGTCCTGGGAGATCTTCATCGAGCAGAACTTCGGACCGCACATCGAGCAGAAGTGGGCGGTCTTCGCGGGCTCCGCCGGCAGCGTCTCGTCGTGGAACTCACGGGCGGTGTCGGGGTCGAGGGCCAGGTTGAACTGGTCCTCCCAGCGGAACTCGAAGCGGGCGTCGGAGAGCGCGTCGTCCCACTCCTGCGCGCCCGGGTGCCCCTTGGCCAGGTCCGCCGCGTGCGCCGCGATCTTGTACGTGATGACACCGGTCTTCACGTCGTCGCGGTTCGGCAGGCCCAGGTGCTCCTTGGGCGTGACGTAGCAGAGCATCGCGGTGCCCCACCAGGCGATCATGGCCGCGCCGATGCCCGAGGTGATGTGGTCGTAGGCGGGCGCGACGTCCGTGGTCAGCGGGCCGAGCGTGTAGAACGGCGCCTCCTCGCAGATCTCCTGCTGAAGGTCGATGTTCTCCTTGATCTTGTGCATCGGGACGTGGCCCGGGCCCTCGATCATCGTCTGCACGTGGTGCCGCTTGGCGATCGTGTTCAGCTCGCCGAGCGTCCGCAGCTCCGCGAACTGGGCGTCGTCGTTGGCGTCCGCGATCGAGCCGGGGCGCAGCCCGTCACCGAGCGAGTAGGTGACGTCGTACGCCGCGAGGATCTCGCAGAGCTCCTCGAAGTGCGTGTAGAGGAAGTTCTCCTTGTGGTGCGCGAGGCACCAGGCGGCCATGATCGAACCGCCGCGCGAGACGATGCCGGTCTTGCGGCGCGCGGTGAGCGGCACGTACGGCAGGAGTACGCCGGCGTGCACGGTCATGTAGTCCACGCCCTGCTCGGCCTGCTCGATGACCGTGTCCTTGTAGATCTCCCAGGTCAGCTCCTCGGCCTTGCCGTCGACCTTCTCCAGGGCCTGGTAGAGCGGCACGGTGCCGATCGGCACGGGGGAGTTGCGCAGCACCCACTCGCGGGTGGTGTGGATGTTGCGGCCGGTGGACAGGTCCATGACCGTGTCGGCGCCCCAGCGGGTCGCCCAGGTCATCTTCTCGACCTCCTCCTCGATGGAGGAGGTGACGGCCGAGTTGCCGATGTTGGCGTTGACCTTCACCAGGAACCGCTTGCCGATGATCATCGGCTCGATCTCCGGGTGGTTGACGTTGGCCGGCAGCACGGCGCGGCCCGCCGCGATCTCCTCGCGGACGACCTCGGGCGAGACGTTCTCCCGGATCGCCACGTACTCCATCTCCGGGGTGATCTCGCCCCGGCGGGCGTACGCGAGCTGGGTCACGGCCTGCCCGTCGCGGCCCCGGCGGGGCAGCCTCGGACGGCCGGGGAAGACGGCGTCGAGGTTCTTGAGCCCGCCGCCGCGCGGCGAGGTGTGCTTGATGCCGTCGTCCTCGGGGCGGACCGGACGGCCCGCGTACTCCTCCGTGTCGCCGCGCGCGATGATCCAGTTCTCGCGGAGCGGGAGGAGGCCCCGGCGCACGTCGGTGTCGACGGCCGGGTCGGTGTACGGACCGGACGTGTCGTAGAGCGTCACGTCCTTGCCGTTGGTGAGGTGCACCCGGCGGACCGGCACCCGGAGGTCGGGGCGGGAGCCCTCGACGTATCCCTTGTGCCAGCCCGGCGTGCGCTCGTCCTGGCTGGAGGCAGGCGTGCGTGCATCCTGAAGGGTCATGTGACCGAATCTCCCTACGCCGGCATTACCCGGTAACAGGTTCGGCGGTCGGCGCAGCCTCCTCCCGTACGTGTGCGTACGGTGATCAGCGCCCTCTCAGCCCGGTGCTCCGAGCTCCCGCGTGTGCAAAGGTGTCACGAGGCTAGCGCCCTCCCGGGCGTGCTGAACAGTGGGCCCCCGCCGTTCTTGCGATGATCGGGCGGTGACTTCCCCCCAGCAGTCCCCCGATCCGCACGGCCACGAGCACGGGCATGGTTTCGGCCAGCACGGTCCTGACCACGGTTCCGGCCACGGGCACAGCCACAGCCACGGACCCGCCGCGCCCGTCTCGCGCCATCTGCGAAGAGTCATCGCGGCGGTCCTCATCCCCTTCGCCACCGCCGTCGTCGTCGGCCTCGCGGTGCTGTGGCCCGGCGGTACGCCGGCGCACGAGCGGACCGGCGTCGGCTTCGACCGGCAGACCGAGCAGGGCAAGGTCGTGGCGGTCGAGCGGGTGGACTGCAAGGACGTGAACGCGGCACAGGTGCCGCCCACCGGCGACACCTCCACGCCGCAGGGCCGCGAGGCGGTCAACGCGCAGCAGGGGCAGTGCGAGAAGGCGACGATCGAGGTCACCAGCGGCCCGGACCAGGGGCGGCGGTTCACCGAGATCGTGCAGCCGGACGCCCCGCGCCAACTGGACGAGGGCCAGGGCGTGGTGGTCGCCTACGCCCCCGACGCCCCGAAGGACCTCCAGTACTCGGTGACGGACGTGAACCGGAAGGTGCCGATGGCGGTCCTCGCGGGCATCTTCGCGCTCGCGGTCGTGCTCGTCGGCCGGATGCGGGGCGTGATGGCGCTGATCGCCCTCGCGGTGAGCTTCCTGGTGCTCACCCTCTTCATCCTGCCCGCGATCCTGGAGGGGTCGAACCCGCTGATCGTGGCGGTGGTCGGGTCGAGCGCGATCATGCTGCTCGCGCTCTACATGTGCCACGGCCTGTCGGCCCGGACCTCGGTCGCGGTCCTGGGCACGCTGATCTCCCTGCTGCTGATCGGCCTGCTCGGCTCCTTCTTCATCGGCTGGGCCTCGCTCAGCGGCAACACCGACGACTACACCGGGCTGATCCACGGTCTCTACCCGGAGATCGACATGTCCGGCCTGCTGCTGGCCGGGGTGATCATCGGTTCGCTCGGTGTCCTGGACGACGTCACCGTGACCCAGACCTCGGCCGTCTGGGAGCTGCACCAGGCCGATCCCGGCATGGGTCCGCGCGCCCTGTACCGGGCCGGGATCCGGATCGGCCGCGACCACATCGCCTCGGTGGTCAACACGCTGGTCCTGGCCTACGCCGGTGCCGCGCTCCCGCTGCTCCTGCTCTTCACCATCGCGCAGAGCAGCATGGGGACGGTGGCCAACAGCGAGCTGGTGGCGGAGGAGATCGTCCGGACGCTGGTCGGCTCGATCGGTCTGGTCGCCTCGGTTCCGGTCACGACGGCACTCGCGGCGCTCGTGGTCTCGGCCGACCGTCCCTCGGCGGCGGAGGCGGGTGGCCGGGCCGCGGGTGGCGGCGGACGGCGGCGCCGCGCGAAGTGACGCGCGCGCGGCGGCCGTACGCGCGGACCGCGTCGGCGGCCGTACGGAGCGGGGCGCCCGCGGCGGTCGTACGGGAGGGGCCCCGGCGCCGGCGGTACGGGAGGGGTGCCGACGTCGGGCGTACGGGTCGGGCCGGCGTCAGGCGGGGCCGGCGCTCTCCTCGGCGAGGATCTTGCCGAGCGCGGCCTCCAGGCTGTCCTCGAAGTCGCCCAGCGCCTGTTCCTGACCGAGCGGCACCAGCTTGTCCGTGCGGTCGAGGAAGGCGACCAGCGGCGGGGCGCTGGCGCGGAAGAGGGCGCGGTCGCCGCCCACCTGGAGCCGGATGGAGACGTCCGACAGGCCCTCGGGTTCGGTCGGGGCGATGTGGACGTCGCCGTCGCCGCTCGGGCGGTTGATCCCGTCGAGCAGCAGCTCTCTGCCGAAGGCCCAGGTCACAGGCGCGTCACCGGGGAGGTGGAAGGTCATCCGCACCGCGTAGGGATCCCGGGTCTCGTATCGCAGTTCGACTGGGATCTTGAAGGAGAGCTCCTCGGAGACGAGGAAGCTCATCAGGACCTCGGCCTGAACCGACTCTCGCATCATGTACCCCGCAGTAGATGGAGCAGTTGTGTAAACACAGCTGCTGAAAGCTGTGACCGAAACGGCCAGGAATGATCCCCCGTGGCCCTCTTGACGCAATCGTGCTGTACGCGCTAGCGGATCACAAGGAGTGATTTTTCAGATACTGATAGAGAGGGCGAAGGAACTGAAGAGCTTCCCGATCTCTTTCTGTAGCCGCTCGACTGCTGGGAGCAACCGTTCTTCCTGGTGAAGAGGGAGAGAAATGGCCAGAGTGGCCGCCGTGTCCCCCACCGTGAGGGGGATTGCGGCGCAAACCGTGCCGAGCGCATATTCCTGCCGCTCCACCAGGGGCTCCATTCGCCCCAAACCGCCCAAACGATCCAAAAGTATCCGCTGGTTACGCACCGTGTGCGGAGTGATGGCTTCCACCGGGTGTCGGTCGAGGTGGTCTTGACGAGATTTCAGATCGAGTTGACTGAGCAGACACTGGCCGATCGCGTGGGCGTGTCCGGTCTCCCGGAAGCCGGCCCATTCCTCCACGGCGGGGGAGTCGGGAGTGTCCGCCACGGAGACCAGTTCGATCTCGCCGTCGCGGTAGAGCGCGAAATAGACGGGTACACCGATCTCGTCCCGCCAGCGGGCAAGGAGGTCCTCGATCTTGATGCGACGATTCTGCACCGCGCCGTCGCGGGCCAGCCGGGCGGCTGCCTCGCCGAGACGGAACACACCCTTCTCGCGGAGCAGATAGCCCTCGTGCGTCAGGGTGCGGAGAAGGTGGTACGTCGTGGGCAGCGGGAGGTTGGTCTCCCGGGCGAGTTGCTTGGCGGGGGCACCGTCCGCATGGGAGGCCACGGCCTCCAGAAGTCTCAGCGCCCGCTGCACCGAGCCGATCAGGGTCGGCGCAGCTGTCTGCGTGGCCATGGCCAAAGGTCACCCCCAGGCGTGACAACGGATGCGCTGCATCCGTTCGCGGGGGCCGCCCCCGCGCACCCGCCGGGCCTGGGACGCCTATGGGGCCCGATGCACGGGCCCCTCAGGGACGAGCGGGAAGCCGCTGGTCTGCCGGAGATCTACGACCGTAGTCCCCGACTCGGCGGAGATCTGCCACTCTAGTGGCTTGTCCTCACCCCCACCCGTTTCCACCAGCGCGTTCCCTCTGCCGGGCTAACACCCGGCAGCAGCTGAATACCGATGAGTAGCTCGTGCTACCAGTCGCGGTCGGACTTCGACGGGGCCCCGAACTTCCGGACGACGTAGATGAGTCCGGCCACGAGCGCGACGAACAGCAGCACCTTGAACAGCAGGCTCACCACGAAGGTGAGCACGCTGGTGATGACTCCGCCGAAGACGAGCAGCACCAGAGCGGGTATGGCGACCCACTTCACCCACCACGGCAGTCCCGCGAGAATCTCCTGTACGGCCATGGCCCGCTCCTTCGCTCTCGACGTGCTGTCCGGAACCCTCCGTCCCCGACGCCTCAAGGCTAGGCGGGCCCCCCGGCCCGGCGGGGCCCCGGAAGCCCGGGCTCTCCCCTGATCCGCCCCCTAGGGGAACCAGGGGTCCGGCCCCGAGACCCTCGGGCGCCCTCACGCCTCCGGCGGGGAGAAGACGACCAGGACCCGCAGGTCCTCGCTGATGTGGTGGAAGCGGTGCGGCACCCCGGCGGGGACATAGACGACGCTGCCGCGCGCCACCTGTGTCGTCTCCTCCCCGACGGTGATCGCCGCCCGCCCGGACACCACGAAGTACACCTCGTCCTGACCGTGCGGCGACTGCGGGTCCAACTCGCCCGCGTCGAGCGCGTACAGCCCCACCGACATGTTCCGCTCACGCAGGAACTGGAGGTACGCCCCCTGATTGGCGAGGCGCTCCGCCTCGAGTTCGTCCAGCCGGAATGCCTTCACTGCCGTTCGCCCCTGCCCTCAGCCCGATGGTCTCTGCCACGATCAGACACATGAAGAATTTCGTAGTCAAGACGCTCGCGAACGCGGGCGCCCTCGCTGTGGCCATCTGGCTGCTCGGGGGCATCACCCTGACCGGTGACGACGAGATCACCGGCAAGGCGATCGGCAGCCTGCTGCTCGTCGCCCTCGTCTTCGGCCTCGTCAACTTCCTGGTCAAGCCGATCGTGAAGCTGCTGACGCTGCCGCTCTTCATCCTGACCCTCGGGCTGATCACCCTGGTGGTCAACGCCCTGATGCTGCTGCTCACCTCGTGGCTGGCCGATCAGTTCGACCTCAGCTTCCACGTGGACGGCTTCTGGACCGCCGTCCTCGGCGGCCTGATCATCTCCGTCGTCTCGTGGGCGCTCAACGTGCTCCTGCCGGACGGCGACTGAGCGACCGCCATGACCTACCGCGTCTGCTTCGTCTGCACCGGCAACATCTGCCGCTCCCCGATGGTCGAGCACGTCTTCCGCGCGCGCGTGGAGGAGGCCGGCCTCGGCGGGGCGGTCGAGGTGGACAGCGCGGGCACCGGCGGTTGGCACGAGGGCGAGGCGGCGGACCCGCGCACCGTCGCCGTCCTGGAGGAGCACGGCTACACCGCCGCCCACACCGCCCGCCGGTTCCGCGCCTCCTGGTTCGCCGACCGCGATCTGGTCATCGCGCTCGACGAGAGCCACGCCCGGGAGCTCCGCCGCCTCGCCCGTACCCCCGACGAGGCGGCGAAGATCCGGTTGCTCCGCTCGTACGACCCCGCCGCCGGGGACGCGCTCGACGTCCCCGACCCCTATTACGGCGGGCGTGACGGCTTCGAGGAATGCCTGGAGATGGCCGAGGCCGCGAGCGAGGGACTCCTCGCCGCCATCCGCTCCGCCATCGGGGGGAGACGCCAGGGGGACGAGACCATGGAAAGGACCCCGTGAACCCGTTGATCCCTCAGGAACGGCACCACCCCGACGAGGGGCCCGGCGACGGGACGCTCGCCGTGCGGGCCGGACTGCCCGAGCCCGTGAAGCACGAACCGACCCTGCCGGGGCCGGTCTTCGCCGCCCACTTCCACCTGCCGGGCGAGCCCACCGGACCGTACACCTACGGCCGCGACGAGAACCCGACCTGGACCCATCTGGAACGGGCCATCGGCACCCTGGAGGCGCCCGGGGAGACCGGCGTCGAGACCGTGGTCTTCGCCTCCGGCATGGCCGCCATCTCCGCCGTGCTCCTCTCCCAGCTCTCCGCCGGCGACGCCGTCGTCCTGCCGGCCGACGGCTACCAGGCGCTGCCGCTCCTCCACGAGCAGCTGCGGGCGTACGGGATCGAGGTGCGCACCGCGCCGACCGGCGGCGACGCCCAGCTCGACGTCCTCGACGGCGCCCGGCTGCTGTGGATCGAGACCCCGTCCAACCCGGGGCTCGACGTCTGCGACATCCGCCGGCTGGTCGCCGCGGCCCACGCCGGCGGGGCGCTCGTCGCCGTCGACAACACCCTCGCCACCCCGCTCGGCCAGCGCCCCCTGGAACTCGGCGCCGACTTCTCGGTGGCCAGCGACACCAAGGGCATGACCGGTCACGGCGACGTGCTGCTCGGCCACGTCAGCTGCCGCGACCCGCTGCGGGCCGCGGAGGTACGGCGCTGGCGCAAGATCGTCGGCGCGATCCCCGGGCCCATGGAGGCCTGGCTCGCCCACCGCTCGCTGGCCACGCTCCAGCTCCGCGTCGACCGCCAGTGCGCCACCGCCCTGGAGCTCGCCCGCGTCCTCGCCGAGCACCCCGACGTGACCGGACTGCGCCACCCGGGGCTCCCTGAGGATCCCTCGCACGCGATCGCCGCGCGGCAGATGCGGCGGTTCGGCTCGGTGATCTCCTTCGAGCTCGCCGACCGCGCACGGGCCGAACGCTTCCTGGAGGAACTGCGCCTGGTCGACGACGCCACCAGCTTCGGCGGGGTGCGCTCCTCGGCCGAGCGGCGCGGGCGCTGGGGCGGGGACGCCGTCGCGGAGGGCTTCGTCCGCTTCTCCGTGGGCGCGGAGGACCCGGAGGACCTGATCGCCGACGTGCTGCGGGCTCTCGACGCGGCGCGCGATGCTGTCGGCTGACAGCCCGTCCCGGAACGGATCCGGGACCGGCCTCGACGCGCGTGTGTACGTCGCGGAGCGGGACCGTTCCCGGATCGCGGGGGAGTGGCGCGTTTCAGCCCGACGGGAACGGGCCATTTTCTTCCCATGACCGAACGGCCCGTGGTCAAGCGCACCGCACGCGCCATCCTGCTCGACGGAGACGACCTCATCCTCATCAAGCGCACCAAGCCGGGGATGGATCCCTACTGGGTGACACCCGGTGGCGGTGTCGACCCCTCCGACTCCACCGTCGTCGAGGCCCTGCACCGCGAGGTGCACGAGGAGCTCGGCGCCAAGATCGTCGATGTGGTCCCCTGTTTCGTCGACACCGTCGAGCACATCGTCGACGGCGGGGTCTCCGGCGTGAAGGTCCAGCACTTCTTCGTCTGCCGGCTCGAATCGATGGACCTCGGCCTGCGGCACGGCCCCGAGGTCGACGAACCCGTCGGCGAGTACGAGATCGTCCGGGTGCCCTTCACCCGCGTCGGGATCGCCGCCGTCCATCTGGTGCCGCTCTCACTGCGCCACTACCTCGACGGCAACATCGAGGGTGTCCGCGCCATGCACGCCCCCGACCTCGGCTGACCCGGCCCCCACCGTGGCGAGCTCCGCCAGGAAGTCGTGGCGGATCCGCTCGGTGGGGACCCCCGAGCCGCGCAGCACGTCGATGCCCTCCCGCACCATGCCGAGCGGTCCCGAGAGATAGGCGTCCCGCTCGGTCCAGGGGCCCGCCGCCCGGACGGCCTGCGGCAGGGGGCCCTGTGCCTCGGTGACGGGGTGGACGGCGAGCCACGGGAAGGTCCGCTGGAGCCGCAGCAGGGTGTCGATGTCGTAGAGGTCCTGGCCGCTGCGCGCGCCGTAGAACACGTCGACCTTCCTGCGGTCGCCGTGCTCGGCCACGTCCTCGACCAGCGCCTTGATCGGCGCGATGCCCGTCCCGCCGCCCAGGCAGAGCAACCCGGTGTCGGTCGCGTGGTCGACCGTCATGGAACCCGACGGCGGGCCGAGCCGGAGCACGTCCCCGGGCCGGGCCCGGTGGACCAGCGCCCGGGAGACCCACCCCGCCGGGACCGCCTTCACATGAAGGGTGAGCAGCCCGTCCGGCCGGGGCGCCGAGGCGAAGGAGTAGTGCCGCCAGACGCGCGGCCACCAGGGCGTCTCCAACGTGGTGAACTGCCCGGCGAGGAACGGGTAGGGCGCGTCGGGCCGCAGGGTGAGCACCGCGATGTCGGGGGTCCGCAGATCGTGCGAGACCACCTCGGCCTGCCACCAGGCCGGCGCCCGCGTCTCGTCCTCGGCGGCCGCGTCGATCATCAGCTGCGAGATCGCCGTGTACGCCCGGACCCAGGCCGCCTCGGTCTCCGCGTCCCAGCTCCGCTCGGCGTACCGCGCGAGCGCGCCGATCAACGCCTCCCCGACCGCCGGATAGTGGGCCGCCTCGACGCCGTACTTCCGGTGCCCCCGGCCGAGATGGCCCAGGTACTCGACGAGGAAGGCGGTGTCGTCCATCCGCTCGGCGACCGTGAGCAGGGCCTTGAGCAGGCGGTCCCGCTGGGTGTCCATCGCGGCGGGGAACAGCTCGCGCAGGGCCGGGGTCCGGATGAAGAGCAGGGCGTAGAAGTACGAGGTCACCTTGCCGGCGACCGGGGAGATCTCCTCAAGGGTGCGACGGACGAGCACCGCGTCGCGGGAGGGCTCTGCTATTCGGGCCCCCGTCCCGCCCGTCGTTCTGGTCGGACCATCCATCATGTGCCTCGCCTCATGCAGCCGGCTTCCGTGTTCGCAGCATGGCGGCCGGCGGAAGGGCTTCGGGCGGAAAGCGGTGTTCTCGGGCCACAGGGCGGGGTGGCGGGCTAGGCTCCCCCCTTTCGGGGCGCGCGGGTGTTTCACGTGAAACACCGGGGCCTCCTCGGGCCGAAAGCCCGGCCGAGACGGAAAACCCCTGGACGGAAGATCACCCCGTCGGAGAACCTGGCCGTCATGCCGACCTCCCCCACCGCCCTCGCCCAGCTCCCCATCCGGCGTCTCGACTCCGCCGATCTGCGGGCATGCGCCGACCTCTCCGAGAACCGCGGCTGGCCGCGCGAGGAGCACAAGTGGGGTCTGCTGCTCGCCGCGGGCACCGGGTACGGCATCGACTCCCCGGACGGCGAGGGACTGCTGGCCTGCTGCGTGGTCACCTCCTACGGCCCCGGCCTCGCGGCCATCGGCATGGTGCTGGTCGACGGGCGCCATGCCCGGCAGGGCGTAGGACGCCGGCTGATGCGCCATGTCGTGGAGCAGGCCGGAGACACTCCGCTGACCCTCCACGCCACACCGAACGGCCAGCCGCTCTACGAGGGACTCGGATTCACCGAGATCGGCCGCGCCGAGATGGTGAAGGGACGATTCTCCGCCGCCGTGCCCGCGCCCGGGATCGCGGTCCGCCCGGCCACCGCGGAGGACCTCCAGGAGGTGCTCCGCCTCGACCACGAGATCTTCGGCCTGGACCGCACTCCGCTGATCGCCCGGCTCCCGGCCTTCGCCGACCATCTGCGGGTCGCCGTCGAGGACGGTGCGATCACCGGCTTCGCCGCCGCCTGGCCCAACATGGACACCCATGTCGTCGGGCCGCTGATCGCCCGGGACACCGCCACCGCCCAGGCACTCGTCGCCTCGCTGGCCGCCGCCACGGACCGTCCGCTCCGCACCGACGTCGACGTCCGCCACACCGAGCTCCTCGACTGGCTCAAGGGCAACGGCCTGGACCCGATCATCGAGAACGCGGTGATGATCCGCTCCGCCCCGGGCCTCCCTGGCGACCTCTCCCGTCGCTTCGCCCCGCTGACCGTCGCGGCGGGCTGACCACCGGGCCGGACCGAGGACCGGAGATCCAAATACTTGCATACGCGCACTATTGCGAGTCATCGTCTACCCTGGATCCGAGCAGCCGACCGACCAGGAGAGGTACGAGGAGAGACCATGACCGCGACGGATCCCGCCCTCACCGGACTCGCCCAGCGCTGGTGCGCCCTCTCCCTGCTGCACGGCCGGATCGAGTCCCACATCGAGCGCGCCCTGGAAGCCGGGCACGGCCTGAGCGCCCGTGAGTACTCACTCCTCGACGTCCTCAGCCGCCAGCACGACGGGCCGGGCGGGCACCTCCAGATGAAGCAGGTCGCCGACGCCGTGGTGCTCAGCCAGAGTGCCACCACCCGGCTGGTCACGCGCCTGGAGGACCGGGGCCTGCTCACCCGCTACCTCTGTGCCACCGACCGGCGCGGCATCTACACCGACGTCACCGAGTCCGGCCAGAAGCTCCTCGCGGAGGCCCGTCCCACCAACGACCGGGCCCTGCGCGAGGCCTTGGACGCGGCCGCGAAGAACCCCGTGCTCGCCCCGTTGGTCCACGTCCTCGAAGGCGAGACCGTCACCGTCTGACGGTCGGCCCGGCCCCGTACGCTGCGGGCATGAGCGATCTTGAGATTCGTCCCGCCACCGCCGAGGATGTCCCCGCCATCGTCGCGATGCTCGCCGACGACCCCCTCGGCGCCCAGCGGGAATCCCCCGACGACCCCGCCCCGTACCTCTCCGCCTTCAGTCGGCTCGCGGAGGACCCGAACCAGCACCTCGTCGTGGCCACCCGCGACGAGAAGGTGGTCGGCACGCTCCAGCTGACGATCATCCCCGGGCTCTCCCGGCGCGGCGCCACCCGCGGACTGATCGAGGGCGTGCGGATCCACGCCGACGAGCGCGGCAGCGGCCTGGGCACCCGGCTCATCGAATGGGCCATCGAGGAATCCCGGCGCCTGGAGTGCGTCCTGGTCCAGCTGACCTCGGCCGTCACCCGCACCGACGCGCTGCGCTTCTACGAGCGGCTCGGTTTCCAGGCGAGCCACGTGGGCTTCAAGCTCGCGCTCTGACCTTCGGAGGGTGCCCGTGTTTCACGTGAAACACGGGCATCCGCGTCCTACGGACCTACGGACCGGCTCAGAGCCCCCGCCACCCCTGCTCGTCGACGCCGCCAGGGACCGCGTCACCGGTCTCGTAGGGCTCCCGGGTGAAGACGAAGGAGGCGAGGTCGAGGTGGCTGACGCTGCCGTCGGGCCGCCGCACCACACGCAGCCGCTCCCCCGCGTAGTACCCGTCCAGACCGATCCAGCCGCCCTCGGGCACCGCCCGGAAGCGGGCGCCCCGGCCGGCCCCGCGCAGGGGCTCCAGCACCACTCCGCGGTCCGCGCCGAGCCGCAGGCCGTAGGCGTACGTCCCCCAGTACCAGGGGCCGGTCAGCGCCAGGAGCTCCTGGTCGACCTCGGCCTCGGGCAGCGGCCGCCACGGCTCGGGGAACCGCGGCTCTGCCTCCGCCACGATCCGTACGAGGTCGGTGGCGACGAGCCCGGGCTGCGGGCCGCTCGTGGCGTTGGCGAGCGCCACGCCGACCAGACCCTCCTCGACGTCCACCCAGAGACCCGCGACGAAGCCCGGCAGCGAACCGCCGTGCCCGATGAGCGTGCCGCTCTCCTTACGAGCCACCTGGAGACCGAGGCCGTACCCCATCAGGGGATCCCCGGCCGCCGGCGGCCCCACGGGAACCCGCATCTCGGCGACGGAGGAGGCGCTCAGCACCCGCTCGTCGCCTTCCGCGAGGAAGACGCCGAACCGGCAGAGGTCCGCTGCCGTCGACCACAACCGGCCGGCCGCGCCCATCACCCCGAGGTCCTCGGAGGGCTCCGGAAGCATCACGTCGGCCCAGGGATGCACCGCCCACCCCCCGGCGTGCGGAGCGACGGGCTCCCCCGTCGTCCGGTCCATGCCCAGCGGCTCCAGGATCTCGGTGCGCAACGCCTCCTCCCAGGAGACCCCGCGCACCGCCTCGATCAGCGCGCCGAGCAGGGTGTAGCCGGGGTTGGAGTAGTGGAAGGTGCGGCCCGCCGGATGGAGCACGGGCGTCTCCCCCAGCACGTCGGGGAGCGCGGGCCGCAGGGTCCCCGGCGTCCGCTCCCACCAGGGCGAGGGCGTCTCCGCCGCGAGCCCCGCGGTGTGGCCGAGGAGCTGGGCGATGGTCGCCTCGCCCACCCCGGTGCCGGGCAGGTGCTTCTCCAGCGGGTCGTCGAGCCCGAGCAGCCCCTCGTCCCGCAGCCGGAGGACGAGGACGGCGGTGAACACCTTGGTGATCGATCCGATCCGGTACTGCGTGTCGGCGTCGGGCGCGTGCCCGTCGACACAGCTGCGGGAGCCGCTCCACACCATCGCTCCCCCTCGGGCGACGGCGCCCACGAACGACGGCGCGCGGCCCTCGCTCTGGGCGCGGGCCACGCGGTGCAGCAGAGAACGCTCGGTAGTGGGCAGCAGGGCTTCGAAGGCTGAGGTCATGCAGATGATCATGCCTTGGCGCCCCGCTCCGGCACGATCAGGTTTGTGCCATGTCCACGAAGCGCGAGTAGTGGCCCTGGAAGGCCACGGTGATCGTGGCCGTGGGGCCGTTACGGTGCTTGCCGACGATGATGTCGGCCTCGCCGGCGCGCGGTGACTCCTTCTCGTAGGCGTCCTCGCGGTGGAGCAGGATGACCATGTCGGCGTCCTGCTCGATGGAGCCGGACTCACGGAGGTCGGAGACCATCGGCTTCTTGTCGGTGCGCTGCTCGGGGCCACGGTTCAGCTGGGAGAGCGCGATCACCGGGAGCTCCAGCTCCTTGGCGAGGAGCTTGAGGTTTCGCGACATGTCGGAGACCTCCTGCTGGCGGCTCTCCTGCCGCTTGGAGCCGCCCGACTGCATCAGCTGGAGGTAGTCGATGATGACCAGCTTGAGGCCGTTGCGCTGCTTGAGCCGGCGGCACTTGGCGCGGATCTCCATCATCGACAGGTTCGGGGAGTCGTCAATGTAGAGCGGCGCCTGGGAGACGTCGGGCATGCGGCGGGCGAGCCGGGTCCAGTCCTCGTCGGTCATGGTGCCGGAGCGCATGTGGTGCAGGGCCACCCGTGCCTCGGCGGACAGCAGACGCATCGCGATCTCGTTGCGGCCCATTTCGAGGGAGAAGATGACGCTGGGCAGGTTGTGCTTGATCGAGGCGGCCCGGGCGAAGTCCAGGGCGAGCGTCGACTTACCCATGGCCGGTCGGGCGGCGATGATGATCATCTGGCCGGGGTGGAGGCCGTTGGTGAGCGAGTCGAGGTCGCTGAAGCCGGTGGGCACACCGGTCATCTCCCCGCTGCGGGAGCCGATCGCCTCGATCTCGTCGAGCGCGCCCTCCATGATGTCGCCGAGCGGCAGGTAGTCCTCGGTGGTCCGCTGCTCGGTGACCTTGTAGATCTCCGCCTGGGCCGAGTTCACGATCTCGTCGACGTCGCCGTCGGCCGCGTAGCCCATCTGCGTGATCTTGGTGCCGGCCTCCACGAGGCGGCGCAGCACGGCCCGCTCGTGGACGATCTCCGCGTAGTACGAGGCGTTCGCCGCGGTCGGCACCGACTGGACGAGGGTGTGCAGGTAGGAGGCGCCGCCGACACGGTTGATCTCGCCGCGCTTGGTGAGCTCGGCGCCGACCGTGATGGGGTCGGCGGGCTCGCCCTTGGCGTAGAGGTCGAGGATCGCGCCGAAGACGGTCTCGTGCGCGGGCTTGTAGAAGTCGTGGCCCTTGATGATCTCCACGACGTCGGCGATGGCGTCCTTGGAGAGCAGCATGCCGCCCAGCACCGACTGCTCGGCGTCGAGGTCCTGCGGGGGGACCCGCTCGAATCCGACGAGGCCGCCGTCCCAGGGGCCGTCGCTGCCGCGCTCGTGCTGCTCCTCACGGCCCCGGCCGCGCCCGCGGCCCTCGCCACGGCCCTCGCCCCGGGTGCGTACGGGCAGCCGGTCGCTCGGTCCGCCGTCCGCCCAGGGGTCGTCCATGGGCTCGGGAACGCTCACCCGCCACCTCTTCCCGTCCGCTCAGCGGACCTCGCCGTGCCACTCCTTCTTACGCCACGGCCTTGATCAAAGAGTGGCTTTGCGTCCCGGTTCTGGCGCGTCGGGCGCCGGTCCACGGTAGGCCCGGGAGAGGCGTCAGCCAATCTGGTTATCCACAGGCTCTGTGGGTGAAGCCCCCAATGCTGTGGATAAGCCGCCGGATCCTGTGCACGGACCGGGGGACAGCCATGTGGACAAACTCATAAGACCAGCCCGGTTGCCGTCCTGACCTGCGCTTTTTCCATCCACGGGCTGTGGGGGAGAAAAACTTTTGCACCAGGGCCACGATCAGAACAAACAGCCCACACCCGAAGCCCCGATCCCCCTCAGGGTAAGGACTGCAGATCGATTGCATCCCTTACCTGTGGACGATTAGATTGGCCTCATGACCCAGGCCCCCACGCGTTCCAAGGCCACGCCGCGCCGACACGACCGGGAGATCCTCTCGCTCGCCCTGCCGGCCTTCGGCGCCCTCGTCGCCGAGCCCCTCTTCCTCATGGTCGACAGCGCCATCGTGGGACACCTCGGGACCCCTCAACTCGCGGGCCTCGCCATCGCCGGCGCCCTGCTCTCCACCTTCGTCAGCGTCTTCGTCTTCCTCGCCTACGCCACCACGGCCGCGGTCGCCCGACGGGTCGGCGCGGGTGATCTGTCCTCCGCCCTCCGGCAGGGCATCGACGGCGTCTGGCTGGCCCTGCTCCTCGGCCTCGCCGTCATCGCGGTCACCCTCCCCCTGGCCCCCTGGCTGGTCGAGGTCTTCGGGGCCTCCGCCACCGCGGCGCCCCACGCGACCACGTATCTGCGGATCTCCCTCCTGGGCATCCCCGCGATGCTGGTCGTCCTGGCCGCCACCGGTGTCCTGCGCGGTCTCCAGGACACCCGCACACCGCTCTATGTGGCCATCGGCGGCTTCGCGGCCAACGGCGCCCTCAACCTCGGCCTGGTCTACGGCGCCGGGCTCGGCATCGCGGGCTCCGCCTGGGGCACCGTCATCGCCCAGTGCGGCATGGCAGCCGCGTACCTCGTCGTGGTCGTCCGTGGCGCCCGGCGGCACGGGGCCTCGCTCCGGCCCGACGCCGCCGGCATCCGGGCCTCGGCCCAGGCCGGCGTCCCGCTCCTGGTCCGTACGCTCTCGCTGCGCGCCGCCCTGATGATCGCCACCGCCGTCGCCGCCCGTCTGGGAGACACCGAGGTCGCCGCCCACCAGATCATCCTCTCGCTGTGGAGCCTGATGGCCTTCGCCCTGGACGCCATCGCCATCGCGGGCCAGGCCATCATCGGCCGTTACCTGGGGGCCGACGACGCCGAGGGCGCCCGTCAGGTCTGTCGGCGGATGGTCCAGTGGGGCGTCGTCTCCGGGGTGGTCCTCGGACTGCTGCTCGTCCTGAGCCGCCCGCTCTTCATCCCGCTCTTCACCGGCGACCCCGCCGTCCGGTCCACCCTGCTGCCGGCCCTGCTGGTGGTGGCGCTCTCCCAGCCGATCTCCGGCGTGGTCTTCGTCCTCGACGGCGTCCTCATGGGCGCGGGCGACGGCCCCTACCTCGCCTGGGCGATGCTGCTCACCCTGGCGGTCTTCGCCCCGGCCGCCCTCCTCGTGCCCGTACTCGGCGGCGGGCTGACGGCACTCTGGTGGGCCATGACGCTGATGATGGCGGTCCGGCTGGCCACCCTCTGGTTCCGGATGCGCTCCGGCCGCTGGATCGTCACGGGCGCCACCCGCTGACCGAGGAGGGCGGTGTTTCACGTGAAACTCCGCAAAGGGACGCAGCCGCCTGTTTCACGTGAAACGGCAGATGGGCCGCCCCCCAGTGGGGAGCGGCCCATCCGTACTGCTGAGAGCAGCGTTACGCGGCAACGACCTCGATGCCGAGCTTCGCGGCAACCTCGGGGTGCAGACGCACGAGCACCTGGTGCGAGCCCAGGGTCTTGATCGGCGAACCGAGCTCGACGCGACGCTTGTCGACCTCGGGGCCACCGGCGGACTTGATCGCCGTGGCGACGTCGGCCGGGGTCACGGAGCCGAAGAGACGGCCGGCGTCGCCGGAGCGAACGGCCAGACGGACCTTCGTGCCCTCGAGCTTGGCCTTGATCTCGTTGGCCTGCTCGATGGTCGCGATCTCGTGGATCTTGCGGGCGCGGCGGATCTGCGCCACGTCCTTCTCGCCACCCTTGGTCCAGCGGATCGCGAAACCACGCGGGACCAGGTAGTTGCGAGCGTAGCCGTCCTTGACCTCGACGACGTCGCCGGCCGCACCGAGGCCGGAGACTTCCTGGGTGAGGATGATCTTCATTTTTCGGTCACCCTTCCCTTATCGCGCGGTGGACGTGTAGGGCAGCAGCGCCATCTCACGGCTGTTCTTGACGGCCGTGGCGACGTCACGCTGGTGCTGCGTGCAGTTGCCGGTCACGCGGCGGGCACGGATCTTGCCGCGGTCGGAAATGAACTTCCGCAGCATGTTCGTGTCCTTGTAGTCCACGTACGCGGTCTTGTCCTTGCAGAACGCGCAGACCTTCTTCTTAGGCTTGCGCACAGGCGGCTTCGCCATGGTGTTTCTCCTGTGTGATCAAGAAGTGTGGGGTACGAGCTGCTTCCAGGGCCCCGAGGGATCCCTAGAAGGGGGGCTCGTCCGAGTAGCCGCCGCCGGAGTTGCCACCCCAGCCGCCACCGCCGCCGGCCTGCTGGCCGCCGCCGGAGGAGGAGCCGCCGGAGGAGGAGCCGCCGGAGGCCCAGGGGTCGTCGGAGGGAGCTCCGCCGCCCTGCGGCTGGCCGCCGCCGGAGTTGCCACCCCAGCCGCCGCCACCCTGCTGGCCGCCGCCGCCGAAGCCGCCGCCGCCACCCTGGCCACCGCGGCCGGTGGTCTTGGTGACCTTGGCCGTGGCGTTGCGCAGGCTGGGACCGACTTCCTCGACGTCCAGCTCGTAGACCGTGCGCTTGACGCCCTGGTTGTCCTCGTAGGACCGCTGCTTCAGGCGGCCCTGAACGACGACGCGCATGCCCCGCTGAAGGGACTCGGCGACGTTCTCCGCCGCCTGACGCCAGACCGAGCAGGTCAGGAAGAGGCTCTCGCCGTCCTTCCACTCGTTGGTCTGACGGTCGAAGGTGCGGGGAGTGGACGCGACGCGGAACTTCGCGACCGCCGCACCGGACGGGGTGAAGCGCAGCTCGGGGTCGTCGACGAGATTGCCGACGACCGTGATGACGGTCTCGCCTGCCATGGGTGAACCTCTCGGCGTTGCTTCTGGCTGCTTGCTGCTACTCGGACCCGATTACCTCTGAGCGAAAGCTCAGTGGGTCTCGGGGCGGAGGACCTTGGTCCGGAGGACCGACTCGTTCAGGTTCATCTGGCGGTCGAGCTCCTTGACGACCGCAGGCTCGGCCTGCAGGTCGATGACCGAGTAGATGCCCTCGGGCTTCTTCTTGATCTCGTAGGCGAGACGACGACGGCCCCAGGTGTCGACCTTCTCGACCTTTCCGTTGCCCTCACGGACGACGGAGAGGAAGTTCTCGATCAGCGGGGAGACAGCGCGCTCCTCGAGATCGGGGTCGAGGATGACCATCACCTCGTAGTGACGCATGTGGAACCCACCTCCTTTGGACTCAGCGGCCACGGTCGTTCCGTGGCAGGAGGGTCGTGATGCGTGAGCGACGGCGTCCAGACTGGCAGGACCAGGGCAGACACCGGCGCAGACCGTACAGAGTACCTGCACAACGCCTTGCGGTTGAAATCCGGTGGGGAGGGGACGCAATCTGTACACATCGGACGTCGGCGGCGCTAGGATGCGCCGCCCTCCGCTCGGCACGCCAGGAGGTGCCCCATGGCACAGGCAATGCGACCCGACCCCGGCCACTCCCTCTTCGCGACGGACGGCAAGCCGCACCCCCTCCAGGACACGCTGCTCGCGGTGACCCTGGTGCTCGGCATCCTGTCCTTCGTCACGGCGCAGTTCCACAGCCTGCACCTGCTCAGCTCGTGGACGGGCCTGATCGGCATCCTGACCGGGGCCTACGGACAGTTCATCTCCGTCACCACCCGCGAACGCTTCTTCCTGATCATCGGCCTCGGCGCCGCGGCGGTGGGCTTCTATCTCGGCATGGCTCACGGCGGGCTCTTCACCGGCGTGATCAACTGACACCGAGCACGTCAGGGCCCCCGTGGCCCTTCGGGGCGCTCCCCGGTCGCAGTAGGCTTCGGCGCGAGAGCCGGAGCCCCTGACCGATGGGGACACACCTGCCGAGGAGCGCCCCGACATGAGCCTGACCCTGAGGACCATCAGCCGAGAGCAGCATCTGGCGTACATCCAGAGCCTGCCCGGCGCGAGCCACTGCCAGGTCCCGGCGTGGGCGGACGTGAAGACCGAGTGGCGCTCGGAGAACCTCGGCTGGTTCGACAAGAGCGGCGAGCTCGTCGGCGTGGGCCTGGTGCTGTACCGCCAGCTCCCCAAGCTCAAGCGCTACCTGGCATACCTCCCCGAGGGCCCGGTCATCAACTGGTACGCCCCCAACCTCGACGAGTGGCTCCAGCCGATGCTGGCCCACCTGAAGCAGCAGGGCGCCTTCTCCGTGAAGATGGGCCCGCCGGTCGTCATCCGCCGCTGGGACGCGGCCGCGATCAAGTCCGGCATCCAGGACCCGGACGTCAAGCGCCTCAAGGACGTGCAGGCGACCGAGGTCGTGCCGCACGCCTTCGAGGTGGCCGACCGGCTGCGGAAGATGGGCTGGCAGCAGGGCGACGACGGCGGCGCGGGCTTCGGCGACGTGCAGCCCCGCTACGTCTTCCAGGTCCCGCTGGCCAACCGCTCGCTCGACGACGTCCTCAAGGGCTTCAACCAGCTGTGGCGCCGCAACATCAAGAAGGCCGAGAAGGCCGGCGTCGAGGTCGTCCAGGGCGGCTACGAGGACCTCGCCGAGTGGCAGCGCCTGTACGAGATCACCGCCGTCCGCGACAAGTTCCGGCCGCGCCCGCTCTCGTACTTCCAGCGCATGTGGACGGTCCTCAACAACGAGGACCCCAACCGGATGCGCCTCTACTTCGCCCGTCACAACGGCGTGAACCTCTCCGCGGCGACGATGCTCGTCGTCGGCGGCCACGTCTGGTACTCGTACGGCGCCTCCGACAACATCGGCCGCGAGGTCCGGCCGTCCAACGCCATGCAGTGGCGGATGCTCCGCGACGCGTACGCGATGGGCGCCACCGTCTACGACCTGCGCGGCATCTCCGACTCGCTCGACGAGACCGACCACCTCTTCGGCCTGATCCAGTTCAAGGTCGGCACCGGCGGCGAGGCCGTCGAGTACGTCGGCGAGTGGGACTTCCCGCTGAACAAGCTGCTCCACAAGGCGCTGGACATCTACATGTCGCGCCGCTGACGCTCCGCGCGGGGCTTGCGTAACCTCGTAGTCCCACGAGTAGTTCCGCGAGTCTCGTACACACCTGCGAAACCCCCCACCGCAGCCATCAGAAAGGTTCCGGGCCGGCCATGGCGCTCTCCCTCTACGTCGACACCGCTCGCTGGCGGGCGCACCAGAAGTCCGTGATCGACCAGTTCCCCGGTCTGATCCCGGTCTGCAAGGGCAACGGCTACGGCTTCGGCCACGAGCGACTCGCCGAGGAGGCGGCCCGTTTCGGCGCCGACATGCTCGCGGTCGGGACCACGTACGAGGCCGCGAAGATCAAGGACTGGTTCGGCGGCGACCTGCTGGTCCTCACCCCGTTCCGGCGGGGTGAGGAGCCGGTGCCGCTGCCGGACCGGGTGATCCGCTCCGTCTCCTCGGTCGACGGGGTGCACGCCCTGGTCGGCGCCCGGGTCGTCATCGAGGTCATGAGCTCGATGAAGCGGCACGGCGTCCGCGAGGAGGAGCTCGGCCGGCTCGCCGCCGCGATCGAGGACGTGCGCCTGGAGGGCTTCGCCCTGCACCTGCCGCTGGACCGTACGGACGGCACGGACGCCGTCGAGGAGGTCATCTCCTGGATGGACCGGCTGCGCGCCGCCCGGCTGCCGCTGCACACCATGTTCGTGAGCCATCTGCGGGCCGAGGAGCAGGCCCGGCTCCAGCAGCAGTTCCCGCAGACCCGCTTCCGCGCCCGGATCGGCACGCGGCTCTGGCTGGGCGACCACGAGGCCACCGAGTACCGCGGCTCGGTCCTGGACGTCACCCGGGTCGCCAAGGGCGACCGCTTCGGCTACCGCCAGCAGAAGGCGGCCTCGGACGGCTGGCTGGTCGTCGTCGCCGGCGGCACCTCGCACGGTGTGGGCCTGGAGGCCCCGAAGGCGATGCACGGCGTGATGCCGCGCGCCAAGGGCGTGGCCAGGGCCGGTCTGGCCACGGTCAACCGGAACCTGTCGCCGTTCGTCTGGGCCGGCAAGCAGCGCTGGTTCGCCGAGCCGCCGCACATGCAGGTGTCGATCCTCTTCGTGCCGGCCGACGCCCAGGAGCCGCAGGTCGGCGACGAACTGGTGGCGCACCTGCGGCACACCACGACGCAGTTCGACCGGCTCGTGGAGCGCTGAGCCGGCCGGACCCGCGTCGTCGGATCACCCCCGGGAGCCCTCGGCCCCGGGGGTTCCCCATGTCACGAGGAGCTCCCGCTCGCCGGGCTCGGAGGCCGCGTGCCGGGCCGGTCGTGCGGCGGCGCCCACCACGAAGACGTCCCGGGCGCCGTCCAGGACGCCGCCCGAGGGGTCGTCGGCGCCGTCCTGCCGGACCGGGTCCTTGTCGGGCGCCAGGATGTCCCGTACGACCACGGCGCACAGGTAGAGCGTGCCCAGCAGGTGCAGCACGATCGCGAAGTGGTAGCCGTCCAGCGGCAGCCCCTGCTTGTTGCCGCTGCCGGTGAACGCGAGGTACATCCAGATCCCGAGGTAGTACAGGACCTCGCAGGACTGCCAGATCAGGAAGTCCCGCCAGCGCGGCCGGGCGAGCGCGGCGAGCGGCACCAGCCAGAGGACGTACTGCGGCGAGTAGACCTTGTTGGTGAGGACGAACGCGGCGACCATCAGGAACGCCAGCTGGGCGAGGCGGGGCCGCCGGGGCGCGGCGAAGGCCAGCCAGCCGATCCCGCCCGCGGCGAGCAGCAGGAGCAGCAGCGCGTACAGGTTGGCCCGCTCGGGCGGGATGGTCTGCCCGGCGCGCTGGCTGACGAGCAGCCAGACCGAGCCGAAATCCACGTTCCGGTCGCGGCTGAAGAGGTAGAACTGCTTCCAGCCCTGGGGCGCGAGGAGCATCACCGGCAGGTTCACCACCAGCCAGGAGCCCGCCGCGCCGAGCAGGGCGGCGCCGAAGGCGCGCATCCGCCCGGCCCGCCGGCAGAGCAGCAGCAGCGGCCACAGCAGCAGCACCGGGTAGAACTTCGCCGCCACCGCCAGGCCCAGCAGGATGCCGGCGGCGAGCGGCCGGGAGCGGGACCACATCAGGATCGCGGCGGCGGTGAGGGCCACGGCGAGCAGGTCCCAGTTGATGGTGGCGGTGAGGGCCACGGCGGGCGCCAGGGCGACGAGCAGGGCGTCCCAGGGCCGGTTGCGGTGCGTCCGGGCCACGCAGACCGCGAGGACGGCCGCGCAGGCCATCAGCAGGCCGGAGTTGACGATCCAGTACGTCTGGCCGCGGCCCTGGGGGTCGCCGCCGGGCGTCATCCAGGCCGCCACCTCCATGAACAGCCCCGTCAGGACGGGGTACTCCAGGAACGGTATGTCGCCGGGGAGCCGGTCGAAGTAGGGCACCAGCCCCTCGGAGAAGCCGCGCCCGGCGAAGAGGTGCGGGATGTCCGAGTAGCAGGCGTGGGTGTACTGAGAGGTGGTGCCGCGGAACCAGGCCCAGTTGTAGCAGGGCAGTTTCTGCACCATGCCGAGGGCGAACATGCCAATGGCGACGAGTGCGATCACGCGCACCGGGGTGAACTGCCCGCCCCCGGGCCCGCTGCCGGGCAGGGCGCGCCGGCCGTAACGCCCGCCGATGAGGGCGCTGCCGGCGGCGGCCACCTCGTCGCGCCGGGTGGGGGCGACGACGGGCGCGACGACGGGGGCGTCGTCGACGGAGGCGTCGTCGACGGGGGTGTCGTCGGGGCCGTTCGTCTTCTTCAGGCTCGGCATGGGGGACATCCTGCCGTACGCCCCTGGGAATCCGGCCGCGTCCGGGGCGGCAACGCGGAGGGCCGCCGCGCTCCGCCCCGTACCGCGTGGGTACGGGGCGGGCGCGACGGCCCTCGCCACGCCGGTCGCCCGGCGGGTCGCCTGGCGGGTCGCCCGGCGCGTCGCCCGGCCGGTGATCCGGCCGGGCCTCCGGGTCGGGCGCCTCAGTCGAAGAAGCCTCCGGTGGAGGAGTCGGTCGGGTCTCCGCCGCTGCCTCCGTTGTTCCCGTTGCCTCCGTTGCCGGGTCCTGCCGGGTCCGTCGTCGTGTTCGTCGGCGTCGGGGCCGTGCTGCCGGTGGGTGTCGGCTGGGTGGACCCGCCGTCGCCGCCGCCCGTCTCGTTGCAGTCCCAGCTGTCCCAGATGCTGCAGGTGGTCTTGCCGGGCTTCGGCTCCTTCGTCGTCGGCTTGCCGCTGTCGGTGGGTGTCGCCGGGGGAGTCGTCGTCGGGGGGGCGGTGGTGGCCGTCTCGGTGGGCGTCGGCGTCTCGGTCGGCGTCGGGGTGGCCGTCGGCTTGGGCGTGGCGCCGCCGCCGTAGACCGCCTTGGCGTCCGCGAGCTTCTCCGGCTTGGGGAACTTCTCGGCGGGCAGGTCGGCCACGGCGTCCGTCATGTAGTCGTTCCAGATCTGGGACGGGAAGGACGAGCCGTGGATCGACTTCTGGCCGCCCGTGCCGTACATCTCCAGGAACTCGCGGCCTTCCTTGGTCTCGTCGTCGTCGAAGCGGTACATGTCGATCGCCGTCGCGAGCTGCGGCGTGTAGCCGACGAACCAGGCCGACATGTTGTCGTCGGTGGTACCGGTCTTGCCGGCCACGTCGCGGCCCGGGATGGCCGCGTTGTTGCCGGTGCCGTCCTCGTCCTCGACGACGCTGCGGAGCACGTCGGTGACGTTGGAGGAGATGGCCGAGGAGAACTTCTGCTCGGACTTGCCCTCGTGCTTGAAGATGACCTGGCCGCCCTTGACCACCTTGGTGACCGAGTACGGCTCGTTGCGCACGCCCTGGTTGGCGAAGGTGGAGTAGGCGCCGGCCATGCGGATCGCGCTGGGGCTGGAGATGCCGAGCGAGAAGGACGGGACCTCGCCCTTCACCAGCGAGTCGGGCCGCAGACCGGCGTCGATGGCCGCCTGACGCACCTTGTCGATGCCGACGTCCATGCCGAGCTGCACGAAGGGGGAGTTGGCGGAGACGATCATCGCCCGGCGCAGGCTGATGTTGCCGTAGCTCCGGTCACCCTCGTTGTCCTGCTTCCACTCCTCCCCCTTCTCGTTGTGCCAGATCTCGCCGTTGTACTTGCGGACCTTGAGGTCGTCCTTGCCGCTGTAGCGGCTCTTGTCGGGGTCGACCAGGGTGCGGGTGGATGGGCCCTGCTCCGCGGGGCCCTCCGGGTCGCGCACGCCGTCCTTCATCGCGGCGGCGAGCACGAAGGGCTTGAACGTCGAACCGACCTGGGCGCCGGTGGTGTCGGCGTTGTTGGTGTAGTGCTTGGTGGCGTCCTGGCCGCCGTAGATGGCGACGATGGCGCCGGTCTTGACGTCGACGGAGGCACCGCCGAACTCGACGTGGGTGTCGTCCTCGGGACGCTTCTTCTCGTCGATGTACTCGTCGTAGACCTTCTGGACGGAGTCCGACATCGCCTGCACCTTCTTCTTGTCGAAGGTGGTGTGGATCTCGTATCCACCGAGGTTCAGGGCCTCGTCGCTGATGTCGTACTTGCTGCGGAAGTTGGCCTTGGCGGTGGCGACCAGGTAGCCGATCTGCCCGCTGAGCTGCGCGTCCGTCTTCCGCTTCTGGATCTTCGGGAGCTTCGTGTACTTCGCCCGCTCCTCCGCCGTGATCTTCCCGTCCTTGACCATCTCGTCGAGGATCCAGGCCCAGCGCTCGGTGAGGCGCGCCAGGTTCTTCTCGGGGGTGGCGTCGGGGTCGTACTCGGGGTAGCCGGCCGGGTCGTAGTACGTCGCACCCTTCAGCACCGCGGCGAGGACCGCCGACTCGGAGGCGTTGAGGTCCTTGGAGTCCTTCTCGAAGTACGCGCGGGAGGCGGCCTGGATGCCGTAGGCGTTGCGGCCGTAGTAGGCGGTGTTGAGGTAGCCGACCAGGATGTCGTTCTTCCCCAGATCGTTGCCGACCTTGATGGAGATGAAGAGCTCCTTCACCTTCCGGGAGAGTGACTGCGTCTGGTCGTTGAGCAGGCCGTTCTTCACGTACTGCTGGGTGATGGTCGAGCCGCCCTGGGTCTCGCCGCCCTTCGCCATGTTCCACACGGCGCGGGCGATGCCCATGGGGTCGACGCCCCAGTCGTCGCGGAAGGTCTTGTTCTCGGCCGAGATCACGGCCTCCTGCATGACCGTCGGGATCTGGTCGATGCCGACGATCTGGCGGTTCGCGCCGGCCCCGGTGGCGACCATCCGCGAGCCGTCGTTCCAGTAGTAGATGTTGTTCTGGGAGGTCGCGGCGTCGGCCACGTTGGGGACGACCACCTGCGAGTACGCGAAGATCGAGGCGCCCATGAGGAGGCCCACGAACAGCAGGAACGTGCCCGTGACGAGCTTCCAGGACGGCATCCAGCGACGCCAGCCGTCCTTGTCGTGCCGCGGGTAGTCGATCAGCCGCTTCTTGCCCGGCGGACGGCCGCCCGGGCCTCCGCCGCGTCCGCCGCCACCACCGCCCCTGCGGCCGCCGCCACCGGGACCGTTCGGTCCACCGGGGCCGGCCGCGGGGGCGCGCCGTCGGCCACCGCGCTGGGCGGCCCGCCGGGCCTCCGCGCGACCGCCGTACGGACGTGCCTCCTCCCCGTAGGGGGAGGGGGCCCCGTGGGAACCGGACGACCCGTACGAGGCGGACGACCCGTAAGGGGCCGGCGATCCGTACGGGGGCGTTCCGGTACCGGGGTTCTCGGCCGGGGCCGACCTGCGGCCGGCCGGCTGCTGGGCGGCGCGTCGTGCCGCCGCGCGGCCGCCCGTCGGCGGCTCCTGCGACGGCATCCTGCGACGGTGCTCGCTCATCGAACGACTACTCCTCGGGCAGGCGCGTACGCCTGGAAGCGGCAGTTGAGTTCCGGTCCCCCCGAAATGCGTACGACCGGAGCCCATCGGAGGCCCCTTTCGTACCGCAGCCGGTCACCCGCTGCACTGACGCCCCAGCGCGGCTCCTGGTTCCCGGTGGTGTGCATGCCGCACAGACTACGCACGGCCAAAACCCCTCTTGCTCCCGAGTTCACCCCAAATCAGGCAAGTCGCACGCTATGAATTGATGATGTGACGCCGGTCACCACACCCCCGCTTGTCGGACCTCTCGGCCCGTTCTATCGTGCTGATGTATCGAGTCGATACATCAGCACGGCATAAGTGTTTCGGCCACGGACCGCAGGGTGAAGGAGGACGACGGATGAGCAGACGCTCCGGCATTCTCGAATTCGCCGTTCTCGGCCTCCTGCGCGAAGCCCCGATGCACGGATACGAGCTGCGCAAGCGCCTCAACACCTCGCTCGGCATCTTCCGCGCGTTCAGCTACGGGACGCTCTACCCCTGCCTCAAGACGCTGGTCGCAAACGGCTGGTTGATCGAGGAACCGGGCAGCGCCCCCGAGGAGGCGCTCGCCTCGTCACTCGCAGGACGCCGGGCCAAGATCGTCTACCGGTTGACGCCCGAGGGGAAGGAGCACTTCGAGGAGCTCCTCTCCCACACCGGCCCGGACACCTGGGAGGACGAGCACTTCGCCGCCCGCTTCGCGTTTTTCGGCCAGACCGAGCGCGAAGTGCGGATGCGGGTCCTCGAAGGCCGCCGCAGCCGGCTGGAGGAGCGCCTGGAGAAGATGCGCGCCTCGCTGGCCCGGACGCGCGAGCGACTCGACGACTACACGCTTGAGCTCCAGCGCCACGGAATGGAGTCCGTGGAGCGCGAAGTGCGCTGGCTGAACGAGCTCATCGAGAGCGAGCGGGCGGGACGCGACCAGCGTCCCGGCACCGACGCTCCGCACGACAACGATTCTGGAGAGACGGGCGGCCTGCCCCGGCACGGGGGCAGTACCCGGCCGGATCCGTCCGACGACACCGCCAAGTGAAACCCTGCGCCAGCAGGGCTTCCACGATCACAACAGGGAGCAACCGGAATGGGTTCGGTTCGCGTAGCCATCGTCGGCGTGGGCAACTGCGCCGCCTCGCTGGTTCAGGGCGTCGAGTACTACAAGGACGCCGACCCGGCGACCAAGGTGCCCGGCCTCATGCACGTCCAGTTCGGCGACTACCACGTCGGTGACGTCGAGTTCGTCGCCGCCTTCGACGTCGACGCGAAGAAGGTCGGCCTGGACCTCGCGGACGCCATCGGCGCCAGCGAGAACAACACCATCAAGATCTGCGACGTGCCCGCCTCCGGCGTCACCGTCCAGCGCGGCCACACCCTCGACGGTCTCGGCAAGTACTACCGCCAGACCATCGAGGAGTCCGCCGAGGCGCCTGTCGACGTCGTCCAGATCCTCAAGGACCGCCAGGTCGACGTCCTCGTCTGCTACCTGCCCGTCGGTTCCGAGGAAGCGGCGAAGTTCTACGCCCAGTGCGCCATCGACGCCAAGGTCGCCTTCGTCAACGCCCTCCCGGTCTTCATCGCCGGCACCAAGGAGTGGGCGGACAAGTTCACCGAGGCCGGCGTCCCGATCGTCGGTGACGACATCAAGTCCCAGGTGGGCGCCACCATCACGCACCGCGTGATGGCCAAGCTCTTCGAGGACCGCGGTGTCCGTCTCGAGCGCACCATGCAGCTGAACGTCGGCGGCAACATGGACTTCAAGAACATGCTCGAGCGCGAGCGCCTGGAGTCCAAGAAGATCTCCAAGACGCAGGCCGTCACCTCGCAGATCCCCGACCGCGAGCTGGGCGACAAGAACGTCCACATCGGCCCGTCGGACTACGTGGCCTGGCTGGACGACCGCAAGTGGGCGTACGTCCGCCTCGAGGGCCGCGCCTTCGGCGACGTCCCGCTGAACCTCGAGTACAAGCTCGAGGTCTGGGACTCCCCGAACTCCGCGGGTGTCATCATCGACGCCCTGCGCGCCGCGAAGATCGCCAAGGACCGCGGCATCGGCGGCCCGATCCTCTCCGCGTCGAGCTACTTCATGAAGTCCCCGCCGGTCCAGTACTTCGACGACGAGGCCCTGGCCAACGTCGAGAAGTTCATCAAGGGCGAGGTCGAGCGCTGACCTTCCGAGGTCTCCTGCGTTTCGCCTGACGAGGGTCCCCGCGGCACTGCCCGGGGACCCTCGCCGTATGTGAGTCTTGCTGCCATGTCCGTCGCACGTGATCTGCGCGTACTGCTGCGCCTGCGGGACTTCCGGCGCCTGCTCGCCGTCCGGCTGCTCTCCCAGAGCGCGGACGGGGTCTACCAGGTCGCCCTGGCCACGTACGTCGTCTTCTCCCCCGAGAAGCAGGCGACCCCGGCCGCCATCGCCTCCGCCATGGCCGTGCTGCTGCTCCCGTACTCCGTCGTCGGCCCCTTCGCCGGCGTCCTCCTCGACCGCTGGCAGCGCCGCCAGGTCTTCCTCTACGGGAACCTGCTCCGCGCCCTGCTCGCCGGCGGGACCGCCGTGCTCGTCCTCGCCCCGGTCCCCGACTGGCTCTTCTACGCCTCCGCCCTCTCCGTCACGGCCGTCAACCGCTTCGTGCTCGCGGGACTCTCGGCCGCCCTGCCGCGGGTCGTCGACGAGGAGCGGCTGGTCCTGGCCAACTCGCTCTCGCCCACCGCCGGCACCCTCGCCGCCACCGTCGGCGGCGGACTCGCCTTCGGCGTCCGCCTACTGGCCGACGGGTCCGATGCCGTCGTGGTCGCCTTCGGTGCCGTGCTGTACCTCTGCGCCGCCCTCGCCTCCCTGCGCATCACCCGGACCCTCCTCGGTCCCGACCCCGATCAGGTGCCGGGCCGGCTCTCCACGGCGCTCGCCTCCACCGCCCGGGGCCTCGCCGCCGGGCTGCGCCACCTCGCCGCACGCCGCCCGGCCGCCTTGGCGCTTACCGCCGTCGGGCTGATGCGCTTCTGCTACGGCGCTCTGCTCGTGACCGTGCTGATGCTCGCTCGGTACGCCTGGAGCGCCACCGAGTCGGAGGGGCTCGGGCTCCTGGGGATCGCCGTCGCCGCCTCGGGCGCCGGTTTCTTCACCGCCGCCGTCCTCTCACCCTGGGCGGTCGGACGGTTCGGGCCCTTCGGCTGGATGTTCCTCTGCTCGACCGCGGCCGCCGTCCTCGTCCCGGCGCTCGCCCTGTCCTTCAGGCCCGTGACGTTCCTCGTCGCCGCCTTCGTCCTGGGGCTCATCACCCAGGGAGCGAAGATCGCCACCGACACCGTCGTGCAGACGAGCGTGGACGACGCCTACCGGGGCCGGGTGTTCTCCCTCTACGACGTGCTCTTCAACGTCGCCTTCGTGGCGGCGGCCGGGGTCGCCGCCCTGATGCTGCCGCCCGACGGCCGCTCGCCCTTGCTGATCCTGCTGGTGGCCGGCGGTTACGCGGGCATCGCGCTGCTGCTGCGCCGGGCGGGCCGGGAGCGGCGACGTTTCACGTGAAACACCGCCGGGGGTGTTTCACGTGAAACAGGGCGCGGCCTCAGTCGCGCGCCGCCCACCATTCCTTGAGTGCGGCGACGGCCTGCTCGTACTCCATCGGACCGTTCTCCAGTCGCAGCTCCAGCAGGAACTTGTACGCCTGGCCGACGGCGGGACCCGGCTTGATCTCCAGGATCTCCTGGATCTGGTTGCCGTCGAGGTCGGGCCGGATCGAGTCCAGTTCCTCCTGCTCCTGAAGCTGGGAGATGCGCTCCTCCAGGCCGTCATAGGCACGGGAGAGCGCGGACGCCTTGCGCTTGTTGCGCGTGGTGCAGTCCGAGCGGGTCAGCTTGTGGAGTCGCGAGAGCAGCGGCCCGGCGTCGCGGACATAGCGGCGCACGGCCGAGTCGGTCCACTCGCCCGTGCCATAGCCGTGGAAGCGCAGGTGCAGCTCCACGAGCCGCGAGACGTCCTTGACCAGCTCGTTCGAGTACTTCAGCGCGGTCATGCGCTTCTTGGTCATCTTCGCGCCCACCACCTCGTGGTGGTGGAAGGAGACCCGGCCGTCCTTCTCGAAGCGGCGGGTGCGGGGCTTGCCGATGTCGTGGAGGAGCGCGGCGAGGCGGAGCACCAGGTCCGGGCCGTCCTCCTCCAGGTCGATCGCCTGGTCGAGGACGGTCAGGGAGTGCTCGTACACGTCCTTGTGCCGGTGGTGCTCGTCGCTCTCCAGGCGCAGCGCCGGCAGCTCCGGGAGGACGTGGGCGGCGAGGCCGGTGTCGACGAGCAGGCCGAGGCCCTTCCGCGGGTGGGCGGAGAGCAGCAGCTTGTTCAGCTCGTCCCGGACGCGCTCGGCGGAGACGATCTCGATCCGGTCGGCCATCTCCGTCATCGCGGTGACGACCTCGGGGGCGACCTCGAAGTCGAGCTGGGCCGCGAAGCGGGCCGCCCGCATCATGCGCAGCGGGTCGTCGGAGAAGGACTCCTCGGGCGTGCCCGGGGTGCGCAGGACCCGGTCGGCGAGGTCCTCCAGACCGCCGTGCGGGTCGATGAACTCCTTCTCGGGGAGGGCCACGGCCATCGCGTTGACGGTGAAGTCACGGCGGACGAGGTCCTGGTCGATGGAGTCGCCGTAGGAGACCTCGGGCTTGCGGGAGGTCCGGTCGTACGCCTCGGAGCGGTACGTCGTGACCTCGATCTGGTAGCCGTCCTTCTGCGAGCCGACGGTGCCGAAGGCGATCCCGACCTCCCAGACGGCGTCGGCCCAGGGGCGGACGATCTTCAGCACGTCCTCGGGGCGGGCGTCCGTGGTGAAGTCCAGGTCGTTGCCGAGCCGGCCGAGGAGGGCGTCCCGTACCGAGCCGCCGACCAGGGCGAGGCGGAATCCGGCCTCCTGGAAGCGGCGGGCGAGGTCGTCGGCGACAGGGGCCACGCGCAGCAGTTCGCTGACGGCGCGGCGCTGCACCTGGCTCAGCTCGGTCGAGGTGTCTTCGTTGGCGTTCGGCACAACAGAAAAGGGTACGTGCCCCGCTCCGCCCCGGCGCCCCCGTTTCACCGCGCCCGCCCCGGGCCGGGCGGGAGCCGTCTGTGAGCTTCTTGTGAAAAGGGCCTCTTCCGGCCTCATCGGCTGGAGGACTCCCCGGCACTCGGCCCCTCCATGCCTCGTTACCATGCCTGGACACAGCAACCGGGAACCACTGGCATCACGGGCACCACCGACAACGACGAGGACGGGCGAACGCGTGGCTGAGGCGGCAGCTTTCCAGGGAACCGGTCCCTCACCTGCTCGTCGGTGGCTGCGGCGCACCCTCACCGTGGCCGTCGGGGCACCCCTCCTCGCCGGTCTGCTCCAGAACCCCTCGCCGGCCCGGGCCGCCGAGGAGACCCCGGTCTCCCGGACGGTCGATGTGTCCATCGACACGCTGACGCCGAGCGCCCCGGTCGAAGGGGACACCGTCACCGTCACGGGCACGCTGACCAACCGCGGCAAGCGCACCATCACCGACGCGACGGTGAACCTGCGGGTCGGTCCGCGGATGGACAGCCGCAGCGAGATCGACCAGGTCGCCCGCCGCAGGGGCTTCCGCTCCGACAGCGACCCCCAGCCCCTGGACGCCCCCGAGATCAAGGTCCCGCGCCTCGCCGCCGGCGTCGCCCAGGACTTCCGGATCTCCGTGCCGGTCGCCGATCTGGACCTCGGTGACGAGGGCGGCGTGTACCAGCTGGGCGTCTCCCTCACCGGGCAGACCTCGGACGCCCGGTGGGACCGCGTCCTCGGCATCGAGCGGACCTTCCTGCCCTACCAGCCGGAGCCGACCGCCAAGCGGACCCAGGTCACCTACCTCTGGCCGCTGATCTCCTCCGCCCACGTCTCGGCCGACACCGCCGCGGACGACCAGCAGACGCCCGTCTTCCAGGACGACGAGCTCGTCCAGGAGCTGCGCCCCGGCGGCAGGCTCGACGAGATGGTCACCCTGGGCAAGGATCTGCCGGTCACCTGGGTGGTCGACCCGGACCTGCTGGCCTCCGTCGACGCCATGGCCAGGGGCTACCGGGTCAAGGACGGGACCGGGCACATCGCGGGCACCCGTGAGAACCGCGACTTGGCCCAGCGCTGGCTCGGCGAGCTGGAGAAGGCCGTGCAGGGCCGCAAGATCGTCGCGCTGCCCTTCGCCGACCCCGACCTCGCCTCCCTGGCCCACCGCGGCAAGGCCGTGCCCGGCTCCCTCGGGCACCTCCAGTCGGCGACGGCGCTGGCCGGTTCGACCGTGGAGACGATCCTCCACGTCCAGCCGGCCACCGACTTCGCCTGGCCCGTGGAGGGCGCCGTCGACCCCTCGATCATGGCGGTCGCGACCTCGGCCGGCGCCCGCAAGGTCATCGCCCGCAGCGACAGCATCCGCGACGACGACCTCTCCTACACGCCCACGGCGGCCCGCCCCATCGGCGGCGGCGCCACGGCGGTGGTGAGCGACGCCGAGCTGTCGACCGCCTTCCAGGGCGACATGGTCCGCGCCGAGACGTCGACGCTCGCCGTCCAGGAGTTCCTGGCGCAGACCCTCGCGATCACCCTGGAGCAGCCGCAGGACCGGCGAAGCGTCGTCGTCGCCCCGCAGCGGCAGCCGAGCGTCTCCCAGGCCCAGGCGATGGCGGCCGCCGTGCGCGGACTCGGCGCCAAGCGCTGGACCGAGCCGCTCGACCTGGTCGCCGCGGCGGCGGCCAAGCCCGATCCCGACGCCTCGACGACCGTGCCGCGCGCCGCGCAGTACCCGAAGAAGCTCCGCGACGGCGAACTGCCGGTGGACGCCTTCCGGGACATGAAGACCACCGGCGACGAACTGAGCGATTTCAAGGTCGTCCTCGCCAGGCCGGACCGGGTCGTGCCGTCGGCGATCGCCGCGATCAACCGCGAGATGTCCACCTCCTGGCGGGGGCGGACCACCGCGGCGGCGATCTACCGCGCCGACGTCCAGGACGTCCTCCGGCGCCTCACCAAGAGCGTGGTGCTCGTCGACAAGTCCGCCCTGACCCTCTCCGGACGCAGCGCCACCATCCCCGTCACGGTGCAGAACAAGCTCCTCCAGGACGTGAAGGGCCTCGTCCTGCGGCTCACCTCCAGCAACGGCACCCGGCTGAAGGTCGACGGGAACACCTCGGCCGACCTGCCCATCACGGTCCGCGCCGGGCACAGCCAGTCGGTGAAGTTCCCCGCCTCGGCCAACGCCAACGGCCAGGTCTCGATGACCGCCCAGCTGTACACCGTGGACGGCACACCCTACGGCTCCCCGATGACCTTCTCCGTGAAGGTCTCGGAGATGACCCCGACGGTGATGCTGGTCATCGCCGGCGGTGTGCTGCTCCTCGTCCTCGCCGGCGTCCGCATGTACAGCCAGCGCAAGCGACTCGCCGCCCGCGCCGCCGAAGCCGAAACCGTCGCCGACGCCCTTGCCGAGGGCGGGACGGAGGCCGGGATCGAGGCCCCGAGCGACGGCGGGGCCGCGAGCGCCACGGCGGACGGAGCCGGGCAGCCGAGTGACCCGGAGGCGGACACCGGCTCCGAAAGCGGCGACCCGTCGGGCCCGGGTGAGAAAGTGGACCGTTGAGCGATGTCGTGGCCGGTCGGCCGGGGACGATGAGGTGGGGTAACCATGAACGCGCCGTACGACGGTGACCGCGGCGAGGGTGCGGGCGGCGCCGCACCGTCCGGCGGCATGCCCGTTCCCCCCGTCGGGCCGGACGGACAGCCGCTCCCGCAGGGGCAGCACCCCGGGTACCCACCGCAGGTCCCGTACCCGCAGGAGCCCTACGGCGCGCAGCCGCAGGACCCGTCCGCGCACCCCGGGCACCCGCACGCCGAGAACCCGTACGCCCAGGACCCCTACGTCCAGGACGCCTACGCCCACGACCCGTACCGGGCGCGCGACCTGTCCGCGCAGGACCCGGTGGGCGAGGCGCTCTACGACCGCGCCGCCCATCCGCCGCCCCCGCCGGGCACGTACCAGGACCCGCACGCGCTCTACCAGCAGCCGCCCGCGCCCCCGCACGCCCCGGACCCGCGGGTCTGGGCGCAGACCCCCGCGCCCGAGCCCGACGGCCCGTCCCGCCACCTCCCCTACGGCGACGACGCCCGCACGGTCCAGTTCACCGGCGTCGACGACCTGGTGACCCGGGCGAGCGAGGACGAGCGGCCCGAGCAGGACGCCTTCGCCCACCTCTACCGGGACCAGCAGGGCCAGGTGCCCGCCCCCGCCCCGGAGCCCGACCCGCTGCCCGCGCCGCCGAAGAAGGGCGGCCGTGCCTCGGGTCTGCTGAAGTCGAGCGCCCTGATGGCGGCCGGCACCCTCGTCTCCCGGCTCACCGGCTTCGTCCGCTCGCTGGTCATCACCGGTGCCCTCGGCGCCGCGCTGCTCGGCGACACCTTCACCATCGCGTACACCCTGCCGACGATGATCTACATCCTCACCGTCGGCGGCGGCCTCAACTCCGTCTTCGTGCCGCAGCTGGTCCGCTCGATGAAGAACGACGAGGACGGCGGCGAGGCCTACGCCAACCGCCTGCTCACCCTCGTCATGGTGGCCCTCGGCCTGATCGTGGTCGCGGCGGTCTTCGCGGCACCGGTCCTGATCCGGCTGATGTCGAACACCATCGCCGACGACGCCGCCGCCAACAGCGTCGCGGTGACCTTCGCCCGCTACTGCCTGCCCACCATCTTCTTCATGGGCGTGCACGTCGTGATGGGCCAGATCCTCAACGCCCGCGGCAAGTTCGGCGCGATGATGTGGACCCCGGTCCTCAACAACATCGTCATGATCGTCACCTTCGGCCTGTTCATCTGGGTGTACGGCACCTCCGCCGAGTCCCACATGGGCGTGACGACCATCCCCGACGAGGGCATCCGCCTCCTCGGCATCGGCACCCTGCTCGGCCTCGTCGTCCAGGCGCTCGCGATGATCCCGTACCTGCGCGAGACGGGCTTCCGCTTCCGGCCCCGGTTCGACTGGAAGGGCCACGGCCTCGGCAAGACCGTCAAGCTCGCCAAGTGGACCGTCCTCTTCGTCCTCGCCAACCAGGCGGGCGTCCTGGTCGTCACCCAGCTCGCCACCGCGGCCGGCGAGGAGTCCGGCAAGAACGGCGCGGGCTTCCTCGCCTACTCCAACGCCCAGCTGATCTGGGGCATGCCGCAGGCCATCATCACGGTCTCCGTCATGGCCGCCCTGCTGCCCCGGATCTCCCGCGCCGCCAGCGACGACGACCCCGGCGCCGTCCGCGACGACATCTCCCAGGGCCTGCGCAACTCCGCGGTCGCCATCGTCCCGGTCTCCTTCGCCTTCCTGGCCCTCGGCGTCCCGATGTGCACCCTGCTGTACGCCTCCAGCGGCATCGAGGCCGCCCAGGGCATGGGCTTCATCCTGATGGCCTTCGGCCTCGGCCTGATCCCCTACTCCGTGCAGTACGTCGTCCTCCGCGGCTTCTACGCCTACGAGGACACCCGCACCCCCTTCTACAACACGGTCATCGTCGCGGCCGTCAACGCTGCGGCCTCCGCCCTCTGTTACGTCCTGCTCCCCGCCCAGTGGGCCGTCGTCGGCATGGCGGCCTCCTACGGCCTCGCCTACGCCGTCGGTGTCGGCATCGCCTGGCGCCGGCTGCGCAACCGCCTCGGCGGCGACCTGGACGGCGCCCAGGTGATGCGCACCTACGCCCGCCTCTGCATGGCCTCCCTGCCGGCCGCGGTGCTGTCCGGGGCCGTCGGCTTCGGTCTGCTGAAGCTGCTCGGCGAGGGCGCCCTGGGGTCGCTGGTCGCCCTCGTCGTCGGCGGTGCGGTGCTCCTCGGGGTCTTCTTCGTCGCCGCGCGCCGCATGCGGATCACCGAACTGAACACCCTCGTCGGCATGGTCCGGGGCCGTCTCGGACGCTGATCCCGCCCTCCCGGACAACCTTCGGGGGGACCCGTGTGTCGTGCATGGCGTCCGACTGTGGGCACAATTGGCTTGGCTGTTGGATGTGGCGCAACGGATGGGGAGGCAGGAACGACGGTGGCGGAACGTAGCACGGCTGCCGTCGACGTGGCCGACAACAGCGGTGACGACCCGCTGACCGCGCAGGCGGACACGGCCGCGACCGACGGGGTGGCGGAAGAACGTAAGACGGCGCAGGAGCCCTCAGCGGCGCCCGAGCAGAAGGCGGTCGAACGGAAGAACGGTGAACAGCCCTCCCTCGCTCCACCCGAGTTGCACAGCGGTCACAAGCTGGCCCGGCGCTACCGGTTGGAGGAGTGCGTCACCCGTCTGGACGGCTTCAGCAGCTGGCGTGCCGTCGACGAGAAGCTGCGGCGCGCCGTCGGCGTGCACCTGCTGCCCGCCGACCACCCGCGCGCCCGCTCCGTCCTGGCCGCCGCCCGCTCGGCGGCGCTCCTCGGCGACCCCCGGTTCGTCCAGGTCCTCGACGCGGTCGAGGAGAACGACCTCGTCTACGTCGTCCACGAATGGCTTCCCGACGCCACCGAGCTGACCGCGCTCCTCGCGGACGGTCCGCTCCAGGCCCACGAGGCCTACCAGCTCGTCTCCCAGGTCTCCCAGGCCATGGCCGCCGCGCACCGCGAGGGCCTGGCCCACCTGCGCCTCACGCCGAGCGCCGTCCTGCGCAGCTCCACCGGCCAGTACCGCATCCGTGGCCTCGCCGTGAACGCCGCCCTGCGCGGCATCACCGCCGACCGTCCGCAGCGCACCGACACCGAGGCCATCGGGGCCCTCCTCTACGCGGCGCTCACCCAGCGCTGGCCGTACGAGAGCGACGCCTACGGCCTCTCCGGCCTCCCCAAGGGCGTCGGCCTGATCCCGCCGGACCAGGTCCGCGCCGGCGTCCACCGGGGCCTCTCCGAGATCGCCATGCGCGCCCTCGCCAACGACGGGGCCACGGCGTCCCGTCAGGAGCCGCCCTGCACCACCCCGGACGAACTCGCCAAGGCCGTCGCCGCGATGCCCCGCGTCAAGCCGCCGGAGCCGGAGTTCCCCGCCCCCGCCGAGTACCAGCGCACCACGTACCAGCAGGGCACCTACGGGCGTCCCCAGCCGCGCCCCGTCGTCACCCAGCCCGTCCCGGTCCCGCCGGCCCCGCTGGAGACCCGCACGGGCAAGGCGCTGAAGTGGGCCGTCGGCGCCCTCCTCATCGCCGCCCTGGGCCTGGGCAGCTGGCAGATCGCCGACCGGCTCCTCAAGCCGGAGCCCAAGGAGGAGACGCCGGTCGTCCAGCCCACGACCGACGAGAAGCCCGCCCCGCCGAAGCCGATCGCGATCAGCTCGGCGGACGACTTCGACCCGCTCCCCGGAGGCAACGGCGAGGAGTACGCGGAGGCGGTGAAGAACGCCTACGACGGCGATCCCGGCACCGTCTGGCACACCAAGAACTACACCACCGCGCACTTCGGCAATCTGAAGACCGGTGTCGGCGTCGTGCTCGACCTGGGCTCCGAGCGGAAGCTCAGCTCGGTCGACCTGACGTTCGTGGGGCGCACCTCCGTCGACATCCGTACGGCACCCGAAGGCGCCTCCTCGGCGCCGTCCACCGCCGACGGGTTCACCACCCAGGTGTCCGACGCCGGCGACGACCTGAAGCTGAAGCTCCCCAAGCCGGTGACGACCCGCTACGTTCTGGTCTGGCTGACGGAGCTGCCCCTCACAGACGGCCAGTTCCGCGGCCAGCTGTCCGAAGTCAAGGTCATGGGCTGACGACCACAGGGGAGGGGGCACACCGTTGGACCGTCCGATAGGCGCCGCAGACGACCGGGAACTCCTGGCCCGTCACGTCGCCGGGGACCCGGACGCCTTCGGTGAGCTCGTACGGCGCCACCGCGACCGGCTGTGGGCGGTGGCGCTCCGGACCCTGGGGGACCGCGAGGAGGCCGCCGACGCCGTCCAGGACGCCCTCATCTCGGCCTTCCGGGCCGCCCACACCTTCCGGGGCCAGTCGGCCGTCACGACCTGGCTCCACCGCATCACCGTGAACGCCTGCCTGGACCGCCTCAGGAAGAGCGCCTCCCGCAGGACCTCGCCCGTGGACGACACCGCCCGCTTCGAGCAGCTCCTCGAACCGCACGAGTCCGCCGAGGCCCCCGCCGAACGCGAGGACCTCCACCGGCAGCTGCTCGCGGCGCTCGCCACCCTCGCCCCCGACCAGCGCGCCGCGCTCGTCCTCGTCGACATGCAGGGATACCCCGTCGCCGAGGCCGCCCGTATCCTCGACGTCCCCACCGGCACCGTGAAGAGCCGCTGCGCACGCGGACGAGCCCGTCTGCTGCCGATGCTCACTCATCTGCGCGCCGACACCGTGGGTAACGAGGCCCCCGAGGGGGGAAGGAACCGGACGCCGGGGGCATCCGTCCCACCGGTGTCGGAGCCGACGGAGTCAGGACCGACTGATCCAACTGCTGTGAAGGGCGGAGGTGGGCGCGCGTGACCACGACCGACAAGGCCGACACAGCTCAGCACCCGGACGTCTCGGAGATCTCCGACCTGACCGAGGGACTGCTCTCCCCGAGCCGCTCCGCGACCGTCCGCAGGCATCTCGACGGCTGCGCGCTCTGTGCGGACGTGCGGAGTTCCCTGGAGGAGATCCGGGGGCTCCTGGGCACCCTGCCGGGTCCTCCCCGCATGCCCGCCGACATCGCCGGCCGAATCGACGCCGCTCTCGCCGCCGAAGCGCTCCTGGACGCCACCGCCCCCGACGCGACCCGATCTGTTTCACGTGAAACCACGGGCTCGGCCGACGTGACCGCCGCGAAGGCCACCCGGGCTGTTTCACGTGAAACGGCCCGTCCGGCAGCCGTCAGGGGCGCTCGCGGCATCGAAGGCCGTCCTCCGGCGCCCCGGGCCGCCACCGGCCCCGGGCGGGGGCGCACCCGTCACCGCGGGAGGATCGCCGCCCTCGCGGGTCTCGCCGGGACCCTCGTCGCCGCCGTCTGTGCCGTCAGCCTCTATGCCCTGACCCAGAACGGCGCGGACACGGACGGCACTGCGGCCGACGCTCCCGCGAGCTCCTCCCTGAGCGCCTTCTCCGGGGAATCGGTCGAGGACCGGGTAGGGAGCCTCCTGGGAGGCGACGGGCCCGCCGCACGTGCCCCGAAGGGGGACCGGCCCGAGTCGCTCTCGGCGGAGACGACGGAGAGCGCCGGCGTCGCCCAGCGGAATCTCGACGGAGCTCTTCCCGAGTGCGTCCGCGCGGGCACCGGCCGCCAGGACGCCGTCCTCGCCTCCGAGCGTGGTGAGTACGAGGGCACCTCCGCCTACCTCCTCGTGCTCCCGGACCCCGAGGACGGCAGCCGGGTGGACGCCTATGTGGTCGACGCCTCCTGTACCGGAAAGACTCCGGCGAAGCTGCTCACGACGGCCTCGTACCCGAAGCCCTGACCCCTTTTTCGGCCCTCTTCCGGCCCGCCGCCGTCTCACACTCCGTCTCACCCACGTGCCGGGCGGCGCTCTCGGGAATGCTCGCCCCGTAGGATCCGTTGGGTGGGGTGAGAGTGACCGAGACACCACCCCCGTAGGCAGTAGGCAGTCTGCAGAGACGAGGAAGAAACCCGTGAGCGACGTCCGTAACGTGATCATCATCGGCTCCGGGCCCGCGGGTTACACCGCCGCGCTCTACACGGCCCGGGCGTCGCTGAACCCGCTGGTCTTCGAAGGTGCCGTCACCGCCGGTGGCGCCCTGATGAACACCACCGAGGTCGAGAACTTCCCCGGCTTCCGTGACGGCATCATGGGCCCGGACCTCATGGACAACATGCGGGCGCAGGCCGAGCGCTTCGGCGCCGAGCTCGTTCCGGACGACGTCGTCGCCGTGGACCTCACCGGTGACATCAAGACCGTCACCGACACCGCCGGCACCGTGCACCGCGCCAAGGCCGTCATCGTCACCACCGGTTCTCAGCACCGCAAGCTCGGTCTGCCGAACGAGGACACTCTCTCCGGGCGCGGTGTCTCCTGGTGCGCCACCTGCGACGGCTTCTTCTTCAAGGACCAGGACATCGTCGTCGTCGGCGGCGGCGACACCGCGATGGAGGAGGCGACCTTCCTCTCGCGCTTCGCCCGGTCGGTCACCATCGTCCACCGCCGTGACACCCTGCGGGCCTCCAAGGCCATGCAGGAGCGTGCCTTCGCCGACCCGAAGATCTCCTTCGCCTGGGACAGCGAGGTGGCCGCGATCCACGGCGACCAGAAGCTCTCCGGTCTGACCCTGCGCGACACCAAGACCGGTGAGACGCGCGAGCTGGCCGCGACCGGCCTCTTCATCGCCGTGGGCCACGACCCGCGGACCGAGCTGTTCAAGGGCCAGCTGGACCTCGACGAGGAGGGCTACCTCAAGGTCGCCGCCCCGTCGACCCGCACCAACCTCACGGGCGTCTTCGGCGCCGGTGACGTCGTGGACCACACCTACCGTCAGGCCATCACGGCCGCCGGTACCGGATGCTCCGCCGCGCTCGACGCCGAGCGCTTCCTGGCCGCTCTCTCCGACAGCGAGAAGCTGGCCCAGACCCCCGCGGTCTGACCCGAGCTCTCTTCACCTCACACCCCGCGAAGTTAAGGAGGCCGCCGTGGCCGGCGCCCTGAAGAACGTGACCGACGCTTCCTTCGAAGAGGACGTCCTCAAGAGCGACAAGCCCGTCCTGGTGGACTTCTGGGCTGCCTGGTGCGGCCCGTGCCGTCAGATCGCCCCGTCGCTGGAGGCCATCGCCGCCGAGCACGGCGAGATCGAGATCGTGAAGCTCAACATCGACGAGAACCCGGCCACGGCCGCGAAGTACGGCGTCATGTCCATCCCGACGCTGAACGTCTACCAGGGTGGCGAGGTCGTGAAGACCATCGTCGGCGCCAAGCCGAAGGCGGCCATCCTGCGCGACCTGGAGCCCTTCGTCGCCGCGAAGTGAGCCCACGCTGTTTCACGTGAAACGGCCCGTCCCCGGAAGGGGGCGGGCCGTTTTCGCTCACCGACCGGGGCAGCTGCGGGGTCACAGCGGTCGGAGCGCGGGCTCCTTCTGGACCGCGCCGAGCAGTCGGTCCAGGGCCATCTCGACGTCCTCCTTCCAGGAGAGCGTCGTCCGCAGCTCCAGCCGAAGCCGGGGGAAGGCGGGATGCGACCGCACGGTCTTGAAGCCCACCGCGAGCAGATGGTCCGCCGGCAGCACACAGGCCGGTTCCTTCCAGCGGGCGTCCCCGAAGGCCTCGATGGCCTTGAAGCCCCGCCGGAGCACGTCCTTGGCGACCGTCTGCACCATCACTCGGCCCAGCCCCTGCCCCTGGTACTCCGGCATGATCCAGGCCGTCATCAGCTGAACGGCATCCGCCGCCACGGGGCTCGTGGGAAAGGCGGTCGAGCGCGGCACGTAGGCCGGAGGCGCGTAGAGGACGTACCCGACCGGTACCTCGTCGACGTAAACGACCCGGCCGCAGGAGCCCCACTCCAGCAGGACGGCGGAGATCCACGCCTCCTTCTCGACCTCCGCGCGGCCCGCCTTCACGGCTGCCTCACCGCTCACCGGGTCGAGCTCCCAGAAGACGCAGGAACGGCAGCGCTTCGGCAGATCCGGAAGATTGTCCAGCGTGAGCGGTACGAGCCGACGCCCCACGGCTGCCCTCGCTTCCCTGGCCGTCGCACGGCCACCAAGCACGGATACGGCTCTCGGAATCGTAACCAGCGGGCCCCCACGGCGACACCGCACACAGGCAAAGGGCGGGGAGCCTCCCGGTGACACCCGGAAACGCTCCCCGCCCTGGAGACCTGAAGACCTTGGAGATCTTGAGACCCGAAGGACCGGAGTCCTGCGGGGGGCCTACTGCTCGCCCTGCTCCCACTCCTGGTCGGCCTTGAGCTGGTCCATGACCTTGTTCTCCCCGGGCGCCAGCGTGGTGAGGATCCGGTCGAGGTCCTCCACCGAGGCGAACTCGACGACGATCTTGCCCTTCTGCTGCCCCAGGTCGACCTTCACCCGCGTCTCGAAGCGGTCCGAGAGACGGGTCGCCAGGTCGGAGAAGACCGGCGACACCCGGGCCCCGGCCCGCGGCTTCTTGGCCTTCGCCACGGTGGGCTCCTCCAGGCCCATGAGCTTCACGATCTCCTCGACCGTGCGCACCGAGAGGCCCTCGGAGACGATCCGGAACGCCAGCTGGTCCTGGGCCTCCGGGTCCTCCACGCCGAGCAGGGCTCGGGCATGGCCGGCGGAGATCACTCCGGCGGCGACCCGGCGCTGGACCGACGGCGAGAGCCGGAGCAGTCGCAGCGTGTTGGAGACCTGCGGGCGCGAGCGACCGATCCGGTCGGCGAGCTGATCGTGGGTGCAGCCGAAGTCCGTGAGCAGCTGCTCGTAGGCGGCGGCCTCCTCCAGCGGGTTCAGCTGGGCCCGGTGGAGGTTCTCCAGGAGGGCGTCCAGGAGCATCTTCTCGTCGTCGGTCGCCCGGACGATCGCGGGGATGGACTCCAGACCGGCCTCGCGGCAGGCCCGCCACCGCCGCTCGCCCATGATCAGCTCATAGGCGTCGGCGTCGGTCTGCCGGACGACCACGGGCTGGAGGAGGCCGACCTCCTTGATGGAGGTGACGAGCTCGGCGAGGGCTTCGTCGTCGAAGACCGTACGCGGCTGCTGCTTGTTGGGCGTGATGGCATCGAGCGGGATCTCGGTGAAGTACGCCCCGGCGACCAGCGCCGGCTCGGGATCCACCGGTGCCGTCACCGGCTCGGTCTGCGGGGCACCCTGGGGGAACAGGCGGGCCGCGCCGCTCCCGGGGAGCGTGGAGACGGCGCCGGTCTCCGGCGCCTGCTGGTCCTGAGGGGTGCCGGCGAACAGCGCGCCGAGCCCCCGCGGGCCCAGTCCCCTACGTCGGTCGCTCACTGAAGTTCCTCCGCCATGCTGTGCTGGTTGTTCTGGTGCCCCACGCGGCCGTGCTGGTGGGGCTCGTAGTGGACCGAGACGCCGCGGAAGGCGATCTCGCGTGCCGCTTCGATGTACGAGAGGGCTCCGCTGGAACCCGGGTCGTAGGTGATCACGGTCTGGCCGTAGCTGGGAGCCTCGGAGATGCGGACGGACCGCGGGATGCTGGTCCGGAGCACCTCCTTCCCGAAGTGGCTGCGGACCTCCTCGGCGACCTGCGACGCGAGCCGGGTGCGGCCGTCGTACATGGTCAGCAGAATCGTCGAGACGTGCAGCGTCGGGTTGAGGTGGCCGCGGACCAGGTCGACGTTCTTGAGCAGCTGCCCCAGACCCTCCAGCGCGTAGTACTCGCACTGGATCGGGATGAGCACCTCGGCACCCGCCACCAGGGCGTTGACCGAGAGCAGTCCGAGGGACGGCGGGCAATCGATGAGGACGTAGTCCAGCGGCTGCTCGTACGCCTGGATCGCGCGCTGGAGCCGGCTCTCACGGGCCACCATCGACACCAGCTCGATCTCCGCACCCGCAAGATCGATCGTGGCCGGGGCGCAGAAGAGGCCTTCGACGTCCAGGACCGGCTGGACCACCTCGGAGAGCGGCCTGCTGTCGACGAGGACGTCGTAGATCGAGGGGACATCGGCGTGGTGGTCGATGCCCAGTGCCGTGGAGGCGTTGCCCTGCGGATCCAGGTCGATCACCAGGACCCGGGCACCGTGCAGGGCCAGGGAGGCGGCCAGGTTGACGGTCGTGGTGGTCTTGCCCACCCCGCCCTTCTGGTTGGCCACCACCATGATGCGGGTCTGCTCGGGACGGGGCAGCCCCTCGCCGGCCCGGCCCAGCGCTTCTACGGCCAGCTGGGCAGCACGGCCAATGGGGGTGTCATCCACCGGGGGCAGCGTTTCACGTGAAACATCCTCCCCAGCCGATTCGGTTCGGGGACCGGGGACCGGATCGGTCATCGGTCCCGCGATGTTGGCGTCGGACCGCAAGGATTCACTCTCCTCGGCATCAAGCTCGCGATGGGAAGAGCCTGCCATGCCTTCGGGGTCCTGAACCAGCGAGGTCGGTGTATCTGTGGGTGAATCCACCTCTGTGGAAAACTCCGTAACCCTCGCGGGTGGCTTCACACGGGGTCTGCGGTCCCGGGGGGTGGCCGCGGCGCGCCCGCGGCTGATGATCCCCTGAAGCAGTGAGCGACGTTTCACGTGAAACACGATGCCCCTGCGCCCGTGCCGGGACCGTCCGACACTCCGTGAAAGCGGACGAAAGCGACGCTCAGCGGCGCCGACGGGTCTTGCTGGTCCGCGCCGCCTTGGCCCGCTTGGCCGCGAACCGCACACCGCCGGGGCTCTCGCCGACCTCGACCCGGACCACGGTGGACATCGGATCGACGATCCCCTCGCCGACCTGGAGGACCGAGGTCTCCACCACCCCCAGCTTGGCGAGCGCGGCGCGGGCTCCGTCGAGCTCCTCCTGCGCGGTGTCGCCCTTCAGCAGCAGCATCTCGCCGTAGGGGCGGAGCAGGGGGACGCCCCAGCCGGCGAGCCGGTCGAGGGGAGCCACGGCGCGGGCGGTCACGACGTGCACCGGCGGGACCTTGCCGAGCATCTCCTCGGCGCGGCCGCGGACGACGGTCACGTGGTCGAGACCGAGCAGCTCCACGACCTCCGTGAGGAAGTTCGTCCGGCGCAGGAGCGGCTCCAGGAGCGTGATCTTCAGGTCGGGTCGGACCAGGGCCAGCGGGATGCCGGGCAGGCCGGCGCCGGAGCCGACGTCGCAGACCGTGACGCCCTCGGGGACGACCTCGGAGAGGACCGCGCAGTTCAGCAGATGGCGTTCCCACAGTCGCGGGACCTCGCGCGGGCCGATGAGCCCGCGCTTCACGCCGGCGTCCGCGAGCAGCTCGGCGTACCGCACGGCCTCGGGGAAGTACTCACCGAAGACCTTGCGTGCCTGCTCCGGCGCCTCGGGGAGCTCCGCTTCCTCCGTCACGGGGACCGTCCTTCCGTACCGCACGCGTACCGTGCGAGCGCGCTGTGGTGGCTGAGTGGCTGAACTATCAGGCTGACAAAGATCGGCCCCGTCTGCGAACAGACGGGGCCGACGCGAGGAGAAGGGTCAGGCAGGGAGGACGACGACGAAGCGCTGCGGCTCCTCGCCTTCGGACTCGCTGCGCAGACCGGCGGCGGCGACCGCGTCGTGCACGACCTTGCGCTCGAACGGGGTCATCGGGTCCAGCTTGACCGGCTGACCGGAGGCCTTGACCTCGTCCGCGGCCTTGGCGCCGATCTGGGCCAGCTCCGTGCGCTTCTGCGCGCGGAAGCCGGCGATGTCGAGCATCAGGCGGCTGCGGTCACCGGTCTCCCGGTGCACGGCGAGGCGGGTGAGCTCCTGGAGCGCCTCCAGCACCTCTCCGTCGCGACCCACGAGCTTCTGCAGATCGCGGCTGGCGGAGTCGCTGATGATCGAGACCGCGGCCCGGTCCGCCTCGACGTCCATGTCGATGTCGCCGTCGAGGTCGGCGATGTCGAGCAGACCCTCAAGGTAGTCGGCCGCGATCTCACCCTCCTGCTCAAGGCGGGTCAGGGTGTCGCCACCCTCGGCGGCGGCGGAGGTGGTGCCTTCCGTCACGGATGGACTCCTTCTAGCTACGTGGACGCTTCTACTTCTTGGAGGACGGGTGCTTGGGCCGCTGCTGGCCCTTGCGCTGGCGGGAGCCACCGGAGCTGGCGCGGCTGCGGCCGCCGCCCTGCGCGCCGCCCTTGGCGGGCGTCTCGGGCTTCTTCTCCAGCGAGGTCTTCGGCTGGGCGTCCTGGGCGGCCTCGCCCGCGGACTCCTCGGCCGTCTCCTCGACGGTCTCCTCGCTCTTGGCCTGCTGGGCGGCGGACTGGCGCTGGGCCTTGGTCTGGCGCTTGGGCTGCTGGCGCTTGGGGGCGGCGGTGCCCTCGGCCTCGGCGACGGCGGCGTCGCTCTTCACCACGGTGCCGTCGGCCTGGGCGGCGAAGCCGGCCTTGGCGAGGCCGCCGATGAAGCGGCGCTCGTTCTCGTTGCGGTCCGAGCCCTTGGCGACGATCGCCTTGACGACGGCCTTGTGGCGACGGCTGCGGATCTCGCCGTGGTGCGTGACGCTCTTCAGCAGGCGCTGCAGGTAGGAGTCCTGCGCCTTGCTGCCCGGGGTCGGGTTCTGGTTGATCACGTACATCTGCTGGCCCATCGTCCACACGTTGGTGGTCAGCCAGTAGACGAGGACACCGACGGGGAAGTTGATGCCCATGACGGCGAAGATCACCGGGAAGATGTACATGAGCATCTTCTGCTGCTGCATGTACGGGGTCTTCACCGAGAGGTCGACGTTCTTCATCATCAGCTGGCGCTGGGTGAAGAACTGCGAGGCCGACATCAGGATGATCATGATCGCGGTGACGATGCGGACATCGGTCAGCGAGGCGCCGAGGGCCGCGACGGCCTCGGGGGAGTCCATGAACTTCGAGGCGATGGGGGCACCGAAGATGTGCGCCTCACGGGCGCTGTCGACCAGTTCCTGGTTGAGGGCACCGATCTTCTTGCCCGACGCGATGTTGGACAGCACGTGGTACAGGGCGAAGAAGAACGGCGACTGGGCGAGGATGGGAAGGCACGAGGAGAGCGGGTTGGTGCCCGTCTCCTTGTACAGCTTCATCATCTCTTCGGACTGACGCTGCTTGTCGCTCTTGTAGCGCTCCTGGATCGCCTTCATCTTCGGCTGGAGCGCCTGCATGTTCCGGGTCGCCTTGATCTGCTTCACGAAGAGCGGGATCAGCGCGATACGGATCAGCACCACGAGGGACACGATCGACAGGCCCCAGGCCCAGCCCGTGTCGGGGCCGAAGATCGCCCCGTACAGCTTGTGGAACTGGACGATGACCCAGGAAACGGGCCAGGTGATGAAGCTGAACAGACTGGCAATCGTGTCCACTAATCAGGCTCCTTGAGCATTGGGCGAGGTCTCTGCGGCCGGGCTCGTCTCGGCGGAGATCCCGCCCTTGTCGCCGCGCAGCGCGTTCCTGAGCATCTCGTGCCAGCGAGGACGCTTCCGCTGGGGGACATGGTCCACTCCACCGGGCGACCACGGGTTGCACCGCAGGATGCGCCAGGCGGTCAGGGCGATGCCCTTGATCGCGCCATGCCGGTCTATGGCCGTGAATCCGTAGTGGGAACACGACGGGTAGTACCGGCAGACGTCACCCAGAAGCGGGCTGATCGTCCACTGGTACAGCTTGATGAGGGCGAGGAACGGGTACTTCATCGCGTACCCCCTCCCAGCAGCCGCTGAAGGGCGGCGTCCAGGTCGCGGGCCAGGTGGGCGTGGTCGGCGTCACCGGCTCCGGGCAACGCCCGTACGACCACCAGGCTACCGGGGGGCAGCGCGGAGAGCCGGTCGCGGACGAGGTGGCGCAGACGACGCTTCACCTGGTTGCGGACGACCGCACCGCCCACGGCCTTGCTCACGACGAAACCCGCACGCGTCGGGGGAGCGCTCTCCCCAGGCGCGTGCGGGTCCGTTGCACCGCTACGAAGGTGGACGACGAGGAGTGGGCGACCGGCCCGGCGTCCTCGACGTACCGCGGTTGCGAAGTCCTCGCGCCGCCTCAGCCGATTCTCGGTAGGCAGCACGTCATGACCTGTTTAGGTGGATCAGGCGGACAGGCTCGCGCGACCCTTGGCACGGCGGTTCGCCAGGATGGCGCGGCCGGCACGGGTACGCATGCGCAGGCGGAAACCGTGGGTCTTCGCACGACGACGGTTGTTCGGCTGGAAGGTGCGCTTGCTCACTCGGGGGCTCCAGAAATGATTCGGGTGGTGGCGGGACATCGCCTGGCTGTCACCGTGCGCCCACGAGTAGCTCGCATACGCTCGAGTGCACCGCTACGCGACCACACAAGGTGGTCTTTGCCCATCGGAGGCAGGCGGCAGCAGCCATCGACAACTCGACCTGGTTACGGTACGCGCGGTTACGCCATCCGGTCAAACCGACCCGTCGCCGGGCCCGCTTGTGCACAGGCTGTGGACAACAACTTGAACGACGTCAGCCGCCGCGACTACCGTGGCTGGACTCGACTAACTCTTCCGTTCTGTTCTTATCGTCCCGAGAACCACACCTTCGTGGGACCTGCGAGAAAGCGTGCCCTGTGGCTGACGTACCTGCCGATCTTGCCGCAGTGTGGCCACGCGTGCTCGATCAGCTGCTCGGAGAAGGACAGCAGGGCATCGAGCCCAAGGACAAACAGTGGATCGAGCGCTGCCAGCCGCTCGCCCTGGTCGCGGACACGGCGCTGCTCGCCGTCCCCAACGAATGGGGCAAGCGGGTCCTGGAGGGCCGGCTGGCCCCTCTGATCAGCGACACCCTCAGCCGCGAGTGCGGCCGCCCGATCCGGATCGCGATCACCGTCGACGACTCCGTCGGCGAGCAGCCGCCGACGCCCTCCCCTGGCCACGCCCCGCAGCAGCACTACGGCGAGCGCCCGCAGCCGGAGCCGTACGAGAAGTACGACGGCTACGGTCACCGCGCGCTCCCCGACGACGGGCTGCCCTCCGCCCGCCCGGCCTACCCGGACTACCAGCAGCCGCCGCGCCCCGAGCCGGGCGCCTGGCCGCGGTCCCAGGAGGACCTCTCCTGGCAGCAGCCGCGCCTCGGAGGCTTCCCGGAGCGCGCCCCGTACACCGGCCCGGCCTCCCCCGACCCGTCCGGGCGGCCGCGGTACGACGAGTCCTCCCGCGGCTACGAGCAGCCGCAGCGGCCCGAGCGCTCCGACCACCCCGAGCCGCCGGGGGCGGGACCGCGTCCCGGCCCGGGCCCCGGCGGCCAGGGCGTGGGGCCCGGCCTCGGTCAGGGCTCGCTCGGCGGCACCGGCGCGGGTTCCGGCGCCGGCGGCCCCGGCGAGCCGCACGCGCGGCTGAACCCCAAGTACCTCTTCGACACCTTCGTCATCGGTTCCTCGAACCGCTTCGCGCACGCGGCCGCGGTCGCGGTGGCGGAGGCGCCGGCGAAGGCGTACAACCCGCTCTTCATCTACGGCGAGTCGGGGCTCGGCAAGACCCACCTGCTGCACGCCATCGGGCACTACGCGCGGAGCCTCTACCCGGGCACCCGCGTGCGCTACGTGAGCTCGGAGGAGTTCACCAACGAGTTCATCAACTCGATCCGCGACGGCAAGGGCGACGCCTTCCGCAAGCGCTACCGCGACGTGGACATCCTGCTGGTCGACGACATCCAGTTCCTCGCGAGCAAGGAGTCGACGCAGGAGGAGTTCTTCCACACCTTCAACACCCTGCACAACGCGAACAAGCAGATCGTGCTCTCCTCCGACAGGCCGCCGAAGCAGCTGGTGACGCTGGAGGACCGGTTGCGGAACCGTTTCGAGTGGGGACTCACCACCGACGTGCAGCCGCCGGAGCTGGAGACGCGCATCGCGATCCTCCGCAAGAAGGCGGTGCAGGAGCAGCTGAACGCCCCGCCGGAGGTGCTGGAGTTCATCGCCTCCCGGATCTCGCGGAACATCCGCGAGCTGGAGGGCGCGCTGATCCGGGTGACGGCCTTCGCGAGCCTCAACCGGCAGCCGGTGGACCTGGGCCTCACCGAGATCGTCCTCAAGGACCTGATCCCGGGCGGCGAGGACTCCTCACCGGAGATCACGGCGCCGGCCATCATGGCGGCCACGGCCGACTACTTCGGGCTGACGGTGGAGGACCTCTGCGGTTCCTCGCGCAGCCGGGTCCTGGTGACGGCCCGCCAGATCGCCATGTACCTCTGCCGGGAGCTCACCGACCTGTCGCTGCCGAAGATCGGCGCGCAGTTCGGCGGCCGCGACCACACGACCGTCATGCACGCGGACCGGAAGATCCGCGCCCTGATGGCGGAGCGGCGCTCCATCTACAACCAGGTCACCGAGCTGACCAACCGCATCAAGAACGGCTGACCCCCACCGTCGCGCCCCCTCGGCAAGGGCGCCGCCCCACCTTCCGTACCGGCGCCCACCGCCTCCGTGCGGCGCGGCGCTGCCCTGCGCGGGACGCTTGTGCGCGGGCTCCGTACGGCCTTCGAAGGGCGCCCCGGGACACCTCCCGGGGCGCCCTTCGGCGTTGCCGGAGGGGTCGGAGCGTGGCGGACGGACGACGAGGGAGCGCCCTCACCCCATCGGCCCTGTTCGATTACTCCGTTGCGGTGGCGGGTTCTCCACAGATTGGGGGATGATCTTCCGTCCACAGGGTGGGGACTGTCGAGTTATCCGGATTGTGTCCACAGGCCGCCCTGGTGACAGGTCATCACTCCAGCTCAGGGGGGTGTGGATTTGTTGGCAACCACTCTCCACAGCCTGTGGATGAACTTTTCGTCCACAGGGGGGCCGGAGGGTTGTCCACCGGCTACCCACAGGGAGGGGTGGGTTGCCCACAGCTTCTCCACACCGCTGTCCACTGTTCGGCAACACAACACCCCCTCTCACTGGCCAGAGTGAAAGGCGTCACACCAAGGGAGACGTTTGGGCTGTGGGGAACCTGGGGAAAGCTGGGGACAGTACTGGGGAGAACTACCCCGTGCCTGTGTATCGGGTGTGCAGAACTTTCCGGCGTCCACAGAGAACCGTGGTTTTCCACCGGTTCCACCCACAGGGGCAGTGGACAAAAAACCGGCTCTGACCTGCGTGGACGACGTTATCCACGGTTTCCACAGGCCCTACTACTACTGCCACTCATAGTTAGCTCGGGAATCGTTTTGAAGCGGGGCCTGTGCACAACTCGGCGCCGGAGCCCCGACGCGCTCTCGTCGCGACTTGACCCCGAGCCGCACCGAGTGTCGGCGGCGTACGTCAGACTGGATCCCGCAGTCGACGAAGAGCCAGCAACAAGCAGGAGGCGGTTCCGGTGAAGATCCGGGTGGAGCGCGATGTACTCGCGGAGGCGGTGGCGTGGGTGGCCCGCAGCCTTCCGGCCCGTCCGCCGGCTCCCGTACTCGCGGGCCTTCTGCTGAAGGCCGAGGACGGCGCGCTGAGCTTCTCGAGCTTCGACTACGAGGTCTCCGCCCGCGTCTCCGTCGAGGCCGAGGTCGAGGAGGACGGCACCGTCCTCGTCTCCGGCCGCCTCCTCGCGGACATCTGCCGCGCCCTCCCCAACCGCCCGGTGGAGATCTCCACCGACGGCGTCCGGGCGACCGTGGTCTGCGGCTCCTCCCGCTTCACCCTCCACACCCTTCCCGTGGAGGAGTACCCGGCGCTGCCGGAGATGCCCACGGCAACCGGCACCGTCCCCGGCGAGGTCTTCGCCGCCGCCGCCGCGCAGGTGGCCATCGCCGCCGGCCGCGACGACACGCTGCCCGTCCTCACCGGTGTGCGCATCGAGATCGAGGGCGACACCGTCACCCTGGCCTCCACCGACCGCTACCGCTTCGCGGTCCGCGAGTTCCTGTGGAAGCCGGAGTCCCCGGACGCCTCCGCCGTCGCCCTGGTGCCGGCGAAGACCCTCCTGGACACCGCGAAGGCGCTCACCAGCGGCGACACCGTCACCCTGGCGCTCTCCGGCTCCGGCAAGGGCGAGGGCCTGATCGGCTTCGAGGGCGCGGGCCGCCGCACCACCACCCGCCTCCTGGAGGGCGACCTCCCGAAGTACCGCACGCTCTTCCCCACCGAGTTCAACTCGGTCGCGGTGATCGAGACGGCCCCCTTCGTCGAGGCCGTCAAGCGCGTGGCGCTGGTCGCCGAGCGCAACACCCCGGTCCGCCTCAGCTTCGAGCAGGGCGTCCTCATCCTGGAGGCCGGCTCCAGCGACGACGCACAGGCTGTGGAGCGGGTCGACGCGCAGCTCGACGGCGACGACATCTCGATCGCCTTCAACCCGACCTTCCTCCTGGACGGCCTGAGCGCGATCGACTCCCCCGTCGCCCAGCTCTCCTTCACCACCTCCACCAAGCCGGCGCTGCTCAGCGGTCGCCCGGCCGTGGACGCGGAGGCGGACGAGGCCTACAAGTACCTGATCATGCCGGTGCGGCTGAGCGGCTGACGCCTCTTCGCCGGGTGCCCCGGGGGGTTCGACTGAGCGGCTGACCCCACAGGTGTGCGGCCGGGTCCGGGCGTAGGCTCGGACCCGGGTAGCAACCGCACACGACGCTTAAGGAACACTCTGATGGAGCTCGGTCTCGTCGGTCTCGGCAAGATGGGCGGCAACATGCGCGAGCGCATCCGCCGCGCAGGCCACACCGTCATCGGATACGACCGCAACCCGGACCTCGCGGACGTCCCCAGCCTCGAAGAGCTGGTGAACAAGCTCAAGGGTCCGCGCGTCGTCTGGGTCATGGTCCCCGCGGGTGCGGCGACCCAGTCCACCATCGACGAGCTGGCGGAGCTGCTGTCCCCCGGCGACATCGTGGTCGACGGCGGCAACTCCCGCTGGACCGACGACGAGAAGCACGCCGAGGAGCTCGCCGCCAAGGGCATCGGCTTCGTCGACTGCGGCGTCTCCGGCGGCGTGTGGGGCCTGGAGAACGGCTACGCCCTGATGTACGGCGGCTCCGCCGAGGACGTCGCCAAGGTGCAGCCGATCTTCGACGCGCTGAAGCCCGAGGGCGAGTACGGCTCCGTGCACGCCGGCAAGGTCGGCGCGGGCCACTTCGCGAAGATGGTCCACAACGGCATCGAGTACGCCATGATGCAGGCCTACGCCGAGGGCTGGGAGCTCCTGGAGAAGGTCGACTCGGTCGAGAACGTCCGTGAGATCTTCCGCTCCTGGCAGGAGGGCACGGTCATCCGTTCCTGGCTGCTCGACCTCGCGGTCAACGCCCTCGACGAGGACGAGCACCTGGACCAGCTGCGCGGCTACGCGTCGGACTCCGGCGAGGGCCGGTGGACCGTCGAGGCCGCCATCGACAACGCCGTACCGCTGCCGGCGATCACCGCGTCGCTGTTCGCGCGGTTCGCGTCCCGCCAGGACGACTCGCCGCAGATGAAGATGATCGCCGCGCTGCGCAACCAGTTCGGCGGCCACGCGGTCGAGAAGAAGTAGCAATCCACAGGCTGTGCACCACCCGGTGCACAGCGACCGGGGGAAGGCCGGCGCCCACCATGCACGTCACGCATCTCTCGCTGGCCGACTTCCGCTCGTACGCCCGGGCCGAGGTACCCCTCGACCCGGGCGTCACCGCGTTCGTGGGGGCGAACGGCCAGGGCAAGACCAACCTCGTCGAGGCCGTCGGCTACCTCGCCACCCTCGGCAGCCACCGCGTGGCCTCCGACGCCCCGCTGGTGCGGATGGGTGCCGAGCGGGCCGTCATCCGGGCCGCCGTCACCCAGGGCGAGCGCTCCCAGCTCGTCGAGCTGGAGCTCAACCCGGGCCGCGCCAACCGCGCCCGCATCAACAGGTCCTCGCAGGTCAGACCCCGCGACGTGCTCGGCATCGTGCGGACCGTGCTCTTCGCGCCCGAGGACCTGTCGCTGGTCAAGGGCGACCCCGGGGAGCGCCGGCGCTTCCTCGACGAGCTGATCACGGCGCGCGCGCCGCGCATGGCGGGCGTGCGCTCCGACTACGAGCGGGTGCTCAGGCAGCGCAACACCCTGCTGAAGTCCGCCGCCATGGCCCGGCGGCACGGCGGCCGCGGCATGGACCTCTCCACGCTCGACGTCTGGGACCAGCACCTGGCCCGCGCCGGCGCCGAGCTGCTCGCCCAGCGGCTCGACCTCGTCCACACCCTGCAGCCGCTCGCGGACAAGGCGTACGAGCAGCTCGCGCCCGGAGGCGGACCGATTCTGCTGAAGTACCGGCCCTCCGCGCCCGGCACCGGGCAGACCCGCGAGGAGCTGTACGAGCAGCTGATCGCCGCCCTCGCCGAGGCCCGCAAGCAGGAGATCGAGCGCGGGGTCACCCTCGTCGGCCCGCACCGCGACGAACTGCTGCTGCGCCTCGGAGACCTGCCCGCCAAGGGGTACGCGAGCCACGGCGAGTCCTGGTCCTACGCGCTGGCGCTCCGCCTCGCCTCGTACGACCTGCTGCGCTCCGAGGGCAACGAGCCGGTCCTGGTCCTCGACGACGTCTTCGCCGAACTGGACGCGCGCCGGCGCGAGAGGCTCGCGGAGCTGGTGGCCGACGGCGAGCAGGTCCTGGTGACGGCGGCGGTCGACGACGACGTGCCGGGCGTCCTGAAGGGGACGCGGTACGAGGTGTCCGGAGGGACGGTGGAGCGGGTATGAGCGCCGCCGACGAAACTTCCCCACAGGCTGTGGACAAGCCGGCGGCTCCCGAACCCTCGGGCGTGGACCTCGCCCGGGTCGCGCTGCGCGCCGCCAAGGAGCAGGCACGCGCGCGGGGGGCGGCCGCGCAGCAGAAGAAGCAGGCCCGGCGCGGGGGCGGGCTGCGCTCCGGCGCCCGTGCCGACGGGCGCGACCCGATGGCGCTCGGCGCCGCGATCAACCGGCTGCTCGCCGAGCGGGGCTGGGAGACGCCGGCGGCCGTCGGCGGGGTCATGGGGCGGTGGCCGCAGATCGTCGGCGAGGACCTCGCGAAGCACTGCGTACCGGTGAAGTACGAGGAGGAGCCGGACGCGCGCGTGCTCACCGTCCAGTGCGACTCCACGGCCTGGGCGACGCAGCTGCGGCTCCTCGCCCCGACGCTGGTCGCCCGGCTCAACGAGGACCTCGGGCACGGGACGGTGCGGCTGATCAAGGTGCTGGGTCCGGGCAGCGGGCCGCGGCGGTACGGGCCGCTGCGGGCGCCCGGGTCCGTCGGACCCGGGGACACGTACGGCTGACCTGTGCGGCGCGGGGTCCTCGGGGCGCGGGCCCGGGCAGTCGGGCGCCGTCGCGTGGGCGCTGCGCCCACCCGCCCCGCCCGGTCGGAACGCATGCCCACAACAGGGGCACGACGCCTGCTTGCGACGAGGTGCCACTACCCGTCACCGCTCGAAGCGCTAGGTGGCCGTCAGGGGGCTCTGGAGACCCTGTCCGGATATGGGGAGTCGTCTCGGGGGCGCGGAGGGCGGCACATGCGCATTCAGGTACCGGCAAACCCCCATGAGTGTCGGCGGTACCGGTAGACTGGGAGACAATCCCGCCACACTGCGGAACTGTCGAACGACGCAGCCGGCTCCCCTATGCCCGGAGCACGGCCTGTGCTGTGCCAGAAAGGGCGCTTCGTGGCCGATTCCGGCAACCCCAACGAGAACACTCAGTACACCGCCAGCAACATCCAGGTCCTCGAGGGCCTGGATGCGGTGCGCAAGCGCCCCGGCATGTACATCGGCTCGACCGGAGAGCGCGGCCTGCACCACATGGTGCAGGAGGTCGTCGACAACTCGGTCGACGAGGCCCTGGCCGGTCACGCGGACACCATCGACGTCACGATCCTGGCCGACGGCGGCGTCCGCGTGGTCGACAACGGCCGCGGCATCCCCGTCGGCATCGTCGAGTCCGAGGGCAAGCCGGCCGTCGAGGTCGTGCTGACGGTCCTCCACGCGGGCGGAAAGTTCGGCGGCGGCGGCTACGCCGTCTCCGGCGGTCTGCACGGCGTCGGCGTCTCCGTCGTGAACGCGCTGTCCACCAAGGTGTCCGTCGAGATCAAGACCGACGGATACCGCTGGACGCAGGACTACAAGATGGGCGCCCCCACCGCGCCCCTCGCGCAGCACGAGGCGACCGACGAGACCGGCACCTCGGTCACGTTCTGGTCCGACCCGGACATCTTCGAGACGGTCGAGTACTCCTTCGAGACGCTCTCCCGCCGCTTCCAGGAGATGGCCTTCCTCAACAAGGGCCTGACGATCACGCTCACCGACGAGCGCGAGTCCGCCAAGGCCACGGTCGGCGCCGACGACCCGGACGCCGAGGCGGCCGACGAGCCGGCCGCGCGCACGGTGACGTACCACTACGAGGGCGGCATCGTCGACTTCGTGAAGTACCTCAACTCGCGCAAGGGCGAGCTGATCAACCCGACCGTCATCGACATCGAGGCCGAGGACAAGGAGCGCCTGCTCTCCGCCGAGATCGCGATGCAGTGGAACTCGTCGTACAGCGAGGGCGTGTACTCCTTCGCGAACACGATCCACACCCACGAGGGCGGTACCCACGAGGAGGGCTTCCGCGCCGCGCTGACGACGCTCGTCAACAAGTACGCGCGCGAGAAGAAGCTGCTCCGCGAGAAGGACGACAACCTCACGGGCGACGACGTCCGCGAGGGACTGACGGCGATCATCTCGATCAAGATCGGCGAGCCGCAGTTCGAGGGCCAGACGAAGACGAAGCTCGGCAACACCGAGGCGAAGACCTTCGTGCAGAAGGTCGTCCACGAGCACCTGACGGACTGGTTCGACCGCAACCCGAACGAGGCCGCGGACATCATCCGCAAGGGCATCACCGCCGCCACCGCGCGCGTGGCCGCCCGCAAGGCGCGTGACCTCACCCGCCGCAAGGGCCTCCTGGAGTCGGCGTCCCTCCCGGGCAAGCTCTCCGACTGCCAGTCGAACGACCCCACCAAGTGCGAGATCTTCATCGTCGAGGGCGACTCCGCCGGCGGCTCCGCCAAGTCCGGCCGGAACCCGATGTACCAGGCCATCCTGCCGATCCGCGGCAAGATCCTGAACGTCGAGAAGGCCCGGATCGACAAGATCCTCCAGAACACCGAGGTCCAGGCTCTGATCTCGGCCTTCGGCACCGGTGTGCACGAGGACTTCGACATCGAGAAGCTCCGCTATCACAAGATCATCCTGATGGCGGACGCCGACGTCGACGGCCAGCACATCAACACCCTGCTGCTCACCTTCCTCTTCCGCTTCATGCGGCCGCTGATCGAGCACGGGCACGTGTACCTCTCCCGCCCGCCGCTCTACAAGATCAAGTGGGGCCGGGAGGACTTCGAGTACGCCTACTCGGACCGCGAGCGCGACGCCCTGGTCGAGCTGGGCAAGCGGAACGGCAAGCGGATCAAGGACGACTCGATCCAGCGCTTCAAGGGTCTCGGCGAGATGAACGCCGAGGAGCTGCGCGTCACCACCATGGACATCGAGCACCGCGTCCTCGGCCAGGTCACCCTGGACGACGCCGCGCAGGCCGACGACCTGTTCTCGGTGCTGATGGGCGAGGACGTCGAGGCACGGCGCTCCTTCATCCAGCGCAACGCCAAGGACGTTCGCTTCCTCGACATCTGAGTCGGTCTCAGCTGACCGCACGAAAGGACTGACCACCAGCAATGGCCGACGAGAACCCCCCCGTGACCACCGAAGAAGAAGAGGGCCAGCAGCTGAGGATCGAGCCCGTCGGGCTCGAGACCGAGATGCAGCGCTCGTACCTCGACTACGCGATGTCCGTCATCGTGTCCCGCGCGCTGCCCGACGTCCGGGACGGCCTCAAGCCGGTCCACCGGCGCGTGCTGTACGCGATGTACGACGGCGGCTACCGGCCCGAGAAGGGCTTCTACAAGTGCGCCCGCGTCGTCGGCGACGTCATGGGTACGTACCACCCGCACGGCGACACCTCGATCTACGACGCGCTCGTCCGCCTCGCCCAGCCCTGGTCGATGCGGATGCCGCTCGTCGACTCCAACGGCAACTTCGGCTCCCCGGGCAACGATCCGGCCGCGGCCATGCGCTACACCGAGTGCAAGATGGCGCCGCTGTCGATGGAGATGGTCCGGGACATCGACGAGGAGACCGTCGACTTCCAGGACAACTACGACGGCCGCAACCAGGAGCCGACGGTCCTCCCGGCGCGCTTCCCGAACCTGCTGGTCAACGGCTCCGCCGGCATCGCGGTCGGCATGGCGACCAACATCCCGCCGCACAACCTCCGCGAGGTCGCCGAGGGCGCCCTGTGGTACCTGGCCCACCCGGAGGCCGGCCACGAGGAGCTCCTCGACGCGCTCATCGAGCGGATCAAGGGCCCCGACTTCCCCACCGGCGCGCTCGTCGTCGGCCGCAAGGGCATCGAGGAGGCGTACCGCACCGGCCGCGGCTCCATCACGATGCGCGCGGTCGTCGAGGTCGAGGAGATCCAGAACCGCCAGTGCCTGGTGGTCACCGAGCTGCCCTACCAGGTCAACCCGGACAACCTCGCGCAGAAGATCGCCGACCTGGTGAAGGACGGCAAGATCGGCGGCATCGCCGACGTCCGCGACGAGACCTCGTCCCGGACCGGCCAGCGCCTGGTCATCGTGCTCAAGCGCGACGCGGTCGCCAAGGTCGTCCTCAACAACCTGTACAAGCACACCGACCTCCAGACGAACTTCGGCGCCAACATGCTGGCGCTCGTCGACGGCGTGCCGCGCACCCTCTCGCTCGACGCGTTCATCCGCCACTGGGTGACGCACCAGATCGAGGTCATCGTCCGCCGGACGAAGTTCCGGCTGCGCAAGGCCGAGGAGCGCGCCCACATCCTGCGCGGCCTCCTCAAGGCGCTGGACGCGATCGACGAGGTCATCGCCCTCATCCGGCGCAGCGAGACGGTCGAGATCGCCCGCGAGGGCCTGATGACCCTCCTCCAGATCGACGAGATCCAGGCCAACGCGATCCTGGAGATGCAGCTCCGCCGGCTCGCGGCCCTGGAGCGCCAGAAGATCGTCGCCGAGCACGACGATCTCCAGGCGAAGATCAACGAGTACAACGCGATCCTCGCGTCCCCGGAGAAGCAGCGGGGCATCGTGAGCGAGGAGCTGACCGCGATCGTCGAGAAGTTCGGCGACGACCGGCGCTCCAAGCTGGTGCCCTTCGACGGCGACATGTCCATCGAGGACCTCATCGCCGAGGAGGACATCGTCGTCACCATCACGCGTGGCGGCTACGTGAAGCGGACGAAGACCGAGGACTACCGCTCGCAGAAGCGCGGCGGCAAGGGCGTGCGCGGGACGAAGCTGAAGCAGGACGACATCGTCGACCACTTCTTCGTCTCCACCACCCACCACTGGCTGCTCTTCTTCACGAACAAGGGCCGGGTCTACCGCGTCAAGGCGTACGAGCTGCCGGACGCCGGCCGGGACGCCCGCGGCCAGCACGTGGCGAACCTGCTGGCCTTCCAGCCGGACGAGCAGATCGCCCAGATCCTGGCGATCCGCGACTACGAGGCCGCGCCGTACCTGGTCCTCGCCACCCGCTCGGGCCTGGTGAAGAAGACCGCGCTGAAGGACTACGACTCGCCGCGCTCCGGCGGCGTCATCGCCATCAACCTGCGGGAGCGGGAGGACGGGAGCGACGACGAGCTGATCGGCGCCGAGCTGGCCTCCGCCGAGGACGACCTGCTGCTGATCTCGAAGAAGGCGCAGTCGATCCGGTTCACCGCCACGGACGACGCGCTGCGTCCGATGGGACGCGCCACTTCGGGTGTCAAGGGCATGAGTTTCCGCGCCGACGACGAACTGCTCTCGATGAATGTCGTCCGGCCCGGTACGTTCGTCTTCACCGCGACGGACGGCGGGTACGCGAAGCGCACCCCCGTCGACGAGTACCGCGTCCAGGGTCGTGGCGGCCTCGGCATCAAGGCTGCCAAGATCGTGGAGGACCGCGGCTCGCTCGTGGGCGCGCTGGTGGTGGAGGAGACGGACGAGATCCTCGCCATCACGCTCTCCGGCGGTGTGATTCGTACGCGAGTCAACGAAGTCAGGGAGACCGGCCGTGACACCATGGGCGTCCAGCTGATCAACCTGGGCAAGCGCGATGCCGTCGTCGGCATCGCACGGAACGCCGAGGCCGGCAGCGAGGACGAGGACGGCGAGGACGTCGTCGACGCCGAGGGTGCCGTCGAGGCAGTCGAGGCCGAGGAATCGGTCGAGGGCACGGAGCCTGCGACCGGGGATCACGAGGAGTAGAGCGTGAGTGGAGCCACGGGCGCCGGTTCGGCGGCCGCCGGAGCTTCTGCAGGTGCCGGCGCGTACGGCGCCCGTGGCTCGGCCACGGACTCCCAGGGGGGTGCGGTGACGGACGGACGGGGGCAGCAGCCCCCCTACGAGGCCTACAGCGGGCCGCTGCCGGGCGAGCGGCAGGGCGGGCAGCAGCAGGGCCCGTACCACCCGCCGCAGGCCTACGGCGCGCCGACGCAGGGCGGTCAGGCGCGCGGCGGGGCCGCGGGCGGCGGAGTGCGCCGCCCGCGGACCGGGGCGCGCACCACGCCCCGCACCCGCAAGGCGCGGCTGCGGGTGGCGAAGGCCGATCCGTGGTCGGTGATGAAGGTGAGCTTCCTGCTCTCCATCGCGCTGGGCATCTGCACGATCGTCGCGGCGGCGGTGCTGTGGATGGTCATGGACGCCATGGGCGTCTTCTCGACGGTCGGCGGGACGATCAGCGAGGCCACGGGCTCCAACGAGTCCAACGGCTTCGACCTGCAGTCCTTCCTGTCGCTGCCGCGGGTCCTGATGTTCACCTCGGTGATCGCGGTGATCGACGTGGTCCTGATGACGGCCCTGGCGACCCTCGGCGCGTTCATCTACAACCTGTCCGCCGGCTTCGTCGGCGGCGTCGAGCTGACGCTGGCCGAGGACGAGTAGCCGGCGAGGGGGCCGCCCGCGCGCCCTTCGGGAGCCCTCGGCTCCGGGCGATTTTGGGACTGGCCCCCACGTGCGCTAATGTTCAGGAGTCAGCGCGACGGGGACAAACCGAGAAGCGCGGCGGGGCTATAGCTCAGTTGGTTAGAGCGCATCCCTGATAAGGATGAGGCCACAGGTTCAAATCCTGTTAGCCCCACAGAAGAGATCGACCCGGACGGTTCCTCCGTCCGGGTCGATCTCGTTGTGTGAGGTTTGGCGCTCGCACAGGTCACCGATCGGTATCGGTCGATGTGTAGAGTGGGCGTCAGAAGTCTCCTACGTCAACGAAAGACGAGGTCGCGCGGTGAAGAAGCTGCTCCTGGTCGCACTGGCCGCCATCGGCGGGCTCCTCGTGTACCGCCAGATCCAGGCGGATCGCGCCGAGCAGGACCTGTGGACGGAGGCGACCGACTCCGTGCCGTCCGGTTCCGGTGTCTGAGACCCACCCCATCTGAACGCCGAAGGTCCCGGCCACGCCTCGCGTGGCCGGGACCTTCGGCGTTCCGGCCCCCGCGCGGGATGATCCGTCCGGGATCCCCGGGCCGACACCATCGAGTTCGCTCAAGCGAAGAAAATGCTTGCTCTCGCGAAGTCGGGTGGGGTGGGAGCGGCCCTCCCCCGATCCCGCCCCGATGCGGACACCGGAGCCGTCGGCGGGGCAGGATGGACCGGCACGACGGCCCTGGCGGCCGTCGGCGGGGCGGTGACGGAGACACGACGAGGAGAAGCGCGTGAGCACGCAGGCGGGGGCCGCGGCGGGGAACGGGGCAGGGCGCCGGTCAGGGCGTCGGGGGAGGGCCGCGGCCCGGACGCGGAGGGCCGCGGCGCTCCTGACGGCCGCCGCCGCGATCGGCACGGTCACCGCGCTGCCCGCGTGGGCGGCCGAGGCGGCCCCCCTGCCCCCGTACTCCTTCGACCCCTCGGCGCAGCGGATCGCGGGCGCCGGCACCAGTGCCGACGCCAAGCCGCTGGAGCCGGGCCGGACCTACCGGGACACCCTGAAGAAGGACGGCAAGCTCTACTACCGGCTCAACCTGGACACGTCCAGGAACACGTACGTCTCCGCGGTCGCCGTGCCCGAGCCGGGCGGCAAGGCCGCGTACGGCGACGGCTTCCGGATCTCCGTCCAGGACGGCTCCGGCGTCGAGTGCGGCTACCAGGACGTCAACTTCGGGGCCGGCGACTACGGGCGGCCGCTGGCCGCCTACGCGCGCCGGATCGTCGACCCGGACGTCTCCGGCTGCCAGGAGGCGGGCGCGTACTACGTGGTGGTCGAGCGCGACTCGGACGCCGCCTCCGCCCCGGGCGACTGGCAGCTGGAGCTCCAGCACGTCACCGAGCCGCTGCTGAAGGAGAACGGGCCGGACGAGCTGCCCGGCTCCTGGCCCTCCGGGACGCCCGCGCCGGTCACCGCCGAGCAGCGGAAGCGGCAGGGCGGGAACGGCCTCCACGACGCCGTCTCCCTGGAGAGGGGCGAGTGGCGGGCCGACATCCGGCCCGGCCAGACCCTCTTCTGGCGGGTGCCGGTCGACTGGGGCCAGCAGCTCTTCACCACCGCCGAGCTGGGCAGCAGCGACGCCGGCGACGACCTGGTCGGCAACGCGCTCGCGCTCGGCCTCACCAACCCGGCGCGCGGCTTCGTCGAGCTCAAGACGGTGAGCTACAGCGGCGACCCGGCCCGGGTCGCCCTCGACCCGCGGCGGCCGGTCGACCACAAGAACCGCTCCGCGTACGAGGACGGCACCAACGGCATGCGGTTCGCCGGCTGGTACTACCTCAGCGCCACCCTCAGCCCGAAGATCGCCGCGAAGTACGGGGACCAGCCGCTGCCGCTGATCCTGCGGGTCGACGTGACCGGGGCGAAGCAGCCCGGGCCCGACTACGCCGGGGACCCGGGCATCTTCCAGGTGACCGCCGACGACCGGGACGCCGCGGCGAGCGGTGCGACGGACGCGGAGGCCGCCGACGACCCGACGATGGCCGTCGTCGCGGCGGGCGGACTCGGCCTCGGCACCGTCCTGCTCGTCGGCCTCGGCGCCTGGACGCTGCTGGCCCGCAGGGCGACCCGCTGACCCCGGGCAGGGCCTACACCTGGGCCAGGGCCCAGAAGCCGACCGCCAGCGACACCAGCGCGAGCAGCAGCACTGGGACCGCCACCTTCGGGGGCGGTCCCGGACGCCGTACGGGGACCGGTCGCGCCGCCTGCGTGGGTGCCTGGGCGGGCGCGGCGGCGTACGGGTTCGGCGCGGCGGGCGGAGCGGGCCGGGGGGCCGGCGGGGGCAGATGGAAGCTGCCCGTCTCGGACGCGGCGGGCACCGGCCGGTACGGATCCGGGGCGGGCTGGGGCGACGGGTACGGAACCGGCGCGGCCGGTACGGGACCGGGCGCGGCGACCGGGACCCGCGGGGCCGGCGGGGCCGGCGGGGCCGGCGGGGCCTCCCGGGACGGCGGCGGGGCGTCCTGGATCGGGCGGGCCACCGGGCCCTCGGGACCGAAGCCGGCCGGCAGCGGACCGATCTGGTCGAGGATCTCCACCGGCTGCTCTCCGGCCGCCGGCTCGGGCAGCATCTCCACCGCGGCGCTCAGCGCCTTCCGGACGCCCGTGGCCGTCCGGAAGCGGGCCTGCGGATCGGGCTGCAGCAGCCCGGCCAGGACCTGCCACAGCGGCTCGGGGACGCTCGCCGGCGCCGGCGGGGTGCCATGGGCCAGGAAGTGCTCCACGAGGGCCTGCGAGTCCGGCCGGGTGCCGTGCAGCAGATAGAGCCCGACGAGCCCGACGGCGTACAGGTCCGCCGTGAAGTCGGGCTCGGCCCCGAGGAGTTGCTCGGGAGCGAAGTAACCCGGCGTGCCCACGACGTAGTCGGTCTCGGTGAGCCGGGGTTCGCCCTTGCGCATGGAGATGCCGAAGTCCGACAGGCGCAGGTGCGGGCGGCCCGTGCCGGTGACCTCCATCAGGATGTTGGCCGGCTTGATGTCCCGGTGGACGACGCCCTCCGCGTGCACCGTCGCCAGGCCGGAGAGCAGCTGGTCGAGGAGGGTGCACACATAGCGGGGCGGCAGCGGGCCGTGGTCGCCGACGACGTGGGCGAGCGAGCCGCCGGCGATCAGGTCCATCGTGAAGAGGACCTTGTCGTCGTCGGCGGCCCAGCTGGCCGGGGCCAGGACGTGCGGGTGGTCGATCCGCAGCGCCTGCTCGCGGACGAAGCGCAGCAGGGTGTGCGCGTCGCTCTGCTGGAGCACCTTGGCCGCCACGTAACGGCGGCGGCGGTGGTCCCAGGCGCGCCAGACCGCGCCGGCCCCGCCCCGCCCGATCGGGTCGATCAGCTCGTACCTGCCGGCGAAGACCTCACCCATCGCGCTGTGCCGCTCCCCGTCCGTCGTGCGTCCGCCGTGTCAGTTCTGGTGCGACTCGTAGTGGGCGACCGCGTCCGCGGTGCGCCCGGCTCCGTACACCCGGAGGAACTCTGCCAGCTCCGGGTGGGCCGGGGCGAGGGAGTCGGCGGCGTCGATGATGTCCCCGGCGGCGGCCACGGAGCGCAGCAGCGACTGGATCTCGCGGACCACGCGGCGCACGGTGGGGGCGCCCGAGCCGTTGGGGGACTGGCCGCCGGCGGCGGTCAGGACCGAGCCGCCCTGGGACTTCTTGATCTCGTCCATGCGGTCGGTGGCCTCGACGGCGCTGACGCTGCCGTCGGCGACCTGCACGGCGAGCTCCTGGAGGGCCTGGACGCGCTGGACCACGGCCGGGTTGCCGATCTTGGCGCGCTGGCCGCTCATCAGCTGGGACAGCATGGGCGCGGAGAGCCCGAGCACGGCGGCGAGCCGGGCCTGGTTGAGCCCGAGATCGTCGATCAGCCGACGGAAGAGCGCCCCCAGCGGCTCCCCGTACCAACTGCGCTGAAGCTCTCTGGCTCTTGCCGTGGCTTCCTGCTGCGCTGCGTCCATCACTTCTCCCCATCCCTTGGTTCGCCACTGCGAACCCCGGTCAGCATCTTACGGAGCGTGGTCGTTCACCGGGAGTCCCCACCTTTTGCCCGGCACCGGCGGAGAACCGGTACGCTGTCCTCGTTCCGGGGCCTTAGCTCAGTTGGTAGAGCGCTGTCTTTGCATGGCAGATGTCAGGGGTTCGACTCCCCTAGGCTCCACCCTGGAAATGCCCCCTGACCTGTGGAAACGCAGGTCAGGGGGCATTTTTGCGTCCGCTTCCGCGTCCGCTTCCCGGCGCGGGCGACCGTGCAGGTCCGTGCAGCTGCACTCCTGTGACCCTTACGGCGGCCCGTCGGGCGGGCGCAGAGTCTCTCCGGCCGGAAGTGTTCCCCTTTCCCCAGGAGGTCGGAGTTGGACACGAAGGAGAGCGCGCTGAGCGCCGCTCAGCTGCTGGAGACCGCCCACCAGGCGGTCCAGCAGGGTTTTCCCTGTGACGACCGGCTGGCCCGGACGGCGCTGCATCTCATCGAGTGCGCCACCGACGTCGTCGTCCGGCTTCCCGAGCGGGACCTCGACGCGGCGCGCGAGGCGCTGAACCTGGCGCGGGCGGCGGTGGTCACCGCCACCACCGCCGTCCGGGAGGTCCACGACCGGGAGCGGACGGCCGGCCTCCAGGAGGAATCCCCCGTAGAACCCGTTATTCCGCCCGGAAACGCGAGGGTTTTCTGCGGAATTGATCGGTGAGAGCGCCGCACCGTCAGGCCCCGTGCCCGTCGTCGACTTCATTGTCAACGGCGGGCACGGGGCTTTGTCATGTGCGTCGGGGAGACGTACAAGCGGAATGTCGTCTGCTGCATGTTCCCGCCGGGGATTCAGACTTGTGCACTGCACAAGTCTGACCTTATTTCCCTCCCGGCGATTTCCAAGAATGAACTCGTGAGCGGACGAGCCGCCCACACACCGGGAACAGGAGCCCTGAACATGTCGATCACCGCCCTGACGACGAAGACCTCCGCCGCGCGCCGCATCGCGCGGAACGCGGCGATCGCCACCGCCGCCGGCCTCGCCGTCCTCACCTCGGGCGGGATCGCGGCCGCCGGCGAGCCGGTCGTCCCGGCCGCCACCGTGACGGTGAGCACCGACACGCCCGCGGACCACGGCTGGGACTGAGCCAGGCAGCCGAAAAGCGGAGCTCCAGCCGATATTCCCCGACCACAAGTCGAGTCACCCGGAGGACACACCATGACGATCAGCCCGGCCCTCGAGACCGAGACCGCCGCCACCGCCCTCCTCGGCCCCGAGATCGAGCTTCGCAGCCAGATCTCCGTGGAGCTCGTCGACCACACCGCGTCCGACCTGGGGGTCGTACGGGCGGCGCGGGTCTCCACCGCGGGTGAGGAGGCGCACCGTGAGGAGCGCGGCGACGATTACATCGGCGGCCTCATCCGCTATTTGATGCGCAGCCGGCACGGCAGCCCCTTCGAGCACAATTCCATGACCTTTCTGGTCCACGCGCCCATCTTCACGATCCGCCACATGATGCGGCACCGAATGTGGTCGTTCAACGAGGAAAGCGCCCGGTACAAGGACCTCAAGAACGTCTTTTACGTGCCGGACCGCGACCGCGCCCTCAAGCAGGAGGGAAAGCCCGGCCACTACCGTTACGTGACGGGCAGCGAGCAGGATTACGAGCTGATGAGCGAGGCCACCAGCGAGGCGTACCGTTCGGCCTTCCGCGAGTACCAGCGCATGCTCGACGCCGGTATCTCCCGTGAGCTGGCGCGCATGGTGCTGCCGGTCGCGACCTTCTCCACCGTCTACGCCACCTGCAACGCCCGCTCCCTGATGCATTTCCTGGGCCTGCGCACCAACCGCGCGGACGCCGCGTACATCTCCCACCCGCAGCGCGAGATCGAGGTCGTCGCGGAGCAGATGGAGACGGAGTTCGCCCGGCTCATGCCGCTGACCCACGAGGCGTTCGAGAAGTTCGGGCGCGTCAGCCCCTGACCGGAACACCGGGAAACGGAGGTGCCCGTGCGCGTCACGGTCTACGCGGGATCGGCCCTGGGGAACCGGGCCGTCTATGAGGAGGCTGCCGCCCTCTTCGCCAAGGAACTGGTCGCGGCAGGACACGAGATCGTCTACGGCGGAGGCGCGGCCGGCCTCATGGGGGTGGTCGCCGACTCCGCCCTCGCCGCCGGTGGCCGGGTCACGGGAGTGATCCCCCGGCACCTCGTCGAGGCGGAGGTCGCCCATCAGGGCCTGACCGAACTGCACATCGTCGACACCATGCACCAGCGCAAGCAGAAGATGGCCGACCTGGCCGACGCCTTCGTGGCGCTGCCGGGCGGGGTGGGCACCGTCGAGGAGATCCTCGAGGTCTGGGCCTGGCTGATCCTCGGCCGGCACGGCAAGCCCATGGCGCTGCTGAACGTCGAAGGCTACTGGGACCGCATGCACCGCATGATCAACCGCATGTCGTCCAGCGGATTCCTGCGTGAGCAGGAGGTCGGGACCCTCGCCTCCGTCGGCGACGCGGCCGGCTTCCTGGAGCTCGTACGGGACTGGGAGCCCCCGCCGCCGCGGTGGGGTTGAGGGAGAGATGAGGCCATGTCGGTACTGAACATGGAGAGCGCGGCCGACACGGCCGCCGAAGTGACCGTGGTGGACGGCTACGTCCCGGTCATCGACCTGAGCTCGGCGAGGACGAGCGAGGCCGCGGACGCCCGCCTGGCCTCGGTGATCGACGAGGTGTGCCGCACCAGCGGCTTCCTCGTGATCGTCGGGCACGGCGTGGCGGAGTCCACCATCGCCGAGATGTACCGGGCCACCCGCGAGTTCTTCGCGCTGCCCGCGGAGGTCAAGAACGGCGTGCTGGCCGACCCGGCCGACCCGCTGATGCGGGGCTTCGGGCGCAAGGGCAGCCTGGCCGCCTCCAACGCCGACGCCGAGGTCGAGCAGGAGCGCGCGCTGCCGGACATCTCCGAGACCTTCACGGTCAACCGGCTGGGCGAGCCGGACGGCCGGCAGGCCCTGCCGGCCGATGCCGACGCCGCCCTCGCCACCCCGAACCAGTGGCCCGCGCTGCCCGGATTCGCCGAGGCGTACCGGAGCTACTACGCGGCGATGGAGGTGCTCGCCGACGACATCATGCGGCTGTTCGCCCTCGCCCTCGGCCTGCCCGGGGACTGGTTCGAGGACAAGATCGAGAACCACATGACCAACCTGACCGCGAACTACTACCCGGCGCAGCCCGAGCCCCCGGCCCCCGGGCAGCTGCGCAAGGGCGTCCACAGCGACTGGGGCAGCCTGACGATCCTCTACCAGGACCAGGGCGCCGGCGGTCTCCAGGTGCTGGACAAGGCGGGCGAGTGGCTCGACGTCCCGTACATCGAGGGCTCGTTCGTCGTGAACATCGGCGACCTGATGGCGATCTGGACGAACAACCGGTGGGTGAGCACGGTCCACCGGGTGGTCAACCCGCCGCGTGAACTGGCCGGACAGGAACGGTACTCGGTGCCGTTCTTCCACCAGCCCGCGTACGACGCGCTCATCGAGTGCATCCCCACCTGCGCGGGCCCGGACAACCCCGCCCGCCACGAGCCCGTCCGCTCCGGCGCGTACATCACCGGCAAGTTCAGCCGGGCGTACGGGAACTGACGGAATGAGCAGGCCCGTCCTGCTGCTCGGCGGCGCGGGAGGCGCGACGGCGCAGAGCGTGCTGACGGCCGCGCGGTCGCTGGGCGTCCCGGTCCACCTCGCGACGGACCGGGCCGGGGCCGGGCGGAGGCAGGACGCGCGGGCGCGGTACGCGGGTGTCGTCGTGGCCGATCTCCGACGACCCGAGCAGGCCGTCGGCCGGCTCGCCGAGTACTGCCTCCGGCAGGGCGTCGGCGGGGTGGCGGCCGACCGGGAGCCCCTGGCGCCGCTGGCCGCCTCGGTGGCCGACGTCCTCGGGCTCCCCGGTCACCCCCCGGGCGCGGCGGCCGTCGTCCGCGACCGCCGGAGGACGGCGCAGATCCTGCTGGCCCACGGGGTGCCGGGGCCGCGCACCCTGGCCGTCCGCTTCTCCGGGACGGCCGAGACGCGGCGCCGGGCCGCCGGGCTCGCCTACCCGGTCGTGGTGCGGCCCGCCGAGAGCCCCGGTGCGTCGGGCGCGGCCGTCGTGCGGAACGCGCGGGAGCTCCCGGAGGCCGTGGAACGCGTCCTCGAACGGCGCGGCGACCCGGCCCGGGGCACCGCCCCCGTGCCGGTGGCGCTCGTCCAGGAGTACCTGGAGGGGACCGAATACCGGGTCGAGTCCGTGTTACGGGCCGGCCGTTTCGGGCACCTGGCGATGCTGCGGGCCACCGACGAGGACGGCCCGGTGCGGCGCGTGGCCGGATACACCCTGCCCTCCGGCCTGCCGGACGCCACCGCCTTCGCGATCCTGTCCGTGGTGGAGCGCGGCCTGACGGCGCTCGGCCTGCGCGACGGGCTCGCCCACACCGCGCTCAAGCTGACGGCGGACGGGCCGCGGCTCCTCACCGTCGGCACCGCGGCCCCGGAGGCGCCGGTCACGGAGCTGATCGAGCACGCCACCGGGGTCAGCGCGGCCGGGGTGTACCTCCAGTCCGTCCTCGGCGAGCGGCCGGAGATCAGTCCCCACGGGCTCCGTCCCGCCGCCCTCCGCTACATCACCACCGCCCGGCACGGCGTCTTCCACGGACTGCGCGGACTGCTCGCCAGCCCGTACGCGGCGGCCGTCCGGTCGTACGTGGACCTCGGCGCGGGCGTCGGGGGCGGGCAGGAAGGTCCGGCGGGCGGCGTCCGCACCCGGCTCGGCCACGTGATCGCCACTGCGGACGGTCCGGACCGGGCCGACGCGCGGGCCGACGAGGCGCTGGCGGGGATCACCGTCCAGGTCGGGGTCTGAGCCCCCCTCTCCCGACGCTTCCGGCTCTTCCGCCTCCCCCGCACCCCGCACCGGCTCCCTCGAACCCGCCCCCCTCAACCCACCCCTATCGAACGTCAGCGACCGGAGGAACGACCATGAAGGGAACGCAGGATCCGATCCAGCGGATCCTCGGCATTGGCTGGCGGCTGCACGGTGACGGCCGGGCCCCGCGGCCCGGCGCGGCCGTCATGCCGGACGAGCGGCTCTCCTGGCCGCGCACGGTGGGCCTCGGGGCCCAGCACGTCGTCGCGATGTTCGGCGCGACCTTCGTCTTCCCCGTCGTGATGGGGCTCGACCCGAACCTCGCGATCATGATGTCGGGCATCGCGACCGTGGTGTTCCTGCTCGTGGTGCAGGGCAAGATCCCGAGCTACCTCGGCACGAGCGCGTCCTTCGTCGGCGCGGTCGCCGCGATCCGGGCGGCCGGCGGCAGCTCGGCGACCGTGACCGGCGCCATCCTCGTGGCGGGCCTGGTCCTCGCCGCGGTCGGCCTGCTCGTCCACTTCGCCGGGCCCGGCCTGGTGAACAAGGCCTTCCCACCGGTCGTCGCGGGCGCCGTGGTGCTGCTGATCGGACTCAACCTGGCCCCGGTGGTGGCCGACATCTACTGGCCCCAGGACCAGTGGACCGCGCTCGCCACCATGGGCGTCGTGATCGCCGCCGGCGTGCTGCTGCGCGGGTTCTGGAGCCGTCTCGCGGTGCTCGTCGGCCTCGTCTTCGGTTACGTGCTCTCCTGGGTGCTCGACCAGACCCTCGGGCAGATCACCGCGCCCGGCCCCACCGGGGAGGTCACCAGCCACCTCCGGGTCCAGCTCGGCGCGGTCGCCGACGCCGACTGGTTCGGGCTGCCCACCATGCACGCGCCGAGCTTCAGCACCTCGGCGATCCTGCTCGTCCTGCCCGGTGTCATCGCGCTGCTCGCCGAGAACACCGGCCACTTCAAGGCCGTCTCCGAGATGACCGGCAAGGACCTCGACCCGGTGCTCGGCCGCGGCATCCTCGGCGACGGTCTCGGCACCGTGGTGTCCTCGGTCGTCGGCGGCGCGCCGACGACCACGTACGCGGAGAACATCGGCGTGATGGCCGCGACCCGCGTCTACTCGACCGCCGCGTACTGGATGGCGGCCGCGGCGGCGCTGGTCTTCGGCCTCTGCCCGAAGTTCGGCGCGCTGGTCGCCGCCACCCCCGGTGCCGTGCTCGGCGGCATCACCGTGGTGCTCTACGGGATGATCGGCCTGCTCGGCGCCAAGATCTGGATCAGGGCGGGCGTGGACTTCTCGGACCCGGTCAACCTGGTTCCGATCGCGGCCGGTTCGGTGCTCGGCATCGGCGGGGTCACCCTCCAGGTGACCGACACCTTCTCTGTCAGCGGCATCGCGCTGGGCACCCTGGTGACCCTGGTCGGCTACCACGCCCTGGCTGCGATCCGCGGCCCGGGCCGGACGGCCGGGACGAAGGCCGCCGAACGGATCACGGGGCCGGACGCCGCGCCCCAGGACGCCGTTTCGGGGCCCGCCGCCCCGGAATCCGCTACTCCGGAGCCCGTCACCGCGGAGCCCGTCACCGCGGAGCCGGTCACCGCGGAGCCTGTCGCCCCGGAGCCCGTCGCCCCGCGGACCGCTGCTCCACAGACCGTCGCGGCGAAGACCGCTGTGAGGTAGGCCTCCGCGGCGAAGCCCCCGCGGGGCATGCGGTTGGCCGGAAAGGACTCTCCCCCACCACCACGGGCGGGGCGTGAGGCGATCAGCAGATCGCCTCACGCCCCGCCCTTCTCGTGTGCCGGTTCCTCGGGGGCGGAGGACTGCGCTCCGGCGAGCTGGCCCAGCCGGTAGCCGAGCTGGAAGCGGGTCTCCGCTTCGAGGTCCGCCTTGAGTCTGGCCAGGTGGGAGGCGTACGCGCGGGTGCTGAGCCCGATGCGCTTCGCGATCACGTTGTCGCTGTCGCCGTGGATGAGGCAGCGGATGATGGTCTCCCGCAGCGCCCCGCTCAGCTGGCTGGACTCGTTCGGGGTGCGGGAACCCTGGAAGGGTTTGGCGCGCTGCCAGTTCCGCTCGAACACCTCGGCCAGGAACCGCACCACGGCCGGATCCCGTACCACGACGGCCTGGTCGCGGGCGGTGTTGGCGGGGATGACCGCGAGGGCGCGGTCCACGATGATCAGCCGGTCGAAGAACTCGTCGAGGGTCCGGATCTGCGCGCCCAGCGCGGATATCTCGCTCACGTAGTCGCGGGTGGGACCGTCGTGCCAGGCGGTGTGCTGGTAGAGGGTCCGCACCTTGACCCCGCGGTCGAGCAGCGCCTCGGTCTGCCGGCGGATCGCGTGCAGGGTGGCCTTCGGCCGGGGGCCGCCGGGCTGCGCCGTGAACAGCTCCTTCGCGCACTGCTGCACCGCTTCGTTCACGATCGAGCTGATGGCGGCCTTGCCCTCGATCCGTACGATCGGCACCCCGTCCGACGCGCCCGAGGCCGGACGGCACTCGGCGATCAGCGGGCGGAGCAGCTCCGTGAGATTGCGCGCCTCCTCGAGCATCATCAGTGCCGAGGAGCGCAACTGCGCGCCCAGACGGGCCTCGACGATTCCCGGGTCCACGGCGATCACTTTGTCCGGAACGGAATCGTCCGTGTCCAGCATGCCCATGGAGAGCAGTTCTTGGAGTGCCTCCCGGTCCGCGTCCGCGTCCGCGGAGTCCGGGCAGTTGTCGGAAAGGTCCGGGAGGCGTCTTCGCTGTGAATCCCGGCGTAGCAGATTGACGTACGCCGCACGAGCCTTGGCGCTGAGGACGGGCGTCACGGACTGTTGCGGTTGCATGGCTGACTCCGATGTGGGGGTGGTCATCGCGCAAAACGGGGCGAAGGGTAGCTCGCCTGTCTGTGTGGTGACCAGATAGTTACGGCCAACTTGGCGGGATCATAGAGCTGTTGCCGCCGCCGGAGCGGCTATTCGGCTTCGTCCGTGTCAAGTCGGAGTCCCAGTTGGTGGGCTTTGTAACCCGCCTGGAATCGGCTTTCCGCCCCCAATTCGTCCGTGACGTCCTTCACGTGGCGGCGCAGCGTGCGGGTGGCCATCCCGAGTCGCTTGGCGATCGTCTCGTCCTTCAGGCCGGCGGCCATCAGCCGCAGGATCGTGAGCCTCAGCGCCTCCGGGGGCTGCGGCGCGTCGGGCGGCGTCGCGTCGAAGGGGCGGCCGGACTCCCACAGGCTCTCGAACATCCGGTACAGGAAGCCCACCACCGTCGGGTCCGTGACGACCGAGGCGCCCTGCGGCCCGCCCGCCGTCCGCTGCTGCGGCACGAACGCCGTCTCCCGGTCGAAGATGATGATCCGGTCGAACGCCTCGGCGGTGGTACGGATCTCGGCACCGGCCGCCGACACCGTCCGCACGTACATCTGCGTGCTCAGGCTGGCCCGGGCGGTGTGCTGGTAGAGCGTGCGCAGCCGGACCCCGCGGTCCAGCATCCCCAGACTCTCCTCGATGATGCCGCGCAGCGTGTCGGAGCTGCGGCCGCCGCCCGGCTGGATGCTGACCATCTCCTCGGTGCACAGCCGGGTCATCAGGGAGAGCTCCCGGCGGACCTCGTCCGCCTCGCCGAAGGTGCGCACCCCGTCGGCGCGCCGCCCCGTGCGCTCGTGCTGCGTGAACAGGGGTGCCAGGGGGCGCAGCCGGGTGTGGAGGTCCACCAGTTCCTGCTGCCGGCGCCGGATCTCCTGTTCCAGCGGGGCGCGGACCGCCATCTCTGCGATCGTGGGATCCGCCGGAATCAAGCCGTCTCCGCGGCCGGCGGGCAGTAGCAGGCCGAGTTCGAGTAGGTTGTCCCGCGCTCCGGTCAACTCGGCGTGCGAAAGCCCGAGTTCGTTTTCCGCTACGGTCAGGTCGGAGTCGCGAAGCACGCCGTTCCGCAACGCCCACGCGTAGACGGCCGGCGATTCCGGCGCCAACCGAGCCGTGCCATCGGGGCTTTGTGTCCCTGAACGCTCCATTTGTCGAGAACCTCTTCTGGTCTGTCCACTTTGGGACACCGAGTATCTCTCCACCAGGACCGCGCCCGCTGAGAGAGTCTTCTCATCGCGCTGGACGGCACGCGTCGCGCGACTTCTGAAAATTCCCCGAAGGGGTGAATCATGCGCAGAATCGCTTTCCTGCGTTCTATTGAGATCCAGCAGACCAAGCCCTTTCTGACGGCGCTCGAAGGGCGTTTCCAGAAGGACGGCATCGAGGCCAAGCTCTTCTACACCGACGGCGAATGCGGACCCGGCGACTTCCCCGGGGAATCCGAGAAGGTCCCCGGCGACATCTCCGCGGACGAACTCGCCAAGAAGGTCATCGCCTGGGGTGCCGACGGCGTCGTGTCGCTGTCCATCGCCGACGAGAACGCCCTGCGTGACGCGGTGGTGAAGCGCCGTCTCGAAACGGTCGGCATCCCGATGACCGCCCACAGCCTGGACGCGGTCACCCTCACCGGCAACAAGTGGGAGACCAAGCGTCTCCTGGAGCGCCACGGGCTCGACACCCCGCCGGGCCTGCTCGTCGACAACGACGTCCTCGCCGGCCGGGGCCTGGCGATTCCCGCCTACCCGGACGCGGTGTTGCTCCAGATATCCGACATGGGATATCCGCTGATCAGCAAGCCGCTCTGGGACTGCATGGGCGCCGGAATGGTCTCCATTCCCGACGAGGCCGCCCTCGAACGCCACCTGACCGAAGGCGAGCACCACGGCAATTTCATCCTGGAGCAGTGCGTCTCCGGTGAGATCTGCTCGGTCGAGGTGGTCGGCGCCGACGGCGAGTACGTGGTCCAGCCCCGGGTGTGGCAGGGACCGGCCGAGCTCGGCCCGGTCTTCAACTTCGGCCGGCTGCGTTACGTGGCCCCGCGCGAGCCGCACGACCGGGACTTCGCCCCGGTGGCCGAGAAGCTGAAGGGCCTCTGCCACGAGGTCGGCTTCACCGGTGCCGTGGGCCTCGACATGATCTACGAGAACGGGGTCTACCAGATCCTGGAGATCAACCCCCGGGTGACCGGAACGACCACCCCGTGCATCGCGTCCACCGACTTCAACACCTACGAGGTCCTGCTGTCGATCCTCGACGGCAGCTGGCCCGCCCACCCGGAACCGCGCGAGGGCATCAAGCGGGTGTGCCTCCAGTTCCCGGTCCGCGAGCTGTCCCCCGAGTTCGTCGCCGACGTGACCCGCGAGCTGGACGTCGTACGGACCCAGACCCTCACGATCGACGGGGTCGAGCACCCCAACATCGTCATCACCTGCGAGCTGGAGGACCGGGCGGCCCTGCCGGCGAAGCTCGAATCCCTCTGGCAGCGCCACGCCTTCACGGACCGGTCCTTCCTGCGGCAGATCGCGGTGGCCGTCGGCGTGGCGGACGCCTCGACCGACGCCGAGACCGGGGAACGGAACCGCTGACATGCGCATGGACGGCTACAGAAAGGTCGTCGCCCACCCGGGCATCGGCCCGCTCATGGTGCTCGGCTTCTTCGCGAAGATCGCCGTCGTCGCGATCCCCGTCGTGATGAACCTCGGCGTCGTCCTCGGCCTCGGCCGCGGCTTCGGGGCCTCCGGCCTGGTGATCGCCCTCTGGACCGTCGGTGTCGCCATCGGCGGCCCGGTCCAGGGCAAACTCATGGACCGCTACGGAGTGCGCCGGGTGCTCGCCGTGTCGGTGGCCGGCCAGGCGCTCTTCTGGGGCCTCGGACCCGCCCTGCCGTACGAGGCGCTGGCCGTCTCCGCGGTGGCCTGCGGTCTGCTCAACCTTCCCGGCTTCGCGATCGTGCGGCTGAGGCTCGCCGTGGCCATCCCCGAGGAGGAGCGGCACACGGCCTTCGCGCTGGACGCGATGACCTCCAACATCTCGTACATGGTCGGCCCGGCGCTCGGCGTCACCATCGCCACCGCCATCTCCAGCGACGTGTCGATGCGCGGCCTCGGCCTGATCGTGTCCCTCGCCGGAATCGGCCTGTGGCTGCTGAACCCGCAGGTCAGGGACGAGGTCAAGGGGACGGACGCACCCTCCGCCAAGCCGGCGAAGGTGCCCTTCAGGACCTGGTTCACCCCCGCCCTCGTCCCGGTGCTCATGGCCACCACCGCCACCACCCTGGCCACCGCGGGCTACGAGGTCGCGATCGTCGGCGGCCTGCGCGAGGCCGGACAGGTGGAGTGGTCGGGACTGGTCCTCACCGTCTGCGGCCTGTGCTCCCTCCTCGGCGCGCTCGTCTACGGCACGCTGAAGAACCCGCCGTCCTTCGCCCTGATCTCCGGCCTGGTCGGCCTGACCACCGTCGTGGGCGGCTTCGCCACCGGCGACTGGCGCTGGCTGTGCCTGGCGATGGTGCTGCCCGCGGCCCTGTGCTCGCCCGCCTTCGCCTCGACGGCCAGCGCGGCCAGCGGACTGGCCCCGGCCGGCGCCCGCGGAGTGGTGATGGGCTGCTACAGCGCCGCGCTCACCCTCGGCAACAGCATCGGCGCCCCGCTCTCCGGCACCGTCCAGGACGCGATGAGCCCGATGTGGGCCTTCGTGATCATCGGCGCCGCCGGCGCCACCCTCTCCGCCCTGGCCCTCGCCGGCGGCCTCCGCAACGCCAGGAAGCCCGGCCCGGCCGCGGAGCCCGCGCCGCCGGTCCTGGCCGAGTCCGCGTCCTGACCCGCCTCCCCGCCCACGCGCAGCCGCGTGGGGATGTCCACCCCAGCAAGGAGTTCCCGTGACCATCAAGGGTTACGTCGCGATCGTCGACGCCTTCGCGCCCGCGCGCTTCTTCCCGCCGGAGTTCGAGAAGGCCGGATACCGGTGCGTCCGTGTCCAGAGCACCGCCGAGATCCCCCCGGCCTTCGCCGGCTCGCTCGACCTCTCCCTCTACGAGGACAACATCGTCCACCTCGGCGACCTCGACGAGACGATCCGGGCCGTCGGCGCCTACCAGCCGATCGCCGTCTTCTCCGGCAGCGAGTTCGGCGTCGAGTTCGCCGACCGGCTCAGCGAGGCCATGGGCCTGCCGACCAACGGCACCCGGCACAGCGCCGCCCGCCGCGACAAGTTCACGATGATCGAGACCATCAAGGCCGCCGGGGTGCGCGGCGCCCGGCAGATCCTCGCCACCAGCGCCGAGGAGCTCGCCGACTGGCACCGGGACCTCGGCCGCCGGATCGTCGTCAAGCCGGTCAAGAGCGCCGCCAACGACGGCGTCCACTTCTGCTCGACCCCGGAGGAGAGCGCCCGCGCCTTCCGTGAGCTCACCGGCGCCGCGAACGTCTTCTCCGAGGTCAACGAAGGGGTGGTCGCCCAGGAGCACCTCTTCGGCGGCGAGTACATGGTCAACACCGTCAGCCGCGACGGCCGCCACCACGTCACCGACATCATCGCCACCTCGCGCATCTCGGTGAACGGGGTCCACGACATCAGCAACTCCGTCCACCTGATGCCCCGCCACGGCGAGGTGCAGGACCAGCTCGTGCCGTACGCCTTCGAGGTGCTCGACGCCCTCGGCATCAAGCACGGCCCCTCCCACATCGAGCTCAAGTTCACCGCCGAGGGCCCGGTGCTGATCGAGCTGGGCGCCCGCATCTGCGGCGGCGACCTCCCGCACTACGTGCAGCACGCCACCGGCGAGTCCCCCTTCGACTGGACCGTCGAGGCGTTCACGAACCCCGAGGGCTTCGCGGAGCGCTGCGACGACCCGTACGAGATCAAGCGCTGGTTCGCCTCGGTCGGTCTGGTCGCCGCCAAGACCGGCACGCTGAAGTCGCTGCGGCACCTGGAGGCCGTCGAGCGGCTGGAGAGCTTCCACGACCTCTCGCAGTTCGTCCCGCTGGGCGGCACGGTCGTCCCCACCGTCAACGACAGCACCTACGTCGGCTTCGTCCGCCTCTTCCACGAGATCGAGGAGGTCGTGATGCGCGACATCGGCACGATCCACTACCTCGACGGCGACGGCATGTACGAGATCGAGGGTGAGGGCGGAGCGTCGTGACCACCACCGGGGCTCCTGGCCTCCCGCACATCGTCGTCATCAACCGCTGGCGCGAGCGGTACGCGCGCTACGCCGAGTACCTGGACCACTCCACGCACCACGTCTCGTACATCTCCACCGAGGTGGGCCTGCCCTCCGTGCCGGAGGAGGCCGGGGACCTCGTGATCGTCGAGCGCACGGACGACCTGGAGGCGGTGCGCGCCGCGGTGCGGGTGCTGGCCGTGCGGCACGGCAGGCCCGAGCGGATCGTCGCCCTGAAGGAGGACGACCTGCTGATCGCGGCGGCCCTGCGCGAGGAGTGGGACTGCCCCGGGCAGCGCACCGAACAGCTCGCGAAGTTCCGGGACAAGTACCTGATGGCCTCCGCGGTCGCGGAAGCCGGCCTGGAACTGCCGGAGTTCGCGCTCGCGACCGACGAGGCCACGGTCCTCGCCTTCGCCGAGCGGTACGGCTGGCCGGTCGTCGTCAAGCCGGTCATGGGCAGTTCGAGCGAGGGCGTCGCCAAGCTCGACGGCCCCGAGGAGCTGGCCTCCCTGCGCCTCGGCGACGGGCCGATGATGGTCCAGCGCTTCCACCCCGGGCTCATCTACCACGTGGACGGCGTGTTCACCGGCGAGGCGATCCGGCACCTGCGGGCCTCCCGGTACGTCAACACCTGCCTCGGCTTCCGGTCGGGGGAGTTCCTCGGCTCGGTCGAGGAGGACGACGAGGCCGTCAACGAGGCGATCAGGCAGGCCGCGGCCGGCTATCTGCGCGCCCTGTCGGACGAGCCCCTCGTCTTCCACCTGGAGGTGTTCGTCGACCGCTCCTCCGGGACCCCGCGGTGCAGCTTCCTGGAGGTCGGCGCGCGGGTCGGCGGGGCCGAGATCCCCTTCGTCTGGCGTGAGGTCCACGGGTACGACCTGATGGACGCGGCGTTCCAGCTCCAGATGCGGCTGCCGATCCCGGAGGGGGAGCCCGGCGCGAGCGGAGAGGTCGGCGGCTTCCTGATCGTCCCGGCCCCGGAGGCCCGGCCCTGCCGGATCACCGAGGTGACCTCCATGACCGGGCGGGTTCCCGGGCTGTACGCGGAGGCGCTGCTGGAGGTCGGCGAGGTGCTGCCGCTGGCGGACGCGTACTACGAGCACGTCGGCGGCCGGTTCCGGTTCCGCGGGGCCGGCAGCGCCGAGGTCGAGGCGGCCGTCGTCGCCGCCGCGTCCGGGTTCCGGGTGGCCGGGGTGCCGGCCGACGCGCCGGAGGAGGCCGCCGAGGAGCCGGACGCGCTGCTCACGGCGGCCGGCGGGCGATAGGCGACGGCGATCCCCGCCCGGACCCCGCCCGATCCCCGCCCGTCCCCCTGCTCCCTGTTTCCCTGCCCCCACCGGCTCACCGACCCACCGGCTCACCGACCCACTGACTGACTGACTGACCGACAGACCGAAGACCGACAGGAGTACGTGGCATGTCCGTTGCCATCGAGACCATCCCGTTCCACCACTCGTCTCCCGCTCTGCTCGGCGACGCGCTCGCCGGCTGCCCGGAACGGGCGCTCAAGGACTTCATCAGGTCCTGGGCGGATCTGCCCGTGGACGCCTACCTGCCGGACGGCGCGACCTTCCGTCAGCGCAGATACGGGCGGTTCCGCCTGGCCAACGACCAGCTGGCGCCCACCGACTCGGCCGTGTTCGAGCAGTCGGCGGAGGTGAACGCCCTGTTCGGCGGCGTGGAGCGGCGCTTCGAGCCGCTCGCCGACGCGGTGGCCTCCTCCGAGGTGCTCCGCAGGATCGTGCTCGCCTTCCTCGACAACCTGCCCGGGGAGATCGACCGCGCCACCGCGGGCGTCGGCGTGCACCAGATCCGGATCACCGCAGGCCGCGACGAGTCCTCCATGCCCGCCCCGGAGGGCATACACGAGGACGGCCACCACTTCGTGGCCCAGGTGCTGATCAACCGCGAGGACGTGGCGGGCGGCGAGTCGCGGCTCTACGACCGGGACAAGCAGCCGATCTTCCGCACCACCCTGCTCCAGCCCTTCGAGTCGATCGTCATCGACGACCGCCGGGTGTTCCACGGAGTCTCGGCGATCACCCCGGCGGACGGTGCCGAGCAGGGCGTCCGCGACATGATGCTGATCGACTTCTTCCCTCTGACCGACTGACCAGGGAGGCCGGGGGGGGGGGGGGCCGCCCCCCCCCGGGGGGCCCCCCCCCCCCGCCCCCCCCCCCCCCCCGCGCCGGGGGGGGGGCCCCCGCCCCGGCCCCCCCGGGGGGGGGGGGGCGGTGGACCGCCCCCCC
>NZ_JBIBJV010000003.1:282646-725811 GCF_042958885.1 Streptomyces sp. NPDC007945
CCCGCGGGGGTGGGGGCCGCGGGGGGGGCCCCTCACAGTGAGGAGTGCCAAAGCGCCCCCCCCCCCCCCCGCCGGGGGGCGCCGGGGGGGGGGCCCCCCCCCCCCGGGGCCCCCCCCCCCCGCGCCCGGCCCCGTACGCAAGGAGTTCCGTTCATGCGTCCGATGACCCGGGAACAGTGGCGGGCGTTCGTCCTGACCGGCACCCGCACCGGCAAGCTGGCCACCCACCGCAAGGACGGCCGACCGCACGTCACCCCGGTGTGGTTCCTCCTGGACGACACCGCCGACGGCCGTACCGAGGTGGTCTTCACGACCTGGCACGCCTCGGTGAAGGCCCACGCCCTGCGGCGGGAGCCGCGGTTCGCGCTCTGCGTGGACGACATGGAGGCGCCGTACGCGTACGTGACGCTCGAATGCACGGCGCGGTTCACCGAGGACCCGGCGGAGCTGAGGGAGTGGGCGACCAGGATCGGCGGCCGGTACATGGGCGGCGAACTGGCGCAGCGGTACGGGGAACGCAACTCGGTGCCGGGCGAGTACCTCGTACGGGCGAACGTCGATCACGTCATCGCCTACGAGGGCATCGCCTCCTGACGTCTCCCGGCACGGACTTCCCCCGTACACGCCGTACACCCGCACAGGCGTACACCCCCGTGCATGCGAAAGTCCGTACGCGCGTATACCTGTACCTCCGTACGTCCGTACGGCGTACGCCAAGTGAATCGACGTCAGGAGAGAAGACTGTGCGCACCGCCGCCGTGACCCCCCGAGGCGACCTGATCCGCTGGGTCGAGCTGCCGGGGGTCGAGCCGGTCCGTGTCTACGTCCACGGGCTGGGCGCCACCTCGCCGGCGTACTGGACCGAGACGGCGGTGCACCCGCTGCTCGCCGGGCACCGCTCCCTGCTGATCGACCTGCTCGGACACGGCATCAGCGACCGGCCCACGGACTTCGACTACTCCCTGGAATCGCACGCCGACGCGCTCGCCGAGGCGCTGACCGCCGCCGGTGCCGTCGGGGCCGAGGTGATCGCCCACAGCATGGGGGGCTCGGTGGCCGTCGTGCTGGCCGCCCGCCATCCCCGGCTGGTGTCGAAGCTGGTGCTCGTCGACGCCAACCTCGACGCCGCCGAGCCGGAGCGCGGCGCGGTCGGCAGCACCGGGATCGCCGCCTACACCGAGGAGGAGTTCCTTGCCGGCGGCTGGGCCGAGGTGCGGGACGCGGCCGGCGCGCACTGGTGGTCGACGATGCGGCTCGCGGGCCGCGAGGCCCTGCACCGCAGCGCCGTCCAGCTGGTCCGCGGCTCGGACCCGGTCATGCGGGAGCTGCTGCGGGACCTGAGGATCCCGCGGACCTTCCTGCTCCCGCGGGCCGCCGGCCCGCTGCCGGGCGCCGCGGAGCTCGTGGCGGCGGGCGTCGGCGTGGTCGAGATCCCGGACTGCGGGCACAACATCATGCTGGACAACCCGCAGGCCTTCGCCGAGGCCGCGGCGGCCGCGCTGGCCTGACCCGGACGCACGCCGACGGGCGGTGCCACCGCGCGGCCGGGCCTACCGCTCGGCGACCGGGTGCGGGACCGCCGCTCCCCGTGCCCCCCGCGGAGCCGTACCGCCCGCGACCGACCTGACCAGGTCCAGGGTGCTGAGGACCACCATCGCGACGCCCAGCGGCACATGGAGCGCCGGCAGGTGGGCGACGCCCAGGGCGACCTGGACCGAGGCGAGGACGAGGAGCCCGGAGGCGTACAGGATCGGCCGGGGGCCGCCGCCGCCCGGACGCCAGGCGACCACCGCGGCGACCACGTACAGCATCGAGGCGCCGTACATCACCCGTGAGCCGACGTCGTGCAGGAGCGCGCCCGTCGGGGAGACGAGCAGGGCTCCGGCGGTGCCCGCCTGGAAGAACAGGGCCAGGGTCTGGAGGGCGACCGCGACCTTGACGGTCCGGTGGAAGGCGGGGCGGGGGCTCGCGGTCGTGGGGACGGTCCGTCCGGGCATCTCCGGGTCCTTTCCGGTGCTGGGGGGCTCAGTGGAGGGTGAGGGAGGTCTCGGCCAGGACGTGGGAGAGCTTCTCGGGGTTGCGGACGTAGTAGAGGCCGCTGATCAGGCCCCCCTCGACGCGCAGTGCCATCACGCCGTCCAGTTCGCCGTCGACGCGCACGGCCAGCGCCGGGGCGCCGTTGACGACGGTCGGCTCGGTGGTGACCGTGGCGTCGTGCTTGCGGGTGCCGCCCAGGTAGAAGCGGGTGACCTTGTCGGCGCCGACGACCGGCCGGAGCGCGGCCCGCTTGATCCCGCCGCCGTCGCTGACGAGGACGACGTCGGGGGCGAGCAGCGCCAGGAAGCCCTGCGGATCGCGGGTCTCCAGGGCCCGCCGGAAGGAGTCCACGACCGCCCGCGCCTCCCGGGCCGACACCGCCGCGCGGGACCGCCGGGCGTCGACGTGCTTGCGGGCCCGGTGGGCGATCTGGCGGACGGCGGCCGGCGTCTTGTCGACGGCCGCCGCGATCTCCTCGTACCCGACCTCGAAGACCTCGCGGAGCACGAAGACGGCCCGCTCGGTCGGCGTGAGCGTCTCCAGGACCAGCATCATCGCCATCGACACCGACTCGGACAGCTCGACGTCCTCGGCGACGTCCGGCGCGGTGAGCAGCGGCTCGGGCAGCCACTGCCCGACGTACGCCTCGCGCCGCCGCTGTACGGTCCGCAGCCGGTTGAGGGCCTGGCGGGTGGTGATGCGGACCAGGTACGCCCGCTGGTCGTGGACCCGCGCCAGGTCCACGCCGGTCCAGCGCAGCCAGGTCTCCTGGAGGACGTCCTCGGCGTCGGCGGCCGAGCCGAGCATCTCGTACGCCACCGTGAAGAGCAGGTTCCGGTAAGCGACGAAGGCCTCGGTCGCCGGGTCCGTGGTGTGCTCGCCGTTCATCTCTCTCCCCGTTCTCGGTCCGCCGGATCAGACCGCGTGCTCGGGGGCGTCCGTCGTGCGGACCGCGCGCTCCCGCAGCCGCCGGGGCCGGACCTCGCCGCCCTTGGGCCAGGAGTGCGCACCGGGCTTGCGGGCCTCTTCGGTCAGGTGCTTGACGCTGAACGCGCAGGCGAGTTCCTTCAGCTTCGCGCCCGCGCGTCCGCCGACGTAGATTCCCATCGCCCGGTCGTCCTTGTGTGCGATTTGGAAGATCGCCGTGCGGCGGCCGAAGCTGAGGCACATCGCGTGGAACGCCAGGTCCACCGGCTCGGGGCGGCGGCCGTCGATCCGGGCCAGGACCGTGTCGGCCGCGTGCGCGCCGAGGCAGCCGGCCACATAGGCGCTCATCCGGAACGGCAGGTCCGACGGGGCCGCGCAGTCCCCGGCCGCGACGATCCGCTCGTCGTCCACGCTGGTCAGCGTCTCGTCGGTGAGCAGGCGCCCGACGGCGTCGGTGCGCAGTCCGCTGCGCGTCGCCAGGTCGGGGACGTCGAAGCCGGCGGTCCAGACGGTGAGGCCGCCGGGCACCACGCGGCCGTCGGCGAGCCGGACGGCCTCCGCCGTGACCTCGGTCACCTTCGTGCCGGGGCCGTCGAGCACGGTGACCCCGAGGGCGGCGAACCGGCGGGCGGCCGAGCGCCGCGCCCTGGGGTGCAGGTACGGCCCGAGGACGCCGCCGCAGACCAGCGTCACCGGGCGGCCGGCCTCGGCGATCTCGGCGGCCGTCTCGATGCCGGTCGGGCCGGCGCCGACGACGGTGGCCGGGGCGCCTGCGGGCAGGTCCGCGAGGGCGGCGCGCAGCCGCTCGGCCGATTCCAGCTCGGCGACGTGGTGGGCGTGGTCGGCGACGCCGGGGACCTCCGGGCGGGCGCCGGTGGAGCCGACGGCGTAGACGAGCCGGTCGTAGCCGACCGTGGCGCCCGACTCCAGGGTGACCACGCGCGCGCGGACGTCGATCCGGTCCACCGAGTCGACGACGAGCCGGACGCGCTCCGCCAGGACCTCCTCGTACCGGACGACCGCCGGGTGGCTGCCGCCGACCAGCTGGTGGAGGCGGAGCCGGGGGACGAAGGACGGACGGGGGTTGATCACCGTCACGTGCGCGTCCGCGCGTCCGCTGAGCCGGTTGGCCGCCATGACCCCGGCGTACCCGCCGCCGATCACGACCACTTCGGTGTTCCCGCCCATGGCGTCGTCTCCTTCGTCCAGGACCGCGCCCCGGACTTCTCCCGGGCCGGTCCCCTTCAGGGGTTCGACCACAGGACACCGGGCGGGCGACGACTGTGACGCGGTGTGACGCAGCTCACGCGCTCGTGGGTGGGATTCGGGGCAGGTGGGGTGCAGGTGAGGGCCGCGCTTCAGCGGAACGGACGGTTGCTGAGCTCTGAATCACGCGCTTTGCACCTTGTGGGTGATCTTCGGCCTACCTAAGGTCGGCCCCGCGCCACTGCCGCCACCACTCTGAGATGGCGTGAGGGTGAATTCGAGGTGGGGGTAGACCCAAGTGTCCAATCTGGTGCAGTCCGCGCCGCCCGCTGGCCGAATAGCGGGCCAGGAGCCCCTGCCTGCCCTGCCCGGAGTCCCACGAGCGCGGAAGCGCGGGCGCCTGTACGTCCTCGACGGCCTCCGCCTCGGCGCGGCGCTCATGGTGGTCGCCTTCCACTACACGGCGATCGGCGCCGAGGCATGGGACCGGCCCGCGTGGACGGTCTTCCCCGAGGTGTCCCGCTTCACCTCGTACGGCTACCTCGGCGTCCAGCTCTTCTTCGTGATCAGCGGCTTCGTCATCTGCATGAGCGCCTGGGGCCGGCCGCTCAAGGCCTTCTTCGTCTCCCGGGTCGTACGGCTCTATCCGGCCTACTGGTTCGCGGTCGTCGCGACCACGGTCACCCTCGCCGTCGTCCCGGGCGAACGGGCCCGCCTCGCCTGGCACGAGGTCCTCGCCAACCTCACGATGGTCCAGGAACCGCTCGGGGTCCGGCCCGTCGACGCGGTCTACTGGACCCTCTTCGCGGAGCTCCGTTTCTACCTGCTCTTCGCCGTCCTGGTGTGGATCGGCCTCACCTACCAGCGGGTGGTCCTCTTCTGCTGCGTCTGGGGCGCGGCCACGATCCTCACGGCCAAGGCCGAACCCGGACCGCTGCGGACGCTGGTCATGCCCGAGTACAGCTGGTTCTTCATCGCCGGAATGGCGTTCTACCTGATGTACCGCTTCCGCCCGAACCTGCTCCTCTTCGGCATCGTCGGCGTCAGCTTCTGCGCCTCGCTCGTGCCCTCCATGGAGAAGTTCCGGCACATCCCCCACATCAACGAGCAGGCCGGCTGGCCCGTGATCGCCGTGATCGCGGTGATCTTCGGGGTCATGGCGCTGGTCGCGACCGGGAAGCTCTCCGGCGCCCAGTGGCGGTGGCTGCCGGTCGCGGGGGCGCTCACCTACCCCCTCTACCTCCTGCACGAGTTCATCGGCTGGGAGGTCTTCGGCCACTTCTCGCCCCGCGGCGTCCATCCGTGGGTCCTCGTCGGCGCCACGACGGCCGGGATGCTGGTGCTGTCCTACCTGGTCCACAAGGCGGTCGAGACCCCCCTCAGCCGGTACCTCAAGCGCCGGCTCGCTTGACCCCTGGTCCGGGTATTGATCCGGACGGGTGGTGTTCATCGGAAGAACTGCGCGGACGCGGCGTCGCTCCGCGGGATCCGGGTGCGCATACAGATCATGAGAAAGGTATGTAAAGCGCGCAACCCGAAATGAACCATCCGAGAACGCCGCATCAGCGAAAGTGAGGGGCCATGGCCACCGCCAAGGTCAAGCAGTTCTGGACCGCCTTCATCTCCGTCCTCTTCGCCCTGCTCGCCTCCGTCGGCCTGGCGGCCCCCGCCGCCGCGCGGAGCCAGGCCCCGGTGACCCAGCCCGAGGAGCCGGCCGCCCCCGCCGCCGCCCCGGCCGCCGCCGAGCGCACCGCGAGGGTCGTGGCGCAGCGGCGGGCGGAGCCCTGGGCGCCGCTCCGCCGCGGCTCGCTGCCGCCCACCATCAAGCAGCGCATCGGCGCCGAAGCGCACGGCTCGTCTCCCGCCGCCCGCACGCTCCGCGCCGCCGCGCCGCTCGCGAGCGACCCCGTCGAGCTGACCCGACTGGCGCTCGCGACGGCCGCCTAGGGTGCGGGGAGAGCGGCACTCCTCCCTCTCCGCACCCCGCGTCGGCCGCGGATCCGGACGGGACGGTCCCCCGTCAACGGCGCTCGTCGGACTCCGTCGACCCGGTCTCCGGCTCCGCCTCGATCCCCGACGCACTCCCGGTCTCGGCCTCCACCACGCTCCCGGACTCCGCGACCACCCGCGTACTGGCCTCCGACTCGACGGACGCGGCAGCGCCCGACGCGGACGGCATGCCCGAGCCCTCGTCCACCTCCGTGGGCGCCGGCGGCTCGACCAGCCAGTCGGGATTGGCCTGCCTGTCCCACCACTTCCAGGCGGCGAACGCGCCGCCGACGAGCACGCCGAGCACGGCGAGCCCCCTCACGAGACGCCCGGTCCTGGCCCGGCGCTCCTGCTTCCTCACGATCTTCCGGACGTCGTCCGGCGTCACCTGACCGCGCAGCGCGGCCCAGGCGGCAGTGGAACGCGACCCGGCCTCCTCAAGGACGGGACCGGTCGCGGCGACCGCGTGCTCGACACGCGGAACGGTGTAGTCGGCCACCTGATGGGCGACGGAGCGGGTCCGAGCCGCAGCGCGATGCGCGGCCTCGTCGACCCGCGGCGGCACGTGCGGCGCCACATGCGCGGCGTACCGCACCCGCGCCTGCGCGCGCGCCTGCCGAGCGGCGCTCGACATCTTGGGCGCGAGCCGCACCCGCGCCTCCTGCGCATAGTGCGCGGCCTGGTCCTTGGCCGTGCCGGCGTACGGCGCCACCACGTCCGCGGCGTGCAGGACGCTTTCCTTCGCCGAATCCGCAGCGGCGCGCACGCTGTCCATGCGAGTCACGGGTTCCTCCTCCTCGGTGGCGAGCGATGTCGGGTTTTCGCCTTTCCATCCTTTTCGGCATCATGCCTGTCCGAACGAAGTCCGGCATGCGGGGCTGGCATCCGGGGCACGCGGGGGGAGCGGGCGGGCCGTTCGCGCCCGTCACGTCGTGCGAGGATCGACTCGCCAGAGCCGTGGACGCGTGAGGCGATCCGTTCCGCGGTGTGACGCGACCAGGGAGGGAAGGCGGACCGTGGCCATGCCGTACGCGATCCTCAAGACCAACGCGGGCGACATCGAGGTGCGCCTGCTGCCGTTCCACGCGCCGAAGACGGTGCGGAACTTCACCGAGCTCGCCTCGGGCGAACGCGAGTGGACCCATCCGGCCACCGGCCGGGTCTCCACCGACCCCCTCTACGACGGCACGGTCTTCCACCGGGTCATCGGCGACTTCATGATCCAGGGCGGCGATCCGCTGGGCACCGGCACGGGCGGCCCCGGCTACGAGTTCGCCGACGAGTTCCACCCGGAGCTCTGGTTCGACCGGCCGTACCTGCTGGCGATGGCCAACGCCGGGCCGGGCACCAACGGCTCCCAGTTCTTCATCACGGTCGGCCCCGCGACCTGGCTGAACCGCAAGCACACCATCTTCGGCGAGGTCGTGGACGCGAAGAGCCGCGCCGTCGTGGACGCCATCGCGCAGGTCCCCACCGATCCGCAGACCCAGCGGCCGCTGACCGACGTCGTGGTCGAGTCCGTGGTGATCGAGCAGCGCTGACCGGGAAGGAGGGGACCCCGCCCATGGACGCGCAGTCCGGACCGCCGCACTGCTACCGCCATCCCGGCACCGAGACCGGCATCCGCTGCACCCGCTGCGAGAAGCCCATCTGCCCGGAGTGCATGATCTCCGCCTCCGTCGGCTTCCAGTGCCCCGACTGCGTCCGCACCGGCTCGGGCACCGGGCACGCGGCCGACGCCAACCAGGCGAGGACGCTCGTGGGCGGCCGGGTCAGGACCGACGACCGGCTGATCACCAAGGCCCTCATCGGGATCTGCGTGCTCGTGTACGGGCTGGTGCTGATCCTCGGCGACCGGTTCGTCGACGAACTCGTGCTGATCGGGTACGCCTCCAACCCGCTCCTCGGCGAGGTCGTCGGCGTCGCGGACGGGGAGTGGTACCGGCTCCTCACCGCCACCGTCCTGCACCAGGAGCCCTGGCACATCCTCTTCAACCTGCTGGGCCTGTGGGTGATCGGCGGGATCGTCGAGCCGGAGCTCGGCCGGACCCGGTACGCGCTGCTGTGCCTGCTCTCCGGCCTGTCCGGCTCGGTCCTCGCCTATGCGGTGGCGGCCCCGAACCAGCCCTCGCTGGGCGCCTCGGGGATCGTCTACGGCCTCATCGGGGCCTGGGTGGTGCTGGCCCGCCGGCGGCGTCACGACATGCGGCCGGTGCTCCTCTTCGTGGGACTGTCCCTGTTGATGACGTTCACCCGTCCGGGGATCTCGTGGGAGGCGCACGTCGGTGGACTCGTGGCTGGCGCGCTGGTGACGTACGTGCTCGTGCGCGCACCCCGGGGCCGCCGCGAGCTCATCCAGTACGGCGCCTGTGGACTGGTGCTGCTCCTCGACGTGGGCGTCGCGGTGGGCAGGACCCTGGCGCTCACCTGAGCGGTCAGGGCTGTGGAAGAGCTGGGGAAGCGAGCTTTCCCCAGAGTTATCCACAGTGAGTGGCGAGTTCTCACAGTCGACTGGGCATGACCGAGCCCCCTACCTCTGAGCTGGGGTTTCTCCCGGGAGGCAGGGGGCTCCAGTCGTCTGTGGACGGGTGTTCGCGGTCATACCGGTGTCAACCCGGTGTGAGTTATCCACAGATCTTCGTAAGTTATCCAGTGCTGTGCACAACGCTGTGGATAAACTCAGGGGTGAGCTTGACGGCGACCGGGAAGACCCGCTAAGCGCCGCTCAGTGGCTCACTTCCACTGCGTGGAGACACCGAAGCCGGCGGCGATGAAACCGAAGCCGACCACGATGTTCCAGTTCCGGATCGACTCGACCGGAAGCGAACCGTCGGTGACGTAGAAGACCACGATCCACACCAGACCGATGGCGAACAGGGCCAGCATCACCGGGGCGACCCAGCTGCGGTTCGTCAGCTTGATGGTGGCGGCCTGCTTCGCCGGCGGCGGCGTGTAGTCGGCCTTCTTGCGGATCCGTGACTTCGGCACGAGGGACTCTCCTGTCGATGCGCTGCGTGACCGCGCAGGGAACTGTGGCTGTCGCCGGGATGTGACGTAGCAGGTCCACTGCGCCCCCCGGGCGTCCGTTAGCGTAGTGGTTCCGCGGCGCAGAAGGGGATCAGGGTACGTTGAGCAATTCCGCCGACACACCGGGCGAACCCCCCGTCGGACCGGGCGGGGCCGGCCGCTGGCGCCCCGTCCGCCTCCTCACCCTGGGCGTCTTCGCCCTCGCCGGGCTGCTCTTCGTCACGAGCTTCAACACCGCCAAGGGCACCAACATCCGCACGGATGCCTCCCTGCTGAGGCTCTCCGACCTGATCGAGGAACGCAGCCACAAGAACGCCGGCCTCGACGAGTCCACCGCCGTGCTGCGCGACGAGGTGGACACCCTCGCCGCCCGCGACGACGGCTCCACGGCCGCCGAGGACCGCCGCCTCAAGGCCCTGGAGACCGCCGCCGGCACCACCGAGATCTCCGGCCCCGGCCTCACCGTCACGCTGAACGACGCCCCGCCCGACGCCCAGGCCGCCCCCGGCTATCCCGAACCGCAGGCCAACGACCTCGTCATCCACCAGCAGGACCTCCAGGCCGTCGTCAACGCCCTGTGGGAGGGCGGCGCCGAGGGCATCCGGGTCATGGACCAGCGGCTCATCTCCACCAGCGCGGTCCGCTGCGTCGGCAACACCCTGATCCTCCAGGGCCGGGTCTACTCGCCGCCCTACAGGATCACCGCCGTCGGTGACCGCGGGAAGCTCGACAAGGCCCTCGCGGACTCCCCCGCGCTCCAGAACTACCAGCTCTACGTGAAGGCCTACGGCCTCGGCTGGAAGGTCGACGACCACAAGAACATCACCCTTCCCGGTTACACGGGCACGGTCGACCTCCACCAGGCCAGGCCCGCCGCATAGCCCGGTCCGGGACCGGTTGTCCACAGGCTTCGGACAGCTTCCCCCCGACGGGGTCCTCGCCCCGTACTCTGGTGCCCGTAACGAACGGAAGGGGCGGTCGGACGTCATGTACGGATGGATCTGGCGGCATCTGCCGGGCAACGCCGGGGTGAAGGCGCTGATCTCGGTCGTGCTGGTCCTCGCGGTCGTCTACGTCCTCTTCCAGTACGTGTTCCCCTGGGCGGAGCCTCTGCTTCCGTTCAACGATGTGACGGTGGACGGCCAGTGAGCGCGCGAATTCTCGTCGTCGACAACTACGACAGCTTCGTCTTCAACCTCGTGCAGTACCTCTACCAGCTCGGCGCCGAGTGCGAGGTGCTCCGCAACGACGAGGTGGAGCTGAGCCACGCCCAGGACGGCTTCGACGGCGTCCTGCTGTCCCCCGGGCCGGGCGCCCCCGAGCAGGCCGGCGTCTGCATCGACATGGTGCGGCACTGCGCCGCCACCGGCGTCCCGGTCTTCGGCGTCTGCCTCGGCATGCAGTCCATGGCCGTGGCCTACGGCGGCGTCGTCGACCGCGCCCCCGAACTGCTCCACGGCAAGACCTCGCCCGTGGTCCACGAGGGCAAGGGCGTCTTCGCCGGCCTCCCCTCGCCGTTCACGGCCACCCGCTACCACTCGCTCGCCGCCGAGCCCGCCGACCTGCCCGCCGAGCTCGAAGTGACCGCGCGGACCGAGGACGGCATCATCATGGGCCTGCGCCACCGCGAACTCCCCGTCGAAGGCGTCCAGTTCCACCCCGAGTCGGTGCTCACCGAGCACGGCCACCTGATGCTCGCCAACTGGCTGACGCAGTGCGGAGACGAGGGAGCGGTCGGCCGGTCCGCGGGGCTCGCGCCGGTGGTGGGCAAGGCCGTCGCGTGACGACGGGCTCGCCGTGGTTCCGGGCCTCCGGGCAGCCCGGGCCCGAGCCGATACCCGAGGACCACGGCCCCCAGGCTCCCGAGCAGCGCCCGTACGAGCAGGGCCGCTACGAGCAGCAGAGCCCCTCCTACGAGCAGCGGGACCCCTACGACCGGCAGGGCTCGTACGACCAGACCGGGTACGGCTACGAGCAGCAGGGCCCGTACCCGTATCCGTACCCGGCCGAGCCGTCGTACGGGGACGGCGGCGGCACGGCGACGGGTGCCGGATACCCGGACGGCCCCGGACACCAGGCACCGCACCCCTACGAGGCCCCCGTGCCGGGCTACGAGACACCGACGCCCGGCTACGCGACACCGGCGACGGGCTACGAGACGCCCGTGCCGGGGTACGAGACGCCGACGCCCGGCTACGGGGCCCCGGCCACCGCGTACGAGGCCCCGGCCGCCGGTCACGGGGCCCGTCCCGCCGCCCACCAGGCCCCGCGCGCCCCTGAACCCCCTCGGGAAGCCGTCCACGCGCCCGTGCGCGAGCCGTACGAGACCGACGGGACCCGGGAGATGCCCGCGCTCGTGGAGGAGGCCGAGAGGCCCGTGGAGGCCCTTCCCGGGCCCGGCCGGGCCGAGCGGCGGCGGGCCGCCGCCAAGCAGGGCCGAGGCAAGGGCCGCCCGACGGCCGGAGCGACCACGGGGGCGTCCGCCGACGGTGCCGCCGAACGCCCCCTCTCGCGGGTAGAAGCCCGCCGCGCCGCCCGGGAGGCGAAGGCCGCCAAGGACAGCGTCGGCGTCGTCGTCGGCGAGCTGTTCATCACCCTCGGCGTCGTCATGCTCCTCTTCGTCGCCTACCAGCTGTGGTGGACCAACGTGCTCGCCGGCCAGGAGACCGACCAGGCCAAGGAGCGCATCGAGGACACCTGGGCCAAGGGCGAGAACAAGCCGGACGTCTTCGCCCCCGGCGAGGGCTTCGCCATCATGTACATCCCCAAGCTGGACGTCGTCGTCCCCGTCGCCGAGGGCATCAGCAAGCCCAAGGTCCTCGACAAGGGCATGGTCGGCCACTACGGCGAGGGCAAGCTCAAGACCGCCATGCCCTCCGACAAGCAGGGCAACTTCGCGGTCGCCGGCCACCGCAACACCCACGGCGAACCGTTCCGGTACATCAACCGACTCAAGCCCGGCGACCCCATCGTGGTCGAGACCCAGGACGCCTACTACACGTACGAGATGGCGAGCATCCTCCCGCAGACCGCGCCCTCGAACATCGCCGTCATCGACCCGATCCCCAAGGGCTCCGGCTTCACCGAACCCGGCCGCTACATCACCCTCACCACCTGCACGCCCGAGTTCACCAGCACCTACCGCATGATCGTCTGGGGAAAGCTGGTCGAGGAACGCCCGCGCAGCAAGGGAAAGCCGACCGCGCTCGTAGGCTGATATGTCCTCCTTTCTCGATCTCCGGCGCCCATGACCGATGTCGTCCGCATGTTCTGGGGTCGAATGTGTGACCTTTCCGTGGTGGTGTCGTTGATCGGATGACAGCACCAGGGGTGAGGGGAGGGTGCCGGTGGCCCGGAGGTTGCCCTTGGGCGAGGGGGAGACGGCTCGTCCCGCCTGCGCGCCCGTTCTGCTCCGGTCAGGTGTGGACGAGAAGACCGGCGAGGTCCTCACCGGTGCCGTTCTGGCGGAGCGGGTGGGCTGGTGCGCCGATCTGGTGGCGGGAATGGCAAGAGTGCTGTTGTCCGGGCACTGGAACACCGCCGACGTGGACGCGCTGGCCTCGGGTGTGGACGCGACGGGCCGGGGCCTGCCGTCCCAGGCGTGGATGGCGCTGCGTCGTCTGGGCTGGGGTGTCGCCCCGCCGGACGGTGTGCGGGTGAACGACCGCATCGTGCGAATGGCGCAGGAGCAGGCCGGGCGGGTGCTGCGATCGGTGAAGTGGCGCGCCGATGTGGTGGCCGGGGTGCTGGCCTCGTGGCCCGCCGATCCGGACAGGCGCACACCGCAGGAGTGGGACACGGTACGTCGCGCGGTCCCCGGCGGGGAGTACCTGCCCTCGGGTGTGATCCGTTCCCGTACCCGCCAGATCGCCGCGTACGTGCGCGGGAGCGGGCGTCTTCCGGTCGATGTGTTCGAGCTGGAACCGTCGCCGGGTGCGTTGGGGATGCTGCTGCTCGCCGCGTGCGACGGCCAGCAGGCCACGATCGAGCGCGCCGACGACGGGCGCCGGGCGCTGCTGAGGCTGCAGCTCCCCGTTCGGCCCGACCCAGGCGCCTACGCGGACTGGAGCTGGGTGGCGTGCCCGCTCACACTGCCGCCCACGGTCCCGGCGAACGCGGTCCTTCACCCGCCCACCCTGCGCATCGCAGGCGGAAGGGTCCGGGCCGATCTGGCCTTCACCCATCCCGTGCCCAAGCCCCGGCGCAGCGGCCACACGGTGGCCCTGGGGGTGGACTGGGGTCTGAACACCCTGCTCAGCGCGGGCGCGCTCCGGCTGCACGACGACGGGAGGATCACCGCCCTCGCGGCGGGTGGGCAGTTCCGCGCCGCAGGTGTGCTGGCCAAGCAGCACCGGCTGCGCCGTACCTCGGAGCACCTGCACACCAAGACCCGCCACTACACCCGGCTCGCCGACCCCGCCCTGGACGGCCGGCAGGCCGTGCTGACCGAGGAGATCCGGCGCGTCGCACAGCGCCGCTCCCGTCTCAACGACGCCCTCGCCCGGAGTGCGGCCCGGTGGGCCGTGGACCAGGCCATCACGGCTGGGGCCACGGTCATCTATCTGGAAGACCTGCGCTCACTGGAAGCCGGTGGCATGGGCAGCACGACGAACACCCGCCTCTCACAGACCGTGCGCGGGCAGATCGTTCGGTGGACGCGGCACGTGGCCGCCGAGACCGGTATCGCCGTCGTCACCGTCCCGCCCCGCGACACCTCCCGGCACTGCCCGCACTGCCTGACCCCGCTGCGGCACCGCAAGGCCCCCGACCGGCCCGCCACACCCGGCTGGAAATGGGCCCTCTGCGCCGGCTGCGGTTGGCAGGGCGACCGCGACCAGGGCGCCTGGCGCCGCATTGCCGCCCGCGGCCTCACCCACCAGGCCAAGACCATCACCGACCGCACCAGCGGGCAGATGGCCATCCGCACGGTGGTCGACCGTCTCGAACGCGGAGCCGTCGTCACCACCGCACCGAAGACCAGCCGGGCGGACCGGTCCAAGACCGGCCTCACCCGGCCACGCACCAACCGCCCCGCGCCCAGGCGACGCGGGGTTCCCTTCCCGGAACGGCCTTCGGGCCGCACCGGCCGGCGTCCGGAGGGACACGCCCCAACGGGCCGACCACGACTGCCCCGTGCAGCCGACCGGTACCAGAGCGTGACCACGATCAGCGCACCCACCACCCGGCACAAGCCACGTGGGGCAGCACTGGGCGCGGGATTCCACCTCCACGCCCACGCCTCCCCACCTAGGTGGACAGCACCCATACCGGACCCTACGGTTCGGATGGGGTCGCTCGGCTGATCAGAGACGCTGAGACCCCACACCTCCAGAAGGGACGAGGGCCGACCCAGTGTCACGCGCGCGCAACCGGATCGCCGGGCTCATCAGCGTCTTCGGTGAACTCCTCATCACAGCCGGCCTCGTGCTCGGGCTCTTCGTCGTCTACTCGCTGTGGTGGACGAACGTCCTCGCCGACCGCGCCGCCGACAAGGAAGGCGCCCAGGTCCGCGGCGAATGGGCCGACCAGGGCCCCGGCGCCCTCGACACCAGGGGCGGCCTCGGCTTCCTCCACGTCCCCGCGTTCGGCGGCGAGGAGATCCTGGTGAAGAAGGGGACCGAGAGCGACGTCCTCAACAACGGCGTCGCCGGCTACTACACCGACCCGGTCAAGTCGGCGCTCCCGCAGGACGAGCGGGGCAACTTCACCCTCGCCGCCCACCGGGACGGGCACGGCGCCAAGTTCCACAACATCCACAAGCTGAAGAACGGCGACCCGATCGTCTTTGAATCCAAGGACACCTGGTACGTCTACAAGGTCTACAAGACGCTCCCGGAGACCACGAAGTACAACGTGGACGTCCTCCAGCCGGTCCCCGAGGAGTCCGGCAAGAAGGAACCCGGCCGGTACATCACCCTGACCACCTGCACCCCGATGTACACCTCCGACTACCGCTACATCGTGTGGGGCGAGCTGGCCCGTACGGAGAAGGTCGACGCGGACCGCACCCCACCGGCCGAACTCCGCTGACGGAGCGCCGAGCAGCCGGAAGGGGAGCGGCGGGAACGGGGAGAGCCCCGGAGTCCTCTTCGGGACTCCGGGGCTCTCCCCGTCTCGCTCGCGGTGGGGGCTCTAACTAGTCGAACCAGCCGCCGATGTTGTTCTCGCCGTTGTTGTCGCCGTTGTTGTCGCCTCCGGGCTGCCCGCCGTTCCCGCCGTTCCCGCCGGGGTTGCCGCCGCCGCCCACGTCCGCGGTGAACAGGGTGACCGAGCCGCCCTTGTCGACCGTCTGACCGCCGGCGGGAGCCGACTGGACGACACGGGCGTCGTCCTTGTCGACACCGGCCACCACGACCGACACGCCCTGGCTCTGGAACCAGTCCCGGACTTCCTTCAGCGTCTTCCCGGCGAGGTCGCCGGGGATGGTGACCGGAGTCGCCTGCGGGCCCTTGGAGACCTTCAGCTTGATCTCGACGTCCAGCGGCTGGTTGCTCGGGCCGCCCGGAGTCTGCTCCAGGACCATGCCCTTGGGCTGGTCGTTGTCGACCTCCTCCTGCTTCACGTTGGTGAAGCCGAGGCCGTTCAGCTGCTGGAGCGCCAGGCTGATGTCGCGGTTCCGCACGTCCGGCAGCTGCGTCAGCTTCTGCTTGGCGACGGTGAGGGTCACCTCGGAGTTCTTCTCGGCCTTGGTGCCGTTCTGCGGGTTCTGCCGCAGGACGGTGCCGGGGTCCTCCGAGGACTCCTCCTCCTCGACCTTGACCTTGAAGCCCTTGCCCTCCAGGGTCTCCTTCGCCCGCTGGAGCGACTGCTCCTGGACGTCCGGGACCTCGACGAGCGGCGCGCCCTCGGAGACCCACACCTGGATCGTGCCGTCGATCGGCATCTTGGCGGCGCCGTCGGAGGCCGGGTCCTGGCGGCAGATGGCGCCGGTGGGCTGGTCGCAGCGCTCCTTGCCGGCTTCCACCACCTGCACCTGGGCGTTGGTCGCGGACTTCTGCGCGTCGGGCACCGTCTGGCCGACGAGCGGCGGCACCAGCGTCTGCTGCGGGGTGTCGTTGGTGTCCATGAGGTACTTCGCGATGAAGATCGCGCCGACCAGGACCAGGACGCCGCAGAGGGCCAGCAGGATCGTCGAGGCGTTCGACTTCTTCTGGCCGCCGCGGCGGCGGTCCGGACGGTCGTCGTAGCCGTCGTGCCCGCCGTACCCACCGCCGTAGCCGTCCTGCTGGACGGGCGGCATCATCGTGGTCTGGCCGCCCGGGTCGGCCTGGCGCAGCGCCGTCGTCGGCTGGTCCTCCGGCGGGTAGCCGTAGCCGTTGTACGCCGGGGCGCCCGCCATGCCCATCGCGGCGGCGGCCGCGACCGGCTGCCCGTCGAGGCACGCCTCGATGTCCGCGCGCATCTCGTCGGCGGACTGGTAGCGGTAGTCGGGGTCCTTGACCAGCGCCTTGAGGACGATGGCGTCCATCTCGGGCGTGATCTCGGCGTCGAAGTTGCTCGGCGGCTGCGGCTCCTCGCGGACGTGCTGGTACGCCACGGCCACGGGGGAGTCCCCGATGAACGGCGGCCGGACGGTCAGCAGCTCGTAGAGCAGGCAGCCGGTGGAGTACAGGTCGGAGCGCGCGTCGACCTGCTCGCCCTTGGCCTGCTCGGGCGACAGGTACTGGGCGGTGCCGATGACCGCCGCCGTCTGCGTCATGGTCATGCCCGCGTCGCCCATGGCGCGCGCGATGCCGAAGTCCATGACCTTGACCTGGCCCGTACGGGTCAGCATCACGTTCGCCGGCTTGATGTCGCGGTGCACGATGCCGGCGCGGTGCGAGTACTCGAGGGCCTGGAGGATGCCGACGGTCATCTCCAGAGTGCGCTCGGGCAGCAGCTTGCGGCCCGAGTGGAGCAGCTCACGGAGCGTCGAGCCGTCGACGTACTCCATCACGATGTACGGGATGGAGACCCCGTCGACGTAGTCCTCGCCGGTGTCGTAGACGGCGACGATCGCCGGGTGGTTCAGGGAGGCGGCGGACTGTGCCTCACGGCGGAACCGGGCTTGGAAGGACGGGTCACGGGCCAGGTCGGCCCGCAGCGTCTTCACGGCGACGGTGCGGCCGAGCCGGGTGTCCTGGGCGAGGTACACCTCGGCCATGCCACCGCGGCCGAGCACCGAGCCCAGCTCGTACCGGCCGCCGAGGCGACGCGGCTCTTCCATAGCTAATCCAGCCCTCTCCGTCTGTCCCGACCGCACCCTGGGGTGGTCCGGCGGTGTGTGCTGTCCGCGCATACGGTACCGGCCCCGAAGAGCCGGACCGCGCGCGGAGGGCAGCTGATATCCGACCGGTACCTGGCGGGCACCGGCCCTTCGCACGATCAGCCGCGGCTCTTCAGAACCGCCTTCATGACCGCCTTGGCGATCGGCGCGGCGAGGCCGCCACCGCTGATGTCCTCACGGCCGACGCCCGCCGCGTCCTCGACGATCACGGCGACGGCGACCGGGGAACCCTGGTCGGTCTTGGCGTAGGAGATGAACCACGCGTACGGGCGCTTGGCGTTCTTCTCGCCGTGCTGCGCGGTACCGGTCTTGCCGCCGACCTTGACGCCGCTCATGTTGAGGTCGGCCTTGGAGCCGGTGCCCTTCGCGACGACGTTCTCCATCATCGCCTGGAGCTTCTGGGCGTTCTCCGGGGAGACCGGCCGGCTCATCTCCTCGGGGTCGTTCTGCTTGATCACGTCCAGGTTGGGGGCGCGCAGCTGGTCGATCATGTACGGCTTCATGAGCTTGCCGTCGTTGGCGATCGCCGCCGTGACCATGGCCATCTGGAGCGGGGTCGTCGCGGTGTTGAACTGGCCGATGGAGGAGAGCGCATTGCCACCGCGGTCGGCGTTCTTGTCGTAGACCGAGGCGGCGGAGCGGACCGGGGTGAACTGCTCGGCGTTGAAGCCGAACTTCTCGGCGGTCTCCACCATCTTGTCGCGGCCGACGTCGTCACCGAGCTTGGCGAAGACCGAGTTGCAGGAGATCCGCAGGGCCTCGTTGAGGCTGGCGTTGGCGCAGCCGCCCGAGTGGTTCTTCATCGGCAGCGTGGAGAGCGGGATCTTCCAGCCCTCGGGGGTGTCGGTCGAGGCGTCGATGTCCTTGACCTTGCCGGCCTCCAGCGCGGCGGCGGCGGTCACGACCTTGAAGACGGAGCCGGGGGGGTAGATCTCGCGCAGGGCGCGGTTCTGCTTGGGCTTGTTCTTGTCCTTCTCCAGGGCGACCCAGGCCTTCTCGTCCTTGCCCGAGTATCCGGCGAAGGACGACGGGTCGTACGAGGGGGTGGACGCCAGCGCCAGGATCTTGCCGGTCGACGGCTCGATGGCGACGACCGCGCCGGTGTTCTTCCCCAGGCCCTCGAAGGCGGCCTTCTGCGCGGCGCCGTTGAGGGTGGTGACGACGTCGCCGCCCTTCTTCTTCTCCCCGGTGAACATCGACAGGGTGCGGTCGAAGAAGAGCCGGTCGTCGTTGCCGGTGAGGATGCCGTCCTCGATCTTCTCGATCTGGTTGGCGTCGTACGCCTGGGAGGCGTAGCCGGTGACGGGGGCCCACATCGGGCCGTTCACGTAGGTCCGCTTGAACTTGAAGTACTCGTCGCCCGAGTCGACGGAGCCGGTGATCGGCTTCCCGTCGACGATGATGTTGCCCCGCTCGTTCGAGTAGCGCTCGATCTGGACCCGCCGGTTCTTCGGGTGCGCGTTCAGCTCGTCGGCGCGGACGAACTGGAGCCAGTTGTCGCGCAGGAGCAGGGCGAGGACGAGCAGGCCGCAGAAGATCGCGACCCGGCGCAGCGGCTTGTTCACGGACGGACCACCTGGGTCATCTCGGCGTCGGGATTCGGGGCGGGGGAGGGCGCCGGGCGGCGCGCGGTGTCGCTGATCCGGATCAGGATGCCGATCAGGGCCCAGTTGGCGATCACGGACGAACCGCCGTACGCGAGGAACGGCATCGTCATACCGGTGAGCGGGATGAGGCCCATCACACCGCCGGCGACGACGAACACCTGGAGTGCGAAGGCACCGGACAGGCCCATGGCGAGCAGCTTGCCGAAGGGGTCGCGGGCGGCGAGGGAGGTACGGATGCCCCGCTCGATGATCAGGCCGTAGATCAGCAGGAAGACCATCACGCCGGCCAGGCCCAGCTCCTCGCCGACGGTGGCGAAGATGAAGTCGGAGTTGGCGGCGAACTGGATCAGGTCGGAGTTGCCCTGGCCGAGACCGGTGCCGAGGATGCCGCCCGAGCCGAAGGACATGAGGACCTGGGTCATCTGGTCACAGGCGTACGCCATGTTGGAGCCCTCGGGCGCCGTCTTGAGGCACTCGAACGGATCGAGCCAGGCGGCCACGCGCGACTGGACGTGGCTGGCGGTGGAGCCGACGGCCACCGCGCCGGCGACGGCCATCAGCAGACCCATGACGATCCAGCTGGTCCGCTCGGTGGCCACGTACAGCATGATCACGAACATGCCGAAGAAGAGCAGCGACGTACCGAGGTCGTTCTCGAAGACCAGAATGAGGAGGCTGACCGCCCAGATCGTCAGGATCGGGCCCAGGTCACGACCGCGGGGCAGGTAGAGCCCCATGAAGCGGCGGCTGGCCAGCGCGAGGGCGTCCCGCTTCACCATCAGGTAGCCGGAGAAGAACACGGCGAGGACCAGCTTGGCGAACTCGCCGGGCTGGATGGAGAAGCCGCCGATACGGATCCAGATCTTGGCGCCGAAGACATCGGTGCCGAGACCCGGCACGAGCGGCAGCAGGAGCAGGAAGAGCGCCACGACCATGGAGATGTACGTGTAGCGCTGCAGGACGCGGTGGTCCTTCAGGAGCAGCAGCACGCCCACGAACATGGCGATGCCGATCGCGGAGTACATCATCTGGTTCGGCGCGGAGGGGCTGAAGGCCCCGTAACTGCGCTTCGCCAGGTCGATCAGCCGCGGCGACTGGTCCAGCCGCCAGATCAGCACCAGCCCCATGCCGTTGAGCAGGGTCGCCAGCGGCAGCAGCAGCGGGTCGGCGTACGGCGCCCACTTGCGTACGACGAGGTGGGCGACGGTCGCGAGGAGCGCCAGGCCGAGCCCGTAGCCGAGCATGCCGGACGGGACCTCGCCGTCCAGCGCGAGCCCCACGTTGAGGTACGCGAACACCGGGATGGCGACGGCGAAGGCGAGCAGCGCCAGCTCGGTGTTGCGGCGGCTCGGCGCCTCGATCGCGCCGATGGTGGTCGTGTTGGTGACAACGCTCATGGTGGTGAAAGGCCCCCTACGGGTCTTACTGCTTGCCGCAGTTCGAGGCCAGCTTCTGCTCCTCGGCGGTGAGGGTGGGACCCGGGCTCGGCGCGGGCGCGGTGGGCTCGGCTCCGGGCTTGGCGTCCGCGCCGTCGGCCGGCTTCTCGGCCTCGGCGGCGGCCTTGTCCTTCTCGGCCTTCTCCTTGGCCACGCGGCGCTCTTCGGTCTTCTTGCAGGCGGAGGCCTGCACGGACAGCTCGGAGATCTTCGTCTGGGCCTTGGCGAGGCTGCCGCCCGCGATGGTGTCCTCGACCTGCTTCCGCTGGTAGGCGGGGAGGTACTTGAGTTCGATCTCGGGGTGGTCCTTCTCGACCTCCGAGAGCTTCACCCACGCGAGGTCCTGGCTGATGCCCCGGTACAGCGCCACGTGCTCGGCGTTGGAGCCCACGTAGTACTGGGTCTGCGTCCAGCGCCAGCCGCCGTACGCGCCGCCGGCGAGGACGCCGAGGGCGAGGACGAGGATCAGGGTGCGGCCGATCCACCGCCGCCGCTTCCGCGGCTTGACGAAGTCGTCGTCCGCGTAGGCGTCGAAGGCGCCGGGCGGGGCGCCGCCGTAGCCGTGGTCGTCGCCGCTGCCGGGCGGGCCGAAGCCGCCGGCGGGCGGCTGGTGGTGAGGGGCGGTGCGGCCGAGGCCGGAGGCGCGGCCGGCCGGGGTCTGCATCGCGCCGCCGTCGTTCAGCTGCTGCTGGTTCTCGGCGACCGCGCCGACGACGACCGGGGTGTCGCTGAGGTGGCCGGCGAGGGTGTCGCCGCCGTCGACGTCGAGGACGTCGGCGACGATCACCGTGATGTTGTCGGGGCCGCCGCCGCGCAGCGCGAGCTGGATCAGCTCCTGCACGGTCTCCTGCGGGCCCTGGTAGCTGGCGAGGGTGTCCTCCAGGGTCTGGTGGGACACCACGCCGGACAGGCCGTCGGAGCAGATCAGGTAGCGGTCGCCGGCGCGGACCTCGCGGATGGAGAGGTCGGGCTCGACGTGGTCGCCGCTGCCGAGCGCGCGCATCAGGAGCGAGCGCTGCGGGTGGGTGGTGGCCTCCTCCTCGGTGATCCGGCCCTCGTCGACGAGCCGCTGGACCCAGGTGTGGTCCTGGGTGATCTGGGTGAGGACGCCGTCGCGCAGCAGGTAGGCGCGCGAGTCGCCGACGTGCACGAGGCCGAGGCGCTGACCGGTCCACAGCAGGGCGGTGAGCGTGGTGCCCATGCCCTCCAGCTGCGGGTCCTCCTCGACCATCATCCGGAGCTGGTCGTTGGCGCGCTGCACCGCCGTACCGAGCGAGGTGAGGATGTCGGAGCCCGGGATGTCGTCGTCGAGGACGACGAGCGTGGAGATCACCTCGGAGGAGGCGACCTCGCCGGCGGCCTGGCCGCCCATGCCGTCGGCGATCGCGAGGAGACGCGGACCGGCGTAGCCGGAGTCCTCGTTGCCCTCGCGGATCATGCCCTTGTGCGAGCCCGCGGCGAATCGCAGGGAGAGGCTCATGCCCACCTGCCCTGTCGCCGCTGCATCGGGGTACAGCCGGTCTCGACCCACACTGCCCACCCTCCGGTCGCTCCGGTCAGCTCGCTCATTGTCGTACTACTTCCGCAGCTCGATGACGGTCTTGCCGATGCGGATCGGCGCCCCCAGCGGAATCGGCGTCGCGGTGGTGAGGCGGGTCCGGTCGAGGTACGTGCCGTTCGTGGACCCGAGGTCCTCGACGATCCACTGGCCGTCCCGGTCCGGGTAGATCCGGGCGTGCCGGCTGGAGGCGTAGTCGTCGTCGAGGACGATCGTCGAGTCGTGCGCCCGGCCCAGGGTGATCGTCTGCCCCTGCAGGGCGACGGTGGTGCCCGTGAGGGTGCCTTCGGAGACGACCAGCTTGGTCGGGGCGCCGCGCCGCGACCGGCCACCGCCGGACGGCGGAGCCTGCTGCTGGCCGCGCTGCGGCGGCGGAGCGGCCTGGCGGCCGCCCTGCTGGGTGCGCGCCTCCTGGCGGCGCGAGCCGCGCTGGGTCACCCGCGTGCCGAACAGGTCACTGCGGATGACCTGGACGGCCACGATGACGAACAGCCACAGAACGGCCAGGAAACCCAACCGCATGACCGTCAGGGTCAGCTCTGACATTGCCCCCGCTTCACCCTTCGGCTTGCCGGTAAACGATGGTGGTGCTGCCCACGACGATCCGCGAGCCGTCGCGGAGCGTAGCGCGGGTGGTGTGCTGCCCGTCCACCACGATGCCGTTGGTGGATCCGAGATCCTGGATCGTCGAGGGCGTTCCGGTCCGGATCTCGCAGTGCCGGCGGGAGACGCCGGGATCGTCGATCCTCACGTCCGCGTCGGTGCTGCGGCCGAGGACCAGGGTCGGGCGGGAGATCTGGTGGCGATTGCCGTTGATCTCGATCCAGCGGCGCACCTGGGCGCCGCCGGGCGCCGCGGGACGGCCGCCGCCGGCGGGCCGGTGACCCGCGCCGCCGGGGGGCGGCGAGGCGGGCATCGGCGGGGCGCCGGGCGGGGGACCCTGCGGCGGGTACCCGTAGCCGCCCTGCCCCTGGTGCGGGCGGGGCTGCTGGTGGTGGGGCTGCTGCCCCGGCTGCGGCTGGGGCTGGGACGTGCTCGACGCGAGCGTACGGCTGCGCACCCGGTACAGACCGGTGTCGAGGTCGTCGGCCTTCTCCAGGTGGACCTTGATCGGCCCCATGAAGGTGTACCGCTGCTGCTTGGCGTAGTCGCGGACCAGCCCGGCGAGCTCGTCGCCCAGCTGTCCGGAGTAGGGGCTCAGGCGCTCGTAGTCGGGCGCGCTGAGCTCCACGATGAAGTCATTGGGGACGACGGTCCGCTCGCGGTTCCAGATCTGCGCGTTGTTGTCGCACTCGCGCTGGAGCGCGCCGGCGATCTCGACCGGCTGGACCTCGGACTTGAACACCTTGGCGAAGGTGCCGTTGACCAGGCCTTCGAGACGTTGCTCGAAACGCTTCAGGACTCCCATGGGGCACCTCCTCCGTCGTTGCCGTCCTGGTACTGCTTACTGATCGTATCCACGCGTCGGGAAATCGGCTGGTTCCCCTTCTCTGCCCTGTGGACGAGTGTCACCTCTCACAGGCCCTCCCCCAGGGATCGTAGAGGGGGCCTGTGGACAGTGTCCCGCACGAGACCGTCCGACAGGAGGGCGGAGGAGGTGAGCCGTCCCGCAGGACGGAGCCGCCGACGCCGCATCCTCCCGCTTCTCACCTGTCCCTCCCGACTCTCCCCTTCTCTCTGATCTCTCCCCTGTGTCCCTTCTCTCCTTCTTCTCCCGATCTCGGGAGGTGTCAGTCTCGGGCCGTGCCGGTCTCGGGAGGTCCCGGCTCCGGCTGTCCCGATCTCGGGCCGTCCCCCGCTCGGGAGGTACTGATCTCCGGCTGTCCCGGTGTCGCGCCGTCCCGGCCTCTTGACTCCCTCGCTCTCCTCCCTCTCCTCCCCCTCTCTGCTCTTCTCCTCTCTCCCCTCCGTCTCTTCTCGCGCCGGTCGGGTCGCCGGTGGGGACGTCGGAGTCTTCCTCCCCCTCTCCTCTGTTCGGCCCGAGGGGGGCCGAAACAACGGATGTGAATCCACCGTCTGCGACGTGCTAATCTTCAGATGTCGCCAGGCGCTCGCACCGAAAGGTGAGAGACCGGGAGACCACCCAATGCGCGGGTGGCGGAATAGGCAGACGCGCTGGATTCAGGTTCCAGTGCCCGAAAGGGCGTGGGGGTTCAACTCCCCCCTCGCGCACCAGACGGAAGCCCCGTAGGTCCCAGACCTACGGGGCTTCCGCGTTGTCCGGACACGGAAGTCGTACAGGTGACGCCTCGCCTTTCGTCGTTCAGGGTCGCGACGAAAGAGGGACGTTCCGGCCCGGCCGCGCTGCCTAGGGTGCGAGCGTGGAAGCGATGCGGGTGGGAACGGCGGCGAAGACGGAGGCCGGGCGCGGGATCGGGGCCAGGGCCGCCGCCGCGTGGAGATGGCTCGTGCCCGCCGGAGAATGGTCGCGGCGCAGGACCGTCGGAGAGGCGGCCCTCACCGCCGTCGTCGCGCTGCTCGCCGCCGGCACCGAGGAACTGCTCGGCGGCGAGGGCGCGCAGCTCGCCGCCGTCGCCCTCGCCGCGGCCGTACTGTCCCTGCTCCGCCGCCGCTTCCCCGCCAGCGTGCTCGTCGTCACCGCCGGGCTCGCGCCCGTCGTCCCCGGCCTCGGCCCGCTGCTGCTCGTCCTCGGCTGGTCCGCCGGCGGCCACATCGTCGGAGTCGGCCGGGCCCTGCACGCGTACGTCGCCGCCTACGTCCTCAACGTCGGCGCCACCCTGCTCGTCGGCTGGGACAAGCAACGGCTGCTCACCCTCGCCTTCATGGCGACCCTCTACTACCTGGGGACCACGCTCGCACCCGGCCTCGCCCACCGCTACTGGGCCCAGCGCCGCACCCTCCTGCACGCCCTCCAGGAGCGCAACGTGCGGCTGGTGAGCGAGCGGGCGATGATCGGGCGGAACGCCCGGCTGCGGGAGCGGCAGCGCATCGCCCAGGACATGCACGACAGCCTCGGCCACCAACTCGCCCTGATCGCCGTGCACACCGGCGCCCTGGAGGTGGACCGCGAGCTGAACGACCGGCAGCGCGAGATCGTCGGCGTGCTCCGGAACGCGTCCGTGACCGCCATGCACGAACTGCGGGAGGTCGTCGGCATACTCCGGGACGGCACCGAGGCCCCCGACCCCGACACCGGGCCCGTGGCCGCCGGCGACGAGACCGGGAGGGCGGCCCGGGGGATCGCCGGAATAGAAGGCCTCGTCGCCTCGGCGCGCGCCGCGGGGACCCGCGTGGAGCTGCGGCGGATCGGCGACGAGCGGCCCCTGGAACCGGCCGCGGGCCACGCCGCGTACCGCATGGCCCAGGAAGCGCTCACCAACGCCTACAAGTACGCGCCCGGCGCCCCCATCAGCGTCGAACTGCGCTACGAACCCGACACGTTCGTCGTCGAGATCTTCAACGAGGAGCCGGTCGGCGGCCCCGCGGAGAACGTCGTCAGCGGCGGCCAGGGGCTGGCCGGACTCGTCGAACGGGCCCGGCTCGTCGGCGGCATGTGCCACGCCGGCCCCGCCGACGGCGGTGGATTCCGGGTCGCCGGAATGCTGCCGTACGGCTCCGCGCCCAGCGGCGAATCAGCGCCTTTCGTCGACGCGGCCGACGACTTCCGGCAGCAGTCGGCGAAGCCCCTCGGGAGGAAGGGTCGTTCCGTACCGGTCGGAGAGCCCGACTGGACCTTCACGGAACGGGAGTTGGCGATGGCGCTGCACGGGGGCAAGACACGGAGCACCGGGGCGTCGATCGCGCTCGGCTGCGGCATCGCCTTCGCGGCGCTCGTCGTCCTGCTCGTCGCCGCGGGCTTCGGCCTCTACCACCTCGTCGGATCCTTCCAGGACTCCATGGTCACGCCCGACACGTACGAGTCGATCGAGGTCGGCACGGCCGAGGCCGACGTCCGGTCCTCGCTGCCCGACCCCGGCTCCCTCGGCGTCCTCGGCGTCAACGGCAAGGGAGGCCCCGCCAGACCCGAGGGTGCCGACTGCCTCGTCGTGCTCTCCACCGAGATGGGTGACGCGTTCGAGGAGGATCCCGTTTTCCGGTTCTGCTTCAAGGACGGCAAGCTGATCGAGAAGAAGTCGTACGTCGTGAGGCAGTAGCGCATCGGCGGCCCGTACCGAAGCGTTGGGGGAGGCGCAGTGCTGTCAGAGCGGACGGGACGGTCCGGACGGGCCGTCAAGGTCGTGGTCGCCGACGACGAGCCGCTGATCAGGGCGGGGATCCGGATGATCCTCAACTCCGATCCGGACATCCAGGTGGTCGCGGAGGCCGCGAACGGCCGCGAGGCCGTCGAGGCGGCCCGCGCGCACGCCGCCGACGTCGTGCTGCTCGACATCCAGATGCCCGTCCTCGACGGGCTCTCCGCCCTCCCGGAACTGCGCAGGGCCGCGCCTGCGGCCCGGGTCATCATCCTGACGACCTTCGGTGAACGGGAGAACGTGCTGCGGGCCCTGGAGCACGGCAGCGCCGGCTTCCTGCTGAAGGACACCGCGCCCACCGAGCTGATCGGAGCCGTACGGGCCGCGGCCGCGGGCGACGCCTACCTCTCGCCGGCGGCGACCCGGCACGTCGTCGAACGGCTCGCCTCCGGCCGCGAGACCGCCCGCGCCGAGGAGGCCCGCAGCCGGATCGCCGCCCTCGGCGAGAAGGAGCGGGACGTCCTCGCGGTCCTCGGCGAGGGCCTCTCCAACGCCGACGCGGGCCGTCGTCTCCACATGAGCGAGGCGACCGTGAAGACCTACGTCAGCCGCATCCTCGCCAAACTCCAGTGCGAGAACCGGGTCCAGGCGGCACTCCTCGCCCGCGACGCGGGGCTGTAGCAGGCGGAGGTCGTCCGGCGGGGCGGATCAGTCGAGTTCGGTCGGGCCTGCCGGACCCGCGGCGTTGTTGTAGCGGAGCAGATAGCCGGCGAACCGGTCCAGGTCCTCGCCGGACCAGTCCTTCAGGCGCTCCTGGTAGGCGGCGCGACGGTTTGCCTGCGCGGTCGCGAGCACCGCGAGACCGGCCTCCGTCGGGTGCAGCACCTGCACCCGGTGGTCCTCGGGGGCGGGCCGGCGCTCCACCAGGCCCAGTTTCTCCAGGCCGGCCAGCTGCCGACTGACCGTCGACTTGTCCAGCAGGTAGTGCGCCGCGAGGTCCGTGGCACGGCAGCCGCGCCGGTCCTCGATGTGGGACAGGAGCGTGTACGAGACCAGCGGGATCTCCGGGTGGACGCGGGCCGCGGAGGCCCGGGCCCGGCGCGCGAAGGCGGTCAGCTCGCGCTGGATGACATCCAGGGAGGCCTCGCGGGGGGCATCGGCCGCGGCGTCGCGCGAGGCGCCGGGGGCACCGGTCGCGGAGGCGGTGGGGGCGTCGGACATAGGGGCTCCCTCGGCGAGCTGGCCCGGCATGGGGTTTCAGTTGTATAGTACAACGGTTCTATGGTTGCAAAAGCCAACCATCTCGTCCACCGCCTTTCGGAGGTCACGGTGTCCACAGGACCGAACCCCACCACCGGAGCCCTACGGCACGTCCTCGGGCACCTCCTCACCCCCCTCCTCATGTGCCTGGGCATGGGCCTCGCCTACCTCGGCGCCTTCCACGCCCCCCAGCCCCACGACCTCCGCGTCGACATCGTCGGCTCGGGACCCGCCACCCAGGTCCTCGCCCAGACCCTCCACGACAAGGCCGACGGCGCCCTCGACGTCCGCACCGTCCCCGACCGCGCCACCGCCGCCACCGCCCTCCTCCACCAGGACAGCTACGGCGCGTACATCCCAGGCGACCACCCCGAGCTCCTCGTCGCCTCCGCCTCCTCCGACACCAGCGCCATGGCCGTCGAGAAGGTCTTCACCAAGGTCGCCGCCGGACAGGACGCCCCCCTCCAGGTCACCGACCTCGCTCCCACCGCCTCAGGCGACCCCACCGGACAAGGCGTCTTCTTCCTCCTCGTCGCCGTCAGCATCGGCGCCTACGCCTCCGTCGCCGTCATCGGCGCGGCCGGAGCCGCACTCCCCATGCGGATCCGCGCCCTCCTCGCCGCCGGCACCGCCCTCGTCGTCAGCCTCATCGGCACCCTCTTCGCAGGCCCCGTCTTCCACCTCGTCGACCACGGCCTCGCCGGCGTCTGGGCACTCTCCTGGCTCTACGCCACCGGCATCCTCCTCATCGGCGTCGGCCTCCACACCTACCTGCGCCGCTGGACCACGCTCGGCGTGATGGTCCTCTTCGTCATGCTCAACTTCACGAGCTCCGGCGGCATCTACCGCCCCGAGCTCCAGCCCGGCCTCTTCGGCTCCCTGCACGCCTTCTGGAACGGCGCCGGCCTCGTCGAAGGCATCCGCAGCCACGTCTACTTCGACGGACACGCCCTCGGCGGCCACCTCCTGGTCCTCGTTCTCTGGCTCCTCGCCGGAATCGTCCTCGTCGCCCTCGCCGGCCGCACCGAGGCCGCACGGACCGCGACCGCCACGGAAGCCGCACGGACCGCGACCGCCACGGAAGCGGCCACCCAGGAGACGGCGAAGCGGACGACGAAGGAGGAGGAGACGAAGCGGGAGGACAACCAGGAGACGAAGGAGGAGCGGGACGAGGACGCGGAGGAGGAAATGGAGGAAGCCGTCGCCGTCTGAACCCGCCTGACCAGGCACTCGACGGTTGTCCACAGGTAGTTGTCCACAGGGGGAGACGGGCGATCAAGACCGGCTGTACCGTCAGGACCCGAAGTCGTCGGACGCACTGTCCGGCCAGTCATCGGGGGAGGTCGTCCCATGGGCGAGATCCAGGCCGTCATGCCCGGACAGCGTGGCGGAACGGACGCGGAGCGCATCCCGCACGTGCCCGGATTCGTACGGCGCGGCACCGCGGAACACTCCGCCAAGGGGCGCGGCAAGCAGCTGCGCACCACCGTCCCCCGCGCCTCCCACGCCGATCTCGCCCTCCCCGCCGGACGCCCCGACGCCGCCCGCGCCGTCGAGGAGTCCAGCCGCGGCCGCGTCCCCGAACTCACCCCCCTCCGCGTCGGCCGCATGGCCGCCAACCCCTTCGCCTTCCTGCGCGGCTCCGCCGGCCTCATGGCCCACGACCTCGCCGGAACCCCCGTCACCGGCATCGCCGCACAGCTCTGCGGCGACGCCCACGCCGCCAACTTCGGCCTCTACGGCGACGCCCGCGGCCGGCTCGTGATGGACCTCAACGACTTCGACGAGACCGTCGTCGGCCCCTGGGAATGGGACCTCAAGCGGCTCGCCACCTCCCTCGTCCTCGCCGGCCGCGTCGTCGGCGCGGACGAGGCCACCTGCCGGGCCGCCGCCTTCGACACCGTCGGCGCCTACCGGCGCACCATGCGCCTCCTGGCCCGGCTCCCCGCCCTCGACGCCTGGAACGCGATACCCGACGAGGAGCTCGTCTCCCACACCGACGCCCGTGACCTCCTCGGCACCCTGGACCGGGTCTCCGCCAAGGCCCGCAACAACACCAGCGCCCGGTTCGCCGCCCGCTCCACCGAGGCCGTCGCCGACCCCGACGGCGGCGGACGCCGCTTCGTCGACGCGCCCCCGGTCCTGCGCCGGGTACCCGACGTCGAGGCCGCGGCCGTCACCGCCGCGCTCGGCGAATACCTGGAGACCGTCTCCGAGGACCGCCGACCGCTCCTGGCCCGGTACGCGGTCCACGACGTCGCCTTCCGGGTCGTCGGCACCGGCAGCGTCGGCACCCGCTCCTACGTCGTCCTGCTCCTCGACCACCGCGGCGAACCCCTCGTCCTCCAGGTGAAGGAAGCCCGCCCGTCCGTGCTCCTGCCCCACCTGCCGACCGGGTTCCCCGCCCCCGAACCCGGCCACGAGGGGCGGCGCGTCGTCCTCGGGCAGAAGCGCATGCAGGTCGTCAGCGACATCCTGCTCGGCTGGACCACGGTCGACGGGCGCCCCTTCCAGGTGCGCCAGTTCCGCAACCGCAAGGGCAGCGTCGACCCCGCCGCGCTCACCGCCGACCAGCTCGACGACTACGGCCGCATGACCGGCGCGCTCCTCGCCCGCGCCCACGCCCACAGCGCCGACCCGCGCCTGATAGCCGGCTACTGCGGCAAGAGCGAGGAGTTCGACGAGGCGGTCGCCTCGTTCGCGGTCGCCTACGCCGACCGCACCACCGCCGACCACGCCGACCTGCTCACGGCGATCCGCACCGGCCGCCTGGCCGCGGTAACGGGCGTCTGAGGTCGGAGGGGGAGACGGAAACGAGGGGGAGGGGAGGGGGGAGGGAGGGGGGAGGGCCCCCCTTGTGAGGACCTACGCTTGAGGGGTCGGGCCGGAACGAGGACGTGGGCAGGCGTGAACGTGAGCGAGGACCAGGACCAGGGCCACAACGAAGGCCGGGACGGGGACCGGCAGCAGGGGCAGGACCGGGAGCCGGAGTCGGGTCAGGGGCCGCAGCGGGAGCCGGAGCAGGGGCCGAACCCCGAGTCGCCGACGTCGTCGGAGCCGGGGGCCGGGCCCGGGGCGGATGCGGGCGCGGACACCGACGGGGAGCGGCCCGAGGCTCGGTTGGAGCGGGCCGTTCGGGTGGCCGAGCAGGCGCTGATCGAGTTCGAGATCGCGGTCGAGACCTTCCGGGTCGAGGTGGAGAACTTCTCGCGGCTGCATCACGAGAAGCTGGGGCCGATGTACGCGCGGCTCGACGAGCTGGACGCGTCGATCGCCGAGGCGCGGGCCGAGAAGAGCGGGGACCCGGAGGATCTGCGGCTGGCGCGGGAGGCGCGGGCCGCCGTGCTGCCGCTGCCGGGGGTCGAGGTGCTCTTCGACGACTGGATCGACTCCGACGGGCTCTCCGCCGAGGCGGCCGCGATGCTGACCGAGCGGCCGGTGCGGCCGCCGCAGCGGGTGCGGCCCAGCGAGGAGGTGCGCCGGCTCTACCGTGAGCTCGCCCGCAAGGCCCATCCCGATCTGGCGCGGGAGGAGGACGAGCGGAAGCGGCGGGAGGAGTTCATCACCCGCGTGAACGCCGCCTACGCGCGGAGCGACGAGGCGCTGCTGCGCGAGCTCGCCGAGGAGTGGGAGGCGGGTCCGGTGCCGGCCGAGGAGCGGCTCAGCGAGAGCGAGGAGCTCTACGCGCGGCTGGAGTGGCTGGCGCAGCGCAAGGATCTGCTGTCCGCGCTGGCGCAGGAGCTGGAGGAGAGCGCCATCGGTTCCATGCTGCGGCTGGCGCCGGAGGACCCGGACCGGCTGCTGGAGCAGATCGCCGAGCAGCTGCGCGGTCAGGTGTCCGAGCGCGAGGCCGAGCTGGCCGCGCTGGTGCAGTAGGTTTTTCGAGGTCGAGGCGGTTCCGCCGTACACGAGAGAAGGTCGTCCCATGAGTTTCGCCCCGCTGCCGTCGGTGCCCGCCGCGTCCGTTCCCGCCGATGCCCTGGTGCTCGACGTCCGGGAGGACGACGAGTGGGCGGCCGGCCGGGTCGAGGGCGCGGTCCACGTGCCGATGAGTGACTTCGTGGCGCGGTTCGCGGAGGTCGGCGAGGTGCTCGCCGAGCGCGGCCGCGCCTATGTGATGTGCCGGGTCGGCGGCCGGTCGGCGCAGGTCACGCAGTACCTGGTGCAGCAGGGCTACGACGCGGTGAACGTGGACGGCGGGATGGTGGCCTGGGAGGGCGCCGGGCGGCCCGTGGTCGCGGACGGCGGTCCCGGGTTCGTCGCCTGAGACGCGGTCGGGCCCTTGGACCGGCCAGAGTCCTGGTACGGCTGGGAGGCCTGAGACCGCCGGGAGTCCCGGCACGCCTTGGAGGCCTGAGACCGGCCAGAGTCCTGTGAGGGCTGAGAGGTCTGAGACCGCCGGGAGTCCCGGTACGGCTGACAGGTCTGGGACGGCTGGGGTAGCGGAAGAGCTCCGGCCGGTTGCAGTGGCTGGGGCGGTTCGAGGTGACTCGGGCCGGTGCGGCGCTTCCGGCGCGGGGTTCGCGTCCTCGGGGTGGCGGTCAGTCCAGCGGGTGGGCGGCGATGAGGTCGCCCAGGGTCTCCTCGTGGGCGGCGGCCGGGCCCAGGGAGAGTTCGAGGTACTTCGCCCAGGCGTGGTACCGGTGCAGCGGGTAGGCGGTGTCGGCTCCGAAGCCGCCGTGCAGGTGCTGGGCGGTCTGGACCACGCGGCGGTCCCCTTCCGCCGCCCAGATCTTGGCGACGGCGAGGTCCGCCTCGACGGGCAGGGCCGCTTCGGCGGCGGTGGTGACGCGCCACGCGGCCTGCCACAGGGTGGCCTCCATCGCGCGGAGGTCGATGTAGCGGTCGGCGGCCTGGACGGCGACGGCCTGGAAGGTGGCCACCGGGTGGCCGAACTGTTCGCGCTTCCCGGTGTACTGGCTCGTCATGGCGAGGACCTTCTCGCCGAGGCCGAGGCCGAGGCCGAGGCCGAGGGCGAGCGCGCAGGTGCCGGTGGTGAGCAGGGCGCGCAGCGACGGCCAGGCGTCGGCGGCGTCGAGGACGCGGTCGGCGGGGAGGCGGACGCCGTCGAGCCGCAGCCGGGCGAGGCGTTCGCCGTGGGTGCCGTACTGGGCGTCGAGGGTGAGGCCCGCGTGGTCGCGGGGGAGCAGGGCGAGGACTGTGCGGCCGTCGGCGGTGTGCGCGGGGACGGCGGTCAGATCGGCCTGGTGGGCCCAGGGGACGTGGTCGGTGGTGCCGTCGAGGATCCAGTGGTCGTCGTCGGGGCGGGCGGTGACGGATCGTTCGGCGGGCTCGTGGCCGGTGGCGCCGTGGGCGGCGGCCGTGAGGACCAGTCGGCCCGTGGCGGCCTCCGGCAGCAGGGCGGCGGCGGTGGCGGCTGGTGCGTGGTGCCCGAGGACGTGGGTGACGGCGGTGGTCTCCAGGAGGGGGACGCGGGCCAGGACGCGGGCGGACTCGCGCAGGACGAGGCAGAGGAGGTCGGTGGCGGCGAGCCGCTGCCACAGGCGGCGGTCGAAGTCGTCGGCGACGGCGGTGGGGGTGAGGGCGGGGCTGGGTACGGCGTCGGGGGCGACGTCGGCGAAGACGGTCCGGGCCGTCTCCGCGGCGGCCTGCTGCTCCTCGGTGAACGTGAAGTCCGTGGCCCGGTCCTTCCGTCGCTGTCCATCGCCCGTCCGCCGGCCCGTCGGGCACACGCGCCTGACGGGCCGTCAAGACAGAACAGGTTCCAGCGGAAGGGAATGGGCTCAGCGGTCGAAGTCGAGCTCCACCTCGGGGGTGGCCGGGTGGGACTGGCAGGCCAGGACGTAGCCGGCGTCGGTCTCTTCGGGTTCCAGGGCGAAGTTGCGGTCCATGCGGACCTCGCCGCCGACGACGAAGGCGCGGCAGGTGCCGCAGACTCCGCCCTTGCAGGCGTAGGGGGCGTCGGCGCGGGCGCGCAGGACGGTGTCGAGGAGGGCTTCGCCGCGCTCGACGGGCCAGGTGCCGGAGCGGCCGTGGAGGGTGGCCGTGAGGGTGGCGTGGGCGGGGGTGTCGGCGGTGGGGACCGGCGCGGGGCCGTTGCCGTCGTCGACGTGGAAGATCTCCTGGTGGACGCGGGCACGGTCGACGCCGAGGCCGCGCAGGGCCCGCTCGGCGCCCTGGACGAGGCCGAGGGGTCCGCAGAGGAACCAGCCGTCGATGGTGCCGACGGGGAGGAGGGCGGGCAGGAGGTCGGCGAGCCGCTCTTGGTCGAGGCGGCCGGAGGGGAGGCCCGCCTGCTGTTCCTCGCGGGAGAGCACGGTGACGAGCTGGAACCGGTCGGGGTGGCGGTCCTTCAGGTCGGCGACCTCGTCGAGGAACATCGTGGAGGCGGCGGTGCGGTCGCTGCGGATCAGGCAGAACCGGGCCTCGGGTTCGCGGTCGAGGAGGGTGGCGGCCATGGAGAGCACCGGGGTGATGCCGCTGCCGCCGGCGACGGCGGCGAAGTGGCCGGGGCGCGGGTCGAGGACGAAGCGGCCGGTGGGGGCCATGACGTCGACGGTGTGGCCGGGGGCGAGTTCCTTGAGGGCCCAGGTGGAGAAGGCGCCGCCGTCGACGAGGCGGATGCCGACGCGGAGTTCGGGCCGCTCGCCGGCGGGCGCGGCGGGGGAGCAGATCGAGTAGGTGCGGCGGATCTCCTCGCGGGACTCGTCGGTGCGGCGCAGGGCGAGGTGCTGGCCGGGGCGGTGCCGGAAGGTCTCGTGGAGCTCGTCGGGGACCGCGAAGGTGACGGCCACGGAGTCGTCGGTGAGCCGTTCGACCCGGCTCACCGGGAGCGGATGGAACATCTACAGCTCCTTGAAGTGGTCGAACGGTTCGCGGCAGGCGGCGCAGCGGCGCAGGGCCTTGCAGGCGGTGGAGGAGAAGCGGCTCAGGAGCTCGGTGTCCGTGGAGCCGCAGTGGGGACAGCGGATGGCCAGGGTGAGGGCGACGGGTCCGCCGGCGGGGCCCTGGGGGCGGGGCGGGGCGATGCCGAACTCGGAGAGTTTGCGGCGGCCTTCCTCGCTGATGTCGTCGGTGGTCCAGGCGGGGGCGAGGACGGTGACGACGGTGACCTCGGGGATGCCGTGTTCGTGGAGGGCGTGCTCGATGTCGGTGGACATCGTCTCCACGGCGGGGCAGCCGGTGTAGGTGGGGGTGAGGGCGACCTCGACGCGGCCGGGTCCGGTGATCTGGACGCCGCGGAGGACGCCGAGTTCGGCGAGGGTGAGGACGGGCAGCTCGGGGTCGGGGACGGCGCCCGCGATCCGCGCCAGCTCGGCCTCCAGGGGGGTGGCGGTGGTGGTCACCATGTCGCCCCCGGGTGGCTGCGGTGGAGGTGCTGCATCTCGGCGAGCATCCGGCCGAAGTGTTCGGTGTGGAGGCCCTGGCGGCCGGCGCCGGCGCGCCAGGCGCCGGTGCGGGGGCCGGTGGGGACGGTGAGGCCGGCGCGGGTGAGGACGCCGGTGACGGAGTCCAGCCAGGCGGCTTCGAGGGTGGTGGGGTCGAGGGCGAGGCCGTCGAGGGGCTGGAAGAGCTCGCCGGTGTACCGCCAGAGGGTGTCGCAGGCGGTCTGCATGCGGCGGTGGCTCTCGTCGGTGCCGTCGCCGAGGCGGAGGGTCCAGTGCTCGGCGTGGTCCTGGTGGTAGGCGACTTCCTTGACGGCCTTGGCGGCGAGTCCGGCCAGGGGGCCGCCGTCGGCGGCGAGCGCCGCGTACAGGAGTCGCTGGTAGGTGGAGAAGTACAGCTGGCGGGCGATGGTGGGGGCGAAGTCGCCGTTGGGCTGCTCGACCAGCTGGACGTTGCGGAAGTCGCGCTCCTCGCGGAGGAAGGCGAGTTCGTCCTCGTCGCCGGCGAGGGAGAGGAGGACGCGGGCCTGGCCGAGGAGGTCGAGCGCGATGTTGGCGAGGGCGACCTCCTCCTCCAGGACGGGGGCGTTGCCGGCCCACTCCCCCAGGCGCTGGGCGAGGACGAGGGCGTCGTCGCCGAGGGCGAGGGCCGCGGCGGCGACGGCGGGGTCGGTGCCCGGCGCGGGCGCCTTCGCGGTGGTGCCTTCACCCGCGGTGCGGACACCCGCGGCGGGGGTGCCGGTGGTGCGGGCGCCCGAGGTGGGGGCGCCGGTGGTGTCGGTGGCGGTCACAGGTGCTTCACCCCCTCCGGGATCTCGTAGAAGGTCGGGTGCCGGTAGGGCTTGTCGGCGGCGGGCTCGAAGAAGGGGTCCTTCTCGTCCGGGGAGGAGGCGGTGATGGCGGCGGAGGGCACCACCCAGAGGGAGACGCCCTCCATGCGGCGGGTGTAGAGGTCCCGGGCGTTGCGCAGGGCCATCTCCGCGTCGGGGGCGTGGAGGCTGCCGGCGTGGGTGTGGGAGAGCCCTCGGCGGGAGCGCACGAACACCTCCCACAGGGGCCAAGTGTCGCTGCTCATGCCTGTGCCTCCCCGTGCTGTCCGGTGTGCTTGCGCGCGTAGGCCGCGGCGGCCTCTCTGACCCAGGCGCCGTCCTCGTGGGCCTGGCGGCGCTTGGTGATCCGCTCGTCGTTGCAGGGGCCGTTGCCCTTGAGCACGTCCCAGAACTCGTCCCAGTCGATGGGGCCGAAGTCGTAGTGCCCGCGCTCCTCGTTCCACTTCAGGTCGGGGTCGGGGAGGGTGAGGCCGAGGGCCTCCGCCTGCGGGGCGGCGATGTCGACGAAGCGCTGGCGCAGTTCGTCGTTGGAGTGGCGCTTGATCTTCCAGGCCATCGCCTGGGTGGAGTGGGTCGACACGTCGTCGGGGGGGCCGAACATCATCAGGGACGGCCACCACCAGCGGTCCACCGCGTCCTGCGCCATGGCGTGCTGGGCCTCGGTGCCCCGGGAGAGGGCGAGCAGGGCTTCGTACCCCTGGCGCTGGTGGAAGGACTCCTCCTTGCAGACGCGGACCATGGCCCGGGCGTACGGGCCGTAGGAGCAGCGGCAGAGGGGGACCTGGTTGGTGATGGCGGCGCCGTCGACGAGCCAGCCGATGGCGCCGACGTCGGCCCAGGTGAGGGTCGGGTAGTTGAAGATCGAGGAGTACTTCTGGCGGCCGCTGTGGAGCTTGTCGAGGAGCTCGTCGCGGCTGACGCCGAGGGTCTCGGCGGCGCTGTAGAGGTAGAGGCCGTGGCCGGCCTCGTCCTGGACCTTGGCCATGAGGATGGCCTTGCGGCGCAGCGAGGGCGCGCGGGTGATCCAGTTGGCCTCGGGCTGCATGCCGATGATCTCGGAGTGGGCGTGCTGCGCGATCTGCCGGACGAGGGAGGCGCGGTACGCCTCCGGCATCCAGTCGCGCGGCTCGATGCGCTCGTCGGCCGCGACCGCGGCGTCGAACGCCGCCTCGCGGGCGGCCTGCGCCGCCGCGTCCGCGGCGTGTGCGCCGGGCGCTTCCGCGGTCACTGCCGTCCCTGCCGTCCCTGCGGTCATCGGACCCCCTACCGACCGATCGTTCGGTTGAATGACTTCAATGGTGGGTCGGCGGCCCGTATGGTGTCAACCCTGTGGATAACCGCCTGCTCCGATCGGGGCGCAGACGAGCGGGCCACCGGTGGGACGGGATCGGGTCGGGAAGCCCGGGATCGGGGTGGAATGAGCGCGCACATCGACGGCAGCGCGGAGCGACGGCCGACCGGGGGGATCCTGGCGCTGTCCATGCCGTACCAGGTGGTGGCGGCGGTGGCGCTGGCCTCCCTGGCGGTGCTCGCGGGCCTGCACCTGGCCATGGTCTTCCTGCACGTGGCGCCCTCGAACACGATCACCAAGCAGCACGGCCAGGCCGTCGACGACTGGATCTACCCCGAGTTCGAGCAGAACTGGAAGCTCTTCGCGCCCAACCCGCTCCAGCAGAACGTCTCTGTACAGGTCCGCGCCGAGGTGACCGGCGCCGACGGCGCCCGCCGCACCACCGGCTGGATCGACCTCACCGCCCAGGACGTCGAGGACGTCCGCGGCAGCGTCTTCCCGAGCCACACCCAGCAGAACCTGCTGCGCCGGGCGATCGACTGGTACGGCAACGCGCACGACGACGAGGGCCGCCCCAAGGGCATGCGGGGCCGGCTCTCGGAGGAGTACATGCGCCGGATCGTGCTGACGCGCATCGAGGGTCCCGGAGCGCGCGCGGACGTCGGTGGGACGGTGGAGCGGATCCAGCTCCGCCGCACCGTCACGCCCGTGGCCGCCCCGCACTGGAGCACCGAGAAGCGCTCCACCCAGCCCACGAGCCGGCTGATGCCCTGGTGGGAGATCACCGACGCCGACCGCCGCACGGAGACCAGCCGATGAACGCCGCCAGTCGCACGGAGCGCCGCCGATGACCGTCCCCAGCCCCGCACCGGCCGCGGCCCCGGCGCGCGTGCCCTTCGACCGCAAGCTGGCCCGGGCGGCGCAGACCGTCACCTCGCGCGCACTGGGCCCGTACCAGACCGCGATCGTCCGGATCGGCTTCTCGCTGACCTGGCTGTTCTTCCTGGTGCGCGAGTTCCCGCACCGGCACGAGATGTACGGCCCCGACGGCCCCTGGTCGTTCGAGCTGGCCCGCCGACTGATCGCCGACAACCGCGCGTTCACGGTCCTCATGTGGTCCGACGGGCGGCTCTGGTTCGAGGTGGTCTACGGCCTCGCGGTGGTCGCCGCCGTGCTGCTGCTCCTCGGCTGGCACACCCGGGCGGTGTCGGTGGTCTTCATGGTCGGCGCGCTGTCGCTGCAGAACCGGTCCGTCTTCCTCGGCGACGGCGGCGACAACGTGGTGCACCTGGTCTCGATCTACCTCACGCTGCTGCGCTGCGGTCAGGTGTGGTCGCTGGACGCCCGGCGGGCCGCCCGCGCGGCGGCCCGGGGCGAGGAGGCGGGCCGACGGGTCGAGCTCGTAGGCCCCGCCCTGTGGGTCGTCCTCGGCGGGTTCCTCGTCGCCGCGACCTGGTTCAGCCCGGTCACCGGCGAGTGGTGGCTGTACGTGCTGCTCTGGGTGCTCTGGCTCGGGCAGGGGCTGTGGTGGCTGGTCGAGCAGTACGCGCCCGGCGAGCCCCGCGTCCTGCTGGACGTGCTCGCGAACCTCGCCCACAACGCGACCCTCGTCGTCCTCATGGCCGAGGTCTGCCTCATCTACGCCACCGCCGGCTGGTACAAGATCCAGGGCTCGCGCTGGCAGGACGGCACCGCGCTCTTCTACCCCCTGCACCTGGACTACTTCACGCCCTGGCCGGCGCTCTCCGAGCTCCTCGCCTCCAGCGGGATCATGGTCATGCTGCTCAGCTACGGCACGGTGATCGTGCAGGTCGCCTTCCCGTTCACGCTGTTCAACCGCAAGGTGAAGAACGTCCTGCTCGTCGCGATGATGCTGGAGCACGCGGGCATCGCGCTGCTGCTGGGCCTTCCGGCCTTCTCGCTGGCGATGATCGCCGCCGACGCCGTCTTCCTGCCCACCGTCTTCCTGGTGTGGCTCGGCGCGCGCGTCGCCGGGGGCCGGGACCGGCTGCTGCGCCGGAAGCCCACCGCGGCGGAGCTGCCCCCGCCGCGCCCCGCGGAAGCGGAGCCGGGCGGGGAGACGGGCGGCGAGGCCGCTCCCCGTACCCTCGTGGGGTGAGCACCACCGAAGAGACCCCCGTCCCGGCCGGGGCCGAGCCGCTCCAGTACGACGAGGGGTACGGCCCCGAGGTCGGCGTCGGCCCGCACCCCGAGCCGTGGCCCGAGGACCCGCGCTACGATCGCGCCCTGCTGGCCGAGGGCGACCGGCGCAACGTGGTCGACGCCTACCGGTACTGGACGCGGGAGGCGATCGTCGCCGACCTCGACACCCGCCGGCACGACTTCCACGTGGCCGTGGAGAACTGGGGCCACGACTTCAACATCGGGTCCGTGGTGCGCACCGCCAACGCCTTCCTGGCCAAGGAGGTGCACATCGTGGGGCGCCGCCGTTGGAACCGGCGCGGCGCCATGGTCACCGACCGCTACCAGCACGTGCGGCACCACCCCGACACCGAGGCGCTCACCGCCTGGGCGGCGGCGGAGAACCTGCCGATCATCGGCATCGACAACCTGCCGGGCTCGGTGCCGCTGGAGCGGACCGTGCTGCCCCGCCGCTGCGTGCTGCTCTTCGGGCAGGAGGGCCCGGGGCTGACCGAGGAGGCCCGCCGCCACGTGCGGACGGTCTGCTCGATCGCCCAGTTCGGCTCCACCCGGTCGATCAACGCCGGGGCGGCCGCCGCGATCGCCATGCACGCCTGGATCCAGCGCTACGCCGACGTGCCGGCCCCCGAGTAGGGACCGGCACACCGGGGCGGGCCGCCGGGTCAGGCCTGGCGGCGCACCTCGACCACCCGGAAGCGGTTGGAGACGAAGGCGCCGTCGCACAGCGCCGCGTTCGCCGCCGGGTTGCCGCCCGAGCCGTGGAAGTCGGAGAAGGCGGCCGTCTGGTTCACGTACACCCCGCCCGTGAGGTTGAGCGAGAGCTGCGCCGACTCGTCGAGGCAGATCTCCTCGACGGCCCGCTCGGTGTCGGCGGAGGTCGTGTACGCGCCCACCGTCATCGCGCCCTTGTCGCGGATCGTGCGCCGCAGCAGCTCCAGGCCGTCGGCCGTGGAGTCGACCGAGACGGCGAAGGAGACCGGGCCGAAGCACTCGGAGAGGTACGCGGCCTCCGCGTCCGGCTTGGAGCCGTCCAGCTTCACCATGACGGGGGTGCGGACGACCGCCTCCGGGAAGTCCGGGTTGGCGACCTCGCGGGAGGCCAGGGCGACCTCGCCGAGATCGGCGGCCGCCTCCAGGCGGGCCTTCACGTCCGGGTTCACCAGGGCGCCGAGCAGGGCGTTGGCCCGGGCGTCGTCGCCGAGGAGCCCTCCGACGGCGGCGGCCAGGTCGGCCACCACCTCGTCGTAGGACTTGGGGCCCTGGTCGGTGGTGATGCCGTCGCGGGGGATCAGCAGGTTCTGCGGGGTGGTGCACATCTGGCCGCTGTACAGGGACAGCGAGAACGCCAGGTTGGACAGCATGCCCCGGTAGTCGTCGGTGGAGTCGATCAGGACCGTGTTGACGCCCGCCTTCTCCGTGTACACCTGCGCCTGGCGGGCGTTGGCCTCCAGCCAGTCGCCGAACTCGGTGGAGCCGGTGTAGTCGATGATCCGGATCTCCGGACGGACCGCGAGGGTCTTCGCGATGCCCTCGCCCGGACGCTCGGTGGCCAGCGCCACCAGGTTCGGGTCGAAGCCGGACTCGGCGAGGACCTCGCGGGCGATCTTCACGGTCAGCGCCAGCGGGAGGACCGCGCGCGGGTGGGGCTTCACCAGGACCGCGTTGCCCGTCGCGAGGGAGGCGAAGAGGCCCGGGTAGCCGTTCCACGTCGGGAAGGTGTTGCAGCCGATGACCAGGGCGACGCCGCGGCCGACCGGGGTGAACTCCTTGGACAGCTCCAGCGGGTCCCGCTTGCCCTGCGGCTTGGACCAGGCGGTCCGGCCGGCGGGGGTGCGGGTCTGCTCCTCGTACGCGTACGCCACCGCCTCCAGGCCGCGGTCCTGCGCGTGCGGGCCGCCGGCCTGGAACGCCATCATGAACGCCTGGCCGCTGGTGTGCATGACCGCGTGGGCGAACTCGTGGGTGCGGGCCGAGATCCGGGACAGGATCTCCAGGCAGACCAGGGCGCGCGTCTCCGGCCCGGCGTCCCGCCAGCCGGGCAGGCCCGCGCGCATCGCCGGCAGCAGCACGTCCACGTCCGCGTGCGGGTACTCGATGCCGAGCGCCGGGCCGTACGGCGAGACCTCGCCGCCCGTCCAGCCGTCGGTGCCCGGCTGGTCGAGCTCGAAGCGGCCGTTCAGCACCGCCTCGTGGGCGGCCAGGCCGGCGGCCGCGTCCAGCGAACCGTCCGCGCCGTACGCCTTCGGATGCTCGGGATGGGGCGACCAGTAGGCGCGGGTGCGGATGGTGGCGAGGGCCTGATCGAGTGTGGACCGGTGCTTCTCGGCCAGAACGTCGGTGATCGGCTGGGCGGTGGCCATGGAGGACCAACTCCTCGTCGAGCTGGGCAGGGAGACGCGTACGGAGTTAGAGTAACCGAACGATCGGTCGGGACAAGGGGGTCCGTCGATCCTGTGGAAAACCCATCGGGGAGGATCACTCCTATGAGCGCCGGCAGCGAAGCGGACACGCGGGTCAACGGAACCGTCAGGGGGAGCGCCACCATGGACGACGCGAGCACGGCGGGCGAGGCGATCGGGCGGGACCGGACCGTCGCCGTCGTCGGCACCGGCACCATGGGCCAGGGCATCGCGCAGGTGGCGCTGGTCGCCGGCCATCCGGTACGGCTCCACGACAGCGCCCCCGGCCGCGCGGCCGAGGCCGTCGCCGCGATCGGCGCCCGCCTGGACCGGCTCGTCGAGAAGGGGCGGATGTCGTCCGCCGACCGCGAGGCCGCCGCCGGCCGGCTGCACGCCGCCGCGGACCTCGCCGAGCTCGCCGACGCGGCCCTCGTGGTCGAGGCGATCGTCGAGGACCTGGCGGTCAAGAAGCGGCTCTTCGCCGACCTGGAGAAGGTCGTCGCCGACGACGCCCTCCTCGCCACCAACACCTCCTCGCTCTCCGTCACCGCCATCGCGGGAGGCCTGCGGCTGCCCGGCCGCTTCGTCGGCCTGCACTTCTTCAACCCGGCGCCGCTGCTCCCCCTCGTCGAGGTCGTCCGCGGCTTCGCGAGCGACGAGACCGCCGCCACGCGCGCGTACGAGACGGTGAAGGCCTGGGGCAAGACGCCGGTGCGCTGCGCCGACACCCCCGGGTTCATCGTCAACCGGATCGCACGGCCCTTCTACGCGGAGGCGTTCCGGGTGTACGAGGAAAGCGGCCTCGACCCCGCGACGATCGACGCGGTGCTGCGCGAGAGCGGCGGCTTCCGGATGGGCCCCTTCGAGCTGACCGACCTGATCGGGCAGGACGTCAACGAGGCCGTGACCCGGTCCGTGTGGGAGTCCTTCTTCCACGACCCGAAGTTCACGCCGTCGCTGGCGCAGCGGCGGCTGGTCGAGTCCGGGCGCCTCGGCCGGAAGACGGGCCACGGCTGGTTCTCGTACGCGGACGGCGCCGAGCGGCCCGAGCCGCGGACCGCGCCGCCCGCGAAGGCGCCGGAGCGGATCACCGTCCGCGGCGACCTGGGGCCGGCCGAGCCGCTGGTGGGGCTCTTCGAGGAGGCGGGGATCAAGGTCCGCCGCAAGAGGGGCGACGGCTTCGTCGAGCTGCCGGGCGGCGCGAAGCTCAGCCTGGTGGACGGCGAGACCTCCTTCGAGTACCACCGCGAGGACATCGTCTCCTTCGACCTCGCGTTCGACTACGCGGCCGCCACGCGGATCGCGCTCTCCGCCCGCGAGGACATCGACCCGGACGTGCTCGCCGAGGCGGTGGGCCTCTTCCAGGCCCTGGGCAAGAAGGTGTCCCTCGTCGGCGACCTGCCGGGCATGATCGTGGCCCGTACGGTCGCGATGCTCGCCGACCTCGCCGCCGACGCGGTCGGCCGGGGCGTGGCCTCCGCCGAGGACATCGACACGGCGATGCGGCTCGGCGTCAACTACCCGGCCGGCCCGCTGGAGTGGGCCGCGAAGGCGGGGCACCGCAGGCTCGCCACCGTGCTCGACGACATGGACACGCGGTACCCGGGCGCCCGGTACACACCGAGCCTCGCGCTCATGCGCCTGGGGTACGCCGAGGCAGCCCAGGAGGACCGATGACCACGGCCAGACGTGACACGTACACCCCCGAGACGCTGCTCTCGGTCGCGGTGCGGGTCTTCAACGAGCGCGGCTACGACGGCACCTCCATGGAGCACCTGTCCAAGGCCGCCGGCATCTCCAAGTCCTCGATCTACCACCACGTGACGGGCAAGGAGGAGCTGCTGCGGCGGGCGGTCAGCCGGGCGCTCGACGGGCTCTTCGCGATCCTGGAGGAGCCGGGCGCGGTGCGCGGACGGGCGGTGGAGCGGGTCGAGTACGTGACCCGGCGGACCGTCGAGGTGCTGATAGCGGAGCTGCCGTACGTGACGCTGCTGCTGCGGGTGCGGGGCAACACCGCGACCGAGCGGTGGGCGATGGAGCGGCGCCGGGAGTTCGACCACCGGGTGGCCGAGCTGCTCGGTGCGGCCGCCGCCGAGGGCGACCTGCGGTCCGACGTGGACATCCGGTTCGCGACCCGGCTCCTCTTCGGCATGATCAACTCGCTGGTGGAATGGTACCGGCCGCACCCGGACCAGACCGAGCGCGAGCAGCTCGCCGAGACCGTCGTCCACCTGGCCTTCGACGGGCTGCGGAAGGCCCGCTGACGGGCCTGGGGGCGGGGGCGTCGGGCGAGGGCCCGGGAGCGGATCCGGGGCCCTCTCGTACGACGTCCCCGTCCCCCCGGGCTTCCCGCGTCCCCCCCCCCGGGCTCCCCACGTCGTCTCCCGGGCCTCCCACGTCGTCTCCCGGGCTTCCGGCCCTCTCTGCGGGGCCTCTCGCCCTCTCCCCGGGCCTCCCTCGCCCGCTACCGGGTCTCTCCCGACGTTTCCGGGCCTCTCCGCCCCAGGGGCCCCTCGTGCCTCTTCGGGGGCGTCAGGGCCTCGGGTCGGCGTTCAGGTCCATCTCGTCGAAGACGAGCAGGGTCCGGGTGGACAGGACCTCGGGGATGGCCTGGAGGCGGGTGAGGACCAGCTCGCGCAGGGTTCTGTTGTCCGGGGTGTGGACCAGCAGGAGGACGTCGAAGTCTCCGCTGACCAGCGCGATGTGCGCGGCTCCGGGGAGCGCCTTGAGCTGCTCGCGGACGGTGCGCCAGGAGTTCTGGACGATCTTGAGGGTGATGTAGGCGGAGGCGCCGTGGCCGGCCCGCTCGTGGTTGATACGGGCGCTGAAGCCGCGGATCACGCCGTCGTCGATGAGCCGGTTGATGCGCGCGTACGCGTTCGCCCGTGAGACGTGGACCCGCTCGGCGACGGAGCGCACCGAGGCGCGGCCGTCCGTCTGGAGCAGTCGCAGGATGTCCCGGTCTATCGCGTCCAGCGGGCGCGCCGGGGCGGCGTGCGCCGGCGTGTCCGAGGGGGCGCTCAGCTCCTCGCCCGTGACGTCCCCGGCCGACTCGTCCGGGGCACCGCCCCGGACGTCGGCCATTTGTTCATCCGCCATGTGCCCCCGCCTCTCTCCGGTGGACGACCTGCCTCTATCCCAGGCCGTGGAGAACCGTTTGTCCACAGGCTGGAGGTGCCTGTAGCCAAAATGCCTCCACGACCGAACAATCGGTAGGTGAGGCGCGCCACACCCGCGCCACCCGCCTTCGGGTGTCATGCCCGCTCCCACGAGGAGGTGGACTCGTTGCAACAGCGCAGTTCGACAGTCCAGGAGCCGCTCGCCGAGACGGCCTACCGGCCCACGCCGCCGCCCGCCTGGCGGCCGCGGACCGATCCCGCCCCGCTGCTGCCCGACGCCGAGCCGCTGCGCGTGCTCGGCACGGACGCGGTCGCCGACGCCGACCCCGCGCTGCTGCGCCGGCTCTACGCGGAACTGGTCCGCGGCCGCCGGTACAACGCCCAGGCGACCGCCCTGACCAAGCAGGGCCGGCTCGCGGTCTACCCGTCCACCACCGGCCAGGAGGCGTGCGAGGTCGCCGCCGCCCTCGCCCTGGAGGAGCGGGACTGGCTCTTCCCGTCCTACCGGGACACCCTCGCGGCCGTCGCCCGCGGCCTCGACCCCGTACAGGCGCTGACCCTGCTGCGCGGCGACTGGCACACCGGCTACGACCCGCGGGAGTACCGCGTGGCGCCGCTGTGCACCCCGCTCGCCACCCAGCTGCCGCACGCCGTGGGCCTCGCCCACGCGGCCCGCCTGAAGGGCGACGACGTGGTCGCGCTCGCCATGGTCGGCGACGGCGGCACCAGCGAGGGCGACTTCCACGAGGCGCTGAACTTCGCCGCCGTCTGGCAGGCGCCGGTGGTCTTCTTCGTGCAGAACAACGGCTTCGCGATCTCCGTGCCCCTCGCCAAGCAGACCGCCGCCCCCTCCCTCGCCCACAAGGCCGTCGGCTACGGCATGCCGGGCCGCCTGGTCGACGGGAACGACGTGGTCGCCGTGCACCAGGTGCTCACCGAGGCCGTGGCACGCGCGCGTCGCGGCGGCGGCCCGACCCTGGTGGAGGCCATCACCTACCGGATCGACGCCCACACCAACGCCGACGACGCCACCCGCTACCGCGCGGAGGGCGAGGTCGAGGCCTGGCGGGCGCACGACCCGGTGCTGCTCCTGGAGCGCGAGATGACCGAGCGGGGCCTGCTCGACGAGGACGGCCGCCGCGCCGCCGCCGAGGCCGCCGAGACGATGGCGGCGGAGCTGCGCGAGCGGATGAACGCCGACCCGGTGCTCGACCCGATGGACCTCTTCACCCACGTCTACGCCGAGCAGACCGCGCAGCTGCGCGAGCAGGCGGCGCAGCTGCGGGCCGAACTCGAAGCGGAGGGCGAGAGCCGATGACGACGGCGACGACCGGCGCGGCCTCGAAGGCGGCGGGCCGGACCAAGCCGGCCACGATGGCGCAGGCGCTCCTGCGCGCCATGCGCGACGCGATGGCCGAGGACCCGACCGTCCACGTGATGGGCGAGGACGTCGGCACCCTCGGCGGGGTCTTCCGGGTCACCGACGGGCTCGCCAAGGAGTTCGGCGAGGACCGCTGCACGGACACGCCGCTGGCCGAGGCGGGCATCCTCGGCACCGCGGTCGGCATGGCCATGTACGGCCTGCGGCCGGTGGTCGAGATGCAGTTCGACGCGTTCGCCTACCCGGCGTTCGAGCAGCTCGTCTCGCACGTGGCGAAGATGCGGAACCGCACCCGCGGCGCGATGCCGATGCCGATGGTCATCCGGGTGCCGTACGGCGGCGGGATCGGCGGCGTCGAGCACCACAGCGACTCCTCCGAGATCTACTACATGGCCACCCCCGGCCTGCACGTGGTCACCCCGGCGACCGTCGAGGACGCCTACGGCCTGCTGCGGGCGGCCATCGCCTCCGACGACCCGGTCGTCTTCCTGGAGCCCAAGCGGCTCTACTGGTCCAAGTCCGACTGGTCTCCCGAGGCCCCCGCGCGCGTGGAGCCCATCGGCAAGGCCGTGGTCCGCCGGCCCGGCACCAGCGCCACCCTGATCACCTACGGTCCCTCGCTGCCGGTCTGTCTGGAGGCCGCCGAGGCGGCCACCGCGGAGGGCTGGGACCTGGAGGTCGTCGACCTCCGCTCGCTCGTGCCCTTCGACGACGAGACCGTCGCCGCGTCGGTGCGGCGCACCGGCCGCGCCGTCGTGGTCCACGAGTCCGGCGGCTTCGCCGGGCCCGGCGCGGAGATCGCCGCCCGGGTCACCGAGCGCTGCTTCCACCACCTGGAGGCGCCGGTGCTGAGGGTCGCGGGCTTCGACATCCCGTACCCGCCGCCGATGCTGGAGCGGCACCACCTGCCGGGCGTCGACCGGGTCCTGGACGCGGTCGCCCGCCTCCAGTGGGAGGCGGGGAACTGATGGCACAGGTCCTGGAGTTCAAGCTGCCCGACCTCGGTGAGGGACTCACCGAGGCGGAGATCGTCCGCTGGCTGGTGGCCGTCGGCGACGTCGTCGCGATCGACCAGCCCGTCGTCGAGGTCGAGACCGCCAAGGCGATGGTGGAGGTGCCGTGCCCGTACGGGGGCGTGGTCACCGCCCGCTTCGGCGAGGAGGGCACCGAACTGCCCGTCGGCGCCCCGCTGCTGACGGTCGCGGTCGGCGCGTCCGCCGACACGGGGGCGGCCGCCGCGGCGCCCGCGACCGCTTCCCCGTCCGGGACCTCGGCCGCGCCCGCCGCCGGGGCGGATCGGGACGCCGATCAGGCGGTGTCCTCGGAATACTCGGGCAATGTGCTCGTCGGCTACGGCACGGCGGGCCCCGCGGCCCGGCGCCGCCGGATCCGACCCCAGTCCCCGGCCGTCGCGCACACCACGCCGAACGCGACGGCCGGTCCCGCCCCGACGGCACCCGCCGCCCCGACGGCACCCGACGCGGCCGCCCCGGCGACGACGGCCGACGCCGCGCGGTCCGCGGGGCCGGTCCCCGTGATCTCCCCGCTGGTGCGGAAGCTGGCCCGGGACCGGGGCCTCGACCTGAGGGAGGTGCGCGGCTCGGGACCCGAGGGCCTGATCCTGCGCGCCGACGTCGAGCGGGCCCTCACCGCGCGCGAGACCCCCGCGGCACCTGCGGCACGGCCGGCGGCCGCCGCGACCGCGCCGGCCGCCGCCGTCCCCGGCGCCGAGCGGATCCCGCTGCGCGGGCTGCGCGGAGCCGTCGCCGACAAGCTTTCCCGGAGCCGTACGGAGATCCCCGACGCGACCTGCTGGGTGGACGCCGACGCCACCGAACTCATGGCCGCGCGGGCGGCGATGAACGCGGCGGGCGGGCCGAAGATCTCGCTCCTCGCCCTCCTCGCCCGGATCTGCGTCCACGCTTTGGCCCGCTTCCCCGAGCTCAACTCCACCGTGGACACGGCCGCCCGGGAGATCGTCCGGCTGCCCCAGGTGCACCTCGGCTTCGCCGCCCAGACCCCGCGCGGGCTCGTCGTCCCCGTGGTCAGGGACGCCGGGACCCGGACCGCGGAGTCGCTGACGGAGGAGTTCGCCCGGCTCACCGAGACGGCCCGGCAGGGCACGCTCACCCCGGCCGACCTCACCGGCGGCACGTTCACCCTCAACAACTACGGGGTGTTCGGGGTGGACGGCTCCACGCCGATCGTCAACCACCCCGAGGCGGCGATGCTCGGCGTCGGACGCATCATCCCCAAGCCCTGGGTCCACCAGGGTGAACTGGCCGTCCGTCAGGTGGTGCAGCTCTCGCTCACCTTCGACCACCGCGTCTGCGACGGAGGCACGGCCGGAGGCTTCCTCCGGTACGTCGCGGACTGCGTCGAACAGCCGGCGGTGCTGCTCCGCACGGTCTGACCGCCACCGCGCCCCGCCACCCCGCCGGCCGCCGCCGCGCGCCGGTGCGGGGTCCGGTGCCGGGCCCCGGCCGCCCGTCTCCGTCTCATCCAGGGGACCGGGCGGGCGGGCGTCGGGGGCGGCGGCCCATACTGCTGGGGTGACCACCGCATTCGACGCCGTCGTGCTCGCCGGAGGCGCCGCGCGGCGCCTCGGCGGTGCGGACAAACCAGGAGTACGCGTCGGCGGCCGCACCCTGCTCGACCGGGTGCTCACCGCCTGCGCCGGGGCGCGCCGGACCGTCGTCGTCGGCGCCCCCCGCCCGACCGTCCGCCCCGTCGGCTGGACCCGCGAGGAGCCGACCGGGACGGGGCCGGTGGCCGCCCTCGCCGCCGGCGCGACCGCGCTCGGGGACCCCGGCACCCTGCTCGTCCTCTCCGCCGACCTGCCCTTCCTCGGCGAGCGGACGGTGCTGCGGCTCCTCGCCGCGCTCGACGCCGACCCGGGAGCCGAGGGGGCGCTGCTCGTCGACGGGGACGGGCGGGAGCAGCCCCTCGTCGCCGTCTACCGGGGCGCGGCCCTGCGCCGGGAGCTCGACGGGCTCCGCCGGGCACGCGGGGAGCTCGACCACCTGCCGCTGCGGTCGCTCGTCGGGGGCCTGCGGCTCGTCCGGGTCCCGGCCGGAGCGGAGGAGCCCGCTGCCTCGTTCGACTGCGACACCTGGGAGGACATCGCCACGGCCCGGGCGCGCATCAGGGACCATGGGTCCGTGCTGGACGAATGGATCACCGCAGTCAAGACCGAACTGGGCATCGACCTGGACGTCGACACCGGCGTCCTGCTCGACCTGGCCCGGGACGCCGCCCACGGCGTCGCCCGCCCCGCCGCGCCCCTGACGACCTTCCTCGTCGGCTACGCGGCGGCCCGGGCCGCGCAGGGCGGTGCCGCCCCCGCAGAAGCCGTGGCCGAGGCCTCCCGCAGGGCCGCCGCCCTCGCCCTCCGCTGGGAAGCCGAAGCGGCCGAACAGGCAGGGCAGGCCGGACAGGGCGGGACGACCGCGCGGGCCGGGGAGGGCGAGCAGGCCGGGCAGCCGCCGCGGGACGCCACGGACGAGGCCGGATGACCGCCGGACAACCCGCCTCTCCCCCCACCCCCGCGCGGGCCCACGGGCACCATCGCGCCACCCCCTGGCCCGAGGCGCGTGCCCTCGCCGTCCTGGCGGGCACCGCGGCGCGGGCGGCGGTGGAGCGCCCGGCGGTGCGCGTGCCGCTCGGGCGGGCGCTCGGACGCACCCTCGCCGAACCGCTGCGGGCGCTCACCGATCTGCCCTCCTTCGACAGTTCCGCCATGGACGGCTGGGCGGTCGCCGGACCGGGGCCCTGGACGGTGCGCGAGGAGGCGGTCCTCGCCGGGCACGCCGGAGCCGCCGCCCTCGCCCCCGGGCAGGCCGTACGGATCGCCACCGGCGCCCGCGTCCCCGCCGGCGCCACCGCCGTCATCCGCACCGAACACTCCCGCACCGAGGAGCCGTACGACGAGGGCTCCCGCACCCAGGAGCCCCACACCGAGGACCCGTACGACGAGGACTTCCGCGCCCAGGAGTCCCGCAACGAGGAGACCCGCACCGAGGGCCCCGACACCCGGAAGTCCCCCGCCGAGACCGGAGCGGTTCTGCTGTACCCCCTCCGGGAGGTCGTGACCGGGCAGGACATCCGCCCGCGGGGCCAGGAGTGCCGGGCCGGTGACGAGTTGCTGCCCGCCGGGTCCCCCGTCGGTCCCTCCGTCCTCGGTCTCGCCGCCGCCGCCGGATACGACGAGCTCGTCGTGGCACCCCGCCCCCGGGTGGAGGTCCTCGTCCTCGGCGACGAACTGCTGGCGGAAGGTCTCCCCCACGAGGGGCTGATCCGCGACGCGCTCGGCCCGATGCTCGGCCCCTGGCTCACCGCGCTGGGCGCGGAGGTCCTGGCGACCCGCCGGATCCGGGACGACGCCGAGGCCTTGTACACGGCCGTCACGACGTCCGCCGCCGACCTCGTCGTCACCACGGGCGGCACCGCCTCCGGGCCCGTGGACCACGTCCACCCGGTCCTGGACAAGGCCGGAGCCACCCTGCTCGTCGACGGGGTGAAGGTCCGCCCCGGCCACCCCATGCTGCTCGCCCGGCTGGACGCGGGACGCCATCTCGTCGGGCTGCCGGGCAACCCCCTGGCCGCCGTCTCCGGCCTCCTCACCCTCGCCGCGCCGCTCCTGGGCGCCCTGGCGACGCCCCCGCCCGAGCCCCCCGCCGCCGCACCGGCCACGGCCCCGGCCGCCTCCGCGCCGAACCCGTCCCCGACCCGCGCCGCACCGAGCGACGTTCCCGCACCGAGCGACGTTCCCGCGCCGAGCGACTCGCGGGCGCCCCTCCGCGACCCCGTCCAGGGCCACCCGTACGACACCCGGCTCGTGCCCGTCGTGCACCGGGACGGCTTCGTCGTGCCCCTGCGGTACAACGGGCCGGCCATGCTGCGGGGCATCGCCGCCGCCGACGCCATGGCCGTGGTCCCGCCCGGCGGAGCCGAGCCCGGACAGCGCCTTGAGCTGCTCGCCCTCCCCCGGCCGACCGAGCCTCCGTTCGCTCAAGGAGCATGTTTCACGTGAAACTTCCCAACCGTGACGTCATGGCCCGCCATGCCGAAGAGAAGGTCACCGGGGCGCGGATCCATCTGCCCAGCCGCTCCGTGGACCCCCTCCGGCAGGTCGCCCGGCGTCTTCTCATGGCCCTCGGGGTGCTGTTCCTGACGGTCCTGATCGTCTACGTGGACCGCGACGGCTACCACGACAACGCCAACGAGACCGTCGACTTCCTCGACTGCGCCTACTACGCGACCGTCACCCTCTCCACCACCGGATACGGCGACATCGTCCCGTTCAGCGACTCCGCGCGACTCGTCAACATCCTGGTGATCACGCCCCTGCGCGTGCTCTTCCTCATCATCCTGGTCGGCACCACTCTCGAGGTCCTCACGGAACGGACCCGGGAGGAGTTCCGCCTCAAGAAGTGGAGGTCCCACTTGCGCGACCACACCGTGATCGTCGGCTTCGGAACGAAGGGGCGGTCCGCGATCCAGACCCTCTGCGCCACCGGCCTGCGCAAGGACCAGATCGTCATCGTCGACCCGTCCGGCAAGGTCATCGAGGCCGCCAACCTCGACGGCTTCGTCGGCGTCGTCGGCGACGGCACCCGCAGCGACGTCCTGCTCAGGGCCGAGGTCCAGCGGGCCCGCCAGATCGTCATCGCCACCCAGCGCGACGACACCGCCGTCCTGGTCACCCTGACCGCCCGCCAGCTCAACCGGGGCGCGAAGATCGTCGCCGCCGTCCGCGAGGAGGAGAACGCGCCGCTGCTCCGCCAGTCCGGCGCCGACGCGGTCATCACCAGCGCCTCCGCCGCCGGCCGGCTCCTCGGCCTCTCCGTGCTCAGCCCCAGCGCGGGCACCGTCATGGAGGACCTGATCCAGCAGGGCTCCGGCCTCGACCTGGTCGAGCGCCCGGTGACCAAGGCGGAGGTGGGCCGCAGCGTCCGGGAGACCGGCGACCTGGTGGTGAGCGTGCTGCGCGGCCACCGGCTGCTCGGCTACGACGACCCGGCGGCCAGCCCCCTCCAGCTCACGGACCGGGTCATCACCATCGTCCGGGCCACCCCCGGCGTTCCGCTCACCACGCCGCCGGAGGACTGAGCGTCCCCGACGGACCGGGAGTAGCCTCGCGCCCATGCATGCGATCACGATTCCGGAAGCCGGTGGCCCCGAGGCCCTCGTCTGGGCCGAGGTGCCCGATCCCGTGCCCGGCGAGGGCGAGGTCCTCGTCGAGGTGGTGGCCAGCGCCGTCAACCGCGCCGACGTCCTCCAGCGGCAGGGCTTCTACAACCCGCCGCCCGGCACCTCGCCCCACCCCGGCCTGGAGTGCGCCGGACGGATCACGGCCCTCGGCCCCGGGGTCTCCGGCTGGTCCGTCGGCGACGAGGTCTGCGCCCTGCTCGTCGGCGGCGGCTACGCCCAGCGGGTCGCCGTCCCCGCCGGCCAGCTGCTTCCGGTCCCGAAGGGCGTCGACCTGGTCACGGCCGCGGCGCTCCCCGAGGTCGCCTGCACGGTGTGGTCCAACGTCTTCATGATCGCCCACTTGCGGCCCGGGGAGACGCTCCTCGTGCACGGCGGGGCGAGCGGCATCGGCACGATGGCGATCCAGCTGGCCAAGGCGGTCGGCGCGAAGGTCGCCGTCACGGCGGGCAGCCCGGAGAAGCTGGCCCGCTGCGCCGAACTCGGCGCGGACGTGCTGATCGACTACCGCACCCAGGACTTCGTGGAGGAGCTCCACAAGGCCACCGACGGGGCGGGCGCGGACGTGATCCTGGACATCATGGGCGCCAAGTACCTGGACCGGAACGTCCAGGCCCTCGCGGTCAACGGCCGTCTGGTGGTCATCGGCCTCCAGGGCGGCGTCAAGGGCGAGCTGAACCTCAGCGCGCTCCTCGCCAAGCGGGCCGCCGTGATGGCGACGACGCTGCGCGCCCGCCCGCTCCAGGAGAAGGCGACGATCGTCGCGGCCGTCCGCGAGCACGTCTGGCCGCTGGTCGAGGGCGGCACGGTCCGCCCGGTCGTCGACCGGACGCTCCCGATGCCGGAGGCCGCCGAGGCCCACCGCGTCCTGGAGTCCGGCGCCCACGTCGGCAAGGTCCTGCTGCTCGCGCCGTAGCCGCCGGGGCGGTACGCGAAAGGGCCCGGCGCTTCCGAAGCGCCGGGCCCTTCCCCGTGACGACCGCCTTGCCGGCCACGGTCGATTCCCCGTGACGACCGCCTTTGCCGGCCGCGGTCGATCGCCTTTCGGACGCGTCCGATCCGGCCGACCCCTACAAGTACGGCCCCGAGCCGACCGCCCGGCCGTGGCCGCGGCCGCCGGGCTCGTCGTCGTCATCGTGTGAGGCGCCGGGCGGCAAGGCCCGCCGCATCTGCTCCAGTTGGGCGCGGGCCGCCATCTGCTGGGCGAACAGCGCCGTCTGGATGCCGTGGAAGAGGCCCTCCAGCCACCCGACCAGCTGGGCCTGCGCGATGCGCAGTTCCGCCTCGGAGGGGATGGCCTCGTCGGTGAAGGGGAGCGAGAGCCGCTCCAACTCCTCGACGAGCTCCGGCGCGAGGCCGTCCTCCAGCTCCTTCACCGAGCTGGCGTGGATGTCCTTCAGCCGGACCCGGCTGGCCTCGTCGAGGGGTGCCGCCCGCACCTCCTCCAGAAGTTGCTTGATCATGCTGCCGATCCGCATGACCTTCGCCGGCTGCTCGACCATTTCCGTCACCGGGACCTCACGGGGTTCGTCGTCGCCCTGGGCGCCGCCGAGAGCCATCCCGTCCTGTCCCACGATGAGGACCTGGGGGCTCTCCGGCGACCTGTCATTCCTCGGCATCTCCATGCCGCCATTCTCTCGCACACACGCTTCACCACCAGGTGTGCCCGGGGAGGAGGGTGATCCACCCTCCTCCCCGGGCACGGTCGGCCGCGGAAAGACGTCAGGTCGCCTCGCGGCGGGCCACCGCCCCCTTCGAGCGGGTCACCAGGGCGGCGAGCAGCGCCGCGCCGAGCGGGACGATGACGAGCAGCGCCCCGAGCGTCTCCCAGGGGATCACGATCGGCACGTACGGCGGGGTGAGATCACTGCCCCAGCCCTCCGCGAGGGTCTGCTCGTGGAAGCGGATCTGTTCGCGTTCCTCGGTGAGCCGCAGCCCGACCGCGGGAAGCAGTCCGGCGACGGAGCCGAGGACGACGCCCATCGCGGCGACCACCCCGCACTGGAAGCCGCTGAGGGTGCGGCGGACGCGCGGCGGGGCGCCGACGGCGGCCAGCGTCTTCAGGTCGGCCTCGGCGTCGGCCTGGGCGAGGCCGGTGGCGATGCCGGCGGCACCGATGGTGACCAGACCGGCGAAGACGGTCAGCGCGAGCAGGAAGATGCTGTCGTCGGAGACGTAGCCCTCCTCCACGGTGAGGTCGACCCCGGCACCGAGGGTGGCCAGTTCGGCGTCGAGCTTCTGGCGCTGCTCGCTGCTCGGCAGGGCGTCGGTGCTGAAGTAGGCGCCGACGGGCGCCGTGGCGAGGCCGGCGGCCTTGGCGGCCGCGGGGCTCATGAGGACCTGGAGTCCGTAGGAGTTCGGGTCGCCCGGCACCAGGTGGGCGGGGACGCGGGAGACCTTGCCCGGGGTGGGCTTGCGCGCCATCGCGGCCCGCTCGGCGGCCTTCAGGTCGGTGACCTGCTTGATGCCGATCGTGCCGTCCTTCTCCATCAGGGGCCGGGAGAGGACGACGGCCTTGCCGTCGGCGAGGGCGCGGACGGCGCCGGGGTCGTCGATGCCGAGGACCTTCAGGAGCCGGGCGTCGCCGACGAGGAGTCCGCCGTCGACGTAGACCCCGCCGCCGCCCGAGGTCTGCTTGCAGCGCCAGTCCTCGTGGATCATCGTGCGCCGCTGCTCGGGGGTGAACTTCTCGGACGGGTCGCTGCCGTCGGTGGTGGTCGCCCACATCGGGCACTCGTTGGCGGGCGGCATCAGCAGCTCGTACTGGCCGCAGCCGTCGCCGCCGCCCCAGGCGGGGCAGCCGGGCTTGCCGACGGTGACGCGGGAGACGTCGGCGCGGGTCTCGACGGAGAAGTAGCGCTGGACGGCGTCGGCGACGGCGGGGACGTCCCGGCCGCCCTCCTCCACCTGGAAGAAGGAGACGGCGCCGTGCGGCAGGCTGGCGGTGTACTGGGCCCGGTACTGGGCGTCGCTGCTCGACGTGAACGTGGCGACGGCGACGGTGCCGGCGACCGCGGCGAGGACGGCGGCGACCGCGGGCGCCGTGCGGCCCCGGTTGCGGACGGCGTCGCGGAGCGCGAGCCGCGGGGAGAGCGGCAGCCAGCGGCCGACCCGCCCGAAGAGCCCGACGATGGCGGGGGTCATGGCGACCACGCCCAGCTCGGCGACGGCGGAGCCGCCGGCGACGATGATGAACTGGTCGGTGACGACGGAGCCGTAGAGGGCGATCGCCGCGCCGAGGAGCAGCGCGATCAGGCCGACGACGGGCAGCACCTTGCTGGTGGAGCGGACGCCGCGGCGGCCGGTGAGCGAGGCGAGCACGGTCTGCCGGGAGGCGGTGACGGCCGGGACGATGGCGGCGAGCAGGCCGGTGAGGACGGCGAGCAGCGCGATGCCGAGGAGTTCGAGCGGCCGGACGTCGAAGGCGCCGAACCGCTGCCCCATGAAGTCCTCCAGGAACGGCTGGAGGACGAGGGTGAGGAGCAGGGCGAGCACCGTGCCGACGACGGCGGCGGAGACGCCGATGACGAGGCCGCCGCTGAGGACGATGGCGCGGATGTGGCTGCGGGAGCCGCCGTTGGCGCCGACCAGGCCGAGCTGGCGGCGGGAGCGGCGGGCGCCGACCGCGAACGCGGGTCCGGCGAGCAGGCAGATCTCCAGCATCGCCAGGCCGACGACGGTGGCGAGGGAGGCGAGGAGCATGGCGTCGGCGCCGTCGCTCGACCGGAAGTCGCCCCAGCCGTCCTGCTGGTAGAGCGGGACCTCGGAGTCGGCGGGCGGGTCGAGCTGGACGGCCCGGGAGGTGACCGAGACGCCCTTGGCGTTGATCGCCTGTACGTCGTTCCACGTGAAACCACCGGGACGCTGCACGAGGTACGAGGTGGTGGAGCCGGGCGCGAGCGCCCCCGCCTTCTCCGCGGCCTTCCCGTACGGGGCGAGGAAGGCCCCGGGCAGCGCGGTGATCTGCGCGGTGTCCAGTTCGTCGGGGAGCTCGTAGGAGCCCACGATCCGGTACGGCCGGTCGAAATTGCGAGCGGAAACGGTCGAGCCGACGGAGAGCCCGCTCTTCTCCAGGAACGCCGAGGTGGCGATGACCTCGTCGGCCTTCTCGGGGTGGCGCCCGTCGAGGAGCGTGACGATGCCCCGGGCCATCGGGTCGGCGGTCTTCAGCTCCCGGACGTCGGTCTGGAGCAGGCCGTGCACGGTGGTGAGCTTGGCCGCGCCCTGGGTGTCGGTGATCCAGCGGGCCCCGGCCGGTATGACCTTGCCGGGGTCGGTGGAGCCGCTGGGCCAGGGCTCGTTCTCCGCCGGTTCCCTCGCCGGATAGACGTTGTCGCCGTCGGGCGACTGGTGGACCGCGACCTCGCCGAAGCCGGGGTCGCGGAAGGCGGCGTCGGCGGCGCCGATCGACCGCTCCAGGCGTTCGGTGACGGAGAGTTCGGAGCTGCGGATGGTGAGGTCGGCGGCGCTGACCCCGAGGATGGGGAGGGCGATCATCGCGAGGACGAGCGAGCTGCGGCCCTTGGCGCGCCAGGCGTCGCGGCGGGCGATGCGGATCGCCGCCCGCCAGGAGTGGAACCAGGTCTTCACGCTTCCGCCACCCGGCCCGTCAGGAGGGAGTCGGCCTCGCTGCGCACGGTCTGGTCGACGATGGCGCCGTCGCGCAGGAAGACGACCCGGTCGGCCCAGGCGGCGAACCGGGGCTCGTGGGTGACGAGGACGCCGGCGGCACCCGCGTCGCAGCGGGAGCGGAGCAGGGCGAGGACGGACTCGCCGGTCTCGGAGTCGAGGGCGCCGGTGGGCTCGTCGGCGAGGACGAGGCGGCGGTCGCCGACGAGGGCGCGGGCGATGGCGACGCGCTGCTGCTGACCGCCGGACATCTCGTCGGGGAAACGGTCGGCGAGGTGCCCGAGCCCCATCTCCTCCAGGGCGGCGAGCGCCTCCACGCGTGCCTTGCGGGCCGACACGCCGTCGAGCTCGCGCGGCAGGGAGACGTTCTCGGCGGCGGTCAGGGCGGGGATGAGGTTGTAGTCCTGGAAGACGTAGCCGATGCTGCGGCGGCGCAGGGCGGCGAGCTCCTTCAGTCCCGCGGTGGTGATGTCGGTGCCCTCGACGATCACCTGTCCGGAGGTGGGGGTGTCGAGGCCGCCGGCGATGGTGAGGAGCGTGGACTTGCCGGAGCCGGACGGCCCCATGACGGCGACGAGTTCGCCGGGGTGCACGTCGAGGTCGATGCCGCGCAGGGCGTGCACCTCGGTGGCGCCGGACCCGTGGACCCGGGTCAGGTTCTGCAGGCGCAGCACGGGCTGCGCGGCGAGCGGTGTGGACATGAAGGGTCCCCCTAGGGTGCGCGGAGAACGCACGGTGAGCGGTGTGATGGAAGAGCGGACGGAGTCGTACGGGGGCTCGGGCCCCGGTCAGCGGGCCCGGCCCGCGGCCCCGCCCCGCGGAGCCACCCCCGACCCGGCCCCCACGCCCCCGACGCCCGTCCCCGCCCCGGGCCCGGGCCGGGCCCCCGCGTCCTCGGCACCCGTCCCGGAGGCGGGTGCGGGGGCGGTGGGGGCAGGGGCGGTGGCGGAGAGGCGGATCAGCCGGGACTCGCAGTGGTCGAGCCAGCGGGCCTCGGCCTCGGTCTGGAAGATCAGTTGTTCCAGGACGAGGAGCCAGGCGATGTCGTCGCGTTCGCGGCTGCCGGTGCCTTCGAGCGCGGTGAGGGCCTGGGCCTTGAGGCGGGTGTAGTCCTGCATGGCCTTCACGGTGTGGCGGCGCTGGGACTGGATGACCTCGCGGATGTCGACGCCGGGCGCCCCGACGGCCATGGCGAGCTTGATGGCGAGCTCGTCGCGGGCGGGACTGGTGCGGTCCACCGGCTGCTCGAACCAGGTGCGCAGTTCGGTGCGGCCGGCGTCGGTGATCGCGTAGAGAGCGTGGCCGGCGCCGTCCTCGCCGTTCTGGGCCACGAGGCCGTCCCGTTCGAGCCGGCCGAGGGTCGTGTAGACCTGTCCGACGTTGAGGGGCCAGGTGGAGCCGGTGCGGGACTCGAACTCGGTGCGCAGCTGGGAGCCGTAGCGGGGGCCGTGCTCGAGGAGGGCGAGGAGCCCGTGGCGGATCGACATACCGAGTATGTATACCGGGTATGTCGAGGCCGGCAACCGTCCTGAGAGGGAGGCGGAGGGTCCGCCTCAGGAGGGACCGGGGGTGGCCGGACGGGCCGTCAGCGGCGGCGGAGCCGCAGCCCGAGGAAGCCGAGGCCGAGCCCCATGAGGGTGAGCCCCACGCCGAGGGTGAGCAGCGGAACGGGCTGGTCGGGGGTGGTGCCGGGGGTCCGCAGGGCGAGCTGCGGGACGGTGGCGGGGTGGGTGGCGCGGGCCGCTTCGGGGCGGCCGGCGGCGTCCTCCCCGGGTACCGTCGCGTCCTCCTCGGGGAGCGGGTCCCCGGCGGATTCTGTTGCGGTTCTGTCACGTGAGGAGGGGGCGGATCCGGAGGTGTCGGTGGGTTCCTCGGTCGTCGGGTCGGGCGTCGCGGGTTCGCTGCGGCCGGGTCGGGGGAGGCCCTCGCCGACGGGCCGCCCGGCGAGCGAGGGGGAGCCGGTGGGCGCCGGTGCGTCACTGGTGCGGGCGGCGGGCTTCCCGGGCCGGGGCATGGCGCCGCTCGTGGGGGAGGCCGGGGCCGTGGTGGGCGGGGCGGTGGTGCCGGTCGCGGCGGGGGTGCCGGTGGCGGTTCCGGTGCCGGTGGGGCCCGGCCGGCCGGTGGCGCCCTGCCCCGGGGGCGTACCCGGTCGGGTGGTGGCGGGGGTGCCGGTCGCGGTGGGCGGGGCGGCCGGGGAGGAGGGGGCGGCGGGGCTGGAGGCGCCGGGCGCGGTGGGCCCGGCGGTGGGGCCGTGGGCGGCGGCCACGGTGCCGCCGTACAGGGTGAAGGCGCAGGCCAGGGCGGGGGCGAGGGTGGCCGTACGGAGGGCGGTGCGGGAGCCGAGGCCCGCCGCCCGCACCTGTCCGACGGCCCTGGCCCGTGCCGGTCCGCGCACCTGTCGGCGTGCCCGTACCCGTCCGCGTACCCGTACGCCACCGCTTCCGCCGTGTGTGGGAGCCACCGGGAATCCCTCCCTGCCGTGCCGCCGAGGTGTCCGACTCAGCGTCACATGTCGGGACGATTCCGGCATCCCGGACTGCTACTGCTGCGGGTTCCCGGTGGAGACGTCCAGGGTGAACTCGGCGTCCTCCGCGGAGATGTCCGTGCCGGCCTTCGGGTACTGCTGGAGGACCGTGCCCTCGCCGTAGGTGTTCTCGTTCACCGGGATCTCCTTGGTGACCTTCCAGCCGGCGGCCCGGAGGCAGTCCTTCACCGAGGTGATGTTCTTGTAGGTGAGGTCCGGCACCTCGAACTTGTCGGGGTCGTCGCTCGACTCCCGCGGTTCGGTGCAGTCCTTCGTGTCGATGGTCTTCGACAGGTCCGGGCCCTTGTGGCCGGGGGCGTCCGTCTGGGTCTGGGTCTGACCGGTGCCGCCGGTCGCCCCGCCGGTGCCGCCCGCGGTGGGGTCCTGCTCCTTCTCCCACGGCTTGAGGGCGATCAGCGTGCCGCCCACGGCGACCAGGACGACGAGGACCGCGCCGATGAGCACCGGCATGTTCCGGCGGGGCGCCGGGGCGGCGGGGGCGGGCGCGTAGGAGACCGGCGGCGGGGTCTGGAAGGAAGGCGCCGGCGCCTGCTGCGGGTAGCCGTAGCCCGGGCCGGGCGCCGGGGTCGGCGGGCCGTACGGGCCGGGCTGCTGCGCCGGCTGGTACGGCTGCTGGACGTGCGGGGCGGGGGTGTGCGGCGGCGGGGTCTGGCCGACCGGCGGGAAGACGGCCGAGCCGACGCCCGAGCCGCTGCTGACCGGGGCCCCGGCGACGATCACCGGGGCGGCGGACTGGCCGGCCGAGAGCACGCGCAGGCACTCGTCGCGCATGGCGGCGGCGCTCGGGAACCGCTCGTTCGGGTTCTTCCGCAGCGCGCGGGCGACCAGCGCGTCCATCGCGGGCGTCACCGACCGGTTGACCGAGGACGGGGCGACCGGCTCCTCCTGCACGTGCGCGTAGGCGATGGCCAGCGGCGAGTCCGCGTCGAAGGGCAGCCGGCCCGTCAGCAGCTGGAAGAGCATGATGCCGACCGAATAGAGGTCGGAGCGGGCGTCCACCGGCCGGCCCAGGGCCTGCTCGGGGGAGAGGTACTGCGGGGTGCCGACGACCATGCCGGTCTGGGTCATCGAGGTGACGCCGGACTGCATGGCGCGGGCGATGCCGAAGTCCATGACCTTCACGACGCCGCGCTTGGTCATCATCACGTTGCCGGGCTTGATGTCGCGGTGGACGAGCCCCATCTCGTGGCTGACCTCCAGGGCGGCGAGCACGTCCGCCGTCACCTTCAGCGCCTTGTCGGCGGGCATCGCCCCGTACTGGCGCACGTCGGCGGCGAGGGCCGAGCCGAGCGGCTGCCCCTCGACGTACTCCATGACGATGTACGGCATCAGTCCGCCGTCGAGGGTGTCCTCGCCGGTGTCGAAGACCGAGACGATGTTGGTGTGTGAGAGCTTCGCCACGGCCTGCGCCTCGCGGCGGAACCGCTCGCGGAAGGACGCCTCGCGGCCCAGCTCGGTGTGGAGCGTCTTGATCGCGACCTGTCGGTCCAGCGCGCTGTCGTACGCGAGGTAGACCGAGGCCATGCCGCCCTCGCCGAGGAGGTCGCGCAGCTGGTAGCGGCCGTTCGCGACCGAACCGCCCGCGTAGCGGCCGCCCTGAGCGCCGTCGTGGCTCATGTGTGCTGTCCCCCTGCGCCCCGCGGCGTCGGTCCGTCGGCTTCCGGCCGGAAGTCCGTGTCCGGCTTGATTCTGCGCCAAGTCTGCCCGAGGCCCCTGACACGTCAAGCCGAGTGCCCGTTCCGTGACCCTCTGCACCGCCCGCGTCGCGCAGGGGTCGGGTGAAACTCCCGGAATTTGCACAGGCGTACACGAGAAGGGTTGGATGGCCGGTCATCGCGGACCGTGTTGTCGTACGAAGCCTGTAGCGTGACGACTGGACACACGGCACGCACAGACGACGGCGAGGACTCATGGAACCCGGATCCGACGCAGGTGGCGGTGTGCCGGGCGCCGCTGGGGAGTCGTGGGGGCTCGGGCGGGTCGTCGGCGACGGCCGCTACCGCCTGACACACCGTCTGGGGCGCGGCGGCATGGCCGAGGTCTTCGCCGCCGAGGACGTGCGGCTCGGCCGCACCGTGGCGGTGAAGCTGCTCCGCTCCGACTTGGCCGAGGACCCGGTCTCCAAGGCGCGGTTCACGCGCGAGGCGCAGTCGGTCGCGGGCCTCAACCACCACGCGATCGTGGCGGTGTACGACTCCGGCGAGGACGTCGTGGAGGGCCGCCCCGTGCCCTACATCGTGATGGAGCTCGTCGAGGGCCGCACCATCCGCGACCTGCTGGTCAGCGCGGAGGCGCCCGGCCCCGAGCAGGCGCTGGTGATCGTCTCCGGCGTCCTGGAGGCGCTGGCGTACTCGCACCAGCACGGCATCGTGCACCGCGACATCAAGCCGGCCAACGTGATCATCACGAACACCGGCGCCGTGAAGGTCATGGACTTCGGCATCGCCCGCGCCCTGCACGGCGCGCAGGCGACGATGACGCAGACCGGCATGGTCATGGGCACCCCGCAGTACCTCTCCCCGGAGCAGGCGCTCGGCAAGGCCGTCGACCACCGCTCCGACCTGTACGCCACGGGCTGCCTGCTCTACGAACTGCTTTCGCTGCGGCCCCCCTTCACCGGCGAGACGCCGCTGTCGGTGGTCTACCAGCACGTGCAGGACATCCCGGTCCCGCCGTCCGAGGTCCGCGGCTCGACGCCGCCGGAGCTGGACGGCCTGGTGATGCGCTCGCTCGCGAAGGAGCCGGACGACCGGTTCCAGAGCGCCGAGGAGTTCCGCGGGCTGATCCAGTACGGCCTGGAGATGCTCCGCCAGCAGGGCGGCCACACCGGCACCTGGAGCACCGGCCCGGTGGCCGCGCACGAGGGCGGCCACACCCCCGGTCACGGCATGGCGGCGACGACGGCCATGGGTCACCCGCCGCTGGGCGAGACCGCCCAGGGCCAGATCCTCCCGCTGCCCAACCCGGACGACGGCGGCTACTACGACGGCACGGGCAGCACCGGCGGCTACGGCCCCGGCGGCGGGAACGGCGGCTACGGCGGCCAGGACGGCGGCGGGGGCAAGCGGACCCGGATGGTGCTGTTCGCGGCGCTCGCGCTGGTCGCGATCGTCGCGGGTGCCGTCTTCGCGGTGCGCATGGCCGGGGGCGGGGGCGAGAAGAAGACCCCGGTGACGACGCCGACGACGGTCTCGTCCGCGCCGTCCACGGCCTCCGAGGAGCCCACCCCGTCCGAGGAGCCGTCCGAGAACACCTACGAGCCGCCGTCCAGCGGCGACGGCGGCACCACGCAGAACCCGTGGCCGCCGACCACGCAGCGGCCGACGACCGCGCCGACCCCGACGCAGGAGCCGACGACCGCGCCGACGCCGACGGGCGAGCCGACGACCGCGCCGACCCCGACGGACGAGCCGACGACCGCGCCGACCCCGACGGGCGGCACGACGACCGCGCCGACGGACGGCGGCGCCACCGGCGAGCCCGACCCGACCGGCGGCGACAACGGCGACCCGGAGCCCCCGCCGACCGGCGGCCCGGAGGGCGACACGGGGTCCACCCCGTAACCGCCTTCCCGGGGACGGCGGACGTCAGGCGGCGAAGGCGTCCCGGACGGCGTCGTACTCCCGGGTCCACCACACGGCCAGGGCCGACACCGCGGGGAACTGCGGGTCGGCCCTCTGGTCGTGCAACTGGTAGCGCCAGCGCAGCGTCCAGAAGTCGTTGAGCCGCTCCCACCACACCCGGTGCACCGCCGCGGCCAGCTCGGCGCCGTCGGCGCCGGCGGCCCGCCGGTAGGCGCGCGCGTAGGCCCGCACCTTCTCCAGGTCCAGCTCGCCGCCCGGCCGTACGAAGAAGATCGCGGCGGCCCGGACGGCCTCCTCGGCCCGGGGGCGGACGCCGAGGCGGTCCCAGTCGACGATGGCGGCCGGTTCCGCGCCCCGGTAGAGCAGGTTCAGCGGGTGGAAGTCGCCGTGCACCCAGCCGGCCGTGGCGGGCGCCGGAGGGCGCCGGTGCGCGTGCTGGGCGAGCAGCCGGCGCCGTTCCCGCAGCCGGTGCTCGGCGAGGACGTCGAAGCCGTCGTACGGGCGGTGGGCGCGGGCCAGGCGGATCAGCTCGGCGATGTCGGCGAAGGTGTCCTCGGGGCGGGCGCTGTCGTGCCGTTCGTCGGCCGGCGGGGGCTCCATGACCCGGTCGAGGGTGGTGTGGACGCGGCCGAGGAGGGCGCCGAGGCGGCGGGAGCCGCCGGTGCTGAGCTGGGCGCCGTCGCGGTGCCGGCCCTCGATCCAGGGGTGCAGGGCGTAGCAGCGGCCGCCGATGACGGCGACCGTGCGGCCGCGGCTGTCGGGGAGCGGCGGGGCCACCGGCAGGCCGAGGGCGTGCAGCCGCTGGGTGGCGCGGTGCTGTCGGGTGATGGTGGCCCGGTCGGCGGTGGGGGCGTCGAGGTGCTGTTTGAGGAAGTAGCGGCCGCGGGTGGTGGCGAGGCGGTAGCCGCGGTTGAGCAGGCCCTCGGTGACGGGGACGCAGGACAGGGGCTCGCCGGCGTGCGGGTGCCGGCGCAGCAGGGCGCCGACCGGAGGAGCGGAATGTTCAGATGAGCGCGGCACCCCGCAGATGGTAGATCACGTCACGTGATCGAGCGGTCGCGGTGGGGAGTTGCCCCCGGGGCCGTAGTCCATGGTGTGCACGGTGACGAACTGGGGTTCGATGCGCAGGTAGACCGGGGCGAAGGGCTCGCCGTCCACGGTCCGCGGCTCGGGGCCGAAGGCGGCCCGTTCGGACTCGGTCGGCTCGACGAGTTCGGCGGTTCCGGTGAACTGCACCGAGCAGAGGGTGCCCGACTCCGGATCGAGGTCGTCCGCCCCGTAGGCGACGACGCTGCCGCTGCACGCCTGGTGGTGGCCGAGCCCCTCGTGCATCCGGATCAGGACGCCGCCGTCGGAGACGATGTGCCGGGCGGGCGCGACGAAGGGCATCGCCCGCATGCTCGTGGCGATCCGGCCGTACGGCGCACGGCCGAGCAGTTCGATCGCGCGGATCTCCTCGGTGGACATCCCCCCACTCTCCGCCACCGGCGCCCGTCGGGAAAGGGGCCGGGGCCCCGCCCGGCCGGGGACGTAGGTCCCGAACGCCGTCCGGACGGGCACGGAGGCCTCCGAACGCCGTCCGCGGGCCCCGGGATGCTCCGCCGGGGGGAGGCGGGCCTCAGTGCCGTTCGGCCTGCAGGCGGGCCACGTACGCCGCCGCCTGGGAGCGCCGCTCCATGCCGAGCTTCGACAGCAGGCTGGAGACGTAGTTCTTGATGGTCTTCTCCGCGAGGTGGAGGCGCTCGCCGATGGCCCGGTTGGTGAGGCCCTCGCCGATCAGGTCGAGGATCTTCCGCTCCTGCTCGGTGAGGTGGGCGAGCCGGTCGTCCCCCTTCGGGTGGTTGCCGTCCCGCAGCCGCTCCAGGACCCGCGCCGTCGCCACCGGGTCGAGCAGGGACCTGCCGGCCGCCACGTCCCGGACGGCGTTCAGCAGTTCGTTGCCCCGGATCGCCTTGAGGACGTATCCGGAGGCCCCGGCCATGATCGCGTCGAAGAGCGCCTCGTCGTCCGCGTACGAGGTCAGCATCAGGCACTTGATCGACTCGTCCTGGGAGCGCACCTCGCGGCAGACCTCGACACCGCTGCCGTCGGGCAGCCGCACGTCGAGCACCGCCACGTCGGGACGGGTCGCGAGGATCCTGACCAGGGCGTCCGCGGCGGTTCCGGCCTCACCGACCACCTCGATGTCGTCCTCCACGGAAAGCAACTCGTGGACGCCGCGCCGGACGACTTCATGGTCATCCAGCAGAAATACCCGGATTTTTCCTTCTTCGCGCACGGGGTCAGTCTCACATATTGGCTCTTCCGGTGCCCGGGGTGTGCGGGTTACGGTGCCGGATGTTCCGACGACGGTGTCGGGCCGTTGCCCAACGCGCTGACCAGGGCGAGCTTCCGCTTTTCCGAATTTACTTGGAAATCCAAGCAAATTCCCAGGTCAAGAGGGGTTTCGCAGGAATGCGGCGTGATGGGTAACGTGCCTTCTGACGGCGTTCGCCGGGACAACTGTCACGCCCGACCCCGGCCGCGTCGCACCCACCCCGTGCGCAGGGTACGGATAAGGCGGAGAGCCGCACTGGCCCACCGGCGAACCCGGGGGCCGGACCGACGGAGGAGCACGCACGTGACCGTGGAGAGCACTGCCGCGCGCAAGACGACGCGACGCAGCAGCGGCGCCAAGCGCACCACCGGCGCCAGCGCCGGCGCAAAGAAGGCCGACCAGGCCCCGGCCGGGGAGCCCGAGCTCGTACAGCTGCTGACGCCCGAAGGCGAGCGGGTCCAGCACCCCGACTACGACATCGACCTGAGCGCCGAGGAGCTGCGCGGGCTCTACCGCGACATGGTCCTCACCCGCCGCTTCGACGCGGAGGCGACCGCGCTCCAGCGCCAGGGCGAGCTGGGCCTGTGGGCCTCGCTCCTCGGGCAGGAGGCCGCGCAGATCGGTTCGGGCCGCGCCCTGCGGGACGACGACTACGTCTTCCCGACCTACCGCGAGCACGGCGTGGCCTGGTGCCGCGGCGTCGACCCCACCAACCTGCTGGGCATGTTCCGCGGTGTGAACAACGGCGGCTGGGACCCCAGCACCAACAACTTCCACCTGTACACGATCGTCCTCGGCTCGCAGACCCTGCACGCCACCGGCTACGCCATGGGCATCGCCAAGGACGGCGCGGACTCCGCCGTGCTCGCCTACTTCGGCGACGGCGCCTCCAGCCAGGGCGACGTCAACGAGTCGTTCGTCTTCTCGGCGGTCTACAACGCCCCGGTCGTGTTCTTCTGCCAGAACAACCAGTGGGCGATCTCCGAGCCCATCGAGAAGCAGACCCGCGTCCCGCTCTACCAGCGCGCCCGCGGCTTCGGCTTCCCCGGCGTCCGCGTCGACGGCAACGACGTCCTCGCGTGTCTGGCCGTCACCCGCTCGGCCCTGGAGCGCGCCCGCCGCGGCGAGGGCCCGACGCTGATCGAGGCGTTCACCTACCGGATGGCCGCCCACACCACCTCCGACGACCCGACCCGCTACCGCCGCGACGCGGAGCGCGAGGCGTGGGAGGCGAAGGACCCGATCCTGCGCCTGCGGGCGTACCTGGAGAACGAGGGCCACGCCGACGCGGCCTTCTTCGAGGAGCTGGAGGCCGAGAGCGAGACCCTCGGCAAGCACGTCCGCGAGGTCGTCCGCGCCATGCCGGTCCCCGACCACATGGCCATGTTCGACCACACGTACGCGGACGGGCACGCGCTCGTCGACGAGGAACGCGCGCAGTTCGCCGCCTACCAGGCGTCCTTCGCGAACGGAGAGGCCGAGTAATCATGGCTGTTCAGAAGCTTCCCCTCGCGAAGGCGCTCAACGAGTCGCTGCGCAAGGCCCTGGAGACCGACCCCAAGGTCGTCGTCATGGGCCTGGACGTCGGCAAGCTCGGCGGTGTCTTCCGCATCACCGACGGCCTCCAGAAGGACTTCGGCGAGGACCGCGTCGTCGACACCCCGCTCGCCGAGTCCGGCATCGTCGGCACCGCGATCGGCCTCGCGCTGCGCGGCTACCGCCCCGTCGTGGAGATCCAGTTCGACGGCTTCGTCTTCCCGGCGTACGACCAGATCGTCACCCAGCTGGCGAAGATGCGGGCCCGCTCGCTCGGCACCGTGAAGATGCCGGTCGTCATCCGCATCCCGTACGGCGGCGGCATCGGCGCGGTCGAGCACCACTCCGAGTCGCCCGAGTCGCTCTTCGCGCACGTCGCGGGCCTCAAGGTCGTCACCCCGGCGAACTCCTCCGACGCCTACTGGATGCTCCAGCAGGCGATCCAGAGCGACGACCCGGTCATCTTCTTCGAGCCCAAGCGCCGCTACTGGGACAAGGGCGAGGTCGACACCGAGGCCATCCCCGGCGAGCTCCACAAGGCCCGGGTCGCCCGCGAGGGCACCGACCTGACCCTGCTGGCCTACGGCCCCATGGTGAAGACCTGCCTGGAGGCCGCAGCGGTCGCCGCCGAGGAGGGCAGGTCGATCGAGGTCGTCGACCTCCGCTCGGTCTCCCCGCTCGACTTCGACACCATCCAGACCTCGGTCGAGAAGACCGGGCGCCTGGTCGTCGTCCACGAGGCGCCGGTGTTCTTCGGCTCCGGCGCGGAGATCGCCGCCCGGATCACGGAGCGCTGCTTCTACCACCTGGAAGCCCCCGTCCTGCGGGTCGGCGGCTACCACGCGCCGTACCCGCCGGCGCGCCTGGAGGAGGAGTACCTGCCGGGCCTGGACCGCGTGCTCGACGCCGTCGACCGCTCGCTGGCGTACTGAGGAGAGCACGACCATGACGATCCGCGAATTCAAGATGCCCGACGTGGGCGAGGGCCTGACCGAGGCCGAGATCCTCAAGTGGTACGTCCAGCCCGGTGACACCGTCACCGACGGGCAGGTCGTCTGCGAGGTGGAGACGGCCAAGGCCGCTGTGGAGCTGCCGATCCCCTTCGACGGCACCGTCCACGAGCTGGTCTTCCCCGAGGGCACCACGGTCGACGTCGGCCAGGTCATCATCTCGGTGAACGTCGGCGGCGCCGCCCCGGCCGAGGCGCCGGCCCCGGCCGCCGCCCCCGCCGCCGAGGCCCCGGCGCCGGTCGCGGCCCCCGCCCCCGCCCCCGCGGCGGAGGCCGAGCCCGAGGGCCGCCAGCCGGTCCTCGTCGGCTACGGCGTGGCCGCGAGCTCCACCAAGCGCCGGGCCCGCAAGGCGGCCCCGGCCGCCTCCGTCCCGGCCCCGGCCGCCGCCGCGCCCGTCGCGGTGGTGCCCGAGCAGCTGAACGGGCACGCCCCGGCCGGCCCGCGTCCGCTGGCCAAGCCGCCGGTGCGCAAGCTCGCCAAGGACCTCGGCGTGGACCTGGCCTCGGTCGTCCCGACCGGTCCGGACGGGGTCATCACCCGCGAGGACGTGCACCGTGCCGCGGCCCCGGCCGAGGTGCCCGCCCCGGCCCCCGTCGAGGCCGCGCCCGCTCCCGTCGCGGCTCCGGCCCCGGCCGCGGCCCCGGTCGTCGAGGCCGGTGCGCGGGAGACCCGCGTCCCGATCAAGGGCGTCCGCAAGGCGACGGCGGCGGCGATGGTCGGCTCGGCCTTCACCGCCCCGCACGTCACCGAGTTCGTGACCTTCGACATCACGCGCACGATGAAGCTGGTCGAGGAACTCAAGGCCGACAAGGACATGGCCGGCCTGCGGATCAACCCGCTCCTCCTCATCGCCAAGGCCGTCCTGGTCGCGGTCCGCCGCAACCCGGAGATCAACGCGGCCTGGGACGAGGCGGCGCAGGAGATCGTCCTCAAGCACTACGTGAACCTGGGCATCGCCGCGGCCACCCCGCGCGGTCTGATCGTGCCGAACATCAAGGACGCGCACGCCCAGACCCTGCCGGAGCTCTCCCGCTCCCTCAGTGAGCTGGTCGCCACCGCCCGCGAGGGCAGGACGACCCCGGCGGCGATGCAGGGCGGCACCTTCACCATCACCAACGTCGGCGTCTTCGGCGTCGACACCGGTACGCCCATCATCAACCCGGGCGAGTCCGCGATCCTCGCGGTCGGCGCGATCAAGCTCCAGCCCTGGGTCCACAAGGGCAAGGTGAAGCCGCGTCAGGTCACCACGCTGGCCCTCTCCTTCGACCACCGCCTGGTCGACGGCGAGCTGGGCTCCAAGTTCCTGGCCGACGTGGCCGCGATCCTGGAGCAGCCGAAGCGGCTCATGACCTGGGCGTAGTGCCCCACCCGCACGTGTCCCGTTTCACGTGAAACAGGCCCGTCCGCGATGCGGACGGGCCTGTTAGTTGCACACCCCTTGTATCTATGCTGTGCGCATGCCCTCAGCCGCGCCGCCCTCCACCGAGCAGCCCGCCACACGCCCCGTCAGGCGGCCGCCCGCCGCCGAACGCGTCTACAGCCACGTCAAGCGGGCGGTCCTCGAACGTCGTTACGAGGGCGGGACCCTGCTCACCGAAGGGGAGCTGGCGGAGGCCGTGGGCGTCTCCCGGACCCCCGTCCGCGAGGCGCTGCTCAAGCTGGAGATGGAAGGGCTGCTGAAGCTCTACCCGAAGAAGGGGGCCCTCGTCCTCGCCGTCTCCGCCCAGGAGATCGCCGACGTCGTCGAGACTCGGCTGCTCGTCGAGGAGTTCGCCGTGCGGCGGGCCGTGCCCGCACCGCCCGCCCTCCTCGCCCGGCTCGAAGAGCTCCTCGCCGAGCAGGAGCTCCGGGCGACCGCCGGCGACCTCGCCGAGGTCGCCGACACCGACCGCTGCTTCCACGCCGAGATCGTCCGGCACGCCGGCAACGAGATCCTCGCCCGGCTGTACGACCAGCTCCGCGACCGGCAGCTCCGCATGGGCGTCGCCGTGATGCAGGCCCACCCCGACCGGGTCGCCCAGAACATCGCCGAGCACGCCGAGATCCTCGACCGCCTCCGCGCCGGCGACGCGGACGGTGCCGCCGCCGCCGTCCGCGGCCACCTCGGCCGCGTCGGCGCCCTGGTCCGGGGTGAGGGCCGGTGAGCCGCGACGGACACGGCTCGGCCGTCAGCCTCCCCGGCGACCCGCCCGGCGGCCGGCGCGCCGCCCTCGTCTGGAGCGTCGGCGTCGGCGTCTACTTCGTCGCCGTCATCTTCCGCACCTCGCTCGGCGTCGCCGGACTCGACGCCGCCGACCGCTTCCACGTCGGCGCCTCCGCGCTCTCCACCTTCTCCATACTCCAGCTGCTGGTCTACGCGGGCATGCAGATACCCGTCGGCCTCATGGTCGACCGGCTCGGCACCAAGAAGGTCCTCGCCCTCGGCGTCGTCCTCTTCACCCTCGGCCAGCTGGGCTTCGCGCTCTCCCCCACGTACCCCATGGCCCTCGCCTCCCGCGCCCTCCTCGGCTGCGGCGACGCCATGACCTTCATCAGCGTCCTGCGCCTCGGCGGCCGCTGGTTCCCGGCCCGCCGCGGCCCGCTCATCGCCCAGCTCGCCGGCCTCATCGGCATGGCCGGCAACCTGATCTCGACGGTCGTCCTCTCCCGCGCCCTGCACGGCCTGGGCTGGACCACCACCTTCGTCGGCAGCTCCCTCGCCGGCGTCCTCGTCCTGGTCCTGCTCCTGGCCTTCCTCAAGGACCACCCCGAGGGCCACGAACCCACCCCGGTGCACCACGCGGGCGCCGCCTACGTCCGCCGGCAGATCGCCGCGTCCTGGCGCGAGCCCGGCACCCGCCTCGGCCTGTGGGTGCACTTCACCACCCAGTTCCCCGCGATGGTGTTCCTGCTGCTGTGGGGGCTGCCGTTCCTCGTCGAGGCCCAGGGCCTGTCCCGCGGCACCGCGGGCGAACTGCTCACCCTCGTGGTGCTCTCCAACATGGCCGTCGGCCTCGCCTACGGGCAGATCATCGCCCGGCACGGCGGCGCCCGCGCCCCGCTCGCCCTCGGCACGGTCGCCGCCACGGCCCTGCTGTGGGCGGCCACCCTCGCGTACCCCGCCGACCACGCCCCGATGTGGCTGCTCGTCACCCTCTGCCTGGTCCTCGGGGCCTGCGGACCGGCCTCCATGATCGGCTTCGACTTCGCCCGCCCGGCCAACCCGCCGGAGCGTCAGGGCACCGCCTCCGGGATCGTCAACATGGGCGGTTTCGTCGCCTCCATGACGACGCTGCTCGCCGTCGGCGTGCTCCTCGACGCGACGGGCGACGACTACCGGATCGCTTTCTCCTCCGTCTTCGTCCTAGAAGCGCTCGGCGTCGCGCAGATCCTCCGCCTCAAGTCCCGCACCCACCGGCGCGAGCGCGAACGCCTCGTCGCCAGCCGGGTGGAGGCCGTCCACGTGCCCGTCTGAGGACCACTCAGTTCGGCGTCACCGCGAAGTGGCGCAGGATCGCGGCGGCCAGGTCCGCGTCGCCCTCCACCTTGACCCGGTCGGCCACCTCGGCCGGCCGGACCCGGCCGCAGGCCAGGCGCACGTACGTCTCCCAGTCCGTCGCCAGAGTCACCGCAGGGCCCAGCGACGGCGCCCCGTCGATCGTGCCCCGCCCCTCCGCGTCCACCCGCACCGTCCGCAGGAACTCCACCGGACCCGTCACGTCCACCACGACCGCCGAGCTCGCCGGCGCGCCCGCGTCCTTCGCGACCACCTTCGGCAGCGCCTGCAGGAGCATGTCCCGCACCACGAACGCGCCCGGCGAGTCCAGGTTCCCCGGCACCCCCAGCGCGAACCGCAGGTCCTGCTCGTGCACCCAGGTGTCGAAGGCCCGCAGCCGGTAGCCCTGCTCCAGGGTCTGCTCACCGCCCAGCGGCGCCCGGATGACGTGGTCGGGCGAGCGGTTCTCGTTCCGCAGCCGGCGGGCCCGGCGGATCAGGACGTACTCCAGCTCCGAGGTCATCTCCGGCGCCGTGTGGTGCCGGCGGACGTCGACCTGCACCTCCATGTAACGGGCGAAGTCACTGCGCACGTGGAACAGGTCGCGGGGGAGCGAGTGGATCGGCCGCGGGTCCCCGAGCATCTCGGTCTCCATGCCGATCACGTGCGACACGATGTCGCGGACCGACCAGCCCGGGCACGGGGTCGCCCGGTTCCACTCGCCCTCCACGAGCGGCTGCACCAGCTCGGCTATCGCTTCGAGGGAGTGGGTCCAGGCGTCGGCGTAGTTCTGGAGGCTGGGATGGACGGTCACGGGACCCCTCGACGTTCTTCGGTACGGGCTGAAAACACGACTAGCGCGACGGTGGAATGGGAGGCTCGGACGCTAAGTTACGCTCCCCGGGAGCACCCCGGCAGTGCTTTCGTGTGACGATCGTAGGCCGGTGTTGACGGCTTCAACGCCAGGACGGTGGTAGTGTGCGCGCCTCGCTGATCCAGATCGCGGTAGACCCGGACGAACCGGTCGCCGACCGGCGGGCCCGCGCGGCCCGCCTCGTACGGGAGGAGCACGGGGCCGCGGACCTCGTCGTCCTCCCTGAACTGTGGCCCACGGGAGCATTTTCGGCCGATCTCTGGGCCGCCGAGTCGGAGCCCCTCCACGGCCCCACCTACACGACCATGGCCCACGCCGCCCGGGACGCCGAGGTCTGGCTGCACGCCGGCTCCTTCGTCGAGGCCGCCGGCGGCTCCCTCTACAACACCTCCCTCGTCTTCTCTCCCGACGGCGAACTCGCCGCCTCCTACCGCAAGATCCACCGCTTCGGCTTCGACCAGGGCGAGGCCGTCCTCCTGGCCGCCGGCGAGGACCTGGTCACCTTCGACCTGCCGCACCTCACCGTCGGTGTCGGCACCTGCTACGACCTGCGCTTCCCCGAGCTCTTCCGCGGCCTCGTCGACGCCGGCGCCGAGGCCTTCGTCGTCCCCGCCGGCTGGCCCGCCCGCCGCCGCTCCCACTGGCGGCTCCTCGCCCAGGCCCGCGCCGTCGAGAACCAGGCGTACGTCCTCGCCTGCGGCACCGCCGGCACCCACGCGGACGTCGAACAGGCCGGACACTCGCTGGTCGTCGATCCGTGGGGAGAGATCCTCGCCGAGGCCGGACCCGGCGAGGAGGTCCTGCGGGCCGTCCTCGACCCGGCGAAGCCCGCCGCGATCCGCGAGGACTTCCCCGCCCTCAAGGACCGCGTCCTGGGAGTCGCCGCGCCCCGCCGCACCCCCGCCCGATGAGCCCGGACCCCCGGGACACCGGCGCCGACGCCGTCGCCGCCTTCGCCGGGCTCTTCGGGCCGCCGCCCGAGGGCCCCGCGATACCCGTCGACTGGACCGCCGTCGAGGAGTGGATCGGGCTCCGGCTGCCCGCCGACTACAAGGCGATCGCCACCGTCTACGGCCCCGTCCTCCTCGGCGAGCGGTTCTGGATCCAGACGCCGTACGCCGACGCGCACGGCCTCTTCGACTACGGCCGCTTCGTCCAGGAGTACCGCCGCATGGCGCCCGGCGTCCTCCCCCTGGGCGAGACGCGCACCTCCGGCGCCCTCTTCTGGGACACCTCCGCCTCCGACGACCCCGACGCCTGGCCGGTGCTCCTCCACGACCCGCACGAGAAGGACCGGGGCCGCGACCCCTGGCGCCGCACCGGCGCCACCCTGCTGCCCGCCCTCGCGCTCCTCGTCGGCGAGGGCCTGCCCCGGACCCTCGCCCGCAGCGCCCGCGCCGAGGACGCCACCGGGCCGTGGGTCCCGCCGCCGCGCCGCCCCGCGCCGACGGCCGCGCAGCGGGCCGCGTTCGCGAGCGGCGGCACCGGCCTCGACACCCTCCTCGCGGCCGTCCCGCCGCCCCCGGAGCCGTATCTCGGCCCGCGCGACTGGGAGTGGACCTACGACCAGCTCGGCACCGAACTCCCGGGCGAATACGTCCGCCTGATGGAGGCGTACGGCGGCGGCGTCTGGTGCGACTGGTTGCGCTTCCCGCTCCCCTGGGGCACCGACCCGTACGACCTGGCGCCCTGGGCCGAGTGGTACACCGGCAACTACCGCTCCCTGCGCGCCGACCACCCCGAGTTCCATCCGCTGGCCGTCTGGCCCGAACCCCGCGGCTTCCTGCCCTTCGCCTCCACCATCGACGGCGACCAGCTCGGCTGGCTCGCCGACGGCGACGACCCGGAGACCTGGCCGCTGATCATCGACCCCCGCCACGCGCGCGTGGGCCCGCCGCTCACCGGCACCCTCACCGGGACGCTCCTCTCCTGGCTGCGCGGCGAACTCGCCGTCGAGGGCCTGCCCGCCCTCGCGTACCCGCACGAGGACCCGATCGAGCAGGTCACGTACAAACCTCGGACGGCGCCCGGGCGGTGAGGCCCGGGCGCTCCCGGGCCCGTGCTCAGGAGGCGAGTTCGGCGGCGTCCGGGAGGAGGTCCGTCAGCGACTGCCACAGCCGCTTCGGCGTCACCCGGCGCAGCCGGAAGGCGCTCTGCGGCGTCACCGACCCCTCGGCGACCGGCTCCGCCGGCAGCTCGCGCAGCCAGTAGCCCAGCGGCCCGCAGTCCCAGGCCGCCACGATCCGCGCCACGACCTCCCGCCGCTCCTCGGGGCCGCCCTGCCACGCGGCCGTCACGCGCCACTGGGAGCGCAGCTCGACGATCAGGTCCGCCAGCGGGGCGGCCGGCCCGCCCGCCGCCTCCAGGGCCGCCGCCACCAGCGCCCGCTCGTCCGCGCCCGGCGTCGACGCCGCCTTCTCCAGGGCGGCCAGGCCCGCCTCCAGGGCTCCGATCGTCGTCTCCACGACCGCCTCGTCCGCCGGCGCTCCGCCGGACTGGCGGAGCGCGACCAGGTCGGCGAGCGTCCACACCACCGTCCGCGGCTCCACGAGCCGGTAGACCGCCTCCTCCTCGCCCGGCCAGCTCTCGTGGCAGACGACGTGCTCCTCGCCGATGAGGAGACCGTGCTGCAGGCTGCCCTGGCGGCCGCCGGCCTCCAGGGAGACGATCACGTTCGGCTGGACGACGGTCTTCATCAGGGGCAGCAGCAGGGCGGACAGCTCCCCGCCGGCGTTGATCAGACCGGCCTCCCGCAGCGCCGCCCGCGCGCCCTCCAGGGCCTCCGGGACCGGCTGCCCGGTCGCCATCTGGGCCAGCACGAACACATGGTCGTCACCGAGGCGGAAACGGGACCGGGTCACATCGAAGGAAGGCATCTTTTCGCTCACTCGCTCGGAAGAAGGAAAGGGGGTGGGGAAGGAGGGCGGGTCAGTACTGCGATTCCGCGAACAGGTGCGTCACCCGCGAGATCCCCGCCTTCACGGCGCCCAGCCGCGTCAGCGCCGACCGGTCCACCCCCGCGAAGATCAGCGCCAGCGACAGGTCGCCGCCCTCCGCCCGGCCGGCGACTTGCACCTGGAGGCGCTGCTTCTTGCCGCGGCCGGACTCCCGGACGGTGACGGTGACGCCGGGGTCCTCGTCGTCCGGCAGGCGGGTGAGGACGTAGCCGCGCTTGTCGAGCGCGGAGAGCCGGTAGTCGTCGCCCGCGTACCGCAGGTGCAGGGCGCGCTGGTCGAGGGTGAGGCCCGCGCGGTTGCGGGACATCGGGACGACCCGGTCGCCGACGCGGAGGGTGGACCGGTTGAGGGTGGGCAGCTTCACGACGTCGGTGTGGATCCCGCGCGCCTCGAAGGAGGCCGTCGGGAGCATGCCGCCCCGCAGCTCGGAGACGACGGCCGACTCCGCGTTGCTCCGGGGCAGCGGAGCGGTGAGGACGATCTCGCCGAACTCCCGCGAGTCCCCCTTGAAGCCGGCCCGGTAGTCGTGCCGGCCCCCCTCCTTCCACCGGTGCAGCTCGAAGGGGGTGACGTCCGTGTGCATGATCCCTGTGTCCCTCTCGGTCGAATCCCGGCCGCTGCTCAGTCGAACGGGTTCAGCGCGCTGCCCAGCTTCTTCGCGCCGTCCTTGATCCCGTCGCCGATGTCGGACGCCTTGTCGCCGACCCAGTCGCCCGCCTGTTCCAGACCCTTGCCGATGGCCTCGTGGTTGTCCCAGATCAGGGCCGCGCCGTAGGCGACGCCCGTACCGATCGCGAGGCCGAGGGTGACCGGCGTCGGGGCGACGGTGAGCGCCGTCATCGACGCGCTGAAGGCCGTGCCGGTCAGGTCCGAGGCGAACTTCGCCGGGTCCGCCTTGATCATGTCGGTGTTGTACGTGGTCAGGTTGGCCACGCCGTAGGCGGTGGCCGCGACGCCGCCGACCACACCGGCGCCGCGCAGCCAGCCGGCCGCCTTCGCCGCGTTGGCGAGGCCGCCGTTCTGCGCGACCTTGATCAGGTTGGCCTCGGCGGCCGTCGGCATGAAGAACGAGCCGTTCCGCATGAACCCGCCCCACATGGCGGCCTCGTCGGAGCCGGTGAGCGCGGTGGCGAGGCCCGGCGGCACCTTGCTGAGCAGACTGCCGGGCGCGGCGCCCGCGAGCCGCATGTTGAAGTGCTTGGAGAGGAAGGTGCCGGGCGCGGTCGGATGCACGAACGGCGGCCGCAGCGCCTTGGACAGCTTGTACGAGTACATGCCGACGGCCGTCAGCGCGCCGGTGAACGCGCCCGCCGTGATCGTCCCGTTGGTGAACTTGGTGACGAGCTCGGCGAGTTGCGGATTGCCGGTGAGCCGGGTGAGACCTTCCTTCTGGAGCCGCTTGACGTAGTCGTCGAGCGTCTCGTTGTCCTTCATCTCCAGCCAGGCCAGGTCCATCCGGTCGGCCTTGGCCTTGTCGTCGGCCGCGGCGACCTTGTCGGCACCGGCGTTGAAGCCGGTCCCGCGCGTCTCGTCGTTCTTGCCGCCGCCGGCGTCCTTCACCACGGCCTCCAGGTCCTTCTTCAGGTCCTGGTCGGCGAGGTCGAAGGCCTTCACGCAGCCGTCGAGCTGCTCGGCCCAGGCGGTCTCTGCCTCCCGGATGCTCCTGGCGTAGTCCGGGTCGTGCGCGACGGCCTGCCGCTCGCCCGGGGTGAGCCGCCCGTAGTCGTAGGCGACCCGGCCCTCCTCGGACACCTTCATGCCGGCCTTCACCGCGTCGGCGCGGGCCGACTCCAGCTGCTTCTTCAGCTCGACGAACTGCTGGTGACCGTTGCGCAGCAGCGTCGCGGTGGCCTTCGCCTGGGTCTGGGCCGCCTGGTACTCGTACCGGGTCGCGGCGAAGTTGGTCCGCGCGGCGTTGGCGCTCACGCCGATCCAGGCCGGGGAGTCGGGCAGCGTCTGCACGCTGTCCCGGTAGCGCCCCTCGACCCGGTGCAGCTCCTTCGCCATCTCGTCCCACTTGTCGGCGGCGGCGGAGAGCTTGCCCAGGTCGGTGGTCATTATCTCGGAGTAGGTCAGCATGTCGGCACCCTCCTCAGTAGCCGGAGATCGAGGAGACCGGCGGCACGCCCGCGATCTGCGCGCGGACGCCCACGTCCTGACCGGAGAGGGTGGTGATGGTGCCGCGCAGCGCGCCCTTCTCGTGCGCGAGCCGCCCGAGCAGCGCCTTGACCTGGTTGTTCCAGGTGGTGTCGACCGTCTTCAGGCCCGCGGCGACGGACCAGCCGCCGAAGGCGGAGACGGCCGCGGTGGTGGCCTCGTCGGCCCACCGGGCGGCCTTGCCCGTGGCGGGCTCCAGCTCGGTCTCGATGGTGTTCGCCGCCGCCCGCTTCTTCTCCGGCGAGGTCTGCAGATCCGGGGCGCCGCCTCCGATGCCGCCCCGGCCGCCCGTGCCGTCGTCCAGCTGGTTCAGGCGCATGGCCCCCGGCCCTCCGGCCGGCGCCGGCGCGGCGGACCCGATGGACCCCGGGCCGGAAGATTCCTCGTCAAAACCCATCTCGCGAAGCCCCCATGGCGGTACGACGGACAGCACTTTGCAGATGCACCCGTATGTTTCCCGGTCCGAGCGCAGGAAACAAGCCGCGTTGGCCAGAGCCTTACAGGACCCACCCGGCTCCGCTGCCCGATCGCTACCGCCGCATCCCCTCTCCCCGCCGCCCTTGCCCGTACCGCACCCCCCGTCGGTTCCTCCCCGTCAGTCCCCTCCCCGCTCGGCCATCCGGATCACGCACACCGCCACCGCGATGAGCAGGGACGCGTCGGCGTCCTCGCGGAGGACGTCCACCGCGTAGGTGTCACGCACGCGGAACCAGCGGCGGGAGATGTGCGCGAGGAGTTCGCCCTCGTACTCGACGGCGAACTCCCGGTCCAGGATCCGGCCGCTGACGTCCAGCTCGGTGCCGTCCGCGAGCGTCACGCGGTAGTGGTTGCGCAGCAGCGAGAGCCGCTTGCGGCGGATGGTCGCCAGCGGGTGCTCGTCCCGTTCGATCGTCATCGCGTCCCGCAGGCTGAGGAGCTTCTGCCGCAGCGTGACGAGCACCCGCCCCTCGGGATCCTTCAACTCCAGCGTGTCGCGCAGCCGCAGGGCCTTGCCGTCGACGAGGAACGCGGGCCGACCGTTCTCGTCCTCGATCCAGTAGTCGTCACCGATCGCGAAGATCTTGTCCCTTACGAGATATTTCATGGTGAATGTCTCCCTCTCGCTGTTTCACGTGAAACAAGGGGAGAGGGCAGGAAGGGGCGGAATCACGCGAAGTAGCGGGTGAAGGCCTCGGGCCCGGTGCCCAGCACCTCCCCGAAGGGCGCGTCGAGCTGATGGATCAGCAGCACGGTGAAGGCGATGAATCCGGCCAGACCCATCACCATCACTACATGGGTGGCGCTGCGGCTGATCCCGAAGATGAACATGAAGGCCAGGGTGAGGAAGCCGCCGAGGATCAGCCCCGTCCACAGGATCGGCGACAGCCGCTCCTGCGCGGCCGCCTCCCGGCTGCGCCGGGCGTCGTCCACGTTGCTGAGCTGGGCCAGTACTTCCTGCGCGGCGATCTGCTGCGAGACGGTGGCGGTGTCGCCGACTTCGCCGGCCTGCCGGAGCTGTTCGAGCAGCCGCCAGCCGGAGGGGTCGAGCGGATGCCGGGCGGCCATCATCGGCCACTCGACGTCCACGACGTGGTCGGCGTACGTCCGCGCCGCCTCCCGCAGCGGCTCGCGCCGGTCCTCAGGGAGGGCGTCGGCGAGCAGATACGTCTGGTGCAGGGCGCTCGCCTCGGCCTGGACGTTGTCCGAGGCGGAGGAGCGGGTGTCCCAGACGGAGACCAGGCACAGGCCGAGCACGATGGCGTACAGCACCGAGACCATCATGGCGATGTACTCGGCGACGTCCTCGCGCGGCTCCTCGTCCTCGCCGGCGGGGAAGAGCCGCGTCTTGACCACGACGGCGAGCGCGCCGAGCACGGCGACCCCGACGATGACGAAGAGCGTTTCGAACAGGGCCACGGGTCAGGTCCTCCGGTTCCCGAGGAGCGCGGCGGCGAGGGCCGCCGGCACCAGGATCAGCAGCAGCATCACGACCACCCCCATCTCGTCCGCCTCCCGCCCCCGCCGCCGCAACCGGCCGAGGAACCCCTCGTCGGCGAGCGTCGCGGCCCGCCGCGCGGCCTCGGGCGGGGTACGCCCCCCGGTCGACGCCTCGCCGGTGGCACCGGTGCCACCTGCCCCGCCGGTACCGCCGCTCCCACCGGAGCCGCCCCCGTCGGCGCCCCCCGGCACGGCGGGACCGGGCTCCACCAGTCCCTCACCGACGCCCGCGCCAGCCCCGGCACCCGCACCGGCCCCGCCGGCACCGGCACCGCCCCCGGCACCGGCACCAGCGCCCGCACCGGCCCCCGCCCCGACCCCGGCCTCCCCGGGGGCGGCGGCCCCGCCGAGGCCCGGAAGGGCATCGGCCCCGGGCGGCCCCAGGGGAAGCACACCCGTCAGCGGAGGTACGGGCGCGGCGGCGACACCCCCCGGCGCACCCGGCGCACCAGGCACACCAGCCGCCCCCAGAGCCCCCGCCGCAGGCGCCCCGGGTGCGCCGGGCGCCCCGGGCGCCCCGACGACAGCCGACCCCCCGGGGCCCGCCGCTGGCGCCTCCCCTCCGGGCGAGGGCACGGGCGCAGGCCGGGGCTTCGGAGCCGGCGGGGGCTCCGGCACCGTGAAGGAGGCGTCGGCGCGGGCGGTGAGCAGGGGCGCGCCCAGACGGCGCCCGTCGGGGGCGTACGTGGTGATCCGGTCGGAGCCGGTGGCGACACCGGTACTGCGGTGGACGCCCGGCGGGCGGAGCACGGTCGCGGTGCAGCGCGCGGAGGCGCCGGGGGCGAGCAGGGGAACGATCCCGGCCCGCCCGCCGCAGTCCAGTTCCCGGCCGGAGAGCCGGAGCGCGGGATCGGCCAGGCGCACGTCGTACAGGGCGTGGGCGCCGGTGTTGGAGACGGTGTACGTCAGGGTGGCCCGGCCCGTCGCGGCGACCGGCGCGAAGGCCGCGCGCCCGGCCCGCCCGGCCCCGGTCCGCGGTGCGGCGACGGCGACCCGCTCGCGGAGGACGAGTGACGAGGCGATGCCGGTGTAGCCGCCGCGGCCGCTCGCACGGGCGGTCAGCCCGAGGGAGGGGATCGACCCCTCGGCGCGGACGGGGGCGTCGTGGGGCCCGGGAAGGGCACGGAAACGGGCGGTGCACTCCATGGAGGTGAGCCCGACGAGGATCCGCCGGGGGCAGCGCGGGACGACACCCGCGGGGAGCCCGGGATCGTCGACCCGCACCGCGTACAGATCGGCCCCGCTCCGGTTCACGAGCCGGTACCGCTTCACCACCTCGGCCCCCGCCCGCACCGGGACCGGCCCCTCACCGCCGTCCCGGCCGTTGACGACGACGCTCAGCCGCAGCCCCTTGCTCCCGGCCCCGTCGGCCCAGGCGGCGCCTCCGCCGGAGAACACGAGGCACGGCACTACGAGCACCCCGGCGAGCACCCCGACCAGGGTCCCGGCCCCCACCCGGACGCCCCGCCCGGCCCGCGCCACGCGCCCCCGCCTCACCCGGAAGCGGGAGTAGTCCGATGATCTGCCCGCACACGTCATGCGCCCATGCCACCCCCCGCCCCACCCCCCACCCGCACCAGGACACGCCCGCATCCCCCCACCCGGCCCCACCGATCCACCCGTACGCCCGCGACAGGCCCTTCACGGCCCGTTCACGGGCGGATGGCAAGCTTGAAGGATGAACGACGCTGCCCCGGCGCCCACCCCCGCGCCCGCCCCCCGTTCCCGCGCCCGTGTCCGTGCCCCCGAGCTGATCGGCAAGGGCGGTTGGCTCAACACCGGCGGGAAGGACCTGAAGCTCGCCGACCTCCGAGGTCGCATATTGATCTTGGATTTTTGAGAGTAGGCAACAGGACACCGAACTCTTCGTCACACTGAGTGTGTGCACCAAGCCACGATCTGTGATCTCTACCTCCGTCTGTCCCTCGACCGGGACGGCAAGACCGCGATCGAACGGCAGGAAGCCGACTGCCGTGCCTGGGCCGAACGCAACGGACTGACCGTCCGCAAGGTCCACATAGACAGAGGGCGCTCCGGCTACAAGACCGTTGAGCGCAAGGGCTTCGACGCCGCGCTGGCGGCCGTCACAGCGGGCGTCGTCGGCACGCTGATCGTCTGGAAACTGGACCGCCTGTCCCGCAAGGGCATCGGCCAGGTGGGCAAGGTGCTGGACGACATCGAGAAGGCCGGCGGCCGTCTCGTCTCAGTCGTGGACGGTCTCGACACCTCGAACGACTCGGCGCGCATGGTCGTTGCCATGCTCGCCGAGCTCGCTCGGTCCGAGTCGAAGAATCTCGGCACACGAGTCGGCCATGCCAAGCGCTACCTACGCAGCAAGGGCCAGTGGATCGGCGGACAGCCTCCGTACGGGCTGCTCATCGACCCGCAGACCAAGAAGCTCGCCCATGACCCGGAGCACGCCGTCTACGCCCGTCTGATCGCGGATGAAGCGCTCGCCGGAACGTCGCTGGTCAAGATCGCCCGACTCCTCAACGAGTACGAGATCCTTTCGCCCAGGGGCGGGCAGTGGAACGCGGCCAGCATCATGCAGCTCCTGCGCTCCCCAGCGTTCGCCGGCCTGATGCCGGAGACCGAGACCGTCGAGACGGACGACGGCGAGCGGAAGTACACAGGCAGGGTCTTCCCATACCGCGATCCCCAGACCCTCGACACGGTCGAGATCGGTGAGGGGATCATCACGGTCGGAGAGCGTGAACAGATCATCCGCACCCTGGAATCCAGGACGTTCGTGCACGCAGGAATGCGGCGGCCGAAGCCCGAGGGGACGGCGCTGCTCACGGGACTCGTCTACTGCGCGGTTCCTGGCTGCGGTCGCCGGATGCACCGTGTGGGAGGCAGCTATCAGTGCATGGCTCGCCGCGCGGGCAACCAGTGCATCGGAGCGTCGGCGCTGGCTGAGGCGGTTGACCAGTACGTGACGGAACAGTTCCTCACCAAGCTCCCAGCGCTCGAACCGGACGACCCGCTGCTTGTCGCGATCGCAGATCGCTGGGTGCACCGCGTGGACCCGGAGACCTTCGCGAAACGTGATGCTCTCACTGCGGAGATTCAGGACGAGGAAGCCCGCCTGGCTGATCTGGAGGATGCACGCTACGTGCGTGGTGAGTTCAGTGGCGCGGCTGCCGTGGAGCGCTACAACAGGCTTTCAGAGCGCCTGAGGGGACGAATCGACGGCCTCCGCGTCGATCTTCAGAGACTTCCCGTGCCATCCGTGGACGTGTCTCCGATGCTCGACGGCGTCACCCTGCGAGAGGCGTGGGCGGATGCGACGAACGAGGACAGGCGCGAACGGCTGTCGCTCGCCATAGACCGCGTTGAGGTGACCAAGGGAGTGCGCGGACAGCGGATCATCCCCGAGCAACGCATCCAGATCCATTGGGCGAAGCTGACGGTGGCCAACACCGCCGGCTGAGCGCCACGGCAAGCCCCCCGCTGTCGGCAGCGGACAGGCGTGACGAAGTGACGAAATGACGCTCCCGTCCGGTTACCTCTAATAGTGGCGGTGGTCGAGCGTGCCCAGTGAGGGGGTCAGTCACCGACCTGGTGTTCCACGCGGTGGCGGATGTACTCGTCCGGATGGGACCGGGCTATCGCCACGGCCGCGTCCACCAGGTCGTGCAGCTCCGGCGGATAGGCCGACTTCCGGAGCGGCAGGCCCGGCAGGATGCAGCGCCGGACGTCCAGGTGCTCGTTGCTCACGAACTCGCGTAGCGCGGTTTCGTACCACTCGGCCCCCACGGTCGGGGCGTCGTCGGGCTCCGCCGGACCGGTGGCTGCGGGGTGCTCCGCCCGTACGCTGGGCATACGCAGGGGTAGAGCCGACCAGTACCAGGCATTCGCCGCGCCCGCCCGCTCGAGGTCCGTGCCCGCCCGCAGGTATTCGAGCAGCGAGGCCTGGACCCGCCTGTGCCCGAACGCGTTCAGCGCCGGCTCGAGGAAATGGCGGTTGAAACTCGGGTCGGGGTCGTAGACGGCTGCCTTGATCAGCGTCTGGAAGGACTCCTCGGAAAGGATCAGGTCCCGGCGGCAGGCCTTGTACAGCGCCGTCCGAGCATGTTTCACCCAGGTTCGTGGATCGCCGCGCTGCGGCTCGTAAGCGACATCGAGCCCGAGGACCCGGACGACCTCCGCCACACATCCGGCGAACACCTCCCTGCGGTTCTCCACGGGCCCCGGCCGCGCCATGAACCCCTGCACCGTCCGCGTCGTCTCGCCAGCTGCCGTCTCGTTCTCGTACGTAGCCAACCTTCGCTCCCCTGTCGTAGGTCCTGCCGTACGCGTGTGATCCGATGTTCATACCAGGATGGCAAGCTTGAAGGATGAACGATGCTGCCCCGGCGCCTGCCCCTGCGCCCGCACCCCGCAAGCGTGCCCGTGTCCGTGCCCCCGAGCTGATCGGCAAGGGGGGCTGGCTGAACACCGGCGGCAAAGAGCTCACCCTCGCCGACCTGCGAGGTAAGTGCGTTGTTGTGGATTTCTGGACCTTCTGCTGCATCAACTGCCTGCACGTCCTCGACGAGCTGCGGGAGCTGGAGGAGGAGCACCGGGACACGCTGGTCATCGTGGGGGTGCACTCGCCGAAGTTCGTGCACGAGGCCGAGCACCAGGCGGTCGTCGACGCCGTGGAGCGGTACGAGGTGCACCACCCGGTGCTCGACGACCCGGAGCTGGCGACCTGGAAGCAGTACGCCGTGCGGGCCTGGCCGACGCTCGTGGTGATCGACCCCGAGGGGTACATCGTCGCCCAGCACGCCGGTGAGGGGCACGCCAACGCGCTCCGGACGCTGGTGGAGGAGCTGGAGGCGGAGCACGAGGCGAAGGGGACGCTGCGGCGCGGCGACGGGCCGTACGTGCCGCCGGAGCCGGTCGCGACCGATCTGCGCTTCCCGGGGAAGGCCGTCGTCCTCCCGGGCGGGAACCTCCTCGTCTCCGACACCACCCGGCACCAGCTGGTCGAGCTGGCCGCCGACGGCGAGACCGTGGTGCGCAGGATCGGTGGCGAGGGCGTCTTCCGGGAGCCGCAGGGTCTCGCGCTGCTGCCGGACGGGACGGTCGTCGTCGCGGACACCGTGCACCACGCGCTGCAGCGGTTCGATCCGGCGACGGGCGAGGTGGAGCGGATCGCCGGCACCGGCAGGCAGTGGTGGCAGGGTTCGCCGACCTCCGGGCCCGCGCTCGACGTGGACCTGTCCTCGCCGTGGGACGTCGCCTGGTGGCAGGGCAAGGTGTGGATCGCCATGGCCGGCGTGCACCAGATCTGGACGTACGACCCCGGGACGAAGACCGTCGAGGTCGCCGCGGGCACGACGAACGAGGGGCTCGTCGACGGCCCCGGCGCCGAGGCCTGGTTCGCGCAGCCGTCCGGGCTGGCCGCCGCCGGCGACCGCCTCTGGATCGCCGACTCGGAGACCAGCGCCCTGCGTTTCGTCGACACGGACGGCGCCGTGCACACCGCGGTCGGCACCGGGCTGTTCGACTTCGGGCACCGGGACGGCGCCGCCGACCAGGCGCTGCTCCAGCACCCGCTCGGCGTGACCGCCCTGCCCGACGGCTCGGTCGCGGTCTCCGACACGTACAACCACGCGCTGCGCCGCTACGACCCGACCACCGGCGAGGTCACCACGCTCGCGACGGACCTGCGCGAGCCCAGCGACGCGGTCCTCGTCGGCGACGACATCGTCGTCGTCGAGTCGGCGCGCCACCGCCTCACCCGGCTGCGGCTCCCCGAGGAGGCCGTGCGGGTGGAGGCGGTGGCCCACCGCACGAAGCGGGAGGCGACCGACGTCGCGCCCGGCGCCTTCCGGCTCGACGTCGTCTTCCAGGCGCCGACGGGCCAGAAGCTGGACGAGCGGTACGGCCCCTCGACCCGCCTGCTGGTCTCCTCGACCCCGCCGGAGCTGCTGCTCTCCGGGGAGGGGACGGGTACGGACCTCTTCCGCGACCTGGAGCTGAACCCGGACCTCGCGGAGGGCGTCCTGCACGTCTCCGCGATGGCCGCGTCCTGCGACGACGACCCGGCCAACGAGTACCCGGCCTGCCACGTCCACCAGCAGGACTGGGGCGTCCCGGTGCGGATCACGGGAGACGGCGCGAGCCGCCTCCCGCTGATCCTCGCGGGCATGGACGCCTAGGCGTCGGCGCTCAGCCCTCCAGGAAGGCGACCAGGGCGTTGGCGAGGAGGTAGGGGTCCTCGGCGCCGCAGAGTTCCCGGGCGCTGTGCATGGAGAGGATCGCCACGCCGATGTCGACGGTGGTGATGCCGTGGCGGGCGGCCGTGATGGGGCCGATCGTGGTCCCGCAGGGCATGTCGTTGTTGGAGACGAACGACTGCCACGGCACGCCCGCCTTCTCACACGCGGCGGCGAAGAGGGCGCGGCCGGTGCCGTCGGTGGCGTACCGCTGGTTGACGTTGACCTTGAGGATCGGGCCGCCGTTGACGCGCGGGTGGTGCGTCGGGTCGTGCCGCTCCGCGTAGTTGGGGTGGACGGCGTGGCCGGTGTCGGAGGAGAGGCAGACGGTGCCGGCGAAGGCGCGGGCCCGGTCCTCGTAGCCGCCGCCGCGGGCGTAGACGGAGCGCTCCAGGACGGTGCCGAGGAGGGGGCCCTGGGCGCCGGTGTCGGCCTCGGAGCCGTTCTCCTCGTGGTCGAAGGCGGCGAGGACGGGGATGTACGGGAGGTCGTCGCGTCCGGCGGCCTCGATGAGCGCGGCGACGCCGGCGTGGACGGAGATCAGGTTGTCCATGCGGGGGCCGGCGACGAGTTCGCGGTCGCGGCCGAGGTAGGCGGGGGCGTCGACGGCGTGGACCATGAGGTCCCAGCCGACCACGTCCTCGGCGTCGACGCCGGCCTCGCCCGCGACGAAGTCGACGAGGTCGCCCTCGTGGACCTCGCCGGTGCCCCACACGGGCTGCATGTGGCGCTGGCGGTCGAGCTTGAGTCCGTCGTTGGCGGCGCGGTCGAGGTGGATGGCGAGCTGCGGGACGCGCAGCAGCGGCCGGTCGACGTTGACGAGGCGGTGGCTGCCGTCGCGGAGGGTGAGGCGGCCGGCGAGCCCGAGGTCGCGGTCGAGCCAGGTGTTGAGGAGGGTGCCGCCGTAGATCTCCACGGCGATCTGCCGCCAGCCCTGGGTGCCCATGTCGGGGCGGGGCTTGACGCGCAGGTTGGGGGAGTCGGTGTGGGCGCCGACGATCCGGTACGGGGTGTGCGGGGCGGCGCCCTCGGGCACGTACCAGGCGATGATCGCGCCGCCGCGGATGACGAACATCCCGCCGGTGCCCGCGGGCTTGCCCGCCGATGTCGCCGCGTCCCACGCCGCGGTCTCCTCGACGCGGCGGAAGCCCGCCTTCTCCAGCCGGTCCGCGGTGTTGGCCACCGCGTGGTACGGCGAGGGGGAGGCCGCGAGGAAGGACATCAGGTCATCGGTGTGCCCGGGCCCGAAGGGTGCGGACGCCGGTCGGGAAGCTGCGCTGCTCATGCGCCCACCTTACGGGGACCCCTCTCGACCCCCCGGAGCCGGTCGTGAGCCCGGCCGCCGCGCCCCGGAGACGAGCCGGGCCCCGGAAAAGGGCGGAACGGCCCGCCCCCCTCCCCGGGGACGGGCCGTTCCAGTAAGGACGAGATGCGTTCGGTACCGGGGTACTAGAACGCGGCCTCGTCCAGGTCCATGAGGCTGCCGTCCACGCCGTCGGCGAGGAGGCGCTCGGTGGAGACGCCGGGCAGGACGTTCGCGGCGAAGAACTTCGCGGCGGCGATCTTGCCCTGGTAGAAGGGGACGTCCTTGCCGGTGGCGCCCGAGGCGAGCTTCTCGGCGGCGACGGCCGCGCCCTTGAGGAGCAGGTAGCCGACGACGACGTCGCCGGAGGCCATGAGCAGGCGGGTGGTGTTGAGGCCGACCTTGTAGATGTTCTTGACGTCCTCGCCGGTGGCGGTGAGGTCGGTGATCATCTTGCCGACGATCGCCTCCAGGTCGACGGCCGCCTTGGCGAGCGCGTCGCGGGCGGCGGCGAGCTCGTCGCCGCCGGTGCCGACCGCGAGGAACTTCTTGATCTCCTCGGAGAGGGTGTTCAGCGCGGCGCCCTGGTCGCGGACGATCTTCCGGAAGAAGAAGTCCTGGCCCTGGATGGCGGTGGTGCCCTCGTAGAGGGTGTCGATCTTGGAGTCCCGGATGTACTGCTCGATCGGGTACTCCTGGAGGAAGCCGGAGCCGCCGAAGGTCTGGAGCGACTGGGCGAGCTGCTCGTAGCCCTTCTCGGAGCCGTAGCCCTTCACGATCGGCAGGAGCAGGTCGTTGAGGCCGTGGAGGGCCTTGGCGTCCTCGCCGGCCGCCTCCTTGACCTGGATGGCGTCCTGCACGGAGGCGGTGTAGAGGACGAGGGAGCGCATGCCCTCGGCGTACGCCTTCTGCGTCATGAGCGAGCGGCGGACGTCGGGGTGGTGCGTGATGGTGACCTTGGGGGCCGCCTTGTCCATGAAGTTGGCCAGGTCGGTGCCCTGGACGCGCTCCTTGGCGTACTCCAGGGCGTTGAGGTAGCCCGTGGAGAGGGTGGAGATCGCCTTCGTGCCGACCATCATGCGGGCGAACTCGATGATGAGGAACATCTGGCGGATGCCGTCGTGCTTGTCGCCGATGAGCCAGCCCTTGGCGGGGTGCTTGTCGCCGAAGGTCATCTCGCACGTGTTGGAGGCCTTGAGGCCCATCTTGTGCTCGACGTTGGTGGCGTAGACGCCGTTGCGGGCGCCGAGCTCGCCGGTCTCCCAGTCGAACTCGTACTTCGGGACGAGGAAGAGGCTCAGGCCCTTGGTGCCGGGTCCTGCGCCCTCGGGGCGGGCGAGGACGTAGTGGAGGATGTTCTCCTCCATGTCGTGCTCACCGGAGGTGATGAAGCGCTTGACGCCCTCGATGTGCCAGGAGCCGTCCTCCTGCTGGATGGCCTTGGTGCGGCCGGCGCCGACGTCGGAGCCGGCGTCGGGCTCGGTGAGGACCATCGTGGAGCCCCAGCGGCGCTCGACGGCGATCTGGGCGGCCTTCTTCTGCTGCTCGTTGCCCTCGGTGTAGAGGATGCCGGCGAACGCGGGGCCGGAGGAGTACATCCAGATGGCCGGGTTCGAGCCGAGCAGCAGCTCCGCGTAGGCCCAGATCAGGGAGCGCGGGGAGACGGTGCCGCCGATCTCCTCGGGGATGCCGAGGCGCCAGTACTCGGACTCCATGAAGGCGTTGTACGAGGCCTTGAAGGTGGCCGGGACCGGGGCGGTGTTGGTCTCCGGGTCGAAGACCGGCGGGTTGCGGTCGGCGTCGGCGAAGGACTCGGCCAGCTCGTTCTCGGCGAGGCGGCGGATCTCGTCGAGGATGCTCTTGGCGGTGTCGACGTCCATCTCCTCGAACGGACCGGTGCCGTACACCTTGTCGCGGCCGAGCACCTCGAAGAGGTTGAACTCGATGTCGCGGAGATTCGACTTGTAGTGCCCCATGGCGACGGCTCCGTAAAGATCGGGGAGGGATTCCTCGTACCGAGGGCCACCCGCTTCCTACTCACGGGTAGCGCACTTTTCTCTACGATGATGCTACCCACCGGTAATAAGAGCAACCCCCAGCGGGTGATCTGTGACGCAGTAGGCTCAGGGCCCATGTACGGCTACGAGCAGAATCCGGGTGCGCAGCAGCAGTACGGGATGCCGGGGGGCATGCAGGGCGGGATGCCGAACGGCATGCAGGGGGGCGTTCCCGGCGGGTACGGCCAGCAGCAGGCCCCGCTCTATCCCGAGCCCTCGCCGCCCTCCCTCGCCGACGCCGTACGCGCCTTCACCACCGGCACCATGTCCGCCGAGGACTTCCAGCAGATCTTCGCCGGCTCCAAGGTCTACTGCCCGCGCGGCGACAACCCCGGCTTCCTCGCCCTGCACAACACCCAGCATCCGGTGATCCCCATGTTCACCACGCTGAAGGAGCTGCGGCGGTACGCCGGCAAGGAGTCGAAGTACTTCGTGATCACCGGTGCCGAGGTGATCGACCTCCTCCCGACCGGCTACGGCTTCGTGCTCGACATGGAGGGCGACCACCGGATGGTCTTCGACGCGAAGGCCGTGGAGCAGATGGTGGACTTCGCGATGCGGCGGATGTACGGCTGACCCATCCTGAGACCAGGAGAAGAGAGCGCCCGGGAGGAATTCCTCCCGGGCGTTCCGCGTTCCGGGTGGCAGGAAGTTCATCATTCAACTAAAGTGGGGGCACGAGGACAGGCCGGAAGGCCATCGAGCCCTCAGGCCGTACGAAGGAGGTCCCGCCATGCCCGCCGTGACTGTCGAGAACCCGCTCACCCTGCCGCGCGTCGTCGCCCCGGCCGACGCCACCCCGCGCCCCGTGCTCGCCGTCACCACGGCCCCGCAGGGCTTCGAGGGCGAGGGCTTCCCGGTCCGCCGGGCCTTCGCGGGGATCAACTACCAGTACCTCGACCCGTTCATCATGATGGACCAGATGGGCGAGGTGGAGTACGCGCCGGGCGAGCCCAAGGGCACCCCCTGGCACCCCCACCGCGGCTTCGAGACCGTCACCTACATCGTCGACGGCATCTTCGACCACCAGGACTCCAACGGCGGCGGCGGCACCATCACCAACGGCGACACCCAGTGGATGACCGCCGGCTCCGGCCTCCTCCACATCGAGGCCCCGCCGGAGTCCCTGGTCGTCTCCGGCGGCCTCTTCCACGGCCTCCAGCTGTGGGTGAACCTGCCCGCCAGGGACAAGATGATGGCCCCCCGCTACCAGGACATCCGCGGCGGCCAGGTCCAGCTCCTCACCTCCCCCGACGGCGGCGCGCTGCTCCGCGTCATCGCCGGCGAGCTCGACGGCCACCAGGGACCCGGCATCACCCACACGCCGATCACGATGATCCACGCCACCCTGCGCCCCGGCGCCGAGATCACCCTGCCCTGGCGCGAGGACTTCAACGGCCTCGCGTACGTCATGGCCGGCCGCGGCACCGTCGGCGCCGAGCACCGCCCCGTCCACCTCGGCCAGACGGCCGTCTTCGGCCAGGGAGGCTCGCTCACCGTCCGTGCCGACGAGAAGCAGGACGCGCACACCCCGGACCTGGAGGTCGTCCTCCTCGGCGGCCGGCCCATCCGCGAGCCCATGGCCCACTACGGCCCCTTCGTGATGAACACCCAGGCCGAACTCCGCCAGGCCTTCGAGGACTTCCAGGCGGGCCGCCTCGGCACCGTCCCGGCCGTCCACGGCATGGGCGAGTAACACCCGGAAGACTCCCGGGGCATCCCCCGCGCCCCGGGGAGCGACATGACGGGCCGTCGCCCGGACGGCCCGTCATGTCCGCGTTTCCCGCGCGATGGTGTGATCTTATGGACGGGTGCAGACCAGTCGAGCGCCCCTCCTGCCCGAGCCCGCCCGCAAGCTGGCCGCCTGGTGCGCCGTGGCGCTGCTCGTCGCCGGGGTCGCCGCCGTCTTCGTCTGGCTCTGCGTGGTCTTCAAGGCCGCCGTGACTCCGGTGCTCCTCGCCATCCTCGGGACGGCGCTGCTCGGGCCCCTCTACCGGCGGCTGCTGCGGATGAGGGTGAGTCCGTCCCCCGCCGCCGGGATCACCGTCCTCGCCGTCCTCGTCGTCGTCGGCGGAGCCACGTACATCGTCGTCGCCGCGCTGATCGAGACCGGGGACCAGATCGTCGCCTCGCTGCGGCGGGCCGCCCTCGACATCGCCGAGCACTTCGGGGCCGCCGGGACCTCCCTGGAGGACCTCGCCGAGAACGCGCGGACGCTGCTGGAGAAGTTCGGCGGGACCGCCGCCTCCGGCGTCATCTCCGGCATCAGCGTCGTCGGCCAGATGCTCGCCACCGCCGTCCTCGCCCTCCTCCTGATCTTCTTCTTCCTCCGCGACTCCGACAAGGCCGCCGGCTCCCTGCGCGCCCTCGTCCCCGCCGGCACCGGCGACACCGCCGAGGCCATGGCCCGCCGCGCCTTCGAGGCCGTGGAGGGCTTCATGCGCGGCACCACCCTCGTCGCGCTCGTCGACGCCGTCCTCATCGGCGTCGGCCTGCTCGTGCTCCAGGTGCCCGGCGCCGTCGGACTCGCCGCGCTCGTCTTCGTCACCGCCTACATCCCCTACCTCGGCGCCTTCCTCTCCGGCGCGGTCGCCGTCCTCGTCGCCCTCGCCGACCGCGGCTTCGTCATCGCCCTGTGGGTCCTCGGCGTGGTCCTCGCCGTCCAGGTCATCGAGGGCAACGTCCTCCAGCCGATGGTCCAGAGCCGCACCGTCCAGATGCACCCGGCCGCCGTCATGCTCGCCATCACCGCCGGCGCCTCCGTCGCCGGGATCCTCGGCATGCTCCTCGCCGTCCCGCTGACGGCCGCCGCCACCGGGATCCTCGGCGAACTCCGGGCCCGGTACGGCTCCGGCCCGGCGCCCGAGCCGGCCCCCGGCCCGGACGCCGGGCCGACCGGCTAGACCGCCGCCGCGCCCGGCTCGAAGGACTTCAGCATGGCCTCCAGGGCCGCCTGGTCGGGGCCGACGAAGGGATCGGAGTCCGGCGCCGCCGCAAGCGTCTCCAGCATCCGGTCCGTCATCCGCACGGCCGGCGGCAGATGCGTGCAGAGGACGATCTCCGGGTTCGCCTCCCGCAGCGGCGCCAGGGTCGCCCGGTACTTCTCCGGGTCCACCAGGTGCACCCACGGGCTGTCGAGCGTCGCCCACAACAGCTGCGAGGCCCGCAGCTCCTCCGGCTTCAGGTCGCTCGCGTGCCCGCTCTCGGCGAGTTCGGCCGTCGGCATCGGCCCGCCGAAGCAGTCCGAGCTGAAGGCGATCCGGGTGCGGTCGTCGTAGAAGCCGACGGTCGCCGGACTGTCGAAGAGCGGCGGCCGGAAGGCGTGCAGTCCCCGGTCGCCGACGTCGAGGGTCTGCCCCGGGTTGAGGAAGTACACCCGGTCCATCGGCAACGGCCGCTCGGTCGTCATGATGCCGAAGCCCAGGAAGGTGGTGATCACGCGCGCGTGCGGGGCGGCCTCCAGGAGGTCGAAGATGCCGCCGGTGTGGTCGCGGTCCGGGTGGGAGAGCCAGATCCAGCGCACGTCCGCGGGGTCGATCACCCCGGCGAGCGCGGCGACGAAGTCCCGGTCGGCGAGCGACAGTCCGGTGTCGACGACGACGGGTTCGGCGGCGGTCAGTACATAGGCGTTGACGGGGATGTGTCCGATCCCCGGCACTTCCAGGCTGTCGGCCAGGACGGTGGTGTCACTGCCGACCTTGTGGGTGTCCATGGCGTGCTCCGTGGTCCCCCCGGCGGCCGTACGCCTCCAGTCTCCGCCGCCCGGACGCACCCCGCGCGCGGAGGGGGCGGGGTCAGGCGGGCGCGGGGGATGCCCGGCTCGCGTACGGGCGGGGGTCCGCCTCGCGTAGGGCCTCCGAGCGGAGGCCCCGCCCCGGGTACCGGCGGAGGCGCCCCCCGTACCGGCCCGGAGGCGCCCCCGTACCGGCCCGGAGGCGCGGGGGAAGCAGCGCCCTACGGGCAGCAGCCCTCCGGTCCCGTCGGCTCCGTCAGTTCGAACCAGATCGTCTTGCCCTCGCCGCGCGGCGCGACGCCCCACGCCTCGGCCAGCATCTCCATCAGGACCAGGCCGCGGCCGCTGGACGCCATCTCGCCCGGGTGCCGCTTGTGGGGCAGTTCGTCGCTGGCGTCGGAGACCTCGATCCGCAGCCGGCGGGCCTTGTCGCCGCAGGAGACCTCCGCGGTGAGGAGCGCGTCGCCGTCGGTGTGGACGAGGACGTTCGTCACCATCTCGGAGACCATCAGGACGGCCGCGTCCAGCTGGTCCTCGTCCGTCCAGTCGTGCAGCAGCTGCCGCACCTGCTCGCGCGCCTCCGCGATCCGCTCCGGCTCGGCCTGGGCGATCGTCATCAGGGTGCGGCGCGGGGTCTGCCGTGCCGTCGTCGCGGGCCGGCGGGACAGCAGCAGGACGGCGATGTCGTCCTCGCGCCGGTCCGCGAGCGGGCCGGTGGTGTGGTGGGAGCCGGGCCCGTGGACGGCCTCCACGAGGGAGTCGGCCAGCTCCTCCAGGTCGTCGCCCCGGTGCGCCTCCAGCAGCCGCTTGACCCGCTCCCAGCCGGTGTCGAGGTCGTGCCCGCCGGTCTCCAGGAGGCCGTCGGTGCAGATCATCAGGGTCTCGCCGGGATCCAGGGTGAGCCGGGTCGTGGGGTAGTCGGCGTCCGCGTCGATGCCGAGCGGGAGCCCGCCGGCCGTCGGCCTCAGCAGAACCGTTCCGTCGACCATGCGGACCGCCGGGTCCGGGTGGCCCGCCCGGGCGATGTCCACCGTTCCCGTCTCCAGGTCGACCTCCAGGTACAGGCAGGTCGCGAAGCGCGGCCCGCCGCCGGGCGCCCCCGGCCCGTCGGCGCCCTCGTACCCGTCGTTCACCCCGTACAGGAACCGCGAGGCCCGCGACAGCACCGCGTCCGGCCGGTGGCCCTCGGAGGCGTACGCCCGCAGCGCGATCCGCAGCTGCCCCATGAGGGCCGCCGCCCGCACGTCGTGCCCCTGGACGTCCCCGATGACGAGCGCGATCCGGCCCGCGCCGCCGCCCGTACCGCCGTCCGTGCCGCCGGGCAGCCGGATCATGTCGTACCAGTCGCCGCCGACCTGGAGACCGCCGCCGGTCGGCACGTACCGCGCCGCCACCTGGATCCCCGGGATCCCCGGCCCGAGCACCGGCATCATCGTCCGCTGGAGGCCGAGCGACAGCTCGCGCTCCGACTCCGCGACCCCGGCCCTGGCCAGCGCCTGCGCCAGCATCCGCGCCACCGTGGTCAGCACCGACCGCTCGTCCGGCGTGAACGCCACCGGGTGCTTGAAGGCCGCCATCCAGGCGCCCATGGTCCGCCCCGCCACCACCAGCGGCACGAACGCCCACGACTGCCGTTCGAACGGCTCCGCCAGCGGCCACGTCGTCGGGAAGCGGCGCCGGTACTCCTCCGGGGACGGCAGGTAGATCGCCCGCCCGGACCGCACCACCTCCGCCGCCGGGTAGTCGGTGTCCAGCGACATCGACGTGAAGGGGCCCTCGTCGCCGTCCCGCTGCCCGTGGTGCCCGATCACCGTCAGCCGGTCGCCCGACATCCCGAAGACCGCGAGCCCGTCCGGCGAGAAGCCGGGCATCGACAGCGAGGCCGCCACCCGCAGCACCTCGGCCGTGGACCGCGCCTCCGCCAGGGCCCGCCCCGCGTCGAGCAGGAACGCCTCCCGCGAGCGCCGCCAGTCGCCGGTGATCGCCGTGTGCGGGCCGGCCGTCCCCGGCTGCGGGTCCGCCACCTCCTGGAGCGTCCCGACCAGCTCGTAGTGGCTCCCGTCGATCAGCGGCTTGGACCGGCTCCGCACGGTCCGGATCACCCGGCCCTGCTCGTCCATGATCCGCAGCCGGGCCTCGGCGAGCGTGTCCTCGGCGACCGCGAGGCTGACGACGCCGTCGATCTCGTTCCAGTCCACCGGGTGGAAGCGGGAGCGCACCGCCGCCTCGCTGAGCCGCACCGGCTCGGCGGGCAGTCCGAGGAGCCGGGCGGCCTCGGCGTCGAGCGAGACGATCCCGGAAGCGTTGTCCCAGCGCCACAGGCCGGTGGCGATCGCGGCCAGGACGTCCTCGATGCGCATTGCCCCACTTTATGAATATCGGACCGCGTGTCGCCACCGAGAGTATTCGAATCGCGATCTTGGGTGTCCCGGTAGGCTTGGGAAGGCCCTGGCACTGCCCCGGGCCGAGGTTTCTCTCCACCGATCCCGAAGACTGGATGAACGACGATGCATCGGTACAGGTCCCACACCTGCGGCGAGCTCCGCGCCTCTGACGTCGGCACCGACGTCCGGCTGAGCGGCTGGCTGCACAATCGGCGCGACCTGGGCGGCATCCTCTTCATCGATCTGCGCGACCACTACGGCATCACGCAGCTCGTCGCCCGCCCCGGCACCCCGGCCTACGAGGCCCTCGACAAGCTGACGAAGGAATCCGTCGTCCGCGTCGACGGCAAGGTCGTCTCGCGCGGCGCGGAGAACGTCAACCCCGAGCTGCCCACCGGCGAGGTCGAGGTCGAGGTCGGCGAGGTCGAGGTCCTCGGCGCCGCCAAGCAGATCCCCTTCACCATCAACGCCGACGACGGCGTCAACGAGGAGCGGCGCCTGGAGTACCGCTTCCTCGACCTGCGCCGCGAGCGCATGCACCGCAACATCATGCTGCGCTCCGCCGTCATCGCCGCCATCCGCTCCAAGATGGTGGCCCTCGGCTTCAACGAGATGGCGACCCCGATCCTCACCGCGACCTCCCCCGAGGGCGCCCGTGACTTCGTCGTCCCGTCCCGCCTCAACCCGGGCAAGTTCTACGCGCTCCCGCAGGCCCCGCAGCAGTTCAAGCAGCTGTTCATGATCTCGGGCTTCGACCGCTACTTCCAGATCGCGCCCTGCTTCCGCGACGAGGACGCCCGCGCCGACCGCTCGCCCGGCGAGTTCTACCAGCTCGACGTCGAGATGAGCTTCGTCGAGCAGGAGGACGTCTTCCAGCCGATCGAGAAGCTCATGACCGAGCTCTTCGAGGAGTTCGGCGGCGGCCGCCACGTCACCTCCCCCTTCCCGCGGATCCCGTTCCGCGAGTCGATGCTGAAGTACGGCAACGACAAGCCCGACCTGCGCACCTCCCTCGAACTCGTCGACATCTCCGACGTGTTCGAGAACTCCGAGTTCAAGGCCTTCGCCGGCAAGCACGTCCGCGCGCTCGCCGTCCCGGACACCGGCGACCAGCCGCGCAAGTTCTTCGACTCCCTCGGCGACTTCGCGGTCTCCCTCGGCGCGAAGGGCCTGGCCTGGGTCCGCGTCGGCGAGGGCAACGCCCTCACCGGCCCCATCGCCAAGTTCCTCACCGAGGAGAACGTCAAGGTCCTCACCGAGCGCCTCGGCCTCGCCCCCGGCCACGCGATCTTCTTCGGCGCCGGCGAGTTCGACGAGGTCTCCAAGATCATGGGCCCGGTCCGGGTCGAGGCCGCCAAGCGCGCCGGCCAGTTCGAGGAGAACGTCTTCCGCTTCGCGTGGATCGTCGACTTCCCGATGTACGAGAAGGACGAGGAGACCGGCAAGATCGACTTCTCGCACAACCCCTTCTCCATGCCCCAGGGCGGCCTGGAGGCCCTGGAGACGAAGGACCCGCTGGACATCCTCGGCTGGCAGTACGACATCGTCTGCAACGGCATCGAGCTCTCCTCCGGCGCCATCCGGAACCACGAGCCCGACATCATGTTCAAGGCCTTCGAGATCGCCGGCTACAGCCGCGAGACCGTCGAGACCGAGTTCGCCGGCATGCTCCGCGCCTTCCAGTACGGCGCCCCGCCGCACGGCGGCATCGCCCCCGGCGTCGACCGCATCGTGATGCTCCTCGCCGACGAGCCCAACATCCGCGAGACCATCGCCTTCCCGCTCAACGGCAACGCCCAGGACCTCATGATGGGCGCCCCCACCGAGCTCGACGAGTCCCGCCTGCGCGAGCTGAACATCCAGCTCCGCAAGCCGGTCGAGAAGAAGACCGCCGACGACCGCCCGGTGACGGAGTCGGTCCACCCGGACGCGGCGCGGTAAGGCCCCCTCGTACGAAGGGCCCGGAATCCTCACGGATCCCGGGCCCTTCGTCATCCGGCGGCGACGGACTCCCACCGCACCTCACCGTCGTGCAGCACACCCGTCCGTACGAGCCCGGCGGCGCGGGCGACGGCGGCGGAGGCGGCGTGGTCGGGGTGGACGTGCGCGACGACGGTACGGCCCCGGTCCCGCAGCCACCCGACGAGCGCGCGGGCCGCCTCGGAGGCGTACCCCCGCCCCTGCCAGGCGGTCCCGACGACCCAGGCGACCTCGGCCCCGTCCCCGACGACGGTCGCCTGCACGGTCCCCACGAGCCGCCCGTCCTCCCGGGCCCGCACCACCCAGTTGCACCAACTGGTCCCGGGCTCCGGCGCCCCCGCCACCCACCGCGCGTACCGCGCCCGCAATTCCTCCAGGCCCTCCGGCGCACCCCCGATGAAGGCGTGCAGCGCGGGGTCGTTCAATACCGCGGCCATCTCCTCGGCATGCCCGACCTCCAGCGGCACGAGGTCCAACCGCTCCCCGGCCGGGATCGCCTCGGCGACGACACTTTCCGACATCCTCGACTCCTCTTGCGCGAGTGCTCCGGCTCAAGGCCCTCCGTCGTTCCCGCCTGGGGATGTGGTGGCGCGGCTCAGTCGACGCCGTTGGTGTAGGCAGAAATCCGTGAAATGTAGGCCATTTCCGCGACGGCGTGCAACCGGATCGGAACGGATTCGATCCCCAGCGTGATTCCGTCCTGGGCTCGCAGGGAGATCGACACCACAGGGTTCGAAGCGAACCCGTTGAGCGAGACGCTTCGCAGACCGGAGAGGCCCAAGGTGACCTGGACCGTATTGAAGCCTTGGACACTCCACTTCTTCGGAGGCTGCTTCGGAAAGGACGGCATGTCGAACCTCAGGTTCAGCGCCGGACCTTCGCGAAGGATTTCGACCTCGTGGAGCGACACGTTTGCGAGGTCAGGAACATGTCCTCCGTAGATTCTCTCGAATCCTGCGGAGTCGGTGAGAAGGGAGATCCATGTCATCCGCTTGTCCTGTCAGTAGTCATAGTGTCTCGCCGTGCCGGGAACATGTCCGGTCCGGGTGTTCTCGATGGGCCTGACGTTGAAATGGCTGCCCTGGTCTCCTTGGCCGCCCTCGCCGTAGTAGTGACCTGCGGCGTGGTCCTGGATCATGACACGGCTGCCGTCCGCCCGGGTGAAGATGTATTCGCGCGTCATGACGAACTGATTGTTGTCGTCCAGTATCCGGTTGCCATCACGATCGGTCATGGGAACCCGTTGGATTTCGTCAGGATGCTGCCACATGGGAATTCCCAAATGTTGTTTGGCCTTCCGAAACGCCTCTCTTCTGCTCTCGGAGGTGTCATGACTGGGATCCTCGCACGGACTCAGACCAAGAGGGTCGCTCCATGTGTTCGGGTTGTGGACGTACGTGGACGGGTCGTCCGCCGGAGCGAGGCCCAGAGGGTCCTGGGTGAGGTAGTGGGCGGATTCCGGGTCGTAGTAGCGGAAGTAGTTGTAGTGGAGGCCGGATTCGGGGTCGAAGTACTGGCCCGGGAAGCGGAGGGGGGTGTAGGCGGTGGCCGTCTTGTTCCAGGTGGTGGTGCCCCAGAGTGTGGCGCGGGTGCGCCAGGCCAAGTCGCCGGATTCGGAGACGAGTTCCGTCGGGGTGCCGATGAGGTCCGTGACGATCGCGAAGAAGCGGTCCTCGTCCGTGTCCGTGCGGCGTTCCGTCTGGGCGAGGGGGCGCAGGCCCGCGTGGTCCCAGGTGAGGACGACGTTCTCGGTCGTCTGCTCGCAGAGGGTCGTGCCGTCCCAGGTGAAGTGGACCGTTTCCAGGTCGGAGTGCTTGGAGATGCGGTCCAACGGTCGGCCCGTACCGCCGTGACGCGGCCCGCGCCGTCCAGGTCGAAGTGGCGGGTGCCGGGGAGGGCGACGCCGGCGGAGGCGCGCTCGGGGTGGACGTGGACGACGGCGGTACGGTCCTGGTCCCGCAGCCACCCGACGAGCGCGCGGGCGGCCTCGGAGGCGTACCCCCGCCCCTGCCAGGCGGTCCCTACGACCCAGGTGACCGCGGCGCCGTCCCCGACGGCGACGCTCCCTCGACTTCAGACCATGCCTACCTCCGGAGTCGTTTCACGAGGCTCGGTGTTCGTCTCGCGGTGGGGGAGGCCGCAGCGATGGGGTGTCACCGCCTAAACGGCACTCAGTCGGCGGAACTCGTGTGCCGGGAGGGGGAACAGGGTGGAGAGGATGCTCGACTTCAGTTCTCCGTCGAGGCAAGAAGCGAGGAACTGGGTGCACGTGACAGGGAAATGCTCCCAGCGTTCGCCCCGGGCCTCGTTCACCATGACCGTCCATCGATCAGGATCGACGCCTGGGCGGACGAGCCAGTAGAGGAACTCCCCGTTATCCGTGGTGGCCCAGGGTAGGACCCGGGCCCCCTTGGTCTCGAGTTCTGTGGGCTTCTTCTCGACCTCCCACAGGTATTCGAGGTCCTCCGCCTGGTCCCTCGCCCACTTGATGAGGTCATAATGCTTGTTGGGGCATTCCGGCTCAAAGGCGTAGAGGTAGTCGTCCCATTTGCTTCCGCCGTAAATGCCGATGAATTCCTTGTAATCGGAAGGGAGCTCGGATCCCAAGGTGGCCTCGAACGCATCCCAGGCCTTCGTCACAGGCCCTTCGGGTGCCGGGGTGATTTCGAGCAGTCGAGAAATTCCACTTGTCATGCGTGGGTACCTTTCCCAGGTGTCATAAATTCGATCTGTGGAGGATCCTAATTCGATTGCTGCATCCAATCGGCCCTCGGCTGGTTCGGTATGAACGCAGTATTCGTGAGCTCGGTGACACCGGCGGTTCTGTGCTGGGTGAACTGAAATCCGCCCGCGCGTCGAGGTGGTCCCGGAGCGGCTCGTCGATGAGGCCGGCGTTCTGGGCCTGGTCCAGCTGCGCGTCGAGGACGTCGTAACCGGTGTTCTTCCAGATCTGCTTGACCTCTTCATGGGCGGTGCTGAAGGACTCGCCGCTCCAGTCCGGGTCGTCCCACGGCAGCTGGTCGCGGATGGTGTCCCAGCGCATCTGCTTGACCTCGTCCTCGGAGAGGTGCGGGTTGCCGTTGAGGGAGTTCACGCCGATCTTGATCGTGTCCTTGACGTAACGATCCTGCTCGGCGAACGAGCCCGCCGACAGGCCGACCCCCTGTGCGAAGGCGTTCCCCCGCAGCGTCAGATCGCGGACGCCCCACTCCCACCGCTCGCAGAACGTCTCCAGCACGGAGGTGAGCCCCGGATGCCCCAACTCCAGCCCTGTCAGAGCGAGATCGGAGAATCCGCGTCCCATAGTCGCCGACCCGATCATGCCGAGCTCCTTCAGCTCCGCATGCGCCAGGTCGATGCCTTTCGCTATCGCCGCCAGCGCCTCCGGCGGCGCGGCCAGATCAGGTTCGTTCCCGCTCATCGCTCCCCCGTCTCCCCTGCCTCTTCCAGATCGACCGCCACCGAGTCCGGGACGATCCCCGCCACCGGCGGGAACACCATTCCGTCGGCGCTGCCCGCGTCGAGGGCGACTCCGCCCGGACCGGGCAGCATCGGAACCATCGCGTCGAGCAGCCGCGCACCGAGGACCGCGCGGTACGACCACTCCCGGCCGGCCTCTCCGCGTGCCTCGGCGAACCGGGCGAGCGCCTCCTCGTTCGAGAACGCGTAGATCCACCGGACCCCCTGGAAGTCTGCCGTCCAGGGACTGTCGTGCTCGTCGAGGGGCACCAGGACCGCCGTCCGTCGGAATTCGCCGAGCAAACGGGCAAATTGGCGCCGTGCCGCTGACGTCGCGTCGATCGGCCGTTGTACCGCAGCGATCCGATCAGCCGGAGTGGGTGGTGCAGAGTCTGTCAAGTCGGTGATTCTGGAGTGCTGTTGAGGTCCGGCAGCACTCTCCCCGTTGTCCTTCACACAGGAAGGGTGTCACGTCGGGGTTTTCGCCAGCAACGATTCGGCCGGTCGTGGGGCGGTCAGGAGGGCGGTGGTGGGGGCCGGTACGCGGACGGTACGGGGTCGGGGTTGCCGCACGTGGGGCAGGGGGTCGCGGGTGGGGCTCGGAAGCAGGTGTCGCAGGTCTCGCAGTGGAGGAGGGGGCGCGGCGGCGGAGCCGCCGGGGGTGGGGCGGTGAGTGGGGGTGCCGGGGGGAGGTTGACGGTGAGGCGGTGGGCCAGGAGGGCGGCGGGGCGGCGGAGGCGTTCCGCGGGCAGGTCGGTCGACAGGGCGTCGCGGACGGTCTCGGGCGGGACGCCGCGTTCCAGCCAGGCCGCCACCCCGGGGGCGAGGTGCTCGGCGTCGGCCTCGGAGACGTACAGGCGGGGGTCGGCGTTCCGCAGGTCGACGAGGACGGCGAGAGCCGCGCGGAGGAGGTCCTGGGCGGGAAAGCCGGGGCGGGGGACGGAGGGGAGGGAGCGGGGCGAGCGGGGCGAGCGGGTGGTGGTGGGTGTGGGCGGGGGCGTGGGCATAGGGCGGGGGGCCGGGGGTGATGCCCGTCGGCGTGGCGGTTGCGGCTGCGGTCGGTGCTCCGGGGCGGGCCGCTGGGCGGGTTCCTGGGGGCGGGGGCGGCCGGGCGCGGGGGTGCCGGGGCTGTGGCAGATGACCGTCTGGGTGATCAGTCGGCCCCTTGCCGTGCGGATCACCGTGCGGCGCAGGTAGCCATGCTGTTCCAGGGCGTGGAGGGCGTCCGCGACCTTCTGCCGGCTGAAGCCGAGGCGGTCGGCGAGACACCTGATGGTGACGGAGGTGCCTTCGGGGACGGACATCATGTGGCAGCCGACCGCGATCGCCACGCCACCGATGGTGGGGTGCTGGAGCAGGCGGTTGCTGATGACCGTGAAGTCGCGGGTGTGGCGGGTGGTCTCGTGGACCGCTCCGCGAGAAGTACCCCGGGAAGAGTGGTTCTTGGCGTGTGAGCGGGGCGAGGCCGGAGCGCGGCGGCTAGGCTGGAGAGCATCCATCGGGAAGTGGGTTTGACTTCCTGCTTGGTAGGCCCTCGCACTGGGACGGCAATCCCGGCGGGGGCCGACGCATTTCTGCGGTCGGGTGGGTTCTTTCGCTGAGCGTAGGGCACGTAACCTGGCTCGAACCGCCTCCCGTTGGCATATTCACTCGCGGGAGTGACCGCGCTCCCACGCGGCGGTCGGGGTGGGTGGGGGGAGTTCTTTCCCCGGTTCTTCGTCTTTCGGTTCTTGGGTGGTTGAGTGCCCGCGAGCTCGGCGGCCGGTCCTCCGGAGCCCGGTCCGGCGGGCTCCGGAGGACCGGGCCGTCGATGCCTCCGGTGGTGTCATCCGCCCGAGTGATCGAGCTCCGCCCACACCGTCTTCCGGGGCGGCGGGCCCGGCGTGACCCCCCAGCGGTCCGACAGCCTTTCGACCAGCAACAGCCCCCGGCCGCAGCTCGGTTCGGGCAGCACGTCCCCGCGGGTGTCGCTGACCTCGATCCGCAGCGTTCCCGGCCGGAACGCCAGGGCGAGACGGAAGTCGCGGCCGGCGACCCTGCCGTGCGTCACCGCGTTCGCCGTCAGCTCGGCGATGACCTGGGCGACCGCCTCGGTGACGGCGTACGGGAGGTCCCGGCGGAGCCGCAACCACTCCAGGGCCAGGAGGCGGGCGAGCCTCGCCCCGCGTGGAGTCGGGGAGAGCTGGAGGTCGAACTGGTCCTCGGTGGGCGGGAGTCGAAGCGTCCCGTTCTTCTCGTTCACGCCACCGAGCGTGGCCGCGTACGGCTAGCGTGAACGGTCACTCCGCCGATACGTAGGGTGACTGTCCGGGGCTTGTCCACTGCTGTCCGGTCTGTCGGGGACCGCGTGGCGGGTAGGGGGTTGCGGCCACACAGGACACGCGGAGGGGTGCGGGATGTCGGTTGACGAAAGCGGTTGGGAAGTCGATCCGGACGACGAGTGGGGTGTCGCCGTCGTCGCGACGGTGGGTCGCCAACTGCGGTTGCGCCGAGAGGCGGTGGGCATGCGCGCCGCCGAGTTCGCGGAAGCGGTCGGTTACGGCGAGGACCTCGTCTACAAGATCGAGGGCGGCAAGCGGATCCCGCGCCCCGAGTACCTGGACAAGGCGGACGAGGTGCTGCGGGCTGAGGGCTTGCTGTCGGCGATGAAGGACGACGTGGCGAAGGTTCGGTACCCGAAGAAGGTGCGGGAGCTGGCGAAGCTGGAGGCGAGGGCGGTGGAGATGCAGTTGTACGACCCGCTCAACATCCACGGCTTGTTGCAGACACCCGAATACGCACGCGCGCTGCTGATGATGAGGCGTCCGGCCTATACGCAGGACGAGGTGGAGCGGTACATGGCCGCTCGCGTCGCTCGTAAGTCCGTGTTCGACCGGGAGCCGGCGCCCGAGCTGAGCTTCGTCCTGGAAGAGGGAACCCTTCGCCGCCCGCTGGGAGGACGGGCGGTACTCCGTCGTCAGCTCGAACACCTGCGGGAGGTGGCACGGGAACGGCAGGTGGAGCTTCAGGTGATGCCGATGAACCGCGAGGAGCACGCGGGCCTGGCGGGTGGCATCGAGGTGCTGAAGTTCGAGGACGGGACGGCGGTGGGTCGGTCACCCGCAGTTGCCAACGGGCGGCCCGTGACCGACCTCCGGCAGCTCCGTATTCTGGAACTGCGCTATGGGATCATCCGGACGCAGGCCCTCACTCCCAGTGAGTCCGCCGCCGTCATCGAGCGACTGCTAGGAGAGACATGACGCGCAGCACCTCGTCAGGGGATGTCTCTGATTCGGTCTGGTTCAAGAGTTCCTACAGCAGCAGTAGCGAAGGCGACTCGTGCGTCGAGGTCGCCGCCGCTCCCGGTGCCGTGCGCGTCCGGGACTCCAAGGACCTCGGTCTTCCCCAGCTCGTCCTCTCCCCGGAGGCCTGGGCCGGGTTCGTCGGGTTCGCGCGTCACGGCGGCTGATCCGGCCGCCGGTCTCGCCGTCGGGTTTCAGTGGGCGTGCTCCTTCAGGAACGCCCCCGCCAGGGCCGCCGCCTCCTCTTTCGTGGGGGCGGCGGTCGTGGCGCTTCTGGTGCCGTCGGCGGCCGTGGCCGTCCACGTCCAGGTGTCGTCGGAGGGGGCGAGCTCCGCACGGCCGCCGAAGAGGGCGAGGGTGGTGGCGCCGGGGGCCGGGCGGGTCACGGCGTCGGGCCATTTCTTGCGGGCGCCCTGGCGGGTGATGCCCCAGACGGCGCCCAGCTGTTCGTAGCTCGCGCCGTACGAGCCGGCCGTGCCGGCGGCGACGGCGGTGAGGCGCTTGACCTCCTGGTCGACCACCTTCCAGGCGGCGAGGACGGAGAGCGCGATGTCCACCGGCTCGCCGTGCCACATCTGCTGCTCGGGCTGCCCGGTCGTGCGGGCGCGGAGGGCTGCGGCGAGGGGGTTCAGGGCCTCGTACAGCGCGGATTCGAGGCCGGTCAGTTCTTCCGCGGGAAGCTGCTCCGAGAACGTCATGAGGGAACTCTAGTTTACGGAGCCCCTCTTTGGGAACTTTTGTTTACGTGAATCGTGAGTTCGTGTTCTCCGCCTTCGCCGTCACACCCTCGCCGTCCGCTCCGTCACTCCGGTGTACGGCCCCTCCCGGGGGCCACGACCGGAGGAGTCCCGATGTCCACCACCGCCACCGTCGTCACCGCCGTCGCCGCCTTCATGGCGGGGTTCTCGGGCGTCTCGGTACTGGTCCGGGCGGCGTTCGTCGTCGGGCCGCTCGGCGCGTACGGGGTGCCGGAGGCGGCCTGGAACCTCCTCGGGGTCCTCAAGCTTGCCGGGGCGGCTGGGCTCGTCGTCGGGTTCTTCGTGCCGGTGGTCGGGACGCTCGCCGCGGTCGGCCTGGTCCTGTACTTCGCCGGGGCGGTGATCACCGTGGTGCGGGCCCGCGCCTACGGGCACGTGCTGTTCCCGCTGGTCTACATGGCCCCCGCGGTGGCCGCGCTGGCCCTCGCGTAACCTCCCCCGGTGACACGAACCCGTACAACGACCACCCGATGGCGCTCGCGCGCCGCCGCCGCGACGGTGTCGGCGCTGGGCCTGCTCGGCCTCACCCTGACGGCGGCTCCGCCCGCCGCCGCCGCGACCCCGGTCGCGCCCATGGACGCCACGAAGATGCGGCTCACCGCGAGCGGCTTCACCGAGCGCAGGGCCGCCATCGACGACCTGGAGGCCTCCGGGAAGGTCACCAGCTTCCCCGGCCGGACCGCGCTCTCGCCGCTCTTCGACCCGGGCGTCACCGGCGGTGTCACCGGCACCTCCGGGCTCTGCCACACCAGCAACCTCAACACCGCCTACAGCATCGGCGGCTTCTGCTGGAACAAGGAGGACGACGTCTCCAGCACGTGGACGCCGCAGGGCTTCACCGGCTCCCACGACGCCCAGCCCACCGGCACCTGGGACGGCAGGTACCTCTACATCGCCTCCTGGCACAACGCGGACGACACCCGGGCCCGCATCACCGTCGTCGACAACAGCAGCCCGAACGTCGCGCCGGTCTACCACCGCATCCTGCTCGTGGACCCGTACGGCTCCGGAGACGCGGCCGGCTACCGGGCCGTGGGCGACAGGACCAGCCCCGCCCTCCCGCGCCCGGGCGGCCACGCCGACGGCGTCACCTGGTACGGCAACAAGCTCTTCGTCGCCACCGGGCACCAGATCCAGGTCTACGACCTCCGCCACCTGTGGAAGACGACCCGCGACGCCACCAAGGTCGGTGTCGTCGACGGCACGGCGTACTCCGGGGACCACGACTGGGCCCTGCCGATGATCGGCATGTACTCCAACGGCGCCTACGGCGCGGCCTGCACGGACACCGCGCCCTGCCTGACCTCGCTCAGTCTCGACCGCACGGGCACCGACAGCCTGATCACCTCCGAGGTCGGGGCGACGGGCGGCCGTCCCCTGGTCCGCTGGCCGCTCAACGCCACCGACGCGCTCCTCGACACCGACGGCGCCGACAACCACACCGGCGAGGTGCAGGCGAGCGCCGCGTACCGCGTCCCCGTCTGGAAGGTGCAGGGCGCCGCGACCGACGGCACGTACTACTACTTCAGCGGCGAGTGCCCCGAGTACGCCGGCACGACCGACTCCGACGTCCCGTACTGCATCCACCGGGCCAAGCCCGGCGAGGCGCCGCACGTCCTCACCAAGGCGCCGCCGCTCACCCAGAACCTCTCCTGGTCCCCGGCGGTGCACCGCCTGTGGGGGATCAACGAGCGGGCGAACTACTCGGGGCCGGGCAAGCGGGTCGTCTTCACTCTGAACCCGCCGTACAACTAGCGGGGACCGACGACGGCGAAGGCCGCCGGACCCCGTTCTGCCAGGGGCCGGCGGCCTTCGTTCGCGTACGCGCGGACGTCAGTCCTTCTTCGGGTCCTCCAGGCGCGGGAAGAGGACCGCGCCCTTCGTGACCGTCGCGCCGGCCGGGAGCTGTCCCCAGCGGGCCGCGTCCTGCACCGGCTGGGCGGCCAGGGCGCCGAGGGACGCCTCGGCGCCGAGGGAGTCCCAGAGCTTCTGGGAGGTCTCCGGCATGACCGGGTTGAGGAGGACGGCGACGGCGCGCAGGGACTCGGCGGCGGTGTAGAGGATCGTCGCCAGGCGGGCCTTCCCCTCGGGAGACTCGTCCTTGGCGACCTTCCACGGCTCCTGCTCCGTGATGTAGCCGTTGACCTGCTTCACGAAGTCGAAGATCGCCAGGATGCCGGCCTGGAAGTCCAGTTCCTCGCCGATCTTGGCGTCGGCCGTCGCGACCGCCTTCGCCAGGCCGTCCTGGACCGCCTTCTCGGCGTCGCCGTCGGCCGTCGAGGCCGGCAGCTCGCCGCCGAAGTACTTGCCGACCATCGCCGCCACGCGGGACGCGAGGTTGCCGTAGTCGTTGGCCAGCTCGGAGGTGTAGCGGGCGGAGAAGTCCTCCCACGAGAACGAGCCGTCCTGACCGAAGGCGATGGCCCGGAGGAAGTACCAGCGGTACGCGTCCACGCCGAAGTGCGAGGTCAGGTCCTGCGGCTTGATGCCGGTCAGGTTCGACTTCGACATCTTCTCGCCGCCGACCATCAGCCAGCCGTTGGCCGCGACCCTGCCCGGGACCGGGAGGCCCTGCGCCATCAGCATCGCCGGCCAGATCACCGCGTGGAAGCGGAGGATGTCCTTGCCGATGAGGTGGACGTTCGCCGGGAAGGTCTCCTCGAACTTCTCCGGGTTCTCGTTGTAGCCGACCGCCGTGGCGTAGTTCAGGAGAGCGTCGATCCAGACATAGATCACGTGCTCCTTGTCCCACGGGACCGGGATGCCCCAGTCGAAGGTCGAGCGCGAGATGGAGAGGTCCTCAAGACCCTGCTTGACGAAGTTCAGGACCTCGTTGCGGGCGGACTCCGGCTGGATGAAGCCCGGGTTCGCCTCGTAGAAGTCGAGCAGCTTCGGGCCGTACTCGCTCAGCTTGAAGAAGTAGTTCTCCTCCTTGAGGATCTCCACCGGCTTCTTGTGGACGGGGCAGAGCTTGGTGCCGTCCTCCGCCTCGATGAGATCGCCCGGGAGCTTGAACTCCTCACAGCCGACGCAGTACGGGCCCTCGTAGCCGCCCTTGTAGATCTCGCCCTTGTCGTACAGGTCCTGCACGAACTCCTGGACGCGGTCCGTGTGACGCTTCTGCGTGGTGCGGATGAAGTCGTCGTTCGCGATGTTCAGGTGCTCCCAGAGGGGCTTCCAGGCCTCCTCGACGAGCTTGTCGCACCAGGCCTGGGGCGTGACGTCGTTCGCCTCGGCCGTGCGCATGATCTTCTGACCGTGCTCGTCCGTGCCGGTGAGGTACCACACCTTCTCGCCGCGCTGACGGTGCCAGCGCGTGAGCACGTCGCCTGCGACGGTCGTGTAGGCGTGGCCCAGGTGAGGAGCGTCGTTGACGTAGTAGATGGGGGTCGTGACGTAGAACGCCTTCGCCCCCTGCTTCTCGGATCCAGTGGCCGCCATGGTCGAAATCCTAACGGGCCCACGAAGATCGACTCACATCGATGAGCAGGGGGCGGAACGAGGGGTTCAGCGGGTGTTCAGAGGGAGAGGGCGGAGAGGATCCCCCGGTAGAACTCCGCGTGCGGGGTCTCGGCCGGCGTCGGGCCCGCGAAGTGGGTCGCGGTGCGGACGGCGGTGAGCTTCCGCAGGTAGTCGAAGGCCTTGCCGTCCTCCTCGCCCCAGGCCGTGAAGCGCCAGTGCACGGGACGGTCGGCGGCCTCCGCCAGGGCCTGCGTCGCGGCGGTACGGGACTCGGGCGCGCCGTCCGTCTGGAAGATCACCAGCGCGGGGCGGGCCGGGTCGGACTTCTCGTGGTGGGCCAGGAGCTCCTCGACGGCACGGTGGTAGTTCGTCCGGCCGAGGCGGCCGAGGCCGGCGTTGATCTCCTCCACGCGGGTGGGGGTGAGGTCGGCCGGGGTGAGGTCGACGACCCCGTCGACGTCGGTCGAGAAGAAGACCGTCGTCACCGTCGCGTCCTCGTCCAGGTGCGCGGCGAGCGCGACGGCCTGCTCGGCGAGGCGCTGCACGGAGCCGTCCTTGAAGTACCCGCGCATCGACCCGGACCGGTCGACGACCAGGTACACCCGTGCCCGCGCCCCCGCGAGGCCCTCCTTCCGCAGGACGCCCCCGGCGGCCTTGTACGCCTCCACCAGCGCGGGCGTCCCGACCGCCTTCACCCGCGCGAGCGCCACCGCGGGCGCCTGCGCGGCCTTGCCGGTGTCGGGGGCGGTGCCGGTGCCGGTGCCGGTGCCGGTGCCGGTTGCGGCGTGGCTGTCGGTGTCGGTGTCGTCGTCGGTGCCGGGGGTGGTGTCGCCGGTGGGCTGCGCGTCCGCCTCCGTCGCGGCGGCGACGGGCTGCGCCTCGGCCGGTACGGCCTCCGGGGCCGGGTCTGCGGCGGGGGTGGGCTGCGGCTCGGCCGCGGCCTCGGGCTCGGCGCCGACCGGGGCGGCGTCGGCCGCCGGGTCAGTGACGGCCGCGGCGTCGGGCTCGGTGCCGGCCTCCGGCTCCGCCTCGGGGGCGGCCGTGTCGGCTTCCGCCTCCGGTGCGGCCTCGACGGGAGCCGCTTCGGTGACGGCCCCGGTGTCGGTGTCGGTGTCGGTCTTGGTCCCGGTCTCCGGGGTGGGCTCCGCCTCGGCGGGGGCCGACGGTGCGGCTTCCGCCGCCAGGCCGGCCTCGGGCCGCGCCGTGGCCGCGGTCTCCGCCTCCGGCGCCGTGTCAGCCGCCGGGTCGGCGGTCGGCTCCGTGTCGGGGGAGGTCGCTACCGCCTCCGCCTCGTCCGTGGTCCCCGCCTGCGGGGCGGTGCCGGTCGCCGGATCGGAGGCCTGCTCGGCCTCGGCGGCGGCCTCGGTGTCGGCCGCCGGTGCGGCCTGTGCCTGCGCCTCCGGCGCGGTGTCCACTGCCGGGGCGTCTGCCGGCTCAGCCTCGGTCTCGGTGGACGGCTCGGTCCGCGCCTCTGCCTCCGGCGCGGCGTCGGCCGCCGGGTCGGTGATCGGGTCAGCCTCGGCGGCGGTCTCGGTCTTGGTCTCGGTCTCGGCCGACGGCTCGGTCTTCGCCTCTGCCTCCGGCGCGGCGTCGGCCGCCGGGGCGTCTGCCGGCTCCGCGTCGGTGGAGGTCGCTACGGCCTCCGCCTTCGGCTCGGCGTCGGGAGCCGCCGCTTCCACATCCGCCTTGGGCGCGTCCGCATCCGCGCCCGCCTTCAGCGCATCCGTACCCGCGTCCGCATCCGCCTTCGGCGACTCCGCGTCCGCCCCCTCCAGCGTCTCCGCATCCGCCCTCGGCGACTCCGTCTCCGCCCCCTCCACCTGGCCCCTCCGGGCCTTCGGGATCTGGGGGTTGTCGAAGGCGGCGGCCACCAGGTCGTCCGCGGCCTTGCGGGCTGCCGACTCCGGGGCCTCCGGCGCCGCCTGGGCCTCGGGGGCCGCCGCGGTCCTCGGCGGGAGCGGCGATTCCTCGGGCGCCGGGCTCAGGGGCTCCGGTTCGCGGGACTGGGGAGGGACGGAAGGAGTCGCGGGATCTTCGCGGTCGCGGCCGAATACCTTGCGCAGCAAGCTCCGAATACCCATGGGCGAACCCTTTCGCATGAGTTGGATGCGGTATGCGTCCTTCATCCCTGGCCAGGGCGGACACGTAAGGTTAGCGGCCGCGTCCGCCGGTTCCCGGGACCCCGTCGGTCACGGTTGCCGTGCATTCATCCGGCGTTCACTCCGCCGCTGCCCGCGTGCAGATGTGCACACATACCGTCACGGCCGAACGGATTCCCGACACCATGTCGGCGCAGTGCTGCGCCGGAGGAGGACCAAGTGCGCAAACTGCTGCCGCTGATCGGTACGAACCCGCACGGAGGCGGCCGTTCCGCCCTCACCTGCCGGTTCCGGTGTGGTGACGCCTGCTTCCACGAGGTGCCCAACACCAGCGACAACGAGTACGTCGGCGACGTCATAGCCGGTGTGCTGTCGCGCCGTTCCGCGCTCCGCGCCGCCGCCGTCGTGACCGTCGCCTCGGCTGCCGGCGGTGCCGTGGTGCTCGGCGGGGCGCCCGCCGCCGAGGCGCACCCGGGTAGGAAGCCCGCCCCCAAGGCGGACGGTGCCCGCGGGCTCCGGTTCGCTCCCGTCGCGCCCAACACCACCGACGCGGTGACCGTGCCGGCCGACTACGGCCAGAACGTCGTCATCCGCTGGGGCGAACCGATTCTGCGCGGTGCGCCCGCCTTCGACTCCGAGAAGCAGACCGCCGCGGCGCAGGCCGGGCAGTTCGGCTACAACAACGACTTCCTCTCCCTGCTGCCGCTGCGCGGCGAGCGCGGGCGACAGGTGCTCGTCGCCAACCACGAGTACACGGACGAAGTCCTGATGTTCCGCGGTTACGACTCCGAGAACCCGACCCGCGAGCAGGTCGAGATCGCCTGGGCCGCGCACGGCCTCTCCGTGGTCGTGGTGCAGGAGGAGCACCGGACGGGCAAGCTCTCCCCGGTGTCCCGGCACTACCTGAACCGTCGTCTGCACACCACGAGCGAGTTCGAGCTGACCGGGCCCGCCGCCGGTTCCGCGCTGGTGCGGACCTCGGCCGACCCGGAGGGCCGTACCGTCCTCGGCACGCTCAACAACTGCGCCGGCGGCACCACCCCGTGGGGCACGACCCTCCACGGCGAGGAGAACTTCAACCAGTACTTCGCCCACGGCTCGTCCGCCACGGACAAGCGGTACGGCGTCGGCACCGGCGCCTCCGAGCGCAAGTGGGAGCGGTTCGACAGGCGCTTCGACCTCGCGCAGGAGCCGAACGAGGTCCACCGCTTCGGCTGGGTCGTCGAGCTCGACCCGTACGACCCCGAGTCCACCCCGCGCAAGCGCACCGCGCTCGGCCGCTTCAAGCACGAGGCCGCGCAGCCCCGGCTGACCGCCGACGGCCGCCCGGTCGTCTACATGGGCGACGACGAGCGGTTCGACTACTTCTACAAGTTCGTCTCCTCGAAGCGGATGATGAAGGGCGAGTCGCGGAAGGCGCGCGCCCACAACCTCACCCTCCTCGACGAGGGCACCCTGTACGTCGCCAAGCTCACCGGCGACTCCCCGGCCGCCGAGATCGACGGCACCGGCAAGCTCCCGAACGACGGCGAGTTCGACGGTTCCGGCACCTGGATTCCGCTGGCCACGGCCACCGGGGACGGCGCCGTCTCGCACGTCCCCGGCATGACCGCCGAGGAGGTTTTCGTCTTCACGCGCCTCGCCGGTGACAAGGTCGGCGCCACGAAGATGGACCGCCCCGAGGACGTCGAGCCGTCGCCGCGCTCCGGTCGCGTCTACGTCGCCCTGACGAACAACTCGAACCGCGGCAAGGGCACCAACCCGGGCGCGGACGAGGCCAACCCGCGCAACCTCAACAAGCACGGGCAGGTCCTGGAGCTGGCCGAGCACTGGGACGACCCGTCGTCGGACGGCTTCGCCTGGCGCCTCTTCCTCGTCGCCGGCGACCCGAACGACCCGGCCACCTACTTCGCGGGCTACCCGAAGGAGAAGGTCTCGCCGATCTCCTGCCCGGACAACGTGGCCTTCGACCCGCACGGCAACCTGTGGATCTCCACCGACGGCAACCAGCTCGGCTCCCACGACGGCCTCTTCGGCGTCGCCGTGCACGGTGACCGCCGGGGCGAGCTGAAGCAGTTCCTCACCGTGCCGCGCGGCGCCGAGACCTGCGGCCCGATCATCCAGGACCGCCGCGTCCTGGTCGCCGTGCAGCACCCGGGGGAGATCGACGGCGCCTCCGTCGAGAACCCGGCCTCCACCTGGCCCGACGGGCCAGGCAAGATCGTCCGCCCGTCGGTCGTCGCCGTCTGGCGCACCGACGGCCGCGACATCGGCGTCTGAGACCGGGTACGGCCCGGGGGTGGCGTCAGGCCACCCCCAGGCCCTCCCGGAAGCGGACGAACTGCTCCTCCGGGTCGCCCGTGTACGCCCACGGGACCCACGCGGCCCGCACGCCGAGCAGGCCCATCAGCTCCCGTGCCAGCTCCACCTGCCCCGCGTAACAGGCGGCGTGGGCGAGGAAGTTGAGCTCGCCCACCTCCTCCGGCCGGATCGGCAGGTCCGGGTCCCGGCCGCCGATCCAGCGGTCGTGGGTGCGCCGCAGCTCGGTCACCGCCAGCTCGTGCTTCCAGTGCTGGTCGAAGCCGCGCACCGGGCCGCGCCCCAGGGCGCCGTCCGCGATGTAGCGGTACTCCTCCACCCGCGCGACCTGCACCAGGACCGGCAGCGCCGAGCCGGGCGGCGCCACTCCGGCCGCGTCGCGGGCGAAGTCGTACATGGAGCCGTGGGTGCCGTGCCAACGGGCCGAGAGGTAGCGGAGGACCTGGACGTGGCCCTCGATGCTGTACGGGTCACGGCGGCGCAACTCGTCGAACCAGTAGCGCAGTTCGCGGCGCGGGACACCGCCCTCGTACAGCCGCGCCACCGACAGCAGCGACACCCACGGCATCGGGTCGGCGGGCGCGGCCTCCGCGGCGCTCCGGCAGGCGTCCACGGCCGCGTCGATCCTGGCCCGGTCGACGGTGGCGCCCCTCCCGGCGGCGATGGCCGCGTCGAAGACCCGCACCACCTCGGTCGCGGCCCGCAGCACCGCCGCGTCCGCGCTGTGCGGTTCGGCGGCCCGCCAGGTCTCGACGGTCGAGCTGCCGGCGGCGGCGTGCGAGAGCAGCCGGACGCGGTGGGTGCGGCGGGCCCAGTCGTCGCCGGTGGCGGCGAGCAGGTCGCGTACGCCCTGCCACCGGCCGATGACGATGTCGTGGCGGGCCTCCGTCAGCGCGCGGTCACCGAAGTCCGGGTCGAAGTCGGGCGTGAACCGCTCGCCGCGGGACCGCCGGAGGGCGCGTCGGCGTCCGCCCATGGGTCCTCCTTCCCTCACGAAGTGCCGGGTGTGGTCGTCAGAAGTCCGTGGCGTAGCTCTTGTCCCGCAGGCGCGCGCCGGGAGAGGTGGTGCCCTCGCCGGCGGCGGCGAGCGCGCGGCCCGCGTCCAGGCGGGCGGGGCGGTAGTAGTCGCTGCCGCGGCGCCAGTACACGGCCATCGGGACGAGACCGGCGGCGAGGCCGCCGAGGCCGATGGTGAGCGCGGTGGTGGACAGTTCGCCGAGCGATTCGACGAAGGCCCACAGCATGAACGCGGAGCCGAGCAGCGGCCACACCCCGCCGAGCAGCAGGTTCTTCGCCGACCGCAGCAGCAGCGACTTGTAGGCGACGACGGCGGCGAGACCGGCCAGGCCGTAGTAGAAGGCGATCTGGAGGCCGATCGCGGAGACCGCGTCCCGCAGGATCCGCTGGACGGAGCCGGCGGCCGCCGCGGCGGCGAAGAGGACGAGGGCGGCGGCGCCGACGGCGGCGATCGCGACCCACGGGGTGTTCCAGCGGCGGTGGACGAGGCCGAGGGCGGCCGGCAGGGTCCGGTCGCGGCCCATCGCGAAGAGCGAGCGGGTCACCTGGAGCAGGGTGGTCTCCAGGGTGGCGACGGTGGACAGGACCACGGCGACGACCAGCAGTCTCCCGCCGACGCCGGGCCAGATCTCCTCGCCGAGGACGGCGAGCACGTTCGGGCCCGCGTCCAGGATCCGGTCGGCGGGCAGCAGCACGTTCACGGCGACGGTGAAGGCGACGAAGAGGAGGAAGACGAAGCCGACGCCGACGAGGGCGGCGAGCCCGGCGGTCCGCCGGCTGTCGCGGGTCTCCTCGCTGAGGTTGCTGGTGACGTCCCAGCCCCAGTAGTAGAACGCGGCGATGAGCGCGCCCGCGGCGAAGCCCTCGGGACCGTGGAAGTGCCCGAGTCCGAACCAGGACCAGTCGAAGGCGACCGCCCGCCCCCGGTGCGCCACCGCCGCCAGGACGAAGGCGAGCAGGATGGCCATCTCGACGCCCGACATGAGGAGTTGGGCGCGGACGGTGAGCCGGGTGCCGCCGAGGACGACGCCGAGCATCAGCAGGAACCAGCAGGCGCCGACCGCCGCGGCCAGCGGGGTGGAGGAGGCGAGGTCGGGGGAGACGAGGGCGAGGGTGAGCGAGCCGGCGGGCAGCGAGCCCGCCACCATGAAGACGGTGGCGGCGAAGACCAGTGCCCAGCCGGACAGGAAGCCCAGGAACGGGTGGAGGGTGCGGCCCACCCACGAGTAGCCGGCGCCCGCGTTGACGTCGATCCGGCCGAGGCGCGCGTAGGCGAGGACGATGCCGAACATCGGTATCGCGCAGTAGAGGAGCGCGGCCGGTCCCGCGAGTCCGACGGCGCCGCAGAGGACGGCGGTGGTGGCGGCGAGCGAGTAGGCGGGGGCGCTGCCGGCGACGGCCATCACGATGGTGTCGAAGGTGCCGAGGACGTTGGGCTGGAGCCCTCTGCTCGTGGTCGTGCGCATGACGGTGTCCTCGGAGTCCTGGGGGGTGGGGAGTGGGGGTTCCGGACGACGGAGGGAGAACGGGAGGCGGCGGGTGCGGAAGGGGTGAACGGGCAGGGCGGAGCGGGGTGCCGGGCGGGCGGGTGCGACGGGCCTCGTGCGGGCGCGGGCAGGGGTGGGCAGGGGACGGGCAGGCCTGCGGACGCTGATCACATCGGGGCGGTCGAGCGCATCGTAGTCGCCCGGATGGAATCCGGTAACGGTGGCAGGAAGGTTCCGTTCCGTGACCGCCGGTAAGTCCTTCGATGCGCCCCTGATGGGGCGTTTACGGCCCGTCCGGGGGCAGTTCGGGGCCCGCGAAGGCGCGGGCCGCGCGGACCTCCTGGCGGAGCGGGGCGAGGATGCCGTCCTCGTCCCCGGGCAGTTCGGCGCGGACCGGGACGAGGACGTCGCTGGCGCGCAGTCCGTCGGCGAGTTCGCGCAGCTCGCGCGCCACCTCGGCGACCTCCGCCGGGTCGGGTGGCGGGGCGCCGTGCGCGACGCGGATGCGGGCGGCGGTGGTGGCGTCCACGATCCGCTCGACGGCGATGGCCAGCGGCCACCAGGCGGCGGCCCGGGTGCCGGTCGGCGGCGGTTCGGTGAGGGCCCGCTGGAACTCGGAGCGGACCACCGAAAGGTCCCGGTACAGCTTGCGGCGGGCCCGCAGCCGACGGCCGTCGGCACCGGGCCGGGAGGCACCGGCTTCGGGGACGCCGGTCCCGGAGGCACCGGTCCCCGGGGTGTCGGCGCCTGAGGCATCGGTCCCGAGGGTGTCGGCCCCCGGGGCGCTCGGACCCGGGGCGTCGGGCCGGAAGGCGAGGGCCACGTACGCGGCGGCGTCGGCGACCGCGTCGGCGAGCCGGTCCCCGATCCGGCTGTGCCAGGACTCCGGCCAGAGGAGGTAGCCGGCGACGAGCGCGATGGCGCAGCCGATGAGGGAGTCGTACAGGCGGGGCAGGACGAGGTCGAAGCCCTGCTGGTTGAGGGCGTCGGAGAGCAGCAGGATGACGGGGGTGACGGCCGCGGTCTGGAAGGCGTACCCCTTGGCGGAGAAGACCGGGATGAGCGCGGCGAGCACCGCCATCACCGGCACGTCCCACCAGCCCCGCGGCACCTCGGCGAGGACGAGGGCGGCGGAGACGAGGCCCAGGCAGGTGCCGAAGGCGCGGAGGACGGCGCGGGAGAAGACCGACCCGAAGTCGGGCTTCATCACGAAGGTGACGGTGAGCGCGACCCAGTACGAGCGGGGGACCGCGACCAGCGAGACGAGGGACTGCGCGAGGCCGATGCAGAGCGCCAGGCGCAGCCCGTACCGCCAGGAGGGCGCGGACACCAGCATCGTGCGGGTGGCGCGGCGGGCGCGGACGGCGAGGGAGGCGGGGCGGCCGAGTCGGTCGTCGATGTCGTGGGGGTGGGGGTCGGCCTCGCGGACGACGGCGGCGGCGTGCCGGAGCGCGTGCTCGACGGCCTTGTCGGAGGGCCGGTCCGAGGGAGGGAGGACCGGTGCGGCGGTGTCGGCGCGGCCGTTCTCCACGGCGTCGGCGAGCTCGCGGATCGTCGCGGCGACGGCCGGCGGCAGCGGCCCGTGGCGGCGGGCGCGGAGGTCGGCGGCGGGGGCGGCCTCCAGGAGCGGGATCAGCACGTTGAGCTGGGCGAGCAGCCGGGCCAGGGAGGAGGTGCGGCCGTGCTGGCGGGCGCGGCGGGCCAGGATCAGGTCGTACGACTGGTTCAGTGAGCCGGTCACCGCGTGGCGCCTCTCCTGGTACGCCTCCGAGCCCGCCGCCTCGTACAGGTCGGCGACCGTCCGGTAGGTGGCGGCGACCGCGGCCCGTTCGGGCGCGGCGCGGCGCAGCGGCCAGCCGAGCAGGGTGAGCGCGAGGACGACGAGCCCGCCGAGGCCGAGGAGGACGGGTGCCTTCCACCACGGGTCGGGCATCGGCAGGCCGGCGCCGACGACGGCGTTGAGGAGCAGGAGGAGACCGGAGGCGGAGGCGACGGCGCCGATCGAGGAGATCATCCCGGAGACGAGCGCGACGAGGGTGAGCGTGGCGACGGCCAGCCAGCCGTGGCCGAAGACGAGCGTGCCGAGGGTGACGCCCAGGGCGCCGAAGAGCTGCGGGACGGCGATGTTGAAGACGCGCATCCGGTAGGCGTCGGCGGTGTCGCCGATGACACCGGAGAGCGCGCCCATCGAGACGAGGGCGCCCTCGGCGGGGCGGTCCAGGACGAGGCCGGCGGCGAGCGGCAGGGAGAGCGCGAGGGCCGCGCGGACGGTGGCGGGCCAGGGGACGGGCGCGGGTTGCGGTCGCAGTCCGGCCGTCAGCCACGCCGGCGGCACCATCCGCCCCGTCCCAGAAGCCATGCCCCCAACCTACGTGGACCTGCCGGAGCCCGCCGCGCACGCGCCCCTCGGCGCGGGGCGCGGGCCGGGGCGGGTCAGTTCCGGTAGGACTCGACCTCGGAGGCCGGGCGGAGGGCCGCGGTGTCGGGGTCCTCGCCGAACTCGGACTTGGCGCGCCGCTGCCGGAGCAGGTCCCAGCACTGGTCGAGCCGGACCTCCAGGGCCGCGAGGCGTTCGCGCTCCTCGGGGAGGAGGCCGCCGGTGCGCCCGCGCAGGGCGCGCTCCTCCTCCACGAGCGCTCCGATGTCGTCGAGGATCTGCTCGTTGTCCATGCTCCCAGCGTCGCCGATCAGCGCCCTTCGTGCAGGTCGACATCGGCGAGGACGGCCCGGTGGTCGCTGCCGGGGAGGGGCGGGAAGCGGGTGGCGACCGGCGTGAGGGTGGGGGACGCGAGGACGTGGTCGATCTGGACGTACGGCGGCAGCGGGCCCTCCGCCGGCCAGGTGGGGGTGCGGGAGGCGCCGGTGACGTGGGCGGCGTCGACGAGGGAGCGGGTGGTGAGGAAGGCGCGGTAGGCGGCGTGGTCCTGGGAGGCGTTGAAGTCGCCGGCGAGCAGGAGGGCTTCGCCCGGCGGGCGGGACGCGACCTCCGCGCGGAGCCGGGAGAGTTCCGCCTTCCAGAGGTCCACCTGGCCGGGCAGCGGCGGCATCGGGTGCGCGAGCTGGAGGCGTACCGGCCGTCCCGCGATCTCGGCCGTGGCGCCCGGCATCCCCATCGTGGCGGGGACGGCGGAGCGGTCGCGGAGCGGGTAGGCGCTGAGGACGACCGAGCCCCGGGAGCCCTCGGCGTCCACCGAGGCCCGGTGCGGCAGCTGCCCGGAGAGCGCGGCGGTGAGGATCCCGGCGCAGCGGGGGTCGCACTCGGAGACGTACAGGAGCTGGGGCTTCTCGCGGCGGGCGAGGTCGACGAGGGAGCCGGTGGCCTGCCCGAACTCGACGTTGGCGGCGATCACGCGGATCCGCGCGACCGGCGGGCCGTAGGAGTGGACGAGCATCGGGGGGAGCGTCGTCCAGGCCGTGAACAGGAGGACGAGGACCGCGAGGAAGGCCAGCGGCCGGTGCCGCGAGGCCGCCGCGCACAGCACTCCCAGGGCGGCGGGGACGGTCAGCCAGGGCAGGAAGGAGAGGAGCTGGGGGACCGGGGTGACGCCGTCGGTGCCGTACGCCTTGCAGCCGGCGACGACCGCCGGGACGGCCAGGAGCAGTCCGGCGGCCCAGGCGGCCGCGCGGGTGCCGGGCCCGGGCCGGAGGGGTACGGGCGGGGGCGTCGTCCCCGCGAAGCGCGCCGGCAGGGGGTCGGGTGCGAGGGCTCGGTCCACTCCGTCAGTGTCGCAGGGCCCGTTCGATCTCCGCGGTCGTCGGGCCGGTCAGGGTCCGATTGCTGCGCGCGGTACCGGACTTGGAGGCTCCGGCGGGGACGCCGTCGACGGTGAGGACGACGGTGTCGAGGAAGGTGCCGTCGGCGTCCCGGAAGGTGACCAGGACCGTGTAGTCGGCGGTCGCGTCCTTCGGGTTGGCGGCGGTGACCGTGGCGACCGTGCGGTCCCCGTCGTCCGAGGTCGGTCCCGCGGTCACGTCGGCGGTGGCGTTCGCCCCGTCCTCGATCTCGTCCAGCTGCCGCTGCGCCGCCGAGGCGACCGCGGAGCCCGCCGAGGAGACGATGCCCCCGGCGGCCTCCGTGGCGGCCTCGCAGCCGGTGGTGGCACCCGCGGCGGCGCAGGTGGCGGCCAGGGCGAGGAGCGCGGCCCCGAACCGTCGGCGTCGTCGGCGGGTGCCCACGTCAGTACCGCTCGTGGCGGCCGTACCGGTCGTCCGTGGCCAGGGCCCAGATCACGAAGACCGAGACGGCCATCGAGAAGAGCGCCCACCACGGCTGGTAGGGGATGAAGAGGAACTGCAGGAGGAGGTTGAGGGAGGCCAGGGAGATACCGGCGACCCGGCCCCACTCGGCGCCCTTGAGGATCCCGTAGCCGGCGATCGCGACGATGATGCCGAGGATCAGGTGGATCCAGCCCCAGGTGGTGAGGTTGAACTTGAACACGTAGTCGCCGACGCGGGCGTAGACGTCGTCCTCGGCGATCCCGGCGATGCCCTGGAAGACGTCCAGGATGCCGGTGACGAGCATGAGGACGCCGGCGAAGAGCGTTCCGCCGGAGGACCAGGCCTCCGAGGTGCTCGACCTGGACGGTCGGGGGGCGGACTCCGGTCGCGGGGGTGTGCTGTTCTGGCTCATGGGCCCATCGTGGGATCAATAGGAACATTTCGGCCTTTCGATTGCTCCGAACGGGTGAGGTGTCCGCTCTTGCGTCCCTCGATCCCGGATAAGTAAAGTCCAGAATCATGAGGATGAACGAAGGCGTGGAGTGGGCGCTCCACAGCTGTCTCAACCTGGCCTGGATCGGCCCCGGTCGGGCGGTCACCGCCGCCCGCCTCGCGGCCTACCACGAGCTGCCCGCCGCGTATCTGAACAAGCAGCTCCAAGCGCTCGTCCGGGCCGGCATCCTCACGTCCGTCTCCGGACCCAAGGGCGGTTTCCGGCTCGCCCGCGGTCTCGACCGGATCACCCTCATGGACGTCGTCACCGCCCTGGAGGGCCCCGAAGAGGCCTTCCGCTGCACCGAGATCCGGCAGCAGGGCCCCGGCGCGGGCGCGCGACCGGGCGCCGGGCCCGCGGGCGGCCGCGCCCCCGAGTGCGCCATCGCCGGCGCGATGGGCCGCGCCGACCTCGCCTGGCGCCGCGAACTCGCCGCGCAGACCCTCGACTCCGTCCGCGAGCGCGCCGAACACCAGGCGCCGGACGCCCCGGACCGGATCCGGCGGTGGTTCGCGAACCTGGCGTGAGGCCTTGGCGCGAGGCCGACGGCGCGGCGGGCACAGCACCCTCCCACAAATTGACCCGGACATTCGATGTCGAGAAACAACCCGACGGGGAAGGAACCTCCGGCATGACCGATCAGCGCACGCTCACCAACCCGCCCGCCCTCCACGACCCCGCCCCCTTCGGCTACAGCCACGCCGCGTCCGCCCCCGGCGAACTCGTCTTCATCGCCGGGCAGTACGCCTCCGACACCGCCGGCGCCCCCGTCCCCGGCGACTTCGCCGACCAGGTCGCCCTCTCCCTCACCCGCCTCCGCCAGGCCCTCGAAGGCGTCGGCCTCGGATACGAGCACGTCGTCCGGCTCGGCTCCTACGTCGTCGACCACGACCTCGCGAAGCTGGAGGTCCTCGGCAAGGCGCTGCACGAGGCGTTCGGCGAGCGGCTGCCCGCGCAGACGCTCAGCGGGGTCGCCTCGCTCGCCCTCCCCGGCATGCTCTTCGAGATCGACGCGGTGGCCGTCCGCCCCGCCGACCCGGACGGCGCCGGTGGTCGGGACGGTGGCGCGGGGCGCTGATCCGACTTGCGGGACGCCGGTGGCGGGTGTGCCCTGGAGGGTGCAGCAGCAGGGGGGCGACACGAAGGAGCTCCTGCCATGGCCGCACACGCAGCGGTACCCGCACGGCGTTCCGTGGAGATGCACGGTGCCGTCCTGCCCGCCGTCATCGGCGTCCTCTACGGCCTCTGGGCCGCCACCGTCTCGCGGCACGGCGGGGCGCTCACCTGGGGCCAGCTCTGGCTCGGCATCGTCTCCGCACTCGCCCTCGCCGGCGCCCTGTGGGCGCTCCGCACCCACGGGCGGGCCCTGCCGCGCGAGGCGCGCGCCGCGGCATGGGGAGCGGTCACCGGCGGCGCGACCGGCTTCCTCTACAGCCTCTCCGGGGCGAGCGTGCTCTCGTCGAGCGGGCTCGGGCTCGCGGTCGCCCTCGTGGCCGGCGCGTGCGCGTACTACCTCTTCTACACGCACGAGGACGCCGCCGGACACCCCGCGCCGTACTGACCCGCGCCCGCGTCACCCCATCCACACCCACACCCACACCCGCGCCCCGCGCCGGGCACCCAGGGCCTCCCCCTCCGGACTGCGCCGCCGTCCGTCCCGCAGCAGACTGGAGGGGTTGCGGTCCGCGGAGGGAGGCACCAGGTAATGGGCGGAACGAACGGCGTCGCCGTGGAGACCGAGGGCCTGGTGAAGGCCTTCGGCGCCAACCGGGCCGTCGACGGCGTCGACCTGCGGGTCCCGGCCGGAACCGTGTACGGCCTGCTCGGGCCCAACGGGGCCGGGAAGACCACCGCCGTCAAGATGCTCGCCACCCTGCTCCGCCCGGACGCCGGGCACGCCCGCGTCTTCGGGCACGACGTCGTCGCCGAGGCCGACACCGTACGCGGCCGGGTCAGCCTCACCGGCCAGTACGCCTCCGTCGACGAGGACCTCACCGGCACCGAGAACCTCGTCCTCCTCGCCCGCCTCCTCGGCCACGGCCGCCCCGCCGCCCGCGACCGTTCCGCGCAGCTGCTCGACGCCTTCGGCCTCACGGACGCCGCCGACCGGCAGGTCAAGAACTACTCGGGCGGCATGCGGCGCCGCATCGACATCGCCGCGTCCATCCTCAACACCCCCGACCTGCTCTTCCTCGACGAGCCGACCACCGGCCTCGACCCGCGCAGCCGCAACCAGGTGTGGGACATCGTGCGGGCCGTCGTCGACCAGGGCACGACCGTCCTGCTCACCACCCAGTACCTCGACGAGGCCGACCAACTCGCTTCCCGGATCGCCGTCATCGACCACGGCAAGGTGATCGCGGAGGGCACCAAGGGCGAGCTGAAGGCCTCCGTCGGCGCGGGCTCCGTGCACGTACGGCTCCGGGACCCGGCGCAGCGGGCGGGGGCCGAACGGGTCCTCGCCACCGCCCTGAACGCGGCCGTCCAGCTCGACCCCGACCCGGTCGCCCTCACCGCCACCGTCAACGGCCACGGCACCGACCTCGGCGCCGCCGAACAGGCCGCGCGCGCCCTCGCCGAACTGGCCCGCGCCGGGATCACCGTGGACGACTTCGCGCTGGGCCAGCCCAGCCTCGACGAGGTGTTCCTCGCCCTCACCGACCGGAAGGGGCCGGCCGCATGAGCACCGGCACGTCCACGGAGACCGGCCAGGGGGTCGACTTCGTCGCGCCCCGCGCCGACGAACTCGCCGCGCTCCTGATCGCGAAGGAGCGGCCCGCCCGGCCCGGGGCGCTCGCCGCGTCGCTCACCTTCGGCTGGCGGGCCATGCTGAAGATCAAGCACGTGCCGGAGCAGCTGTTCGACGTGACGGCGTTCCCGATCATGATGGTGCTGATGTACACGTACCTCTTCGGGGGCGCGCTGGCCGGCTCGGTCTCGGCGTACATCCAGTTCCTGCTGCCCGGCATCCTCGTGATGTCGGTCGTGATGATCACGATGTACACCGGCGTCTCGGTCAACACCGACATCGAGAAGGGCGTCTTCGACCGCTTCCGCACCCTGCCGATCTGGCGGCCGGCCCCGATGGTCGGCTACCTCCTCGGCGACGTCGTCCGCTACCTCATCGCCTCCGCGGTGATGCTGAGCGTCGGCCTCCTCATCGGCTACCGGCCCGGCGGCGGGGTCCTGGGTGTGCTGCTCGGGGTGGCGCTGCTGCTGGTCTTCTCGTTCGCCTTCTCGTGGATCTGGACCATGTTCGGGCTGCTGCTGCGCAGCGAGAAGTCCGTCATGGGCGTCAGCATGATGGTGATCTTCCCGCTGACCTTCCTCTCCAACGTCTTCGTCGACCCGAGGACCATGCCCGGCTGGCTCCAGGCCTTCGTGAACAACAGCCCGGTGACGCACCTGGCGACGGCGGTGCGCGAACTGATGGCCGGCGGCCGGCCCGCCGCCGACATCGCCTGGTCGCTGGGGTGGTCGGTGCTCTTCGTCGCGGTCTTCGGCGCGGTGACGATGCGGCTCTACAACCGCAAGTGAGGGCGGGGCGCGGCGGGTCGACAGGCCCTAGGACCGGTCGCGGGGCGTCTTCTGCTGGACGGCCCAGCGGTTGCCGTCCGGGTCGGCGAAGTAGACGAACGAGCCCCAGGGCTGGTCGTCGATCTCGCCGACGTCGACGCCGCGGGCGGTGAGGTCGGCGTGGGCGCGCTCGATGTCGTCGACGACGACCTGCATGTTGTCGAGCGAGCCCGGGGCCATTTCGGTGATGCCCTTCCCGAAGGCGATCGAGCAGGCCGAGCCGGGCGGGGTCATCTGGACGAAGCGGATGTCCTCGCTGACGGTGACGTCGTGGTCCGGGTGGAAGCCGACGCGCTCGTAGAAGTCCTTGGCCCGGTCCACGTCGGTCACGGGCACGCCGATCAGTTCGAGTCTGATGTCCATGCCGGCATCCTCCGCCCTCCCGGCCCGTCCCGCCCCCCGTCGCCGCACCCACTCGCCCGACGGAGCGACGCCCACCCCTTGCGCCTGCGCCGTCGCCCCTGGGGGCGGGCGCGCCCGCCGTCGCTGTGGGCAGGCGTCCCGCAGGGCGATGGGGGTTAGGGGGTGGGGGCGCGGACCACGACCACGGGGCAGGGGGCGTGTTGGGTGACGTTGGTGGAGACGGAGCCGAGGACCGCCGCCTTGAAGCCGCTGTACCCCCGGTCCCCCACGACCAGCAGCTCCGCCCCCTCCGCCTGGTCGATCAGCGCCTGCGCCGCGTTGCCGGCGACGACGGTGCGGGTCGTCGCCGCCGCCTGCTCCGGCGTGAGCGCCTCCGCGAGCGACTGGTCGAGGATCTGCTCGGCGAGCCGCTCCGGGTCGAACTCCGGCGGCACGCCCGGCATCAGCGTCGCCCAGGACGCCGGGTACTCCCAGCTGATCACCGCGTGGAGCGAGTCCCCGGTGAGCGCGGCCTGCCGGGCCGCCCACGTCAGCGCCTTCAGGGACGGGCCCGAGCCGTCCACGCCCACCACGATCCTGCCGCCGGCCATCGCCGACCTCCGTCCGTCGTCGGGAGAGTCAAGGAGTGTTCAGGAGAATCCAGGAGACTCAAACCGTCACCAATTTAACAAATGGGTCATTCGAGCCTCAGGTCCGCCAGCTGCCGCTCGAAGGGGACGAGCTCCTCCTCGGCGTCCGGGCGGCTGTCCGCCGCCGCCGCGACCAGGTCCGCGAACTCCTCGCCGGCCCGGGTGATCCGGTGCGGCAGCCCCTCGGTGTACTCGTCGCCGCCCGTGCCCCAGTCCTCGGAGGCCGCGTAGACGGCGGTGGAGGAGACCCGGGCGCGCAGGTAGGCGAAGAGGGGGCGGAGGGCGTGGTCGAGGACCAGGCTGTGCCGGGCGGTGCCGCCGGTCGCGCCGAGGAGGACCGGCGTACCGGTGAGGGCCGCCGGGTCGACCAGGTCGAAGAAGGACTTGAAGAGGCCGCTGTAGGAGGCGGTGAAGACGGGGGTGACGGCGACGACGCCGTCCGCGCCCGTGACCTTCTCGATGGCCTCCTCCAGCGCCTCCGACGGGAAGCCCGTCACGAAGTTCTTCGCGATGTCCAGGGCCAGGTCACGGAGTTCGACGACCTCGACCTCGACGGCGTACTCCCGCTCGGCGAGCCGGTACCGGGCCGCCTGGGTGAGACGGTCGGCGAGCAGCCGGGTGGAGGAGGGGGAGCTGAGGCCTGCCGAGACGGCGACCAGCTTGAGCGTGCGCATGACCGCTTACGCCTCCTTCTTCTGTCGGGCGGTGGTGACGGCGGGGTGGAGCGGCGCCGTGGCCGGGACGCCGGCCGGGCGGAGGTTCGCGAACTCCTTGCGGAGGACGGGGACGACCTCCTCGCCGAGGATGTCGAGCTGCTCCAGGACCGTCTTCAGGGGCAGTCCGGCGTGGTCGACGAGGAAGAGCTGGCGCTGGTAGTCGCCGACGTAGTCGCGGAAGGACAGGGTGCGCTCGATGACCTCCTGCGGGGAGCCGACGGTGAGCGGGGTCTGGCTGCTGAACTCCTCCAGGGAGGGGCCGTGGCCGTAGACCGGCGCGTTGTCGAAGTAGGGCCGGAACTCGCGTACCGCGTCCTGGGAGTTCTTCCGCATGAAGACCTGGCCGCCGAGGCCGACGATCGCCTGCTCCTCGGTGCCGTGGCCGTAGTGCGCGTACCGCTGCCGGTAGAGCCGGACCATCTTCTCGGTGTGCTGCTTGGGCCAGAAGATGTGGTTGGCGAAGAAGCCGTCGCCGTAGTACGCGGCCTGCTCGGCGATCTCCGGGGAGCGGATGGAGCCGTGCCAGACGAACGGCGGGACGCCGTCGAGCGGGCGCGGGGTGGACGTGAAGCCCTGGAGCGCGCTGCGGAACCTGCCCTCCCAGTCGACGACGTCCTCCCTCCACAGCTTGTGGAGGAGCGCGTAGTTCTCGATGGCGAGCGGGATGCCCTGGCGGATGTCCTGGCCGAACCACGGGTAGACCGGGCCGGTGTTGCCGCGGCCCGTCATCAGGTCCACGCGGCCGTCGGCGAGGTGCTGGAGGGTCGCGTAGTCCTCGGCGATCTTCACCGGGTCGTTGGTGGTGATGAGCGTCGTGGACGTGGAGAGGATCAGGTTCTCCGTGCGGGCCGCGATGTGGCCGAGGAGGGTGGTGGGGGAGGACGGCACGAACGGCGGGTTGTGGTGCTCGCCGGTCGCGAAGACGTCGAGGCCCACCTCTTCGGCCTTGAGCGCGATGGCGACCGTGTTCTTGATGCGCTCGTGCTCGGTGGGGGTGCGGCCGGTGGTGGGGTCGGCCGTCACGTCGCCGACGGTGAAGATCCCGAACTGCATCGTGGTCACCTCTCGCGTTCCGAATGAATAGTTGAAGCTTAAATCATCTCGTCCAACGGTGCCACCCTCCCGTCTATTCCGCCCGTCCGTTCCACGGCCCGTACCCTGGACGCCATGACCGGGAAGACGCACGACAGCGAGAGCTGGAAGGAGCGGGGCGTGATGCTCCGCGTCTTCGTCTACGTCTTCGCCACCCACGCCTTCGCCGGCTTCGTCTGGATCCTCTTCCACGTGGGGCAGAACGCCCCGAAGTGAGGGCCGCCACGTGCCGTCCACCTGCGCCCCTCACGTAGAGTCCCCGACGTGAACGCTGCGATATCGGTGGTGTCGGTCGTCGGAATCGGCGCGGACGGCTGGGACGGGCTCCCCGAGGGCTCCCGCCGGGTCCTGCGCGCCGCCGAGGTGATCGTCGGCGGCCCCCGCCAGCTGGACCTCCTGCCCGCCGCCGAGTGCCCCGGCGAACGGATCGCCTGGCCGTCCCCGCTCCGCCCCGCCGTCCCCGGCCTGCTCGCCGCCCACGAGGGGCGCGCGCTCGCCGTCCTCGCCAGCGGCGACCCCTCCTTCTACGGGATCGCCCGCACCCTCACCGAGGCGACCGAGGCCGCCGGGGGCCGGGACCTCGACATCCACCCGCACCCGTCCTCCGTCTCGTACGCCTGCGCCCGCCTCGGCTGGCCCCTGGAGGCCGTCGACACCCTCTCGCTCGTCGCCCGCCCCCTCGACGCGCTCCGCGCCCTGCTCCACCCCGGGCGCCGGCTCCTCCTCCTCGGCGAGGGCCCCGAGACCCCCGCCCGGGTCGCCGCGCTGCTCCGCGAGGCCGGCTGGAGCGGCACCAGGATCCGGGTCCTCGAACAGCTCGGCGGCCCCGCCGAACGGCTCCTCGACGCCACCGCCGCCGACTGGCCGCACCCGCGCACCGACGCCCTCCACGTCCTCGCCCTCGACTGCGTCCGCGACCCAGGCACCCTCCGCCTCGGCGCCACGCCCGGCCTGCCCGACGAGGCCTACGAGCACGACGGGCAGCTCACCAAGCGGTACGTCCGCGCCGCCACGCTCGCCGCCCTCGCGCCCGCCCCCGGCGAACTCCTCTGGGACGTCGGCGGCGGCTCCGGCTCCATCGGCGTCGAATGGATGCGGACCCACCGCGACTGCCGGGCGATCGCCGTCGAGAAGTCCCCCGAACGGGCCGCGCGGATCGGCCGCAACGCCGCCGCCCTCGGCGTCCCGGCGCTGAAGGTCGTCACCGGACCCGCGCCCGACGCCCTGGCCGGCCTGGAGACGCCCGACGCGGTCTTCGTCGGCGGCGGACTCACCGCCCCCGGCCTGCTCGACACCTGCTGGGACGCGCTCCCCGACGGCGGCCGGCTCGTCGCCAACACCGTGACCCTGGAGTCCGAGGCGCTGCTGGCCCGCTGGTACGCCCGGCACGGCGGCGAGCTGATCCGGCTGGCCGTCTCCGCCGCCGTGCCCGTCGGCGGCTTCACCGGCTGGCGCCAGGCCATGCCGGTCACCCAGTGGTCCGTAACGAAGGGTTCAACGAACGCATGACCGTCTACTTCATCGGCGCGGGCCCCGGCGCCGCCGACCTCATCACCGTGCGCGGCGCCCGCACCCTCGCGGCCTGCGGGGTCTGCCTCTACGCCGGCTCCCTCGTCCCCGCCGAACTCCTCGCCGAGTGCCCGCCCGGCGCGAAGCTCGTCGACACGGCGAACCTGCACCTGGACGAGATCGTCGCCGAGATCACCGCCGCCCACGAGGCCGGCCAGGACGTGGCCCGGCTCCACTCCGGCGACCCGTCCGTCTTCTCCGCCATGGCCGAGCAGATGCGCCGGCTCGACGCCGCCGGCATCCCCTACGAGGTCGTGCCCGGCGTCCCGGCCTTCGCCGCCGCCGCGGCCGCGCTCAAGCGGGAGCTGACCGTCCCCACGGTCGGCCAGACGGTCATCCTCACCCGCGTCGCCCAGCAGGCCACCCCCATGCCGGAGGGCGAGGACCTCGCCACCCTCGGCCGCAGCGGCGCCCTGCTCGTCCTCCACCTCGGCGCCCGCTACGCCGACCGGATCGTCGCCGAACTGATCCCCCACTACGGCGCCGACTGTCCGGCCGCCGTCGTCGCCCTGGCCAGCCGGCCCGACGAACTCGTCCTGCGCGGCACGCTGGAGGACATCGCCGGCCAGGTGAAGGAGGCCGGCATCACCAAGACGGCCGTCATCATCGTCGGCCGCACGCTCGCCGCCTCCGAGTTCCGCGACAGCCACCTCTACGACCCGGCCCGCGACCGCCACACCTGCTGAACCGCCCCCGGCACACGGCGGGGCCCCGGGAAGTCCGATCCCCGGGGCCCGCACGGCTCGACCGACGGCTCAGGCGTTGGGCCGCTTGCCGTGGTTCGCCTTCTTCTTCTTGCGCGCCCGCTTCTTGTTGCCACGCTTCGCCATGGGACTCCCTCTCTCGCGGGGTTACGTCGGGGCAAGCCTAGGTTCGGGGGCGATGCGCCGCATGTCGGCGCCACCCCCTTCAATGGGAACCATGACCGTCTACGACGTGGCCCGGGCGCTGCCGGGCATCAAGGGACTGCGCGACCACTCCCGGGGCCTCGCGATGCTGGACGCCGTACTGAGCCCCGCGTGGGAGGGCCGGTACTACTCCTTCGACGCCCACTGGTCCGAGACCGAGCAATTGGCGTCGATGAAGGACGGTCAGGGCGGCGAGTACACGATCGTCCTCTCCCCGGCGGGGGCCTTCGCCCGCGTCTTCGACCACGAGTCGCCGCTGAGCCCGTACGGGCCTCTCGCGGACGGCGCGACCTGGCCCGGCGTGCTCGACGGCGTCCCGGAGGCCTTCCGCGAGTACCTGACTGAGCCCGCCTTCCTCGACGAGGACGACGTCCACGTCACCACCGCCTGCCTGTGGCGCGAGCCCTCGGACACCGCCTGGCACACCGGCCCGGTCGCCTTCCCCGGCCTGGAGGACCACCCGGACCCGGACGGCTCCCACAGCCTCCTCCGCCTCCTCGTGGACCGCACGGCCGAGGCCTACGCCGCATGGGCCTCCGAGTATTACGAGACCCCCGTCGACCTCGACGCCGTCCGTCACGTCCTGGCCCTGCGACCGCTGACCCCGGAGGTCGTCGCCTCCCTCAACGCCGGGGTGACGCTCGCCGACCTGGCCGAGGACGTCGCCGAGGTCGGCTACCCGGTCGTGGACGGCTGACCGGCGGACCCGCCCCCGTGCCCCGCTCCCGGCCCCGCCGGCTCCGCGCGGCCCACCACGGTGCCCGCGCGGTCGATGCAGATCACGTCGACCGCCACCGGGGCGCCGCGGAGGACCGCGAGGGCCTCGTCGCGGGCGCGGGCGGCCACGCGGTCGCCGAGGGGGACCCCGGCCGCCTCGCAGAGCCGGAGGGCGGCCAGGCCCGTGTTGGCGGCCGCGACCTCCGCCGTCAGCGCGGCGGACCCGCCGGCCTCGCGGACCAGGTCCGCCAGGAAGCCCTTGTCGACCTGGGAACGGGCCGAGTGCAGGTCCAGGTGGCCGGCGGCCAGCTTGGAGAGCTTCGCGAAGCCGCCGCAGATCGTGAGCCGGTCGACGGGGTGGCGGCGGACGTACTTCAGGACGGCGCCGGCGAAGTCGCCCATGTCGAGGAGGGCGATCTCCGGCAGGTCGTACAGCTCCGTCACCGTGCGCTCCGAGGTGGAGCCCGTGCAGCCGGCGACGTGTGTGAGGCCGCCCGCGCGGGCCACGTCGACGCCCCGGCGGATGGAGTCGATCCACGCCGAGCACGAGTAGGGGACGACGACGCCGGTCGTGCCGAGGACCGACAGGCCGCCGAGGATGCCGATGCGCGGGTTCCAGGTCGAGCGGGCGATCTCCGCGCCGTCGTCGATCGAGATCGTGATCTCGACGTCCCCGGGGGCGCCGTGCGCCGCCGCCACCGCCGCCACGTGCTCCCGCATCAGCCGCCGCGGCACCGGGTTGATCGCCGGCTCGCCGACCTCCAGGGGCAGACCCGGCAGCGTGACCGTGCCGACGCCCTCGCCCGCGCGGAACACCACGCCGGAGCCCGGCGGCAGCAGCCGCACCGTCGAGCGGACCACCGCGCCGTGGGTCACGTCCGGGTCGTCGCCCGCGTCCTTCACCACCGCCGCCATCGCCGCGCCCGCCGTCAGCGACTCGGCCGTGAGCGCGAACGACGGCGTCTGCCCCTTCGGCAGGGTGATCGTCACCGGGTCCGGGAAGTCGCCGGTGAGCAGCGCCGTGTACGCGGCCGTCGTCGCCGCCGTCGCGCACGCGCCGGTCGTCCAGCCGGGCCGCAGACCGGTGTGCTTGAGTTGGGCCTCGCGCCCGCCGCCGGTACTCACGAAGGGGCTCCTATGCACGTACTCATTCTCGGAGGGACGACCGAGGCCCGCGTCCTGGCCGGGCTGCTGCACCCCCGCGCGCGGGTGACCAGCTCCCTCGCCGGGCGGGTCGCGGAGCCCCGGCTGCCCGCCGGAGAGGTGCGGATCGGCGGCTTCGGCGGCGCCGAGGGCCTGGCGGCGTGGGTGCGGGAGCAGGCCGTGGACGCGGTCATCGACGCCACCCATCCCTTCGCCGAGCGGATCAGCTTCAACGCGGCCCGGGCGGCCGCCACCGCCCATGTTCCCCTGCTGGCGCTGCGCCGCCCCGGGTGGGTCCCGGAGGACGGCGACGACTGGCGCGACGTGGCCTCCCTGGAGGAGGCGGCCCGCGCCCTCGACGGCTTCCGGCGGGTGTTCCTCACCACCGGCCGGATGGGGCTCGCCGCCTTCGCCGACCGTCCCGAGTGGTTCCTCGTGCGGTCCGTGGACGCGCCCGCCGCGCCGATGCCCGCGCGGACCGAGGTCCTCCTCGACCGGGGGCCGTTCACCCTCGACGGCGAACGCGAACTGATCGCCCGCCACCGCGTCGACGTGCTCGTCACGAAGGACTCGGGCGGCGCCGCGACCGCGCCCAAGCTCACCGCCGCCCGCGAGGCGGGCATCCCGGTCGTCGTCGTCCGCCGCCCGCCGGTCCCGGAGGGCGTCACCACGGCCGCCGACCCGGAACGGGCGGCGGAGTGGGCCCTGTCCCGCTGACCGGAGGTCCTCCGCCGTCGGGTGCCCGACGGCGGAGGACCCGGGGCGGTCAGCCGTAGCGCCTCGGGGTCCAGGCGATCGTGCGGCCGTCGCCGCGTTCGACCGCGCGGGTCTGGGAGGAGCCGATCAGCAGGAGGGTGCGCATGTCGACCTCGGAGGGGTCCAGGGTCTTCAGGGTGAGGACGCGGACGGACTGCTCCGGGCCGCCGACGTCGCGGGCGACGACGACGGGGGTGTCGGGGGAGCGGAGCTCCAGGAGGAGGTCGCGGGCCGCCGCCACCTGGTGGGTGCGGGACCTGGACCCCGGGTTGTAGAGGGCGAGGACCAGGTCGGCGTCGGCGGCGGCGCGGAGCCGGGCCGCGATGACGTCCCAGGGCTTGAGGCGGTCCGAGAGGGAGATCGTCGCGTAGTCGTGGCCGAGCGGGGCGCCGGCCGCGGCGGCGGCGGCGTTCGCGGCGGTCACCCCGGGCAGGACCCGTACGGGCACGTCCGCGTACGCCGGCTCGCAGGCGACCTCCAGGACGGCCGTCGCCATGGCGAAGACGCCGGGGTCGCCGCCCGAGACGACCGCGACGTGGTGGCCGCGGCGGGCCAGGTCGAGGGCGAACTCGGCCCGCTCCGACTCGACCTTGTTGTCGGAGCCGTGCCGGATCTGGCCGGGGCGCAGGACCGGGACCCGGTCGAGGTAGGTGGTGTAGCCGACGAGCACGTCGGCGTTGACGAGCGCGCCGCGCGACTCGGGCGTCAGCCAGGGGGCACCGGCCGGACCGGTGCCGACGACGGTGACCTCGCCCGTCTCCCGCACGGGGTTGGGCCGGTCGACGCGGGAGGGCAGCACGGCGACCGAGAAGTACGGGACCGTCGACGGGTCCACGTCCGCCAGCCGCTCCGTCCGCTCGCCCGCCATGAACGCCCGCTCCACGTAGTGCGCGTCCTCCAGGCGGCCGGCCCGCTCCAGGGCGCGCCGCACGGCGGGGAAGGTGCGGCCGAGCTTCATCACGACCGCCGAGTCGGTGCCCGCGAGGCGGGCCGTCAGCTCGTCCTCCGGCAGGGTGCCGGGGATGATCGTGAGGACCTCCTCGGCCTCGCACAGCGGCTCGCCGAGCCGGGCGGCGGCGGCGCTGACGGAGGTGACGCCGGGGATGACGGTGGTGTCGTACCGGTCCGCGAGCCGCTTGTGCATGTGCTGGTAGGAGCCGTAGAACAGCGGGTCGCCCTCGGCGAGGACGGCGACCGTGCGGCCCGCGTCGAGGTGGGCGGCGAGCCGGGCCGCGGCCTCCTCGTAGAAGTCGTCGAGCGCGCCCCGGTAACCGCCGGGGTGGTCGGTGGTCTCCACGGTGAGCGGGTACACGAGCCGCTCCTCGACGTGGTCCTCGCGGATGTGCCCGGCGGCGATGGAGCGCGCTATCGAACGGCCGTGGCGGGCCGAGTGGTAGGCGATGACGTCGGCCTCGGCGATCGCCTTCACGGCGGCGAGGGTGAGCAGTTCGGGGTCGCCGGGGCCGAGGCCGACGCCGTACAGCTTGCCGGTCACGGTGCTCATGCCTGGATCTCCGGTTCGTGCGCGAGGGCGTTGAGGGCGGCGGCGGTGATGGCGCTGCCGCCGCGCCGGCCGCGGACCACCAGGTAGTCGAGGCCGAGCTCGTTGGCGGCGAGGGCGTCCTTGGACTCGGCGGCGCCGATGAAGCCGACGGGGATGCCGAGGACGGCGGCCGGCTTCGGCGCGCCCTTCGCGATCATCTCCAGGAGGTGGAAGAGGGCGGTGGGGGCGTTGCCGATGGCGACGACGGAGCCTTCGAGGCGGTCCCGCCACAGTTCGAGGGCGGCGGCCGAGCGGGTGGTGCCCAGTTCGGCGGCGAGCGCCGGCACGGCCGGGTCGGAGAGCGCGCACAGCACCTCGTTGTCGGCGGGCAGCCGCTTGCGGGTGACGCCGGAGGCGACCATCTGCGCGTCGCAGAGGATGGGGGCGCCGGCCCGCAGGGCGGTGCGGGCGCTCGCGACGACCCCGGGGGAGTACGCGATGTCCCGGACGAGGTCCGTCATGCCGCAGGCGTGGATCATGCGGACGGCGACCGTGGCGAGGTCGCCGGGCAGCCCGCCGAGATCGGCCTCGGCGCGGATCGTGGCGAAGGAGCGGCGGTAGATCTCGGCGCCGTCCTTCTCGTACTCGTACATCCTCAGCTCTCCATCGGTTTCGTACGGGCCGCCGCGACGGCCTCGGCCAGGGCGGTACGGGGGACGGGGACGCCGTCCAGCAGATACGTGTCGGGGTCGAGGGCGGTGACCTCGATCCGGGCACCGTGCGGATGACCGCAGCGGCGCTCGCAGCCGGAGTAGTGCACGGGCAGCGGCCCGCCCGGCGCGCGCGCCGCGTCCGCCCGCACGTCGGCGAGGGACTTGGCGCAGCCGGGGGCGCCGGTGCAGGCGGTGACGCCGGTGCGGGGGTCGGCCGGGTCGGTGACCAGGCCGTGCGCGGCGAGCGCGGGGAGCCGGTCCGCGGACGGGCCCACCACGACGACCCCGCGCCACGGGGTGAGCCGCACCTCGTCCGCGCCCTCGGCGAGCGCCCGCAGCCGGCCGGCGGTCAGCCGGCCGAGGGGGGCGAGGACGTGCAGGGCGCGGTCGCCGAGCGGGCCGGGTGCGGGCGGGAGCGGGGCCGGGGGAGGGGAGAAGGAGGGTACGGGCTCCGCGCCGATCCCCGCCCTGGCCAGGGCACCGGCCCAGTCCGGACGCTGCCCGGCCGGGAGTTCGCGCGGTCGCCAGGCCCCGTTCCCGGCGGCCTCGGCGGTGTCCAGGAAGGCGAGCGCGCAGACGAGGGCGGCGGAGACGGCGGGGACCGCTCCGGTTCCGGCGGCGGTGCCGGTCTCGCCGGCGGGCGCGGCTCCGGCGCGGCCCGGGGCCGGGGGCGCGGCGGGCAGGCGGAAGGTCTCCGTGCCCGCCGTCAGGAGCACGGCGCCGTCCGATGCTGCGATCAAGGTCACATCGCCGCCGAGGCCGGCGACGTCGCCGCGGCCGTCGTCGAGGGCGAAGAGGAAGCGGCCGGAGAGGGCCGCCGCGCGCGGCTCCGCGCAGAGCGCGGCGTCCAGGGCGCGGGCCCACAACTGCACGTCGGCGTGGCCGAGTCCGTCGAGTCCGGCGGCCGGGGAGGCGACGATGTTCCGGACCCGCTCGTGGGTGGGGGAGGGCAGCAGGCCCGCGTCGGCGAGGAGCGCGGCGAGACCGGCGCCGCAGCCGTCGCGCAGGCCGCGCAGCTCGGCGTTGCCGCGCGAGGTGACGGAGAGGCACCCGTCGCCCATCCGCTCCGCCGCGTCGGCCAGGACACTCACCTGACGTGACGTCAATCGACCTGCGGGCAGGCGGAGTCGGGCGAGGAGCCCGTCGGCGGCGGCGTGCAGCCGGAGCGCCCCCGGGCACGCGTCGCCACGGTCCCTTATCGGCGCTTCGCCCGGTTCGGGCGGGGTGGTCGGGGTCGGCGGCATGGCGGCGAGCATACCCACGGGGAACCGGGCGGCCGCCGAGTGTGATCCGGCCGACTCTCCGGCCCCCTCCGGCCCGCCGACGGCACGCTTTACTATGCAGATCGGCATGGGGTCCCAGGACCCCGGGGAGGAAGCCCGGTGAGATTCCGGCGCGGTCCCGCCACTGTGAGCCCGTACCGGCGACGGCACGGGTGAGTCAGGAACTCCTGCCGTCCATCGACCACCCGGGGCGCGGACAACCCCGAGGAAGGCCCGAGCCCCGCCATGCTCCTGCTGCTGTCGCACTCCGACACCGACCTGCTCAGCGCCCGTGCGGCCGGAGGGCCGGTGGAGTACCGCTTCGCCAACCCCTCCCGGCTGCCGCTCGCCGACCTCCCCGGCCTCCTCGACGGCGCCGAGCTCGTCGTCGTCCGCCTCCTCGGCGGCGTCCGCTCCTGGGAGGAGGGCCTCGACGCGGTCCTCGCCACCGGGAAGCCGGTCGTCGTCCTCAGCGGCGAACAGGCACCCGACGCCCAGCTGATGGCCGCCTCCACCGTGCCGATCGGCGTCGCCACCGAGGCGCACGCCTACCTCGCGCACGGCGGCCCCGCCAACCTGGAGCAGCTGGCCCGCTTCCTCTCCGACACCGTCCTCCTCACCGGCCACGGCTTCGAGGCCCCCGCCGCCGCCCCCACCTGGGGCCCGCTGGAGCGCACCGCCCGCGTCACCGAGGGCCCGACGGTCGCCGTGCTCTACTACCGCGCCCACCACATGAGCGGGAACACCGCCTTCGTCGGCGCGCTCTGCGACGCGATCGAGGACGCCGGGGCCCGCGCCCTCCCGCTGTACGTGGCCTCGCTGCGCGCCCCGGAGGAGGAGCTGCTCGCCCGGCTCCGCGGGGCCGACGCCATCGTCACCACCGTCCTCGCCGCCGGCGGCACCAAGCCGGCCGCCGCGCAGGCCGGCGGGGACGAGGAGGCCTGGGACGCGGGCGCGCTCGCCGCGCTCGACGTGCCGGTGCTGCAGGCGCTGTGCCTGACCGGTTCGCGCGCCGCCTGGGAGGAGAACGACGAGGGACTGTCGCCGCTCGACGCGGCCAGCCAGGTCGCCGTCCCCGAGTTCGACGGCCGGCTCATCACCGTCCCGTTCTCCTTCAAGGAGATCGACGCCGACGGCCTGCCCGCGTACGTCGCCGACGCCGAGCGCGCCGCCCGCGTCGCCGGCATCGCCGTCCGCCACGCCCGCCTCCGGCACATCCCGAACGCCGAGAAGAGGCTGGCGCTCGTCCTCTCCGCGTACCCGACCAAGCACTCCCGCATCGGCAACGCCGTCGGCCTCGCCACCCCCGCCTCCGCCGTCGCCCTGCTGCGCCGGCTGATCGAGGAGGGGTACGACTTCGGGCCCGAGGCCGACCTCCCGGGCCTGGTCTCCGGTGACGGCGACGAGCTGATCCACGCCCTCATCGAGGCCGGCGGCCACGACCAGGACTGGCTCACCGAGGAGCAGCTGGCGAAGAACCCGGTCCGCATCCCGGCCGCCGACTACAAGCGCTGGTACGCCGAACTCCCGGCCGAGCTGCGCGAGAAGGTCGAGGAGCACTGGGGCCCGGCGCCCGGCGAGATGTTCCTCGACCGGTCGCGGAACCCGGAGGGCGACATCGTGCTCGCCGCGCTGCGGCGCGGGAACCTCCTCGTCCTCATCCAGCCGCCGCGCGGCTTCGGCGAGAACCCGATCGCGATCTACCACGACCCCGACCTGCCGCCCTCCCACCACTACCTGGCCGCCTACCGCTGGATCGCGGCCCGCGCGGAGGACGGCGGCTTCGGCGCCGACGCGATGGTGCACCTCGGCAAGCACGGCAACCTGGAGTGGCTGCCGGGCAAGAACGCCGGCCTGTCCGCCGCCTGCGGCCCCGACGCGGCCCTCGGCGACCTGCCGCTGGTCTACCCGTTCCTCGTCAACGACCCGGGCGAGGGCACCCAGGCCAAGCGCCGCGTCCACGCCACCCTCGTCGACCACCTCGTGCCGCCGATGGCCCGCGCCGACTCGTACGGCGACATCGCACGCCTGGAGCAGCTCCTCGACGAGTACGCGCAGATCTCCTCCATGGACCCGGCGAAGCTCCCGGCGATCCGCGCCCAGATCTGGACCCTCATCCAGGCCGCCAGGCTCGACCACGACCTCGGCCTGCAGGAGCGCCCGGAGGACGACGGCTTCGACGACTTCCTGCTGCACGTCGACGGCTGGCTGTGCGAGGTCAAGGACGCCCAGATCCGCGACGGCCTGCACGTCCTCGGCGGCGCGCCCACCGGCCCCGAGCGGGTCAACCTGGTCCTCTCCATCCTCCGCGCCCGCCAGATCTGGGGCGGCACGCAGGCGCTGCCCGGTCTGCGGGAGGCGCTCGGCCTGGACGAGTCGGCCGCCACCCGCACGACCGCCGACGAGGCAGAGGCCAAGGCCCGCGAGCTCGTCGAGGCGATGGAGGCCGCCGGCTGGACGGTGGACGCGGTCCCCGCGGTGGCCGCCGCGTACGGCTCCGAGGTCCACGACGTGCTCCGCTTCGCCTGCGAGCAGGTCGTGCCGCGCCTCGCCGCCACCACCGACGAGCTGACCCACGCCGTGCACGCCCTGAACGGCGGCTTCGTGCCCGCCGGCCCGTCCGGGTCGCCGCTGCGCGGCCTGGTCAACGTGCTGCCGACCGGCCGGAACTTCTACTCCGTCGACCCCAAGGCGGTGCCGTCCCGGCTCGCCTGGGAGACCGGCCAGGCGCTCGCCGACTCGCTGCTGACCCGCTACCGCGAGGACAACGGCGAGTGGCCGACCTCGGTGGGCCTCTCCCTGTGGGGGACGAGCGCGATGCGCACCGCCGGCGACGACGTCGCCGAGGCGCTGGCCCTGCTGGGCGTCCGCCCGCTGTGGGACGAGGCCTCGCGCCGCGTCAACGGCCTGGAGCCGATCCCCCTGGAGGAGCTGGGCCGCCCGCGCGTCGACGTGACGCTGCGCATCTCCGGCTTCTTCCGCGACGCGTTCCCGCACGTCATCGGCCTCCTCGACGACGCCGTCCGGCTGGTCGCGGGCCTCGACGAGCCCGCCGACGCCAACTACGTCCGCGCGCACGCCCAGGCCGACCTCGCCGAGCACGGCGACGAGCGCCGCGCCACCACGCGCATCTTCGGCTCCCGGCCCGGCACGTACGGCGCGGGCATCCTCCAGCTGATCGACTCGCGGGACTGGCGCACCGACGCCGACCTCGCCGAGGTGTACACGGTGTGGGGCGGGTACGCGTACGGGCGAGGGCTCGAAGGCCGGCCGGCGCGCGACGAGATGGAGACCGCGTACAAGCGGATCGCGGTGGCGGCGAAGAACACCGACACCCGTGAGCACGACATCGCCGACTCGGACGACTACTTCCAGTACCACGGCGGCATGGTGGCGACCGTGCGGGCGCTGCGGGGCACCGCCCCCGAGGCGTACATCGGCGACTCGACCCGCCCCGAGACCGTCCGGACCCGGACGCTCGTCGAGGAGACCTCCCGGGTCTTCCGCGCCCGGGTGGTGAACCCGCGGTGGATCGAGGCGATGCGCCGCCACGGCTACAAGGGCGCCTTCGAGCTGGCGGCGACCGTCGACTACCTCTTCGGCTACGACGCCACGACCGGTGTCGTCGCCGACTGGATGTACGACAAGCTCACCCAGGAGTACGTCCTCGACGAGACCAACCAGGCCTTCCTCAAGGAGGCCAACCCCTGGGCCCTGCACGGCATCGCCGAGCGGCTCCTGGAGGCGGAGTCGCGCGGCATGTGGGAGAAGCCGGACCCGCAGACGCTGGCCGCCCTCCGCCAGGTCTTCCTCGAAACCGAAGGCGACCTGGAGGACGACGCCTAGCCACCGCCGCGCCCGAACCCGCACCCGCCTGAACCCGCACCGCCAGGGAGCCGTCCCCGGGGTGCGGGTTCGGTGCGTCGTGCCCCGGCCCGGCGGGGGAGCGGGTTCCGCAGGGGGCGGGGATCAGGCGGTGGCCACGCGGAGGACCAGGGCCAGGGCCGGGAGGAGCGTCAGGACGACGGCGGGCGCCACGGCGTAGTCCTTGACGCGCAGGTGGGCGATCACCGCGCCGATGAAGTAGAGGACCAGCCCCACCGCCGCGGCGACACCCAGCGCCGGGACCACCAGGCCCGCGAGCAGCCCCAGCGCCCCCGCGATCTTCGCCGTGCCCAGCCACGGCAGCCATCCGTCCGGCACGCCCACCTTCTCCATGCTCCCGACGACCGCCGGATTGCGGGTGAAGGTCGCGACGGCGGAGCCGGTCATGGCGAGCGCGAGCAGGGCGGCGAGGACGACGTAACCGACGAACATGGGGACACTCCAACGATCCGGGGACGGAAATCGTTGAAGCGTAACAACGATTTCTTACGCTCCACAATGTGGTTGTTGTTACGGTGGACCGCATGGCAGCCCTCCCGACCGACCGCCTCGGTTTCCTCCTCTCCTTCCGCGGAGAGCTCACCGGCGCGCGCATCCGCTCCGCCCTGGGCGTCGCCGGGCTGCCCCCGCGCCACGCGATGACCCTCATGCAGCTCGCCCCCGCGCCCATGGGCCAGCGCGACCTGGCCGCCGCCATGGAAGTGGACCCGAGCCAACTGGTCGCGATCCTCAACGACTTGGAGGCCTCCGGCCTCGCCGAGCGCCGCCGCGACCCGGCGGACAGGCGCCGCCACATCGTGGAGATCACGCCGGCCGGCGCGGCCGTCCTCGACCGCGTCGACCAGGCCGTCACCGAGGCCGAGCGCGAGCTCTTCGCCGACCTCACCGAGGCCGAACGGACCCTGCTCCGCGGCCTCCTGGACCGCGTGGTCGTCGACCCGGCCGACCACGACTGCGGCGCGTAGCCGAGGAGTCCGCAGGAAAGAGGAAAAAGCGCCGGCCGGCCGATGAGTCCGCCGGCCCCCGGCCGTCTACCCCCGTGAGAGCACCGCACGGAGGAGAGAACGATGGCCGAGACCACCACCCGCACCCTGGACACCGCCGGCGCGACCCTGCGCTACGACGTCCGCCCCGGCACCGGCGCGGACCCGCGCCCGCTGCTGCTCGTCGGCTCCCCGATGGACGCGACCGGATTCACCACGCTCGCCTCCCACTTCGCCGACCGGACCGTCGTCACCTACGACCCGCGTGGTGTCGGGCGCAGCGAGACGGCCGAGGGCGCCCCGACGGAGATCCGGCCGGAGGAGCACGCCGACGACCTGGCGCGGTTGATCGAGGACCTGGCCGCCGGCCCGGTGGACCTCTTCGCCAGCAGCGGCGGCGCCGTCAACGCGCTGGCCCTGGTGGCCCGCCGCCCCGAGGTCGTGCACACCCTCGTCGCCCACGAGCCGCCCGCCGCCGGGCTCGTCCCCGACGGCGCCGAGGCCCTCGCCGCCTGCGCCGACGTGCACGCCGTCTACCAGCGGGACGGCTGGGGCGCGGGCATGGCCAAGTTCATCGCCCTCACGAGCCACCAGGGCCCGATCCCGGCCGACTGGGCCGGGCTGCCGGTCCCGCCGCCGGAGGCGTACGGCCTGCCCACCGAGGACGACGGGCGCCGGGACGACCCGCTGCTCGGCCGGAACCTGCGCGGCTGCACCTCGTACGTCCCCGACGTCGAGGCCCTCGGGGCCGCGGCCGGCACGACCCGGATCGTCGTCGCCGCCGGCGAGGAGTCCCAGCAGGAGCTCGCCGCCCGCGCCGCCGCCGCGCTCGCCGACCGGCTCGGTCTCCCCCTCGCCGTCTTCCCCAGCCACCACGGGGGCTTCCTCGGCGGGGAGTTCGGACAGCAGGGGGCGCCGGAGGAGTTCGCGAAGGCGCTGCGGACGGTCCTGGAGGGCTGAGCGAGCCACGGCCCGTGCGACGGCCGGCGGTGGGCCGTCGCATCCGGAGGACGGGCGGGACCACGCCGGTAGAAATCTTACTTGTTCTAGTAGAGTACGAACAAAGGAGGTTTCCATGACCGACGCCCACCGCCCCGGAGCCACGCGCCCCGGAGCCCCGCGCCCCCGGCCCCCGCGCCCCGCCGTCCTCCGTGTCCCCCGCCGGCTCCGCCTTCTCGCCGCCCTCCCCTTCGTGCTCGCCGCCGCCGCGTACCTGCTGCTCTGCGCCCTCTGGTCCGACCGGCTCCCCGACCGGCTCGCCACCCACTTCTCCCCCGGCGGGGAGGCCGACGGCTTCACCGGCCGGGGCGCCTTCGCCGCCGTCGGCACCGGCCTGCTGCTCGCCCTCGGCGCCGCCTGGACCGTCTTCGTCCGGCGCAACGCGCTCTGGGGAGCCTGGCTGACCGCGGGCTTCACCGGCACCCTGCTCTGCCTCGTCGTCGGCGACAACGTCGACGCGGCCGACCCCGCCGCCGTCACCTCCCCGCTCTCCCACCTCGCCGTCGCGGCCGCCGCCGGCGCGGTCCTCGCCCTCGCGGGCCACGCCCTCTCCCGGCTCGTCCCGCCGGAGGAGTACGACGCGGCCGACGCGGAGGCCGAGCCGGACGCGCCCCGGCTCGACCTCGGCGCGGGGGAGGTCGCCGGCTGGTCCCGGGCCACCGCCTCCGCCCCGCTCACCGCCCTCGGCCTGCTCTTCCTCGCCGCCGGAGGCGTCGCCGCCCTGCTCGGCCCGTGGCCGCTGCTCCTCGTCGCGCTCGCCGTCGGCGTGCCCGGGCTCGCCCTCGCCCGGGTCCGCGTCCGCGTCGACCGGCACGGGCTCACCGTCCGCTCCACGCTCACCCCCCGGCCCCGCGTCCACGTGCCGCTCGCCGACATCGCCGCCGCCGACACCCGCGACATCCACGCCCTGCGCGAGTTCGGCGGCTGGGGCTACCGGGTCCGCGCCCACCGCTCCGGCGTGGTCCTGCGCTCCGGCGAGGCGCTGGTGGTCCGGCGCGGGAACGGCCGCGAGTTCGCCGTCACCGTGCCCGACGCCCGGACCGCGGCCGCCCTCCTCAACACCCTCGTCGAACGACGTGGAAGGCTCTGACCGTGCTCTTCCGCGTCGACCCCGCCTCCGCCGTCCCGCTCGGCGACCAGATCGCCGGCTGCGTCCGCGGCGCCCTCGCCGACGGCACCGCCGCCCCCGGCGAACGGCTTCCCGCCGCCCGCGAACTCGCCGACTCCCTCGGCGTCAACGTCCACACCGTCCTCCGCGGCTACCAGCGGCTCCGCGAGGAGGGCCTCATCGAGCTCCGCCGGGGCCGCGGCGCCCTCATCGTCCCCGGCGCCGCCGCCCCCGACCGGGCCCGGCTCGTCACCCGGCTCCGCGAGGCCGCCGCCGAGGCCCGCGAACTGGGCCTCAGCGAGGCGGAGTTCCTCGACCTGGCCCGTACCAGCCTGGGCTGAACGGCGGCCGGGCGGCCCGGCCGACCGGAGACCCGGCCCGCCCGCGCCCCGCGATCCGCCCGCCCGCGCCCCGGCACCCCGCGCCCCGGCCCGCCCGCAACCCGCCCCCCCCGCGACCCGCGATCCGTCCGCCCGCGCCCCGGCACCCGCACCCCGGGCCCCCGCCGCCCCACCCCGAGCCGCCGCTCCGGAGGAACCCGCCCGGGGCCCGTACCTCGCCGGCTCACCCGTTCGGTCCTGCCCGGGGCGCCGGGGCCGCCCGCCGCCCCCAGGGTGGGCCCCATGGGCACACCGGCCGGCGCGAGCGGCGACGACGAACTCACCAGGCTGCGGGCCCGGGTCGCGGCCCTGGAGGGCGGTGCCGCCCCGGGCCGGCCGCGGCGCGAGCACCACCGCCTGCGTTCCTTCTTCTCCGGGCTGCTGGTCGTCATCGGCTGCGTGCTGGTGCCCCTCGGCCTCGTCGCCGCCTGGACCGCCGATCTCCTCGGCGACACCGACCGCTACGTGCGGACGGTGCAGCCGCTCGCCTCCGACCCCGACGTGCAGGCGGCGGTGGCGAACCGGGCCACCGACGCGGTCATGGACCACATCGACCTGCCCGCGCTCCTGGAGGACGTCGCCCCCGACCAGCGGCCGCTGGTGGAGAAGGCGCTGGGGAAGCTCGGCGGCTCCCTGGAGGGCGCGCTCAGGAGCTTCGTCCACGACCGGGCCCAGGACGTCGTCGCCTCCCCGGCCTTCGAGACCATCTGGACCGACGCCAACCGCACGATCCACACCTCCCTCGACCGGGCCCTGACGGGCGACCAGGACGGGGCGGTGAAGATCGAGACGGACGCGGTGACGATCGACCTCGCGCCCGTCGTCGAAGGCGTCAAGGAACGCCTCGTCGACTCCGGCCTCACCGCCGCCGGGAAGATCCCAGAGGTGCACACCGACTTCACCGTGCTGCGCTCCGACGACATCGGGAAGGCCAAGACCGGTTTCGCGCTGCTCCAGACCCTCGGCGTGTGGCTGCCCGTGATCGCCGTCCTGTTCCTGGCCGGCGGGGTGCTGCTCGCGGTCCGCAGGCGCCGGACGCTGGTCGCCGCGGCCCTCGGCCTCGCCGTGGCGGCGGTCGTCCTCGGGATCGCGCTCACCGTCTTCCGCACGGTCTACCTGAACGCGCTGCCCGCCTCCGTCTCCCCGGCCGCCGCGGGCTCCGTCTACGACACCCTGATCCGCTTCCTGCGCACCTCGGTCCGGGTGTGCGCCGTCCTCGGCGTGCTGGTCGCGCTGGCCGCCTGGCTGACGGGGCCCAGCCGACCGGCCGTCCTGGCGCGCCGCCTGTGGGGCTCGGGCATCACGGCGACCCGCTCGACGGCCGACCGGGCGGGCCTGCGGCTCGGCCCGGTCGGCGGCTTCGTCCGCCGCTTCCGCACCTGGATCGTGTGGATCCTGGTCGCCGGCGCGGCCCTCGCCTTCGTCCTGTGGCCGCACCCGACGGGCTGGGTCGTGATCGGCCTGGCGCTCGCCCTGCTCTTCGCGCTGGCGGTGACGGACTTCCTGGCGGGCGGGCCGCCCGGGGAACCGGCACGCGCCGACACGGCGGGTCCGGGTGGCTCCGGCGCGGCCGTCTAGCCCCTGGTACGACCGCGGTACGGCCCCCGTACGGCCGTCTCCGCCCGGGTACGGCCGCTCCACGACCCGCCCGCCCCCCCCGGGCGCCGACACGGTCAGGAACCGAGAAGCGCGCACCGATCCGGCCAACTACCTTCGGCCCTATGGACATCACCATCCACACCACCGCCCTCCCGCACGAGGACCCCGAGGCCTCCCTCGCCTTCTTCCGCGACGTCCTCGGCTTCGAGGTCCGCAGCGACGTCGGCCAGGGGAAGATGCGCTGGATCACCGTCGGACCCGCCGGACAGCCCGGCACCTCGATCCTCCTCGCGCCGCCGGCCGTCGACCCCGGCATCACGGAGGACGAGCGCCGCACCATCACGGAGATGATGGCGAAGGGCACGTACGGCTGGATCCTCCTCGCCACCCCCGACCTCGACGCCGTCTTCGCGAAGGTCTCCGCCGGCGACACCGAGATCGTGCAGGAGCCGACCGAGCAGCCGTACGGCATCCGCGACTGCGCCTTCCGCGACCCGGCGGGCAACCTGATCCGCATCCAGGAACTCCGCTGATGTGCCGCCCCGGCTGGGCCCGGGCCCGCACGGAGGCGATACGGCTCCGGGAACGGCGGGACTGCACCCGGTCAGTTTCGGAGAAGCACCCGGAAACCCCGGAACCTAGCCTGGAACCACCGCGGGACGACCACGGACGCGACGAACGAGGGGACCGGTCATGACCACCAGGGCGACGAAGAACGACGGCTTCACCGACGACGAGCGGGCGGCGATGAAGGAGCGGGCGAAGGAGCTGAAGTCCGCCAAGGCCCGCGGCAAGGCCGCCGACGCCGAGGCCGACCTCCTCGCGAAGATCGCCGAGATGACGGACGACGACCGGGCGCTCGCCGAGGGCGTCCACGCCCTGGTCAAGAAGGTCGCCCCCGAGCTCGCCGCCAAGACCTGGTACGGCATGCCCGCCTATGCCAAGGACGGCAAGGTCGTCCTCTTCTTCCAGAGCGCCGCCAAGTTCAAGGCCCGCTACGCCACCCTCGGCTTCAACGACTCCGCCGCCCTCGACGACGGCGACATGTGGCCCACGGCCTTCGCCCTCACCGCCCTCACCCCCGAGGTCGAGGCCCGCATCGAGGCCCTCATCGAGCGCGCCGCCGCCTGAGCCCCGCCCGCGGGTCAGGCCCGCATGCCCGCCCGGTGGTCCGGGTGGCGCGGCGCCCAGCCGAGGTCGCGGGTGGCCTTGGCGTGGGAGACGCGGAGGCGGGTGTCGAGCATGAGGGCGCCCAGATAGGGGACGGCCAGGCGCAGGAGCCGGCCGGGGAGGACGAGGCGGCGGCCGCCGCGGGCGGCCGACAGCTCGCCCCAGGTGGACGGACGGTCGTCGACGATGTTGTACGCCTCGCCCGCGCGGCCCCGCTCCAGCGCGGCGACGGTCGCCTCGGCCGCGTCCTCGACGTGGACCCACGACATCGTGCCGCCGCCGCCCCTCGGGACCGGGAACGGCCGGGTGCCGGGCGTCGGGTCGAACCAGGTGCCGGGGCCGTAGAAGACGCCGTACCGCAGCGCCGTGCCCGCCACGTGGTCCGCGGCGAACAGCCGGCCCTCCGCCTCCACGAGGCCGGTGATCACGTGGTCCGCGACCGTGCCGCCGCGCACCCCGAACGGGTCCTCCTCGGTGACGGGCCGCTCGCCGTGGTCGCGGTAGCCGTAGCCCAGGACCAGGGACTGGGTGACGAAACGGCCCGCCCCCAGCACGCCCGCCGCCTCCAAAAGGTGCGCGGTGCCGCGCTCCCGCAGGACGTTGCTGGGGTCGTCGGCGGTGAGCCTCAGCCGGGGCGCCTTGAGCGCGGTCAGTTGGTGGACCACCGCGTCGGCGGTCAGACCGTCGAGCGCCCGCAGCAGCCCCTCCCGGTCGAGCGCGTCGGCCCGCACGGGCGTCGCGCCCAGGGCGCGTACCGTCTCCGCGGAACCGTCCGAGCGGGCGAGGGCCAGCACCTCGTGCCCGTCCCGGACGAGGGCGCGGGTCAGCGGGCGGCCGATGGCGCCGGTGGCACCGGCGAGCAGGATCCTCATGGTCAACCTCCAGGTGGCTACACCCTCATGACCGGACGGCCCGGCGGTGCGTGACAGCCGGAGCCATTCGAAAAAGTGATCCGGGTCACACCCTTTCGGGCGTACGGTGAGGCGTCCGTGATCCGGTCCCCGGATCGCCCCGCCGGTGGAGGGTTCGGTGCGCGCATGACCGAGAACAGCACGCCCCTGGAGATCGTCTCCGAGCCCGTCGGCCGGGTGGTCGGGGGCCGGGCCGAGGTTCTGGACGACGAGTGGGGCGGGGTGGCGGCGGTGATCCGCCTGGACGAACGGTTCGGCGCCGACGCGCTCGCCGGCCTCGACGCCTTCTCGCACGTGGAGGTCGTCTACCACTTCGACCGGGTCCCGCCGGAGAAGGTGGAGACGGGCGCCCGGCACCCCCGCGGCAACACCGACTGGCCGCTGGTCGGCATCTTCGCCCAGCGCGGCAAGAACCGGCCCAACCGCCTCGGCGTCTCCCGCTGCCGACTGCTGCGCGTCTACGGCCGCGAGGTGCACGTGGAGGGCCTCGACGCCGTCGACGGCACCCCGGTCCTCGACATCAAGCCCTACATGGCCGAGTTCGGCCCGCGCGGCACCACGACCCAGCCCGCCTGGGCCACCGAGATCATGCGCGACTACTACTGACGCCGGTCCCGGGGAACGGCCTTCGCGCGTACAACCATTCGACGGCTCGAAGGTCTCAACGGGTGAGGCGCATGGTGCGCCTGATGTTCCTGGTGTTATCAGGAGGAATGTCCGTGCCCCTGGCCCGTTCGACGCGACGGCGGCTCGCCTGCGCCGTCACCACCGTGCTCGCCGTCACGCTCGGAGCGACCGCGCTGACCGCTCCCGCCCACGCCTCCCCGGCCGCGGGCGGATCGCTCACGGCCGGCCCGGTGACCGCCGGCGCCGCGGCGACCGCGGACCCGGTCGCGTACCCCGCGGGCAGCAAGCTCACCGGGGCCGGGGTGACCGGCTTCCTGACGACCTCGAACGACGGCGTCTCGACCTTCCGGCGCTACTCGGACGGCTCCGGGACGGCGTACGACTCCCCCGCCGTGTACCTGCGGTCGACGCCGACGACCGACTTCCTGGTCTTCCGGAGCGGCGGCAAGATCACGCAGCGGAACCTGGCGACGAACGGCATCCTCGAAGTCCCCGTCGGAACCCTCCAGGGGGACGCGAAGTGGGCGGGTGCGGCCGGTGACGCGGTCTTCACGACCGTCGAGACCGAGGCGGGCACGGAGCTCCGCAAGCACGTCGACGAGGCCCCCGCCGTGACGGTCACCGGCCTTCCCGCCGACGCGACGCTCATCATGGTCACGCCCGCCACCCCCGCCCACGCCAAGGTCTCCTTCACACGGGGCGGACTGGGCGGGTGGGGCCTCCTCGACCTCGCCACCGGCGCCGTGACCCTCGGGGCCCCCGGGATCCACGCCACGGCGGTCTCCGCGACCCGTACCGCCTGGTTCGAGGGCGTGGGGACGCTCCGGGTCCGCGTCGCGGACCGGGCCACCGGCGAGGTGCGGGAGGCCCCGGTCTCCCAGGCGCAGGCGCTCGGCAAACTCCAGGTGGGCCTGGCCGGCGACTGGGTGCTGTACGGGCAGAAGGGCGGCATGGGCTTCACCCAGCCGAGCGTCCACCACGCCGTCACCGCCCACAACGTCGTCACCGGGGCGACGGTCAAGGTGCTCGACCACGCCTACGAGTTCACGTCGGCCCCCGACGGCAGCCTGTACGCGCGGGGCGGCCTCGTCGGCGAGGGCGAGGGTGTGTACCGGATCGCGGACGCGGGCGACGGAACCGTGAAGGCCGAGCTGATCGCGGCGACCGGCGAGCCCACCGAGGTCGTCGCGACGGCCTCCACCGTGCCCCCGGCCGTCCTCGACCTCGACAGGACCGACGGCTTCGTCTTCCGGTGGACGCTCTCCCGCGAGGTGGGGAACCCGAAGCTCACCGTCCGCCACGTGCGGACCGGGAAGATCACCGACCTCACCACCGGGAGCTGGTCCACCAGCACCCCGGGGTTCGCCTGGGTCGACAGCAACCGGGACGCGGACGTCCCCAACGGGGACTACACCTGGGAGTTCACCGGCGAGCCGGTCAACGGCATCGGCCCTGCCGTCACCGCCAAGGGCGCCTTCGAGGTCGTCCGCAAGGTCCAGCCGCACGACTACGACGACAACGGCAGCCCCGACCTGCTCAGCCGGGACTCCGCCGGCCGCCTGTGGCGTACCGACCTCTTCTACCGTCCGATCGACGAGCGCCGCGGCATCCACGAGGCCGGCGCCCGGACCTACCTCGGTTCGGGCTGGGGCGCCTACGACCGGCTCGAGGCCGCCGGCGACCTGGGCGGCACGCCGGTCGGCGACCTCCTGGCCCGCGACGGGTCCGGCGTGCTGTGGCTGTACCAGGGCAAGGGCACCGGCAACTTCGCCGGTCGCGTCCAGGTCGGCGGTGGCTGGCAGGTCTACGACAAGATCACGGCCGGCAGCGACCTGACCGGCGACGGCCGCGCGGACGCGCTCGCCACCGACCGGTCCGGCGCGCTCTGGCTCTACACCGGCACCGGCAGCGCCACGAAGCCGTTCCTCACCCGCAAGAAGATCGGCACCGGCTGGGGGGTGCACAACGACATCACGGCCGTCGGCAACATCGCCGGCGCCGCCGCGGGCGACCTCGTCGCCCGCGACAAGGACGGCGTCCTCTGGCTCTACCTCGGCAAGGGGGACGGCACCTTCGCGCCGCGCACGCGGATCGGCGGCGGCTGGCAGGCGTTCCGCCCGCTGATCGCCGCGGGCGACGCGAACGGCGACGGGCGCCCGGACCTCATGGGCCTCCCCGTGTCCTGGGAGCCGTCGCGGCTGTACCGGAGCACCGGCGACTGGAAGGCGCCGTTCCGGACCGGCGAGACCATGTTCCTGGAGCAGGTCACGATGAACGCCTCGGACCTCGTGTTCTGACGGCACCGGCCGTGCACGGGGGCACCTCGCCGGCTCCGCGAGGTGCCCTCGTGCCTGCCCCGCACCGGGCAACACCGGGAATCGGACACCGAGATGGCGGTGTCCGGATGGTGGAAGGGCGTGGCTTTCTCCGTCAGATCTTCTACGCTCGGGGGAACCCGCAGGTGACTGGGGGGTTCGCAACGGGGCGAGCTGGTTCTGATCTGAGTGATCTAGGGGCTGGTTGCATGACTGTCGCGCGGCTTGAACTGATGCACGCCACCGGGGAGGCGCAGCTGGAGTACGCCGCGTACGCGTACGCGGTGCCCCGCGAGCACGTGACGGAGGACGAGCTGGCGCAGATCCTGGACGCCCCCCAGGAGACCGCCCGGGACGTCGTCAGGAACCTCCGCGAACTCCGGCTGCTGCGCAGCGTCGACCCCGAGGGAACCCGTCTGTGCGCGGTTCCCCCGGCCACCGCCGGCGCGCAGCTGCTGATGCCGGCGATCCGCCAACTGCGCGAGAGCCAGCGGGAGATGGGGCAGTCCTTCGCCCGGATCCTGGCGATGATGCCGGCGTACGAGTCCGGGGTGCTGTCGCAGCTGGAGCAGCCGGCCTTCCAGTACCTCTCGGACCTGGCCACCACCCGGCAGGTGATCACCGAGCTCGCGGCGCGCGCCAAGGAGGAGGTGCTCACCGTGCAGCCGGGCGGCAGCCGCCCGCCGGGCAGCATCTCGGAGGCGCACGAGCGCACGGTGCGGCTGTTGGGGCGCGGGGTGCGGATGCGCACCCTCTACCAGCACTCGGCCCGGTTCGACGGCACGACCGTCGACTACGTGCGCATGGTGAGCGAGCTGGGCGCCGAGGTGCGGATCGCCAGCGGTGTCGTCTCCCGACTGCTGATCTTCGACCGCGAGGCGGCGCTCATCAACCTGCCCGGCCTTCCGCACGGCGCGGTGGTGGTCCGGGAGTGCAGCGTCCTGGAGTTCATGACGGAGATCTTCGAGAACACGTGGAACACCGCCGCCGAGTTCCCGCTCCAGCAGCAGCGGGCCCAAGTGGTGGACGCCTCCGAGGAGTTCAAGCAGGCGCTGCTGCGGCTCCTGGTCGAGGGCGACGACGACAAGGTGATCGCCAGGAAGCTGGGCGTGTCCATCCGGACCTGCCAGCGCCACCTGTCGGAGATCATGGCCAGGCTCGGCGCCCGGAACCGGCTGCACGCGGGCTATCTGATCCACAAGCACGGGCTGCTCGACCGCTCGTTCCGGGAGGACGAGCCCGTGGCGGACGGCGCCGGGGCGTCCTGAGCGGCGTCACAGCGGCTCGGTCACGATCAGGACGGCGGGGCGCCTGGTCCGCTGCATGAGCCGGTAGCACTCCCCGACGGCCTCCTCGGGGCGCAGCGGGTCGAGGACGACGCCGGGCGGGGCGAACTGCGCGTCCAGACAGTCGGGTTCCTCCACGGCGGCCTTCCCCGGGCGCCCGACGACCATCAGGAGCGGCACCTCGTAGGCCTGGTTCAGCGCGGTGAGCGCGCCGAGCGTGTGGCCGGGCCCCGCGTGCGGCAGGAACACGGCGGCGTCACCGCCGGTCAGGGCCATGCCGGTGGCCATGCTGATGGCCGCGTCCTCGTGCGGTGCGGGCAGGTAGACGAGGTCCCGGAGTTCGGGGTACGGGCTCCGCGGCGCGCCCTCCAGGAGCCGGAAGAACCCCTGGAGCATCGCGCACGGGACTCCCGTGAAGTTGCCGAAGCCCAGGCGGGCGAGGGTGAGCAGCACGGCCTCGGCGAGATCGATGTTCTGCGGCGGGACGGTTCCGGGTGTGGTGGTCATGGGTTCCGGTCTCGGTGGGCTGCGTCGTCGGGGCCACCGCCGGGGGGACGGGGTGTCCGGGGCACGGACGGGGGAGTCGCCGTGCCCCGCGGTGGCGGCGGGGGCGCCGGCTCAGTCCCAGCCGAGGTCGAGGGAGAGGGCGGCGTCGGCGTCGGGACCGTCGGACGCCGGCCCCGACGCCGAGCCGGAGGTGCCGTGGCCCGCGCCGCCCTGGCCCAGGTCGACGCTGCACAACGCCACGACGAGGGCACTGAGGACGACGGGCGACCATGCGCTGCGAAGACGGGGCACAGCTGTATTCCTCACGTTCGGCGTTCGGGCGGACGAGCCGCCTGCTGACACGGACGACTCTGCTGCACGCGGCACTCCGGAGACACCGGTTCCGGGTGCCGCATCCGCGACAGTCGCAGATGCGCCAGACCACTTCGGCGGCGAAACCGGACAAAGATCTCGGCGGGGTCTCGTCATGCGGACAACCCCCTGGATCTCCGGCGCCGACTGCGTATAGAAATCACTCGCCGCTGATCCCCACGGATCCGGGACGCCCTCCAAAGGGGTCGTCCCGGAGGGGTTGCGCGCTTTGTTGCCCGGACCGGGAAGGGGAGTTCTCGGACCGGTCCGGACCGCCTTCTCGCCCCGGGTCGAAAGCTTCGCCGCTTCCCCGATTCAGAGATCCGGAAGGGCGTGCCGCGCGGAGAGCTCTGCCTCACCGGCCGTATCGAGCAGGAGACCCGGACCCTGCTCCGACCTGCCTGTCTTGAACGTAGAACGCGTTGAGTGCGTGGAATCAGAAAGGGAAGAAACGATGCGCGAGCGTCTTGTCGGCCTCATCGGGAACGTCGTGGCCGAGGTCAATGAACGGCGGGACGAGAAGATCCCCACGGGCGATCTCCTCAACGTCAGCCTCTACGGAGACGCCGGCGTATTCGATTCGATGCACCTCGTCAATTTCCTCACGCTCGTGGAAGAGGCGATCGAGGACGAATTCGACGTGGAGATCTCCCTGACCTCGGAGAAGGCCGTCTCCCGGCGGGTGAGCCCGTTCAGCCGCGTCAGCCGGCTCATCGAGTTCATCGAGGAAGAGATGAACGAGAACGCGGAGACGACCGCGGCCTGACGGCCGGGTCCCCGCGGAGAGGCGAGAACATGTCGGTGACGGTGAGAAAGGCCCTGGAGGGGGACCTGTACAAGGTCTACCTGCTCCTCAAGGGATCGACGCTGAATTCCGCGTGGATCCCCTTCGAGTGGCGCCGGCGGATGTTCCAGCCGGTCTGGGGCGGCAGCGAGGGCTACTACGGCTACGTCATGGAGGACGGCGACGAGGTCGTGGGCTTCCTCGGCACGCTCTTCACCGAGCGGGAGGTGCGGGGCGAGCCGCACAAGTTCTGCGAGATCCACAGCTGGTACGTGAAGGAGGAGTACCGCCACGAGAGCCTGCGGCTCTTCCTTCCGGTCACGTCCCTGCGCAAGGTGACCCTGGTCAACTACACGCCCACCCAGGCGGTGTACGACATCAGCAAGAAGTTCGGCTGGGAGGACCTGGAGACGGGCGTCCGGCAGTTCCTGCCGGTGCCGACGCCGCGCAGCCTCGGCCGGGGCTTCCGGGTGGAGACCCGCAAGCACGTCATCGCGCAGCACCTCGACGAGTCCGACCGGCGGATCTTCCTCGACCACGCCGACCTCCGCTGCCGGCACTTCCTGATCACCAGGAAGGACAGCTCCGAGTACCTGTACGTGATCCTCAAGAAGCTGCGCCTGGGCCGGTTCGTGCCCTTCGGCCGCCTCCTGTACGTCAGCGACAAGCCGATGCTCCTGGAGGCGCTCGACCACCTGCGGATCCGCTGGTGCCTCCGGCTCGGCCTCGCCTTCACCGTCATCGACGAGGCGGAACTCGCGGACACCGCGGCGGCCGGCAGGCGGCCCGCCTTCACGCGCCTGGTCCCCCGCGCGGTCCCCTCGCAGTTCAAGTCCAAGACCCTGGAGCCCGAAGACATGCGGCCCGCCCTCTACTCGCTGCCCCTGCTCATCGGCTACCGGCTGCACTGACGACGATGAACATTCTTGTCACCGGCACGCGGTCGGGGGTCGGCAAGGCGCTCGCCGAGCACCTCGTCGAGCAGGGCCACCAGGTCGTCGGATGCAGCCGCCGGCCGTCGACGGTCGACCACCCCGGCTACCGGCACCACGAGGTGGACCTCACCGACGCGAAGGCGCTGCGGGCCATGTTCCGCGAGGTGCGCCGGGAGTTCGGCCACCTCGACGCCCTCGTCAACAACGCGGGCACGTCCAGCATGAACCACTTCATGATGACCCCGGAGAAGACCGTCCGGGACATCTTCGACATCAACTTCTTCGCGGTGCTCAACTCCTGCCGGGAGGCGGCCAAGCTGCTGCAGAAGAGCCCCGGTCCCTCCTCGGCGATCCTCAACGTCACCACGGTCGCGGTGCCGTGGGCGCTCGACGGGCAGCTCGCGTACTCGGCGAGCAAGAGCGCCGTCGAGCAGCTGACCCGGGTCATGAGCAAGGAGCTGGCCGGCTTCGGCATCCGCGTCAACGGCATCGGGCTGCCCCCGGTGCGGACCGTGCTGACCCGCACCCTGCCCGCGGGCATGGTCGATTCCCTGATCGACCGGCAGGCCATCAAGCGGATGTGCACGATGGCGGACCTCTTCGGACCCGTCGATTTCCTGATCTCCGAGCAATCCGGATTCGTCACCGGAGAAACGCTCTTCCTGGGGGGAGTCCACTGACATGAGCGACGAACTGGACGGTCGCGAGGCGCCGGACGGCCACGGCGCGCCGGACGGCCGCGACGCACTGGCGGAGAGGTTCGCCCGGCTGGGGGACCGCCCCGCCGTCATCGACAAGGGCCGGACGCACAGCTACGGCGAGCTGGCCCACGCCATCCGCACCACGGCGGACCGGCTGCGCGAGCGGGGCGTCGCCCCGCACGAGGCGGTGGTCCTCAACGCCGACTTCTCGTTCGGCTCCATCGCCGCCCTGCTGGCCCTCTACCTGAACCGGAACGTCGTGGTCCCGCTGGTCGCGATCACCGAGGGCGCCCTGCGCACCGTCAACGACTCCTGCGCCCCGCGCCACCTGGTGAAGGTCGCCGACGACGGCTCCGAGCTCGTCGTCGAGCCCATGGCCGGCGGCGCCGGGCCGGGCGCGGAGGCCGGGGCGGCGACCGCGGAGGCGTACCGCCCGCTCGTCGAAGCGGGCGCGGCGGGCCTCGTCCTGCTGAGCAGCGGCAGCACGGGCGCGCCCAAGGCGATCCTGCACAACCTCGACACCCTCGTCGCGGAGAAGGCCGGCTCCGGCGCCCGGGTCGGCTCGCGGACCACGAACATCCTGATGTTCCTGCTCTTCGACCACATCGGCGGCATCAACTCGCTGCTGGGCGTCTTCAAGGTCAACGGGACGGCGGTGCTGCCGGCCCGGCGCACCCCGGAGGAGATCTGCGCGCTGATCGAGGAGCACGGCATCCGGCTGCTCCCCACCAGCCCGACCTTCCTCAACCTCATCCTCATCGGCGACTACCACCGCAAGCACGACCTGAGCAGCCTGCGGATGATCTCGTACGGCACCGAGCCCATGCCCGAGGAGCTGCTGCGGCGCCTGCACACGGCGCTGCCGCGGGCCCGGCTGCTGCAGACCTTCGGCACCAGCGAGACCGGCATCTCCGCGACCACCAGCGAGTCCTCGGAGAGCACGTACTTCCGGATCTCCGACGAGAACGTGCAGTACCGGATCGTGGACGGCGAGCTGCAGCTCAAGAGCCGCACCCAGTTCATGGGCTACCTCAACTACCCCGACGACTCGCTGACCGAGGACGGCTGGTTCCGCACCGGCGACCTCGTCGAGGAGAAGGAGGACGGCTTCCTCAAGGTCAAGGGCCGGGCCAAGGAGGTCATCAACGTGGGCGGCGAGAAGGTCCTGCCGCTGGAGCTGGAGTCGATCCTGCTCGGCAGCCCGCTCATCGACGACTGCGTCGTCTACGGCCGGCCGAACTCGATCACCGGCCAGTCCGTGTGCGTCGACATCAAGCCGAGCGGCGCGATGACCCGGGCCGAGGCCCGCCGGCACGTCCACGAGTTCCTGGAGGGCAAGGTCGAGCCCTTCAAGCTGCCCGCCAAGGTGAACCTCGTCGAGGAGCTGCGGATGTCCGAACGATTCAAGAAGCAGAGGATCCGCGCATGAAGGAGCTCGTCTTCCTCGGGGCGGGCAAGTTCGCCCTGGAGGTCGCCCGGTACGTGGCCGACGCCTCCGCCGCCGGACCCGAGACGTACCGCGTCGTGCGCCACGTCGTCGTGGACGGCGAGACGGCGCACGCCCCGGCGGAGCTGTGCACCGCCCTGGACGAGGTCGTGTGGGAGCCCGGCACCCCCGTGGTGCTCGCCGTCTCGGACACCGCCGTACGGCGCCGGCTCATCGACGAGGTCGTCGTGAAGCACGGCCTCGCGGCCGAGAACGTCGTCCACCCCACGTCCCGGGTCGACCCGGGCGCGCTGCGGGGCGTCGGCAACGTCATCGGCCCGGACAACTACCTCGGCGTGAACGTGTCCCTCGGGGACTTCAACGTCCTCAACTACCTCAGCAGCGTCGGACACCACTCGCGCCTCGGCTCGAACAACTTCCTCGCGCCCAACTTCCACTGCGGCAACAGCGTCGAGGTCGGCGACGACAACTTCTTCGGGCTCGCGTGCACCGTGGCCCCGGAGGTCGTCATCGGCAGCGACTGCCGCTTCCAGGCCGGACTCGGCCTCTTCGAGAACGCGGCCAGCGGCCTCACGTACCTCGCACCGAGCCGCATCAAGACCATCAAGTCCCTTTGAGGAGACAGCACATGAAGAAGTCGAAGGTTTCCGTCATCGGTGCGGGCCCCGCGGGCTGCGTGGCGGCACTCACCCTCACCAAGCTCGGCCACGAGGTCGAGGTCTTCGAGCGCGACACCTTCCCGCGCTACCGCGTCGGCGAATCGTTCCTGCCCGGCACCCTGTCGATCCTCACCCGGCTCGGCCTCCAGGAGAAGATCGACGCCGCCGAGTTCGTGAAGAAGCCCTCCGCCACCTTCCTCTGGGGCCAGGACCAGGCCCCGTGGACGTTCTCCTTCACCACCCCGCGCACCTCGCCGTGGGTCTACGACCACGCCATCCAGGTCAAGCGCGAGGAGTTCGACCAGCTCCTCGTCGACGAGGTCCGCGAGCGCGGCGTCACCGTCCACGAGTCCACCCCGGTGACGAACGTCGACATCTCCGCCGCCGACTCCGTCACCCTCACCGTCCGCCAGGGCGAGGAGTCCCGCACGGTCGTCAGCGACTTCGTCGTCGACGCGAGCGGCTCGCACAGCCCGCTCGCCCGCCAGCTGAAGATCCGCCGCTACGACGAGTTCTACAAGAACTTCGCGGTCTGGTCGTACTTCAAGCGCCCCGACCCCTTCGAGGGCGACCTCAAGGGCACCACGTACTCGATCACCTTCGAGGACGGCTGGGTCTGGATGATCCCGCTCAAGGGCGACCTGTACAGCGTCGGCCTCGTCGTCGACCGCTCGAAGTCGGCCGAGGTCAAGGAGCTGGGCCCGGAGCGCTTCTACCGCGAGACCCTCGCCAAGGCCAAGCGCGCCACCGCCCTCCTGGACGGCGCCGAGATGGTCGACGAGGTGCGCATCGTCCACGACTGGTCGTACGACTCCGAGTACGTCTCCGCCGGCCGGTTCTTCCTCAGCGGCGACGCCGCCTGCTTCACCGACCCGCTGTTCTCGCAGGGCGTCCACCTGGCCACCCAGTCCGCGGTCTCGGCCGCCGCCGCGATCGACCGGATCACGGAGAACCCGGACGAGAGCGACGAGGTCCACGCCTGGTACAACCGCACCTACCGCGAGACCTACGAGCAGTACCACGAGTTCCTCGCCTCCTTCTACACCTTCGCCTCCTTCACCGAGCCGGAGTCCGAGTTCTGGCTCAAGCGCCGCATCAGCGAGACCGCCGACGAGCGCCTCAGCCGCAAGGCCTGGTTCGACCGCCTCGTCCAGGCCGACCAGGGCAGCAGCGACTGGTCGATCGCCGACTTCCGCGACCGCGCCTCCACGATGATCGGCATCGGCCGCCACCAGCGCCTCGAACTCAGCGACGAGTTCAGCGACGACGAGCTCAACGTCGCCCGCGTCCAGTGGATCAGCCGCCTGACCAAGGACCTCAACAGCATCAAGCGCCTCCAGTGGAACGGCACCGAGGTCCGCCTGGAGCCCTTCTACAAGGTGGACCCGGAGGGCTTCCGGCTCCAGCGCAAGCAGGTCCTCGGCAACGAGGACGGCCTCGACATGGTCAAGTGGCCGCTGGAGGAGGAGCACCGGGAGATCTTCGAGAGCCTCCTCAAGGAGGAGCTCGGCTACAAGGAGGTCATCCGCCGCCTGAGCGAGACCGGCAAGCAGGAGCTGAGCTCCCAGATCGTCATCCGGCTCATGGAGGCCGGTCTCGTGACCGGCTACGACAAGAACGACCAGCCCGTCTTCATCCAGGACCGCCTGCGCTTCGACGGCGTCGGCGTCGAGTACGAGGTGTGACGACCATGCCGAACCAGAACCCGACCCTCGTCTTCCTCGCCGGCATCGGCAACTCCGGCCCCGAGCACTGGCAGCGCCAGTGGTTCGAGCGCGAGGCCGACCGCGCCGTCTGGGTGGAGCACTCCTCCTGGGACGAGCCCGTCGCGGCCACGTGGGTGAAGGAGCTCGACGAGGCCCTCGCCGCCGTGCCGGGACCGAAGGTCGTCGTCGCCCACAGCCTCGGCTGCACCCTCCTCGCGGAGTGGGCCCGCGCCCGCACCGGGGACCCGGCCCTCACCGACGTCGCGGCCGCCTTCCTGGTCGCCGCGCCCGACGTCGCCGGCGAGAACTTCCCCACCCAGGCGGAGGGCTTCGCCACCGACGCGTACGCGCGGCCGCTGCCCTTCCCGTCCGTGGTGGTCGCCAGCGAGGACGACCCGTACGGCTCCCTGGAGCACGCCGAGAACGCCGCCCGGCAGCTCGGCGCCCGCCTCCACAACGTCGGAGGCCTCGGGCACATCAACGCCTCCTCCGGCCTGGGGGAGTGGAACGACGGCTGGCGGCTCTTCCAGGACGCCCTGAAGGCCTGAGGGGCCTGACGCCCCGAGGCCCGAGGGCCCGTACCCGAGGGTCCTCGGCTACGCGGGGACAGCGGTGGGGCGTCCACCGGCGGGCGGAGCCGACCAGGTTCCGCCCGCCGGTGCCGCCCCGGTCCGGCCACACCCCCGAGGGCCGTCCGCGCCCGGGGAGAACAGCAGGGAGCAACGATGGAACTTGTCCAGGCCGAGCCGGTCAGCCCCTCCTCCGGCCCGACGGACCCCGCGCACCGGGCGGCCCCGGCCACCCCGGCGACGTACCGGTACTGGCCGGCCGATCTGCACCGCCCCCAGGTGGTCCTCCGGTCCGGACGCCACCGGGTGACGTGCGTGCTCGACGAGCGCACCCCGGACGGGACCCTCGTCCTGTCCGCGCCCGAACCGGACCGGCTGTCCGGCATCCGGCCCGGCGCCCGCCTCGCGCTGCTCTTCCGCGGCGACGGCCGGCGCCCCGGCGGCGGAGCCCCGGTCCCGCTCTTCAGCCGCGACCACACCGTCGACCCCAGGACCGGGCGGGTCGAGGTGCGGCCGCCCGCCGACCGCGCCGACGCCCACACCCACGCGCTGGCGGAACCGATCACGGCCCGCCTCGACAGCCCCACCCTCTTCGCCCGGCCGCAGCGCGTCACGATCGTCCGACTCGGCCCGTACGGCGGCGAGTTCACCACCGACGATCCCGGACGCCTGCTGGCTCCCGGCATGTCCGCGACGCTCGACCTGTGGCTGCCCTGGCTGGGCGGCCGGAGGATCGCCGCCCGGCTCACCTCCTGCCGCCAGTCCGGCGACGAGACCCGCTTCTCCTTCCGGACCGCCACCCGGAGGTCCGTGCGCGACTGCGCCGTCGTCCTCGCCGGCACGGTGCCGGAGTTCGGCTTCCCCGCGCTGCGGGCCGCCGGTGTCCGCCCGTTCCGGGTGAACCGCTACCTGTCGATCCGCACGGTCGCCGACGAGGCCACGTACCGGCAGGCCCTGGACGTCCGACTGGCCGGCAACCGGCACTTCGGGCGACTCGCCGACGTCGGCGACAGCATCGAGGTCGGCGACCGCCTCGACCGGCACGCCGTCGGCATCGTCTGCCGGCTCGGCGACAAGCCGGTCGGCACCGGCCGGATCGTCGTCAACGCCGGCGACCGCGCCCTCAGCGAGATCGAGGCGCAGACCGAGGGACTGCCGGCGCACATCTGGGAGGGCGGCTTCGTCGAGGTCTCCCGCCTCGCGATCCACCCGGACTACCGGGGCTCGGGCGTCGTCCTCGCCCTCTTCCGCGAGATCGCCCGGCTCGCCTTCAACCTCGGCTGCCGCTACCTCGTCCTCGACGCCATCGACAAGCTGGTCCCCCAGTACGAGCGCCTCGGCGGCCGCAAGCTGCCGATCTCCAAGACGCATCCGTACACCAAGGAGCCCGTCCGGGTCATGGCGATCGACATCGGCGAACAACTCGGCCGCCTGGGCCGCGACTGGCCGCGCTGGCAGTACGTCTTCGGCCCCGTCGTCGGCCACTACCTGCGCACCTCGTCCCCCCACACCCTGACCGCCCTGGTCCACGGCCTCCGCCGCGTCCCCTTCCGCATCAAGCGCATCACGAGCAGCTTGCTGTGAGCCCGTGAGCCCGTGAGCCCGAGGGGGCGGCGCGCCGGTGGCCGCGCGGACTGTGCTTGGTCCCCCCCCGCTCGTCCGCGCACCGTTCCAGCCCAGCCCAGCCCAGCCCCAGACCCGCCCCTTCCCGCCCGCCCCGTGAGGACCCTGCCCGTGTCCGCTCCACCCCGTCCCTGGCCGGCGCTGGCGGCGCTCTGCGTCGGCTACTTCCTGGTCATCCTCGACATGACCGTCGTCTCCGTCGCCAACCCGGCGATCATGACGAGCCTGCGCGCCGACGTCACGTCCCTCGTCTGGGCGACCAGCTCCTACCTCCTCACCTTCGCCGCCCTGCTGCTGCCCGCCGGCCGGCTGGGCGACCGCTTCGGCCCCAGGCCCGTCTACCTCGCCGGACTCGCCGTGTTCACCGGCGCGTCCCTGTGGTGCGGCCTGTCGGGGGACATCGGGACGCTGATCGCGGCCCGGGCCGTCCAGGGCGTCGGAGCCGCGCTGCTGACGCCCCAGACGATGGCCGTCATCAGCCGCACCTTCCCGCCGGAGCGCCGCGCCGCCGCGATGAGCGTGTGGGGCGCCGTCGCCGGGCTGGCCAACCTCCTCGGTCCGCTCCTCGGCGGCCTGGTCGTCGACCGCGCCGGCTGGGAGTGGATCTTCCACGCCAATCTGCCGATCGGCCTGCTCGGCCTCGTCCTGGCCGTCCGGTACGTGCCCGTGCTGCCCACCCGGCCGCACCGCTTCGACACCGTCGGCCTGGTCCTCAGCACCGTCGGCATGGCCGCGCTCGTCCTCGGCCTCCAGGAGGGCGGCAGCCGCGGCTGGACCACCTGGACCTGGTGCGCCACGGGTGCCGGCCTCGCCGTGCTGGCCCTGTTCGTGGTCCACCAGACCCGCACGGCCGCCGATCCGCTGCTGCCGCTCGGCATCTTCCGCGACCGGACCTTCGCCGCGGCCTCCCTGGCGGTCGCGCTCGCCGCGGCCGCGGTGACGGCCGTGATGGTGCCGCTGTACCTGTACCTGGAGGAGGCCCGCGCGCTGTCCGGGACGGGCGCGGGCGCGGTGCTCGCGCCGATGGCCGTCGCCGCCATCGTGTTCGTCCCCCTCGTCGGCCTGCTCGGCGACCGCCTCCACCCGCGCACGGTGCCGCTCGTGGGGCTCGTGCTGTTCGCCGCCTCCCTCGCCGCGTTCGCGGCGCTCATGACCCTCGACCTGCCGCTCGGCTGGTTCCTGGCCGGCGCCGCCCTCGCCGGGCTCGCCAACGCCTGCATCTGGCCCTCGCTGGCCGTGGCCGCCACGCTGCGGCTCCCGGCCGACCGGGCGGGCGCGGGCTCGGGCGCGTACAACGCCCTCCGGCAGGTCGGTTCCGTCCTCGGCAGCGCCGCGGTCAGCGCCGTCCTGGCGTCCCGGCTGGCCGCCCACGGCCTGACGGACGGCCTGGCGGACGGACCGGCGCACGGCCCGGCGGCCGGCGGCACCGGAGCGGCCCCGTCCGCGCTGAGCGCCGCCCTCGCCGAGACGGTGTACCTGCCGGTCGGACTCCTGCTCCTCGGGGCGCTCGCCGCCTCACTGATCGTCCGTTCGAGCCCGCCGCCCCGGCAGCCGGACGGTTCAGCCTCTCCCTCCCTGGCGGTGACCCCATGACGGGCCAGACCACGGTCCACCTGTTCTTCAGCCTCGCCGCGCTCCTGGCGGTGGCCAAGCTCTTCGGCGCCCTCGCCCGCGCCGTCCGGCAGCCGCCGGTGGTCGGCGAGATCGTCGCCGGTGTCCTGTGCGGCCCGCTGGTCCTGCCCGAGTCCGTGCGCTCCGTCCTCATCCCCCCGGACGTGGCGCCGCTGCTCTCGGCGCTCGCCGCGGTGGGCCTCGCCCTCTTCATGTTCGTCGTGGGCTACGAGCTGGAGCACACCCTGCTGCGCGGCCGCCGGCGCGCCGCGCTCGGCGTCGCGGTCGGCTCGGTCCTGGTGCCGCTCGTCGTCGGCATCCTGGTCGCCCTGCCGCTCGCCGCCCGGTACGCCCCCGGCTCCCGGACCGGCTTCGTGCTCTTCCTCGGCATCGCCATGTCCGTGACGGCCTTCCCGGTCCTGGCCAGGATCCTCGCCGACCGCGGCCTCACCAACGGCCCCCTGGGCGGCCTCGCCCTCGCGGCGGCGGCCGTCGGCGATCTCGTCGCCTGGGTGGGCCTGGCCGGCGTGGCCGCGCTGACCGCCAGCGGCGAGCAGTGGCGGATCGCCCTGCTGCCCGTGTACGTCCTGCTGCTCCTGGGCGCCCGCCCGCTGCTGAAGCGGGTGCTGGGCCGCTGGGCCGAGCGGCCGGCGGCACCGGCGGCGCTCTTCCCGCTCCTGGTCTCCGGACTGCTGCTGTCGTGCGCGGCCACCGAGTGGATGGGCGTGCACTACATCTTCGGCGCCTTCGCCTTCGGCGCGATCATGCCGCGCGCCGGCCTGGAGAAGCTCCGCGACCGCCTGATCCACACGGCGGACCAGGCCGGGACGCTGCTGCTGCCGCTGTACTTCGTGGTGGCGGGCTCCAAGGTGAGCCTGGACGGCTTCGGCGCCTCCACCCTCGTCACGCTGCTCACCCTGCTGACGGTCGCCGTGGCCGCGAAGGCGGCCGGGGTGTACGCCGGAGCCCGCCTCTCCGGCCTGGAGCACCGGTCGGCGCTGCCGCTCTCCATCCTCATGAACGTCCGCGGCCTCACGGAGATCGTCATCCTCTCCGTCGGCCTCGAACTCGGCCTGATCGACGGGACCGTCTACTCGATGATGGTCGTCATGGCCGTCGTGACCACGGCGATGGCCGGCCCGCTCCTCGACGCCGCCCCGCCGCCCGCGCACCACCCCGCCCCGCACCCGGCACCCGACCGGGCCGCCCCCTCGCCCCTCACCCACGCGACGGCCGACGAGACCGTAGGAACCGGACGATGAACCTGTACGAGCACGTGGACCAGTACTGCGAACGGGCCTCGGCCGCCTTCTGGGCCGAACCCGTCAACGCGCTGAGCAACCTCTCCTTCGCCGTCGCCGCCTGGGCGATCTGGCGGATGCTGGCCCGCCACCGCACCGGCCCGGACGGCCGGAAGGCCCCGGTGAGCATCGCCTTCACGGTGCCCCTCGCGGCCTCCATCAGCTTGGGCAGCTTCGCCTTCCACACCCTCGGCACCCGCTGGGCGCAGGTCCTCGACGTCGCGCCGATCGCCCTCTTCGTCCTGTGGTTCCTGGGCAGTTACCTGCACTGGTTCCACGGCCTCTCCCGCCGCCGCGCCCTCCTCGGCGTGGTCGCGTTCATCGCCTTCCTCGCCGCGTTCATCGTCGTGGTGGGCCCGTACGTCCCCAACAAGTCGGGCACGTACGTCCCCGTGCTGCTCCTGCTCGCGGCGCTGACCGTGGTCCTGCGCACCTCCCAGGATCCCGAACTCCGGGTGCACGCGGGGACGTTCGGGCTCGCCACGCTGTCCTTCACCGGTGCGCTGCTGGCCCGGACGGCCGACGAGTCCGTCTGCTCCGACTTCCCGGTGGGCACCCACTTCCTGTGGCACCTCCTGGACGGCCTGGTGGTCTACCTGGCCTCCCTCGCCCTGGTCCGGCACTGGCGGACGCGGACGTCGGCGAGCCCCGAACCCGTCCCCGCCGAAGGTCCCGAGCGTGCTGCCGGCCTCCGGTGAGTGCCACCTGTGGCTGACCCCCACCCGCCCGCCCCGCGACTGGCGCCGCCTCCTCACCCGTGAGGAGGCGGCCAGGGCGGACGCCCTCCCCGAGGGCTCGCCCCGCGACACGTACACGGCATCCCGTGCTGCCCAACACCGCCTCGCCGGGCACTACTTGGGCGTCCCGCCCGCGCGGATCCCCATCGACCGCACCTGCCGCCACTGCGGTGCCGGCCACGGTCGCCCCCGCTGGGCCACGGAGACGTCCCTGGACTACTCGGTGGCCCACACGGCCCACTGGATCCTGGTCGCCGTGGTGACGGAAGGCCTGGTGGGCGTGGACATGGAGGAGCTTCCCGGCTCCCCGCCCTCCCCGCGCCTGGAGGCGAAATCGCTCACCGCGCGGGAACGCGCCCTCCTGGCGGACACCTCGCCCGCCGACCGCCCGAGGGCCTTCCTCCGCCTGTGGACCCGCAAGGAGGCCGCCACCAAGCTCACCGGGCACGGGCTCGCCACCCCGTTCGCGGACCTCGACACCACGGGGCCCGCCCTGGCCCACCCCCGCAGCCGGGTCCCCCTCCACCTGCGGGACCTGCCCCTCCCGGTCCCCCGCCACCTGGCCTCCCTGGCCACCACCCACCCGGCCACCCGCCTCACGACCACCCGCCTCGACGGCCTCTCCGGCGCGAGCGGGGCACCTCGTCCGTAGGCGCGTACGGAGGCGGAGGAGACGGAGGAGACGGAGCGCGGACCCGCGCCACGGTGGGGCGTGGGTCAGTCGGCTGCCGGGGGGTTGGGTTCGCCCGACGCGCGACGGTACTCGGCGTTGATGCGCTGCGCCTCCTCCAGCTGGTCCTCCAGCGCGATGATGCGGCAGGCGGCCTCGATGGGGGTGCCCTGGTCGACGAGTTCGCGGGCGCGGGCGGCGATGCGCAGCTGGTAGCGGGAGTAGCGGCGGTGGCCGCCCTCGGAACGGAGCGGGGCGATCAATCGGGCCTCTCCCAGGGCGCGGAGGAACCCGGGCGTCGTACCGATCATCTCGGCGGCCCGGCCCATGGTGTAGGCGGGGTAGTCGTCGTCGTCGAGACGGCCGAGCGGATCGTCTGCTGTCATTCTCACCTCTCCGGCGGACCTTCCGGTGCGCGGCCGGCGGTCCGGCCCGTTCACCGAGGGTAACGCCGCCGTCCGCGACGCCGGTACCGGCGTCGCGGACGGGGAGAGGGAGCACGAGGAAAACCGTCCCGGGACGGGGCGGAGGGACCGGGGGGCGGGCGGGGCTCCGGCCCGGCCCTCCGGTCCTGCGGCGGTCAGGCCGCGGGGGGCGCGCCCAGGAGGTCGGAGGCCCGCCGGAGCGGGTCGGCGGCGACCGGCGAGGAGGACACGTCCGGGCGACTGCCGCACGTGAAGCCGAGGCGGGTCATGGCCCGCAGGACCTCGTCGACGCCGAAGTCACGGCGGTCCTGGCGCGTGACGACCGCGCCGACCTGCTTGGCGGGGTAGGTGCGGCGGCCGATCACCACGAACGGGCCGGTGACGGGTTCGGGAGCGACGCCCTTCATCGTCTCCAGCACGCCGCTCTTCGTCAGCTCGAACGGGAAGCGGGCGATCACACAACGCATGGGACCTCACAGGGGAAGGGAAGGAACGCGGCGGGTGGACGACCCGCGCGGGCGGTCAGGGGCGGGGCGCGGTGTCCGCCGGGGCGAGCTCGCTCAGGCGCACCCGGTCGGTGTACGCGGGGCTGGCGCGGAACCCGGCGAGCTGGGCCCGGGTGACGAGGCCGGTGCGCCGGCCGTCGGCGTCACGGATGACCAGGCGTCCGGTACGGGCCCCGCTCATGACCGCCAGGGCGACCTCGACGGTCATGTCCGCCCAGACGTGCGGGTCGGCCGTGCCCTGGGTGGCCGGCTGGGGGTGGTGGGGGCGTGTCCGTGTCGGTGTCACGAGCGGCTCCTGTGGTGGGAAAGGGAGAAGAAGTCAGGGGGTGAGGCGGGCCGGCGGCGTGCGGGGCGGCGCGGGCTCGGGGCGTCCGGTGGCGGCCCTCGTCGGCCGGGCCGGGCCGGGCGGCGGCTCGCCCGGCGGCTACGTTCCGAGGACGGGGACGCCCGAGGGGGCCTGGGCGCCCGTGATGCGCCGCAGTTCCGCCTCGCCGGGGCGGACCCGGGTGATCCGGGGCTCGACGCCCGCTCGCGACATGAGGCGGGCGGTGGCGCGGCGCTGCTTCGGTGTGACCAGGGTGACGACGCTGCCGTGGTTTCCGGCCCTGGCCGTGCGGCCGCTCCGGTGCAGGTAGTCCTTGGGGTCGGCGGGCGGATCGACGTTGACGACGAGGTCGAGTCCGTCGACGTGGATGCCGCGGGCGGCGACGCTCGTGGCGACGAGCACCGGCACCTGTCCGCTCTTGAACCGGGCGAGCGCGCGGGTGCGCTGGGGCTGGGTCTTGCCGCCGTGCAGCGCGGCGGCGAGCACCCCGCGGGACAGCAGGTCCCCGGTGAGCCGGTCGACGGCGTGCTTGGTGTCGAGGAACAGGATCACGCGCCCCGTGCGGGCGGCGATCTCGGCGGTCGCGGCCTGCTTGTCGTCGGCGTGGACGTGCAGGACGTGGTGCTCCAGCGTGGTGACGGCCCCGGCGGCGGGGTCGACGGAGTGCACGACGGGGTCCGACAGGTAGCGCTCGACGAGCCGGTCGACACTGCGGTCCAGGGTGGCGGAGAAGAGCAGCCGCTGGCCCTCGGCCGGCACCCGGTCGAGGAGGTCGGCGATCTGGGGGGCGAAGCCCATGTCGGTCATCTGGTCCGCCTCGTCCAGGACGGTGACGGAGACCCGGTCCAGCAGGCAGTCGCCGCGGACGACGAGGTCCGTGAGCCGGCCCGGGGTGGCGATGACGATCTCGACGCCCTTGCGGAGGGCGTAGGTCTGCCGGCTGAGGGGTGCCCCGCCGACCACTGAGGTCAGCCTCGACCCGACGGCGCGGGCGTACGGCGTGAGCGCGTCGGTCACCTGCTGCGCCAGCTCGCGGGTGGGGACCAGGACCAGGGCGAGGGGCCGTCGGGGCGCGGCCCGCGTGCCGGCCGTACGGGCCAGCGTGGCGAGGCCGAAGGCCAGGGTCTTGCCGGAGCCGGTGCGGCCGCGCCCCAGGACGTCCCGGCCGGCGAGCGCGTTCGGGAGGGTCGCGCTCTGGATGGGGAAGGGCAGGGTGACGCCTTCGGCGGCGAGCGCGGCGACGAGGCGGTCAGGAACCCCGAGGTCGGCGAAGGTCACGGCCGGCGTCGGCGCGGGCGGCGACAGGGCGGGCGGTGACAGGGCGGGCGGTGAGAGGGCGGCGCTCTCACGTCGTCCCTGGACGGATCCGTCCTCGTGACCGTTCATGCGGGGCCTTCCTCGCTACGAGGCGCATCAAGGAATTTCCGCGGCGGAGAATCGGAGCGAATTGTTTCCCGACGGCTTCGAAATCTGTATGAAGGCTGAACCGCCGGAAATGAAGTCCGAGAGGCGAGATCAGCGAGGGGCGGCGTGGGGACGGCGGTGATGACCGGGCCGTCGGCCGCGGGCGGAGTCCCGAGGGGGGATCCGCCGGGGGATTCCTGGTGGGGCGAACGCAGCAGGGGCCCGCACCCCGAAGGATGCGGGCCCCTGCTGCCGTGCGTGCGTCAGGTCAGACGGAGACGATGTTCTCGGCCGTCGGGCCCTTCTGGCCCTGCGCGATGTCGAAGCTGACCTTCTGGCCTTCCTGCAGCTCGCGGAAGCCCTGAGAGGCGATGTTCGAGTAGTGGGCGAAGACGTCGGGGCCGCCGCCGTCCTGCTCGATGAAGCCGAAGCCCTTTTCAGCGTTGAACCACTTCACGGTACCCGTGCTCATTTTTTCTCCTTCGAGGATCATCGGCGCCCGCACTGCGCGGAAACCATGTCGCCGTGCTGATTACCCCGCCGGATGGACCGGAGATGAAAAAACAGCGCTCCCGGAGCCGTGAAGGCCACGGGGGACACGTGAAGTTTCGGGAACCACAACTGCAACTGATAACGACAGTAGCACGGGCCCGCCCCGAAAAGCGGCAGGAATATCTCCGCTCTTTTTGAGCGGCAGTAATCCTCGTCGCGCCGTCTGCCGAATTCTCCTCCCGCGCACGTAGATATCCGCGCCCCGCCGCACCGGCCCCGGCGGCCCGTCGTCCGCCCCCGCCGTCCGCCCTCGCGCCCGGCCCGCCCCGTGCCCTCCGTGCGGGCGTACCTGTGCACCGGGCGGGCCGACCCGTAGGATCGGCTTCCATGTCGAAGACCGACGAACTGCTCGTGGACATCGCCAGGCTGGTGGAGTCCGGGCGAAGCAATCAGATGTCCCTGACCGTCGTCACCGGAGGCGCCGTCATCACGGGGCGGCTCGCCCCCGAAGCGGTGTGGCGTCAGCGGGTCTCGGAGGTCCTGGCGGACTCCGAACACCTCGCCGAGTTCTCCGCCGTCTTCTCCGCCGGAGCGGCGGAGAAGGACGGACCGCCCACCCATCTGCACTTCCACCTGGCGCGGATCCTCCAAGGCGCGGTCGGGATCCCGGAGACGGGCGGGATGTACCGCGTCTCGATCGCGGAGATCAGCGCCTGGACCATGGGCGACGTCAGCTACTCCGATCACTGACGTTCCGCTCACCGACCTTCCGCGAGGCGGAGCCCGGCCCGTCGACGTCCGCGGGGCCCGGGCCGCCGCCGGCCGACCGTCCGTCGGCGCCGTCCGAGGCGCCGGCCCGTCCGGGGCCCGTGCACACCCACGGGCCCCGCTTTCCCCTGTGCGCGGCCTTCAGGGGGTGCCCTCGTCCGCCGACGCGGCCACGACATCCAGGAGGCGCCGGACGGCCGGGGAGCGGTTCGCCAGCCCGAGGCGGCGTCCCCGCCGGGGCCACCAGTCCAGGACGGCGAGGAGACCGGCGTCGCAGAACGTGACCCGGGAGGTGTCGAGGACGAGGCCGGTGCAGCCGTCGTCGGCAGCCGAGGCCAGCAGCGCCCGCAGCGGTGCGGCGCTGTAGTGGTCGATCTCCCCCGCGAGGCGGACGACCAGAGTGGCGCCCAGGGCGGTGCAGGAATCGATGACCATGACGCCGGGCGCGGTGTCCGTGCCCGCGTCGCGCACGACGGAAGGGGAGGGGGCGGCGGGAGGCGCCGTCAGTATCGGGGCGGTGGTCGAGGTGCTCACGCCCCCGTCAACGCCCTCCGCCCGGTCCCAGGGCACGACCCGACCGCCCCTTTCACCCCATGTGACCAGCCCGCCCCCGAGCGCCGGCGGCGTGCGTCACCTCCACAGGGGCCGCGGCAGCGGGATCATGCGCGCCCCGACGACCGGCCGGGGTCGGGGCGGAGGCCGCCGGGACGCGTCGCGCTCCGGCTCCCCGGCGCCCTCACCGGCCCCCGCCTCACTCGGTCCGGGGCCGAGGCCCCGTCAGGGCTCCTCGGCGTGGGGGCCGTCGCCGCTCGGGGGCCTGCTGGTGGCGAGCCAGGAGCGGGCGGGACCGGCGGGGCGCGTGGTGTCCACGGTCAGATGGAGCCGGGTGCCTCCGCCCGGCGCGGGGTAGCTGCGCTGCTCGCCGCCCGCGAAACAGTGGCGGAGGATGTCGGCCACCCTGCGCGCGGCGTCCGGGGTGGCGGCGACGATGCGGACTTCGGCGTGACCGGGCGGCGGCATGGCTTCCGGGTCGTTGTGATCCACGGCGGTACCGTCCTTTCGCCGGGAACGCGCCCCGGGCGGCGGGAGCGCGCCGGACGCGCTCCCCGATGACTCCACCGTACGTCCCGCGGGCCGACGCCCGCGGCCCGCGCCCCACGGCGAGGGAGCGGCGTGCCCCTCGGAGCGCGGTGACCCGCCGCTCCCCGCGCACACCGTCCGACGGCCCCGGTCAGTGAGGCAGGTCGAGGTGGGCGTGCACGGTCTTGCCGTTCGGGCGGTGCGCCACCGTCAGCTCGCTGGTGAGGCGGTCGACGATGCCCCACCCGTATCCGCCCTCCCCGTACGGGCCCGGGCTCCCGGGGCGGGGTGGTTCGCGGCTGTGATCGCTCACGTCGATGTCCATGCCGTCCGCCCGCAGGGTGAGGTCGACCGAGCAGTCCCCGCCCGCGTGGCGTACGGCGTTGCTCACCAGCTCGCTGACCACCAGCATGGCGTCGGCCTCGGCCGTGGCGCTGACGGGGCTGCCCGCCAGGAGCGCGGCGACCGCGAGGTCGTGCACTTCTCTGCGCGCCTCCGCGGCGGCCCAGGGGCCGTAGAGGGTGCGGTGGCGTCGTAGCGAGGCGACCATGGTCCGTCCTCTCCGCGACCAGGAGGCGGGGACTCTTACGACCCGTCTGCCCACACCCCGGCGCCCGATGCGCGACGCGGGCGAGAAACGCCGCCGGGAGGGCGAAAGGGGCACCGGAAGGACCGGAACAAGATCACTTCCGCCTCGCCCGGATGGCCGCACGCCGTCACCCACCGAAACGATCATCCAGCGCTTCGGGCTCCTTCAGCCGGGTGAGGGCCAGGCCGTGGGCGTGGTCGAGGGCGTCGTCGGCGGCGCAGACGATGTCGGGCCGTACGCCCGCCCCTTCCCAGTTCGTGCGGGAGACGGGATTCACGGCGCGGCCGACGGGGATGGTGGCTTCCAGGTGGGGGTGCAGGGTCCAGCCGTTGCAGGGGTGGGCGCCGCCGCGGGTGGGCTCGCCGACGACGGTGGCGCGGCCGAGCTGCTGGAGGTCGTAGGCCAGTTCTTCGGCGGCGGAGAAGGTGGTGCCGCTGGTCAGTACGTACAGGGGCTTGGTGCCGCCGAATCGGGCGCCGGGAACGTGGGGCTGGCTCCAGGACTGTTCGCGGCGCTCGCCCTCGCGCCAGTACATGGTGTTGAGGTGGGTGCGTTCGTCGAGGAGGTAGCCGCAGACGAAGGCGACCGTGTCCGGGTCGCCGCCCCGGTTGGCGCGGAGGTCCACGATCAGGGCCCGGGCGCGGGAGGCCAGGGTGAGCGCGGCGCCCAGCGGTTCGGCGGCCCAGCCGAGCGGGAACAGCATCGGTGCCAGTTCCACGACGGCGACGCCTCCGTCGAGCAACTGCACACGGGGTGCGCCGCCCAGAGAGGCGTCGAAGTCCCGGCGCATGGCGTCCAGGGTGGCCGCTCCCCTTTCCGGGCGGATCGGATCGGCGTGGTGCTTCAGCCTCAGGTGCCGGTCGCCGTTGACGGACTGCAGGTCCGCGGTGACGAGGCGGGCGAGTTCCTCGGCGTCCGCGACGTCGTAGGCGCCCTCGGCGAGGCGCCGTCGCAGCAGGCCGGTGAGCTGTTCGGCTGTGCCGGGGAAGACGTAGTGCTCGGCCAGCAGCCGGATCGTCCCGTCGATGACAGGGGCCGGCGCGAGCTTCGTCGGAGTCGTCATGGCAGGGAGTAGAGCAGCGCCCTTGCGAAAGCGTCAACGAATTTAGACACTTTCGGGATGAGCGATCAGCCCCCCCGTCTGCCGCCTCCCGAGGGCATCCTCGAGATCGGCGCGCCCGAGCAGTTCGCGGCCCTCGCCCACCCGCTGCGCCAGCGTCTGCTGTTCGCGCTGGGTCAGCGTCCCGCCACCCTCAGCCGACTCGCGGCGCAGCTCGACGCGAAGAAGGGCAACGTGGCCCACCACCTCAAGGTGCTCCGTGAAGCCGGGCTGGTCCACGTCGCCGGGACCCGCCAGGTCCGCGGGGGCACCGAGCAGTACTACCAGCGCACGGCCCGCCGCATGGTCGTCGCCGAGCCTCAGGCGGCGGGCACCGCCGCGATGCTGACCGCGGTCGCCCAGGAACTGGACCGCTCCGCCGCGGAACCCCACCTCACCCTTCGGCACCTGCGGCTCGGTCCCGCGCAGGCGAGGGAACTCGGCGAGACCCTCACCAGACTGGTCGACGACGCCGAGGAGGCCGCAGAGGGCCAGCCCGTGCACGGTGTGCTGGTGGCGCTGTATCAGCAGGCAGTGTCGGGCACCACCGAGCCCGCATAGGAGCCCGGGCCGGCCGGCCCGGTCACGAGCGGGAGTCAGCCCGCCTGGCGTCGGGCCGCGCTCGTGCCAGGGGCGGACTCTTGCGCGTCCTCGTCGAGCAGGAAGGCTTCGACCTCCCCGAAGTCGGGAGCCTGGAAGGGGTGGGTGGTGGGAGGCGGCGAGACCGCGGCGGCGCGGGGGGACGCCGCCACCGGAGCGGAGAACGGCGAGGTCAGGTCGATGACAGGGGTCCTCTTCCTTGCGGGTCCATGAACGGATCTGGTGTGCCGTGACCGGGCACGGCGGTCCTACAGCTTGCTCATCTTGGCGTACGGACTCAAGATCCGCTGTTGCGCCGAGCCGAAATCCACGACGGCCGCTATCCCGTCCTCGACGGCGGTGACCCGCCCGAGGCCGTAGACGTCGTGGGTGACCTGGTCGCCTACCGCGAACTGCTTGGGAGGTCGCGCGACCGGGGCTTTGAAGGGGCTGGTGGGCAGATAGCGCTTCGGTGCACCTGGCTTTGTCATTGCCACCAGTATGCGCCCACGCGCACCCGCCGCGGCCGTGCGTGCCCGCAGGACGTGGCCGCCGAGACGGGGCCCCGCCCGAAGAGCAACGGCCCCCGGCAACCCGACCACGGGCTCCGACCTGCGCAAACCCGCTGGAGCGCCGAAGGATCCGCGACCGTCCCCCGGCTGACGCCCGGCCCGCACCCGCCCACGAAAAGGGTGGCGAGAGTGGTGCCCGAGGCGGAGGTCGCGCGGGCCGCGACGAAGACGGGCGTCGGCATCGTCGGGGCGCGCGTGCCCTCGGAGCGGGCCAGGGGCGTGTGGGAGACGGGGCGGCGCAGGCACGGGCACCTGGCCGGCCCGGTGTCGTGCCGGGGCGCTCATCCCGCCGCCGGGCAGCGGCGACGGTCGGCACCGGTGCGTTTCCCGGCGGATTTCACCGGTCGGGCAACGTTCAGACGTGGCAAGGCGGTTCAGCGCACCAGGCTGAGTTCCGGAGCAGCGTCACCGTACGCCCCCCGGGGAGGGGGCGTACCTCCGGATCCCGTGGTTCTCAGGCCGCCGTCGCGGCGGAGGCGGGCCGACGGGCACCGGCGCGCCGGGCTGCCGAGGAGGGGCCGCGGCGGCCGCGGGAGGAGGTGCTGCGCTTGGGGCGCTCGGGCGCCGGTGCCGTGATGGTGACCGGGATGCCGGAGGGCGCTTGGGCGCCGGTGATCCGGCTCAGCTCCGCCTCGCCCGAACGGACCTGGTTGGTCTCGGGCACGATGCCCGCGTCCTGCATGAGACGGTTCACGCCGCGGCGCTGCTGGGGCGTGACGAGGGTGACGACGCTGCCGGACTCGCCGGCCCGGGCGGTGCGGCCGCCGCGGTGGAGGTAGTCCTTGTGGTCGGTCGGCGGGTCCACGTTGACGACGAGGTCGAGCTGGTCGACGTGGATGCCGCGGGCCGCGACGTTGGTGGCGACCAGCACGGTGACGTGTCCGGCCTTGAACCAGGCCAGGGTGCGGGTGCGCTGCGACTGCGTCTTCCCGCCGTGCAGCGCGGCGGCCCGTACGCCGCTGCGGAGGAGGTCCTCGGTGAGCCGGTCCACGGCGTGCTTGGTGTCGAGGAACATGATCACCCGGCCGTCACGCGCCGCGATCTCGGTGGTCAGCCGCTGCTTGTCGGCGCCCTGCACGTGCAGGACGTGGTGCTCCATCGTCGTGACCGCGCCCTGGGAGGGGTCGACGGAGTGGACGACGGGGTCGGTGAGGTAGCGGCGGACCAGGAGGTCGACGTTGCGGTCCAGGGTCGCGGAGAACAGCATCCGCTGACCCTCGGGGCGGACCTGGTTCAGCAGCGCGGTGACCTGCGGCATGAATCCCATGTCGGCCATCTGGTCGGCCTCGTCCAGCACGGTGATCGCGACCTGGTTCAGTCGGCAGTCGCCGCGCTCGATGAGGTCCTTGAGGCGGCCGGGGGTGGCCACGACGACCTCGACGCCGCTGCGCAGCGCGTTCGCCTGCCGGCCGATCGGCATGCCGCCGACGACCGTGGCCACGCGCAGCTTCACGGCGCGGGCGTAGGGGGTGAGGGCGTCCGTGACCTGCTGGGCGAGTTCCCGGGTGGGTACCAGGACGAGCGCGAGCGGCTGACGGGGTTCGGCGAGCTGTCCGGCGGTGCGGGCGAGGAGGGCCAGGCCGAAGGCGAGGGTCTTGCCGGAGCCGGTCCGGCCCCGGCCGAGGACGTCCCGACCGGCCAGGGAGTTCGGCAGCGTCGCGCCCTGGATCGGGAACGGGACGGACACGCCCTGCGTGGTGAGCGCGGCCAGCAGGGCCTTCGGCAGGTCGAGATCGGCGAACGCCTCGACGGCGGGCAGCGCCGGAGTGATCGTCTTCGGCGGGGCGAACTCGCCCTGCACCGGGGCGGGCCGCCCGCCCTGACCACCCGAGCGGCGGGGAGCACCCGAACGGCTCGGGGCGGACGACGCACCGAAGCGACTGCCCCGGGCCGAACCGGAGCGGGTGCCGAAAGCGGGAGCGCTGGTACGGCGGGTGCGGGAAGAGCGGCTGTTCGTACGTGTGGGGTTCATTCAGAACCTTCCTTGATACGGCACGCATCAAGGAGGTCCGCAGCGTAGGAGCAGCGTGCGGAATCACAGGTACGGACCGAATGGAATGCGAGAAGCGAAAGCGAGCGCGGCGCACGGAGAATTCGTGGCGGGGCGATCGGAAAGGGAATGCGCGCGGAAATCGGTCCGGGGCATCCGGGGGTACGGCTCCGAAGAGGAGATCGCGTACCCGGAGGTGGTGTTCCGGCAGGAGAGGACACTGCGGAAGTACATGCGGCTGGGGCCCGCACCCCGAGGGATGCGGGCCCCAGCTGCACGATGCGCGTCGGCGTCAGACGGCGACGATGTTCTCGGCCGTAGGGCCCTTCTGGCCCTGCGCGATGTCGAAGGTGACCTTCTGGCCCTCCTGCAGCTCGCGGAAGCCCTGGGCGGCGATGTTCGAGTAGTGGGCGAACACGTCGGGGCCGCCACCGTCCTGCTCGATGAAGCCGAAGCCCTTTTCCGCGTTGAACCACTTCACGGTGCCGGCAGTCATGTCGTATCTCCTTGGGGCAGTGCATCGGCCACCCGTACCGTACGGATGGCGTGTCGCCGCGATGATGCCCTGCCGGAGAATACCGGAAATGTAAAGCGCTTCCGGGCGGCGTGCGGCCGGCGGAGCGCTCGAAGTTTTTTGGGTACCAAAACTGCAACTGAGATAGACAGTAGCACGTCCCCGTGGTCTTTGCGCGTCACATATTTTTTCCGGGTGCAGCCGGTAAAAAGCCTCTCCGCGGGGGTCGTTAAAACCTCAGACCGCGAGCACAGGTATTCATGCACTCCGAATGCGGTGTTTCGGAAGGGAGCGGTCGGCAGGTCGGACGGTGACCCGCCCGGGCACGGGCGTCCCCCGGCGACGACGAGGTCGCGTGTGGCGGAGGTGTCGTCGGCGTACGGGGCGGGGCCGGCGTCGGTCAGGCGCGGATCTCGGCCTCGGACCGATCGGCCGGCCCCGCGGGGAACGCCTCGCGGGGGAGCCGGGCGACGCCCCCGCCGTTCGCGCCGCGAGGGCCGTCCCGCTGCGGAGACCGTCCTCGACGCGCGCCGACGGCAGGGTTCACCGGCCGGTCGTCACGTACGCGGACCGTGCGGGTGCGCCTGAGGCGGGGGTGGCGGAAGGGAAGGCGGTACCGCGGAGGATGGCCTGCTCGGCGGGGGTGGCCCGGCGGATCCAGGCGGGTGCGAGCGCGGCGTAGGTGGTGACGTCGTGCCACCGGCCCTGCGTGTGGAACAGCTCCCTCAGCGTGGCCTCGGGCTGCAGCCCCGCCGCGAGCATCACCTCGCGCATCCGGGGGTGATCGGTGCGGTGCCCGGCCCAGATGCGGTGCAGCCCCAGGTGCCCGAATCCGTAGGCCATCAGGAGGCGCCCCGCTTCGTGGCCGTGACCCCGCACCGGTGCGTCGGGGAGCAGGACCAGGCCGGTGAGCATGGCGTTGCGCCCGTACTCCTCGATGAGCAGGCCCATGGTGCCGACCATGACGTCCTGGCCGGGTGCGCAGACGGCCAGGGTGTGCTTGCGGCGCGGATGGGTGTAGGGCTGGGCGAGGTGCTGCGCGAACGCGTCCTGGGCCTGACGGGCGTCCATCCGGTCGACGCCGAGGTAGCGAGTGAGCACGCGGTGGGTGTGGATGCGCTCGAAGGGGGCCAGGTCGGTGGCCCGCAGTTCGCGCAACCACAGGTGTTCGCCGTGGAGTTCGGGAAGGTGGTTCACCGGGCCGCTCCCACGGGCACCGGCTCGGCGTCGAGGGTGCCGATGATCTCTTCGAGGTCCGTGTAGTAGCGGCCCGAGGCCACGGGCGCGCCGAGCAGGATGCGGCGCGCGGTGTCGGTGACCAGGGCGCCGCCCAGCGTCACCCCGCTGGCCAGCTGGGGCCAGCTGGACAGGGAGTGCCCGATCCGGCCGAGAGCGTCCTTCATGGCGGGACTGAGCCGGCTCTCGTCGCAGACGCGCAGCAGATAGGCCAAGGCGTCCGCCGGCGGGAGACGCCGTACGTCCTCGGCGCTCAGGTCGCCGCCCCGGCCGTGGAACAGCGGACGGTCCGGCTCCAGGTCGAAGCGCTCGACGTCCAGCATCCCCCGGTCGTTGGTGTCCATCAGGACCGGGACACCGTGCCGTCGCGCGTGCTCGCGGGCGGCGGTCTTCACCCAGGGGGTGTCACACTCCTCGATGACGAGGTCGAGCGGACGGTCCGCGGCGCCGAAGAAGGCGTCGATGGTGTCCTCGGTGAGTCCCTCCTGCCACAGCTCGATGTCGAGGTACGGGTCGATCTCGTACATCTGCCGTGCGCACAGCACTGTCTTGGGCAGCCCCAGGTCGTGCACGCCGGCCCGCAACCGGTTGAGGTTGCTGAGTCCGAGAGTGTCGAAGTCGGCCAGACGGAACGAACCCGCGACGCCCTCCATGGCACAGGTGAGCGCCGCGCTGCTGCCCACCGACAGGCCGATCACCCCGATCCGCCGCGTGAGCAGACGCCGCTGCTCGGCCGTGGTGATCCTGCCCCGGTTGCGGTCGGTGCGCACCCGTCGGAACTCCTCGCGGGGCAGCACGCGCACGAGGCGCCCGGACCACGGGTACCACGCCCACGTCCCGTAACGGCTGGGCTCGGCGCCATCGGTCAGTTCGGCCACGGCCTCCGCCAGCCGGCGTCCCGTGAGGACGTCATGAGGGCGTGAGCAGCGCGCCAGTTCGGCGAGCTGCTCGTCGATGCGGTCATGCCGCTCGCGTACGCGGCCGGAGTCGAGCAGGGCGTCGAGGGCGGCCCGGTCGTCCTCCTCGGCGGGGCGCAGCAGGGTGGGCCGGACGGGGACCGCCCGTTCAGGTGGCGTCGGCAGGGGGCATTGCGGGTCACCCGGAGTCCCGGGAAACGAATTGATCATGATGCCGGAAGTTACCAGCGTGTGATCTTCGAATCCCTCTGCGCGCGGGGGCGTACGTGGTCGAATTCGTGCGCGGTAATTCACCACCTCGCGCCCCCCTGTCCCGACGCGCTCCCGAAGGCGACTTCGGCCAGGTGGCACAAGGCTTTTCGCCACTCCGGACCGGCGCGGAGAAAGGCGCACGGACGTGGCAAACGGGTGATCACCCGGGAAAGTCATCTCTTGTGATCGCGCCGCGCGGACGCCCTACAGTGGCGGCTCACCACCCGCCGCCCAGGCGAGCATCTCGCCGGGGTCGGCGTGCGCGGCCTCGCTGCGGTACGACTCGTAGGCAGCCGCTCCCACCAGCCTGCGCGCGGTGTCCTCGCCCGCCTCGCGCAGCGGGGCCACGTCCGGAGCACCCCGCTGCGGGTGCCCCACCGCGTCCCACAGCCGCTGGCCCGCGCCGGACGCGAGCGCCGCGGAATAGCCGTCTCCGTTGGCGGAGAAGGCCGCGGCCAGCATGTCGAGGCCCAGTGCGATGCCGAAGGTGTCGCCGATCCGCTGCTTCGCGTGCAGCATCGAACGGGCGTACTCCAGGGCGACTTCACTGTCCCCCTCACGCAGCGCGATCACACACATCTGGTAATCGGCGTACGAGCGGATCCAGTGCTCGCCCATGGCGACGCACTCCGCGCGCAGGACCGCCGCCGACTCCAGGCTCTCCTCCAACTCCCCGAGCCCGGTGAGGGCGAACAGACGCAGCATCCGGCACATCATCACGGCCTGGGGAACGGCGTCCGCGCCGGGTGCGTCCGCGTCACGCAGCGCCTGCTCAAGCAGCTCCAGGCTCGGCCGGGGATCACCCCGCAGAAGGTCGCTCATGGCCTGCAGATAGGCGGCCCGCAGCAGCGCCGTCGCGTCCCCGGTGGCACGGGCGTGCTCCAGGCACTGGCGCGCCAGGTGCGTCCCCGCGGCGTGGTTCCCCTGGAGGAGATAGGTCAATCCGAGGGCCCACAGAGCGCGTTGCCGCACGGGCCCCTGGCCATCGCACGCCTTCAGCGTGCGGGAGAGATAGAGCTGCGCGGTGTGCGCGTGTCCGCAGCAGGTCCAGTAGAAGCCCGTCAAGGTGGCCAGTTCGAGCGCCGTGTCGACGTCGTGGACCATCAAGTGGTCCAGGGCCGCGCACAGATCGGGGTGCGCCTCCTTGATGGTGCGATACCAGCCGGTCTGCTCGGCACTCGTCCACGTGGCGTCCGCATGCCGCGCCTGAGTCAGGAAGTACGCGGCGTGCCGGCTCGCCATCGCGTCCAGCTCGCCGAGCTCGGCCAGCCACAGGCGCCCGTACTCACGCACCGTGTCGAGCAGCAGGTAGCGCCCGCGTCTGCGGGTCACGACGGACTTGTCCACCAGCCTGCCCAGGGCGCGGCCCACGTCGAGGTCGGAGAGCGGCCCACCGGCGCACAAGGCCACGGCCAGGGCCTCGTCGAAGTGCCCTTGGACGATGGACAGCCGCGCCCACAGCAGACGTTCCGCGGGCGTGCACAGTTCGTGGCTCCACCCCAGGGCGGTCCGCAGCACGTCGTGCCGGACGGGCGCCAGGGGGCGCACCTCGTCCTCCCCCCGGCTCAACTCGTGCCGCGGGCGCCGCAGAAGGTCCTCGATGCCGCAGTGCCGCAGGGCCCCCGCGGCGAGCTCCAGCGCCAGCGGAAGCCCGTCGAGGTAGGAACACAGCTCGGTGACCCGGCTAAGGTCCCCGGGCTCCGGCACGTGCCCCAGTTCCGTGGCGCGCCGCAGAAACAACTCGGGGGCGTCCGTGGCACACGGCAGCGGCTCGACGACGACGACGTACTCCCCGTCCAGGTGGAACATCTCGCGGCTGGTGGCCACGATCCTCAGCTGCGGACACCTGTCGAGCAGCCTCCGCACCAGGCTCCGGCTCGCGGTCAGCACGTGCTCGCAGGAATCGAGCACGAGCAGCAGTTCGCGATCGCCGATCCAGTCGCAGATCGCATCCACCGGCATCCTCGGCGTGTGGTCGGACAGACCGCACGCGTCGGCCACGAGCGCCGCGAGCAGGCCGTCGTCGCGCAGCTGCCACAGATCCGCCCAGCAGGCGTCCTCCGCGGCGGCCACCAGGCCCAGGTCCACCACCTGCCGCGCGAGCCGCGACTTGCCGACGCCCGCCACCCCGGTCACGGTCACCAGCCGGCAGGCCTTCAACGCGCTCTGCAGCTCCGCCAGTTCCCGCTCGCGCCCTACGAACACGGTCCCATCCTTCCCCTACCCGTGAACAGGCTTCCGGCCCGGCGCGACGGCCTCCCTCCTGCCGACGGGCCGCACAGGGACACGTATCGCGTGTCCTGCGGCCGGACCCGGCAGCCGGGGCCGCGCCGAGAACGAAAGCGTGCAAGCATCCTGGCAGCCCGGGCCTGATCACGGAACACGAATGACGAGGGTCGCACCGACACCACACCCGAGCCCGTCCCCCGGACCCAGCGGTCGCCGCCCGCCGCACCGTCCCGGCCGGCGATCAGGAGAGCGGATCCGGTGCGGTGCGCGCGCCCCGGAGTGGTCCGGGAGAAGGCGCAGGCCCAGGTCGCCGACCTCGGCCTACCCAGGCGGGAGAGATTGGAGTGGGCGTCGTGCGCAACCGCTGTTGTCCGCTCCGACGGGCACCGACGGGGCACTGGTGGCGGCAGTGCGATACAACGTGCCGGCGTGCGTGCTCCGACGGCGGCCGGTCAGAGTGGGACGATGCGGACCCGGTGTCCGCAGAGCCGAGCCATGTCGTCGCTGTCGGACGTCAGCAGGGCGACGGGTTCCGGCTGGCGCAGAGCGACCTCGGCGACCGTGGCGTCGATGGCGTACTTGTGTCCGTGCAGCCCGGCGCCTTTGAGGAGTTCCGCTGCCGCTTTGGCTGCTTGCTCGGTGACCGGCTCCACCTTGACGCGGGACAGGGCCCAGTTCAGGCGGGGGATGCTGGTACGGGAATGGCTGACTTCGACGATGGTGTTCGCCCCGATCACGACATCGGCTCCCATGTCGTGGAACACCTGCAGCATTGCGAGGAACGCGCGGTCCTGCGCGATCCAGGCGGAGAGTCCCTCCGAGTCCAGGACGACCGTTTCGATGCGCTCGCTCACGCGGCGCCCGCCGCCTTGGTGGAGTCGGTGACACCGAAGATCTTCGCGTGGGCTTCGGCGAGCTCTTCGTCGCTGAAGCGTCCGTGTTCTTCCTCGTGGCGACGAAGGTCGTCGCCCAGCAGCTGGTGCCGGATCTGGCGGGCTACGGCTTCTGCGACGTAGCCGGAGACGTTGTCCGTGAGCTTGCGGAGCTCGGCCACCTGATCGCTGGGGAGAGTGACGGTGATGCGAGTCGTGGAGGACATGCTCGAAGCATACTGGAGTATGCCTGAGAGGACGTGGGCGGCGGGCTGGACCGGATGGTGCGGGCGGCGCGCGAGAAGGACCAGGAGAAGGCGCGGAAGGCGCAGGAGAAGAGGCCAGGTGGTGCGGAGCGCCTGAGGAGGTCTAGACAACGACGAAGGCCCTGGTCTCCGACCAGGGCCTTCGTTCACGAGCGGATGACGGGAATCGAACCCGCGCCATAAGCTTGGGAATCACCGACGCCTTTGCCGTCCACATGGCCTCTGACCTGTGGACAAGCCTCTTCGCAGGGTGTTCCGAGGGGTTCCGCCCGCACCCCTTGTGACCGCTGTTCACCGCCGTGAAGGGCACGGATGGGGCACGTGACAGGTCTCCAGCCGAAGTCCACGGCCCATCGAGGTCTCCAGTCGGCAGGGTGCCCGGGGAGACGCCCCCCTCACAGCCGGTCCCACTCGGGGCGCGGTCGCGGCGATTCCGGAGGACGGCGGGCGCATCATGGGCGTCCGCCTGCCTCGTACGGGTGGAACCTTTCCCCCTTGCCGGGCATCGGTGCTGTTCACATGGGGTGAAAGGGTCGCGTGGCTCGTTCCCCGGCCCCGGGCGGGAGGCGTTGATGGGGACGTGAGTACTTCAAGCGCCGCACCGATACTGTCCGCCGCTCTCGCCACCCCCGCTCCTCCTGTCGTGCACGACTCGGGCGCGGACACCGCGCCCGGCGTCATAGTCGTCGACTCCTGCACCACCCTCGGCACCACCCTGGTCCTCCGCCTCGCCGGAGAGATCGACCACTTCAGCGCCGCCCCGCTGCGGGCACTGCCGGCCTCGGCGGCCGACGACGGCTGCACCGGGCTCGTCCTGGACACCTCCCGGGTCAGCTTCTGCGACTCCGGCTTCCTGGCCGTCCTCGACTGGTGGCCCCAGCAGGGACGCCGTCTCAGACTCGCGAACCCCTCCCGGGCCGTTCAGCACCTTCTGAACGCCGCTGCACCAGCACGACGGCAGCGGGCCCATCGGGCCCATGCCGGCTCCCCGACGGCGGCAGGCCGGTCATGACGTTCCTGCTCCTGACCTGCGTCCCGATGCTCGCAGCGGTTCTCCTTGCACACGGGGAACCGCGCGAACCAGGGCACCGCCGTCCCGCCCCACCCCAGCGCCCCGCACCTCGCAGGACCCTGATCCACTGCCGCCTGGCGCCCCCGCTCCACTGCGTCATGCAACAGGCGGCGGAAGGGGTTCGGGGCCCGCGACAGCGCGCGGGCCCCGACGGCGGATCTCCCGGCCGGCGCTGACTGGCGTAGCGAGGGACGACGGGCGCCGACGCACCTGCCGGTGCCACGTCCGAGACGCCGGGTGCGCGGGCCTGGCGGCGGTCGTCACAACGGCCCCGGCGCATTCACTCCGTCGGGGCCGCCCTTCCGGATCGTCACACGTGAGCGTGCTCGATCCGTGTTCAATCGTACGACTTCTCGGCCGGGCGGGCCGGGCGAGAGCGGGACGTCGGGGTGGTCCGGCTCAGCCGCGCTCTTGTTCTTCGGCCTCCATGCGGAGGATTCCCTGGTGGGTGAGGGAGACCATCGCCGGTGTGTTGCCCGGTTCCCAGTCGACGCTGATCAGGCCCTCGCCGGTGAGGTAGGTGCAGGCGGCGGCCAGGTCTTCCTCCGGGATGCGCAGGTCGTTGCGCAGCTTCCGTCCCGTGATGCCGAGGAGGCGGTTGCCTTCGGTGGCTTCGTAGAGGGCGGTCAGGACCCGCTCGCGGTAGAGCTGTCGCTCGTGGAGTGTGGCCATGACCGAGTCCTTTCGTCGTGTGAAGGTCCGATTCCGCTCAGGCTTCGTCGACGTGGGTGCCGGTGAGAGGAGACGATCTGCTGGTGATGAGCCAGGAGCGGGCGGGCTCTGCGGCGGTTTCGGTGTCGACGGAGAGGTGGAGCCGGGTGCCGCCGTCGAGGACGGGGTAGCTGCGCTGTTCCGTTCCGGCGAACGAGCGGCGGATCACCTCGGCGACCGCGCGGGCGGCTTCGGGGGTGGCGGCGACGATGCGGATCTCGGCCTGTCCGGCCGAGGGCAGGGCCGCGGCGTCGGTGCGGTACAAGGGGCGTGGTCCCTTCACGGGCGAGCGAGAGGCCGACGGGTGGGTCGTCCCGGATGTCGGGTGCCCCACCCGCGGCCTTCGGCCGGAGGAGTGGTCTCTGGAGCGGTCAGGGCCAAGTGCCCGTGGCCCTGCGGCGGGCGGCTTGCTCTGTCGGCGTGTGGGGGCTGTGACCGGGCGGTCGGAAGATGGCCGGGAAGGGGTCGCTGTAGTGGCGGGCGGCGATGCGTGCGTCGTGCTGGGCGTTGAGCCGGTGGACAAGGCACGCGCCGAGCGTGATCAGCACGGCGGCTGCCGCGAGCGCGATCAGGGTCTCCATGTCGTCACCACCGCGTGTTCTTGGGCAGCGGAATCATCCGCGCGCCGACGACCGGGTGCCGGAGGGGCGGCAGGGCGCCTCCTCCGTCCGTCTCCCAGGCGTCCTCCCTGCTGCGGGCGTCGCGCATGCGGCGGCCGGTCGCGGCTTCGTCGGACATCAGGACACCGGCGGTGAGGACGCTGCCGGGGACGGCGGCGGCCGCCATGAGCCGGGTGGCCGCGGCGGGTTCGGTCTCGGGCGGTATCACCAGCAGGTCGACGCGGCCGACGGTGTAGGAGAGCAGGATCATCTTGTCGGGATCCTGTTCGGTGAACCAGCCGACGTGCACGGTGTGCCCGACGACGGCGACCTTGTGCGGGACGACGGGCCAGCGGGTGGGGTTCACCGTGACCCGTGTGATGCGTCCGAAGCGCTCTTCCAGCGCGTCGACCAGGGGCGGAAGCTCAGCGGCGAGGTCACGCGAGCGAGGCCACCAGGCGCCGTCCAGGAGACCGGCGAGCGTGGTCTTCGGCGTCAGCGAAAGGCGCGCCGAATGCGAGGGTGCGAGGGTGGTGGTCATGATCGCTGACCCGTCTCCGGGCCGCCCTGCGGGGCGGCCCCGTGTCTTGATCGCCGGAAACGACGTCCGCGTGGGAGCGGGTGTTCGAGTTACTCCCGGTACCTTCAGCCTACTCCGCGCCGGGGGCGGACGAGTGGTGTCCGTCCAGCCGATTTCCCGGGCCGGGAGCATCCGCCCGGTCGGCGTCGGTGACCTCACCTCGCGGCACGTCCCTCCCTCACCCGCGCCACTCGACCAGGAGGAGCGCCGACCGGTTCCCCGACGGAGAGCTGCGCGTCCGCGCGTCCTCCCGGAGTACGGTGAGAGTGCGGGGCCGTCGCCCCGCCCGCCGGCCCGGCGTCCGCTGCGGCACCGGCCCGGGCGGAAGCGGCACCACCCGTGGACGGGCGGACCATCATGACCGACGCAAACGTTTCCCCCCACCACGTCCCGGTGCCCCGGCGCCTCCTGCCGGACGAGGTCCACTGCTCGGTCGAACCGGGCACCGCGCTGCTCCGGATGGAGACGACCGGGTCCCGGCAGAGCCTTCTGGACGGCGCGTGGTGGCCGCGCTCGCGTGACGTCGAGCGGGAACTCCCGCCGCTGATCACCGCCCTGACCGAGCACCTCGGGCCCATCACCCGGGTCGGCCTGGACGCCTCCGCCTGGAACGCCATCCCGCCCCGCCTCGTCGTCGACGACCGGGTCGTGCACCTCGACTCGTTCCCCGTCGGCGACGACACCGTCCTGATCACCCGCGGCGACAACGACCACTTCTCCCTGATGGTCGTCCCGCCGGACACACCGCCGGAGGCCGCCCGCACGGCCATGGCCCGCGCCGTCCACGCCGACAACGCCACTCAGGCCGCCGAGATCCTCCTCGCCGGGCCGCCCCGGTCGGCGGGCCCGCCGCGGCAGCCGGCCTGATCGGAGACGGGCAAGGCGCAGACGGAGCCGGAGGCGCCGCGGTCCGTCGCGAGGGGGACAGACGCAGAGTGCCCGTGATCTCGAACAGGCGCCGGATCCGGAAGGGAAGCGGCCCGACGAGGGCAAGCCCGGCGGGTCCGCGATGCGCCTCGACCAGTGCGTGGAGGAAGGTGGAGTCCCCGAAGCCCACCCGGGAGACATCGAGCGGGATTCGCTCGGCGCCGCCCCGGCGGGCATCGCCGAGTGCCTCGCGCAGGCAAGCGACGGTGCCGGCGTCGAACTCGCCCGCCGCGCGGGGAAACCACGTCGCGGTTACAGGCCGTCTGCCCACATCCGGGCCGCCGATGCGCAGCCCTGCCGGGAGACGGCGGTTCCCGGACGGCTTTCCGGGGACGACGCGAAGGCCCTGACCGTGCCGTTCGTGGACGTCCTGCACCGGGTGTCGTTGCGGATCGTCACCATGCCCCTCCAGTGCCAGGGGATCATCACCCGCGACACCGTCGGCGTCGACGTCTCCGCGGTCGCCTACTACCGCGTCGTCGACGCCGTGAAGTCCGTCATCGCCGTCGAGGACGTCGGCGCGGCCATCAACCAGATCGCGCAGACCACCCTGCGCAAGGCCCCCGCCCGCTCCCCGGATCCGCGACGGATACGACGATCAGCAGGAGTACGAGTGTGAGGAACCCGAGCGCCGCGGAGCCCAGCGAGCGCTGCCACGGCTCGAGCTGGACGACCTGCCCCACCAACGCCCGGCCCGCACCCGGCGGATCGCGCGGCGCAACCGTCCGAACGGAGACGAACGGCCCGCTCCGCCGGACGAGTTCCCCTTGTCAGGGTGCACCGGGGCGTGCTCCCGGGCCCGCGGCCCCGGTCGGCTGTTCCGCCGGAGTCCCGTTCGCAGCGGCCTTGCGCCAGCGGGCTTCGCAGAACGAGTACAGGCCGAACAGCAGGAGACCCACAGCGGCGGCGATCAACAGGGCAGGCCCCGCGGGCGTCGCGGCGAACGAACGCAACGTCTCGTCCAGGCCCTTCGCCTGGCTGGGGTCGTACCGCACGGCGGCCAGCAGGACGGACAGGCCGGCCCCGGCCGCGACCACGCCGCACGCCGCGCCGCCGACGATGCCCAGTATCGCGACGACCCGCCGCGTCGCCGGGCGCATCTCGTCCGTCCGGAGATTCTTCTCGAACTTCCGCATCATGCTGCGCACCAGGATCACCGCGCCCACGACGATCAGGACGACCCCGAACACGCCGACGATCACCCGGCCGCCCGGCCAGTCCAGCACCCTGGCGGTGTACTCCTTCGACGTCTCGTCGCCGGGGCGGCCCCCGGCGGATCCGCCGACCAGCGCCGTCTGCACCACGCCGATGCAGATCACCGCGTAGAACACCGCCATGCCCAAGGAGCCCAGACGCCGGCTCCATTTGTCGCCGCCCTCCACCGTCTGACCGAACGCCGCCTCGGACAGACGCCACAGCGCCATCGCCGCCAGCCCCACCACCAGCGCCCACAGCAGAGCCCGGCCGAACGGCTGCTCGCCGAGGGTCCCCACCGCGCCGGACCGGTCGGCCTCCTGGCCGCTGTCGCTGCCGAGGCCGATCCGCACGGCCAGAATCCCCACCAGCACGTAGATCACTCCCCGGGCGCAGAGCCCGACCCTGGACGCGACCTCCACCGCACGACTGTCGGCCACACGCCGCCCCCGCGACTTGGGCTGAGCCGGAATGTCCTGACCGTGCTCCATATTCGGCACCTCCACGTGCCGGGCCCCACCGGACGGCGCACCGCCGGTCGGGGGGCGTGGCGGGTCAGAGCCAGGGTCCGAAGGTGTCCCCGACGTGCCCGCTGTCCACGGACCGCGACGCCACGACGGTCGATGTCGCGGCCAGGTCCGGGTCTCCGAGGCCGACCGGCATGACACCACCCCGGGTCTGTTCCCCGTCTTTCCACGGTAGGGCTGTCCCTATCGGAAGTCACGACCCACATGCGGACCGTCCTGCACAGGGATCTGGAATCGCTCCGGGGGATCGGAGCACGTCTACGGGTGTCCTCGAAGCCATCCTGCGGGGCGACGGCTACGTGGCCGGCTTCGCTCCCCTGCGGACCGTCGGGATCGACCTGGGTCGCGAAACGCGCCCCCCACCGGTTCCCTGAGTACCGATGGCCCGCGCAACACCGACGGCGCTCGGGGGCCCGCCCCATCCGCACTGCCGCGGTCCCGGTCGTCGGCAGGCAGCCGGGTACGGATTCGTACGGTGCCTGAAACGACTACGCGCGATGAGGTGGGCTTCTGGGGCTCCTGTCACGGTCAGGTTCCTAGCATGTGCGCATGGTCTCCCGTGATACCCAGCAGTCAGATTCGGGAGGGGAAGCAGTGACCCGAGAAGACGCCGAATCCCGCAGTGCCGGCCTTTCCTCGGAACCACCGCGTGACGAGGCAGCCGACGGTTCCCGCCCGGTGGCCGAGCTGGTCGATCGGGCGGCCGACCTGGTGGACCCGATCAAGCCGAGGCTGCGCGGCTGGCTCCACGCCGGCATGGTCCCCACGTCGCTGGCAATGGGCATCGTCCTCATCTGCCTGGCGGGGACGCCACAGGCCGTGCTGGCCTGCACCGTGTACTCCGTCACGGCCTGGCTGCTGTTCGGGACGAGCGCCGTCTACCACCTCGGCACCTGGGGACCGCTCGGCGAGGCCGTTCTGCGCCGCCTCGACCACGCCAACATCTTCCTGATCATCGCCGGCACGTGCACCCCGCTCGCCGTGCTCCTGCTCTCCCCGGACCAGTGGTCCGTCCTGCTGTGGATCGTGTGGGCGGGCGCGCTGGTCGGCATCGCCTTCCGTGTCCTGTGGGTCGGAGCTCCCCGCTGGCTGTACACCCCCTGCTACCTGGCCCTGGGCTGGGCGCCCGTGCGCTACCTGCCCGACTTCCTGCACAGCGGCGGCGTGGCCGTGGTCTCCCTCATCGTGACCGGCGGGCTTCTCTACAGCGCGGGCGCGGTCGTCTACGCCCTCCAGCGCCCCGACCCCTCGCCCCGCTGGTTCGGCTTCCACGAGGTCTTCCACGCGCTGACAGTGGCGGCCTTCACCGCCCACTACATCGCCATCTTTCTCGCCGCTCACTGAGCGGTCGAGGTGTGGGCCGCCGCACCCACTCGCCGGCCGTCCGGAGGGCCCCGCGAGGCTGGTCCCCACCGTCAGAACGCGGTGGGCCTGCCCCGGCGCGAGCGCAGTATCGAGCGCACCGGCAGGTACAGCACGGCGACGACGAGAAGCAGCACCCCGGTGGAGAGCAGGTAGAGCATCCCGTCCACGACAGCGCCGATGACGATCAGTGTGATGGCGCCGCTGAGCAGGATCAGGAAGAAGACCATGGCGCTGCGCCTCCCTGAGGCGGGACGGCCTGGTGAAGACTGGACCACGGGTGCTGCGTCGGCTCGGGGCCGAGCCGACTACCAGTAATGACGGCGTCCGCCGACCGCGTGACCGACCGCCCCGAGAATCCACAGGATGAGGCCGATCACGACCAGGACGATCCCGATCGTCCACAAGATGGAAATGCCGGCCACGAACCCGATGACGAGCAGGATCACTCCGAGAATGATCATGATGACCTCCGGCCTCTCGGATACCTCAACTCCAGAGTAGGCGCAACCCGCCGAGGTGGCCTGTCAGGCTGTCACACTTCTGCCGCTTCCAGCGGGCAGGAAAGATCGCCGAACGCCTCACGGCCACGGACGTCACGCCGTCACGCAGACGGAAGCCTCGGCCTGGCGGCGGTTCACCGTGGTCGTCGACGGGACACCTGCTCCGCGCCGAACACCAGCAGGCCCAGGCCACCCGACAGGCGGTGAAGGCGATCCTGCGCCAGCCCTCCCCCAAGGACGGCGCGCTCCTCGCGATCGCCCTCTACGCCCTCCTGCTCGCGGTCATCGCCGCCCAGCACCGGCACCGCGCCCGCGACCACCACCAACAGGCCGAGGCCGCACGGCAAGCAGCCGTCCATCTCCGCGCGGCCCACCACACAGCAGCCACCCGGTCCTTGACCGCGCTCCGCCACCGGGGCGAACGTCTCCCTCAGTGGCAACCGAACCGGCAGGTCACCGCAGTACGCCACGCACTGCCCGACCTGGCCGAGCAGATCCTCGCCGAACCCCGACTGGCCAACCTGCCTGTGCAATGCCTGTGGTGCGCCGCGTGCCGGTCCGAGCAGGGCGTTCCTGCGAGTTGGGGCACGCGGAGGGCACGGCGACCCCTGAGGGGCCTAGACAAAGACAAAGCCCCAGGTTGTTGACCTGGGGCTTTGCTGAAGAGCGGATGACGGGAATCGAACCCGCGCTATAAGCTTGGGAAGCTCATGTTCTACCATTAAACTACATCCGCATTGCGGCCGGATGAGCCGGACGCATCGTTGCACACTGTACCCCATGCGCCACGGGTGGCGTCAGCCGTCTCTCTTCGGTGGGTCGGAGTGCCGCGTGGAGGGTGTCCTGTTGATCCCCTAATGTGGCTGTCTCAGCCAGCATGTGGGTAGGGGAAGGGACTTGATGGGTTCCGTGGAGCGCACCGTCGTCCGCTGTGCCGAAGGGCACGTGTTCAGCACCGTATCGTTTCCGCTTCAGCAGCTCGGGGCCGGGCGGATCGGGCCCGGGCGGCTCATCCGGTGTCCGCGGTGCGCGCGGTTGAGGCATGCGGTGCCGGTGGAGGTTCAGCAGCGCTGAGCTGGGTGAACCGAGCAGGGCGCGGAGCCGGTCCCGATTGGGGAGGTCCGCGCCCTCTGCGTATCGTGGGGGCGTGCTTCTCTCAGACAAGGACATCCGGGCCGAGATCGATGCCGGGCGGGTGCGCATCGACCCGTACGACGAATCCATGGTGCAGCCGTCGAGCATCGACGTGCGGCTCGACCGCTTCTTCCGGGTGTTCGAGAACCACCGCCACCCGCACATCGACCCCGCGATCGAGCAGCACGATCTGACGCGCGAGGTCGAGCCGGAGGGCGACGAGGCGTTCATCCTGCACCCGGGCGAGTTCGTGCTCGCCTCGACCTACGAGGTCATCACCCTGCCGGACGACATCGCGTCGCGCCTGGAGGGGAAGAGCTCCCTCGGGCGGCTCGGGCTCGTCACGCACTCCACCGCAGGGTTCATCGACCCGGGATTCTCGGGGCACGTGACGCTGGAGCTGTCGAACCTCGCGACCCTCCCCATCAAGCTGTGGCCGGGGATGAAGATCGGGCAGCTGTGCATGTTCCGCCTGAGCTCGCCCGCCGAGTTCCCGTACGGCAGCGAGCGGTACGGCTCCCGGTACCAGGGGCAGCGGGGCCCGACGGCCTCGCGCTCCTTCTTGAACTTCCATCGGACCCAGGTGTGAGGCGGTAGCCGGACATGAGTGAAGTGCGCGAGAACCTGACGTACGAGGGCTTCGGGACGGCCGTCCGCGAGCTGGCCCAGACCATCGCCGACGACGGGTACGAGCCCGACATCGTCCTTTCCATCGCGCGCGGCGGCGTCTTCGTCGCCGGCGGGCTCGCCTACGCGCTGGACTGCAAGAACATCCACCTCGTGAACGTGGAGTTCTACACCGGCGTGGGCACCACCCTGGAGATGCCGGTCATGCTGGCGCCGGTCCCGGACGCGATCGACTTCTCCGACAAGAAGGTCCTGATCACCGACGACGTCGCCGACACCGGCAAGACGCTGAAGCTCGTCCACGACTTCTGCAAGGACCACGTCGCCGAGGTCCGCTCCGCCGTCATCTACGAGAAGTCCCACTCCCTCGTGAAGTGCGAGTACGTCTGGAAGAAGACGGACGAGTGGATCAACTTCCCCTGGTCGGTCTTGCCCCCCGTCGTCAAGCGCGAGGGGCAGATCCTCGACGCCTGAGCGCCCCCCCGTACGCGAGAGAGCCCCCGCCGGACGTCCCGGCGGGGGCTCTCTCGCGTCCTGCTACAGCGTGCCCAGCTTGATGAGGCTCAGGAGGGCCACCAGCTGGATCGCCGAGGCGCCGAGGGCCTTGGGCCAGGGGAGGTCGTGGGAGCGGCCCACCATGAGGGTGAAGAGGGCGCCGGCCGCGCCCCAGGTGAGCCAGCCGATGATCTGCACCAGGCCGTTGTCGCCGCCCAGGAAGAGGGCGAAGAGGAGGCGCGGGGCGTCGGTGAGCGACATGATCAGCATGGAGAGGCCGACCGTCGGCTGCCAGGCGCCGTCGCCGCCGAGCTGGCGGGCGAGGGTGTGGGTGACCGCGCCGAGGATCAGGCCGGCGACGACGAAGCCGACGCCGGTCATCAGGACGTACGGGATCGTGCTGGAGATGGTGGCGTTCAGCACCTCCTCGCGGGCCTGGTCGAAGCCGAAGACGGCCAGCAGGCCGTAGAGGAAGGTGACGATCAGCGCCGGGCCCCAGACGGCGTGGTCGCGCATCCGGAGGAAGGTGTCCGCCGGGCGCAGCACGATGCCGCTCAGGAGGGCCTTCCAGGGCAGGCGGGGGCCGACGGGGGCGGGCGGGGCCTGGTAGGCGTCGGGTCGGCCGTAGGGGTCGTCGACGCTGAACATCTGGGTGTGGCCCGGATTGTTCGCCGTCGCCGCGTGGTGCTGCGCGTGCGGGTCGCCGAAGTACTCCGGCTCCCCGTACGGCTGCTGCGGTGGCTGTTGCCGCCACTGCTGCTGCGGGTGCCCCTGTGGGGCCCCGTCGTACCCGTACGGCGCCTGCTGCGGTCGATGCTGCTGCGGGGGGCGGTTGTCCCGGCCGCGTCCGTTCCTGAATCCAGCCACGTCCATGAACGTACCCGGTATCGTGCCGGGCTCGCTCCTTCCGTGCCGAGCTGTGACATCCCCTAGGGGAGGTGTCGGGGTCGGAGGGGCGTCGACCCGTCGACGAGAAGGGCCGCCCCGTCCTCGGACGGGGCGGCCCTTCTGTCGTGTACGAGCGGTTAGGCGACCGGCTCCGGCTCCTCCGCCGGGGCCTCCGGCTCGGGGTCGATCGGCGTCTTCACCGAGTCGAGCAGCAGCTGGGCCACGTCGACGACCTGGAGGCTCTCCTTGGCCTTGCCGTCGTTCTTCTTGCCGTTCACGGAGTCCGTGAGCATGACGAGGCAGAACGGGCAGGCGGTGGAGACGATGTCCGGGTTGAGCGACAGGGCCTCGTCGACGCGCTCGGTGTTGATGCGCTTGCCGATCCGCTCCTCCATCCACATCCGCGCGCCGCCGGCGCCGCAGCAGAAGCCGCGCTCCTTGTGGCGGTGCATCTCCTGCTGGCGCAGGCCGGGGACGGCCGACATGATCTCGCGCGGCGGCGTGTAGACCTTGTTGTGGCGGCCCAGGTAGCACGGGTCGTGGTAGGTGATGAGGCCGTCGACCGGGGTCACCGGGATCAGCCTGCCCTCGTCGATGAGGTGCTGGAGCAGCTGGGTGTGGTGGATGACCTCGTACTCGCCGCCGAGCTGCGGGTACTCGTTGGCGATGGTGTTGAAGCAGTGCGGGCAGGTGGAGACGATCTTCTTGGCCGACTTCGGCTTCTTCGTCGACTCGTCCTCGTCGTCCTCGCCGAACGCCATGTTCAGCATGGCGACGTTCTCCTGGCCGAGCTGCTGGAAGAGCGGCTCGTTGCCCAGGCGGCGCGGGGAGTCACCCGTGCACTTCTCCTCGCCGCCCATGATCGCGAACTTGACGCCCGCGATGTGCAGCAGTTCCGCGAAGGCCTTGGTGGTCTTCTTGGCGCGGTCCTCCAGGGCGCCGGCGCAGCCGACCCAGTAGAGGTAGTCGACCTCGGACAGGTCCTCGACGTCCTTGCCGACGATCGGGACCTCGAAGTCGACCTCCTTGGTCCACTCGACGCGCTGCTTCTTGGCCAGGCCCCAGGGGTTGCCCTTCTTCTCCAGGTTCTTCAGCATCGTGCCGGCCTCCGACGGGAAGGCGGATTCGATCATGACCTGGTAGCGGCGCATGTCGACGATGTGGTCGATGTGCTCGATGTCGACCGGGCACTGCTCGACGCACGCGCCGCAGGTGGTGCAGGACCAGAGGACGTCCGGGTCGATGACGCCGTTCTCCTCGACGGTGCCGATGAGGGGGCGCTCGGCCTCGGCGAGGGCCGCGGCGGGGACGTCCTTGAGCTGCTCCTCGGAGGCCTTCTCGTTGCCCTCCATGTCCTTGCCGCCGCCCGCGAGCAGGTACGGCGCCTTGGCGTGGGCGTGGTCCCGCAGCGACATGATGAGGAGCTTGGGGGAGAGCGGCTTGCCGGTGTTCCAGGCGGGGCACTGCGACTGGCAGCGGCCGCACTCGGTGCAGGTGGAGAAGTCGAGGAGGCCCTTCCAGGAGAACTGCTCGACCTGGGAGACGCCGTAGACGTCGTCCTCGCCCGGGTCCTCGAAGTCGATCGGCTTGCCGCCGGTCGTCATCGGCTGGAGCGCGCCGAGGGCGGTCTCGCCGGTGGCGTTGCGCTTGAACCAGATGTTCGGGAAGCCGAGGAAGCGGTGCCAGGCGACGCCCATGTTGGTGTTCAGCGAGACCGTGATCATCCAGATCATGGTGGTGCTGAGCTTGATCATGGCGAAGAGGTAGACGAGCGTCTGCAGCGTCGCCACCGACATGCCCTTGAAGAGCAGGACCAGCGGGTACGAGGCGAAGTACGCGGCCTCGTAGTGCTCGACGTGGTGGAGCGCGCCCTCGAGGCCGCGGAGCACGTAGATCGCCAGGCCGATGGTGAGGATGACCCATTCGACGAAGTACGCCTGGCCCGCCTTGGAGCCGGCGAAGCGGGACTTGCGGCCCGCGCGGCTCGGGAGGCTCAGCAGGCGGATGACCATCAGGGTGGCGATGCCGAGAACGGTCATCGAGCCGATGAACTCGATGTACATCTCGTACGGCAGGAAGCCGCCGATGATCGGCAGGGTCCAGTCGGCCTGGAAGAGCTGACCGTATGCCGTGACGATGGTCGGCGGCAGGGTCAGGAAGCCGACCGCGACGAACCAGTGGGCGAAGCCGACGATGCCCCAGCGGTTCATCCGGGTGTGGCCCAGGAACTCCCGGACCAGGGTGACGCTGCGCTGGTAGGGGTTGTCCGTGCGGGTGCCGGCCGGGACCGGCTGGCCGAGCTTGAAGTAACGGACGAACTGGCCGATGGCGCGAGCGAGCAGGGCAACGCCGACCACGGTCAGCGTCAGCGACACGATGATCGCGGCGAGTTGCATGACGGGCTCCTCGGGCGGGCCTGGGGCGCGGCGGGGGCGGCCTGTGCTCGCCTCGCCCTCACTCTCGCCCTGAGCCTACTAAGCGGTAACTTAATTAGTCCGTGCTGAGATTACCGGTTCCCGGCGCCACGCTGTAGCGGCCCTCGCGGTGATCTGTGTCGCTCAGGCAAGCCTTGCCGGGCGGGCGGAGGCGCGACGGAGACGACGACGGCGGACTGCTGGAAGCGTACGCGCCAGGACCGCCAGATCCATGCCGAGCCAGTGGTGGTCCACATAGTGGAGGTCGAGCAGCTCGCGCTCCTCCCAGGGCAGGTCGGAGCGGTCGGTGATCTGCCACGGGCCGGTCAGCCCCGGGCGGACGGAGAGCCGGCGCCGCGCCTCGCCCGTGCACTCGGGGTGGCCGGGGGAGAGCGGGCAGGGTCCGACGAGCGACATCTGGCCCCGTACGACGTGCAGCAGCAGCGGCAGGGCGGCCAGCGGGCTCCGGGTGCGCAGGGTCAGCATGGTGAAGGGCCGGCCGCGCAGCCCCGCCATGGTGCGGCGGCGCAGCACGGGCCCTTCCTGGGCGAGGGAGAGCGAGAGCGCGGCCGCGCCGAGCACGGGTGAGAGCAGGACGAGCAGGGCCGTACCGCCGAACAGGTCGAAGGCGCGCTTGAGGTCGAAGGTGCGGTGCCTGTGCCGCGTGCGGTTCGCCGTCATGCCCCGGACCCCTCCGGCTGAGATGATGGGATGTTCGTGGAATATGCCCGCTTTGCCCCGCGCGGGGCATCGGGACTCTCCCACTTCTCGCGGCGCGCGTCAGGGAGCGACGCGCTTCTCGCGTCTCTTTGAGTGGTCGGGCCGACGAAGAGTTGAGTCGACTCGACTCAGCTCTGTTGACGTCGTCCATCCCGTCATGCATCCTTGAGTCAGTTCCACTCAAGTCAGTCAGCTGGAGGAATCGAAATGGCACGTGCGGTCGGCATCGACCTGGGCACGACTAACTCCGTCGTCAGCGTTCTGGAAGGCGGCGAGCCCACCGTCATCACGAACGCGGAGGGCGCCAGGACCACGCCGTCCGTCGTCGCCTTCGCGAAGAACGGCGAGGTGCTCGTCGGCGAGGTGGCCAAGCGCCAGGCCGTCACCAACGTCGACCGGACCATCCGGTCCGTGAAGCGCCACATGGGCACCGACTGGAAGATCGAGCTCGACGGGAAGAACTTCAACCCGCAGCAGATCTCCGCCTTCATCCTCCAGAAGCTGAAGCGCGACGCCGAGGCCTACCTGGGCGAGAAGGTCACCGACGCGGTCATCACCGTTCCGGCGTACTTCAACGACTCCGAGCGCCAGGCCACCAAGGAGGCCGGTGAGATCGCGGGCCTCAACGTCCTGCGCATCGTCAACGAGCCGACCGCGGCCGCCCTGGCCTACGGCCTCGACAAGGACGACCAGACGATCCTCGTCTTCGACCTCGGTGGCGGCACCTTCGACGTGTCCCTCCTGGAGATCGGCGACGGCGTCGTCGAGGTGAAGGCCACCAACGGCGACAACCACCTCGGTGGCGACGACTGGGACCAGCGCGTCGTCGACTACCTGGTGACCCAGTTCAAGAACGGTCACGGCGTCGACCTCTCCGCCGACAAGATGGCGCTCCAGCGTCTGCGCGAGGCGGCCGAGAAGGCGAAGATCGAGCTCTCCTCCTCGACCGAGACCTCCATCAACCTCCCGTACATCACGGCCTCCGCCGAGGGCCCGCTGCACCTGGACGAGAAGCTCACCCGCGCCCAGTTCCAGCAGCTCACCTCGGACCTCCTGGAGCGCTGCAAGGTCCCGTTCCACAACGTCATCAAGGACGCGGGCATCGCCCTCTCCGAGATCGACCACGTGGTCCTGGTCGGCGGCTCGACCCGCATGCCGGCCGTCGCCGAGCTCGTCAAGGAGCTGACCGGTGGCAACGAGGCCAACAAGGGCGTGAACCCGGACGAGGTCGTCGCCATCGGCGCCGTCCTCCAGGCCGGTGTCCTCAAGGGCGAGGTCAAGGACGTCCTGCTCCTCGACGTCACCCCGCTGTCCCTCGGCATCGAGACCAAGGGCGGCATCATGACCAAGCTCATCGAGCGCAACACCACGATCCCGACCAAGCGGTCCGAGATCTTCACGACGGCCGAGGACAACCAGCCGTCCGTGCAGATCCAGGTCTACCAGGGCGAGCGCGAGATCGCGGCGTACAACAAGAAGCTCGGCATGTTCGAGCTGACCGGCCTCCCGCCGGCCCCGCGCGGCGTCCCGCAGATCGAGGTCGCCTTCGACATCGACGCCAACGGCATCATGCACGTGACCGCGAAGGACCTGGGCACGGGCAAGGAGCAGAAGATGACCGTCACCGGCGGCTCCTCGCTGCCGAAGGACGAGGTCGACCGGATGCGCCAGGAGGCCGAGCAGTACGCGGACGAGGACCACCGTCGCCGCGAGGCCGCCGAGTCCCGCAACCAGGGCGAGGCGCTCGTCTACCAGACCGAGAAGTTCCTCAAGGACAACGAGGACAAGGTCCCGGGCGACGTGAAGTCCGAGGTCGAGGCCGCTCTCGCCGAGCTGAAGGAGAAGCTCAAGGGCGAGGACACCGCCGAGATCCGCACCGCCACCGAGAAGGTCGCGGCCGTCTCCCAGAAGCTCGGCCAGGCCCTCTACGCCGACGCCCAGGCCGCCCAGGCCGCGGGTGGCGCCGACGCCGGCCAGGCGAAGGCCGACGACGACGTGGTGGACGCCGAGATCGTCGACGACGAGCCCAAGAAGGACGGCCAGGCGTGAGCGAGGAGACTCCGGGCTTCGAGGAGAAGCCCGACGTCCCCTCCGGCGACGCCGGCGACGCCGCCGAGTCCACCGAGTCCACCGAGGACACGGCGGCCCCGGCCGGGGACGTGACGGACACGGCTCTCCTGGCGCAGCTGGACCAGGCCCGCACGGCGCTCTCCGAGCGGACCGCGGACCTCCAGCGGCTCCAGGCGGAGTACCAGAACTACCGGCGCCGGGTCGAGCGGGACCGGGTCACGGTCAAGGAGATCGCGGTCGCGAGCCTCCTGTCCGACCTGCTCCCGGTCCTCGACGACATCGGCCGGGCCCGGGAGCACGGCGAGCTCGTGGGCGGCTTCAAGTCGGTCGCCGAATCGCTGGAGACCGTGGTCGCCAAGATGGGGCTCCAGCAGTTCGGCAAGGAGGGCGAGCCCTTCGACCCGACGATCCACGAGGCCCTGATGCACTCGTACGCGCCGGACGTCACCGAGACGACCTGCGTCGCGATCCTGCAGCCGGGGTACCGGATCGGCGAGCGGACCGTCCGGCCCGCCCGGGTGGCCGTCGCCGAGCCCCAGCCGGGCGCGCAGCCCGGCGGTGCGGCGAAGGCCGAGGAGTCGGACGACTCCGAGAAGGACAGCGAGTAAGCAGCCACACCCGCGCGCGGGAGGAGGGACGTCGATGAGCACGAAGGACTTCGTCGAGAAGGACTACTACAAGGTCCTCGGCGTCCCCAAGGACGCCACCGAGGCCGAGATCAAGAAGGCGTACCGGAAGCTCGCCCGCGAGAACCATCCGGACGCCAACAAGGGCGACACCAAGGCCGAGGAGCGCTTCAAGGAGATCTCCGAGGCGAACGACGTCCTCGGCGACCCCAAGAAGCGCAAGGAGTACGACGAGGCGCGCGCCCTCTTCGGGAACGGCGGCTTCCGGGCCGGCGGGCCCGGGGCCGGCGGCTCGTTCAACTTCGACCTGGGCGACCTCTTCGGAGGCGCCCAGGGCGGGGCCGGCGGCTTCGGCGGCGGTGGCATCGGGGACGTCTTCGGAGGACTGTTCAACCGCGGCGGCGGCGCGGGTGCCCGCACCCAGCCCCGGCGCGGCCAGGACATCGAGTCCGAGGTGACGCTCAGCTTCACCGAGGCGATCGAGGGCGCGACCGTGCCCCTGCGGATGTCCAGCCAGCAGCCCTGCACGGCCTGTTCGGGCACCGGCGACAAGAACGGCACGCCGCGGGTGTGTCCGACCTGCGTCGGCACCGGCCAGGTCTCGCGCGGCAGCGGCGGCGGCTTCTCGCTGACCGACCCGTGCGTCGACTGCAAGGGCCGCGGCCTGATCGCCGAGAACCCCTGCGAGGTCTGCAAGGGCTCCGGGCGGGCCAAGTCCTCGCGGACCATGCAGGTCCGGATCCCGGCGGGCGTCTCCGACGGGCAGAAGATCCGGCTGCGCGGCAAGGGCGCCCCGGGCGAGCGCGGCGGACCCCACGGCGACCTGTTCGTCGTGGTGCACGTCGACGCCCACCCGGTCTTCGGGCGCAAGGACGACAACCTCACCGTGACGGTGCCGGTCTCCTTCGTGGAGGCGGCGCTCGGCGGCGAGGTCAAGGTCCCGACGCTCGGCGGCCCCGCGGTCACGCTCAAGCTGCCCGCGGGCACCCCGAACGGCCGGACCATGCGCGCCCGCGGCAAGGGCGCGGTCCGCAAGGACGGCACGCGCGGCGACCTGCTGGTGACGGTGGAGGTCGCGGTGCCCAAGGAACTGGACGACAAGGCCCGCGAGGCCCTGGAGACCTACCGCGAGGCGACCGCCTCGACGGACCCCAGGGCGGAGCTGTTCGAGGCGGCGAAGGGAGCCTGACGCGGTGGACGGACGCAGACGCAACCCGTACGAACTGACCGACGAGACCCCGGTGTACGTCATCTCGGTGGCGGCCCAGCTGTCGGGGCTGCATCCGCAGACCCTGCGCCAGTACGACCGCCTGGGCCTGGTCTCCCCGGACCGCACGGCCGGCCGGGGTCGGCGCTACTCGGCCCGCGACATCGAACTGCTCCGCCAGGTCCAGCAGTTGTCGCAGGACGAGGGCATCAACCTCGCCGGGATCAAGCGCATCATCGAGCTGGAGAACCAGGTCGCCGCGCTCCAGTCCCGGGTCGCCGAGCTCTCGGCGGCCGTCGACGGCGCGGCCGCCGCGATGCGCCAGCGCGAGGCCCAGGTGCACGCCTCGTACCGGCGCGACCTGGTGCCGTACACCGACGTGCAGCAGACCAGCGCCCTGGTCGTCTGGCGGCCGGCGCCGAAGCGCGGCGACTGACCCCGGCCGACGCCGGTCGGCGGCCGCCGACCGCGCCGCCGTGGACCGTTGAAGGCCCTTCCCGCTGGGAGGGGCCTTTCGCGCGTCCGGCGGTCAGATCTCGCGTTCGAGCAGGCCGGAGCGGGCGATGAGGTAGCCGAGCTGGGCGCGGCTCCCGCTGCCGAGGGTGGCCGCGAGCTTCGCTATGTGGGCCCGACAGGTGCGGACGTTCATGCCGAGCCGGCGGGCGATGGCCTCGTCGACATGGCCCTCGACGAGGAGCCGGGCGATGGAGCGCTGGACGCCGGTGATCCCGCTGAGCTGCGGCTGGTAGGTGACCGGGGCGTCCAGGGGCGTCGCCTGGAGCCAGAACTGGTCGAAGACGCCGCCGAGGTACTCCACGAGCCCCTGGTGGCGCAGTTCGAGGGCGATGGTGCGGTCGCGGCTGGCCGGGACGAAGGCGACCTTGCGGTCGACGATGATGAGCCGGTCGATGATCTCCTCCAGCGTCCGGACCTCGACCTCGGAGCCGATGCGTTCCAGGTACGCCAGGGTGATGGGCTGGTGGCGCGCGGTGTGCTGGTACAGCGTGCGCATCCGGATGCCCCGGCCGAGCAGCGGCCGCACCCGGCGGAGTGCTTCTCCGAAGGTCTGCGCGCTGCGGCCCTTCCCCGGCTGTACCGTGAGCAGCTCCGAGGTGCATGCGGCGACGGCGCGGTCCAGGCTGTCGTTGATCCGCTCCAGTCCTTCGAGGACGGTGATGGCGTGGGTCATCGAGGGGTCGCGGGCGCCGAGGGCCATGAAGGGTTCGAAGGCGTCGGCGAGGGTGACGGTCATGCGCCGGCGCTCCTGGATCTCCTTCTCCAGCGGGTCGAGGAGGCGGGCGAGGGCGGCCGTCGGAGCCACGGGGCGGAGCCATTCGGCGTCGTCGGGGTCGGGGCGCAGCAGGTCCAGGTCCATCAGGCAGGGTGCGGGCGAGATCTCGGACCGGGCGATCCGGCCTTCTCTGAGGGCCTCCGAGTAGAGCCGAGTGCCCGGTTCGCACAGGTCTGCGTGCGTGTGAGAATGCACCTTTTGGTCAGGTTCTATCCGCATACGTACACCCCCAGGCTCTTGCATTACAGGAACATGATGCATTGGGCGAGTGGTGGAAACGGCATGAGTGAGCGATCGTCGTGACTTGCGGGGGAGCAGGTAGTTACACACCTTCGAGTGAGGTTGCTCGGTCATGTCCAAGAAGCTCATACGCACCGTAGTCGGTGCCGCGCTGATGGCTGCTGCAGCTGTGGGCGCTGTCTCGATGGCCCAGGACCCGGGGTGGGGTTCGCAGACGCAGGTCGTCAGCGCCGATCCGGGCTGGGGTCTGCTGCAGTCGACGGTCGCCGATCCCGGATGGGGTGTGGCGCCGGCCGCCGACCCCGGCTGGGGGTCCGTCAGGGCATGACGGTTCCCGAAGACCCTCGTTTTCGACGCGAGATGGCGAGTGCCTACCGGTCGGGGTGGCACTTCATCGACCTCGTCACCGCGGTGCCGCGCCGTGGCGAGTCGTTGAAGGTCACCCTCTTCGGTGAGCCGATCGTCGTCGTCCGCGGGGACGACGAGGACATCCGTGCCTACCGGTGCCTCCGCCGTCCACGCGGCGCCCCCCAGCCCGTCCGCTGTGCCATCCGGTACGGCATGATCTTCGTCAACTTGGACCAGCGCGACCACCAGCCGGTCGAGGCGCGGTTCGAATCCGAGACCATCTCCGCCACCCCCCGCAGTGCCTGAGCGATCCCCCCGTCGTTGTAGATCGCCCAGGTGCTTCCCCCACACAACGGCGCCATCGCGGACCTGAACCGCGATGGCGCCGTTGTGCTTTTCCGGGGCGGTTCCCGCAGGAGGGCGCGGGCGCGAGGGGTCAGGCGCGGCCCATCGCCCGGGTGAGGGCGATCTCGATGACGACCCGGTCGGGGTTGGGCGTCGGGGTGCGGCCGTAGCGCTCGGCGTAGCGCGCCACCGCGTCGGCGACCTCCGACGCCTCCGCGCGGATCCGGGCGACGCCCTCCAGGGTGGCCCAGCGCCCCTTGTCGACCTGGCAGACCGCGACCCGCGCGCCCTCCGCGCCCGCCGCCAGGACGTTGGCGACCTTCCGGCTGTTCTTGTTGGTGATGACCCGCGCCAGGCCGTGCTCGGGGTCGTACGTGACGCCGACGGCCACCACGTGCGGGGTGCCGTCCGGGCGCGGGGTGGTCAGCGTGCACATGTGGTACTCGCGCCAGAAGCTGAGGTACGAGTCCGGGGGGTTCCTCGGGTCAGTCGCCATGCCCGGAAACTACCCCCGGCGTTCGCCCCGCCGATACCTTGAGCGGAATAGACTCAACTTTATGTACGCTGTATGAGTCAGAGAAGTAAGAAGGACCCAGAGGACCACACCCAGGAGGAGACCCCGCACGTGGACGCAGAACTGACCAACAGGAGCCGGGACGCGCTGAACGCGGCGAGCAGCCGCGCCGTGTCCCAGGGGCACGCCGACCTGACCCCCGCACATCTTCTTCTGGCGCTGCTGGCCGGTCAGGACAACGAGAACATCACCGATCTGCTCGCCGCCGTCGAGGCCGACCAGGCCGCCGTCCGCACCGGGGCCGAGCGGCTGCTCGCCGCCCTGCCCAGCGTGACCGGCTCTACCGTCGCGCCGCCGCAGCCGAACCGCGAGCTGCTCGCCGTCATCGCGGACGCCGCCGAGCGCGCCAAGAAGCTCGGTGACGAGTTCCTGTCCACGGAGCACCTGCTCATCGGCCTCGCCGCCAAGGGCGGGCAGGCCGGCCAGGTCCTCGACCGGCAGGGCGCCACCGCCCGCCGGCTCCAGGACGCCTTCGAGAAGTCCCGGGGAGGGCGCCGCGTGACCACCGCCGACCCGGAGGGCTCGTACAAGGCCCTGGAGAAGTTCGGCACCGACTTCACCGCCGCCGCCCGCGAGGGCAAGCTCGACCCGGTGATCGGCCGCGACCACGAGATCCGGCGGGTCGTCCAGGTCCTCTCCCGGCGCACCAAGAACAACCCGGTCCTCATCGGCGAGCCCGGCGTCGGCAAGACCGCCGTCGTCGAGGGCCTCGCCCAGCGGATCGTGAAGGGCGACGTCCCGGAGTCGCTGCGGAACAAGCGGCTCGTCTCCCTGGACCTCGGCGCGATGGTCGCCGGCGCGAAGTACCGCGGCGAGTTCGAGGAGCGCCTGAAGACCGTCCTCTCCGAGATCAAGGAGAGCGACGGCCAGATCATCACCTTCATCGACGAACTGCACACCGTCGTCGGGGCCGGCGCCGGCGGCGACTCCGCCATGGACGCCGGCAACATGCTGAAGCCGATGCTGGCCCGCGGCGAGCTCCGCATGGTCGGCGCCACCACCCTCGACGAGTACCGCGAGCGCATCGAGAAGGACCCCGCCCTGGAGCGCCGCTTCCAGCAGGTCCTGGTCGCCGAGCCGTCCGTCGAGGACACCGTCGCCATCCTCCGCGGCCTCAAGGGCCGGTACGAGGCCCACCACAAGGTGCAGATCAACGACTCCGCCCTGGTGGCCGCCGCGACCCTCTCCGACCGGTACATCACCTCCCGCTTCCTCCCCGACAAGGCCATCGACCTCGTCGACGAGGCCGCCTCCCGGCTCCGCATGGAGATCGACTCCTCCCCGGTCGAGATCGACGAGCTCCAGCGCTCCGTCGACCGGCTCCGCATGGAGGAGCTGGCCCTCGCCAAGGAGACCGACCCGGCCAGCGTCCAGCGCCTGGAGAAGCTCCGCCGCGACCTCGCCGACCGCGAGGAGGAGCTGCGCGGCCTCACCGCCCGCTGGGAGAAGGAGAAGCAGTCCCTCAACCGCGTCGGCGAGCTGAAGGAACGGCTCGACGAGACCCGCGGCCGGGCCGAGCGCGCCCAGCGCGACGGCGACTTCGACACCGCCTCCAAGCTGCTCTACGGCGAGATCCCCACCCTGGAGCGCGAGCTCGCGGAGGCCACCGAGGCCGAGCGCGAGGTCCAGAAGGACACCATGGTCAAGGAGGAGGTCGGACCCGACGACATCGCCGACGTCGTCGGCGCCTGGACCGGCATCCCCGCCGGCCGCCTGCTGGAGGGCGAGACCCAGAAGCTGCTCCGCATGGAGGACGAGCTGGGCCGCCGGCTCATCGGCCAGACCGAGGCCGTCCGGGCCGTCTCCGACGCGGTGCGCCGCACCCGCGCCGGGATCGCCGACCCCGACCGGCCCACCGGCTCCTTCCTCTTCCTCGGCCCCACCGGCGTCGGCAAGACCGAGCTGGCGAAGGCGCTCGCCGACTTCCTCTTCGACGACGAGCGGGCCATGGTCCGCATCGACATGTCGGAGTACTCCGAGAAGCACTCCGTCGCCCGTCTGGTCGGCGCGCCCCCCGGCTACGTCGGCTACGAGGAGGGCGGCCAGCTCACCGAGGCCGTCCGCCGCCGCCCGTACAGCGTCGTCCTGCTCGACGAGGTGGAGAAGGCGCACCCGGAGGTCTTCGACATCCTGCTCCAGGTCCTCGACGACGGCCGGCTCACCGACGGCCAGGGCCGCACGGTCGACTTCCGCAACACCATCCTGATCCTCACCTCCAACCTGGGCAGCCAGTACCTGGTGGAGCCGACGACCTCGGACGAGGTGAAGAAGGAGCAGGTCCTGGAGGTCGTCCGGGCCAGTTTCAAGCCGGAGTTCCTGAACCGCCTCGACGACCTGGTGGTCTTCTCGGCGCTCGACCGCGCCGAGCTGGGCCGCATCGCCCGCCTCCAGATCGACCGGCTCGCCAAGCGGCTCGCCGACCGCCGGCTCACCCTGGACGTCACCCCGGAGGCCCTGGAGTGGCTGGCCGAGGAGGGCAACGACCCCGCCTACGGCGCCCGCCCGCTGCGCCGCCTCATCCAGACGGCCATCGGGGACCGCCTCGCCAAGGAGATCCTGGCCGGAGAGGTCCGCGACGGCGACACCGTCCGCGTGGACCGCTTCGAGGACGGGCTGATCGTCGGGCGGGCCGGGTAGGGCCATGGGTGCGGATCCTGTCAGCCCGCAGCGGATCCGCACCGGCGGGGCTTGCCACGGACCGGCCGGTATGGGAGAGGATGGCGACATCCGTACGAAGGGAAATTCACGGTGAGCATCGACCCGTCCTCGATTCCGAATTTCGGGGGACAGCCCCAGCCCCAGGCAGGACCGGCGGGCCCCGTCGTCCCCGACCAGGACCTGGTGAAGCAGCTCCTGGAGCAGATGGAGCTCAAGTACGTCGTCGACGACGAGGGTGACCTCGCGGCGCCGTGGGAGGACTTCCGCACCTACTTCATGTTCCGCGGCGAGAACGAGCAGCAGGTGTTCTCGGTGCGCACGTTCTACGACCGTCCGCACTCGGCCGACGACCGCGTCAAGATCCTCGACGCGATCGACGACTGGAACCGGCGCACCCTGTGGCCGAAGGTCTACACCCACCTGCACGAGGAGGAGGACGGCTCCGCCACCCTCCGTCTCATCGGTGAGGCCCAGATGCTGATCGGCACCGGCGTCGCCCTGGAGCACTTCGTGTCCTCCACGGTGAGCTGGGTCCGCGCCTCCATCGAGTTCGACAAGTGGATCGTCGAGCAGTTCGGGCTGGCCTCCGCGGAGGAGAAGTCCGAGGGCGACGAGGCCTGAGCCCCGTCACCGGCACGGCCGGAAGCCGGGTCCCCGCACGGGGACCCGGCTTCCGGCGTTCTCAGCCCAGCCGCTTCAGCCGGGAGACCGCCTCCTCCAGGACGTCGGTCCGCTTGCAGAACGCGAAGCGGACGAAGGGGGCGCCGGCCTCGCGGTGGTCGTAGAAGACCGCGTTCGGGATGGCGACGACCCCGGCCCGCTCCGGCAGCGAGCGGCAGAAGGCGAAGCCGTCGTCGGCGCCGAGGGGGCGGATGTCGGTGGTGACGAAGTACGTGCCGCGCGGGCGGTAGACCTCGAAGCCGGCCTCCGCGAGGCCCTCGCTCAGCAGGTCCCGCTTGGCCTGGAGGTCGGCGCGCAGCCCGTCGTAGTACGCGTCGGGGAGGCGCAGGGCCTCGGCGACCGCGTACTGGAACGGGCCGGAGGACACATAGGTGAGGAACTGCTTCGCCGAGCGGACCGCCGAGGTCAGTTCCGGGCTCGCGGTGGTCCAGCCGACCTTCCAGCCGGTGAAGGAGTACGTCTTGCCGGCCGAGCCGATGGTCACCGTGCGCTCCCGCATGCCGGGGAGGGTGGCGATCGGCACGTGTTCGGCACCGTCGAAGAGCAGGTGCTCGTAGACCTCGTCGGTGACGACCAGCAGGTCCCGTTCGACGGCGAGCTCGGCGACGGCGGTCAGCTCGGCGCGGGTCAGGACGGTGCCGGTCGGGTTGTGCGGGGTGTTGAGCAGGAGGAGGCGGGTGCGCGGGGTGACCGCCGCCCGCAGCTCGTCGAGGTCGAGGACGTAGCGGCCCTCGTGCGGGCGGAGGGTGACCGGGACCCGGGTGCCGCCGGCCATCGCCACGCAGGCCGCGTACGAGTCGTAGTACGGCTCCAGGGCGACGACCTCGTCGCCGGGGCCGACCAGGGCGAGCAGGGCCGCCGCGATCGCCTCGGTGGCACCGGCGGTGACCAGGACCTCGGTGTCCGGGTCGTACTCCAGGCCGTAGCGGGCGCGCTGGTGGTCGGCGATCGCGGTGCGCAGCTCGGGGACGCCGGGCCCGGGCGGGTACTGGTTGCCCCGGCCGTCGCGCAGGGCGCGCACCGCGGCTTCGCGGATCTCCTCGGGGCCGTCGGTGTCGGGGAAGCCCTGACCGAGGTTGATCGATCCGGTCCTGGCGGCGAGCGCGGACATCTCGGCGAAGATCGTGGTTCCGAACGCGGCGAGCCGGCGGTTGAGCAGCGGTCGTGTCATGGCGGTCATCCTGGGCCGAAGCTCTTGATTGGCTCAAGTGCGCTTTGGGCGCGGAGCGGGGTGGGAATCTCCCGAGCGGAGGCGGCAGGGTGCCGCCGTACGGGGGGTGATGAGGATGACGTCCCTGGTCATCGCGTTCATGATCGTGGCGGGGGTCGGCTTCGCGGTGGCGACCGCCGGCGGCAGGAGGAAGGGCAAGAAGCGGCGCGGCTGGTCCGGCGGCGGGGACGGGGGCACCAGCTGCGGCGGATCGAGCTCGTGCGGCTCCAGCTGCGGCGGCGGGTGCGGCGGGGGGTCCTAGGGGTTCAACGGGTGCGGAGCAGGGCGGGATTGGCGTCATGAGCACCTCTGTCGGTCGCTCAACGATCGATTCTGTTTGAACAATTGAACTGTTGGGTCCCCGAAGGGGATGGAAACCAAGGCAAGTTGGGTAAAAACGCTGCGAGTCGCCCGGAGTACGTGGTTCTCTCGCTCGTGTCAGAGACAGCCCTCGGACCGTGTGTGGACCCGAGCCGGTGCCTCCCCCCACTCCTGCTGAACCCTCTCCGGGGCGCCCCCGGCCCACCCGTCAAACCGTGTTTGCGGAGCCGACCCATGCTCACCACCCTGAAGACCTCCTACACCGACACGCGCGCGGCCGACCTGGCCTGGGCGCTGGGCCGCGAGCCGCTGCCCGCGCTCGCCGTGCTCGACCTCGAACTCTCCGGCGCCAAACTGCAGTTGAGACTGCTGGGCGCCTCTCACCAGGTTCTGCTCGAAGAGGAGGGCCGCCACTGTTCCGAGACCGTCGCCTGCATGCCGGGCAGCAGCACCCCGCTGCCGCTCGGCGTCTCCAAGCGCGTCGGTGAATGGGAGTACGAATTCGCGGCGCGCGTCGAGACGCTCACGCAGGGCTCCTTCGCGGGCCGGGCGCAGGAGCTGCTCGCGCTCGTCGCCGATCATCCGCACGGCCTGGCCGGCACCTTCCCCGGCTCGCCGCACGCCTTCACCGCGATGCTGGCGCAGCGTCACGAGGGCCAGGTGCGCTGGCGGACCTGGCACGCCTACCCGCAGGAGGGGCAGCTCGTGGTCACCCGTACCAGGATCGGCGCCCGTATGCCCGCCACACTCTGACGCGCCTCGCCGGCGCCTCAGGAGCACTCGTGTGGGTGACAAGGGGCGAGGAGGTCGTGACGTAGCGTTACGGCATGATCGAGCCGACCGCGACCCTGGCACCCACGAGGGTGCGCCGACCGCCGCCGCGGCCGCGCGCCACGGTGCGGTGGCCGGTCCTCGCGGTCGTCTTCGTCTGCGCCGCCTGCGGTCTCGTCTACGAGCTCGAACTCGTCGCCCTCGCCTCCTACTTGATCGGGGACTCGGTCACCCAGGCGTCCGTCGTGCTGTCGGTGATGGTCTTCGCGATGGGCCTCGGCTCGCTGCTCGCGAAGCGGCTGCGCTGCCGCGCCGCCGTCGGCTTCGGCCTGATCGAGGGGGCCCTCGCGCTCGTCGGCGGCACCTCGGCGCTGGTGCTGTACGCGTGCTTCGCCTGGATCGGCGCCTCACGCGGTGTCCTGGTGGCCTTCTCGCTCACCATCGGGATCCTCATCGGCGCCGAGATCCCGCTGCTCATGTCCCTCATACAGCGGGCGCCGGAGCGGTCCGTCGCCACCGGCCGGCCGCGCCGGGCCGGGCGCCCCGCCCGGGCCGGCGACCCCGACGACGCGGCCGGCACGGTCGCCGACCTGTTCGCCGCCGACTACGTGGGCGCGCTCGTCGGCGGCCTCGCCTTCCCCTTCCTGCTGCTGCCCTGGCTCGGCCAGCTCACCGGGGCGCTCGTGACCGGCGCGGTCAACGCGGTCGCGGGCGCCGCCCTGGTGCTCTGGTTCTTCCGGCGCGACCTCACGACCCGCGGCCGGGCCCTCGTCATCGGCGTCAACCTCGCCGTCCTCGGCGTGCTCGCCACCGCCACCGTCCTCGTCGACGATTTCGAACAGGCCGCCCGCAGGGCCGTGTACGGGGAGCGGGTGCGGGTCGCCGTCCACACCGACCTCCAGGAAGTGGTGGTCACCGGCGGTCCCGAGGGCCCGCTCGACCTCTACCTCGACGGCCGGCTGCGGGTCGCCGGCGAGGACGAGTACCGGTACCACGAGGCGCTCGTCCACCCCGCGATGAACGGGCCGCACGCCCGCGTGCTCATCGTCGGCGGCGGCGACGGCCTCGCCGTCCGCGAGGTGCTCCGCCACCCCGGCGTCCGCTCCGTCACCGTCGTCGAGCTCGACCCCGGCGTCGTCCGGCTCGCCCGCACCGACCCCGCCCTCGCCGCGCTCAACGGGCACGCCTTCCGCGACCCCCGCGTCGAGGTCGTCCACGCCGACGCCTTCCACTGGCTGAGGGGCGCCGCCGGGCACGTGCAGGAACGGTACGACGTGCTTATCTCCGATCTGCCCGACCCGGGGATCACGCCCAGCACCAAGCTCTACTCACAGGAGTTCTACGGCCTGGCCTCGGGCGTCCTCGCCGACGGCGGCCGGCTCGTCGTGCACGCCGGGAGCGCCACCGACCGGCCCCGTACCTACTGGACCGCCGACGCCACCCTGCGCGCCGCCGGCTACGCCACCCGGCCGTACAGCACCGAGGGCCGCGCCTCCGGATTCGCGGCCGGCCCCGACCGGGCCGGACGGACGGGCGCGGGACGGGACGGCCCCGGCGACTGGGGCTTCCTGCTCGCCGTCCGCGGCGACCGGCCGCCCGTCCTCGGGCTCGCCGCCGACCGGCCCGCGCTGCGCTCCCTCGGCCCCCGCGACCTGCCCGCCGCCGCCCGCCGCGCCGAGCGCACCCGGATCACCGGGCTCGCCCCCTCGACGCTGGTGCACCCCCGGTACGGAAACTGAGCGGAGGACCCGTGGGCGGGTTCCGCCGGGGAACGGGCGACGCAGGGCGCCCCGCTGAGTAGGCTCGGGCCCCATGGAGCATGAGGTGTTCGTCCCGGTCCCGGCCGAGGCCCTGCGGGCCACCCTCACCGACCCCGCGCGGGTGGCGCGCTGTGTGCCGGGCCTCCAGCGCGACGCCTCCGCGGACACGGAGGGCGCCTCCCCGGCGGGGCGGGACGTCGTCGGGAGGTTCCGGCTCCGGGTCGGCGGGCACACCATCACCTACCGGGGCGGGCTGCGGATCGTCGAACGGGACGGCGCCATCACCTACGAGGGCGAGGGCACCGAGGCCCGCGGCAAGGGTGCCGTCGAGGTCTCCCTGACCGTCGTCCTCACCCCGGCGGCCGAAGGCGCCGCACTGAGCTTCACCGGCGCCCTCACCGCCACCGGCCGGCTCGCCGAGGAGACCGAGGAGGCCCGTGACGCCGCCCGCGACCGCCTCCTGGACGCCTTCGTGGAGTCCGCCGCGGCCCTCGCGGCCGAGCTCGCCGCCGAGCAGGCCCCCGGCGGCGCCACCTCCTTCGGCACCGGCACCGGCGCCTTTGGCGGCGCGGACGGGACCGGCCCGGACGCGGCGGGTGCCGACGGAGACGGCGCGGGCGGAGACGGCGCGGGTGACGACGCCGACGACGCCGACGAGCCCGAAGCCGGTTTCCGCGAGGGGGACGGCTTCGCCGAGGAGGGCGGTTTCGGCGAGGACGTCCGCCTCGAACCGGCCGCCGCCCAGGAGTTCCCCGCCGCGAAGCCCGCCGCCGAGGCCGCCCATGCCCGCCGGACGATGATCGGCCGGAGCGCCGAGGAGGTCGACCACGCGCCGCCGCGCGGCCGGTACGCCCCCGTGCCTGCGCCCGCGCCGAGCGCCGCCGGCGCCACCCTCCGCTGGGTCGCCCCCGCCGCCGCGCTCGCCCTCGCCTCCGCGGTCGTCGTGACCCGGGCGCTGCGCCGCCGTCGCTGAGGGCCCCGGAAAGTCCCGGGCCGTACTCGGGGCAAGTCCCGCGTTGAAACGGTCCAATCCGGCGGGCCCCCTGACTTAGGGTCGGGGCGTGAGCAACCTGACGCGACTGACGGCGGGCGACGCCGAGCTGACCATCAACGCCGCACGCGGCGGCCGGATCGAGAGCCTGCGGATCGCGGGCACCGAGGTCCTGAAGCAGGGCGAGCGCTACGGCAGCTTCCCGATGGTGCCCTGGTGCGGCCGGACCGAGAACGGCCGGTTCCGTGACGGGGCCACCACCCACCAGCTACCCGTCAACGCGCCCCCGCACGCCATTCACGGCACCGTCCGCGACCGGGCCTGGACGGTGGCCCGGGCCACCGCCACCGAGGCCGTCCTCACCTGCGAGCTCGACGACCCGTGGCCATACAAGGGGCGCGTCACCCAGGTCCTCGAACTGGCGGAGGACCGGCTGACGCTGAAGTTCGGGGTGGAGGCGTACGACGACTCCTTCCCCGCGCAGGCCGGCTGGCACCCCTGGTTCCTGCGGAACCTCGGCGCGGGCGGCGAGGACGTGCGCCTCGACTTCACGCCCGGCTGGCAGGAGGAGCGCGGCGAGAACCACCTGCCCACCGGCCGCCGCGTCGCCCCGCTGCCCGGCCCCTGGGACGACTGCTTCGGCATGCCCGAGGGCGTCGACGTCACCCTCACCTGGCCGGGCGAACTGGAGCTCACGGTGAGCAGCCGCGCCGAGTGGGTGGTGATCTACGACGAGCCCGAGGACGCGGTCTGCGTCGAGCCGCAGTCCGGCCCGCCGAACGGCCTCAACACCCACCCGCGGCTGGTCACCCCGATCGACCCGCTGGAGGTCGAGAGCGTCTGGGCCTGGCAGCGGCCGTGACCTCGGCGCCCTTAAGCTCGGGGCATGACTGACGTACGCGCTGAACTGCTCCAGCAGATCAAGGACAAGGCCGTGGTGCACGGCAAGGTGACCCTCTCCTCGGGTCTGGAAGCCGACTACTACGTGGACCTCCGCCGGATCACGCTGGACGGGGCGGCGTCGCCGCTGGTCGGCCAGGTCATGCTCGACCTGGTCAAGGACCTCGACTTCGACGCGGTCGGCGGCCTCACCCTGGGCGCCGACCCCGTCGCCACCTCGATGCTGCACGCCTCCGCCGCGCGCGGTGAGCGCCTGGACGCCTTCGTCGTCCGCAAGGCCGCCAAGGCCCACGGCATGCAGCGCCAGGTCGAGGGGCCGGACATCAAGGGCCGCCGGGTGCTGATCGTCGAGGACACCTCCACCACCGGCGGCTCCCCGCTGACCGCCGTCGAGGCCGCCCGCGCGGCCGGGGCCGAGGTCGTCGCCGTCGCCACGATCGTGGACCGGGCCACCGGCGCCGGGGAGAAGATCAGCGGCACGGCGGGCGTGCCGTACCTCTACGCCTTCGCTCTGGACGAGCTCGGACTCTCCTAGTCGCCCGGACGAACCGCCGCGAAGTCGTGACGTGGGTTCCGCGCCTCGGCTTCTCCGGTTCTGACCTGCGCTTTTGCCGAAAGGCGGGGTGTTTCACGTGAAACACCCCGCCTTTCGGCACGCGGTGCCCGTGGGAGCCCGTACAAGAGTCTGGAAAGATGGCCCCGACGATGACGTCGCCCTAGGTCAGGGATACAGCAACGCACACCCGCACATCACAAGGAGCGGACGAATGCCCATCGCAACCCCCGAGGTCTACGCCGAGATGCTCGACCGGGCGAAGGCTGGCAAGTTCGCCTACCCGGCCATCAACGTGACCTCGTCCCAGACCCTCCACGCGGCGCTGCGCGGGTTCGCCGAGGCGCAGAGCGACGGCATCATCCAGATCTCGACCGGTGGTGCCGAGTTCCTGGGCGGCCAGTACAGCAAGGACATGGTCACGGGCGCCGTCGCCCTGGCCGAGTTCGCCCACATCGTCGCCGCCAAGTACGACATCACCGTCGCGCTGCACACGGACCACTGCCCGAAGGACAAGCTGGACGGCTACGTCCGCCCGCTGCTCGACCTCTCCGCCGAGCGCGTCAAGGCCGGCCGTGACCCGCTCTTCCAGTCGCACATGTGGGACGGCTCCGCCGAGACCCTCGCCGACAACCTGGCCATCGGCCAGGAGCTGCTCGCGAAGGCCGCCGCCGCCAAGATCATCCTTGAGGTCGAGATCACCCCGACCGGTGGCGAGGAGGACGGCGTCAGCCACGAGATCAACGACGAGCTGTACACCTCCGTCGACGACGCGATCCGCACCGCCGAGGCCCTCGGCCTGGGCGAGAAGGGCCGCTACCTGCTCGCCGCCTCCTTCGGCAACGTGCACGGCGTCTACAAGCCGGGCAACGTCGTCCTGCGCCCGGAGCTCCTCAAGGACCTCCAGGCCGGTGTCGCCGAGAAGTTCGGCCAGGCGTCCCCGTTCGACTTCGTCTTCCACGGCGGCTCCGGCTCGACCGCCGAGGAGATCGCCACCGCCATCGAGAACGGCGTGGTGAAGATGAACCTCGACACCGACACCCAGTACGCCTTCACCCGTCCGGTCGTGGACCACATGTTCCGCAACTACGACGGCGTGCTGAAGGTCGACGGCGAGGTCGGCAAGAAGTCCACCTACGACCCGCGCACGTGGGGCAAGCTCGCCGAGGCGGGCATGGCCGCGCGCGTCACCGAGGCGTGCGAGGCGCTGCGCTCGGCCGGCAAGAAGCTGAAGTAAGCCGTGACCGAAGGGCCCGGCACCCCCGCGTGGGTGCCGGGCCCTTCGCGTACCCGAGGGGAACGGGAGCGTGATGTACGACTTCGACGAGGCACGGGACCGGCGGGGCAGCTGGTCGGTGCAGTGGGACGGGATCGCGGACCGCTTCGGCGTCTCCGACCTGCTCCCCTTCACCATCTCCGACATGGACTTCGCCTCCCCGCCCGAGGTCCTCGACGCGCTGCGCGCCCGGATCGACCACGGCGTCTTCGGCTACACGGACTGGCGGCTCGGCGGGCCCGGGGGCTTCCAGGAGGCCGTGCGCCACTGGTACGCGACCCGGTTCGACACCGCCGTCGACACGAAGGCGCTGGTGTACGCGCCCTCCGTGCTCTACCAGCTCTCCCAGCTGCTGCGGATGTGGACCCGTCCCGGCGACGGCGTCGTCACCCACACCCCCACCTACGACGGCTTCCGCAAGGCGGTCACCGGTCTCGGCCGCGCACTGCGCGGAGTCCCGGTCGGCGACCTGGAGGCCCTGGAGCGGGAACTGGCCCGCCCGGACACCACGATGCTGCTGCTGTGCTCGCCCCACAACCCCACCGGGCGGGTGTGGACGGAGGCGGAGCTGAGCGAGTTCGCCCGGCTCGCCCGCCGGTACGACGTCCCCGTCGTCAGCGACGAGATCCACGCCGACCTCACCTCCGCCGGACACCGCCACATTCCCTGGACCCGCGTCGCGGAGGCCGGCGGCGACCGGCGCTGGGCGCTCGTCACCTCCGGCACCAAGGCCTTCAACTTCCCGGCGCTCTCCGGCTCGTACGGCTTCGTCGGCGACCCGGAGGAGCGGGCGGAGTTCGTCCGCCGCATGGAGACCGGCGAGGGCCTCGCCTCACCGGCCGTCCTCTCCCTCACCGCGCACGTCGCCGCCTACCGGCACGGCGCGCCCTGGCTCGACGCGCTGCGGACGTACGTCGCCGGGACGATGACGATGCTCGCCGAGCGGCTGCGGGAGGGGCTGCCGGGAGTGGAGTGGCACCCGCCGCAGGCTGGCTACCTCGCCTGGATCGACCTCCGGCCGCTCGGTATCGACGAGTCGCGGCTCCAGGAGGAACTGGTCCGCACGGAGAAGGTCGCGATCATGCCCGGCGGTACGTACGGCACCCCCGGCTTCGTCCGGCTCAACGTGGGCTGCCCGCGTGCCAAGGCCGAACGGGGCGTGGACGCGCTGGTCAGGGCGGCGACGCGGCTGCGGACCGACGGTGGCTGAGGAGGCAGGAGCTCCCGGAACGGGGGACCATGCAGGCATGAGCGCGGCACCGCCCGAGGTACGGATGGCCTCCGCCCGAGGGCGGTGGATCGTCCTGACGACCGTGCTCGGCTCGGCGATGGCCCTGCTCGACTCGACCGTCGTCAACGTGGCGCTGCCGCACATCGGCGCGGACCTCGGGGCGGATCTCGCGGCGCTCCAGTGGACCGTCAACGCCTACATGCTGACGCTGGCCGGGCTGATCCTGCTCGGCGGCTCGCTCGGCGACCGGTACGGGCGGCGCCGGGTCTTCGTCGTCGGCGTCGTGTGGTTCGCGCTCGCCTCCCTGCTGTGCGGCCTCGCGCCCGACGCCGGGGTGCTCATCGCCGCGCGGGCCCTCCAGGGCGTCGGCGGAGCGCTGCTCACCCCCGGGTCGCTCGCGCTGATCCAGGCGAGCTTCCACCCCGACGACCGGGCCCGCGCGGTCGGCCTCTGGTCCGGCTTCGGCGGCGTCGGGGCCGCGGTCGGGCCGTTCGTCGGCGGCTGGCTGGTCGACGGGCCGGGGTGGCGCTGGGTCTTCCTCCTGAACGTGCCGCTCGCCGCGCTCTGCGTACCGGTCGCGCTGCGGCACGTCCCGGAGTCCCGTGACGAGGCCGCCCACGGGCAGCGCTTCGACGTGCTGGGGGCGGTGCTCGGCGCGGCGGCGCTCGGCCTCGTCACCTACGGGCTGATCGACGCGCTCTGGTGGGCCGGGGCGGCCGGGCTCCTGGCCGGGGCCGGCTTCGTCGCGGTGGAGCGGCGGCGCGGCGAGCGGGCGATGATGCCGCCGTCGATCTTCCGGTCCCGGCTCTTCACCGCCGTGAACGTGGTGACGCTCTGCGTGTACGCGGCGTTCGGCGGCTTCTTCTTTCTCGCCGCGCTCCAGCTCCAGGTCGTCTCCGGCTACTCGGCGCTCGCCGCCGGCACGGCGCTGCTGCCCACGACTGTGCTGATGCTGCTGCTGTCCGCGAAGTCCGGCGAGCTGGGGGAGCGGATCGGGCCGCGCGTCCCGCTGACCGTCGGCCCGCTGCTGTGCGCGGCGGGGATGCTGCTGATGCTGCGGGTCGGGGAGGACCCGTCGTACGTCCGGGACGTGCTGCCCGCGCTCGTCGTCCTCGGCGTCGGCATGACGGTGCTGGTCGCGCCGTTGACCGCGACGGTCCTCGCCTCCGTCGACGTCGCCCGCGCCGGGCTCGCCAGCGGCATCAACAACGCGGCGGCGCGGGCGGCGGGCCTCGTCGCGGTGGCGGCGCTGCCGCTGCTGACGGGCATGGGATCGACGGCGTACCTCTCGCCGACGGAGTTCGACGCGACCTTCGACCGGGCGATGCCCCTCTGCGCCGGCGTCCTCGTCCTGGGCGCGGCCCTCTCCTGGGCCACCATGCGCACCCCCCGGCCGGCCCCCTGCCACCCCACCTGCAGGACCCACTGCGCCCTGACGGCCCCGCCCCTGGACCCGGGCACCGAGTGACCGGTCGGTACCCGGTGCCGTCGGGCGTCCCGGCCGCGGGGGCCGTTACTGGTTCAGCTCGGCGTACGCCTCGGCGCTGCTGTCCTTGAGGAACTGCCAGCACCGCTCCTTCTCGTCCGTCTCGTCGATCTCGCCGGCGGCACGGGCGAGGGCGGCGAGGCAGCGGAGGAACCCGCGGTTGGCCCGGTGGTCCCAGGGGATGGGGCCGTGGCCCTTCCAGCCCGCCCGGCGCAGCGCGTCCAGGCCGCGGTGGTAGCCGGTGCGCGCGTAGGCGTACGACTCGATCACCCGGCCCGCCTCGAAGGCGTCGTCGGCGAGCATCGCCCAGGCGAGCGAGAAGGTGGGGTCCTTCGCCGCCACCTCGGCCGGCGGCCGGGACTCCTCACCCAGGAGGCGGTACGCCTCTTCGTTCTCGGGCAGGTACGTCGGCTCCGGGCCGCCGAGCAGGTTCTTGTGCGTCGTCATGGAAGCAGTCTGCCATTCGCGGCGGGGGCGGACACGGCCGTCGTCGACGGGACGGAAGGGCGCTCCTGTACGGCGTACGAGCGCACGAGGCGGGCAAGCCGCCGGCCCACCGCGCGCAGCGGCCGGAGGGAGCGGCCGCCTCCCCCGCGCGGGCCGGGCCGTCATCGTCGGCCGGTACGATCCCCGGACGGCCTGAAACAGGGGGGAACTGTCGTGGGCAAGCGGGGAGCGCCCGACCGGCGCCGAGAGGACCGGCGGGGCGGGGGTGGCCGCGGGGCGGGGACGCGCGTCACGCGCCGCGGCCGGCTCGTGCTGTCGACCCTGGTCCTGGCGGGCGTCTCGCTCGGTGCGGGCGTGGCGCTCGCCCACTTCCAGGAGAAGCGGGAGGAGGCGGTGACCTCCTCGCCGCCCTCCGAGGCGCCGCGGACCCCCGCGCCGGCCGCCACGACCGCCGCGCCGAAGCCGAAGCCGACGCCCACACCGAGCAAGAAGCCCAGGCCGAAGCCGACCGCCACCAAGAAGAAGAACCCGACCGTGCCGCAGTCCGGGCCGGGCACCTTCACCTCCGCCACCGCCTCCGGCAGGATCACCGGCACCAGCGGCACCCTGCGCCGCTACCGGGTGCAGATCGAGGACGGCGTCGACCTCTCGTCCCGGGGGACCGCCGAGGAGATCGAGGCGATCCTCGCCCATCCGCGCGGCTGGGCCGCGCACGGCCGGGGCCGCTTCCAGCTGGTGGCGTCGAACGCCGACTTCGTCATCCGGATCGCCACCCCCGACACCGCCGACGCGCTCTGCGCCCGGCAGGGCCTCAACACCCACGGCGAGCTGAACTGCGAGACCACCGACGGCGTGGTGGTGAACCTGAAGCGGTGGCTGCTGGGCTCGCCGACCTTCGCCGGGCCGCCGGAGGAGTACCGGCACCTGATCATCAACCACGAGGTCGGCCACGAGATCGGGATCCGGCAGCACATGGGCTGCGGGGGACCGGGGAAGCTCGCCCCGGCGATGATGCAGCAGATCAAGGGCCTGAACGGATGTCGTTCGAACGCTTTTCCGTATGACGAAGAGGGGATCTACATCACCGGTCCGATCGTGTCATGATGCGTTCGGGACGCGTGCGGAGGAGCACGCCTCCCGAGGGGACCGGAGCTCCCGTGGCACGCCGCAGAGCGCGCACGGTGGAGCGGACCGCTACCCGGTAGCCCGTACCGAGGAGACAGAAATGTCACCCACTTCTGGTTCTGCCGATTCCCCCGGAACCGGACCCGTCGTCGACGCGCCGAACCTCGACTTCGCCGGCACGACGCCCTACGAGGACTACGTCCAGGCGGACGTCCTCACCCACCTCCAGCACCTCCGCTCGGACGACCCCGGCGAGATGGTCTTCCTGGTCACCACCCAGGTCATGGAGCTGTGGTTCACGGTCATCGTCCACGAGTGGGAGACCGCGAGCCGCGCCCTGCGCGAGGAGCGCCTGCCCGTGGCCATCGACGCGCTCAAGCGCTCGGTCCGCGAACTGGAGGCGCTCAACCACTCCTGGCGGCCGCTCTCCCAACTCACCCCCGGCCAGTTCAACGCCTACCGCGGCGCGCTCGGCGAGGGCTCCGGCTTCCAGTCGGCGATGTACCGCCGCATGGAGTTCCTCCTCGGCGAGAAGTCCGCGTCCATGCTCGTCCCGCACCGGGGCGCGCCCCGCGTCCACGCCGAGCTGGAGAAGGCGCTGCACGAGCCGAGCCTGTACGACGAGGTGCTCGGCTTCCTCGCCCGCCGCGGCCTGCCCGTGCCGCAGTCCGTCCTCACCCGCGACCTGGCGCAGCGCTACGAGCCCTCGCCGCAGGTCGAGGCCGTGTGGGCGGGGCTGTACGCGGCTCCGGAGGAGAACGAGGACCTCGTCCGCCTCGGCGAGGCCCTCAGCGACGTCGCCGAACTCGTCTGGCGCTGGCGCAACGACCACCTGGTGGCCACCCGCCGCGCGATGGGCTCCAAGACCGGCACCGGCGGCTCCGCCGGCGTGGCCTGGCTGGAGAAGCGCGCCCAGAAGAACGTGTTCCCCGAGCTCTGGACGGCCCGCAGCCATGTCTGACCTGTACGAGCGAGCCAGGGAGCTCGACGCCGCCGACCCGCTCGCCGGCCACCGCGCGAAGTTCGCGCTCGACGAGGAGACCGTCTACCTCGACGGCAACTCGCTCGGCGCGCTCCCCGCGCACGTCCCCGCCCGCATGGTCGACGTCATCGGCCGCGAGTGGGGCGAGCTGCGGATCCGCTCCTGGGACGAGTCGGGCTGGTGGACCGCCCCCGAGCGGATCGGCGACCGGATCGCCCCGCTCGTCGGCGCCGCCGCCGGGCAGATCGTCGCGGGCGACTCGACCAGCGTGAACGTCTTCAAGGCGGTCGTCGCCGCGGCCCGTCTCGCGGGAGAGGGACGCGACGAGATCCTGGTGGACGCGTCGACCTTTCCCACGGACGGGTACATCGCCGAGTCCGCCGCCCGGATGACCGGTCACCGGATCGTGCCCCTCGATCCGGCCGACATCCCCGCCGCCGCGGGGAGCCGGACGGCGCTCGCGCTCGTCAACCACGTCGACTACCGCACCGGCCGGCTCCACGACCTGCCCGGCACCACCGCCGCCCTCCACGCGGCGGGCGCGCTGGCCGTCTGGGACCTGTGCCACAGCGCCGGCGCCCTGCCCGTCGGCCTCGACGCGCACGGCGTCGACCTGGCGGTCGGCTGCACCTACAAGTACCTCAACGGCGGCCCCGGTTCGCCCGCGTACCTGTACGTCGCCGAGCGCCACCAGGACCGCTTCGACTCGCCGCTGCCGGGCTGGACCTCGCACGCCGACCCCTTCGGCATGACGCCCGGCTACCGGCCCGCCGACGGCGCCGTCCGGGGCCGCGTCGGCACCCCGGACATCCTGTCCATGCTGGCCCTGGAGGCCGCGCTCAACGTGTGGGACGGGGTCGCGATCGACGCCGTCCGCGCCAAGTCCCTCGCGCTCACGGACTTCTTCCTGGAGTGCGTGCGGGCCTACGCCCCCGAGGGCCGGGTCACCCCGGTCACCCCGGAGGCGCACGCCGAACGCGGCAGCCAGGTGGCGCTGGCCTGCGCGGACGCGCCCACCGTGATGCCCGAGCTGATCAAGCGCGGAGTGGTGGGCGACCTGCGCCGCCCGGACGTCCTGCGGTTCGGCTTCACCCCGCTGTACGTCGGCTTCGCGGACGCCGAGCGCGCGGCCCGCGTCCTCGCCGACGTCCTGGCCGGAACGCCCGCCGCGGCGTAGCCGACTCCCCGGTGGCGGACGGCCGGTGACCGGCCGTCAGATCGGATGATCGTCACCTGATCTGCGGGGCCCGGACCCTGATACGGTCCCCGCAGGTCAGGCCGATTCGGCCCCGTCACCGAGAGGTTGGAACACCCCATGCCGGACCCCGCCGCGCGCGACGCCGCCGAAGAGGCATCGGCCTTCTCGCACCCGGCCGTCCCGCCCGACGCCACCGCCGCGTACGGCGACCACCCCGACCAGATCGTCGACCTGTACGCCCCCAGGACCGGCGCCGGACGCGCCCCGCTCGTCGTCGTCCTGCACGGCGGCGCCTGGCGGGCCCCCTACGACCGGCGGCACGTCAGCCCCTTCGCCGACTTCCTCGCCCGTCGCGGCTTCGCCGTCGCCAGCGTCGAGTACCGGCGCGGCCCCGGCCTCCCCCACCAGGGAGGTACGACCCCGGTCGCGGGCCGCTGGCCGGAGACCTTCGACGACGTGGCCGCCGCCCTCGACGCCGTACCGGAGCTCGCCGCCGCCCACCTGCCGCAGGCCGACCCGCACCGCACCGTCCTCACCGGCCACTCGGCCGGCGGCCAGCTCGCCCTGTGGGCCGCCGCCCGGCACGTGCTGCCCGCCGGCTCCCCCTGGCGGCTGCCCGCCCCGCCCGCGCTGCGCGGCGTCGTCGCCCTCGCCCCCATCGGCCACTTCGACCGGGCCCGCGAGCTCGACGTGTGCGGCGGGGCGGTGACCCAGCTGCTCGGCGGCGAGGAGGCGTACGACGAGCGGGTCGCGGCCGCCGATCCGGCCCGGCTGCTGCCCACCGGCATCGCCACCGCCCTCGTCCAGGGCCGCGCCGACCTCACCGTCCCCGCCGAGGTCGCCGACGCCTTCGTCGAGGCGGCGGCGAAGGCGGGCGAGACCGTGGGCCTGACGCTCCTGGAGGACGTCGGCCACTTCCCCCTCGTCGACCCGGCGGCCGACGCGTGCGCCGTCGTCGCGGAGGAGATCGCCCAGCTGGCCTTCTGACGCCCGCGTAGTACTCAAGGGGGACGGCCCGGGATCCGCATCCAGCGGGACGCGGGCCTCCCCGCGGCTTCCGTACCGTGGTCGGCGTGAACCCGACACAGACCCCCGACACGGGCAGCCGCAGCCCCGAGCTCCGCATGACGCTGGACGCCCTCGGCGGTCTGCGCGAAGACCTCTCCGGCGACGCCCTCGGCTACCGCCCGCTGCCCCGGCTCGCGCCGGACAGCCCCGCCCTGCGCTTCCTGCCCCGCCGGCTGCGCCCGCACGCCGGGATGCTGCCGCACGCGGCGATCGGCTTCCTCGCCCTGGTGACCTTCCTCCTCGGCTTCGACGAGATCAACGGCTCCGTCGGGCCCGTCGCCCTCGTCACCTGCCTGGTGCCGACGGCCGCCGTCCTCCTCACCATGACCCGGCCGGCCCCGGCCTTCTGGCTCTCGATCGCGTCGACGCCCTTCATCGCCTATCTGAGCGGCTACGACGGCTGGCCCTGGGCGCCGAGCTCCTTCGGCTCCCACCTCTTCGTCCTCGTGATCGTCGCCCTGCGGACCGGCCCCCGGGCCGCCGCGTGGATGTGGGTGATCACCGCCGCGTACACCACCTTCACCTCCTTCTTCCTGAGCATGGGCTCCGGCTACGGCTTCAACGGCGCCGAGATGCTCTTCTTCTCCGCCCTCTTCCTGCTGGTCATCGCCGTCGTCCAGATCCGCCGCCAGGCCGTCCAGGAGGTCACCGCCCAGCAGACCGTCACCGCCGTCGAGCGCTCCAAGCGGACCCTCCTGGAGGAGCGGACGACCATCGCGCGCGAGCTGCACGACGTCGTCGCGCACCACATGTCGGTGGTGGCCATCCAGGCCGAGGCCGCGCCCTACCGGGTGGAGAACCCGCCGCCGGAGCTGGAGCAGGCCTTCCTCACCATCCGGGAGAACGCCGTCGCCGCCCTCACCGAGCTGCGCCGCATCCTCGGCGTCGTGCGCGCCGAGGACTACGAGGCCCCCGACGCCCCGCAGCCGACCCTCGCCGACCTCGACGGGCTCGTCGCCAACGTCCGGGAGGCCGGGCTCGACGTGGACCTGACCGTCACGGGCGCGGTGCGGGAACTGCCGCAGGGCGTGGAGCTCTCCGCGTACCGCATCGTCCAGGAGGCCCTGTCCAACGTGCTGCGGCACGCCCCCGGCGCCCCGGCGAAGGTCGAGGTCAGCCACGTCCTCGGCGGACTCGGGCTGCGGATCGCCAACGGCCCGGCGCGCGGCCTGGTCAAGCCCTCGCCGGGGGCCGGCCACGGCATCACCGGCATGCGGGAGCGTGTCACGATGCTCGGCGGGGAGATGACCGACGGGCCGACGGAGGACGGCGGCTACGAGGTCGCCGTGTACGTCCCCGTCCAGCGCGAAGGGACCGACCAGTGATCAGGGTGCTGATCGTCGACGACCAGATCATGGTCCGCGAGGGCTTCTCGGTGCTGCTCGGCGCGATGCCGGACATCGAGGTCGTCGGCGAGGCCGTCAACGGCCGGGAGGCGGTCGCGCAGGTCGCCGCGCTCCGCCCCGACGTCGTCCTCATGGACATCCGGATGCCCGAGCTCAACGGCATCGAGGCCACCCGCGAGATCGTCGCCGCCGACGCGGACGCCAAGGTCCTCGTCCTGACCACCTTCGACCTCGACGAGTACGTCTACCAGGCGCTGCGCGCCGGCGCGTCCGGCTTCCTCCTCAAGGACGCCTCCGCCCTGCAGCTCGCCGACGGCGTCCGGATCGTCGCGGGCGGCGAGGCGCTGCTCGCGCCGACCGTGACGAAGCGGCTCATCACCGAGTTCGCGCGGACCGCCGACACCGCGCCGAGGGCGCCCGCCGTCGCGCAGGTCGGCGAGCTCACCGAGCGGGAGACGGAGGTCCTGGTCCTCATCGCGCAGGGCCTGTCCAACCAGGAGATCGCCGAGCACCTCGTCGTCGCCGAGTCGACCATCAAGACCCACGTCAGCCGGATCCTGGTCAAACTGGGCCTGCGCGACCGGACCCAGGCGGCGGTCTTCGCGTACGAGGCGCGCCTGGTGCAGGTCGGGCGGTAGCGTCCCCGCATGGACGCCGCCGCAGTGTTCGACCCCTGGTCGCCCGAGTTCGTCGCCGACCCGTACCCGGCCTACGCGCGGCTGCGGGAGGCCGGCCGGGTCCACTGGTACGGGCGCACGCGCCAGTGGCTGGTCCCGCACCACGCGGACGTGTCGGCGCTGCTGCGGGACCGGCGCCTGGGGCGCACGTACACCCACCGCTTCACCCACGAGGAGTTCGGCCGCGAGGCGCCCGACCCGCGGTGGGAGCCCTTCCACACCCTCAACGACCACGGGCTGCTCGACCTGGAGGGCGCCGACCACGGCCGCATCCGGCGGCTGGTCTCCCGGGCGTTCACGCCGCGGACGGTGGAGCGCCTCGCGCCGACGGTGCGGGAGCTGGCGGACGGCCTCGTGGGGGAGCTGGTCGCGGCGGGCGGCGGCGACCTCCAGGCGGCGGTCGCCGAACCCCTGCCGGTCGCGGTCATCGCCGCCATGCTGGGCGTCCCGGAGACCGACGACGAACGGGCCATGCTGCGGCCCTGGTCGGCGGCGATCTGCGGGATGTTCGAGCTGAACCCCTCGGAGGAGACCGCCCGCGCGGCCGTCCGCGCCTCCGTCGACTTCTCCGACTACCTGCGCCGGCTGATCGCGCGCCGCCGGTCCGACCCCGGCGACGACCTGGTCTCGGCGCTGGTCGCGGTCGAGGAGCTGACCGAGCAGGAGACGATCTCCACCTGCGTGCTGCTGCTGAACGCGGGGCACGAGGCGACGGTGAACACGACGGTCGGCGGGGTGCGGACGCTGCTGCGCCACGACGCCTGGCCGTCCCTCTCCGCCGGGAACCTGTCCACAGCTGTGGACGAACTCCTCCGCTACGACACACCGCTGCAGATGTTCGAACGGTGGGTCCTCGACGACATCGAGGTCGGGGGGACGGTGATCCCCCGCGGCTCGCAGGTCGCCCTCCTGCTCGGCTCCGCCAACCGCGACCCGGCCCGCTTCGGCCCCACGGCGGACGCGCTGGACCTGACCCGCGCCGACAACCCGCACGTCACCTTCGGCGCGGGCATCCACTACTGCCTCGGCGCCCCGCTGGCCCGCCTCGAACTCGGCGCGGTCTTCCGGGCCCTGCGCGAGCGTGCGCCCGGCCTGCGGCTCGCCGCGGACCCCGTCCGGAAACCCGGGTACGTGATCCGCGGCTTCGAATCCCTGAGCGTGGCGGTCTGACCCGGTCCGAGCGCGTCAGACCCGGAGGTCGCGGCGGCGCAACCCCGCCAGACCGGCCGCGGTGAGGGCCGCCGCCAGCACCGTGAGGAGGACCGCCGGGGTCCACTCGGGGTCCGGGCCCGGCAGGGTGGGCAGGTGGGTGAAGGGGGAGAGGTCGAGGACGGCCCGGGGGAGGTCGAGGGCGGGGCCGATCCAGCCGAGGGCCAGGCACAGGCCGGCCACCCCCCAGCCGGCCGCGGCCGCCCGAGGCGCCGCGCCCCACAGCAGCACCGCCACCGCCGCGAGGGTCCAGACGGCCGGAAGCCGGGTGAGCGCCGCGCCCAGGATCGGGCCGAGGTCGTCGCCGTACGAGACGGCGAGGCCCAGCCCCGCGAGGGCGAGGATCAGCGCGGAGCCGGCGTACGCGTGGGCGAGGTGGCCCGCCGCCCACCGCATCCGCCCGAGGGACGACGCGAGCAGCGGTTCCGCCCGGCCGGAGGTCTCCTCGCCGTGCGCCCGCAGCACGGCCCCGACCGCGTAGAGGCCGGCGAGCATCCCGAAGAGGGAGACCATGGTGGCGAGGAAGGCGTCGGTCAGCCCGTCCTGGCCGCCCATCCGCCGGAAGATCTCCCGCGCCCGCTCGTTGTCGCCGACGAGCTCCGCCGCGCCGTCCGCCATGCCGCCGAAGACGAGCCCGCCGAGGAGGAAGCCGAGTCCCCAGCCGGTCAGCGTGCCGCGTTGGAGGCGGAGGGCGAGCGCGCCGGCGCCGGCGAGCCGGCCGGTGGCGGGGCCGGGCCGGGTGGCGAGGAAGGAAGCGCCGACGTCGCGCCGTGCGGCGAGCCCGTACGCGAGGAGGGTCTGGACGAGCACGGCCGCGGCGATCAGCGGCAGCACCCACCAGCGTTCGCCGCCGTAGGCGCGGACGTTCTCGGCCCAGCCGAGGGGGGACAGCCAGGTCAGCGGGGACGAGCCGGAGGCGTCGCCGGAGTCGCCCGCCGCCCGCAGCGCGAAGGCCAGGCCGAGGACGCCGCCCGCGAGGCCCTTGGCGAGCCGGGCGCTCTCGGTGAGCTGCGCGGTGAGCGCGGCGACGGTCGCGAAGACCATGCCGGTGCCGCCGACGGCGAGGCCGAGGGCGAGCGCCCCGGCGAGGCCCTGCCCGGCGAGCCCGGCGACGATCAGCAGCGCGGTGGCGGCGTTGAGCGTCAGTGCCGCCAGCAGCGCGGAGGTGAGCGGGGCGCGGCGGCCCACGGCCCCGGCGGAGAGGAGCTCCTGCCGGCCCGTCTCCTCCTCCTCGCGGGTGTGCCGGACGACGACGAGGAGCGAGGCGACGGCGGCGAGGACGGCGGCGAAGGTCCCGAAGCGCCAGGCGACGAGTCCGCCGAGGGAGTCGGAGAAGACCGGTCCGTACAGGGAGCGCAGGGAGCCGTCGGCGGTCATGGAGGCGGCGAGTCCGGCGCGCGCCTCGGCCGTGTCGTAGAGCCCGCCGAGGGAGCCGGGGCCGGAGGCGACGAGGCCGCCGGTGACCACGGCCCACAGGGGGAGGGCCAGCCGGTCGCGGCGGAGCGCGAGCCGGGTGAGGGTGCCGGTGCCGGCGAGCGCGGTCATGACGCCACCTCGGTGTCCGCGTAGTGGCGGAGGAAGAGCTCCTCCAGGGTGGGCGGGGTGCTGGTGAGCGAGCGGACGCCGGCGGCGAGCAGCGCGGCGAGGACCGGGTCGAGCGTGTCGGTGTCGACCTGGAGACGGACGGTGCGGCCGTCGACGCGCAGGTCGTGGACGCCGGCGAGCCGGTCGAGCCCCCGGGGCGGTCCGGCGAGTTCGGCGGTGACGCTGGTGCGGGTGAGGTGGCGCAGCTGCGCGAGCGAGCCCGACTCCACCGTGCGGCCCTTGCGGACGATGCTGACCCGGTCGCAGAGGGTCTCGACCTCGCTGAGGATGTGGCTGGAGAGCAGTACGGTGCGGCCCCTGTCGCGGGCCTCGCGGACGCACTCCTGGAAGACCTCCTCCATCAGCGGGTCGAGGCCGCTGGTGGGTTCGTCGAGGACGAGGAGTTCGGCGTCGGAGGCGAAGGCGGCGACGAGGGCGACCTTCTGCCGGTTTCCCTTGGAGTAGGTGCGGCCCTTCTTGGTGGGGTCGAGCTCGAAGCGCTCGATCAGCGCGGTGCGGCGCGCCGGGTCGAGGCCGCCGCCGCGCAGCCGCGCGTACAGGTCGATGACCTCGCCGCCGGAGAGGTTGCGCCAGAGGGTGACGTCGCCGGGGACGTACGCGAGCCGCCGGTGGAGGGCGACGGCGTCGGTCCAGGGGTCGCCGCCGAGGAGCCGGACGGTGCCGGAGTCGGCGCGCAGCAGCCCGAGGAGGACACGGAGGGCGGTGGACTTCCCGGCGCCGTTGGGGCCGAGGAAGCCATGGACCTCGCCGGTGGCGACGGTGAGGTCGAGACCGTCGAGGGCGTGGGTGCGGCCGAACGACTTGTGGAGGCCGGTGACGCTGAGGGCGTTCGTCATGCTTCGGAACGTACGCTCATTTCACAAATTTGTGAAGTTAAGGAATCGTAAAAAGGGACGGTATAGAGTCGTGCCCATGACCAGCACCGATGGCACCCCGCCGCAGGAGGAGGCCGTCTCCCGCTTCGTGGAGCGCTTCGCCGGCGAGCTGACCGAGGCCGGCATGCAGCGGATGGCCTCGCGGGTCTTCGCCGCACTGCTCGCCTCCGAGACCGCCTCCCTCACCTCGGCAGAGCTCTCCGAACAGCTCAGGATCAGCCCCGCCGCCGTCTCCGGCGCCATCCGCTACCTCACCCAGGTCGGCATGGTCGCCCGCGAGCGCGAACCGGGCACCCGCCGCGAGCGGTACGTCCTCCACAACGAGATCTGGTACGAGACCTTCACCCGCCGCGACCAGATCCTGCTCCGCTGGGAGAAGGTCCTCCGCGACGGCGCCGCCACCCTCGGCCCCGACACGGCCGCCGGTGCCCGCACCGCCGAGACCGCCGACTTCTTCGCCTTCATGCAGGAGGAGATGCTCACCCTGATGGACCGCTGGCGGGAGCGGAAGGCCGCCCGGGACACCGCCGCCCGGCCTCAGGAGCCGACCGCCTCCTGAGGCTGCCGGGGCAGCGTCAGCCCCCAACCCGCCGCCCGGACCGTCCAGGTGCGGCGGCGGACCGGGCCCGTGACGCGGCCGTCCGCGCGGTAGCGGAAGTCCGGCCCCGAGACCGTGAACGACCCGGCGACCGCGCGCCGGGGCGCGCCGTATGGGCCGGCCGGATGGACGGCGACGACCGCCGTGCCGTCGCCGGCGTCCGCCGGGCGGGCCGTCACCGCCGTGACCGGGGCGTCCACGTCGGCGAGCAGCACGCCGTCCGCCTCCACCCGCAGCCGGTGGACCAGGACGCCGGGGAACGGCGGCGCCGGGCGCACCAGGGTCCGCACCAGGGACCGGCAGGTCCCCCAGACGGAGGCGGTGCCGGACGCCGGGACCGGCACGGCCGGCAGCCGCAGCTCGCCCAGGACCACCCCGCCGCTGTCGTCCACCAGCAGGTCCAGGCTCCGCACCGTCCCGTCCAGGACCGCCCGGGCCGCCGCCACAGCGCCGCGCGGCACGCCGAAGCCGTGCGCGACCTCCAGGGCGTCCGGCGGGCCGATCGGGACCAGCGCGAGCGGCGCCCGGTCCCGGTGCAGCAGGGTCACCGCGCGCAGCAGCGCCCGGTCGTCGCCGAGCACGACGGGACGCCGGGAGCCGCGCCGGGACAGGGCACGGGAGAATTCCTCGGGAGAGTCCGGCAGGCAGATCTTCGCCTGCGCACCCGCGGACAGGACATCCTTCGCGATCCGCACGGACTCGCCGTCACTTCGGCGGGCGACCGGGTCGACGATGACCAGCAGCTGGTCGTGATCCGACACCTCGGTCCTTCCTCGGGTAGCATCTTTGTGCAAGAGCCCCTTGCGCTATTGCGCCAGGGGCTTCGTCTATTCCGGGGCACCACCGGTGAGGCGGCGTACGCCCCTGACCTTGGACATGCCCCGCCCGGAAGGGGTGTACGCCTGTGCCCGCACTTGTGCTGCTCGGTGCTCAGTGGGGTGACGAGGGCAAGGGAAAGGCCACCGACCTGCTCGGTGGATCCGTGGACTACGTGGTGCGTTACCAGGGCGGCAACAATGCCGGCCACACGGTCGTCGTGGGCGACCAGAAGTACGCGCTCCACCTCCTCCCTTCCGGAATCCTCTCCCCGGGGTGCACCCCGGTGATCGGAAACGGTGTCGTCGTCGATCCGGCGGTCCTGCTCTCCGAGCTGAGCGGACTGAACGAGCGCGGCGTCGACACGTCGAAGCTCCTGATCAGCGGCAACGCCCACCTGATCACCCCGTACAACGTCACCCTCGACAAGGTGACGGAACGGTTCCTCGGCAAGCGCAAGATCGGCACGACCGGGCGCGGCATCGGCCCCACCTACGCCGACAAGATCAACCGCGTCGGCATCCGGGTCCAGGACCTGTACGACGAGTCGATCCTGGAGCAGAAGGTCGAGGCGGCCCTGGAGCAGAAGAACCAGCTCCTCGCCAAGGTCTTCAACCGCCGCGCGATCGAGTCGGGCCGGATCGTCGAGGAGATGCTCCAGTACGCGGACCAGATCCGCCCGTACGTCGCCGACACCACGCTGATCCTCAACGACGCCATCGACGAGGGCAAGGTCGTCCTCTTCGAGGGCGGCCAGGGCACCCTCCTGGACGTGGACCACGGCACGTACCCCTTCGTCACCTCCTCGAACCCGACCGCCGGCGGTGCCTGCACCGGCGCGGGCGTCGGCCCGACGAAGATCAACCGGGTCATCGGCATCCTCAAGGCGTACACGACCCGCGTCGGCGCCGGCCCGTTCCCGACCGAGCTCTTCGACGAGGACGGCGAGGCGCTGCGCCGCATCGGCGGCGAGCGGGGCGTCACCACCGGCCGCGACCGCCGCTGCGGCTGGTTCGACGCGGTCATCGCCCGCTACGCCACCCGCGTCAACGGCCTGACCGACTTCTTCCTCACCAAGCTGGACGTGCTGACCGGCTGGGAGGAGATCCCCGTCTGCGTCGCGTACGAGATCGACGGCAAGCGCGTCGAGGAGCTCCCGTACTCCCAGACCGACTTCCACCACGCGAAGCCGATCTACGAGACCCTGCCCGGCTGGTCGGAGGACATCACGAAGGCCAAGACCTTCGCGGACCTCCCGAAGAACGCGCAGAACTACGTGAAGGCGCTGGAGGAGATGTCCGGCGCCCCGATCTCCGCCATCGGCGTCGGCCCCGGCCGCACCGAGACCATCGAGATCAACTCCTTCCTGTAGGCGGTCCGTGCGAAGGGCCCGCGCCTCCCCGGGGCGCGGGCCCTTCGCCGTGTCCGCGGCCGGGTCGGCCGCGGAGCCCTCAGCCGTCCAGCCGGGTGTCCCGGCCGACCTTGTCCCAGGCGGTCAGGTCGGCGCGGACCTGGTCCAGGTGGGCGTGGACCGCGTCGATGGCGTCGTCGCCGAGGGCGAGCCGCAGCGGGGTCTCCTCGGCGGCGAGCGCCGCGAGGACGGCCGCGGCGGCCTTGGCCGGGTCGCCGGGCTGGGTGCCGTCACCGGACTCCACGTAGGCGCGGGTGGCGCCGACGGTGTCGGCGTAGTCGGCGATGGTGTCGCCGCTGAGGCTGCCGTTCACGAAGAGCCGGGTGCGGAAGGCGCCGGGCTCGACGATCAGGACGTCGATGCCGAGCGGGCGGACCTCCGCGGCCAGCGCCTCCGACATGCCCTCCAGGGCGAACTTCGTCGCGCTGTACGCGCCGAATCCGGGCAGTGACATCTGCCCGCCCACGCTGCTGAGCTGCACGATGGCGCCGCTGCGGCGGGCCCGCATGTGCGGCAGGACCGCGCGGACGAGGGCGGCCGGGCCGAAGACGTGGACGTCGAAGAGGGAGCGGAGCTCCTCGTCGCCGGTCTCCTCCACCGAGCCCACGTGGGTGCGGCCCGCGTTGTTCACCAGCACGTCCACCCGGCCGTGCCGCTCCACGATCCCCGCCACGACCCGCTCGACCGCCGCGCCGTCGGTGACGTCCAGGGCGACCGGGTCGACCCGGCCCGGGTGGGCGGCGACGAGGTCGTCCAAGGTCTCCGTGCGGCGGGCCGCCGCGACCACCACGTCGCCGGCGGCGACCGCCGCCTCGGTGAACGCGCGGCCGAAGCCGCTGTTCGCGCCGGTGATCAGCCAGATCCTGCTCATCCGTACTTCCCCCTGTAGCCGAAGGGCGTCGTCCGGCCGCTGCCGGAGACCCAACCAGCTTGCCCTGTACGGGAGTTGTCGGGGGCGAGAATGAGCCAGGGAGCGGTCGGCGCGGCTCAGTCCGGGCGGTGGTACTCGCCCGGCTCGGTGTCGTACATCGGGTAGACCTGGAGGCGCTCCTCGCCCTTGTACGTCGTCAGCACCAGGTAGCTGCCGGGGTCGTCGCGGACGCACTCCGGGTCGGCGCCGGGCTCCGGGGCCATGGGGCCGAGGACGTACGGGGGCGTGGTGCTCGCCAGGATGGCCGTCCAGCTGCAGTTGACGGCGTCCGACAGGGTGTTGCCCTCCTCGTCCGTGCGCGGGTAGACGCTCAGTGAGCGGAGGACGGCGGCGCCGACCGCGCCCTGGGTGACCGTCACCTCGTCGGTGTAGCGGTCCGCCTCCGGGCCCTCGACCAGCGGCTTCATCTTCCACCGGCCCAGGTACGCCGCGGGCAGGATCGCCCCGCCGGTGCGGGCCCTGCGGAAGGTGGTTTTCGCGGCGCCGGAGGTCCACTCCAGGACCTCGGGGGAGCGCAGGGCGAGGGTCTGGTGGGCGGCCGCCATGCACCGTCCGGCGGGCACGCTGGTGGTGACGTCGGACTCGCCCAGGACGACCTTGTCCTCGTCGGCGGAGACGAGCCGCGAGCGGCCCATGCACAGCCGCCCGTCGCCGACGTGGGTGTAGACGGCGGTCTTGGTGCCGACGGCGCCCTGCACGAGCTCGATCCGGACGGTCTCGCGCGGGCTCTCCTCGGTGCCCCGCAGGACGCCCTCCCAGGCTCCGAGGAAGGCGGCGGGCACGGCCCCGGCGGGCCGCGCCGAGCCGGCGGAGGACGAGGAGGACCCGGTGGTGCCCTTGCCGTCGGGAGTGGTGGCGCCGGGGCCTCCGAGTGGCCACAGCGCGTAGCCGACGCCCGCCGTCGCGGCGACGGCGGCGGTGGCGAGGGCGGCGGCCAGGACGCGGCGCCGGGAGCGGGCCCGGGGCCGCACCGGCTCCGGCTCCGGATCCGCCCCCGGGTCGGTACCGGGACCGGGCGCGGGTGTCGGGGCGCCGACCGCCGCGCCGCCCGCCGTGCGCTCCGGCGTCCGCTCCGCCCCGGCGGGCCGCTCGGAGCCGGCCGGGCTCTCCGCGCCCTCGGCGCTCTCCGCCTCCAGGAGCCGGGCCGCGTGCCGGCCGAGACGGGCCAGGACGTCGGCGGGCAGCCAGGGGTCGGCGACCGGCAGGGTCTCGGCGATCTCGGCCGCCGTCGGCCGCCGCGCCGGGTCCTTGGCGAGGCAGGCCCGGATCAGCCCGGTCAGCTCGGGCGCCACGTCCGTCAGGTCGGGGTCGTCGTGGGCGATCCGGAACATCAGCGCGTGGACGCCGCTGTCGGAGGTGCCGAAGGGGGAGCGGCCGGTCGCCGCGTAGGCGAGGACCGAGCCGAGGCAGAAGACGTCGGAGGCCGGGCCCAGCTTCTCGCCGCGCACCTGCTCGGGCGACATGAAGCCGGGGGAGCCGACGACGGCGCCGGTGCTGGTGAGGCCGCCGTCGGTGACGGTGTCGACCGCCCGGGCGATGCCGAAGTCGATGATCCGGGGGCCGTCGACGGTCAGCAGCACGTTCGAGGGCTTGAGGTCGCGGTGGACGAGCCCGGCCCGGTGGATGTGGTCGAGGGCCCGGCCCAGCCCTGCGCCGAGGGAGCGGACGGTGGCGGACGGCAGCGGCCCGTACTCGTCGCCGACGACGGCCCGCAGCGAGGGCCCGGCCACGTACCCGATGGCCACCCACGGGGAGGCGGCGGCGGTGTCGGAGCCGAGGACGGGCGCGGTGCCGGCGCCGCCGACCCGCCTCAGCGCCTCGACCTCGCGGGCGAAGCGGCGCCGGAACTCCTCCTGGGCGGCGAGCTCGGCGTGCACCACCTTCACGGCGACGGTCCGCCCGCCGGCCGAACGCGCGAGGAACACCCGGCCCATGCCGCCGACCCCGAGACGGCCGACGAGTCGGAACGGGCCGATGGCGACCGGGTCTTCCGCGTTCAATGGCTCCACGTGGCAAGAGGATGCCAGACGCGGCGGACGGCCCGTGGCGCGGTCGCGGTCACGGTCGGATGTCGACCCACCGGCCCCGAGGCGGTCACCCCCCGCCGCGGATCCGCGGCCCCTCCGGGGTGGCGCGCGGCGGGTTCCCACGGAGGCCCCGGGGCGGGGTCGTCCGGGTGGCCCGGCCGGGGTTGCCCGGGTCGTCGGGGCGTGGATGTAATGGCCGTGAGGGGGCCTTCCGGAGGAGGAACACCCCATGCGTGTCGTCGAAGTGACCGCCTACGGCGGACCCGAGGTCCTCAGGTCGGTGCGCCGCCCGGAGCCGGACCCCGCGGACGCCCCGGGGCGGGTCCGGGTACGGCTCAGGGCCGCCGGGGTCAACCAGGCGGACCTCAAGATCCGCTCCGGCCGCTACGCCGCCGCGCTCGGCGCGCTCGCCCCGCCCTTCGTGCTCGGCTACGACTTCGCGGGCACCCTGGTCGACCCGGCCCCTGGCCTCCCCGAGGGCACCCGGGTGGCCGGTTTCGTGCCCTGGGTGGAGGAGGGGACCGGCGCGGGGACGTACGCGGAGACCATCCTGGTGGAGCCGGAGTGGCTGGCCCCCGTCCCGGACGAGGTGGACTTCACGGCGGCCGCCTCCCTGCCGCTCTCCGCGGTGACCGCCGCGCAGGCGCTGGACCTGATGGCGCTGCCGGAGGGTTCGACGGTCCTTGTCACCGGGGCGAGCGGGGTGGTGGGCCGGTTCGCGGTGCAGCTGGCGGCGCGGGCGGGCCACCGGGTGATCGCCCTCGGCCACGGCGACGACGCGCACGAGCTGCGGCTCCTCGGAGCGGACGCGGTGGTGCCGCGCGGTGCGCCGGCGGAGGTGCTCACCGGGGTGCTCGGCTCCGCGCCGGACCGGGTGGACGGGGTCTTCGACGCGGCGCTGGTCGCCGATCCGCTGCTGGCCGCCGTCAAGGACGGCGGGGTCTTCGTCTCCGCCTCCGGCGAGCGGGTCCCGGTCGCCGAACGGGACATCCGGGTGGACGCGGTGATCGGGCGCCCCGACGCGGCGCTCCTGAAGGAGCTGCTCGAACTGGTCGGCACGGGCGGCCTCGCGACCCGGGTGGCCGACGTGCTGCCGCTGGAGTCCGCGGCGGAGGCCCACCGCCGGGCGGAGGCGGGCCATCGTCCGGGCCGCATCGTCCTGATGATCTGAGCCGACGGGCCGACGCCCCGTCGGATCCCTTCCGCGCGCCCCCTGGTGACCCGGTCCCAGGGGGCGAATCCTGGTCTAGACCTTGACAGGTACAGACCAGTGCCGCTTCGCTGGCCTTCCCCCACCGGAAGGACGACAGCGCATGCGACGTCTCCTCGCCCTGCTCGCCGCCCTGTGTACGGCGCTCGGGCTCGCGATCCTGCTCCCCACCACCGCCGGCGCGGCACCCGCCTGCGTCACCGCCTGGAGCTCGGGCCAGGTCTACACCGGCGGCATGACCGCCTCGTACAACGGCCACAACTGGTACGCGAAGTGGTGGACGCAGAACGAGCGTCCCGGCTCCACCGACGTCTGGCGCGACGAGGGCGTCTGCGGCACGGGTGGCGGCGGCGGAACCCCGGACCCGTCCGGATTCGTGGTCACCGAGGCCCAGTTCAACCAGATGTTCCCGAACCGGAACCCCTTCTACACGTACGCCGGTCTGGTCGCCGCCACCAAGAAGTACCCGGCCTTCGCCGGCACCGGCAGCGACACCGTGAAGAAGCAGGAGGCCGCGGCCTTCCTCGCCAACGTCTCCCACGAGACCGGCGGCCTCGTCCACATCGTCGAGCAGAACACCGCCAACTACCCGCACTACTGCGACGCGAAGCAGCCCTACGGCTGCCCGGCCGGGCAGGCCGCCTACTACGGCCGCGGCCCGATCCAGCTCTCCTGGAACTTCAACTACAAGGCCGCCGGCGACGCCCTCGGCATCGACCTCCTCAACAACCCCTGGCGCGTCGAGCGCGAGCCGGACGTCGCCATGATGACCGGCCTCTGGTACTGGAACACCCAGAACGGCCCCGGCACCATGACCGCCCACAACGCCATGGTCAACGGCGCCGGCTTCGGCCAGACCATCTGGGCCATCAACGGCAGCCTGGAGTGCAACGGCGGCAACCCCGCCCAGGTCCAGAGCCGCGTCACCAAGTACCAGCAGTTCACCCAGATCCTCGGCGTCCCGGCGGGCGCGAACCTGTACTGCTAGCCCCCCGCCCTGGAAGCGGTCCGTCGACCGGCTCGCCCTGACCACCCGGATCAGGGCGAGCGCGGGCGTGAAGCCGGCGGCGAACGCCCCCAGCCCGCCGAACCCCGCCACCGGGAACTCCAGCGCCTTCGGCGGCAGCAGCCCCAGCCCGGCCGACAGGACCCCCCGGCGCGCGGCACAGGCGCCCCACGGGGCCGGAGCGCTACCCCTCGCGCGCGGCCGCCGCCTCCACCGCCTCCAGTGCCGCCGAGAGGCGTTCCAGGACCCGCACCGTCTCCTCGAAGGCGGCCGGGCCGCCGAGTTCGGCGGTCAGCCGGGCGGCCAGCTCCGCGTGGCCCGGGTCGATGCGGGCGAGCGCCGCGCGGCCGGCCTCGGTGGGGGCGAGGAGCTTGGCGCGGCGGTGCGCCGGGTTGGGGGCGTAGGCGGCCAGACCGTCGCGAACCAGTAGGTCGGCGATCCGCTGCACGCTCTGCCGGGTGATGCCCATGACCCGGGCGACGCCGGACACCGGCAGCGGCTCGGGGAGGACCGCGCCGAGCACCTGCCACCAGGCGGCGGTCAGCCCGGCGGGCTCGGCCAGCTTCTCCGAGACGGCGAGGAACTGCCCGTTGAGCCGGAAGACCCCGAGGGCGGTGCGGCTCAGGGCGTCCTGCCGGTCGCGGCCGCTCACGCGTTCAGCTCGGCGAAGGCGGCCGGGTCGGAGTGGTGGAAGAGCCGGTACCAGGCGTCCCGCTTCCCCTCGTACGCGCCGAGACGGGCGAAGATCTCACGGGCGAAGGCGACCGGCTCGGTCGGCCCGGCGGTGACGAGGTCCCCGTCGGTGACCGCGTCCGCCTCGACGTACCGCTCCCCGCCCGCGTACCCGGTGGCGGCGAGGTAGAAGGGGGCGGCGCTCGTGTGCGCCCGGTCGTCGAGCAGCCCCTCCCTGGCGAGCCCGGCGGTGGCCCCGCAGATGGCGGCCACCGGCACCCCCGCGTCGAGGAAGGCCCGTGCCTTGGCGGCGAACGGCGCGAGCTCGTCGCCCTCGTCGTACTTCTCGGCCCCGGGGAGGATGAGCAGCGCGCTCTCCTCCGGCCGCAGCCCGTCCAGCCCGAGATCAGGCACGATCCGCACCCCCGCGAGCGTGGTGACGGGCTCCCCGGCCCGGAATCCCACGGTCCGGACGGTGAAGCCGTCCCGGGCGAGCCACGCGGTGGCGTGCCCCGTCTCCCAGTCGGCGAGGGTGTCGTACACGGCGAGGTGAACGGTCCTGGAGGTCATGACAGCATGCTGTCTTCATGTCAGCCTGCTGTCAATGGGGGAGGGCGGGGTCCACGACGGAATCCGTGGCGGGACCCCCGGCGAAGCACAGTGTCGCGTCCGGCGCGTTCTCGGTGGACAAGATGGTCATGGCCGCCCCACCTGCGGTTCCTTACCCTCGGGTGCATGACCCCTCATGTCATCGAACCCGATCCCCAGGCCGGTGCCGCCGTCAAGGCCGCGGACCGCGCGCACGTCTTCCACTCCTGGTCCGCCCAGGGCCTGATCGACCCGCTCGCCGTGGCCGGCGCGGAGGGTTCGTACTTCTGGGACTACGACGGCAACCGCTACCTCGACTTCACCAGCGGCCTCGTCTACACCAACATCGGCTACCAGCACCCCAAGGTGGTCGCCGCCATCCAGGAGCAGGCCGGGAAGCTCGCGACCTTCGCGCCCGCCTTCGCCGTCGACGTCCGCTCGGAGGCCGCGCGCCTCATCGCCCAGCGCACCCCCGGCGACCTGAACAAGATCTTCTTCACCAACGGCGGCGCCGAGGCCGTCGAGAACGCCGTCCGGATGGCCCGGCTGCACACCGGCCGCCACAAGGTGCTCTCCGCCTTCCGCTCGTACCACGGCGCCACCTCCACCGCGATCAACCTCACCGGCGACCCCCGCCGCTGGGCCTCCGACACCGGCTCCGCGGGCGTCGTGCGCTTCTGGGCGCCCTTCCTCTACCGCTCGCCGTTCTACGCGGAGACCGAGCAGCAGGAGTGCGAGCGGGCCCTCGCGCACCTGGAGGACACCATCGCCTTCGAGGGGCCCGGCACCATCGCCGCGATCATCCTGGAGACCGTCCCCGGCACCGCCGGCATCATGACCCCGCCGCCCGGCTACCTCGCCGGCGTCCGCGAGATCTGCGACAGGTACGGCATCGTCTTCGTCCTCGACGAGGTCATGGCCGGCTTCGGCCGCACCGGCGCGTGGTTCGCCGCCGACCACTTCGACGTCGTCCCCGACCTGCTGACCTTCGCCAAGGGCGTCAACTCCGGCTACGTGCCGCTCGGCGGCGTCGCCATCAGCGAGGAGATCGCCGCGACCTTCGAGACCCGCCCCTACCCGGGCGGCCTCACCTACTCCGGCCACCCGCTGGCCTGCGCCGCCGCCGTCGCCACCCTGCACGTGATGGAGGACGAGAAGGTCGTCGAGAACGCCGCCCGCATCGGCGAGCAGGTCCTCGGCCCCGGCCTGCGCGCGCTCGCCGAGCGCCACCCGTCGGTCGGCGAGGTCCGCGGCATGGGCGTCTTCTGGGCGCTCGACCTGGTCAAGAACAAGGAGACGCGCGAGCCGCTCGTCCCCTACAACGCGGCCGGCGAGGCCAACGCGCCGATGGCGGCCTTCGGCGCCGCGGCGAAGAAGAACGGCCTGTGGCCCTTCGTCAACATGAACCGCACCCACGCCGTCCCCGCCTGCAACGTCTCCGACGACGAGGTGAAGGAGGGCCTGGCGGCCCTCGACGCGGCCCTCACGGTCGCCGACGAGCACACGGTCTGAACCACCCGGCCCACCGGGGCCCGCCGGTCCCCGGTGGGCCCGGTGGCCTCAGGGCGGTAGGTCTAGCCGCTCTCCGGCGCGCCGCACCGCGTCGGGCCGGGCAGCAGGGACAGCAGCCGGGCCAGGGCCTGTTCGGACGGGGAGCCCGCCTCGGCGCTGAACACCACGGCCCGCTCGCCGGAGCCCGAACGGTGTTCCAGGGTGACGACGGACAGCTCCATGCGTCCCGCCACGGGGTGGTCGAAGGTCACCGGGCCGCAGGTGTCCTGGGGCCCGGCGCCCGCCGCCGCGGCCGAGGCCCGCCACCACAGGTCGGTGAACTCGGTGCTGTTCTCGGTCAGTTCCGCGATCAGGCCGGTCAGCTGGCGGTCCGTCGGGTACCGCTCGGCCGCCCCCCGCAGCGAGGCGGCCACCCCCGCCGCCGGCCGCTCCCGCCCCCCGAAGAGGGCGCGGGTGCGGGGGTCGAGGAAGACCATCCGGGCCAGGTTGGGCCGGACGACGAGGTACGCGGCGGGGCCCGGCTGGGGCGCCGTGCCGCGCAGGTGCCAGGCGAGCAGCGCGCTCCCGAGCGGGTTCCAGTCCACCACGTCGTGGCGGTGGTTGAGCACCACCGCGGGCAGCGACGGCATCGACGAGGCGACCCGCCGCACGGCGTCGGCCCCGTCCTGGCCCGCGGCCTGGTTCGCGAGCCAGTAGAGGTGCGCCCGCTGGGTGTTGTCGAGGAGGAGGGCGCGGGCGATGGCGTCCAGGACCGCGGGCGAGACCCGCCGCACCCGTCCTTGTTCGATGCGCGCGTAGTAGTCGTGACTGATCCCGCCCAGCAGCGCCACCTCTTCCCGCCTCAGGCCGGGGACGCGGCGCTGGGACGTGCCGGGAGGCAGGCCGACCTCCTCGGGCGTGACGAGACAGCGCTGGGACCGGAGGAAATCGCCCAAGCGGGCTGCATCATTCATGGAAACACGGTTCCACGGGAATGGAATGCCCCGCCAGTCCCCAGCCTGCCCCTATTGATCATTCCTTAATCCGGCCATGCGCGGCCGTCGGTTCATTCCTTGAGGAGTGAGGCGAGCGCCGCTTCCGAGGAAGATCCGGATTCGGCCCGGTAGAGGACGATGCACTGGTCAGCGGCGTCCGGAAGCCGGAGCGTCTCGAATGACAGCGTCAGCCGCCCCACCTTGGGGTGATGCACGGACCGGGTGCCGTGGGTCTTGTCCCAGACGACATGTCCGGACCAGATCTCGGCGAACTCCGGACTCTTGTCGTTGAGGCGGTGAATGAGTGCGGAAAGCTGCGGGTCCCCCGGATATCGGCCCGCCATGACCCGAAGATATCCCGCCAATTCGTGGGCCTCGTCCATCCAATGCGGGTAGAGCGCGCGGGAGCCCGGTTGTAGGAACACCAGTTCGGCCAGGTTGGGCAGGCCTCCCTCGCGGGTGGCCGGGCCGAGGTCGATGTGGCCGGAGAAGAGGATCCGGGCGAGACGGTTCCACGCCAGGATGTCGACCCGGCGGCCGAGCAGGACGGCGGGCCCGTTCTCGTAGGCCGCGATCATGCGGGCCACGGCCGGCCGGGCGTTCTCGGTCAGCGGCTGCGGGTTCCTCGGCGCCGGGCCCGAGCGGGCGGCGAGGTCGTGCAGATGGGCCCGCTCGTCCGGGCTCAGCCGCAGCGCGGTGGCCAGGGCGTCCAGAACCTCGGGAGAGGCGGTGCCGTTCTGTCCCTGTTCGAGACGGGTGTAGTAGTTGACGCTCACCCGGGCGAGTTGCGCCACTTCTTCCCGCCGCAGTCCCGACACCCGGCGGCGCTTCCCCACGTCACCGGTCAGCCCGACGTCCTCGGGACTTAGTCGGCCGCGCCTGATCTGCAGGAAGCGCCCGAGCTCCAATTCCCCCGTCGCCTTCTTCATGGATGACCGCCTCCTCAGCCGTCGACGCGTGTCGGGAGGGGCCGGGCGGTGCGCGAAATCCATGTGGGGGAGAAATCCCCCGTGGTTCTTGATCCGAAGGGCGGTAAGCGCGGGTGGTCCGACGGGGCGCCGGACGGGTTCGTGCGCGGTGGCATATTCACGGGCAGTGCCAAATGCCACGGTCTCTGCAAGGCGAGTCCCATGTGATTCCCCCTGTTGTCCTGCCGGGCCGGGTCGGTTGCCCATTAAACTTTCAGGCTCCGTACTCGGCCCCGGTGATTCGGTTGTCCGGCGATCATAGCAACTGGCCGAAGTTCATCAAGTCGCTTAGGACGGACGGTAGTTACGGGTGATGACGAGGGGGTACGAGAAACCGAATGATTGATATTCCGGGAATCAATCATTCCTCGCGCCCGGGACGCACGGCTCGGGCCCCTGGCGGGGGGAGGCACCAGGGGCCGGGGACCGGGGGCGCCGGGGACGGACCGGCGGCGCCCGCCGGCCTGCGCGCCCGCGACGGCCGGGCGGAGGTGAAACGCGGCGGATATCCGGGCAACCGACAGGAGGAATACCGGATATCCGCCGCCTCCTCGCGGACTACTTCGCGAGGAAGTCCTCGAGCAGCGTGGCCAGCGCGATGGGCGTCTCCACCATGGGGTAGTGGCCCGAGTTGCCGATGACCGCCAGCTCGCCCTGGGGGTAGTGCTTCATCCAGGTCTCGTTCATCGCCTCGGCGGTGACCGCCGGGTCGTTCTCGCCCACGACCACGAGGGCCGGCACCTCGGCGCCGGTGATCCGGGCCGAGAAGTCCGTGGTGCGGAAGGAGTCCAGGTAGCTGCGGAAGGCGACCGGGCCGACCGCCTTCATCGACGCCTCCGCCCAGGCGTTCACCCAGGTCGACGAGAGCTTGTCGCCCGTGGTCAGGTTGATGACGATCCGACGGTTCTCCACCTTGTGCGCCGCCTCGGCGAAGAGCGGGAAGTCCTCGTCCGGGATCGGCATGCCGGAGGCCGGCACCGGGCTGAGGCCGATCAGCTTGCGCACCCGGTCCGGGGCCTTGAGCAGCACCTGCTGGGCCGGCTGGCCGCCCAGCGAGTGGCCTATCAGGGAGAACTCGTCCCAGCCGAGGTGGTCGGCGAGCGTCAGCACGTCCGAGGCGATCTCGTCCGTGCTGTACGTGCCCGCCTCGTCGAGGGCGGCGCTGAAGCCCCGCGCGTCCATGAAGGCGTAGCTGAACCGGCTCCCGTCCAGGTACGGCCACCAGGCGCTGAAGGTCTCGTGCCCGCCGAACAGCGAGTGCAGCACGATCACCTTGTGCGGGCCGTCCCCGACGACGCGGGCGGGCGGGACGTAGCGGCCGGTCACGGCCATGGTTTCCTCCAGGGTGGTGTCGGTGGACCGGGTCGCCCGGTCGGCGTCGTGGTCGGTGGCGGGCTGGGGCAGCAGCAGGCGCCCGAGCTCCGCGTGCAGTTCGTCGAGGTCCTCGCGGTGGCCGTGCAGGACGATGTGCCCGTCGGGGCGCACCAGGTGGAACCCCGGCCGTCCGCAGTGCAGTTCGCGGGCCGCGCGCCGGGGCAGGTCGGCCTTCCGGCCCCGCCCGACGCGCCGCGGCCCCTGCGTGACGTCCACGACGCGGACCGCGCGGCCGAAGGGCTGCGCGAGCCGGCGTACCGCCTCGGCGAGATCCGCCCCCGCGGCCCGCCGCGGGTCGGGGGAGACCAGTACCGCGAACGGGCCGGGGTCGGCTCCCGGGCCGGCCAGGCCCAGGTCGACGGCGAGTTCGCGGGGCAGGGCGGCCCCTTCGCGGGCGTGCCGGCGCAGCGTGGACCTGAACGAGCACCAGGTGGCGCGGTGCGTCCGCTGGCCGCGGGCGGTCCCCGGCGCGGGCGCGTACACCCACCGCCGGCCCGCCGCGACCGGCAGGTAGAAGCGGTCGAGGACCCGGGTGCGGTCGAGCGCCTTCATCGCGGTGTCGCGCAGCAGGACCTGGCCGGTGCCGGTCCACATGGCCGCGCGGGTCTGCAGATCGGTGTCGCGGACGACCGCGTCGGCCACCGGAGCGCGCTCCGGGGTGTACGTGGCGAGCAGCTCGGGCCTCGCGTGCCCCCGCACCACCGAGGCCAGCTTCCACGCCAGGTTCTGCGCGTCCTGCATACCCGTGTTCAGGCCCTGGCCGCCCATCGGGCTGTGCGCGTGCGCCGCGTCCCCGGCCAGGAAGACCCGGCTCAGCTGGAAGGAGGCGGCGCGCCTGCGGTGCAGCCGGAAGGTGGTGACCCAGTCGGGGTCGACCAGCCGCAGCCCGCCGGGGCCGCGCATGTCGACCAGGCGCTGCATGTCGTCGAGGGTGCCCTCGGTGAGTCCGGCGGGCGCGTTGGTGAAGAAGCGGTACAGGCCGTGCGGCTGCGGCACGATCGCCAGGACGCCCAGACGGGACTGGTGGTAGTGGATCTCGTCGGGGGCCAGCGGGTTGTTCTCGATGCGGGCGTCGGTGATGAGGAAGCGGTTCTCGTACGTCGCCCCTTCGTAGGCGATGCCCAGCTGGTTGCGTACGGCGCTGGCGGCACCGTCCGCGCCGATCACCCAGGGCACGGTGAACCGCTCGACGGAGCCGTCGGCGTGTTCGAGGGTGGCGGTGACGTCGGTGCCGGGGGTGATGGCGCCGGAGAAGTCGACGCCGTGCAGGGCGAGGAGCCGCACTCCGCGCTCGATGGAGCCGCCGAGGCCCTTGAGGCCGGCGGTGAGGATCTCCTCGGTGCTGCGCTGGGGCAGGCAGTACGGGGCCATGCCCTCGGTCATCCGCATCCGGGACACCGGCTGCTTCTCCGAGTAGTAGGTCATCTGGCGGAGCTCCACGGACACGTCCCGCAGGTGCTCCGAGAGGCCCAGGTCCTCGAGGATGTCGAGGGTGCGCGGCCAGACGAGCATGGCCTTGGAGTAGACGCTCGGGCCCGCCGCGGAGTCGATCAGCCGCACCCTGACCCCGCGCCGCAGCAACTCGCAGGCCGCGGTGAGTCCGGTCGGGCCGGCGCCGACGACGAGCACATCGCACTCGTTCTCGTTCGACATGGTGGTCTCCTGCGTGCTCGCGGATCGGGTCGGCTCAGTGGAAGGCCAGCGAGATGGCGTAGCTGTCCTCGTGCATGTGGTAACGGGTGATCTTCCCGTCGGTGACCCGGAGTTCGAGCGCGAACTCCGAGGCGAAGCTCTTGCCGGTCGCGTTCACGCGGTACCGGAAGGAGCCGAGGACGACGGCGAGTTCGCCGTCCACGAGGGTGTGGACGGTCTCGAAGGACTCGGGGGTCATGTTCTCGCCGGCCATCCGGAAGAAGTCGCGGACGTCGGAGTGGCTCTTGCGCGGGCCCATCCACGGGATGAGCGCGGTGTCCCCGGGGGTGAACCAGTCGACCGGCTCGGCGATGAACTCCAGGGCGCCCTCGACGTCGCCCTTGCTGACTCGGGCGAAGAACGCCTCGACGGTGGAACGGGTGTCTGCGGTCATGGCCGGAACGGTACGCACGGCATCGCGTCACGAGACAGACCCGGCCAGTGGTACCCACGGCAGCCATATGAAGGGGCGGGTACTGGCTCGCCTTCGGTTCTTCCCCGGATGCTCGACGCCTAATCAACCGACAGGAACCGAAAGGCCTCCCATGTCAACGATCAACCAGTCCGGGGAGACGCTGGAGGGGCGGCCGCCGGCGGCGACTCCGCCCCCGGCGCTGGCCGACGGGAAGATGACGCGCCGTCAGACGATGGTGCTCTTCCTCCTCCTCGGCGCCCAGTTCACCCTGGCCGTGGACTTCTCGATCATGAACGTGGCCGTCCCCGTCATCGGCCGTGAACTGCACTTCTCCCAGGAGAACCTGCAGTGGATCGCCACCACCTTCGCCCTCAGCGCGGCCGGCTTCAGCCTGCTGTTCGGCCGCATCGCCGACCTGGTCGGCGCCCGCAAGATCTTCCTCGCCGGCCTCGCCCTCCTCACCGTCGCCTCCCTGCTCGGCGGTCTGGTGGACGCGGCGGGGCCGCTGCTCGCCGCCCGCGTCGCCCAGGGCCTGGCCACCGCGATGGTCACCCCCGCCGGCCTGGCGCTGCTCACCACCTCGTTCCCCGAGGGCCCGCTGCGCGACCGCGCCCTCGGCCTCAACGGCGCCATGCTCTCCGCCGGATTCACCTGCGGCGCCATCCTCGGCGGTCTGCTCACCGACGTGCTGAGCTGGCGCTGGGGCTTCTTCATCAACGTCCCGATCGGCGTCCTGCTGATCGTCGTCGCCCCGATGCTCCTCGCCAAGGGCGAGGTGCGCCGCGGCGGCAAGCTGGACATCCCCGGTGCCGTCACCGTCAGCGCCGGCCTCATCGCCCTCGTGTACGGCATCTCCGCGGCCGGCCAGTACGGCTGGGCGAGCCCGACCACCCTGGTCTCCCTCGCCGCCGCCGTCGTCCTGCTGATCGCCTTCGGCCTCATCGAGCTGCGCGCCCCGGAGCCGCTGGCCCCGCTGCGCGTCCTGGGCCTGCGGAGCGTGACCTGGGGCAACATCGGCGGCGCCGCCACCTTCATCGGCTTCACCGCCATGATCTTCCTGATCACCCTCTACCTCCAGGACGTGCTGGGGTACTCGGCGATGGCGACCGGCCTCACCTTCGGCGTGCTCGGCGTCGGCGCCTTCCTCGGGGGCGTCACCGCCCCGCGCTGGATCGGCGCCCTCGGCGGCAGCAGCGCGGTCCTGGTGGCCGGTCTCGTCGTCCAGGGCCTCACCGTCGGCGCGCTGTACTTCGCCGGCGACGACCGCGGCTGGCTCTACGCCGTCCTCGGCCTGGCCTTCCTCAGCAGCTACGCCCACGTCGTCGCCATCGTCGGCTTCATGGTCACCGCCACCTCCGGCCTGCCCAACGAGCAGCAGGGCCTGGCCACCGGCATCACCACCCTGACCCAGCAGGTCAGCATCACCATCGGCATCCCGATCATGAGCGCCATCGCGGTCGCCCAGATCCGCGCGAGCGGGGACTCCTCCGTCGAGGCCGCCACGCTCCACGGCATCAACGTCGCCATCCTCGCCAACGGTCTGATCCTGATCGCGGTCGGCCTGCTCGTCGCGCTCTTCGTGAAGCGCCGCGCCGCGGCCGCCCGCGACTGACCGGACGGCACCCCCAGAACCCGCGGCCGGGGTCCACCCCCGGCCCCGGCCGCGGCCACCGACACGCCCCCTCCGCTCCGCTCCGTCCCGCTCCGTCCCGTTCCGCTTCCGCCTTCCGCCTCCTGTGCGAGAGGAGAACGATGAACCACCCTCCCGAGTCCGGGGCGTTCCCGGGCGACGGCACCGACGTCCTGATCGTCGGCGCGGGGCCAACCGGCCTGATGCTCGGATGCGAACTGCGCCGCCGCGGCGTCGACTGCACCGTCATCGACCGGGCCCCGGACGTCGACCCCCGGACGCGCGCCGTCATGGTGCACGCGGCGAGCCTGGAGACCCTCGAGGACCTCGGCCTGCGCGCCGGCCTCGAACGGCAGGGGGTGCGCCAGCGGCGCATCGCCTTCCACCTCCACCACGGCGCCGTCCACACCGTCGAGTTCGCCGGACTCGACACCCCCTACCCCTACTACCTCAACGTCCCGCAGCCCGCGGTGGAGCGGGCGCTGGCCACCGCGTTCACCGAGCGGGGCGGCCGGCTCCTCCGCTCGGTCCGCTACGAGGACCACAGGCCGGACGGACCCGGCGGTCAGCTCCTCGTCGAACTCGCCACGGGGCGCGGCGCGTTCACCGTCCCGGCCCGCTACCTGGTCGGAGCCGACGGCGCCGGCAGCGGCGTCCGTCAGCGGCTCGGCCTCGCCTTCGACGGCGTCACCTACCCGATGAGCTACCTCCTCGCCGAGGGCAGCCCCCAGCAGGCCGCCGACCCCGACACCTCGGCGATGTACGTGGGCCCCGGCGGCGCCGTCTCGTTGCTGCCCCTGCCCGGCGGCCTCGTCCGCATCGCCGGCCCCGCCGCCCCCGAACTCCTCGGACGCGACGAGGGGGTCACCGCCGCCGCGTTCGCCCGGGCCGTCGACGCGCTGGGCTTCGGCGCCACGCTCCGCCTCGCGCGCACCGACCGGCTCGCCCACTACCAGGTGCACGAGCGGCTCGCCTCCGTCTTCCACAGCGGCCGGACCGTCCTCGCCGGCGACGCCGCCCACCTCAACTCGCCCGCCGGCGGCCAGGCCATGAACACCGGCTTCGCCGACGCGAGCGCCCTGGCCTGGCGGCTGGCGGCCCTCGTCGAGGGCCGGGCCGGCGACGGCGTCCTGGCCGACTACGCCCGCGAGCGCCGCCACGCCGCCGCCGAGGTGGGCCGGGCCACCAGCGCCCTGGGCCTGCTCCAGGCCATGCGGGAGGCGACCACCCAGGACCTGCGGCAGCGCGTCCAGGAGAGCCTCGCCGGATACGCCGAGGCGTGGAGCCAGCTCTACACCACCTACGCCGAGCGGCCCGCCGCCGCGCTGCCGCGCCGGGAGACGTACCAGCTCGTCCCGGGCGCCCGCGTGCCCGGCCACGTGCCCCACCCGGACCGGCCCGTCGCGCTGTTCCGCCCCGGCGTCCACCCGGAGGCGTACCGCGGGGTGCTCCCGGCGGGCACCCGCGGCCTGACCCTGTCCACCCGCCAGTCCGCCTGGCTGCCCGCCGGGGCGGACGCGGTCCTGGTCCGCCCGGACCGCCACGTCGCGGCCGTCCTCGGCCCGGACACGCGCCGGCCGGACGGCACACCGGATCACCGACGAGAGGAGGTGGCCGCGTGAACCGGGCCACCCGGACCACCCCCGAGACCGAGGTCGTCACGATCGCCGGCACCGGCAGCCACCTGCCCGCGCGCGTCGACGTCGAGAAGGCCGCCGAGGCGTACGACGTGGACGGAGAGGGCGACCGGATCCGCGCCACCGGGTACGCCACCGTCTGCGCCGAGGACACGCTCTACCCGGCCGACATGGCGCTCCGCGCGGCCCGCGACGCCCTGAGCGCCGCCCGCGTCGAGGCGTGGGAGCTCGACCTGGTCGTGATCACGTCCATACACCGCCACGGCCACAAGCGGCTGTGGGCGCCGGCCTCCTGGCTGCAGTCCGAACTCGGCTGCCCGCAGGCCCTGCCGCTCACCGTCAACCAGGGCTGCAACGCCCAGATGCTCGTCCTCGACATGGCCGCCGGATTCCTCCGGGGGCGCGGGCGGGGCACCGCCCTGGTCGTCGCCGCCGACCGGTTCGGCTCCTCCGGGTTCGACCGCTACACCGCCGACTACGGCATCGTCTACGGTGACGGCGCGGCCGCCGCCGTCCTCACCTCGGAACCGCCGACGGGCGAACGCCGCGGCGGCTGGCGGATGCTCGCCCGGCACACGGTCAGCGCCCCGCACCTGGAGGGCCTGCACCGCGACGAGGCGCCCGCGCCCGAACGGCCCGAGCTGCTGGCGGCCGAGCACGACGTCCGCGCGGCCAAGCGGCGCTACCTGGCCGAGCGGGGCAAGGACCAGCTGCGCGACAGCACCCGCGCGGCGGTCCGGGAGATCCGCGCCGCGCTGCTCCCGGACGGCGACGACCCGGCCCTGCGGCACGTCGTCTACCCCAACCTGGGGCTGCCGCTGCTCACCGAGAACTACTTCCCCGAGTTCCCCGGAGGCCGCGACCGGTCCCTGTGGGACTTCGGCCGCACCGTCGGCCACCTGGGCACCGGCGACCAGATCGCCGGTCTGCACCACCTCACCGACCAGGGCGGGACGGCCCCCGGGGACCGGGTGCTCCTGCTCGGCGCCGGCGCCGGGTTCACCTGGACCGGCGCGCTCCTGGAGCGGGCCGCTTGAGCCCGGCCCCGGCCCCCGGCACCGCCCTCACCGAACCGTTCCCTCCCGAGAACCACGTCACGTCCCATCCCATGACAAGGCAGGTTCCTTCCATGACCGCAACGCTTCCCGAGGCGCCCGAACTGAGCTACGCGCGCACCGTCGACCGCGGCCTGGTGCACCGCGACTCGGTGGGCGAGGTGTTCCTCACCGACCTGAAGCCGGTCGACGAGACCGGCTACCTCGCGGGCGCCCAGCTGCCCCGCTCGCACGCCTACTACGGCGACCACCTGCTGCGCCCGAGCATGTACGACCCGGTGCTGCTCCTGGAGGCCTGCCGGCAGTCGGCCCTGGCCGGCGCGCACGCCTTCTACGGGGTCCCCACCGGCCACAAGTTCATCCTCACCCACCTGCGCATCCACCTGACGCGCCCGGAGCGGATCGTCGTCGGCGCGGCGCCGTGCGCGATGACCCTGCGGGTCACCGTCTCCGGCCACCGCAGGCGCGAGGGCCTGACCACCGGCCTCGACTACGACATCGACATCGACGTGCGGGGCACCGTCATCGGCCGGGCCTCGGTCGGCCTGCGGTTCAAGTCCCCCGAGGACTACCTGGCGTTGCGGCTGCGCAACCGCGACGGCAAGGCGCTGCCCAGCTCGGACGCGTACCCGCACACGGGCCGCGGGGGCTCGGTCGAGCCGTACCGCGTCGGCCGGAAGAACAGCGACAACGTGGTGATCGACCACGCCACGCGGGAGGGCGCCGCGGCGGAGGCGCTGCTGCGCGTCCCCGGCGACCACCCGAGCATGTTCGACCACCCGCAGGACCACCTGCCCGGCATGGTGCTCGCCGAGGCGGCCCGCCAGCTCGCCCTGTTCGGGGCGCTCGAAGTGCACGGCATGTCCCCGTCGCGGACCTTCCCCACGGACCTGTCGGTGGTCTTCAGCCGCTTCGGCGAGCTGGAGCACACCACCGAGCTGTCGGCGGAGGTCGGCGAGGTCCTCCGGGCCGACCGCGACGCCGCCACCGGGGCGTACTACACGCAGGGCGGCGTGGTGGAGCTGGGCGAGGACGACGGCGAGGGCGACCGGGCCGGCGTGGACCAGCTGCGGGTGCGGGTCGACGCCCGGCAGGACGGCGAGTCGATATGCCTCTTCAGCCTCAGCTTCTCCCGCCTCGGGGACCTGGGCTGATGGCGGGCGGGAGCGCCCGTCCGGGGGCGGCCTTCTTCGACGTCGACGAGACGCTCGTCCGGACCAAGAGCATGTTCTCCTTCCTCCGCTTCCACCTGGCCCGCCGCGGCGAGCCGGACGGCACGTACGACCGCCTGACGGCGGGACTGCACCGGGACGCGGCGCGCGGCGTCCCCCGCGCGGAGATCAACCGCGACTACTACCGGCTGTACGCGGGCGAGCGCCGGGCCGAGCTCGCCGAGACCGGCCGGGCCTGGTTCGACGCGCTGCTGTCCGGCGGCGACGTCTTCCTGCGGGAGACGGTGGCCCGGCTCGAACGGCACAGGCAGCGGGGCGAGTTCGTGGTCCTGCTGTCCGGCTCCTTCCACGCCTGCCTCGACCCGGTCCGCGACCACCTCGGGGCCGACTGGGCGATCGGCACCCGCCCGGTGGTCCGGGCCGGCGTGCTCACCGGCGAGGTGGTCACCCCGATGATCGGGGACGCCAAGGGCCGGGCGGCGCGCGCGGTCGCGGCCGTGCGCGGACTGGACCCGGCCGCGTGCACCGCCTACGGCGACCACGCCTCCGACGCCGACCTGCTGGCCTTCGCCGGGAAGGCGGTCGTGATCGGCGACGACCCGGTCCTCGCCGAGCATGCCGCACGGCTGGGCTGGGAACGTCTGGCGACGGCCCCGGCCGCCGCCCCCGCCCCGGAACCGGCGGCGAGCGGCATCCGATGAGCTTCCATCCACCCTCAGGAGAGGCCATGCACAATCCGATCGGGATCGTGGGCACCGGCTCCCGGCTGCCCGAACAGGTGGTCGGCAACGAGGAGATAGCCCGCACCGCGGGCGTCTCCGACGAATGGATCGTGCGCAAGACCGGCATCCGGGAGCGCCGCAGGGCGGCCCCGCACGAGGCCACCTCGGACCTCGCCGCCGAGGCCGCGCGGGCGGCCCTCGCCCAGTGCGGCATCGACCCGGAGGACGTGTCGTACCTCGTCGTGGCCACGTCGACGCCCGACCACCCGCAGCCCGCGACGGCCGGCATCGTGCAGGACCTGATCGGTGCGCGGCGGGCGGCCTGCTTCGACATCAACTCGGTGTGCAGCGGCTTCGTCTACGGCCTGTCCGTCACCGAGCGGATGCTGCGCGCGGACGGCGGCGACGGGTACGGCCTCGTCATCGGCGCCGACATCTACTCCCGGATCCTCGACTACTCCGACCGCAGGACGGCGATCCTCTTCGGCGACGGCGCGGGGGCCGTCGTACTGGGGCCCGTGCCCGCGGGGCGCGGGATCCTGCGGACCGACCTGCGCACCGAAGGCGGCGCGCACGGCCTGATCAGCGTGCCCGCGGGCGGCAGCCGGCGGCCCGCGTCGGCCGAGACCCTGGAGGACGGCGGGCACTTCTTCCGCATGGACGGGCGGGGCGTGCGCGAGTTCGTGAACGAGCGGCTGCCCGCCGCCGTCCGCGCCCTCCTGGAGCGCTCGGGCACCCGGAGCGAGGACATCGCGCACCTCGTCCCGCACCAGGCCAACGGCGTCATGCTGGCCGAGGTCCGGCCCCGGCTCGGGCTCGGCGCGGCCGCCATGCACCTGTCCCTGGAGCGGTACGGCAACACGGGCGCCGCGTCCGTGCCCGTCACCCTCGACGAGGTGCACCGCGCGGGCCTCCTCGACGAGGGCGACCTGCTGGTGCTCACCGCGTTCGGCGGCGGGATGTCGCTGGGGTCCGCCCTGGTGAGCTGGGCCGCGACGGCGCACGCCGGGGCCGCGTCCGCCCCGGCCGGCGCCGCGCGACCGCTCGCCGAGCGGAGCAGGGGGCTGATCCCCCTGCTCCCGGCTGGCCTGTAGACCCGGGGCCGCCCCCGGTCGTGCCCTCCCGGTCCGTACGCGCGTACGGACCGGGAGGGCACCGTCACGTGCGCCTCAGGCCGGGAGCCAGCCCTCCGCCGCCGCCAGCGCCAGCGCCGCCTCCTCGAAGCGCGCGACCACCGGCGCGAGCGGGCCCTCCGGCAGCGCCAGGTGGATCCGCTGCGGCGGCGCGTCCTCCAGCGGGACCCAGCGCAGCCAGTCCGCCAGCCCGTCCCGGGAGGTCTCCGACACCAGGCCGATCGCCTGCCCGTCGCGCAGCGGCCGCTGGGTGGGGTCGAAGGCCATCGGCCGCTCCACCAGTTCGGGGCGCGCCCCGGCCCGGACGAACATCTCGACGAGGGCGTCGTACGCGGACGGGTTCGCCTCCCGGGCGTGGACGAGCACGGGGTACGCCGCCGCGTCCGCCAGGCGCGCCGACGCGGCTGTGGCCAGCGGGTGGTCCTCGGAGACCAGCAGCCCCTGCGCCGCCTCGCGCAGCAGCGGGGTGCGCACCCCGTCGACGGGGTGCGAGGCGCGGACCACGCCCGCGTCCGCGCGGCCCTCCCGGACCGCCTGCGCGATGGCCGGCGTCGGCGTCATCTCCGCGCTGACCCGGATCTCCGGATGGCGCTCCGCCAGCGCCTCCACCAGCTGCGGCACCGTCCCGTACCCGGTGGTCGCGCCGTACGCGAGCCGCAGCAGCCCCCGCTCGCCGCGCCCCGCGCGCCGGGCCGCCTCCCACACCTCCTCCAGCGCCTCCAGGGCGGCCGGGCCGCGTTCGAGCGCGGCCCGGCCGGCCTCGGTGAGCTCGACCGTCCGGGTGGTCCGGGTGAGCAGCCGGACGCCGAGCCGGCTCTCCAGGAGGCGGATCTGCGCGCTCAGCGCGGACTGCGCGATGTGCAGCCGTTCGGCGGCGCGCGTGAAGTTGCGTTCCTCGGCGACCGCGAGGAAGTAGCGGAGCAGCCGGGCGTCGGGAGTCACCGGCCCAGGCTAAGCGCCGCCCCCATTCATCACCAGGGCCTCTGAATCCATCGTCACCCGGTCTTTCCCTCACCCGGCCGCCCGTTCCTAGCGTGGGGGCATGACCCTCACTCCTCTTCCCGAGGCCATCCGCGCCTACGTCGGCACCCCCGAAGGACCCGAACTGCGCAAGGTCCCCCTGCCCAGCCCGGCGCCGGGCGAAGTCCTGGTGCGCGTCGGCGCGTTCTCCGTCAACCGCGGCGAACTCCGCCTCTTCGCCAAGCGCGCCGAGGGCTGGAGGCCCGGCCAGGACCTGGCCGGCGTCGTCGTCCAGGAGGCCGCAGACGGCACCGGACCGGCCGTCGGCACCCGGGTCGCGGCGATGGCCGACTTCGGCGGCTGGGCCGAGTACACCGCCGTCCCCACCGACCGGCTCGCCCCCGTCCCCGAGGGCGTCGCCACCGCGGCGGCCGCCACCCTCGGCGTGGCCGGCCTGACCGCCCTGCGCGCGCTGCGCCGCGGCGGACCCCTCCTCGGCCGTCGCGTGCTGATCACCGGCGCCAGCGGCGGCGTGGGCTCCTTCGCGGTGCAGCTCGCCGCCGCCGAGGGCGCGGAGGTGACGGCCCTGCACGGCAGCCGCCGCGCGCTCGACCTGGCCGCGCTCGGCGCCCGCCACGTGATCACCTCGCTCGACGAGGCCGAGGGCCCCTTCGACCTCGTCCTGGAGTCCGTCGGCGGGGAGGTCCTGACCGCCGCGCTGCGGATGCTCGCCCCCGTCGGCCACTTCGTCCTCCTCGGCACCTCGTCGGGGCGCACGGCGGCCCTCTCCATCTCCTCCTTCGTCCCGCACGCCCGCCAGACCCTGCACCCCTTCTGGGTGTTCGGCTCCGGAGAGTCCGTCGCGGAGGACCTCGGCCTGCTGCTGCGCACCATCCGCGACGGGCGGATGCGGCCCGTCGTGGCCCGCACCGAGGGCTGGGAGCGGCTGCCCGAGGTGATGACGGCCCTGCGGGAGCGGCGGCTGGCGGGCAAGGCGGTCCTCCTCGTCGGCGGCGCGTCGTGACCGCGCCCGCCCCCGCCCGCATCGCCGTCGTCTCGTCGGGCTTCGCGGCCTCCACCGGCCGCCGGGTCGCCGGCCACGCCGCCGACCGGGGCCACGACGTGCGCTTCGTCGACGACGTCGAGGACGCCACCGCCCTGCGGGCCGCGCTGCGCGACGCGGACGCCGTCGTCCTCGTCCCGAAGCGGGGCGACCCCTCGCGCCACACCGAGCACGCCACCCGGCTGGTCCTCGCCGAGGCCGCCGCCCGCCCGGCGCCGCCGCACCTCGTGCTGCTGAGCTCCTTCGCCGTCGGCCACGGGCCCGCCCACCCGCTCAACCGGACCGGCGCCACCCTCCTGCCCGCGCGGATCGCCGCCGAGCGGGCCCTGCGCGCGGGGCCCGCGCCCTACACGATCGTCCGGCCCACCTGGATGACCGACGATCCGGCCGGCTCGCACGCCCTGACCCTGACCCAGCATCCGCGCACCGACGGGATGATCTCCCGCGCGGACCTCGCCGCCGCCATGGTCGCCGCCGTGGAGGAGCCGTCCGCCCGCGGCACGACCTTCGCCCTCTTCAACGAGCCGGGCGAGCCGCTCACCGACTGGGACGCGGCCTTCGCCGGGCTCCGCCGGGACACCGAGGACGCCGGCGCCGACCCCGACCGGGAGGAACCGTCATGACCGCCCTGCCCGCCGCCCAGCACGCCTGGGAGGACACCTTCCTCCACGACGAGGAGGGACGCCCCCTCGCCCCGCGCTTCCACCGGCTGCTCCTCCTCGACCTCGCCGGCGGCGCGCCCACCCCGGCCGACGCCGGCCGGCTGGAGTCGGCGCTGCGCACTCTGGAGAGCGAACTCCCCTACGGGCCGCAGGGGTTGCTGACCTGCCTGGGCTGGGGCCCCGGCTACTTCGAGGCGTACACCGGCGTCCGGTCCCCGGTGAACCGGCCCGTCCCGATGGCGCGCTGGGAGAACCCGCGCCTGGAGTCCTACGACGCCTGCCTGCACCTGGCCGCCGACGACGAGGACACCCTCGCCGAGGTCACCGGCCGGCTCTTCGGCGACGGCCCCCTCGACCAGCGGGACCGGCTGCGGCTGACCGAGGTCCGCACCGGGTTCGTCGGCCGCGGTCTGCCCGCCGCCCGCCGCCCCGGCTCCGGCATACCCGACCGCGCGCCGCTGATGCTCGGCTTCCACTCCGGGCTGCGCGGGAACCAGGCCCCCGAGGAGCGGATCTCCGTCGCCTCCGGCCCGCTGCGCGGCGGCACCACCATGCACGTCAGCTACATCGAGCTCGACGTCGACAGCTGGTACGAACAGGACGCCGACACCCGCAGCGCCCTCATGTACTCGCCGCGCGTCGGCGCCGACGAGGCGGAGAAGCTGGTCGACGACGCGACGAGCGACGCGGACAGCCTGCCGCGGGTGGCCGCGGACCACGGCCGCGTGGGCCACGCCCAGGCCACCGGACGCGCCCGCCTCGCCGGGGTCCCGCGCATCAACCGCAGGGACTTCGCGACCCTGGACCACGGGGTGCCCGGGACCCACTTCGTGTCCCTGCAGCGCACCATGGAGGACTTCAACGCCACCCGGGCGACGATGAACGCGGCCGACGCGCCGACCCACGACGGCCGCATCGGCGTCCGGCGCCGCAACGGCATCAACGCCTTCATGGAGGTCCGCAGCCGCGCCACCTTCGCGGTTCCGGTGCGCCGGGACCGCGCCTTCCCGTTCCTGGCGGACGCCCGCTGAGGCCGCGGCGGGCCGGCCCCGGGTCCCGGGCGGGCGGGCGCGCCGGGGCCGGACGGCGGGGATCCGGCATCCGTTAGAGTCGTGCGGAACCTCAGGGAGGGGCTCCCATCCGCATGCCCGGCACGTCCGCGAACAGCGCCGTCACCCGCAGCACCCTCAGCCGGCAGATCGCGGACGCGCTCCGTGACGAGGTCCTCGCGGGGCGTCTCCAGCCGGGCCAGGAGTTCACCGTCAAGCAGATCGCCGAGCAGTACGGCGTCTCCGCCACCCCCGTCCGCGAGGCCCTCGTCGACCTCTGCGCCCAGGGCCTGCTCGACTCCGACCAGCACCGCGGCTTCCGCGTCCACCGCTTCTCGGTCGCCGACTACCGGCAGCTGGTCGAGGCCCGGATGCTCGTCGCCGACGGCCTCTTCCGCGGCCACACCCCCCGGGCCCGGGCGGCGCTCCCCGAGCCCGACCCCGGCGTCGGGGTCGTCCTGGTGTCGATCCGCCGCCGGGGCGAGGCCGCCGCCCGCGCCGCCCTCGCCGGCGACCTGGACGTCCTCATCGGCTACGACCTGCGGTACTGGCGCGAGCTGGCCCGGCTCGTCGCCCGCAACGAACCCATCGCCGACTTCCTGCACCGCCTCCGCGTCCAGGCCTGGGCCTTCTCCGTGCCCCACCTGCGCGCCGAGCGCGCCCTGCACGGCTGGCTCTGGTCCGGCCACGTCGACCTGATCGACGCCGTGACCCGCGGCGACGCGGAGGCCGCCATCGGAGTCGTACGCGCCTACAACGCGCACGCCCTGGAGTGGGCGGACCGCCTGGAGGCCCGGCTCGGCCGGTGAGCCGCCGCCGGGTTGAGGCCGCGCTTCCCGGGGCAGGCCTCCCTCGGGTGGGCGTCGTCGGCGCCGCCGACTACCCTGGCCCTCCCCGGAACTGACGGAGAGCGAGCCTCCCTTGGCCTGTGACCTGTGGTTGGTCCCCCTCGTCGACGTGCTGTGCCACAGCCCCGACAACCCCTTCGCCGAAGACCTCGCCGCCTATGACGCCGTGCTGAGCGCCGCCGGCCAGCCGACCGTGCCCGTGTACGCGTACATGCCCGGCCTCTCCGGCGACGTCGCCCCGGTCGCCGGCTTCGACTACGAGGCCCTGCACTTCCTGCGCCGGGCCTATCTGCTGGCGATCTGCGGGCTGCCGGTCGAGCCGGTCGGCGAGCTCGGCGGGGACTACGAACAGCTCCTGGAGATGTTCGAGGCGACCGCCCAGCAGTCCCACCTGGTCTGGCACTACGACCACGCGGGCGCCTACGTGCCGGTCGACTTCCCGGTCCCGCTCTCCAACGACGAGCTCCTGGAGGGCGGCGGTCCGCTCGGCTCCTCCTACGGGCTGCTGCGGGAACTGGAGTTCGTCGCCCCGGCCCTCGGCATCGACCCGATGAACCCCCCGGCCGCCCCGGCCCCGCCCGCCCGGCCCACCGAGCTGGAGGAACCCGCCGCCCCGATGCCGTACGACGACGGCCCCTTCGCCCGCGAGCGGCACGTCTGGCTCGGGCTGCACGCGGCGGCGACCCGCAGCCTCGCCCAGGGCTCGATGATCATGCTCAGCTGACCACCCCGGCACCCGCCCCGGGGACCCTCAGCGGGTCTCCGGGGGACGCTGGCGCGGCATGTTCGGCCGGGTGCCCGGCGGCAGCGGGAAGCGCCCGGACGGGTGCGCCGCCTCCGGGCGGGCCGGTACGACCCCGACCGACTGGAGCGCCAGCGGCGCCGGGCCGGAACGGAACTCCACCATCCAGTCCGCCGTCTCCGCCCGGACCAGCTCCGTGATGTCCTCCGAGAAGCGCCGCAGCACCCCGAGACACCGCTCGGCCGCCTCGCTGGCGGTGCCCTCCGTCGGCCCGAGCACCTCCCGCACGCTCTCCGACGCCCAGTCGAACTGGAGGGCCTGGAGCCGGCGCTGCACCGCCTGCGCGGTCGCCACGTCCCTTATCCATCCCGAGGTCAGCCCGAAGTACCGGTCGCAGGCCATGCAGGCGGCGCCGAGCAGCAGCGACAGATAGCCCCAGCCGGCCGTGCCCTCGGCCACCCCCGTCAGGTCGAGCAGCGGCAGCGCGGCCCCGGCGATCACGCCCAGCGCCGTGCCGACCCGCAGCACGCGGGCGGCGCGGCGCTTCCACACCCGGTCCGAGAGGTACCACTCGGCGGTGCGCAGGGCGCCTGCCTCCACCCACCGGTAGAGCTCGTCGAGCCGCTCCGCGGGCTCGCCCCAGTCGCCCAGGGGGAAGGGCTTCCCCGTCAGATCTCTGTGGACGTCTTCCCCGGGCTGCCCCGGCGGCTGCATCTCCGGCTGGTGGCTCACCGGGGGACTCCTCTGTTCAGCCCAGCGTTCGTGTCGCTCGTGTCCTTCTGTGACGTGCGGTGCACGTGGTGCCTGCCCTTCCTACCGCCGAATGGTGGGCGGCGGGCCCGGAATCCCGGGATTTCCGCCCGCAAGAGGGTGTTGATCAGGTAGAGGAGCCCGCAGTTTCTCACCCGAAAGAGTTGTCGCGGCAGGGCGGTCCGCGACCACGTAGGCTCAGAACACCGGCACCAGACGTGACCGGGCGACCTTCGACCCACGAGGAGTGACCGTGATCCCCGGTGGCGGCCAGCCCAACATGCAGCAGATCCTCCAGCAGGCGCAGAAGATGCAGCAGGACCTCGCCCGCGCCCAGCAGGAGCTCGCCGCGACCGAGGTCGAGGGCCAGGCGGGCGGCGGCCTCGTGAAGGCCACCGTGACCGGCTCCGGCGAGCTGCGCGCCCTGGTCATCGACCCGAAGGCGGTGGACCCCGAGGACACCGAGACCCTGGCGGACCTCGTCGTGGCCGCCGTCAAGGCCGCGAACGACAACGCGCAGCAGCTCCAGCAGACCAAGCTGGGCCCGCTGGCGCAGGGCCTGGGCGGAATGCCGGGCCTGGGCTTCTAGCGGGCACGCCGAGCCACTACCGTAAGAGGGCAAGAGCACACCCGGAAAGGGCGTTCCGTTGTACGAAGGCGTGGTCCAGGACCTGATCGACGAGCTGGGCAGGCTGCCCGGCGTCGGTCCCAAGAGCGCGCAGCGGATCGCCTTCCACATCCTCCAGGCCGAGCCGACGGACGTGCGCCGGCTGGCCCACGCGCTCCTGGAGGTCAAGGAGAAGGTCCGGTTCTGCGCGGTCTGCGGGAACGTGGCACAGCAGGAGCAGTGCAACATCTGCCGCGACCCGCGCCGGGACCGGACCGTCATCTGCGTGGTCGAGGAGCCGAAGGACGTCGTCGCGATCGAGCGGACCCGCGAGTTCCGGGGGCGGTACCACGTCCTCGGCGGCGCGATCAGCCCGATCGAGGGCGTCGGCCCCGACGACCTGCGGATCCGGGAGCTGCTCGCCCGCCTCGCGGACGGCGAGGTCACCGAGCTGATCCTGGCGACCGACCCGAACCTGGAGGGCGAGGCCACGGCCACGTACCTGGCGCGGATGATCAAGCCCATGGGGCTGAAGGTCACCCGGCTCGCCAGCGGCCTCCCGGTCGGCGGCGACCTGGAGTACGCCGACGAGGTGACGCTCGGCCGTGCCTTCGAGGGGCGGAGGCTGCTAGATGTATGACGACCGGGCGCGGGAGGACCGGGCCGGTGCCGGTGAGCTCTCAGGGAGGCTCCTCGATGTCTGACCCCACGCTGCACTCCATCACGCAGAACCCCGACGACTTCGCCGTCCAGATCGCCGACTCGGTCGAGAGCTTCATCGTCGCCACGACCGAGGTCGCCAAGGGGGACGAGCCGGACAGCGCGGTGCCCTTCCTGCTCCTGGAGATCTCGCAGCTGCTCCTCGCCGGCGGCCGGCTCGGCGCGCACGAGGACATCGTCCCGGACGAGCGGTACGAGACGGACACGGGCCCGGAGCCGGACGTGGACGACCTGCGGGAGCGGTTCGCCGCGATGCTGGACCCGGTGGACGTCTTCTCCGAGGTCTTCGACCCGTACGAGCCCCGCAAGGCCCCCGTCCCGGCGCGCATCTCGGACAACCTCGCGGACATCGTCGCCGACCTCCGCCACGGCCTCGCCCACTACCGCGCCGGCCGCACCTCCGAGGCGCTGTGGTGGTGGCAGTTCTCCTACTTCTCCAACTGGGGCCCCACCGCCTCGGCCACCCTCCGCGCCCTCCAGTCCCTCGTCGCCCACGTCCGCCTCGACCAGCCCCTGGCCGCCCTCGACGGCCTGGACACCGACGAGGACCTCACCGAGGACGACCTCGCCGAGGAGGCGGGCCGGGTCATGCTCCAGGAGATCGCGGGCCCGCTGGGCCTGCGGGGCCGTCCTTCGGGCGCGGGCAAGGAGTTTTGATCATTCTCTGAGCACGGTGTCTCAGGATGCGGTACCAGGTCGGTGTTTTTCGGTCGCTCGTTAGACTGAGCCGACCGCAGCGCGGGCTGCGGCACCGACCGAGCGAGGAGCGCACGTGGGCCTTGTCGTGCAGAAGTACGGAGGCTCCTCCGTTGCCGATGCCGAAGGCATCAAGCGCGTCGCCAAGCGGATCGTGGAAGCCAAGAAGAACGGCCACCAGGTGGTCGTCGTGGTTTCCGCGATGGGCGACACGACGGACGAGCTGATCGATCTCGCCGAGCAGGTCTCTCCCATGCCTGCCGGACGCGAGTTCGACATGCTGCTGACCGCCGGAGAGCGGATCTCCATGGCCCTGCTGGCGATGGCGATCAAAAACCTGGGCCACGAGGCCCAGTCGTTCACGGGCAGCCAGGCGGGTGTCATCACCGACTCGGTCCACAACAAAGCGCGCATCATCGATGTCACGCCGGGCCGGATCCGCACCGCCCTCGACGAGGGCAACATCGCCATCGTCGCGGGCTTCCAGGGCGTGTCCCAGGACAAGAAGGACATCACCACGCTGGGCCGCGGCGGCTCGGACACGACGGCCGTGGCGCTCGCCGCCGCGCTCGACGCCGAGGTCTGCGAGATCTACACCGACGTCGACGGCGTCTTCACCGCCGATCCGCGCGTCGTGAAGAAGGCGAAGAAGATCGACTGGATCTCCTTCGAGGACATGCTGGAGCTCGCCGCCTCCGGCTCCAAGGTGCTGCTGCACCGCTGCGTGGAATACGCGCGCCGCTACAACATCCCGATCCACGTCCGCTCGTCCTTCTCCGGACTCCAGGGCACGTGGGTCAGCAACGAACCGACAGGGGACAAGGTGGAGCAGGCCATCATCTCCGGTGTCGCCCACGACACCTCCGAGGCGAAGATCACCGTCGTCGGCGTCCCGGACAAGCCGGGCGAGGCCGCGGCGATCTTCCGGGCCGTCGCGGACGCCGAGATCAACATCGACATGATCGTGCAGAACGTGTCGGCGGCCTCCACCGGTCTCACCGACATCTCCTTCACCCTCCCCAAGGCCGAGGGCCGCAAGGCCATCGACGCCCTGGAGAAGGCGAAGACCGCGATCGGCTTCGACTCGCTGCGCTACGACGACCAGATCGGCAAGATCTCCCTCGTCGGCGCCGGCATGAAGACCAACCCGGGCGTGACCGCGGACTTCTTCCGCGCCCTGTCCGACGCGGGCGTCAACATCGAGCTCATCTCGACCTCCGAGATCCGCATCTCGGTCGTCACCCGCGCCGACGACGTCAACGAGGCCGTGACCGCCGTCCACACGGCCTTCGGCCTGGACAGCGACTCGGACGAGGCCGTCGTCTACGGCGGCACCGGGCGCTGATCCACCGCCCCGCACTCCCCGCGCCCGGCCGCGTCCAGCGGCCGGGCGCAGCCGCGCATCCGATTGTGGTGGCTTCGTAGGATCTGTGAACATCCTGTGAGCAATTCGGCGCCATAACCCCCTTGAACTGCGGTGATGCGGTGTCGGACGATGCTCTTCCCCCGTGCTGCAACTAGGAGTTGGGCGGGGCGCGTCTCCGCGTTCACCCACCAACGTGAAGCGGTCACGCGAAGTAACGGGGCATTGGGGGAGAACGGTCGCGCATGAGGACGAACAGCCCACCGCCGAGAAACGCGGTGCACGCGTACAACCATTCCGGGGGAACACGAGTCAAACAGGCGTGGCAGACGTACTCGACATTCCCGCGGTCTCCCCGCTGCGCGGGGTCCGCACAGCCGTGCTCCCCCTGCGGGGCCCCGGCGCCGGCGGCGTGCCCGGACGCGCCGCCGCGCTCCGGCCGCAGGGACGCCCGCGCCCGCTCGACGGTCCTGCGGTGAGCACCGCCGTGTCCACCGAATCCCGCGCGCGCGTCAGCGGCATCCCGGCGCCGCGCAAGGCCGCCGACGGCCCCGTCGCCGGCGCCGGCACCACCGTCGACCACCTCACCGAGACCTACCGCGCCCACTACCGGTCGCTGCTCGGTCTCGCCGCCCTCCTGCTCGACGACACCGCCTCCTGCGAGGACGTCGTCCAGGAGGCCTTCATCCGCGTCCACTCGGCCCGCCGGCGCGTCCGCGACCCCGAGAAGACCCTCGCCTACCTGCGCCAGACCGTGGTCAACCTCTCCCGGTCCGCGCTGCGCCGCCGCATCCTCGGCCTCAAGCTGCTGTCCAAGCCGATGCCGGACATGGCCAGCGCCGAGGAGGGGGCGTACGACCAGCTGGAGCGCGACGACCTCATCAAGGCGATGAAGGGCCTCCAGCGCCGCCAGCGCGAGGTCCTCGTCCTGCGCTACTTCGCCGACATGACGGAGGCCCAGGTCGCCGAGACCCTCGGCATCTCGCTCGGCTCCGTGAAGGCGTACGGTTCGCGGGGCATAGCCGCCCTCCGCGTCGTCATGGAGGCCAAGGCATGAGCCGCGAGCACGAGGACGACGCGGTCCCCGAGGCGCGGGACGGCCACGGCGACGGCGAGGAGCGCCACGACCCCGACGAACGCAGCGGACGCGGCGCCGAGCAGGCCCGCGTCGGACGTGACGACCTGAGTGGACGACTGATGATGGACTTCGAGCCCGGCCCCGGTGAGGACGAGGGGGAGGACGAGCTCGCGCTGCGCCGCCTGTTCCAGGGCGCCGTCTCCGGGCTCGAACCGTCCGCCGACACCCTCGACCACCTGCGCCGCGCCGTGCCCGCCCGGCGCGCCCGCAAGCGCCAGGCGCTCGTCGGCGCCGCCGCGGCGGCCGTCCTCATCGGCACCGCCGTCCCCGCCTTCCTCCACGTCGCCGGCTCCCCCGGCCTCACCGCCGCCAACCCGGCGCTCGCCGGCCACGGAGAGCAGGCCCAGGGGGGGACCGGCGCCGAGGCCGAGGGTGACGACCCGGCCTCCACCAAGGCGCCGTCCACGAAGGTCTCCTCGACCACCGGCCCCACCGAGGGCGCCACCGACAAGGGCGAGGCCCGGCCGGACCCGACGGGCAGCCGGTCCGGCGCGGGCTCGGAGCCCGGCTCCGCGGCCGGCTCCGTGCCGACCTGCGGCCCCGGCACGCTCCGGTCGGGCGGCGGGTACAACAGCGGCGCCGACTCCACCGGCGTCGTCTACGGCGGCTTCACCATCGTCAACGGCTCCGGCTCGACGTGCCGCGTCGAGGGTTCCGGCCTGGTCTCCCTCTCGGCGAGCGGCGCCGCCGACCCGGGCCGGATCTCGGTCGTCCGTCACTTCGACGGCGATCCGGCGACCGGCCTGCCCTCCGCCTCCGCGGACGTCAAGCCCCTGGTGCTCAAGGCGGGCGCCTCTTACCAGGTGAAGTTCGCCTGGGTGCCGTCCGCGAGCTGCTCCACCGACGGCGGCGGGGCCACCCCGACCGCGCCGACCGAGCCGACCGAGGTCCCCACCGAGCCGACGCCCACGCCGACCGAGCCCACCCAGGTCCCGACCGAGCCGACGCCCACACCCACCCCCGACGGGGAAGGCGCCGCCGGCGGCGGCACCGAGACCGGCGGCGGCACCGGGACGGGCACGGACGCCGGCACGGACTCCGGCCTGACCACCCAGCTCCTGCGCGCCGAGCCGGCCGCGGGCAGCGTGGCCGTCAGCTACACCGCGGAGCCGGGCGACCCGACCGTCACCACGGTCCTCGACGGCGCCTGCGCCGGCACGCTCTACCGGACGGGCATGCTCAAGGGCTGAGGACCGTACCGCGAAGGGGCCGGGGGACGAACTCCCCCGGCCCCTCCGCCGTGGCCTTGACCGTGCCCGTACGGGCATCTCTGTCCGTGCCGGTGCCGGACCGGACCCGGGCCGTCAGTGCTCCGCCAGGCCCAGCTCCGCGTCGCGGGCCGCCTCCGCCTCCCGGCGCAGCAGCCGGAACCACATGAAGACGACGAAGCCGGCGAAGACGAACCACTCCGCGGTGTAACCGAGGTTCTGGAAGGACTTCGCGTCCAGTCCCGTGCCCGCCGCCGCGACCGCCGGCACCGGCGTCAGCCCGGCGGGGGAGTCGGTGAGGGTCACCCAGGCGTCGTACACGTCGTCGTCGACGACGTTCACCAGCGAAGCCGCGCTGATCATGCCGAGCTGCCCCTCGGGCAGCCCGCCGGCCGCCCGCACGCCCTTCGTCCCCTGGGTCTCCGAGGCCTGGAGGGCGCCCACGACCGTCACCTCGCCGGACGGCGGCTCCGGGGCCCGCTCGCCCGCGGGCAGCCAGCCCCGGACGACCGGCAGCGACCGTCCCGCGTCCGTCCGCAGCAGCGTCAGCACATACGAGCCGGGCCTCCCGTCCAGCTCGCGGTCCGGCACCAGGAACTGCTCCCCGTACCGGCCCCGGGCCTCGGCGGCGCGGCCGGAGGTCTCCTTGTCCACCGGCAGCAGCGACGCCAGCGGCTCGGCCTGCCGCGCGGACGCGGCCGGCTTCCGCTCGGCCTCCTGGTGGGAGTCGACGCGATCCTCGAACTTGCCCAGCTGCCAGGTCCCCATGAACACGCAGAACGGGATGGCCAGCAGGACGAAGAGATTGATCCCCCACCAGCGGGGGGTCCTCAGGAACCGGTACACACCCCCACGGTACGGGGACGGCCCCGGGCCCCCCTCAGGCGGCCCCGCTTTGGGCACGGCCCGGCCGCCGGCACCAGGCTTCCGGCCCGAGGCTCCCCTGCGTCCGGTCTCCGACGTCCGGCGTCGGGCCCCCCTGCGTGAGGTCCCCCGACTCCCGGCGTCCGGCGTCGGGCTCCCCGGCTTCCGGCTCACCCCGCGGGGCACCCGGCGTCCGGCGTCGGGCCGAGCCCGAAGGGGCCCGTACCGCCGGGAGGCGGCTCAGGCCTCCGGGCGCACGTGGTGCGTCCTGAGGCCGTCGGGGCCGAGCACCTGCGCCCCGATCTTGTACGTGCGCAGGCTGACCGCCGTCCCCGTGATCCGCAGCGCCGGCGCGCCGCGGACGAGCCGCGCCGTGATCTCGTGGAGCTCCTCCACCGAGGCCAGCCACATCGCGAGGGCCAGGTTGTGCGGCCCGGTCACCGAGGTGATCACCTGGGTGCGCCGCAGTCGGGCCAGCGCCGCCACCGTCACCGCCTCGTCCTGCGGCGCCAGCTGCGCCGTCACCATGGCCCACACGGGACGCCCGGAGAAGCGGGGCGCCGGCTGGCAGTGGTGGTGGAGCGCGCCGCCCGCCGACAGGACCTCCAGGCGGCGCCGTACCGTCGACTCGCTGGTGCCGCACTGCCGGGCCAGCTCGGCGGCGCTCCGGCGGGCGTCGCCGGCCAGCTCCGCGACCAGCCGCCGGTCCAGCTCCGTCACCTGCGGGGCCTGGCCGGGGTGGACCGGCCCACGCGCGCGTGCCGCGTTCTGCCGCTCCAGGGCGCCGAGCTCGGTGAGGAGCCGGGCCTGCGCGGGGCTGAGCTGTTCGAGTCGGGAGCGGTAGGGGCGGTTGTGCATCCGGGTGACGACCTGGGTGCGGGCCCGCAGCACGCCGGGCAGCCGGCGCACCCGGCCGGTGACGTACGCGTCGAGGGCCGGCAGGTCGGGCGCGATCAGCAGCACGATCAGATCGGCGCCGCCGGTCACCGCGTGCACCCCGAGGGTGCCGGGGTCGCCGGACAGCTCGACCGCGGTGGCCTCGGAGCTGTCGGCGGTGCACTCCAGCTCGATCCAGGCGTACAGCGCGGCCTCGCCGCCGCGCCGGGCTATGAGGAGCGAGGTCCAGGCGTACCCGCCGGCGGTGAGGTGGTCCCAGCGGCGCGCGAGCGTCTCGGGACCGGCGCCGAGGACGGTGGACAGCTGGGTCCAGCTCGCTCGGGGGAGGATCTGGAGTGCGTGGATCAGTGACATGTCCGCCTCTCCCAGGACGGATTCCCCGCTCCGCATTTTCCTCCTTGGCCGATCACCCGGAAAACCTTGGCCGTGAGTCCGGGGCACCCCAGGATGTGGACCGGGGCATAGGCATTCAAGCCGCCTCGGCGCTCGTCGGCCACGAAACGGCCAAAAGTCACAGTGACGACATCCGGCAGTGACGAGACCCTGCGGAGACGGCCGGCCGGAGAGGCGCAGAAGCGGAGAAGGGGAACGCGCGGCGGATGACGACGATGGGGCGAGCGCCGGGGGAACCCCCCGAGTACCAGGTGCTGTGGGGCGAGCCGGTGGGCTGCGGTCAGCTGGCCGCGGCCGAGGAGGGCTACGCGGCCGCCGGGCCCGCCGAGCGGCTGCTCTGGGAGCGGCTCTCCGTCTTCGAGGGCGCCTTCGACGCGCGGGCCGTCGAGGAGGTCTGCGGATACGGGGCGCTGTCGCTCGTGGACGTCGGCGCCGTGCTCGACCGGCTGGCGCGGCTGGCACTGCTGCCGGTGGACGACCGCTTCGACGGGGAGGACGGCGGGCCGCGCCACTGGATGCCGCACGCGATGCGGGCCGTCGGTGCCCGGCGGCTGACCGCCCGGGGCGACCGCTGGATCGTGATCCTGCACCACCGGAGGTGGTGCGTCCAGGTCGCCCGGCGGGCCGCCGAGTGGTGGCAGCGGGGCCGGCAGGTGGACGCCCGGGACCTCGCGCTGCGCGAACTCCCGGACCTGGCCGCCGCCATGGACCCGACGACGGCGCCGCTCGCGCCGGGCGACGAGGCGGGGCCGGCCGTGGAGATCGCGGTCTCGCTGTGGTTCCTGTGGGTCTCCTGCGGGCGGGTCGCGGAGGGGCGGACCCGGCTGCGGCACGCCCTGTCGCTGCACCCGGGCCCGCCGCCCGCCCGCGCGCTGTGGCTGGCCGCCTTCCTGGAGCTGGAGTCGGGGCGCCCCGAGGACGCCGACCCGCTCCTCGTCCAGGCGTGGGCGAGCGCGGTGAGGGACGGGGACGAGCGCTGTCTGGGACTCCTCGCCCATCTGCGCGGCGCGATCGCCCTCTACCAGGGGCGCACCCGGGCGGCGGCGGAGGAGTTCCGGGAGGCGCTGGAGCAGATCGGGGACGCCCCCGACTTCGGGCCGACCCGGGAGGCCTGCTGGGCGGCGCTCGCGCTCTGCCACAGCCGCACCGACCCGGAGGCCGCGCAGGAGGCGCTCGACCAGCTGGAACTGGACGGGGCGGGGCGGCGGACCTGGGTGGGCCGTGACCTCTTCGCCGACGCCTGGGCCGACCACGCCCGGGCCGAACTCCTCGCCTGGGACGGGGAGCCGACCCGGGCCGCCGAGCACGCCCGCCGGGCGCTGCGCGAGCACCTGCGGCTCGGTTCCGCCGTCGGCGCCGCCTGCGCGGCCGAACTCCTTGCCCGGGTCAGGCTGATGGACGGCCGACCCGACCGGGCCGCCCATCTCCTGGGCGCCGTCGACCTGTTGAGGAACTCCGCCTTCGACACCTCCTACCGGCCGGGGCGGTACTGCGCGGTGTCCCGGGCCCGCAGCGACGAGGCGCTGCGGGCCCTGCTCGACGACCCGGAGCTGCGGGAGGCGTACGAAGAGGGCGCGCGGAAGGGGCTGTTCGCGCTCTCCCGGGAGCGGTGACTCACCCGTCCGGGGTGGGGACGGCCGGCCCGCCGGCCTGTTGTCCACAGCTTCGTCCGAGGTCTGCTCGGGCGCGGGGCCGGCTGCCTACGATGGCGGCATGATCGCTTTCGCGGTGTCCGCCCTGTTCGCCCTGCTCTTCGGGGTCGGTGTGCTGCGCGACCGACGCCGCTTCGGGAACGCGGTGTACCTCGGTCTCGCCGTCACCTTCCTCGGCCTCGGCCTGCTCTCGGCCGTCGACCACCTGCCACCCGGCCTGACCGAGACGGTCCTGGTCCTGCTCCTGCTGGTCCTCGGCCTGGGGCCGCTCGTCCTCGCCGGGCTGCTGTGCGCCAACGGCGTCGAGATGATCCGCAAGGAGGGCAGCCGTCCGGCCAACCTGCTGTCGCTCCTGGCCGGCCTCGCGATCCTCGGCGTGCTGGGGCTGATGGCCGCCGCCGTCCTCACCCACTCCCGGGTCCTCGGCGTCGTCGCCGTCACCCTGCTCCTCGTCCTGGGGTACGTCTCCTTTCTCTTCGTCTGCTTCGTGGGGTACGCCTTCCTGTACGGCCGCATGCGGCTGCGCAGGGACGCGGACTTCGTGGTGGTCCTCGGCTCCGGGCTGATCGGCGGCCGGCGCGTGCCGCCGCTGCTCGCGAGCCGGCTCGACCGGGGCCGCGAGGTGTACGAGCGGCTGGCGGCGCGCGGCACGGGCGCGCCGCCGCTCCTGATCACCTCGGGCGGCCGGGGCCCCGACGAGGAGCTGCCGGAGTCCCACGCCATGGCCGGTTACCTGGTGGAGCGGGGCTTCCCCGAGGACCGGATCCTCCGCGAGGACCGCTCCCGCACCACCGAGGAGAACCTGCTGTTCAGCAAAGAGCTGATGGAGGCGGAGCGGCCGGGCGCCGCCTGCGTGGTCGTCACCAACAACTTCCACGCCTTCCGGGCCGCGCTGATGGCCCGGAAGGCCGGGGTGGACGCCCAGGTGGTGGGCTCGCCGACCGCCGCGTACTTCTGGCCCAGCGCCACGCTCCGCGAGTTCGCCGCGGTCTTCCTGGAGCACCGCGCGGTCAACCTCTCGGTCTGCGCGGTCCTGGTGGCCGTCGGCGCCCTGGGGCTCGCGGTCACGGGGTGACGCCGGGGGGCGGAGGGGGAGGGCAGGAAGGGGGGAGGGAGGGGGAGGGGAGGCCCCCCGGGCGGCGCCGGAGGGGCGGGGCGGGCGCGGCGTCCCTAGGCTGGAGGGACGGAGGTGTCCGAGGGCGCCGGCGGAGGCGTCCCGGAGCCCGCCGCGGAGGTGACCCCATGAGGCGACGCCACCACTTCCACATCGACTACCGGGGGCATTCGGTCACGGCGACGGTGGAGACCGGTCTGCGGCCGGTGGTCGAGGTGCTCGTCGACGGCAAGGAGACCGGGCACGGGGAGATCCGGGGCGACCGGCCGGTGTCCGTCCCGATCGAACTGCCGACGGATCCGCCGACGCGGGCGACGGTGCGCGCCGCCCCGGGGCCGGACGCGCCCCGCTGCCTCCTGGCCGCCGAGGGCGATCCGGACGAGCACGTCATGGCGCCGCGGCCGTACTGAGCACGGGTCGGCGGGGCCGGGTCAGGAGAGCCAGGCCATGCCGATGAAGAGGAAGACGACGAAGGCGACGATCCCGGCGACGGCGGCCGTCTTGCGGGGCCGTCGGCGGGACAGCTCGGCGAGCGCCCCGCCGGTGGATCCGGTGTTCCCGGTCCGCTCGGGCACGCGGCGCCGGGACCCGGCCACCGGGGCGGAGACGGCCGTCGCACCGGCCGCCGGGCCGGGCGGCGGGGTGCGCGGGCCGGAGGGCCGCGGCGCGGGCAGGGGGGCGGGCGCGGGCGCGTGGGCGGTGTGCGCGGGCCGGGCGTGCGGCGGCGGGGTGTGGGCCGGCGGGGGAGTGTGGACGCTGCCCGGCATGGCGGGGGCCGCGGGCCGGGGCGCGTACTCCCGCCACGCGCCGGAGCCGAACCAGTCGGCGATGGCCTGTGCCGGTGGGCGCTGCTCGGGCTGCTTGGCCAGCAGGCTCAGCAGGTACGCCTCGAAGGCGGGCGTGAGCACGACGCCGAGCCGGCTCGGCGGGGTGGGGGCGCTGTCGATGTGCTGGTAGAGCAGCGCGGTCGCGGTGTCGGCGCGGAACGGCGGGTGCCCGGTCAGCAGCTGGTAGAGGACGCAGCCGAGCGAGTAGACGTCCGAGGCGGGGGAGGCGGGCTTGCCGAGGGCCCGCTCCGGAGCCAGGTACAGCCCGGTGCCGACGATCTGCCCGGTCGTCGTCAGCCCCGCGGAGGGGTCGTCGACGAAGCGGGCGATGCCGAAGTCGGCCAGCTTCACCGTGCCCTCGGCGTCCATGAGCAGGTTGCCGGGCTTGATGTCGCGGTGGACCACGCCCTGCCGGTGGGCGGCGGCGAGCCCGGCGGCGGCGTGCGCGGCGACCACGGCGACCCGCTCGGCGGGCAGCACCAGGGGGTTCGACGGGGAGGAGCCCAGGCTGTCGCCCTCGACCAGCTCCATCACCAGGAAGAGCTTGCCGTCCCAGGTGCCGAAGTCGAAGACGCCGACGACGTGCGGGTGGCTGAGCCGGGCGGCGGTCTGCGCCTCCAGACGGAACCGGTCGGCGCCGGAGGGGTCGGTGGACTGCGCCAGCATCAGCTTGACGGCGACGGGCCGGCCGAGGACCTCGTCGGTGGCCTGCCACACCTCGCCCATGCCGCCACGGCCGATACACCCGTGAAGCCGATATCGGTCCGCGACCAGCACCAGGAGACGCCCTTTCGACAATCGATCACTTGACGGCAGAGGACCAGGGTAGAGCCGCCCCGGGCGCGTGCTCGCCGCGCTCCCCCCGAAGCGGAACCACGACCGGTCCGGCGGGGAACCGCCGCGCGACCGCCGTCGTACGCACGGACGCCCGGGAGGGCCTCCGGGGTTCCGGAAGCCCCGCGTTTCCCTCGTCCCGGGCCCTCCGGGTTCCTTCCGGGTTCCACGGGGGTTCCCGGAGGGTGAACAATGGGTGCCGTGCGGCCGGCGGGCGCCGGCCCGCACGCGAGACCCGACCCCGAACCTGGAACGGAGTGGACCGTGGCGCGACCGAGAGTGGGCGTGGCGGTACTGACGATGGGCACCCGCCCCGCCGAGCTTGGCGCGCTGCTCGACTCGGTGGCGATGCAGGACGAGCCCCCCGCCCGGGTCGTCGTGGTCGGCAACGGCACGGGTTCGCTGCCCGCCCTCCCCGAGGGCGTCACCGGCGTGGAGCTGCCCGAGAACCGAGGGGTGACCGGCGGGCGGAACGTGGCCATCGACACCCTCCGCTCCTTCGGCGACGTGGACGTCCTCGTCGACCTCGACGACGACGGCCTGCTCGTCGACACGGACGTCTTCCGCCGTCTGGCCGACCTGTACGAGACCGAGCCGAAGCTCGGCGTGGTCTCCTTCCGGATCGCCGACGAGACGGGCGAGACGCAGCGCCGGCACATCCCCCGGCTCGGCGCCAAGGACCCGATGCGCGGCGGTGAGGTCACCACCTTCCTCGGCGGCGGACACGGCCTGTCGATGCCGATGCTGGACCGGATCGGCGGCTGGCCGGAGGACTTCTTCTTCGCGCACGAGGAGACCGACCTGGCCTGGCGCGCCCTCGACGCGGGCTGGCGGATCCGGTACGAGCCCGAGCTGCTGCTCCAGCACCCGAAGACCAGCCCGGCCCGGCACGACGTCTACTACCGGATGACCGCCCGCAACCGCGTGTGGCTGGCGAAGCGGAACCTCCCGGCCCCGCTGGTCCCGCTCTACCTGGCGGTCTGGATCCTCCTGACGGTGGCCCGCACCCGCTCGGTCCGCGGCCTGCGCTCCTGGTTCGCCGGCTTCGCGGAGGGCCTGAAGGCCCCCGCGGGACCCCGCCGGCCGATGCGCTGGTCGACGGTCCTGCGCATGACGAAGCTGGGCCGCCCGCCGATCATCTGACGGCGCCCGCTCCCGGCACCCGGCGCCTGCTCCCGGCACCCGGCGCCTGCTCCCGGCACCCGGCGCCTGCTCCCGGCACCCGGCGCCTGCTCCCGGCACCCGGCGCCTGCTCCCGGCGCCCGGCGCCCCGCCCCGTCAGGGCCGGGGCGCCGCGCGGTTCAGCCGGTGATCTCGACCTTCCCGTTCATCCCCTCGCCCCCCTGGACCCCGCCCGTCCCGCCGGCCTGCGGCGCGGGCGCCGGGACGGACGCCTTGGACGTGAGCCCCTGGAGCAGCGCGGCCAGGTCGACGCCGGTGGTGGAGGAGAGCAGCTCCATCCCCTGGGCGACGTTGTCCGCGACGGCGCGCGGCAGCCTGCTCGCCCCGTCCGTGGAGATGACCGTCATCTTGTCCACGGCGGCCAGCGGCTCCGCCGCCTTGGCGACGACCTGCGGCAGGACCTCCACCAGCATCTGGAGCACCGCCGCGTCGCCGTACCGCTCGAACGCGTCGGCCCGCTTGTGCATGGCCTCCGCCTCGGCGGCGCCCTTCGCCGCGATGGCACCGGCCTCGGCGTCGCCCTCCAGCCGGACCGCCTGCGCGATGGCGGCGCGCCGGGCGCGCTCGGCCTCACCGCGCTTGGCGCCCTCGATGGCCTCGGCCTCGGCGAGGGCCTGGCGGCGCTGCTTCTCGCCCTCACCGGTGAGCCGGGCGCGCTCGGCCTCGGCCTCGGCCGCCGCGATGGCCGCCATCCGCTCGCCCTCGGCCTGCTTCACCCGGGCGGTGCGCTGCGCCTCGGCCTGCTGCTCGGCCTCGTACCGCTTGGCGTCGGCGGGCTTGCGGACCTGGGTGTCGAGCTGGCGGTCGGTGAGCGCGGCCTGCCGGGCGGCGACCTTCTCCTGCTCGGCGAGGACGTCCTGCTGGCGGGCGGCCTCGGCGAGCGGTCCGGCGGCGTTGGCCTGGGCGGCGGCCTCGTCGGTCTGCGCCTTGATCTCGGCCTGCTTCAGGTAGAGGGTCCGCTGCGCGACCGCGATCTCCTCCTCGGCCTTCAGCCGGGCCTGCTCGGCGGCCCGCCGGGCCTCGGCCTCGGCGATGTCGGCCTCCTGCTTGGCGCGCGCGGCCTCGGGCCGGCCGAGGTCCTCCAGGTAGGAGCCCTCGGTGGTGATGTCCTGGATCTGGAAGGCGTCGAGGACGAGGCCCTGCCCGGAGAGGCTCGCCTCGGCCTCCTCGGCGACCTGCCCGGCGAAGGCGGCCCGGTCGCGGATGATGTCCTCGACCGACATCCGGCCCACGATGGACCGCAGCGCGCCGGACAGCACCTCCTGGGTGAAGCCGACGATGCCGTCCTGCTGCATCAGGAAGCGCTGGGCGGCGGCGCGGATGGAGTCCTCGGTGCCGCCGACCTTGACGATGGCGACGCCCTCCAGGTGGGCCTTGACGCCGCGCAGCGTGACGGCGCCGCGGACGGCGATGGGGATGTGCCGGCTGGAGAGGTCGAGGGTGAACTTCTGCTGCACGAACGGCACGACGAAGACGCCGCCGCCGACGACGACCTTCTGGCCGCTGTTGTCGGTGTAGACGCGGCCGGTCGCCGGATCGGTGGCCTTCTGGCCGCGCCGGCCGGTGATGATGAACGCCTCGCTGGGCCCCGCCACCTTGTAGCGGGTGACGACGGCGAGGCCGAGCAGGACGAGGAGGACGACGATGCCCACCACGGCGATCAGGACAGGGCTCACGGAGAACCCCCCTTCGGTCGGTACGGGAAGGATGGATCCGGCGGTCGGGGTCAGCGGTCGACGGGCCGTACGAGGACCGAGGTCGCCGAGAGGACCGACTCGACCCACACCTCGGTGCCGCGCGGGACGGGCCGGTCCGCCCGCGCCGCGTACTTCACGGGCTGGCCGCCCAGGTACAGCAGCACCTCGCCGTAGCCGTCCGCCGGGACGGCGGTGACGACCGAGCCGGAACTGCCGGCGAGGTCCGTGCCGCGCGGCGCGGGCGCGTTCGTGTCGCGGAGCAGGGCCCGGGAGAACCGCCAGGTCACCCACCCCACGCCGACCCCCGCCAGTACGCCCGCGCCGCTCGCGGCCCCCGCCCCCGCGCCGCTCGTGCCGAGCACGAGCGCCCCCGTGAAGCCGAGCGCCGAGACGAACCCGGCGGCCACCGGCAACGACAGCAGCCCGTCCAGGCCCCCGAGCCCGTCGAAGAGTCCCTCCAGGAACCCGTCGAAGACCAGGCTCAGGACGAGCAGCAGCAGGCCGCCGATGCCGAGACCAAGAAACCAGACCATGTCCCCGCTCCTCCGGCCGCCGTGCTCTGTCCGCCGTCCGAAGGATCGTGTCACCGCGAGGCCGGACACCGCATTGCCGGTGACCGGCAATCTTTACGCGCTCTTCATGCCGCCCGGACCCGCCCGCTCCGGACCCGCCCGCTCCGCAACCGCCCGCCCCGGACCCGCCCGCCCGCGAGGCGCCGACCCGCGATCGGCCGACCGGCTCACAGCTCCTCGTCCGGCCAGCCGAGCAGCCGGGCGCCGATCGCGGCGGTCTGGAGCGTGTACCGCTGGGTGGGGTCGCCGGGGTCGGAGCCGGTGAGCCGGTGGATCCGGTCGAGCCGGTACGTGACGGCCCGCACGCTCAGCGCGAGCCGGCGGGCGGCCTCGGTGGTGACGCAGCCCGCGTCGAAGTAGGCGTGCAGGGTGTCGAGCAGCGGCCGCGCACCGCCCCGGGCGGCGGCGAGCGGTCCGAGCACGGTCCGCACCAGGTCGGCCATGGCCTGCCGGTCCCGCCCGAGGACCGGGTAGACGAGCAGGTCGGCGGCGTACAGCACGGGCCCTTCGAGCCCGATGCGGTCGGCGAGGTCGAGGGCGCCGAGCGCCTCCTCGTACGAGTGGACGACGCCCCCGGCGCCGGGGTGCGCGCGCCCGATCGCGACGAGGCTGTCGTCGGCGGTCGCGTACGTCTGCTTGGCGAAGTGGGCCAGGACCTCGGGCTCGTCGGCCGGGGCGACGCAGATCAGCCGCCCGTCCTTGGTGGTGAGCAGGATCCGCCGGGTGCCGAAGCGGGCGAGCAGCGAGGCCTCCACGCTCCGCGAGACCGGCGCCCCGTCCCCGAACGGCTCGGGCGCCCGGGCGACGGCGACCGCGTGCGCGTGGGAGAGCAGCAGCCCGAAGCGCTCGGCCCGCTCGGCGAGCCGCCCCAGGTCGCTGCGCCCGTACAGCAGGTCGTCGACGAACTCCCGCCGCGCGGCCTCCTCCTGTCGTACCGCCAGCTTCTGCGCCCGCTCGTGCCCCTCGGCGAAGGCGTCGACGGCCTGCTCGACGGCGGCGAGCAGCAGATCGGGGTCGGTGCCGTGCGGCAGTCCGCCCCGCGCGGCCCGCGCGGCGGCGAGATGGGCCCGTACGAGCTCCCGCAGCCCGATCCCCGCCTCGGCGGCCCGTTCCCCCCGGGTCCGCAGCCCCTCCAGCTCCTCCCGGCTCAGCCGCCGCCCGGTGGCGCAGACACCGGCCAGGATCCCGGCGTACCCGTCGAGGTACTCCTCGTACGCCCCCGTCATCGTCGGCCCCGCCCCCTGATCCGGTCCCGGAAACGACTCAGGGCCCGACCCGCTTCCGCGGATCAGGCCCTGAGTCTCTGGCTGTCGGGGTGGCGGGATTTGAACCCACGACCTCTTCGTCCCGAACGAAGCGCGCTGCCAAGCTGCGCTACACCCCGATGTCGCTGCTCTGATCTTCTCGTCGCGGCGACATCGATTACTTTAGCCCACCCGCGCCCAGAGACGAAATCCGGTTCCGGCGCCCCCGCGGGCGGCTCAGGGGCGTGCGGTCAGGGTGAGCAGCGTCGCCTCGGGCGGGCAGGCGAAGCGGACCGGGGTGAAGCGGTTGGTGCCGCAGCCCGCCGAGACGTGCAGATAGGAGGTGCGGCCGCCGGCGGTGTGGGTGGAGAGGCCCTTCACCCGGTCGGTGTCGAGGTCGCAGTTGGTGACGAGCGCCCCGTAGAAGGGGACGCACAGCTGGCCGCCGTGGGTGTGCCCGGCGAGGACCAGCTCGTAGCCGTCGGCGGTGAAGGCGTCGAGGGCGCGCAGGTAGGGGGCGTGGACGATGCCCAGGGAGAAGTCCGCGGACGCGTCGGGGCCGCCGGCCACCTTCTCGTACCGGTCCCGCTTGATGTGCGGGTCGTCGAGGCCGGTGAAGGCGAGGTCGGCCCGGGGGAGCTCGAGCCGGCCGCGGGTGTTGGTGAGGTCCACCCAGCCGGCCGCGTCGAAGGCCTCCTTCATGTCCTCCCACGGGTTGTGGACGGCGCCGACGACCGGCTTGTTGCCGTTGAGCCCGTGCCGGCCCTGGACCTTCTCCAGGAGGTAGCGGCCGGGGTTGCGGAAGCGGGGGCCGTAGTAGTCGTTGGAGCCGAAGACGTAGACGCCGGGGAACTCCATGAGCGGGCCGAGCGCGTCGAGCAGCTCCGGCACGGCCTCGGTGTCGGAGAGGTTGTCGCCGGTGTTCACCACGAAGTCGGGGCGGAGCCCGGCGAGCTTCTGCAGCCAGCCGCGCTTCTTGTCCTGCCCGCGCACCATGTGCACGTCGGAGACCTGGAGCACCCGCAGGTCGTCCATGCCCGGCGGCAGGACGGGGACGGTCACCCGCCGGAGGCGGAACGAGCGGGCCTCGAAGCCCGCCGCGTAGACGAGTCCGGCCGCGGCCGTGGCCGCGACGCCTGCCGTGATCTTCAGGGGGATCCCGTACCGTGCGCGCATTCCCCCATCGTTCCAGACCCGCGGGGCGTAAATGCACGGGCGGTACGCCGGGAGCACCTGCCACACTTGAGGCCATGACCACGCTCAAGGCACGACTGAAGGACGACCTCAACGCCGCGATCAAGGACCGCGACGAACTGCGCTCCTCGACCCTGCGGCTCACCATCGCCGCGATCACCAAGGAGGAGGTCGCGGGCAAGACCAAGCGCGAGCTCTCCGACGACGAGGTGCAGAAGGTGATCGCCAAGGAGGCGAAGAAGCGGCGCGAGGCCGCGGACGCCTTCGAGCAGGGCGGTCGCGCGGAGTCGGCCGAGCGCGAGCGCGCGGAGGGCGTCATCCTCGACGCGTACCTGCCGAAGCAGCTCTCCGACGAGGAGCTGGAGGGCATCGTCGCCGAGGCCGTCGAGGAGGCGAGGGCCGCCGGCGCGGAGGGTCCGCGCGCCATGGGCGCCGTCATGAAGATCGTGAACCCGAAGGTGGCCGGGCAGGCCGACGGCGGCCGGGTGGCCGCCGCGGTGAAGAAGCTCCTCGCGGGCTGAGCCCCGCCCCCGGGTGTGCGAAGGGCCCCACCGGTCAGCCGGTGGGGCCCTTCGCGTACGACGGCGACGGCGTCAGCGGTTCCCGCCGCGGCCGTTGCCCGGCCGGCGGGTGTCGCCGCCGGTCAGGTCGGGGAGCGTGATGCCCGGGAGGGCGTCGGTCGGCCGGTCGGCCGGCTTGTCGTCGCCCCGGCGCGGCTTCTCGTCGTCCCGCTTGTCCTCCTTCGGGTCCTTCGGCTTCTCGGCCCGGGGGACCTTGATGCCGACGAAGGAGGGGGTGTCGGAGCCGAGCGCGCCGGTCATGGCGATCCGCCAGATCGGGCCGGGGAGGCAGCCGCCGCAGACCTTGTCGTAGTAGACGCCGCCGATGGTGAGGTCGAACATCTCCTCGCGCTTGCCGACGTCGTCGCCGACCCAGACGGCGGTGGAGAGGTCCGGGGTGTAGCCGACGAACCAGGCGTCCTTGCGGCCGTCGGTGGTACCGGTCTTGCCCGCGTTGTCCCGGTCGCTCAGGCCGGCCTTCGTGCCGGTGCCGTCCTCGACCACGCCCTTGAGCATCTGGTTGATCATGTCGGCGGTGCGGTCGGACATCGCGCGGGTGCACTTGGTCTGCGGCACGTTGAGCTTCTCGCCGTTGGCGGTCTTGATGGAGTCGATGACCACCGGGACGCAGTAGATGCCGCGGTTGGCGAAGGTCGCGTAGACGTTCGCCATGTCGAGCGGGGTGCTCTCCAGGGAGCCGAGGGTGGCGGACGGGCTCTGCTTGATCGGCTTGCCCAGCTCGCGCTCGTAGCCGACCTTCTTCGCCATCGTCAGCGTCTCGCAGAGGCCGGCCGCCTGCTCCAGCTTGGCGAAGTACGTGTTGATGGACTTGCCGAGGGCGCTCGTCATGTCGTACGCCCCCTTCTCCGACTTGAGCTCGTTCTGGACCGGCCAGTCGCCGTAGTCGGCGGGCTTGCCGTCGCAGCGCTTGAAGTCGCTCTTCTCCAGGGAGATCTTCCACGGCGTGTCGTAGCTCGTCGCCGGGCTCAGACCCTGCTCCAGGGCGGCCGCGGCCGTGATCGGCTTGAAGGTCGAGCCGACCGGGAAGCCGAAGGTGGTGCCGCCCATCTTGCTGCCGACGGCGAGGTTGAGCGTGGTCTGGTGCTGCTTCTGGTCCAGGCCGTAGGGGCGGGACTGGCTCATCGACACGATGCGGCCGGTGCCGGGCTTGACCTGGACGACGGCGGTCGCGACCGGGTCGTCCTTGTCGACCTTGGCCACCGCGGCCTCGTTCGCCGCCGCCTGCGCCTTCGGGTCCAGCGTGGTCCGGATGGTCAGACCGCCGAGGTTCCACAGCTTCTGGCGCTCTTCGGAGGTCTTGCCGAAGACCGGGTCGGTGAGGATCGTCTTGCGGACGTAGTCGCAGAAGAAGCCGGCGCCGTCGACGGCGGTGATGCAGCCGTTCCTCGGCGTCTTCACCTTCAGCTTGATCGGCGTGGCCTTGGCCTTCTCGAACTCGGCCTGGGTGATGTCGCCGACGTCCGTCATCCGCTGGAGGACGATGTTGCGCCGCTTGGTGGCTTCCTGGAGGTCATTGATCGGGTCGAAGCGGCTCGGCGACTGCACCAGGCCGGCCATCATCGCGGCCTCGCCCAGGTCCAGCTTGGCGGCGGGCTTGGAGAAGTAGCGCTGCGAGGCGGCCTCGATGCCGTACGCCTGCTGCCCGAAGAACGTGATGTTGAGGTAGTTCTCCAGGATCTTCTTCTTGCCCAGCTCCTCCTCGACCTGGATCGCGTACTTCAGCTCGCGGACCTTGCGGCCGATCGTCTGCTGGGTGGCCTGCGCGACCTTCTCCGGGTCGTCACCGGCCTCCTCGACGAAGACGTTCTTCACGTACTGCTGGGTCAGCGTGGAGGCGCCCTCGGAGACCCCGCCCGACTGCGCGTTCTTGTTGATGGCGCGCAGCACGCCCTTGAGGTCGATGGCCCCGTGCTCGTAGAAGCGCGCGTCCTCGATCGCGACGATCGCCTTCTGCATGTAGGGGGAGATCTTCTCCAGCGGCACCACCTTGCGGTCCCTGGAGTAGACGGTCGCGATCAGCCCGCCCTCGGAGTCCAGGATGGTGGTGCGCTGACTCAGCGGTGGGGTCTTCAGGTTGGAGGGGATCTCGTCGAACCCCTCGACCGTCCCCTTCGCCGCCAGACCCAGTGCCCCGGCCGCGGGCAGGGCGATGCCCGCCAGCACCGCTCCGGAGAGCACACTGACACCGAGGAACTTGGCGGCCTGCTGGGTCCCGGTCAGACCACCGCCCGAGCGCTTCTTTGCCATGGGGGGCAGCCTAATCCGTGTCGCCGGGCGTTCCGCAGGACCGGGTCCCTCTCGGAGCGTTCGCGTACCGGACCGTGACCTCCGGACCCCTCGGGGCCGGGGAGCCGCCCCGACGCGGCACCGGCGCGGAGCCCCGAGGTTCCCAATCGCCGGACACACGGACAGGCCTTGGCCTAAGCTGCTCCCAACTGTCACAGGAGTGCGGTCCGGCATCAACCCCCCGTGCGTGACATCCGCTGCTCTCGGCAGGGAGTCCCCGCGTCCCGAATACGCGGGCACCGCCTGTCCGGTTTCGGCACGTGTGTCACCAGATGCCCTATAGCTGACGCATGTCCTTCGATCACTCCCCTGGGTGATCTCACGCGCACGCATAGTCCGTTCGGGCCATTCAAGATTGGGCCCGAAGGGGGTGTTGCGCTGTCCCCGCCTTCCGTAACGTCCCAACTGGCAGCGGTGAATATGCCGCTGCCGCCGTGGGGGAGCCTCGATTCGGGAGAGGACGGCGCCGGTATGGGCTGGGTAGCTGACTGGAGTGCGCAGGCGGCCTGCCGCACTACCGATCCGGATGAACTTTTCGTGCAGGGAGCGGCACAGAACAGAGCCAAGGCGGTGTGCACCGGCTGCCCGGTACGCACCGAGTGCCTCGCCGACGCCCTGGACAACCGCGTGGAGTTCGGCGTGTGGGGCGGCATGACGGAGCGCGAGCGCCGCGCCCTGCTCCGCCGGCGTCCCACGGTCACCTCGTGGCGGCGGCTCCTGGAGACCGCCCGCACCGAGTACGAGCGCGGCGCGGGCCTGCTGCCCGTGGCCATGGAGGACGACGCGACGTACGAGGAGTACGCCGCGGTCGGATAGCCCCGCTCCGCTCGCGCGCGAGGTCCCGTCAGGACCGGTCGCGCGGCGACGAGAGTCGCTCCCCGATGGCCCGCAGCCCGGCGAGGTCGTGCACATCGCCGGGCAGGGCGGCCACCTCGGTCACCGGCACCTCCGGATGGAGGGCGGTGAAGCGGTCACGCGTGTGCTGCTCGCGCCCGACCACCCGCATCCGCTCGGCGTGCAGCCGCAGCAGACCCGCGGTGAGCCGCGCTATGTCGGGATCGGTCTCGGAACCGGTCTCGGGAGTGGCGCCGACCTCAGGACCGGTCTCCGGTCCGGCCGTGCCGCTGTGGTCTTCGGCCGTGGGGGCAGCCTCTGGTGCGGCGGGGAAACGTGCGGAGGATTCGGCGGCGGTGGCGGAGTGCGACGGCTCGGACGACGTGGCCGGGGTGCCACGCCCTCCAGTCTTCCCGGGCCCCTGATCCGCCATGCGGCCCTCCTCAAGATTTTCCGCGGCCGCCCGCGCCCGCTCGGCCGACAGGCGCCCGGCCCCGCTGCCGTGGACCCGGTTGAGGACCAGCCCCGCCAGCGGCATGCCCTCCGCCGCGAGCCGCTCCACGAAGTACGCCGCCTCCCGCAGCGCGTCCCGCTCCGGCGCCGCGACGACCAGGAAGGCCGTCCCCGGCGCCTGCAACAGCCGGTACGTGGCGTCCGCCCGCGTCCGGAAGCCGCCGAACATCGTGTCCATCGCGGCGACGAACGTCTGGACGTCCCCCAGGAACTGACCCCCGAGCAACTTCCCCAGCGTCCCCGACATCATCGACATGCCGACGTTGAGGAACTTCATCCCCGCCCGGCCGCCCACCTTCGCCGGCGCCATCAGCAGCTTGATGAACTTCCCGTCCAGGAAGGACCCCAGGCGCTTCGGCGCGTCCAGGAAGTCCAGGGCCGAACGCGACGGCGGGGTGTCGACGACGATCAGGTCCCACTCGTCCCGCGCCCGCAGCTGGCCCAGCTTCTCCATCGCCATGTACTCCTGCGTACCGGCGAAACCGGCCGACAGGGACTGGTAGAAGGGGTTCTCCAGGATGGCCCGCGCCCGCGCGGGCTCCGCGTGCGCCTCGACGATCTCGTCGAAGGTCCGCTTCATGTCCAGCATCATCGCGTGCAGCTCGCCGCCGTCCGAGCCCTTGATGCCGTCCACCTTGCGGGGCGTGTTGTCCAGCGCGTCGATGCCCATCGACTGCGCCAGCCGGCGCGCCGGATCGATGGTGAGGACCACCACCCGCCGGCCCCGCTCCGCCGCCCGCACGCCGAGCGCCGCCGCCGTCGTCGTCTTGCCGACGCCGCCCGAGCCGCAGCAGACGATGATCCGGGTGCCCCGGTCGTCCAGGATCGGATCGACGTCCAGGAAGGGCGCCGCGTCCAGGCCGCCGGCCTTCGCCGGGCCGGGGGTCTTCTCCGTCACGCCGCACCCACCCCTTGCTTCCGCAGTTCCTTCGCCAGGCGGTAGAGGCCCGCGATGTCCGCCCCGTCGCCCAGATACGGCAGCTCGTACGCGGGCAGCCCCAGGCCGTCCAGAACGGCCCGCTGCTCCCGCTCCAGCTCCACCCGGCGCGCGTGCTCGGCGGCCTCGTCGAGCAGCGGGTCCACCAGGGCGGCGCCGCCCGGGACCCCGGCCGAGGCCAGCGCCCGTGCGATCGCCTCGCGGTGACCGTCGGAGGCGGCCCGCACCGCCGTCGCGTCCAGGACGTGCGGGCGGACCATGTTCACCACCGCCCGCCCCACCGGCAGCCCCGCCGCGCGTAGTTCGGCGACGCCGTCGGCGGTCTCCTGGACCGGCATCTCCTCCAGGAGGGTCACCAGGTGCACCGCCGTCTCGGAGGACTTGAGGACCTTCATCACCGCCTGCGCCTGATGGTGTATCGGACCGATCCTGGCCAGCCCCGCCACCTCGTCGTTCACGTTGAGGAAGCGGGTGATGCGGCCGGTCGGCGGCGCGTCCATCACCACGTGGTCGTAGACCGGGCGGCCGTCGCGCTCCCGCCGCCTGACCGCCTCGCACGCCTTCCCGGTGAGCAGGACGTCCCGCACCCCCGGCGCTATCGTCGTCGCGAAGTCGATCGCCCCGAGCTTCCGCAGGGCGCGGCCCGCGCCGCCCAGTTTGTAGAACATCTGGAGGTAGTCGAGGAGGGCGCGCTCGGCGTCGATGGCCAGCGCGAACACCTCGCCGCCGCCCGGAGCCACGGCGATCTTGCGCTCCTCGTAGGGAAGCGCCTCCGTCTCGAAGAGCTGTGCGATGCCCTGTCTGCCTTCGACCTCGACGAGGAGCGTGCGCTTCCCCTCCGTCGCGAGGGCGAGGGCGAGGGCGGCGGCGACCGTCGTCTTACCGGTACCGCCCTTGCCGCTGACGACCTGGAGCCTGCTCACGCTGTCGAGCCTAACCACTGGCGGGCCCGCGCAATCAGCGGACCGCCCCGGAGAAGCCCCTGAGCCGGCCCCTGGGGGGAGCCTCGGCGGAGCACCCCGGCACAGCGGCTACAGTCGGGCCCATGACCAAGTGGGAGTACGTCACGGTGCCGCTTCTGGTGCACGCGACCAAGCAGATTCTCGACAACTGGGGCCAGGACGGCTGGGAGCTCGTCCAGGTCGTGCCCGGGCCCAACAACCCCGAGCAGCTGGTGGCCTACATGAAGCGGCCGCTGTCGTGAGCGGGGCCGTCGAGGCGCGGATCGCCGAGCTGGGCCTGAAGCTGCCCGAGGTCGTCCCGCCGATCGCCGCCTACCAGCCGGCCGTGCAGTCGGGCGTGTACGTCTACACCGCGGGCCAGCTCCCGATGGTGGAGGGCAAGCTTCCGGTGACCGGCAAGGTCGGCGCCGAGGTGACCCCCGAGGAGGCCAAGGCGCTCGCCGCCACCTGCGCGCTGAACGCGCTCGCGGCCGTGAAGTCGGTCGCCGGCGACCTCGACCGGATCAAGCGCGTCGTGAAGGTGGTCGGCTTCGTCGCCTCCGCCCCCGACTTCACCGGGCAGCCCGGCGTCCTCAACGGCGCCAGCGAGCTGCTCGGCGAGATCCTCGGCGACAAGGGCGTGCACGCCCGCAGCGCCGTCGGCGTCACCGTCCTCCCCCTCGACGCCCCCGTCGAGGTCGAGGTCCAGGTGGAGCTGACCGAGGCCTGATCCCGGCCCACGCGCGCGTGGAGCCGCCGTACGGCCCGGAGCCGGTCGCCCCTCCCCGGGGCGGCCGGCTCCGGGCGTTCCGGAGGGCCCTCGTGCACTGCCGTTCGTTGCGCATAGCATCCGCCCATGTCGAATGGTCAGTGGTATCCGCCGGAATGGCCCGACCGCATCCGAGCCCTCGCCGCCGGCGAGCTGGTGCCGGTGACGCCCCGGCGCGCCGCCACCGTGCTCCTGCTGCGCGACGCGGCGGGCGGGCCCGAGGTCCACATGCTGCGCCGGCGCGCCTCCATGGCCTTCGCCGGCGGCGCGTACGCCTATCCGGGCGGCGGGGTCGACCCCCGCGACGAGCAGCCGGTGCGCTGGGCCGGGCCGCCGCTGGAGGAGTGGGCGGAGCGGCTCGGGCTCGACGATCCCGCGCAGGCGCAGGCGGTGGTCTGCGCCGCCGTCCGCGAGACCTTCGAGGAGGCGGGCGTGCTGCTCGCCGGGGAGACCGAGGACACGGTCGTCGGCGACACCACCGGCGAGGACTGGGAGCGCGACCGGGCGGCGCTGGTCGCCCGCGAGCTGTCCTTCGCGGACTTCCTCGACCGCCGCGGGCTCGCGCTCCGCTCCGACCTGCTGGGCGCCTGGGCCCGCTGGATCACCCCCGAGTTCGAGCAGCGCCGGTACGACACCTGGTTCTTCGTGGCCGTCCTGCCGGCCGGGCAGCGGACCCGGGACGTCTCCGGCGAGGCCGACCGCACCGTGTGGACCCGCCCGGCCGACGCGGCCGACGGCTACGACCGGGGCGAGCTGACGATGATGCCGCCGACCATCGCGACCCTGCGCTCCGTGCAGCCCTGCGCCACGGCCGCCGAGGCCCTCGCCGCGGCCGCCGCCCGGTCCCTGACCCCGGTGCTCGCGCAGGCGCGCGTGGAGGGCGACCAGGTGGTGCTCACCTGGCCGGGGCACGACGAGTTCACCAAGCGGGTCGAGGGAGGCACCCCGTGACCGACGCCGCGTCCCTGCCGGGCCAGCCGCGCGGGCTCGTCACCTCGGGGGCCGCGACCGCGCGGGCCGTGAACGTGCTGGCGCCCAACCCGTCCGCGATGACCCTGGACGGCACCAACACCTGGCTGCTCTCCGAGCCGGACTCGGACCTGGCCGTCGTCGTCGACCCGGGTCCCCTCGACGAGGGCCACCTCCGGCACGTGGTCGACACGGCGGAGAAGCTGGGCAAGCGGATCGCGCTGACCCTGCTGACCCACGGCCACCCGGACCACGCCGAGGGCGCGGGCCGCTTCGCCGAGCTGACCGGCACGTCCGTGCGGGCGCTCGACCCGGCGCTCCGCCTCGGCGACGAGGGCCTGGGGGAGGGGGACGTGGTGACCGTCGGCGGCCTGGAGCTGCGGGTGGTGCCGACGCCCGGCCACACCTCCGACTCGCTCTCCTTCCACCTGCCCGCCGACCGGGCGGTGCTGACCGGCGACACGATCCTGGGGCGCGGCACCACGATGGTGGCGCATCCGGACGGGCGGCTGGGCGAGTACCTGGACTCGCTGCGGCGGTTGCGCTCGCTCACCGTCGACGACGGCGTGCGCACGGTCCTGCCCGGCCACGGCCCGGTCCTGGAGGACGCACAGGGGGCCGTGGACTTCTACCTGGCGCACCGGAGGAGCCGGCTGGCGCAGGTGGAGACGGCGGTCCTGGCCGGGCACCGGACGGCCCCGGAGGTGGTGGCGCACGTCTACGCGGACGTGGACCGCTCGCTGTGGCCGGCCGCGGAACTCTCCGTACGGGCCCAGCTGGAGTACCTGCGGGAGCGCGGCGCGCTCTGACCGGAGGCCCCGGGGCGGTCCGTCCGCGCGCCCCGGGGCGGTCCGTCCCGGACCCCGGGAACCCTGCGGGCTCCCCGAGTGTCTTACGCTCCGCTTACATCAGGTCGTAGCCCTCGGGGGGAATGCCCGTGTTCGTCATAGCCATCCTGCTGGTCATCGCCGCGGTGGTGCTCTGGTTCGTCGGCCGGTCGCAGGACTCGACCGGCTGGAAGCTGGGTGCCGTCGGCGCGCTGGTCGCCGGAGTCTTCTCCGTGATCGTGAGCATGACGTACGTGATCAGCGCGTACGAGGTCGGCGTGCCGGTCGCCTTCGGCAAGGTCGGTTCGCCGATGACGTCCGGCATGCACGTGAAGTCGCCGTTCACCGACGTCACCACCTTCTCCACCCGTCCCGTCGACCTCAACCTCTCCGACAAGGACGTGGTCGAGGTCCGCTCCTCGCAGGGCGGCGTCATGTACGCCGAGGTCACGGTGAAGTGGGCCGTGGTCCCGGCCAAGGCCGTCGAGCTCTACAAGCTCGCGGGCAGCGAGGACGCCATCCAGCAGCGGCTGGTCTACCCGGACAGCCGCGAGATCGTCCGGAACGTCTTCGCCCGCTACTCCAGCGAGCAGGGGTACGCCACCGACCGCGAGAAGATCAACGCCGAGATCGCCAAACTCATCACGGAGCGCCTGGAGCCGCGCGGCATCGTCGTCACCACGGTCAACCTGCGGAACGTGAAGCCCTCCGACGCCCTCCAGGGCCAGATCGACCGCAAGATCCAGCAGCAGCAGGCCACCGAGCGGGCCCTGGAGGCCGCCCGCACCGCCAAGGCGGAGGCCGACCGGCGCCGCATCGAGGCGGAGGGCATCGCCCGCGCCAACAAGATCCTCAACGAGTCGCTGACGGACAAGGTCCTCGCCAACCAGTGCATCGACGCCTTCAAGGAGGCCGCGGCGAAGAACCCGGTCTACGCCGTGCCCTGCGGCAGCGGCGGCGGCTCGGCCCCGGTGATCGTGGACGGCAGCAAGCGCTGACGCGCACACGGAAGGGGGCCGCCCGGTCGAACCGGGCGGCCCCCTTCGCGTACGTACGGCTCCGCTTACCGCGAGCGCTTCGCGAGGCGCTCCACGTCCAGCAGGATCACGGCGCGGGCCTCCAGACGCAGCCAGCCGCGCTGGGCGAAGTCGGCGAGCGCCTTGTTCACGGTCTCGCGGGAGGCGCCGACCAGCTGGGCCAGCTCCTCCTGGGTGAGGTCGTGGACGACGTGGATGCCCTCCTCCGACTGGACGCCGAAGCGGCGCGACAGGTCGAGGAGCGCGCGGGCGACACGGCCCGGCACGTCGGAGAAGACCAGGTCGGACATCTGGTCGTTGGTCTTGCGCAGCCGGCGGGCGACGGCGCGCAGCAGGGCGCCGGCCACCTCGGGACGGGCGTTCAGCCAGGGCTGGAGGTCGCCGTGGCCGAGGCCGAGCAGCTTGACCTCGGTCAGCGCCGTCGCGGTCGCGGTGCGCGGGCCCGGGTCGAAGAGGGACAGCTCGCCGATGAGCTCGCCGGGGCCGAGGACCGCCAGCATGTTCTCCCGGCCGTCGGGGGAGGTGCGGTGCAGCTTCACCTTGCCCTCGGTGACCACGTACAGGCGGTCACCGGGGTCGCCCTCGTGGAAGAGCGCGTCGCCACGGGCGAGCGTCACCTCACTCATCGAGGCGCGCAGCTCGGCGGCCTGCTCGTCATCGAGCGCCGCGAAGAGCGGGGCGCGCCGCAGAACGTCGTCCACGAGTTCACTCCTACTGTCGACCTGCTCACGGGAACCTGGCTCCCATGATGCCGGACGTGCCAAACAGTGCGATCAATCACAACAAGTTTGACGCACCGGGCGCCATTGCCGAACGTCAGGGGCCCGATCGGGGTCCGATCGGCGGTGGGCGGGGCGGATGTCGCCCCCGGCCCCTAGGCTGGCCGGGTGTCCAACTCGCCGGTGAGAACGCAGGCCAAGGGGGCTGGAAGAGTGTCGGCCGAAGGTAATTCCGCTGTGGGCGAACGCGGCGTGTCGAAGCGACCGAAAGCCGCGAATCGGGATGATTCGCCCGCACCCGCGCAGGCCGCGAAGAAGCCCGCGGCGCAGAAGGCGACGGCCGCGGTGAAGAAGGCGGCGGCCACCAAGAAGGCGACCGCCACGAAGAAGGCGACCGCCACGAAGAAGGCGGCGACCGCGAAGGCAGCGGCCACGAAGAAGGCGGCGGCGACGGTCACGAAGAAGGCGGCGGCCACGAAGAAGGCGACCGCCACCAAGAAGGCGCCGTCCGCGAAAGTGGCCTCGGCGGCGGTCGTGCCCGCCGGGCCCCGCAAGGCCGAGTCGCGCCTCGGCATGGTGCGGCGGGCGCGGCGGATCAACCGGGAGCTCGCGGAGGTGTACCCGTACGCCCATCCCGAACTCGACTTCCGCAACCCCTTCGAGCTCCTCGTCGCCACCGTCCTCTCCGCGCAGACCACCGACCTGCGGGTGAACCAGACGACCCCCGCGCTGTTCGCCCAGTACCCGACCCCCGAGGACCTGGCCGCGGCCGTCCCCGAGGAGATCGAGGAGCTGATCCGCCCGACCGGCTTCTTCCGCGCCAAGACCAAGTCGATCATGGGCCTCGCGGCCGCCCTCAGGGACGACTTCGGCGGCGAGGTCCCCGACAGCCTGGAGGACCTCGTCAAGCTCCCCGGCGTCGGACGCAAGACCGCCTTCGTCGTCCTCGGCAACGCCTACGGCGTCCCCGGGATCACCGTCGACACCCACTTCATGCGGCTCGCCCGCCGTTTCGGGTGGACCGGGTCCGACGACCCGGTGAAGATCGAGGCCGAGGTCGCCGAGATCTTCCCGAAGAGCGAATGGACGATGCTGTCGCACCGGGTGATCTTCCACGGCCGCCGCATCTGCCACGCCCGCAAGCCCGCCTGCGGCGCATGCCCGATCACCCACCTCTGCCCCGCCTACGGCGAGGGCGAGACGGACCCGGAGAAGGCCCGGAAGCTGCTCAAGTACGAGAAGGGCGGCTACCCCGGCCAGCGGCTCAACCCGCCCGCCGACTACCCCGGCCGTCCGGCCCCGCCCGCGCCCGGCGTGGCCCCCGGGGCCGTCCAGCGGCCCTCGGGCGGACAGTGAGCACCGAGAAGGCCCTCAGGGCCCTCGGGAACGAAGAGGCAGGGCGACGGCGTTGGACGACTCGGGGGTGCTCATGACGCGCACGGACGAAGAGATCTACGGCCCCGGCACCGGCGGCCTGCTGGACCGGGACGGCCTGCCCGACTGGCTCGCGCCCGTCGACCGCGCGGCGCGCACCGTCGCGCCCGAGCAGCTGAGCCGCTTCCTGCCGCCCAAGAGTGGCGCGGGCCGCCAGTCCGCCGTCCTGGTCCTCTTCGGCGAGGGCGAGCGCGGCCCCGAGCTGCTCCTCATGGAGCGGGCGGGCAGCCTCCGCTCGCACGCCGGGCAGCCCTCCTTCCCCGGCGGCGCCCTCGACCCCGAGGACGGCGACCCGGCCGACGGCGGGCTGCTGCGCGCCGCCCTGCGCGAGGCCGAGGAGGAGACCGGCCTCGACCCGGCGGGCGTCCAGCTCTTCGGCGTGCTCCCCCGGCTCTACATCCCGGTCAGCGGCTTCGTCGTCACCCCCGTCCTCGGCTGGTGGCGCGAGCCGAGCCCGGTCGGGGCGGTCGACCCCGCCGAGACCGCCCGGGTGTTCACGGTCCCCGTGGCGGATCTCACGGATCCGGCGAACCGCGCGATGGCCGTCCACCCGGCCGGCCACGCGGGCCCCGCCTTCCTCGTCGCATCCGCGCTGGTCTGGGGTTTCACCGCCGGAGTGATCGACCGGCTGCTCCATTTCGCGGGCTGGGAGCGCCCCTGGGACACCTCGCGGAAGGTCCCGCTCGACTGGCGGTCATGACAGGCTGACCCCTCGGAGGCCGGAGACGGAACGGCGTCCGGAAGAACGGAACTGCGAGGCTGACGACCGTGAACGTGCTGGACATCCTGCTGCTGCTCGCGGCCGTGTGGTTCGCGATCATCGGCTACCGCCAGGGCTTCGTGGTCGGCATCCTCTCCGTGATCGGCTTCCTCGGCGGCGGCCTCCTCGCCATGTGGCTGCTGCCGATCCTGTGGGACCAGCTCACCGACAAGAGCGAGGTCTCCACCTCGGTCACGGTGATCTTCGTGATGGCGGTCATCGTCGCCGCCTCCGTCGGCCAGGCGTGCACCACCCACCTCGGCAACAAGCTCCGCCGCCACATCACCTGGTCCCCGGCCCGCGCCCTCGACGCCACCGGCGGCGCGCTGGTCAACGTGGTCGCCATGCTGCTCGTCGCCTGGCTGATCGGCTCGGCCCTCGCCGGCACCTCGCTGCCCACCCTGGGCAAGGAGGTGCGCGGCTCCAAGGTGCTCCAGGGCGTCTCCCGGGTGATGCCCGATCAGGTCGACGTCTGGTTCGCCGACTTCAGCTCCACGCTCGCCCGCAGCGGCTTCCCGCAGGTCTTCAGCCCCTTCGCGAACGAGCCCATCACCGAGGTCGTCCCGCCGGACCCGGCACTCGCCGGGAGCCCCGTCGCCACCCTCGCGCAGCGCTCCATCGTCAAGGTCGTCGGCACCGCGCCCAGCTGCGGCAAGGTCCTGGAGGGCACCGGCTTCGTCTTCTCCGAGCGCCGGGTGATGACCAACGCGCACGTGGTCGGCGGCGTCGACGAGCCCACCGTGCAGATCGGCGGCGAAGGCAGGCTGTACGACGCCAAGGTCGTGCTCTACGACTGGCGCCGCGACATCGCCGTCCTCGACGTGCCGGACCTGAAGGCCACCCCGCTCCGCTTCACCGAGCGCGAGGCGGGAAGCGGGGACGACGCCATCGTCGCCGGCTTCCCGGAGAACGGCTCGTACGACGTCCGATCCGCCCGCGTCCGCGGCCGGATCAGCGCCGACGGCCCCGACATCTACCACCGGGGCGAGGTGCGCAGGGACGTCTACTCGCTGTACACGACGGTCCGTCAGGGCAATTCCGGCGGCCCGCTGCTCACCGGGGACGGCACGGTCTCGGGCGTGATCTTCGCCCGCTCCCGCGACGACGCCGACACCGGTTACGCGCTGACGGTCCAGGAGATCCGCGAGGACATCGAGCTCGGCCGTACCGCCAACCAGCAGGTGGACACCGACAGCTGCGCCCTCTGACCCCCGGGGCTACGCCGTGTCGCGGGGATGCCGGAGGCGGGCCGAGACCCAGCGCGCCCGCCGCCTGAGGATGCGTGAGATCCCGACCTGCCCGCCGGGAGCGCGGCCCTGCTCCGGCGGGCCTCCCCGCTCGCGGGAGCCCGGCCCGGAGGCCGAGCGTCGGTCGCGTGCCGTGTCACCGTAGTCGTGCGTCCAGCCCATACCCCGACGTGTGCCCGGGGTCCGGGGTCGGTAACCGTTCCGGTGCCCGCCAATCGGAGTATGCGCCCGGCACATGGCCGTTCGACGCAAACCCGTGCGGGCGCGGGCCCGCCGCGGGGCCTTGGCGGCCGGGCGTACGGCGGCCGGGCCTCGGCGGTGGGGCGTCATCGGTCGGGCTCGGGGTCCTTCAGCCAGTTCACGAGCTCCGTCGTGAAGGCGGCCGGGTCCTCCTCGTGCGGGAAGTGCCCCAGGCCGTCGAAGAGCCGCCAGCGGTACGGCGCCTCCACGTACTCGCCCGAACCGGCGGCGCTGCGGGTCCGCATCACCGGGTCCATCGAGCCGTGCAGGTGCAGCGTCGGCACCCGCACCGGCCGCTTCATGCGCCGGTTGAACTGGATGCCGTCGGGCCGGGCCAGCGAGCGGACCAGCCACCGGTACGGCTCGATCGAGCAGTGCGCCGTGGAGGGCACGAGCATCGCCCGCCGGTACGCCTCGACCGCCTCGTCCTCCACCGGGCGCGGGCCCGACCACTCCCGGACCAGACGCCCCACCAGCTCGGCGTCGTCGGCGACCAGCTGACGCTCCGGCAGCCACGGCCGCTGGAAACCCCAGACGTGCGAGCCGGCCCGGGACTGGGCGAAGTCGGAGAGCATCGCCGAGCGCCAGCGGCGCGGGTGCGGCATCGACGAGACCACGAGCCGGCGGACCAGCTTGGGCCGCATGACGGCGGCCGTCCAGGCGAGGTAGCCGCCCAGGTCGTGGCCGACGAGCGCGGCGTCCGGCTCGCCGAGGGAGCGGATCACGCCGGTGATGTCGAGGGCGAGGTTGGCGGGGTCGTAACCGCGGGGGGTGCGGTCGCTGCCGCCGACGCCGCGCAGGTCCATCGCGACCGCCCGGAAGCCGGCCTCGGCGAGCGCCGGCAGCTGGTGGCGCCAGGTCCACCAGAACTGCGGGAAGCCGTGCAGCAGCAGCACCAGGGGGCCGTCGCCCATCTCGGCGATGTGGAAACGGGCGCCGTTGGCCGCGACGTCACGGTGGGTCCACGGACCGTCGAGGCGTACGGGCCCGCCGCCGGGGGTGCTGCTCTCGGGGAGGGTCATACGGACGAGCGTGCCACAGACTGCGCCTTGGCCATCGTCACCTCGGCGGCCGGGACACCCTCGGGGCGGGGGTGCGGCTTCACGTTCTGCATGATGGCGGCGGTCCGCTTGGCGGAGGCGATGGACTTCTCCGGCGGCTTGACCTTCTTGAACTTCGAGACGGCGATCGCGCCGAGGAGCCCCGCGACGATCACGTTGAAGGCGAAGGACAGCAGGAAGCACCAGACGAGGTTCCAGCCGCCGTTGCCGTTGTGGCCGCCGGTCCAGGTGTTGATGGCGTAGGCCAGCGCGAAGCTCAGCATCGGCAGCGAGAACAGCAGCACGACGGCGGCGGCGATCGCCGCGCCGCTGCCGATGGCGCCGCGCTTCACGTCCTGCCGGAGCTCGGCCTTGGCCAGGGCGATCTCGTCGTGCACCAGTGCGGACATCTCCGCGGTCGCCGAGGCGACCAGCTGCCCGAGGCTGCGCTCGGTTCCGTCGAACGGGTGGCTCATCGCTCTCCCTCTCCTCTTGTACGGTCCGAGTCTCCGGGTACGGGTCCGAGTCTCTGTGTACGGTCCGCCTCAGATCATGCCGGACGGTCGGCCCCGTCGCGCGGTGCCCCCGCCAGTCGGGCGCGCTCGCGGTGCTCCGCGGCCTTCCGCTCCAGGATCTCGGCCATCCGGAGGTGGTATGCCTCGGTGCCCTCCTCGTACACGTCGGGGATGCCGTCCTCGTCGTCGTCCCGGTCCTCCTCGGCGACGAGGAGCTGGTACTTCCGCACCCGCAGCTTGAGCAGCAGCGAGGCGCAGGCCGCGGCGACCAGCGAGCCCATGAGGACGGCGGCCTTCACCTCTGAGGTGAGCGCCGCGTCGCCCTCGAAGGCGAGCTCCCCGATGAGCAGGGAGACGGTGAAGCCGATGCCGGCGAGGGTGGCGACGGCGAAGACGTCCGGCCAGGCCAGCTGCGGGTTGAGCTCCGCCCTGGTGAAGCGGGCGGTCAGCCAGGTGCCGGCGAAGATGCCGACGGCCTTGCCGACGACCAGGCCGAGGACGACGCCGAGGGTGACGGGCTGCGTGAAGACGTCGCGCAGCGCCCCGCCGGAGAGGGTCACCCCGGCGGAGAAGAGCGCGAAGAGGGGGACGGCGAGGCCGGCGGAGAGCGGCCGGACCAGGTGCTCGATGCGCTCGCCGGGGGAGTGCTCCTCGCCTTCGCGGGTGGTGCAGCGGAGCATCAGGCCCATGGCGACGCCGGCGATGGTGGCGTGGACGCCGCTGTTGTACATCAGGCCCCAGATCACCAGGGCCAGCGGGACGTACACGTACCAGCCCCCGACCTCCTTGCGGATCAGGAACCAGAAGAGGGCGAGGCCGGCGAAGGCGCCGCCGAGGGCGGCGAAGTCCAGGTCGCCGGTGAAGAAGACGGCGATGATCAGGATCGCGAAGAGGTCGTCGACGACGGCGAGGGTGAGGAGGAAGGCGCGCAGGGCGGAGGGGAGCGAGGTGCCGATGACGGCGAGGACGGCGAGGGCGAAGGCGATGTCGGTGGCGGTGGGCACGGCCCAGCCGTCCATGGAGCCGCCGCCGACGGCGTTGACCAGGACGTAGACGAGGGCCGGGGTGGCCATGCCGCAGAGCGCCGCGACGACGGGAAGGGCGGCGGCCCTGGGGTCGCGCAGCTCGCCGGCGACGAGTTCCCGCTTGAGCTCGATGCCGGCGACGAAGAAGAACACCGCGAGGAGGCCGTCGGCGGCCCAGTGCGCGATCGAGAGGTCGAGGCCGAGGGAGGCGGGGCCGAGGTGGAAGCCGGAGACCGCCTGGTAGCTGCCGGGGAGGACGTTGGCCCAGACGAGCGCGGCGACCGCGGCCGCGAGCAGGAGGACGCCGCCGACGGTCTCGGTGCGCAGGGCGTCGGTGAGGTGGCGGCGCTCGGGGAGCGAGAGCCGTCCGAGGAACGTGCGGTCGGTGGACACGGGGAGCCTCCGGTCGGGTGGGCAGCACACAGCACATGCCGACCAGACTTCCCGGCTCACCTAGGTCTTTCTGTCGCGTTCCTGACGCGTTTCTTACCTTACCCAACGAGCCCGGGGCGCGTCCGGCGGGGAGCTTTCTGCCCGATGCCGGTCACTTTAGGGAGGCGCGGGGGTTTCGGCGCGGCGGCGGGGACGCGGGAAGGCCCGCCCCGGGGCGTCGGGGCGGGCCTTCGCGGTGCGCTGCCGGGGTGTTCAGTCCTCGCTGGACGCGGCGGGCAGCTGCGTCTGGATGAGCGACATGACCGAGGAGTCGGCCAGCGTGGTGACGTCGCCGACCTGGCGGTTCTCCGCCACGTCGCGCAGCAGTCGGCGCATGATCTTGCCGGAGCGGGTCTTCGGCAGCTCGGCCACCGGGAGGATCCGCTTGGGCTTGGCGATCGGGCCGAGCGTGGCGCCCACGTGGTTCCGCAGCTCGGCGACGAGGCCCTCGTCCTGGCTGGCGGTGCCGCGCAGGATCACGAAGGCGACGATCGCCTGGCCGGTGGTCTCGTCGGCGGCGCCGACGACGGCCGCCTCGGCCACCGCCGGGTGGGAGACGAGCGCGGACTCGACCTCGGTGGTCGAGATGTTGTGGCCGGAGACCAGCATGACGTCGTCGACCCGGCCGAGCAGCCAGATGTCGCCGTCGTCGTCCTTCTTGGCGCCGTCGCCGGCGAAGTACCGGCCCTCGAAACGGGACCAGTAGGTGTCGATGAAGCGCTGGTCGTCGCCCCAGATGGTGCGGAGCATCGACGGCCACGGCTCGGTGAGGACCAGGTAGCCGCCACCGCCGTCCGGCACCTCGTTCGCCTCGTCGTCGACGACGGTGGCGGAGATGCCCGGCAGCGGGCGCTGGGCGGAGCCGGGCTTGGTCTCGGTGACGCCGGGGAGCGGCGAGATCATCATCGCGCCGGTCTCGGTCTGCCACCAGGTGTCCACGATCGGGCAGCGGTCGCCGCCGATGTGCTTGCGGTACCAGACCCAGGCCTCGGGGTTGATCGGCTCGCCGACCGAGCCGAGGACCCGCAGGCTGCTCAGGTCGAACTTCGCGGGGATGTCGTCGCCCCACTTCATGAACGTGCGGATCAGCGTCGGCGCCGTGTAGAGGATGGTGACGCCGTACTTCTGCACGATCTCGAAGACCCGGCCCTGGTGCGGGGTGTCCGGGGTGCCCTCGTACATGACCTGGGTGGCGCCGTTGGCCAGCGGCCCGTAGACGATGTACGAGTGGCCGGTGACCCAGCCGATGTCGGCCGTGCACCAGTAGACGTCGGTCTCCGGCTTGAGGTCGAAGACGGCGTGGTGGGTGTACGCGGCCTGGGTGAGGTAGCCGCCGGAGGTGTGCAGGATGCCCTTCGGCTTCCCCGTGGTGCCCGAGGTGTACAGGATGAAGAGCGGGTGCTCGGCCGGGAACGCCTCGGGGGCGTGCTCGGTGGACTGGCGCTCGACGACGTCGTGCCACCAGACGTCCCGGCCCTCGGTGAAGGCGGTGTCCTCGCCGGTGCGGCGGACGACCAGGACGTGCTCGACCGTCGGGCACTTGGCGACGGCCTCGTCGATGGCCGGCTTGAGGGCGGACGGCTTGCCGCGGCGGTATCCGCCGTCGGCGGTCACCACGACCTTGGCGTCGGCGTCCTGGATGCGGGAGGCGACGGCGTCGGCGGAGAAGCCGCCGAAGACGACCGAGTGGGCGGCGCCGACGCGGGCGCAGGCCAGCATCGTGATCGCGGCCTCGGGGATCATCGGCAGGTAGACGGCGACCCGGTCGCCCTCGCGGACGCCCAGCTCGGTCAGGGCGTTGGCGGCCTTGGAGACCTCGTCCTTGAGTTCGGCGTAGGTGATCGCGCGGCTGTCGCCCGGCTCGCCCTCGAAGTGGATGGCGACCCGGTCGCCGTGGCCGGCCTCGACGTGCCGGTCGACGCAGTTGTACGCCACGTTCAGCTCGCCGTCGGCGAACCACTTGGCGAACGGCGGGTTCGACCAGTCGAGGGTCTCGGTCGGCTCGGTGGCCCAGGTCAGGCGCCTGGCCTGCTCGGCCCAGAACCCCAGCCTGTCCGCCTCGGCCTGCTCGTACGCCTCCGCCGTCACGTTGGCGTGCGCGGCCAGCTCGGCGGGCGGCGCGAAGCGGCGCTCTTCCCGGAGCAGATTGGCCAGGCTCTCGTTGCTCACGACATCTCCCTTTCCCAGGGCGTCCTCTGTGCGTATGTGTCCCGCGTCATACCTCATCAGCCCGATGCCCAGGTGACAAGAGTCTCCGGGGGATTGGTTTAGACCTGTGAGTGCCTGACGGACGGTGGCCCCTCCTTCCCGAGCGGAGGAAAGGAGGGGCCACACAGTCTCACGGAGGGCGAAGGGCAAAGGTTCAGGACGCGCGGAACCCGAGTCGGGGGGCGGGGTGGGGGCGGCGGGCTGGGCCTTGCCCGGCGAGGGCCCAGCGCGCCGGGGCGGCCGCGTGCGGGGCGCGCCGGTGCGGGGTGCCCGCCGCTGGGCCCGACGCGCCGGGACGGCCACGTGGGGGACCCCACGCGCGCCGCGGGACCCCGGTGGCGGGATGCCCATGTGTCGGCCCTGCGCTCCGGGACGCCCCATGTGCGGGAGGCACGCGCTCAAGGCCCCCGCGCGCCGGGGGGCCTCGGTGGCGGGATGCTTACGTGCTGGGGCGGCCACGCGCCGAGGCGGCCACGCGCCGGGCCCGCAGGCGCGGGGACGCCCACGTGCGGGACGCCCACGCGAGGCCCCCACGCCCGAGGCTCCCCACGCCCATGGCCTCCACGCGTCGGGACACCCCGGTGCGGGGACGCCCGCGCAAGGCCCCCACGCGACGGGACGCCCACGTGTCGGGCCCCACGTACTGGGACGCCCACGCGCGCCGGGGCCACCGATCGGGGCCACCGATCGGGGCCACCGGCCGGGGCTACCGGCCGCGGCCGCTGGCCGCCGGCCGCCGACCGCGGGCCCGGGCTGGGCGGGGCCCGGGCTGGGGCCTGGCGCGGGCGGGCCAGGCGGGCGGCTCGGCGGTCAGGAGGCCTTGGCCGCCAGGGTCGCCGGCGGGACGCTGGAGAAGACGTCGTCGTAGCCGCGCACCTCGTCCCCGGAGAGCAGGTACGCCTGCGCCTCGCCCACGTGGAAGTACATCCCGTGCAGGGTGAGACTGCCGTCGGCGAGCCGTCTCGCCACCGAGTCGTACGCCCGCAGGTGCTCCAGCTGCTGCACCACATTGGTCAGGCACAGCTGCTCGACCGCGTCCGCGGGCAGTCGCCCGGCGATCCGCGCCCAGGCGTGGCGGCGGCTCGCCATGCGTTCGAGGCTCGGCAGGCCGTGCCGCAGCCAGCGGCGCAGCGGCGTCGCCGGATCGTCCGGTCCGGCGCCGAGCAGGGCCTGCATGGCGCCGCAGCCGGAGTGGCCGCACACGGTGATCGACTGCACCCGCAGGACGTCCACCGCGTACTCGATCGCCGCGGCCACCGAGTCGTCCCCGCTCTCCTCGCCGGGCAGCGGCACCAGATTGCCGACGTTGCGCACGGTGAAGAGGTCGCCGGGACCGCTGGACGTGATCATGCTGGTGACCAGGCGGGAGTCGGCGCAGGTGAGGAAGAGCTGGGAGGGGTTCTGGCCCTCCCGGGCGAGCCGCGCCAGCTCGTCGCGGACCAGCGGCGCGGTGTTCCGCTGGAACTTGCCGATCCCGTGGGCGAGCTGATGCCCCGTCCGCGCCGGAGGCTCCTGCGCCGCGGTGAGGGGCGGCGCGGGCAGCACGGCGCACTGGTGGTTGTGCCAGGGGGTCCAGGGGCGGCAGCAGGGGTGCGGTGAGGGCGGCGCGTCGCCCGCCGGGGCGGAGCTCGTATCGGACTCGGCGCCGGGGCCGGGCGCGTGGCCGCCGGGGGAGACGGCGATACGGCCTCCGGTGGGGCCGGTCAGCTCGACCGCGCCGCCATGGGCCCGGTGGGCCGCCGTCCAGTCGTTCAGCGTCTCGTACGCCGCGTGGTCCATGAACGAGCCGTCGAGCTCCACCGTCACCTCGGAACCGGCGGGGATCTGGTGCAGCGCCCGGCTCAGCCGTGGCACGGCAAGGAAGGTCAACTGCCCGCGTACGCGCAGCAGGTGGCGTCCTTCGCACTCCTCCCGGGTGATCCGGGTGCGGGCCAGCCGCTGCATCGCGACCGCGACCGCGACGGCGATCCCGAGGGCGACGCCCTCCAGGAGGCCGATCAGGACCACCCCGGTCAGCGTCGCCGCGTAGACCACGACCTCGCGGTGCCGGGTGACCGTGCGGATGTGGGTGATGCTCACCATCTGGATGCCGACGATCATGACGAGCGCGGCGAGCGCGGCGAGCGGGATCAGGTCGATCGCCGGCACGAGGAACAGCGAGGCCAGCACGATCCACAGGCCGTGCAGCATCGTGGAGGCGCGGCTGACCGCGCCCGCCGACACGTTGGCGACGCTGCGGACCGCGACTCCGGCGACCGGGAGGCCGCCGAGCGCGCCGGAGACCATGTTGGCGGCGCCCTGGCCGGCCAGCTCGCGGTCGAGGCGGGAGCGCGGGATGCCGCGGCCGCGGTCGGGGCGGGCGGCGACGAGCTTGTCGACGGCGACCGCGGAGAGCAGCGACTGCACGCTGGTGACCAGGGTGATGGTCAGCACGCCGGCGGCGATGCCGAGGACGGGGCCCTCGGGCAGTCCCGGCAGCGCGTGGCTGCTCCAGGACGGCAGGTCGACGCGGGGCACGCTGAGCCCGGCGGTCGCGGCGAGCACGGTCGCGCCGCCGACGGCGACCAGCGCGGCCGGTGCCTTGCGTGCGAGGCGGCCCGCGCGGCCCGGCAGCCGCGGCCAGCCGAGCAGGACGGCGATGGTCAGTCCGCTGATGGCGAGCGCGGAGGGGCGGACGTCCGCCAACTGCGCGGGCAGCCCCAGGGCGTTGGCCACCACGGAGCTCTGCGGGGTGCCGCCGAGGACGATGTGGAGCTGGGCCATGGCGATGGTGACGCCGATGCCGGCCACCATGCCGTGCACGATCGCGGGCGACACGGCGAGCGCCGACCGGGCCACTCTGAGCGAGGCCAGGGCGAGTTGGGAGAGTCCGGCGAGGACCGTGATGGCGCAGGTGGTGCGCCAGCCGTACCGCTGGATCAGTTCGGCGGTGACGACGGTGAGGCCGGCGGCGGGGCCGCTCACCTGGAGCGGCGAGCCGCCGAGCCGGCCGGCGACCAGGCCGCCGACGGCCGCGGCGACCAGTCCGGCCTGGAGCGGGGCTCCGGTGGCGAGCGCGATGCCGAGCGAGAGCGGCAGCGCGATCAGGAAGACGGCGATCGACGCGGAGACGTCCGCGCCGGCGGGGAGGAGGCGGCGGGCGCCTCCGGGCGGGCTGTGAGGCCGCTGGACACGTGGTCGGTTGGGCGTACGGGCGGGGGTGCAGAGGGTCATCCGGTCTCCTCGGGGCCGAACGGGTACCTCAACTCTGAGTAAACGAATCGTAATGGAGAGTAAAGTCTGCGGCATTATTTTCGGGGCAAACAGGGCAATGATTCACCGATTCCGGTGAATGGTGGACGCCTGTCCGCTTGTCGTTTCATCACCCCGCCCCCTCGGGTGCGACGTTGACGCCGCTCGGCCGCCGGACGGGGCGGAGCCGTCGGACGAAAGAGGTGGGCGGATGTCAGCCGCAGTGCGAGGAAGTACGTTCCGGAGGAAGGCGCTGGCCGCCGGTGCCCTCACCGTCGCTCTGATCGGCGGCCTGGCAGGCTGCTCGGAGCCGACCTCCTCGGAGCCCGGCACCCAGGGCGCTTCGGGCACGGACGCCGGCGCCGCGAAGAAGAAGCCCGCCGCCGCCCCGGAGAACCCGGTCCGGCTGATCGGCGACGGCTCCACCGCCTACACCGGCGCCCAGCCGCACCAGCGCACCTGGAAGAAGCTGAAGCCGGGCGAGGCCCCGCCGCAGTTCGTCGTCTTCTCCTGGGACGGCGCCGGCGAGGACAGCCAGAAGCTCTTCTCCCACTTCCGGAACGTCGGCAAGAAGTACGACGCGACCATGACGTACTTCCTCAGCGGCGTGTACCTCCTGCCGGAGGAGAAGCGGGCGATGTACGACCCGCCCAAGCACTCCGCGGGCCGCTCCGACATCGGCTTCAACGACACCGAGGGCATCCGTGACACCGTCCGCGAACTGCGCGGCGCGTGGCTGGAGGGCAACGAGATCGGCACCCACTTCAACGGTCACTTCTGCGGCGCCGACGGCGGCGTCGGCACCTGGTCCGTGGAGGAGTGGAAGAGCGAGATCCGGCAGGCCAAGTCCTTCGTCAAGAACTGGAAGACCAACGCGGGCCTGCGCGCCGAGCAGCCGCTCCCCTTCGACTACGACAAGGAGCTCGTCGGCGCCCGCACCCCCTGCCTGGAGGGCCGCGACAACTTCGTGAAGGCCGCCTCCGAGCTCGGCTTCCGCTACGACACCAGCGGCGTCAACGACCAGATCTGGCCGGAGAAGGAGCACGGCCTCTGGGACCTTTCCATGCACCTCGTCCCGGTCCCCGGCCGCGCCTTCCAGACCCTGTCCATGGACTACAACTTCCTGGTCAACCAGTCGCCGGGCACCACCCAGGGCGACCCGGGCATGCACCGCTACTGGGGCGACCAGATGCGCGACGGCCTCGTCCAGGCCTTCGAGCGCTCCTACCGCGGCAACCGGGCGCCGGTCATCATCGGCAACCACTTCGAGTCCTGGAACGGCGGCACCTACATGCGCGCCATCGAGGAGACCATCGCCACCGTCTGCGTCCAGAAGGACGTCGAGTGCGTCTCCTTCCGTCAGCTCGCGGACTGGCTGGACGCCCAGGACCCGGCCGTCATCGCCAAGATGCGCACCCTGAAGGTCGGCGAGGCCCCCGCCGGCGGCTGGTCCACCTTCCTGGCGGCCCAGCCCCCGGCCCCCGCCGCCGCACGCCGGCCCGACTCCCGCACCTGACGACCCCTCCGCCGGCGCCCCGCCCCGCCCGGTCGCCACGAGGCCGCCGTGCCGTCCGCCGGTGAGGCACCGCCCCGCCGGCCGGACGCGGCGGCGGGTCCGGCGGCGGCCGTCAGCGGGACGCCGTCGCGACGGGTTCGGCGGTCGGTTCCGTGACGGGCTCGCCGAGGACGAAGTCGGGGTCGACCTGCGCCGCCAGGTCGGCCCCGGTCTTGGCGTTGCCCCAGCTCTCCGCGTTGCGGAGGTGGAAGTGGACCATCTGGCTCGTGTAGCGGTGCGGGTCGCGGCGGGTGTACGAGGCGTCCGCCGCCTCCCGCAGGGTCCGCAGCGCGCGGTGGTTCTCGGGCTCCAGCCGCTCGAAGCGCGGCGGGCGGCCCTTCTCCATGGCCCGGACCCAGTCGGAGTGCCCGACGGTGGCCAGCAGGTCGTCGCCGACCTCCTGACGCAGGAAGTCCAGGTCGTCCGGGCCCTGCACCTTGTTGCCGACGACCCTCAGCGCGACGCCGAAGTCCCGCGCGTACTCCTTGTACTGGCGGTACACCGACACCCCCTTGCGGGTCGGCTCGGCGACCAGGAAGGTCATGTCGAAACGGGTGAACATGCCGGACGCGAAGGAGTCCGACCCGGCCGTCATGTCGACCACCACGTACTCGCCGGCCCCGTCCACCAGGTGGTTCAGGCACAGCTCCACCGCGCCGACCTTCGAGTGGTAGCAGGCGACGCCGAGGTCCGACTCGGTGAACGGACCGGTCGCCATCAGCCGCACCTCGCCCGCGTCGAGCCGCACCCGCCGGGCGCACGCCTCGTACACCGGGTTGTCCTCGCGGACCCGCAGCAGTCGCGAACCCGCCCCGGGCGGTGTCGTCTTGATCATCGCCTCGGCCGAGTCGATCCGGGGGTTGCTGCCGCGCAGGTACTCCTTGATGAGCGGCAGATGCGCCCCCATCGCGGGCAGCGCGGCCGCCTCCGTCTCGGTGAGGCCGAGCGCGACCCCCAGGTGCTGGTTGATGTCCGCGTCGACGGCGACGACCGGCGACTCTGCGGCGGCGAGGTGGCGGACGAAGAGCGAGGACAGCGTCGTCTTGCCGCTGCCGCCCTTTCCGACGAAAGCGATCTTCATGTTCACCTAGCGTAGCGGTATGAACGCGTGACGTGGTCAAGGTCTATGAAGAAGACCACTCCATCGTGGGGCGGGCCCCCGAGGCGCGTAGCCTCCTTACCTATGAGTACGCACGCCTCTGACCCCTTGGCCGCCCTCGGCACCCTGCCGGGCGTCGCCGACGCGGTGGACTCCGTACGCAAGGCCGTCGACCGGGTCTACGGCCACCGTGTGATGCGGCGCCGCAGCAACGAGATCGCCCACGAGGCTGCGCTCCGTGGCGCCCGCGGCTCGGCCGCGCTGGCCGGTGCCGACTGGGCCCTCGAAGAGGTCCGCCGCCGCACCGACTTCAGCGCCGACCCCGAGGCCCGCACCGTCGGTGCCGCCCTGCGGCTGAGTGCCGAGGCGGGCGAACTGCTCTCCATCTGGCGCCAGTCCCCGCTCCGCGTCCTGGCCCGGCTCCACCTGGTCGCCGCGGGCGAGCACGAGGAGTCGACCGGCCGCCCCCGGCAGGCCGGCGAGGCCGTGACTGAGCCGCTGATCGAGGCCCCGCTGCCCGCCCCGGACGAGGTGGCCGCGCGTCTCGACGGCCTCGCGGAGCTCGTGGTCGCCGGCAGCGAGGCCCCGGCGCTGGTCGTCTCCGCCGTGGTCCACGGCGAACTGCTGGCCCTGCGTCCCTTCACCTCGCACAACGGCCTGGTCGCCCGGACCGCCGAGCGGATCGTGCTGGAGGGCAGCGGTCTCGACCCGAAGGGCATCTGCCCGGCCGAGGTCGGCCACGCGGAGCAGGGTCGGGCCGCCTACGCGGCCGCGTTCGAGGGGTACCTCACCGGCACCCCGGAGGGCGTCGGCGGCTGGATCGCCCACTGCGGGCGCGCGGTGGAACTCGGCGTGCGGGAGTCGACGGCGGTCTGCGAGGCGCTCCAGCGCGGCGCGGCCTGAGAATCCGGCCGAGGGCTCCGGGCCCGAGAGCCTCGGGCCTGCGAGCCCGGACATGGGTTGCGGCGGTACCAACCTTCGGTACCGCCGCTGGCACGTCCACCCAGTTACCAAGCGTCCTCGATATGTGCCCATCAGGCGGGGTGCTTTGCCCTTCGCCTGGTGCGGCTGGCCCGTAATCGACGGGTCGACGTCGCGTGGGTGCCAGGTTTTTGTGCGTCAGGTCCGTGGGGCCTTCATGCTCAACAGGTGATCCTCTCGGATGTCCCAGGTCTCGCGGGCCTGCTTCCTTTCTACTCCTGTCCGCCGGTAAGCGAAAGTGGTGAGTCCGCCTCTTTCCGCTCTTTCCGGATGCTCGCGGCCTGATCGCCCGAAAAAGGGGCAGACGGTCAGCTTCCGGTGAGGACGGCCGTCGCGGCCCGGTGGCGCCGGCGGGCGGCGTACCAGACCAGTCCCGCCGTCGCCGCCGCAGCGCCCACGGCCGCCGCGGCCATCAGCGCCGGACGCGGCGGCATCCGGAAGTCCGGCACCCGCTGCTTGAGCCGCACCGGCCGGTTGAACACCAGCACCGGCCACTCCCGGGCCACCGCCTCGCGGCGCAGCGTCCGGTCCGGGTTGACCGCGTAGGGGTGCCCGACCGCCTCCAGCATCGGCAGGTCGGTCGCCGAGTCGCTGTAGGCGTAGCAGCGGGAGAGGTCGTACCCCTCTGACTTCGCCAGCTCGCGGACCGCCTCCGCCTTCGTCGGGCCGTAGGCGTAGTACTCCACCTCCCCGGTGAAGCAGCCGTCCTCGCCGACCACCATCCGGGTGGCGACGACCCGGTCCGCGCCGAGCATCTCCCCGATCGGCTCGACCACCTCGGCGCCGGAGGTGGAGACGATCACGACGTCGCGGCCGGCGGCGTGGTGCTCCTCGATCAGGGAGGCCGCCTCGTCGTAGATGATCGGGTCGATCAGGTCGTGCAGGGTCTCGGCGACGAGTTCCTTGACCTGGGCCACGTTCCAGCCTTTGCAGAGCGCGGAAAGATATTCGCGCATCCGCTCCATCTGGTCGTGATCGGCCCCGCCGATCAGGAACACGAACTGGATGTAGGCCGTCCGCAGCGCGGCACGGCGGCTGATCAGTCCGCCACGGTAGAAGGACTTGCTGAAGGTCAGCGTCGAGGACTTCGCAATGACCGTCTTGTCCAGGTCAAAGAAGGCGGCTGTGCGCGGCAAGGAGTGGTTTTCCACAACGCTGAGCATAGGTGCCCGCCATTCGGCGTACGCTGGGGCGCGTGGGTTTGCCTGAGAAGGCTCTCGGGTACACCATGGAAGTCACGGATCGTTCGCGACCGTGCTAACCCGGACCGGCTCCTCCCCCCCCGAGTCGGCCGGAGAGACGACCCCCGCTCTCCCCCCCGGCGGGGGTCGTCGCATGTCCGGAGCCGTTTTCGCCCTCTGGGCCATGGCTCCTTCCCCTTTCTTTCGCCGCCGCGTGCCCCGTCGGCGGGGGCGCGACGATCTCTCGATTCGTCACCCAGAGTAATCATCAGGCTGCGTTCCGGACAGTCCCCGGACGGGTGGTCGAGATATTCACAGGGAGGGGATTGTCCACAGTTTTTCGGTGGTCTCGGCACGTTTTCCCGTTCGGCCCCACCGTGATTCCCGTCGCGAAGTTCGCGGCTCACAGGAATCACGAGAGGGGTGGGTGCGATGCGCAAGCCGACGGTCTCCCGCACGGGAGCGGAGCGCGAGTCCATGGCGCGGGACGGGGTGACGGCGCGGGAAGGGTCCGCGGCCCGGGACGGGGAAGGGGTGCGCGGGCCCGGCCCGCTGATCGTCACGGAGGACGTGGTCCTCCTCGACGACCTGCTGCGGCTGTGCGCCGCGGCCGGTGTCGAGCCCGAGGTGCACCACCGGGTGCCCGAGCGGCGGGCGAGCTGGACCGATCCCCCGCTCGTCCTGGTCGGGGAGGACGCGGCGGCCCGCTGCCGCGGCTCCGTGCGCCGGCCCGGGGTCGTCCTCGTCGGGCGGGCCCCGGACGACCCGGAGGTGTGGCGGCTCGCCGTCGAGCTGGGCGCCGACAGCGTCCTCAGGTTGCCGGACGCCGAGTCCCGGCTCGTCGAGCGGATCGCCGACGCCGCCGAAGGGGGCGGCCGGACGGCCCTGACCGTCGGGGTCGTCGGCGGACGCGGCGGCGCCGGTGCCTCCACCCTCGCCTGCGCACTCGCGCTCGCCGCCGCCCGTTCGGGCCGGCGCACCCTGCTCGTCGACGGCGACCCGCTCGGCGGGGGACTCGACGTGCTCCTCGGCGCCGAGCGGGAGCCGGGCAGGCGCTGGAGCGACTTCACCAGCTCGAAGGGACGGCTCGCCGGCGGCGCCCTCGCGGAGTCGCTGCCCGCCTCCCGGGGCGTGCGGGTGCTGAGCTGGGGCCGGGAGCCCACCGGCGCCGTACCCCCCGACGCCGTCCGGGCCGTGCTCGCCGCGGCCCGCCGGGGCGGCGGGGTCGTCGTGGTCGACCTGCCGCGCGCCGTCGACGAGGCCGGGGCCGAGGCCCTGGCCCAGCTCGACCTCGGACTCCTCGTCGTCCCCGGCGAACTGCGGGCGGTCGCCGCCGCCCACCGGATCGCCGGCACCCTCTCCCTCGGCGTCCGCGACCTGCGGGCCGTGGTCCGCGGGCCGTACGCGGCCGGGCTCGACGAGCGCTGGGTCGCCGACGCGCTGCGGCTGCCGCTCGCCGGCGAACTGCCCTACGACCCCGCCATCGTGACGGACCAGGACGCGGGCTCCCCACCGGGCGCCGATCCCCGGGGCCCGCTCGGCCGCTTCTGTACGGCCTTCTGGGAGCAGGCGCTGCCCTCCGGCGGTGCGGCATGACCGGCACCGGCGCGGTGGAGACCACCGCCCCCGGTGCGCTTCCGGCCGCGCGGGCGGTCGGGACCGGACTCCTCGACGCCGTGCGGCAGCGGCTCGCGGCGAGCGGCGCCGAACCGACCCCGGCCCGGGTGGCGGCCGCCCTGCGGGCCCAGGGACGCCTGCTGGGGGACGCGGAGGTCCTGGGGGCCGCCGAGGAGCTGCGGTGCGAGCTGACCGGCGCGGGGCCGCTGGAGGCGCTCCTCGCCGACCCGGACGTCACCGACGTCCTCGTCTCGGCGCCCGACCGGGTGTGGGTCGACCGGGGCGCCGGCCTGGAGCGGGCGCCCGTCGTCTTCCCGGACGCCGCCGCCGTCCGGAGGCTCGCCCAGCGGCTCGCGGCCGTGGCCGGGCGCCGTCTCGACGACGCCCGGCCCTGGGTGGACGCCCGGCTGCCCGACGGCACCCGCATGCACGCCGTCCTGCCGCCCGTCGCCGTCGGCTCCACCTGCCTCTCGCTGCGGGTGATGCGCCCCCGGGCCTTCACCCTGGAGGAGCTCACGGCCGCGGGGACGGTGCCGCCCGGCGGCGACCGGGTCCTGAGCGCGCTGATCGAGGCCCGGGTGTCCTACCTGGTCAGCGGGGGCACCGGGACGGGCAAGACGACGCTCCTGGCCGCCCTGCTCGGCCTGGTCGGGGAGCGCGAGCGGATCGTCCTCGCCGAGGACTCGGCCGAACTGCGTCCGGACCACCCCCACGTGGTGCGGCTGGAGGCCCGGCCGCCGAACCAGGAGGGAGCCGGCCTCGTCACCCTCCGGGACCTGGTCCGCCAGGCCCTGCGGATGCGGCCCGACCGGCTGGTCGTCGGCGAGGTCCGCGGCGGCGAGGCCGTCGACCTCCTGGCGGCCCTCAACACCGGGCACGAGGGCGGCTCGGGCACGCTCCACGCCAACACGGCCTCCGACGTGCCCGCCCGGCTCGAAGCGCTCGGCACGGCCGCGGGACTCGACCGGGCCGCCCTCCACAGTCAGCTGGGCGCCGGACTGTCCGCCGTGCTGCACCTGGTGCGCGACCCCGACGGGCGGCGCCGGATCGCCGAGGTCCACGTCCTGGAGCGGGACCGGGACGGTCTGGTGCGGACGGTGCCCGCGCTCCGCTGGGCCCCGGCCGGCTTCGAGCGGGAGCGGGGCTGGCCCCGGCTGCGCGAGCTCGTCGGAGGCGCCCCGTGACCTGGGGACTGTACGCCGGGTTCTGTCTCCTGGCCGTCGGCTCCCTGCCCGCCCTCCGCCAGGCTGCCGGGCGCCGCCGGGCGGTCCTGCGGGCACGGACGCTGCTGCCCGGCGAGGGGACCGGAGACGGGAGCGGGCGCCTCGGGCGCGCTGCCCTCGGCCGCTGGTGGGCGGCCGCCCGCGGACGGCCGGAGTGGCTGTGTCTGCCCGCCGCCGGACTGATCGCGTGGCTGGGCGGGTCGCCGCTGCCGCTGGTCGCGGGCGCGCTGGCCGTTCCGCTCGTGCGGCGCCGGTTGCGGATGGCCGGGGCGCGCAAGGAGCGGGAGGCGCTGGCCGGGCGGGTGGTGGCGCTCTGCGAGGCCGCAGGCGGTGAGCTGCGGGCCGGTCGCCAGCCCGGTCACGCCCTCGCCTACGCGGCCCGTCGAACCGGTGCTCTCGGCGCGGAGGAGGCGCGGGTGCTCGCCGCGGTCGGCTTCGGCGGTGACGTACCGGCGGCGCTGCGGAGAGCGGCGCGCCGGGAGGGGGCCGAGGGTCTCGCGGGCCTCGCGGCCTGCTGGCAGGTCGCCGTCGACAGCGGCGCGGGACTGGCCGCCGGCCTCGACCGCTTGGAGGCCGCCCTCCGCGAGCAGGGCGAGCGGCGCGAGGCGCTGCGGGCCGAGTTGTCCGGGGCGTGGGCCACGGTGGCGGTGCTCGCGGCCCTCCCCGTGGCCGGGATCGGCCTCGGCGCGGTCATGGGCGCGGAGCCCCTGCGGGTGCTGCTGCACACCCCGGCCGGAGGGGCCTGCCTGGTGGTCGGCGGCGCCTTGGAGGCCGCAGGGCTGTGGTGGGCCGCGCGGATCGTGCGGGGAGGAGGCGGCGATGTGGAGTGACCTGCTGGTGAGGTCGGCCCCCCTGCTGCTCCTGGGCTGCTGGTTGCTCGGTCGGGCCTGGCTGCGGCTGGCGCGGGTGCGCGGCGGGCGGGGTGCCAGACGACGGCTCGGCGGACTGTTGGCGGATGCCGGTGGCGGGCCCTCCGGGACCCGGGCCGGGAGGCGGACGCCGAGGTGGCGGCAGCTGACGGCGGGACTGCGGGAGGTGCCGGTGCCGGTGGGGGCGGCGGTCGTGGGCGGGGCGCTCTGCGCGGGGGTGTTCCTCGGGGCGCCGGCGGCGCTGCTCGCGGGAGCGGGCGGAGTGCTCGGTGCCCGGTGGTGGCTGCGGCGGGCCGGTGCCTCCCGGGTGTCGGCCGCGGACCGGGAAGCGGCGGCACGGCTCCCGCTGGCGGCCGATCTGCTGGCCGCCTGTGTCTCGGCCGGAGCCGGGCCGGGGGAGGCGGCGGAGGCCGTGGGGCGGTCTCTGGGCGGACCGCTCGGGGAGCGGCTGCTGCGGACCGCGGCCGAGCTGCGTCTCGGCGGGGAACCGGCGGAGGTGTGGGGGAGGTTCGGCGCGATACCGGGCGCCGAGGGGCTCGCCCGCTGCCTGGAGCGGGCCGACGCCTCCGGGGCACCCGCCGCGGAGGCGGTGGCGCGGCACGCGGCCGCACTGCGGGCGGCGACCGCCCGCGCGGCCGCCGCCCGGGCCCGCCGGGCCGAGGTGCTGATCAGCGCCCCCGTGGGGCTGTGCTTCCTGCCCGCGTTCCTCGCGGTCGGGGTGGCCCCGGTGGTGATCGGCCTGGCGAAGGGCCTGCTCGGCCCCTGAAAGACGACATGACACGACGACACGACATGACGAAGTGAACCGACGGAACGACGGAGGAGAAGACAGATGCGAACGGCATACACGCGAACGGCGTACACGCGGGTGCGGACGGCGCTGCGCGGGTTCTGGACGACCCGGCGGGCGGCTCTGCGGACCGACGACGGCATGAGCACGGTCGAGTACGCGCTGGGCACGCTCACGGCGGCCGGCCTGGCCGCCGTGTTCTACAAGGTGGTGACCGGCGGCTCCGTATCGGGCGCCCTGGAATCCCTGGTCACGAAGGCGCTCGATGCGCCGTTCTGACCGCGACCGGGGATCGGTGACCGTGGAGGCGGCGGTGGCGCTGCCGGTGCTCGCGCTCTTCGCGATGGCCCTGCTCTGGGCGCTGGCGGCGTCCGCCGCGCAGATCCGGTGCGTGGACGCGGCCAGGGCCGGGGCGCGGGCGGCCGCCCGCTCGGAGCCCGCGGAGGCCGTGGTGGCCGCCGCCCGGGCCGCCGCGCCCGAGGGGTCCCGGGTGGCGGTGGCGCGGGAGGGCGAGCTGTGGCGGGTGACCGTGGAGTCCGCGGCGCCCGGGCCGGGCGGCCTGGGCGTGACCCTGCGGGCCGGGGCGGCCGCCCTCGCCGAGGACACGGTCGGGGGAGGTGGACCGGGGTGAGGCGCGGACACGGCGACCGGGGCGTCGCCAGCGTGTGGACGGCCTTCGCGGCTTGCGCCCTGTGCGTGGTCTTCGGAGCGGTGCTGGCGCTCGGTCAGGCGGTGGCCGCCCGGCACCGGGCCGGTGGCGCGGCGGACCTGGCGGCCCTCGCCGCCGCCGACCGGGCGCTCTGGGGCGAGCCGGAGGCGTGCGGGGCGGCCCGCCGGGTCGCCACCGCCCAGGGCGTCGAACTCCTCCACTGCCGCCTGACCGGCGCCGAGGCGGAGGTCACGACCCGGACCGCCGCCGGCCCCTGGACCCCCACGGCCAGATCCCGCGCGGGCCCAGCCACCCCCGGCCCTCCCCCACCTGCCCCGCAGGCGCCGGGCCTTCCGGCTTCCGGTCCTCCGGCACCTGACCCGCAGGCGCCAGGCCCTCCGGCTGCCGGCCCTCCGGCTTCCGGCTTTGCCCCTGGTTGACCCGCCGGTCCCGGCCCTCCGGCTTCCGGCCTTCCCTCAGCCGGGCCGCAGGCCCCTGGTCGACCGGCGCCGGCTCGGCTGCCGAGGCTTGGCTGCCCGGGGCTCGGCCGCGTCGTTCGGCCCCTTCTACGGCCCGTTCCAAGGGGCTTCGTGTCCTGGGCCGGGCGGGGCCCCGGGGTCGGGCCTGGCACCAGGGGGTGTCGAGGGCGGCGGGATGGTCCCGTCGGCCGGGGCGGCGGGGGTCTCGGGGGGTGTGGGGGAGGTGCGGAGGAGTTCGGTGAGGAGGCGGATGGCGCCTCGTTTGTGGAGGGGGTCGTTGCCGTTGCCGCACTTGGGGGACTGGATGCAGGAGGGGCAGCCGGCCTCGCACTCGCAGGAGGCGATCGCCTCGCGGGTGGCGGCGAGCCACGCCCGGGCGGTGTGGAAGGCGCGTTCGGCGAACCCGGCGCCGCCGGGGTGGCCGTCGTACACGAAGACCGTCGGCAGCAGGGTGTCCGGGTGGAGCGGGACGGAGACGCCGCCGATGTCCCAGCGGTCGCAGGTGGCGAAGAGCGGAAGCATGCCGATGGAGGCGTGTTCGGCGGCGTGCAGGGCGCCGCCGAGGATCTCCGGGGTGATCCGGGCGGCGTCGAGCTGGTCCTCGGTGACCGTCCACCACACGGCCCGGGTGCGCAGGGTGCGGGGCGGCAGGTCGAGCTTGGTCTCGCCCAGCACCTCGCCCGTGATCAACCGGCGGCGCAGGAAGGAGACGACCTGGTTGGTGACCTCGACGGAGCCGTAGCAGAGGCGGCCGTCGCCCCAGGGGATCTCGGTGTCGGTCTCCAGGACGCGGATGGAGGTGGTGTCGCGGGCGACGGTCGAGTACGGCGGGACGGCCTCTTCGACGAGGGCGACGGAGTCCTCCAGGTCCAGTGTGCGGACCAGATAGGTGCGGCCCTGGTGGAGGTGGACGGCGCCCTCGTGGACGGAGGCGTGGGAGGCGGCCTCGTCGACCGTGCCGAGGAGCCGGCCGGTGCCCTCCTCGACGATTCGGACCGGGCTGCCGCCGCCACCCCGGATGTCGGCGAGGTCGGCGGCCCGCTCGCGGCGGGTCCAGTACCAGCCGCCGGCGCGGCGGCGCAGCAGCCCGGCGCCCTCCAGTTGGGGCATGAGATCGGGCGCGGCGGGGCCGAAGAGGGTCAGGTCGGCGGCGGTGAGGGGGAGTTCGGAGGCGGCGGCGCAGAGGTGGGGGGCGAGGACGTAGGGGTTGTCGGGGTCCAGGACGGTCGACTCGACCGGCTGGTCGAAGATCGCCTCAGGGTGGTGGACGAGGAAGGTGTCCAGCGGATCGTCGCGGGCGATCATGACGGCGAGGGCGCCCTCGCCGGAGCGGCCCGCCCGGCCGGCCTGCTGCCACAGCGAGGCCCGGGTGCCGGGGTAGCCGGCGATGAGGACGGCGTCGAGACCGGAGACGTCCACGCCGAGCTCCAGGGCGGTGGTGGCGGCGAGGCCGAGGAGTTCCCCGGAGTGCAGGGCCCGCTCCAGGGCGCGGCGCTCCTCGGGGAGGTAGCCGCCGCGGTAGGCGGCGACCCGGCGGGCGAGGGCCCGGTCGGTCTCGGCGAGCCGTTCCTGGGCGATCACCGAGATCAGCTCGGCGCCGCGCCGGGAGCGGACGAAGGCGACCGAGCGGACGCCCTGCCGGGTCAGGTCGGTGAGGAGGTCGGCGGTCTCGGCGGTGGCGGTGCGGCGGACGGGCGCGCCCCGCTCGCCCTGGAGTTCGGTGAGGGGCGGCTCCCACAGGGCGAAGACCAGTTCGCCGCGCGGGGAGGCGTCGTCGGAGACCTCGGTGACCGGCAGGCCGGTGAGCCGGCCGGCGGCGCGGGCCGGGTCGGCGGAGGTGGCGGAGGCGAGGAGGAAGACCGGATCGGAGCCGTACCGGGCACACACCCGGCGCAGCCGGCGCAGGACCTGGGCGACGTGGGAGCCGAAGACGCCCCGGTACGTGTGGCACTCGTCGATGACGACGTAGCGCAGTGAACGCAGGAAGGAGGACCACCTGGGGTGGGCGGGCAGGATGCCCCGGTGCAGCATGTCGGGGTTGGTGAGCACGTAGTTCGCGTACTGGCGGACCCACTCGCGTTCCTCGACCGGCGTGTCGCCGTCGTAGACGGCGGGCCGGATCCGGTTGCCGAGCGGGGCGGCCAGTTCGCGGACGGCGCGGCGCTGATCGGCGGCGAGGGCCTTCGTGGGGGAGAGGTAGAGGGCGGTCGCCCCGCGGCCGTTCGCGGCCTCCGAGCCGTCGAGGAGGGCGGAGAGGACGGGGGCGAGGTAGGCGAGCGACTTGCCGGAGGCGGTTCCTGTGGCGATCACCACGGAATCGCCGTCGAGCGCGTGCTCGGCGGCCTCGGCCTGGTGGGCCCAGGGATGCTCGATGCCGGCGTCCCGGATCGCGGCGATCACCTCGGAACGGATGCGGTCCGGCCAGACTGCATGCCGACCCGCCCGAGCGGGCATGTGCTCCATATGAGTGATGCGCGCGGCGCGGCTCTCGCCCGAGGCGAGCCGTTCCAGGACCCGGTGCGGGGAGGGGCGGCTGCCCGTGTCCCCGGCGGGTCGAGCGGTGTGGTGATTCTTGGCCATCGGCACCGAGTGTGTCACCGGCGTGACGGACAATGCTTCCAAGGCGTCGTGCATGGCTGCTGGTAAGTGATTGAATGCCATCGCGGCTGGCGATTCGTTCTCCGACTCCGCCCGGGAGATCCGAGGGGGCGAACGCCCGATAGCAAGGTGCTGGAGGATCCGTGGACCTGTCCCTGTCGACTCGCACTGTGCCCGGAGCTGGCGGCGACCGTACGGTCGTCGAGGTCGGTGGCGAGATTGATGTTTATACCGCGCCCAAGCTGCGCGAGCAGTTGGTCGAGTTGGTGAACGACGGCAGTTACCACCTGGTCGTCGACATGGAGGGAGTGGACTTCCTCGACTCCACCGGCCTCGGTGTGCTCGTGGGTGGCCTGAAGCGCGTGCGTGCGCACGAGGGTTCGCTGCGTCTGGTCTGCAACCAGGAGCGCATCCTCAAGATTTTCCGGATCACGGGCCTCACCAAGGTCTTCCCGATCCACACGTCGGTCGACGAGGCCGTCAACGCGGTCGACTGACCGGGGGACCCCATGGCCACCGTTGAACTCCGCTTCAGCGCCCAGCCCGAGCACGTGCGCACGGCCCGCCTGGTGGCGGCCGCCGTGGCCCGCCGGGCCGGGGTGGACGAGGCGGTCCTCGACGAGGTGCGCCTCGCCGTCGGCGAGGCGTGTTCCCGCGCCGTCGGGCTGCACCGCCTCGGTGGCGTCACCACGCCCATCCGGGTCGTGCTGACCGAGGAGGAGAAGACGTTCTCCATCGAGGTCGGTGACGAGGTGCCCGGTCCGGGCGCCGCCGCCGGTGTTCCCGGCGCGCGCGCCGAGGCCACGGCGGAGGGGTCCGACGAGGGCGACGGCGAGGACGAGATGGGTCTCGCCGTGATCCGCGGGCTCGTCGACGACGTCGAGGTGACCGCCGGCCAGGACGGCGGCACGATCCGGATGAGCTGGCCCACCCCGGCGGAGGCGGACGCGGACGTCCTGTCCTGACCCCTCGCCCCCGGCGGCGCACCTGGAAGTACCCAGACGTGCGCGAAGAGGCCCTGCCCCACGGCAGGGCCTCTCCGCGCTCCCGGGGCCCCGCGACACGCCCGGGCCCCGCCGGGGCCGCTCGTGCCTTTCCGGGGCAAGACGGGCCTCTCGGAGCAGGCCGGTCCTCCCCGGAGCACCACCGGGTCCCTTCGGACCACGAGCGGGTTCCAACGGAGCAGGCCGGTCCTCCCCGGAGCACCGCCGGGTCCCTCCGGACCACGAACGGGTCCGCCGGAGCAGGCGGGTCTCCCCGGAGCAGGGCCGCGGCGTGCCGGATTACGAGCGGGCTCTCTCGGAGCAGGACCGGGTCTCCGGGAGCAGAACCGGGTCCCCCGGAGCAGGACCGGGTCCCCCGGAGCAGGATTCGATCCCCCCTCCCGGATCAGCCGTGCCCATTCCCCCGAGCACGACGGGGGCCTCCGGGATCAGGACGGGTCCCCCAGAGCGGGGCCGGGGCCCCCGCAGCAGGGCCGGGTCCCCCTCCCGGATCACAGCCGGGCCCTTTCCCCGAGGGCGGCCGGGGTTGCCCGAGGCGGTCGGGCCCTTCCCGGGACTAGGTCCGGCGATCCTCCCCTCCGGCAGGGCTTCCGGGGCCTGTCCCGGCGCATCCGTGGCCTCTCCGGGTGCGTCCCGGCGTCTTGTGGTCACGCGCCGGCCGTTCTCAGGGGCAATCGATGGATTCCGGCGGAGTGGCCCTCCGTGATGCCTGATTCGTTGCGGTTGGGCTGCTTATGATCCGTGCTCATGCACCCGGAACCGGAATTGGCCCAGGCCCCCGTCGTCCTTGCCGCGGCGGTGCTCACCAGTGGGAACCGGACGATCGTCGCCGTCATCGCCGGGGTCGCCCTCGCCGCACTGGTCACCGCCCGGCTCTTCGGCCGGCAGGTGCTCAAGGCCGACGAGGGCACCCCGGTGATGCGGCGGATCGCCGCCGCCGTGCAGGAGGGCGCCAACGCCTACCTCGCCCGCCAGCTGCGCACCATCGCGGTCTTCGCCGTCGTGGTCTTCCTGCTGCTCCTCGCGCTGCCCGCCGACTCCTGGTCGCAGCGGGCCGGGCGTTCGCTGTTCTTCCTGGTCGGGGCGTTGTTCTCGGCGGTCACCGGCTACGTCGGGATGCGGCTCGCGGTCCGGGCCAACGTGCGGGTCGCCGCCGCCGCGCGGGAGGCCGCGCCGGCCCCCGGCGAACCCGGCCGGGACCCGGCGGAGGCGGGCCGCAGGGCCCTGCGCATCGCCTTCCGCACCGGCGGCGTCGTCGGCATGTGCACGGTCGGACTGGGGCTGCTCGGGGCCGCCTGCGTCGTTCTCGTCTACGCCGCCGACGCCCCCAAGGTCCTGGAGGGCTTCGGCCTCGGCGCCGCCCTCATCGCCATGTTCATGAGGGTCGGGGGCGGCATCTTCACCAAGGCGGCCGACGTCGGCGCCGACCTCGTCGGCAAGGTCGAGCAGGGCATCCCCGAGGACGACCCGCGCAACGCCGCCACCATCGCCGACAACGTGGGCGACAACGTCGGCGACTGCGCGGGCATGGCCGCCGACCTCTTCGAGTCGTACGCCGTCACCCTGGTCGCCGCCCTCATCCTCGGCAAGACCGCCTTCGGCGACCACGGCCTGGTCTTTCCGCTGGTCGTGCCCGCCATCGGTGTCCTCACCGCCGTCATCGGCGTCCTCGCCGTCGCCCCCCGGCGCTCGGACCGCAGCGCGATGCGCGCCGTCGACCGGGGCTTCTTCGTCTCCGCGGTCGTCTCCCTCGTCCTGGTCGCCGTCGCCGCCTTCGTCTACCTGCCGTCCTCCTACGCCGACCTCGCAGGCGTCACCGAACCCGGCCTGAACGAGCACGGCGGCGACCCCCGGGTCCTCGCCCTGGTCGCCGTCGCCATCGGGATCCTCCTCGCCGCGCTCATCCAGCGGCTCACCGGCTACTTCACCGAGACCGGCCGCCGCCCCGTCCAGGACATCGGCCGCTCCGCGCTCACCGGGCCCGCCACCGTCGTCCTCGCCGGCGTCGCCATCGGCCTGGAGTCCGCGGTGTACGCGGCGCTGCTCATCGCCCTCTCCGTCTACGGGGCCTTCCTGCTCGGCGGCACCTCCGTGATGCTGGCGCTGTTCGCGGTCGCACTCGCCGGAACCGGGCTGCTCACCACGGTCGGCGTGATCGTCGCCATGGACACCTTCGGCCCGGTCGCCGACAACGCGCAGGGCATCGCCGAGATGTCCGGTGAGGTCCGCGGCGCCGGCGCGCAGGTCCTCACCGAGCTCGACGCCGTCGGCAACACCACCAAGGCGATCACCAAGGGCATCGCGATCGCGACCGCCGTCCTCGCCGCCGCCGCGCTCTTCGGCTCGTACCGCGACGCCATTGCCACCGCCGTGGCCGAGGTCGGCGCCAGGGCCGGGGAGTTGACCCTGTCCATGGACATCTCGCAGCCCAACAACCTCGTCGGGCTGATCCTCGGCGCCGCCGTCGTCTTCCTCTTCTCCGGACTGGCAGTCAACGCGGTCTCCCGGTCCGCCGGTTCGGTCGTGTACGAGGTGCGGCGGCAGTTCCGCGAGCACCCCGGGATCATGGACGGCACCGAACTCCCCGAGTACGGCCGGGTCGTCGACATCTGCACCAAGGACGCGCTGCGCGAGCTCGCCACGCCCGGGCTGCTCGCCGTCACCGCTCCCGTCGCGGTCGGCTTCGCGCTGGGCGTCGGCCCGCTCGGCGCGTACCTCGCCGGGGCGATCGGCACCGGCGCGCTGATGGCCGTCTTCCTCGCCAACTCCGGTGGCGCCTGGGACAACGCGAAGAAGCTGGTCGAGGACGGCAACCACGGCGGCAAGGGCAGTCCGGCGCACGAGGCGACCGTGATCGGCGACACGGTGGGCGACCCGTTCAAGGACACCGCGGGACCGGCGATCAACCCGCTCCTCAAGGTGATGAACCTGGTGGCGCTGCTGATCGCCCCGGCCGTGGTGCGCTTCGGTCACGGCGAGGACGCGAACCCCTGGGCGCGGGCCGGGATCGCCGTCCTCGCGCTGCTCGTCGTGACCCTCGCGATCCGCGCCACCAAGCGCCGTCCGGTGGCCGTCGCCTGACGTGGCGTCCGTCTCATTTCGCGGACGTGCGGACCGCCCGCAGGCCGGGCGCCCCTTGGGTCAAACGGATTCAACACGGGAGGAATCCCTCGTACGAAAGGTGGAAGTCGTCCGCGCGGCGTGTATGTTCCGGGGCCGAGAGTCTTGGAAGGGACCGATCCGGTGAACAAGAAGCTTGCGGCAGCGCTGTCCGGCGGCGCGGTACTGATGCTCGTGCTGTCCGGTTGCAGCGAGGACGAGGGCGACAAGGTGACCGACTGGGCCAAGTCGTTCTGCGACCAGGCCAAGCCGCAGATCCAGAAGCGGGCCGACGCCCACCAGATCATCATCTCGACCGCGGCCGACAGCCGTCCGGCGGAGATCCAGGCCGCCGACTCCAAGGCGTTCAAGGACATCGCCGACGCGGACCGGGCGCTGGCCAAGGCCGTGGAGAGCGCCGGCGTCCCGCCGGTCGAGAACGGCGAGAAGGTCCAGAAGGACGTCGTCGCCGAGCTCAACTCGACCGCCGTCGCCTATGACGGGCTGAAGAAGCAGGTCGACGCGCTGGACCCGACGAACCAGCAGAAGTTCGCCGAGGGCCTGAAGGACGTCGCCGACGGCCTCACCAAGATCGAGAAGATGGACCAGAACGCGCTGGCCAACCTGGAGAACGGCGAGCTCGGCAAGGCGATGGCCCAGCAGCCCGGCTGCCAGAAGCCGACCCCGTCGGTCCCGAGGACGCCGTCCGGCTCCGCGTCCCCGAAGGCGGGCGCCACGGCCACGCCTACCGCCACGCCCACCGCTACGGCCACGACCTCCGCCTCGCCGAAGGCGACGGCCTCGGCGTCCGCGGAGTCCTGACCTCCGCGCCTCGGCGTCTCCGCACCAGCGCGTCTCGGCACCTCCGCGCCTCGGCATCTCGGCGTCTCCGCACAGGAGTCCCGGCCCTGCGCAGGAGTCCCGGCCTCCGCACAGGAGTCCTGACCCCGCGCAGGAGTCCCGGCCCCGCGTCTTCCCCGCAGGAGGCCTGTCCTGCGCACCGTCGTACGGGTGTTCGTGACGGCCGGCATCGGGCATCCCGGTGCCGGCCGTCGGGCTGTCGGCGACCGGGATGCCGGGGGCGGCCGTCACAATGGAGCACGTGAGTACGACCAGCCTGACCACCAGCCTCCCGGTGCCCGCGCACGCCGCCCGAGTGCGCGAGGCCCTGCTCGCCGCGGACTTCACCGCCGACGGTCTGCTCGACCGGCTCGGCGCCCCCGCCTACGCCGCGCTCGCCCGCAGCGAGACCGTGCCCGCCCTGCGCGCCACCCGTGGCGACTCCCCGCTGGAGACCCTCGTCCGGCTCTTCCTGCTCCAGGAGGCCGTCGAGCCCGCCCGCGCCGCCGCCGCCCTCCCGCTGGAGGAGGCCCTGGCCGACGGCTGGGTGGTCGAGGAGGACGGCGCCGTGCGCGCGACCGTCGACGTCCGGCCGTACGGCGGACCTGACGGCGAGGACTGGTTCATCGTCTCCGACCTGGGCTGCGCCGTCGGCGGCGCCGGCGGCATCGGCAGCAAGGAGGAGGGCGTGGTCCTCGGGGTCGGCGGCGCCTCCACCACGCTCGCCGGCATCACCGTCCGCACCCCGGTCGCCGCCGCGCTCGACCTCGGCACCGGCTCCGGCATCCAGGCCCTGCACGCCGCCCGGCACTCCACCCTGGTCACCGCCACCGACCTCAACCCCCGGGCCCTGGACTTCACCCGGCTGACGCTCGCGCTCTCCGGGGCGCGGGAGGCCGAGCTCCTGGAGGGTTCGCTCTACGAGCCGGTGGACGGCGACACGTACGACCTGGTCGTCTCCAACCCGCCGTTCGTGATCTCCCCCGGCGCCGGACTCACCTACCGGGACGGCGGGATGAGCGGCGACGACCTGTGCCGGACCCTCGTCCAGCAGGCCGGCGACCGGCTGAACGACGGGGGGTACGCGCAGTTCCTCGCCAACTGGCAGCACGTCGAGGGGGAGGAGTGGCAGGACCGGCTCCGCTCCTGGGTGCCGCGCGGCTGCGACGCCTGGATCGTCCAGCGCGAGGTGCAGGACATCACCCAGTACACCGAGCTGTGGCTGCGGGACAGCGGCGACCACCGGGGCGACCCCGGGGCGTACCGGGCGGCGTACGACCGCTGGATGGACGCCTTCGAGGCGAGCGGGACCAAGGCCATCGGCTTCGGCTGGATCACGCTGCGGCGCCACCCGGCGGTGGCCGCGGGCGAGACCGAGCCGTCCATCGTCATCGAGGAGTGGCCGCACCCCGTCGAGCAGCCGCTCGGCCCGACGGTGCGCGCCCACTTCGAGCGCCAGGACTACCTGCGGAGCCACGACGACGCCGCTCTGCTCGCGGACAGCTTCACCCTCGCCCCCGAGGTCGTCCAGGAGCAGGTCGGGCTGCCCGGCGCCGAGGACCCCGAGCACGTCGTCCTCCGGCAGAACCGGGGCATGCGCCGGGCCACCCGGGTCGACCACGTGGGCGCCGGCTTCGCGGGCGTCTGCGACGGCTCCCTCAGCGCCGGCCGCATCCTCGACGCGATCGCCCAGCTCATGGGCGAGGACCCGGTGCTGCTGCGGGACCGCACCCCGCAGGCCATCCGGCTCCTCGTGGAAGAGGGCTTCCTCACGCCGGAGTCTCTCCTTCCGGACGAGAAGCCGACCGCGGAGTAGTCCGCGAGGCCGTCACGACCGGCCCGCCACCAGACCGCGCAGCGGTCGGGAGCGGTCCGGGAGCGGTCGGCGGCGTGGCACGGGGCCGTCGTAGAGCTGCCCCGGGCCGTGCCGTGCCCATCCCCCGACCCGCCACGGCACAGCCCGAGCCCGCACCGCAGCGGAAGCCCGTGACCCCGGCGCCGGAGCGGGAGCCGGCCCCGTGCCCCCGCCCCGTGCCCCCGTCCCCCTGACCCCGCCCCCCCGTCCCCCGCCGGAGCATGCCGGAGTAGTCCGCCACTACCGGCCATCTTCGTGAAACCGGACGGTCCGGCCCGCGTCGTTCACCCCGAATTCGCGTCCGTGACGCCGGGAGGTGTCAGCCTCCCCTCGGGAGACACACATCGCGCGGGACGGCGCCGGGACGGAAAGCGGGTACGGGCATGGAGAGCGGGCCGGCGATCTTCGCGGGAGCGGCGTTCACGCTGTTCGGAGGCGCGCTGCTGTTGTGGACGACCGTCCGGGTGCGGCACGGCGAGCCGGTCGCGCTCGGCGTCGCGCCCCGTGTCGCCGCCACCTTCGGGGGCCTCGCCGGCGCGCTCTTCCTGGGTCTCGGCCTCTGGTGCTTCGGCCGCCTCTGAGACCCGCCCCACAGTGAACCGCCCCGCCGGTCCGGCAGTCCGGGCGGCAGGAAGGGCAGGAGTCGGGTTACCGTTCGAGTGGCCGTTGCGGGCTTTCCCCGTTTGACACGGGGGCGGGTTGTACCGTCACACTCCGCAGCGACGCCAGCGCCACCATGCGTGTCGCTGACGTGCGTGCCAGCGCAGACCGCGTCGACCGGAGAGAAGAGCGAAGTTGTCCCCGACCAGCGAGACCGCACACGGCGGCCGCCGACTCGTCATCGTCGAGTCGCCTGCCAAGGCGAAGACGATCAAGGGCTACCTCGGCCCCGGCTATGTCGTCGAGGCGAGCGTCGGGCACATCCGTGACCTCCCCAGCGGCGCCGCCGAGGTGCCGGAGAAGTACACCGGCGAGGTGCGCCGCCTCGGCGTCGACGTCGAGCACGACTTCCAGCCCATCTACGTCGTCAACGCGGACAAGAAGGCGCAGGTCAAGAAGCTCAAGGAGCTGCTGGCCGAGTCCGACGAGCTCTTCCTCGCCACCGATGAGGACCGCGAGGGCGAGGCCATCGCGTGGCACCTCCAGGAAGTCCTCAAGCCCAAGGTCCCCGTCCACCGGATGGTCTTCCACGAGATCACCAAGGACGCGATCCGCGCGGCCGTCGCCAACCCGCGCGAGCTGAACCAGCGGATGGTCGACGCCCAGGAGACCCGCCGCATCCTCGACCGCCTGTACGGCTACGAGGTCTCGCCGGTCCTGTGGAAGAAGGTCATGCCGAAGCTGTCGGCGGGCCGCGTGCAGTCCGTCGCCACCCGCCTCGTCGTCGAGCGCGAGCGCGAGCGCATCGCCTTCCGCTCCGCCGAGTACTGGGACCTCACCGGCACCTTCTCCACCGGCCGCGCCGGCGACCCCTCCGACCCGTCCTCCCTCACCGCCCGCCTCGCCGCGGTCGACGGCAAGCGCGTGGCGCAGGGCCGTGACTTCGGCGCCGACGGCCGGCTGAAGAGCGACAGCGTGCTCCACCTCGACGAGGCGAACGCCCGCGCGCTCGCGGCCTCCCTCGCCGACACCCGCTTCACCGTCCGCTCGGTCGAGTCGAAGCCGTACCGCCGCTCCCCGTACGCGCCCTTCCGCACCACCACCCTCCAGCAGGAGGCCAGCCGCAAGCTCGGCTTCGGCGCGAAGGCGACCATGCAGGTGGCGCAGAAGCTGTACGAGAACGGCTTCATCACCTACATGCGTACGGACTCCACCGTGCTCTCCGACACCGCCGTCGCCGCGGCCCGCGCCCAGGTGACGCAGCTGTACGGCGCCGACTACCTGCCGGAGAAGCCGCGCGTCTACGCCGGGAAGGTCAAGAACGCGCAGGAGGCGCACGAGGCGATCCGGCCTTCGGGCGATCGTTTCCGCACCCCGGCCGAGACCGGCCTCACGGGCGACCAGTTCAAGCTGTACGAGCTCATCTGGAAGCGGACCGTCGCCTCCCAGATGAAGGACGCCACCGGCAACTCGGTCACCGTCAAGATCGGCGGCGGCTCCGCCGACGGCCGCGACGCCGAGTTCTCGGCCTCCGGCAAGACGATCACCTTCCACGGCTTCATGAAGGCCTACGTGGAGGGCGCCGACGACCCGAACGCCGAGCTCGACGACCGCGAGCGGCGCCTGCCGCAGGTCGCCGAGGGCGACGCGCTCGCCGCCGAGGAGATCACCGCCGACGGCCACGCCACCAAGCCGCCCGCCCGCTACACCGAGGCCACCCTGGTCAAGGAGCTGGAAGAGCGCGAGATCGGCCGCCCGTCGACGTACGCCTCGATCATCGGCACCATCCTCGACCGCGGCTACGTCTTCAAGAAGGGCACGGCCCTCGTGCCGTCCTTCCTCTCCTTCGCCGTGGTCAACCTCCTGGAGAAGCACTTCGGCCGGCTCGTCGACTACGACTTCACCGCGCGCATGGAGGACGACCTCGACCGCATCGCCCGCGGCGAGGCCCAGTCCGTGCCGTGGCTGAAGCGCTTCTACTTCGGCGAGGGCGACGTGTCCGGCGCCGCCGCGGCCGATGCCGGGAACGGCGACGGCGACCACCTCGGCGGCCTCAAGGAGCTCGTCACCGACCTCGGTGCCATCGACGCCCGCGAGATCTCCTCCTTCCCCGTCGGCGACGGCATCGTGCTCCGCGTCGGCCGCTACGGCGCCTACGTCGAGCGCGGCGAGCGGGAGCAGGAGGGCTACCAGAAGGCCGACGTCCCCGAGGACCTCGCGCCCGACGAGCTCACCGTGGAGTACGCGGAGGAGCTGCTCGCCAGGCCGAGCGGCGACTTCGAGCTCGGCACCGACCCGGTCAGCGGCCACCAGATCGTCGCCAAGGCCGGCCGGTACGGCCCGTACGTGACGGAGATCCTCCCCGAGGACACCCCGAAGACCGGCAAGAACGCGGTCAAGCCGCGCACCGCCTCCCTCTTCAAGACGATGTCCCTGGACACCGTCACCCTGGAGGAGGCCCTCCAGCTGATGTCGCTGCCGCGCGTCGTCGGCACCGACGCCGAGGGCGTCGAGATCACCGCGCAGAACGGCCGGTACGGCCCGTACCTGAAGAAGGGCACCGACTCGCGGTCGCTGACCAGCGAGGACCAGCTCTTCAGCATCACGCTGGAGGAGGCGCTGGCGATCTACGCCCAGCCCAAGCAGCGTGGCCGGGCCGCCGCCAAGCCGCCGCTGAAGGAACTCGGCACCGACCCCGTCAGCGAGAAGCCCGTGGTCGTCAAGGACGGCCGCTTCGGCCCGTACGTGACGGACGGCGAGACCAACGCGACCCTGCGCACCGGCGACAGCGTCGAGACGATCACGCCGGAGCGCGGCTACGAGCTGCTCGCCGAGAAGCGCGCCAAGGGACCGGCGAAGAAGACCGCCAAGAAGGCCCCGGCGAAGAAGACCGCGGCCAAGAAGACGGCCGCCAAGAAGACCGCCGCGAAGAAGACCACGGCGGCGAAGAAGACGACGACGGCGGCCAAGAAGACCACGGCCGCCAAGACCACGGCCGCCAAGAAGACGGCCGCGAAGAAGACCGCGGCCGCGCAGCCGGAGTAGTCCGGGGCGGGGCGGTCGGCGGCGACGCCGGGGAAGGGCGGGAGCGCGGCTCCCGCCCTTCCTACGTTTGTTCGGCCGAGGCCCCGGTGAGCCGAGCCGTCCGGATAGGGTGGACGGATGACGCGAGCAGAGCAGCCAGAGCTTCTGGGCGACTCCGAAGCCGCACCCGCCCCCGGCGCCGCCCCCGTCTTCGACGCGGCCCTCGTCGCGGATTCCCGGGAGCGGGCCGTGAAGGCCCTCGTACGCCACCAGCCGCTGCGCCGGCTGTGGAGCGCGCAGGTCGTCGGCGGCGTCGGAGACGCCCTCGCCCTCCTCGTCCTCGTCCTGCTCGGCCTCCAGGCCGCGCTGACCGAGGGCGCCTTCGGCGGCGGCTACCGCGGCGCGGCCTTCGCCGTCGCCGCCGTCGTCGGCGCCCGGCTGCTCGCCACCGTCCTCTTCGGCGCCGTCCTGCTCGGCCCGCTCACCGCCCTCACCGCGCCCGGCGCCGCCCTCGACCGGCGGTGGACCATGATCGGCGCCGACGGGCTGCGGATCGCGCTCCTCGTCATCGCGCCCCTGTGGATCGACTGGACCCCCGGCAGCGCCCTGTGGTTCCTGCTCGGCACCGTCTTCCTGACCGGCGCCGCCGAACGCCTCTGGACCGTCTGCCGCGACGGCGCCGCGCCCGCGCTGCTGCCCGCCGCGCCCGTCGAGGGCGACGCCGTCCGGCCGCTCCCCGACCACCTCGGCGCCCTGCGCACGCTCACCCAGCGCACCGCCTTCCTCGCCGTCCCGGCCGCCGCCGCCGTCCTGCTCGCCGCCACCCTGGTCGGCAACCTGCTGGGCTCCGGCATCGACTGGTTCTCGCTCCACCAGGCCGCCCTCGGCGCCTACGTCGCCGCCGGCCTCTTCGGCGCCTCCGTCAGCGTCCTCGCCGCGATCACCCTCCCCGGCGGACAGACCCCGCGCCCCCGCTCGCCCCTGGAGGGCCTGCGCCGCACCGGAGCGGCGGGCAAGGGCCGCACCGGAGCCGTACCGCTGCTCGTCCTGGCCTGCGCCACCGTCGCCGCCGCCATCGGCGCGGCCGCCTCGCTCGCCGCCCTGCACGCCTACGACCTCGGCGGCGGACCCGTCACCTACGCCCTGCTGGTGCTCGCGCTCAGCGGCGCCACCGCCGTCGGCATCCGCACGGCCCGCTCCGTGCTCCCCGTGCTGTCCCGGCGCCGGCTGCTCGCCCTCGCCCTCACCGTCACGGGCATCGCCCTGATCGCCGTCGGCCTCGTGCCCGACACCGCGACCGTGCTGTTCCTCGCGACCCTCGCCGGGTACGCGGCCGGGGTCGCCGCCAACACCGGGCACACCCTCATCGACCAGGAGACCGAGGAGCCGGGCCGGGAGCGCACCACCGCGCACCTCCAGGCCACCGCCCGCGTCGGCATCGCCGTCGGCGCGCTCGCCGCGCCGCTGCTCGCCGCCGCGATCGGCCCGCACCGCTTCGTCTCCGGCTCCGGGAAGTTCGTCTTCGACCACGGCGGCGCGGCCTTCACCCTCGCCCTCGTCGGCGCCCTGCTGCTGCCCGTCGCCGCGCTCGTCCTCGCGAAGACCGACGACCGCGCGGGCGTCCCGCTCCGCCGCGACCTGCGCGACGCGCTGCGCGGCGCCGACCCCGCCCAGGCCCCGGCCGCCACCGGCTTCTTCATCGCCCTGGAGGGCGGCGACGGCGCCGGCAAGTCCACCCAGGTCCAGGCGCTCGCCGACTGGATCCGCGCCAAGGGCCACGAGGTGGTCGTCACCCGCGAGCCCGGCGCCACCCCCATCGGCAAGCGGCTCCGCTCGATCCTGCTCGACGTCTCCTCCGCCGGGCTGTCCAACCGCGCCGAGGCGCTGCTGTACGCCGCCGACCGCGCCGAGCACGTCGACTCCCTGGTCCGGCCCGCCCTGGAGCGGGGCGCCATCGTCATCTCCGACCGGTACATCGACTCGTCCGTCGCCTACCAAGGCGCCGGCCGCGACCTCTCGCCGACCGAGATCGCCCGCATCTCCCGCTGGGCGACCGGCGGCCTCGTGCCGAACCTGACCGTCCTCCTCGACGTCTCCCCGGAGACGGCCCGGGAGCGGTTCACGGAGGCGCCCGACCGGCTGGAGTCCGAGCCGCCCGAGTTCCACGCGCGCGTGCGGGCCGGTTTCCTCGCCCTCGCCGCCGCCGACCCCAGCCGCTACCTCGTCGTCGACGCCGGGCAGGAGCCCGAGGCCGTCACCACCGTCGTACGCCACCGGCTCGACCGGATGCTGCCCCTCTCCGAGGCCGAGGTGAAGGCCGCGGAGGAGGCACGCCGGAAGGCCGAGGAGGAGGCCCGCCGGAAGGCCGAGGAAGAAGCCGCCCGCAAGGCCGAGGAGGAGCGCCTGGAGCGCGAGCGCCAGGAGCAGCTCGCGAAGCTGCGCGCCGAGGAGGAGGAGCGCAAGCGCCGCGAGGAGGAAGAGGCCCGCAGGCTGGAGGCCGAGCGGCAGGCGGAGGAGGCCCGGCGCAAGGCCGAGGAGGCCCGGATCGCCGCCGAGGAGGAGGCCCGCCGGCGGGCGGCCGAGGAGAAGGCCCGCCGCGAGGAGCAGGAACGCCTCCGCAAGCAGGCGGAGGAGGAGGCCCGGCTCCGCGCCGAGGCCGAGGCGCTCCGCCAGGAGAAGCAGCGCAAGGCCGAGGAGGCACTGCTCCGCGCGGAGGAGGCCCGCCGGGCCGCCGCCGCTGCCGCCGCCGCGAAGGCGGCCGAGGAGGCCGCGGCGCGCGCCGCCGCCGAGCGTGCCGCCGCGGAGGCGGAGGCGGCGGAGCGGCAGGCCGCCGCCGAGCGCGCGGTGGCCGAGCGGGCCGCGGCGCAGAAGGCGGCCGCCGAGCGTGCCGCCGCCGAGCGTGCCGCCGCCGAGCGTGCCGCCGCCGAGCGTGCCGCGTCCGAGGCGTCGGCCGACGAGGTCACCGTCCAGACGCCGGTCGTACGGCTCGGCAAGGACGCCCCCGCGTCGGCGAGCGACTCCGCTCCGGGGAACGGCCGCGCCCCGGGGGACCCCAGGGACCCGAGGGGCCCCGGGGCCTCGCGCGAATCCGCCCCGCCGACGGGCTCCGTCTCGCCGAACGAGGTCACCGTGCCGACGCCCGTCGTACGGCCGGAGGACCCGCGCCGCACCGAGGACGAGACGGCGGTCCTGCCGCGGATCGGCGACCGGGACGTCGACGAGACCGCCGTGCTGCCGCCCGTTCGGGACGGGCGACGGGCGGCCGACCCGGTCGACCGGGTGCCGCAGGACTTCTTCCGGGACGGGACCGGCGCGCGGGGGGCGAACGACGTCACCCGCGAGCTGCCCCAGCTCGACGAGACCGGCCGGCCGCGCCGCCGCTCCGACTGGGCCGAGGAGACCCCGCTGGACGACCTGCCGACCCTCGCCGACGAGCTCTTCGGCGGCTACGACGGCGCCGACGGGGACGACGACGAGCAGGACGGCCGAGGACGCCGCCGCTGAGGCGGCGGGCCTGGCCGGGCTGGCGTCGGTCCGCGCGGGGGCGGGCTGCCGGCCCGCTTCGGGCCGCGGTGTGGGCCCGCTCCGACCGGGTTGACGGTCCGCTTCGGTGCGGGCTGCCGGCCCGCGTCCCGCGTCGGGCCGGGCTGCCGGTCAGCGCCGGGCAGGGTCGCCGGTCGACGCCGGGTGGGCTGACGGTCAACTCCGGGCGGGCTGAGGGTCCGCTTCGGGCGGGGCTCGGTCCGCGCCGGGTGGGCTGACGGTCCGTGTCGGTCGGGCTGATGGCCCGCTCCGGGCCGGGCCGTCGTTCCTGGCCCGGGCTGGGTTGTCGGTGGGCTGCCCCACAATGGAGGGCGTACCTTCAGGAGGGGCAGACATGGCCGTATGGGACGACCTGGTCGGACAGGAGCGGGTCGAGGAGCAGCTCACCGCCGCCGCGCGGGACGCCGACGCGCTCGTCACCGCCCAGGCCGCCGGCGAGTCCGGCCCCGAGGCGTCGAAGATGACGCACGCCTGGCTCTTCACCGGACCGCCCGGCTCGGGCCGGATCGACGCCGCCCGTGCCTTCGCGGCGGCCCTCCAGTGCGTGAGCCCGGACCGGGCGCTCGGCGGGGCGCCCGGCTGCGGCTTCTGCACCGGCTGCCACACGGCCCTCGTCGGCACGCACGCCGACGTGACGACGGTCGCCGCCGTCGGCACCGAGATCCTCGTCAAGGACATGCGCGACACCGTCCGCAAGTCCTTCACCTCCCCGGCCAACGGCCGGTGGCAGATCATCCTCGTCACCGACGCCGAGCGGCTCAACGAGAAGTCGGCCAACGCCGTCCTGAAGGCCGTCGAGGAGCCCGCGCCCCGCACGGTCTGGCTGCTCTGCGCGCCCTCGGTCGAGGACGTGCTGCCGACGATCCGCTCCCGCTGCCGCCTCCTGACCCTGCGCACCCCGCCGGTCGAGGCCGTCGCCGACATGCTGATCCGACGGGACGGCATCGAGCCGGAGCTCGCCCACGCGGCCGCCCGCGCCACCCAGGGCCACGTGGACCGGGCCCGCCGGCTCGCCACGGACGAGCGGGCCAGGGCCCGCCGCGCCGTCGTCCTCAAGCTGCCGCTGCGGGTGGCGGACATCGGCGGCTGCCTGCGGGCGGCGCAGGAGCTGGTGGACGCGGCGGCGGAGGACGCGAAGCAGGTCGCCGAGGAGGTCGACACCAAGGAGACCGAGGAGTTGAAGGCGGCGCTCGGGGCCGCGCAGGGCGGCCGCATGCCGCGCGGCACCGCCGGGATGATGAAGGAGCTGGAGGAGAAGCAGAAGCGCCGCGGCCGCCGCACCCAGCTCGACAGCCTGGACCTCGCGCTCACGGACCTGACCGGCTTCTACCGCGACGTGCTGACGCTCCAGCTGGGCACCGGCTCCGCGCTGGCCAACGAGGACGTGCGGGACGCGGTGGAGCGGATCGCCCGCGACACCACGCCGGAGCGGACCCTGCGCCGGGTGGAGGCCGTCCTCGCCTGCCGCGAGGCGCTGGAGCGGAACGTGGCGCCGCTGCTGGCGGTCGAGGCCATGACGATGGCGCTCCGCGACTGACTGGCGCGGACGGCCGGACGTCACGATTGGACACGGAGTGTGGCCTTCCGGATACGCTCCGGGAATGGACTCCAGGCGTCTCCTCCGCATCTCCGCCACGGCGCTCGCCGCGGCCGGGCTGATCCTCTCCGGCTGTACGGGCGGGAGCGGCGCCGCCGCCCCCGAGCGCCCGGGGTCCGCCGCGGCGCGGCAGGCCGCCGCCTCCCCGGCGCCGTCGCCCGCGGCGCTGAGGAAGTACTACGGCCAGAAGCTCTCCTGGCGGGACTGCGGCGTCCCCGGCTTCCAGTGCGCCACGCTCAGGGCCCCGCTCGACTACGCGAAACCGGACGGCCCCGAGGTGCGGCTCGCCGTCTCCCGGGTGCGGGCCACCGGGCCCGGCGAGCGGATCGGCTCGCTCCTGGTGAACCCGGGCGGGCCGGGCGGCTCGGCCGTCGACTACCTCCAGGGGTACGCAGGCATCGGCTACCCCGAGCCGGTGCGGGCCCGCTACGACGTGGTGGCCGTCGACCCGCGCGGGGTCGGCCGCAGCGAGCCCGTCGACTGCCTGACGGGCCCGGAGATGGACGCGTACACCCAGGTCGACCAGACGCCGGACGACGCGGCGGAGGTAGAGGCGCTGGCCGCCTCCTTCCGGCGGTTCGCGGCCGGCTGCGAGCAGCGGTCCGGCGCGGTCCTGCCGCACGTCTCCACCGTGGAGACGGCCCGCGACATGGACATCCTGCGGGCGGTCCTCGGCGACGCGAAGCTGCACTACGTCGGCGCCTCGTACGGCACCTTCCTCGGCGCCACCTACGCCGAGCTGTTTCCCGGGCGGGTGGGACGGCTCGTCCTCGACGGGGCGATGGACCCGTCGCTGTCGGCGCTCGACCTCAACCGGGACCAGACGGCCGGCTTCGAGACCGCCTTCCGCGCCTTCGCCGCCGACTGCGTCACCCGCCCCGACTGCCCCCTCGGCACCGGGTCGGTCGCCGCGGCCGGGGAGGCCTTGAAGAAGTTCTTCCGCGCCACCGACGCCGACCCGGTCCCCACCGGCGAGAGCCGCGAGCTCGGCGAGTCCCTGGCGACCACCGGCGTCATCGCGGCCATGTACGACGAGGGTGCCTGGCCGCAGCTGCGGGAGGCCCTGACCCGGGCGATCGGCGGCGAGGGCTCCGCGCTCCTGGCGCTCGCCGACAGCTACTACGAGCGGGAGCCGGACGGCTCGTACGCGAACCTCATGTTCGCCAACGCCGCCGTGAACTGCCTCGACCTGCCCCCCGCCTACCGGGACCCGGCCGCCGCCCGGGCCGCCGCCCCCTCCTTCGACAAGGTCTCCCCGGTCTTCGGCACCGGCCTCGCCTGGGCCGCCCTGAACTGCACCTACTGGCCCTCCGAGGCCACCGGCCGCCCGCACCGCATCACCGCCGACGGCGCCGCCCCGATCCTCGTCGTCGGCACCACCCGCGACCCCGCCACCCCCTACAAGTGGGCCGAGTCCCTCGCCGCCCAGCTCTCCTCCGGCACCCTCCTCACCTACGACGGCGACGGCCACACCGCCTACGGCCGCGGCAGCGACTGCGTCGACACCGCCGTCAACACCTACCTCCTCGAAGGCACCCCGCCCACCACCGGCAAGCGCTGCTCCTAGCCAACCCCCGGCGCCGCCCCCTCCGCCCCTGGTCAAAGCACCTCCGGAAACTGTGTAGACTTGGCGACGCTGCTGCACCGACCATGGTGCTGCACGCGGCGCCGCCTTAGCTCAGTTGGCCAGAGCAACGCACTCGTAATGCGTAGGTCTCGGGTTCGAATCCCGAAGGCGGCTCAGAGAAAGGCCAGGTCAGACAGTGTCTGACCTGGCCTTTTCTGTTCCCTGAATATGGGCCGGGCGGTCCCCTGGGGTGGCGCAGGTTTGCTTGCGTGAGCGCTGCGTGAGCGGAGGGGTGGGTTAGGGCCCCGGGGAGCGCCGCATCGTGGAGGCCAGGGCGGAGCGAGCGGCCTGAACGGAATGGCCAACCTGCCCCTCGATGACCTGGCACCCCGCCTCCTATGATCGTTTCACCGCGTTGACATGTCCTAGGGGGAACATGCCGTCACGTCCATCCGCGAGCAGAAGCCAACGTCTCGCCTTCCTCGTACCGCTCGCCATGCTGACGCTCACCGCATGCACCTCAACGCTTCCCGATATGGCGGGCCGTGAGCTGCAAGCCGCCCAGGATGATGCCCAAGAGGCCGGGTTCAACAACCTCACGTCGGAGGATGCACTCGGCCAAGGGCGAGCGCAGGTCTGGGACCGGAACTGGGTGGTCTGCGACCAGGACCCCCAACCGGGGGAGGCGGACCCTGACGAGCTCGTCACTTTCACCGTGGTGAAAACGGACGAGCAGTGCCCTGCCGGCACCCCTGGTTTCAGGGTTCGTCCGGGCGACCAGATGCCAGACCTCGCCGGCATGAACCTGTTCGATGCGGGAGAAGTGCTCGTCCTCGTCAACGGCGTCGAAGACGTGGATGCCACGGGCAAGGGGCGCAGCACCCTCGCTCAGTCGCGTGACTGGAAGGTCTGCTCGCACGAGCCGGCAGCAGGAGAAGTGATCGAGGAAGTGATCTCGCAGATCGGTGAGCCGGTGGAAGATCCCGCCGTCACCCTGCACGTCGTGAAGTCGGACGAGAACTGCCCGTAGGCGAGCTTGCGGGAGCAATTCGTGAGCGGTCTGAGGGAGAGGTACCAACTCAGGCTTGGGGCATGCCGTGGGTACCCTGGGCGCCCTCTATCGGCGGTAGGTGACCGCTACGGCTGCCACGGCAGTCGCCAGCGGTCATAGCTGGACGCTTCCGCTCCCATCCGGGCTGGCCCCGACTGAAAAGTGAAAGTCATGTGCCTCTTGGCGCCGCGCCACGCAGGATGAGGCTTTGGGGCACAGCGGAGTCGTGCGCAATCGGAGGGGCAACGTGGCCAAGCTGACAGAGGAAGAGCGCCAGCGGCGGGCGGCTGCAAGGGCAAGAAAGAAGGCGCTCGAGGCCGAGGAACAAGACCGGCGAGACACTGCGCGACGCGAGCTGTGGGCTCGAGAAGGAACGCGTTTGACCTGGGCGGAGTTCGAGGCCGGCGAGCCCTGCCGAGGTTGCGGAAAGCCGATGTATGACCGGCTGGGTAGCTGGTACCCGCTCATGGCGTTGTCCGAGACGGAAAGGCAGGAGTACGAGGCTGCGGAAGCACGCTTCAAGGAAGAGCACCCGGACTGCAGGAGCTCACGGTGGAGCATCAGCGGATCACACGTTTCTCACTGTTCTGCGTGTTGCCCGCCGCCGCCCCTGGGCCCCCAGATGATCAGGAAGCTCAACGACTTCTTCGCCCGCCTTCCTCCGGAAGAGGAGCGCAAGAAGGATCTCGACGCATGGCAGCTGACGCTGACGTGTGATCACGTCGCCCGTCACGTGCAGCACCGCGAGCACAGCTACGTCTCTGCTCGTGCCGTTGACTGTCCCGAATGCGGTGAACGCCGCGGTGTCGTGGAGAGTGTCCGTATGGGCCCGGCTCATGTGGACGAATCGGGAGGGGCTGACCGCACGGCGGAAGAACGAGAGCGTTTGTCTGCGGAGTTGGCCGCGGCCCAGGAGAAGCTCAGGCGCGAAGAACGGAAGGCGGAGGTCACCCGCCGCCGCATCGAGGATATGCAGAAGCAGCTCGGGGCCCAGCCCTAATGCCCAGGCCCTCTCGATGGCAGCTGAGTGGAACCTAGTCCACGAACTTGCTGGCCTTGTCTGCCACTTGCAGTGGGACGGGGCCCCCGGCCAGGGGATGTGAGGCCGTGACCCCGCGCTGTCATCCCTTCTTCACAGCCTTCTTGGTTTTGGCCTTCTTCTTTACCTTCGCCCGCAGTAGAGCCAGCAGAAGCTGTCGACCCACGTGTTGGCGTCGTCCGTGGTCGCCGCAGCCGGACGACCGCCGCGGGCGAAGTCGGCGATGCCGGGGATCACCCGATGTCCCAAGGCGAGTTCCGTGAGCACGTCGGGCTGCCTACTTGGTCGCGATGACGTAGACACTCGCCCACTGCCGTTTCGGGTTGGCCATGCTCGGGTCGAAGGTCCAGGGCCTGACGGTGGCGAAGCCGGCCTCGGTGAACAGCTGGCTGAGCTTCTCGAAGTCGTAGGCCCAGTAGTGGGGGTTGTACGTGGGGTCGTCGTCCTGGTCGCGGAAGACGTAGTTGATCAGGTCGAGGTAGGTGTTGATGTCCTTGCGGCAGTCCCGCTTGGCGTACCAGCGGGCGATCATCTCCTCGGCCTGTTCCGGGCCGGCCGGGTACTGCCCGAGCACGAAGGCCGCGTCCGGCACCCCGGTGATGAGACGGCCGCCGGGCGTCAGCACGCGGAACGCCTCGCGGGCGTAGGTCTTGGCGGAGCGGGGGTAGTCGATGTGCTCCAGGAAGTGCTCCGAGAAGATCTCCTGGGTGCTCTCGTCGGCGAGCGGCAGGCCCTCACGGACGTCCCACAGGAGGTCGGCCGGCGGGACGATGTCGATGTTGAAGAAGCCGTCGATGCGGTGACCGCCACCGCCGATCTGCACCTTGGCGGGGCTGGGCTGGAGGACACCGTCGGGCAGGCCGGCGAGGCTGGCTCGGTGGTGGCGGTGCAGCTCGGCCTCCTTGGCGGCCGCCCTGAGCGTGCGGGCGAGACCGTGCGTGGTCGCCGGGGAGGCAAGGGCGCGGTCGAGCTGGTCGAGGAGGGACGCAATCTGGGCGTCGTGCGTGGCCATCGTGTCTCGCTTCCTGGGTCGCCGTGGGTGGGTGGTTCAGGTGCTTCGGGTGCCGAGCTGCTCGATCCGCCACAGCCCCAGACCGTTGCCCGGCTGGTGTCGCCCGTTGTCGGTGAAGTCGGTGTCGAAGTGCTCGATGGGCGGTGGGAGGTGGAAAGGGGCCGCCTGGAGGTTGAGCGGGCGCCAGTGCCCGTCCGTGGTGTCGCGGTTCTCCGCCAGGTCGGCGTACGTGGTGGCGAGGAGGTAGGCGGAACCGCTGGCGGCGATGCGGGCGAGGAACGCCAGGACCTCGTGGTGGGTGAGGTGGACCATGCAGTCGCGGGTGAGAACGAGATCCGCGGCCGGGATCTCGTTGCGGCTGAGGTCGGCCTGCTGGAAGGACATCCGCTCGCTGCCGTACCGCTTCTGGTTCAGCTCGACGAGGTCAGGAACGACGTCCAGGCCGACGTACGCGTCCAGCCGGTCGAAGCCATCGACGTGGCGGATCCAGTTGACGTCTCCGCAGCCCGCGTCCGTGATCGTACGGATCGGGTACCGCGCCAGGACGGATGCGAGGGCGCCGCGGACCGCTTCGGTCTGCCGCAGCTCGGATCCGGGCCCGGAGAACGACTCCGGCGATCCCCAGTGGTTGGTGCGGAAGACCTCGGTGAAGATCGTCTCGGCGGTCTGCGCGGGCGCTGGCCAGGTGCGGGTGGGACGTGCGTGCTCGTGGGGCGACATGCCTCTCCACTTCGACGGGTTGAGGGGACAGAGGGCGGGCGATCTGCCATGCGGGCCGACCCTGATCAGCGGCTGTTGTTGCGCATGAGCGTGTACTTGATGTCCACCAGGCGCGGGGCGATGGTCAGCGCGAGTTCCTCGGCGGGGTGGAGTCGTCCGTGGTCGTCCCGCTCGGCCCTCCAGACGCGGTAGTCGAGATCGGGGTACGCGGGGTTGATGCCGATCTCGCCCTTGGGGATCGTGCCGTTGAAGGGCGCGATGATGTCCATGTGGTTCCAGTAGTTCCACGCCTGGAGCGCCTTGTGCTGGTCGTAGTAGAAGTAGAAGTCCGGGTACCGGCCGAAGGTGCGGAGCTCGCGGTGGATGAGGTGGCCGAGGAGCGGTCCGAGCTGGGTGGAAAGGCCGTCGAACTCCCAGCGGGTGCGGTGCCAGGCTTCGGGGACCTGGCCGGGGGTGAAGAGGCGGGCCGCGACGAGATGGCTGATCCGCTCGGTCAGGTAGGCGCGGGCGTGGCGCGCGTCGAGGCTCGGGTCGATGCGGGCCAGGAGCGTGGCCAGGCCGGTGGGCGAGGGCCGGAACCGCGCGAGGTCGAACTTTCCGGCCATGTCCGGGAAGGACGCGAACAGCATGTCCTTGTAGAGCCAGTTGTTGAACTCGCCGTGCTCGGCCCGCTCGCGCGTGTCGTCCGTGGTGGAGTGCAGCATCAGGTACTCGGCCAGGGCCTCGAAGTACACGTAGCCGAGGATCGGTAAGCGGGGGATGGTCTCGTCCAGGAGCCGGAGGAAGTTCTCCGGCGAGACCGTGGCGCCCTGGTGGGCGACGGCAGCCGCCAGGGCGAGGAAGGCCGCGGAGTTCTTGATCCGGCTGACGATCGTCTCGCGCAGCTGGTGGCGTTCGGCCTTGGAGAGCAGGTACTCCAGGCGGCTGTAGATCTGCAGGTGGATCGAGCCGAGACGGAGGTAGTCCACGCCGGCCAGGCCCCGGTACGCCTGCGGCGGGAGGGAGACCTCGAAGATCAGAGGGGTCGGTTCCCGCCTCGGCTCCCCGGCCCTCGCCACGAAGGCCGGGGCCTCCTTGGTCAGGATGTACTCGCCGAGGTTGTGCATGCGGAAGCCGCGCTCGGAGGCCGTGAGGGGCGCGCAGTAGACGCTGCCGACCAGGCAGCCCCCGGAGGGGTAGAGCGCGCCGTGCTCGCTGATCTGCTCCAGGGCGTGCGTGACGTGGAGCAGGTGGATCTTGTCGCCCGTTCCCAGGGCCCGGAACATCGCGTTGTCCCGCAGGAGCCGGCCGTTGGGCGTGTCGGCCAGGCGCTTGTCCCAGGCCGCGGTCTGCGCGGCGAGAGGGTCCTGGCTGTCAGCGGGGCTGGGGATGAGGGTGGTGTCGAAGAAGGAGTGGGCGTCGGCCCACTGCTCGTAGGCGTCGAGGAAGTCCATCAGCCGATCAGCTCCATGATCGCCAGGCTGCCGAGGACGGCTTCCGCGCTGTCGGCCCCGGTCAGCCACGCGGACTCGGACCGGACGACGAGCTCGAAGGCGGTGGTGCGCAGGTCGGCGAACGCCTCGGCGCGGACGCGGGCGGGGTCGGGCCACCAGGTGAGCTTGGGCAGGCGGTAGCGGTCCAGGGCGTCGGCGGCCTTGAGGAGGTCGGTGATCGCCCTCGTGCGGGCATGGTCGGCGCGGTCGTCCGGAGAGAAGTGCTCGTACGGCAGGTCGTGGAGCCGGACTGCCGTGCCGGCTGCGGTGATGCGGCTGGGCGTCGGGGTGAGGCCGAAGCGGTCCCAGACGTCGCTGGCGTTGTCCGTGAGCCAGATGGCGGCGCGGGCGCCGTGGCCGGTGTCGTCCTTGTCGTGGAGCCGGCGGCAGTCGTGCACGGCCGCGGCCAGGACGAGCGTGGCGGTGTCCTCCTCGCCGAGACCGGTGGCCTCGGCGAGGAGGGCGGCCATGGCGGCGGTCCGTACGGCGTGCCGGATGCCGTGGAGCGAGTCGTGGCACCTGGCCTCGGCCAGCCAGTCGGCGGGCAGGGCCGCGCGAGTCACGAGCTGCCGCGAGCTCGGTCGCAGGGTGGGAGGAGGCGGGCCGTCGGAGAGCTCCGGCCGGTTGGCGGCGATCCAGCGGACGGTGGCGGGATCGGTGTACTGGTGGTGTGGAAGCTGCTTGCGCGCGGCCAGCTCGACCAGACTGTCGGCCGGCAGGGTCGTGCTCATCGGGCCCACCCCCTCATGGTGGTCTGCGACAGCGGATGCCTAGCTGGCAGTGGCGGCGGTCGCCGCCTCCTTCTCCTTGCGCTCCTGCTCGGCGGCCTCGAAGGCGGCCGTGAAGTCGGCGAGCTCCTGCTCGGTCATCAGGTGGATGCCGAGCTCGTCGGCGACGCCGCGGATGCGGGCGGTGGCCTCCTCCTGGGCGGTGGCGCCGGCACCCTCCTCGAGGAGGACCTCGAACTCGGCGTGGTGCCCCCACGCCTCGCTCCACTTCACGGCGATCTCGACCCCGCGGAAGCGGAAGTTGTGCCGCTGGTTGAACGCCTGGTGCATGGTGCCCTCGAAGCCGAGGGCGTTGAAGATCCGCACGGCGGCCGGCACGTCGTCCCGGGCGATGGCGAACTCCGTCTCGGGGAACGCGGCGCCCTGGCCGATCTTGCTGGCCTTGAGCGTGATCTTCGCCGAGCCGGCGGCCGTGTTGTCGGTGACCTTCAGCAGCTGGTCCGGCAGCACGTAGAAGTAGATGTTCTTGTCGTCGCAGCCGAGGTCCTCGGCCTCCGCCGCGAGGCGGACGAGGAGCTTCTCGTACGTCTCCTCGTCGAACCGGGCGCGCATCTCGATCTCGATGGCCACAGGGGCTCCTTTCCGGAATGAGGCATGGGTGGTCCGCCCGAGCCGTCCCGCGCATGGGGGCTGGCTCGGTTGGACGTGATGTGTGGTTGGTCAGCGGCCGGCGGGGTGCGGCCAGTCGCCGGGTGCCGCACCGCCGCCGGGGTCGTGCGTCAGTCGAAGTCGCCGAAGCGGTCGCGCAGGATGCCCTCGTGCAGGTAGTTCGGCAGAAGGACGCCGCCGACGGACACCCTCTTGGTGGCGACGTCGCCCTCGGTGTCGCTGGGGAAGCCGGCGAGCAGGGTCAGGCACTGCCGCGCCCATTCGCGGGACTTGTCCCAGGCGCCGGCGTCGCGGCTCTGGATGGCGAGGGCGAAGGCGGTCTCCGCCGCGGCCCAGCGGTCGGTGGCCAGCTCCTGCTGGAAGACGCCCTCCAGCTCGGCTGCGGAGGCGACGCGGGTCGGGTTGGTCATGGGTCTTCTCTCCTACGTTGGTGCTGGGTGGTGTTCAACGCGTCGGCTCCCGAGAGGTGACCTCGGTGCGGGTCAGTACGTGAAGATCTCCGCGAGGGTGCGGTAGTCGTGGAGCTCGTCCTTGTCGAACCAGAGCGCCACCTCCTGGTCGGCCTCCTCCTTGTTGCCGGAGGCGTGCACGAGGTTCGCCACGGCCTTCCCGGAGGCGGCGCTGGCACCACGGCTGTAGTGCGAGAAGTCGCCCCGGATGGTGCCGGCGGGGGCCTCGTTCGGGTATGTGCTGCCGACGATCTTCCGTACGGTCGCGACCGCGTCGAAGCCCTCCAGGACGAGCGCGATGACGGGGCCCTGCTGCATGAAGGTCGCGGTGAGGTTGTAGACCTCCGGGCCGAGCCGCTCCTCCAGGTCGAAGTAGTGGCGCCGCGTGAACTCGGCGTCCATCTGCTTCATCTTCACGCCGACGATCTTCAGCGCGGCGTCCTCGAACCGGGTGATGATCTTCCCGCCGAAACCGCGGACCAGAGCGTCGGGCTTGAGAAGGACGAGCGTGCGCTCCACGGTGTTTTCCAGATCCTGGGCCATCGATTCCCTTTCAGCTTTCAGGCAGGCCAGATGGCGGGCGCTCAGCGCCTCGCCCGCCCGAGGTTACCGGCGGCGTAACCCCGTTCCGCGCAAGGCAGTTGAGCGATTGAAGGCTTATCGGCCAAGTGGCCGAGACCATCGCCCGATGGGGGTCGGTCGGCCAGTGGTGAGTTCGGCTGTCGTCCCTCGTGCCAGGTCACGTCGCACGGGCATGGGCGGTATCGGCGAAGAGGAGGGTGGGTTCGGCAAGCACGTTGCGCTTGGTCGCGGTCAGGTAGATCTGCTCGACGCTCTCGGCTTGGGCGTTACCGAAGTCGAACCCGATCAAAGCCGCCGCCTGCCGGACGGACGCCTCATCGGGGCCAGCGACCGCGACGAGCACGGGGAGGTCGGGCCACGCCTCGATCGAGAACGCCGCTTCCCCCAGCCGCCACTCCTCGCGGAAGTGCTCCTGATACCGGGTCTCGCGCAGGCCCAGCTTGCGAAGGATCTCCACCGCGGACGCGCGGTCGGACACCACGGTCTCGACGACCGCGCTGCCCTGGAGCGCCGAGGAGGCGCAGGACGAACCCATCGCGAGGCTGACGCGGGCGCCCTGGCCACAAAGGCGAAGACAGAGACCGGGGTCCAGAACCTCCCCCTCGAAGATCCAGCACGTACGCAGTGCCCAGGGGATCCTCTGGACGGCCCCCACCCGGCCGAGCCTGGTGCGGATGTCGGCGGCGTCGACATCCAGGAACCGGACTTCGTACTCGCGCTTCATGGCCCCCTTCTCCCCTCGTGAGGCCAGCGACCGTCCCTTTGGGCGATCGCTGACTTGCGATCCGTGCTGAGACAGATGATGGGGAAGGAGAAGGGGACACCGTCACCGCGTCTGCGGACGCCAGGCAGGACGTCCTGGGACGTTTCACCGTTGCGCGGCGCGCTCCAGCAGATCCAGCACCCGAGAGGTCTCGGACAGGTCCCCCAGGACCACGGAGGCTCCCGCCGCTCGCAACTCCTCTTCGCTGTGAATGCCGGACGCGACCGCGATGATCTGCGAGCCGGTCGTGAGCGCGGCTTCGACGTCCCGAGGCGTGTCACCGACGAGCACCACCGGGACGTCCGCTCCAACGCCTCGGAGCCGACGGGCCCGCTCACGAGCCACTTCCACGAGGTCCGGTCGCAGATCCGCGTCGGCGCCGTACGCGCCCATGGACAGGTCGAGGAGCGCGTCGAGTCCGAAGGCGGAGAGCTTCACGACGGCGTTGGCCGCGATGTTCCCCGTCAGAACGGACGAGATCCAGCCAGGCCGGCCAGCCGCTGCGGCGAGTGCCTCACACACCCCAGGCAGGACGCTCCCACGGCGACGCAGATCCTCCTCGCGCCCTCCCCCGGCCTTGACGAGAGCCGCTTCCACGACACCCCAGTCCGGCACGGGGACACCGTGCCGAACAAGCAGCTCCCGCATGATCAGGCGATCCGTACGGCCCTCCGTCCGCGCCGGCCCATCCGGATCCCGCCCCGCGAGGAGGGAGAACGCGCTCGCGTAGATCTCCTTGCTCACCCCGGCGTTCTCGATGAGCGTGTGGTCGATGTCCCACAGAACAATGAGCTGCATGGCGCCAGCGTAGGGAGACGGCTGAGAGCGGCCCGGTGAAGACGTCCCAATACGTCCTTGCCCCGCCTCCCCGTCCCACGCTTGCATGACCAGCGTGAACGAGCGACTGCATTCCGTACTTGCCCAGCGGGGCGTTTCAATCGAGTCGCTCGCCGAGATCTGCGAAGTGGACCCCAAGACCGTAGGCCGCTGGCTCGGCGGGCGCGTTCCCCACCGGCGCCACCGATTCGCCGCGGCCCAGCACCTGCGCGTCGAGGAGTCTTTCCTCTGGCCCCCGCAGCAGTCCCGCGCGACGCGGACAGCGCCGACTTCCGATGGTGAACTCGTCGGCACCTACGCGAACCGGGCGAGCGTGCCCCGGGAGATGTGGATCTCGCTGCTTCGAGGAGCGCAGAAGGAGATCGGCGTGCTCGTCTTCTCGGGCACCTTCTTCGCCCAGTCCAACCCCGACGTGGCCCGGATGCTCGCCGAGCGCGCGCACGCCGGCGTCCGCGTACGGCTGTGCTTCGGCGACCCCACCGGCGGGGCGGTCGCCGTCCGGGGCCGGGAGGAAGGCATCGGCGACACGCTCGCGGCGAAGATCCGCGCCTCCCTGACCTACTACCGTCCTCTCCTGGGCAAGCCGGGGTGCGAGGTACGACTGCACGACACCACCCTGTACACCTCGCTCTTCCTCTACGACGAGAACCTGCTGGTCAACCCACACGTGTGGGGACGCCCCGCCAGCGCCAACCCGCTGCTCCACCTCAGGCAGGGCACCGAAGGCGGCTGGTTCGACAACTACGCTCAGAGCTTCGACGCCGTCTGGGCCGGCGCACGGCCCTGGACACCCGACCAGGAGGGGACCGCCGCACATGGGCAGGACTGAGTACTACAACGACCCCGACGCCCCCAAGGCCAACACCCTCATCCCCGCCAGCAACCTCCTGGTCGTCGACGACAGCGGCGCCATCCTGCTCCAGCGCCGCCGTGACACCGGCCAGTGGGCGCTGCCCGGCGGCGCTCAGGACATCGGCGAGACCGCCGCCGAGTGCGCGGTACGCGAGTGCCTGGAGGAGACGGGGATCGTCGCCGAGGTCACCGGCTTTCTCGGCGTCTACACCAACCCGAACCACATCGTGGCGTACACCGACGGCGAGATCCGCCAGCAGTACGAGACCACCTACATCGGCCGCCCCGTCGGCGGCGAGCCCACCATCAACGACGAGGCCGACGACGTCCGCTTCGTCCAGTCGGCCGACCTCGACCAGTACGACATCCACCCCAGCATGCGCCAGCAGATCGGCGACTACCTGGCCGGCACCTACCCCTACCTCGGCTGAGCCGCCAGCACCGCCTCCACCCGCCCCACGGCAGCGAAGATCTCCGGCGCCGCCCGACGGATGAACCGCCCGACCACGCTGTCGTCCCCGTAGCGGCCCAGGATCTCCGCGACCCGCTCCTCGGCGGTGGTCCGGCCGCCGTCGGGAGTGGTCGTCATGTCGCAGTACACGAGCGCGTCCACCAGCAGCGGCTCCTCCAACAGTGGGAACTCGCCGGAGAGTTCTTCCGGCAGCCCCCGCTCCTCGGCCTCCAGCAGCGCGAAAGAGTGGTTGGCGACCAGCCGCACCAGCCGTTCATCGGCCCCATGCTCATCGCGAAGGAATCGGGCCCCGTCCAGCGGGTGGAAGCCGGTCGTGGCCAGGCGCGGGGCGTATCCGACATCGTGCAGCGAGGCGGCGGCAACGAGGAGGCTGGCGTCCTGGCCGAGAACATGACTGACTTCGACCGCGCGTTTAGCCACTCCCTGCGTATGCGCCCACCTGCGTGGAAGCGTGCTGCTGAGCTCTGCTTCCGCGACCTGCGTCGCCCACTCCTCGATCAGATCGTCCATGTGCGCTCTCTGCCCGGAGCGTGATCTCCACAAGCCTGACCGGCGGCGTGAATCGCCGTGGTTTCACCGGCGCCAGCTGCACCCGTGTCACCACAGGCCAAAAGATGCACCGGGAACTAGGCTCGGCGGTTCGAAGCTATCGGGGTGGGTGCCGCGGCATGGCCAGGACCCCAGGATGACTGCCGCACACGGGTAGGGCTGTGCTACACGTACCGCCTGCACCACAATGGGTGCGGGGAGCAGCCATCCCCTCGTTGCCCATACATCATGATGCTCTTGGAGCTCTCGCCGTGACGCTCTCCGCCTACTCTTCACCTACTGCGCTCGAGACCGTGTTCAAACGGGTCATCGAGCGCAAGGCTGTCCGCGCCGAAGCGACACTGCAGGCAGACATCCGACAGTTCCTGCTGGATGCGGACCTCAACCTCGGCGAGCAGGATCTCCTGACTCCTGTGCTGGAAGCGCAGGTAGGTGGTGGTACCGGCCATCGCATCGATATTGAGATGGGCGCGACCGTCATCGAGGTCAAGAAGGACATCAGTCGCCCGAAGATCCGCAAGGACGCGGTCGCGCAGCTTTCGAAGTATGTGCGTGCCCGAACAGAGCAGCGCGAGCGGCGACACGTCGGGATCCTTACTGACGGTGCTGACTGGCGTGCCTACACCCTGGTCAACGATGAGCTGAACGAGGTCAACTATTTTGATGCTCGGGAGCGCAACGCCAGAGCGCTGGACTTGGTTCGGTGGCTCGAAGGCGTCCTGGCAACGTCCGAGGGTGCGGCACCTACACCAGATGCCATCGCAGCTCGCCTCGGAGCGGACAGCGTCGCACACTCCATCGACAAGGCGGTCCTGGCTGCGCTTTACGAGGAAAACAGGAGTCTGCCGACCGTTCAGCTGAAGCGCGACCTGTGGTCTCGGTTGCTGCGCAGCGCCCTTGGCGCCCAGTTCGAGGACAGCGACGATCTGTTCATTGAGCACACGCTCCTCGTGAATACCGCCTCGATCATTGCCCACGCAGTGATGGGCATTGACGTGAAGGACACCCCGCCCGCCTCGCTGGTTAACGGTCAGCTGTTCACCCAGGCGCGGATCTCGGGTGTGGTCGAGTCGGACTTCTTCGGCTGGCCTCTGGAGATTGAGGGCGGCGAGGGGTTTGTTCAAGACTTGTCTCGTCGCCTCGCCGGCTTCGACTGGTCAAGGGTCGAGCACGACGTACTGAAGGTTCTGTACGAGTCGGTGATTGCCGCCGAGACCCGTAAAAAGCAAGGGGAGTACTACACGCCGGACTGGCTGGCGGAAGCGACGGTGATCGAGGCAGTCCCCGATCCACTGAACATGCGAATCATGGACCCGTCGTGTGGTTCCGGAACGTTCCTCTTCCACGGGGTCCGTCGTTATCTGGCAGCCGCACGGGACATCGGGTTGCCCCTACGAGAGGCGCTGGACGGGCTCCATGACCATGTCGCGGGCATCGATCTCCACCCAGTCGCTGTAGCACTGGCCCGCGTCACCTACCTCCTCGCCATCGGCCGCGAGACGCTTACCTCTGAAGAGCGCGGTCCGATAAGCGTCCCTGTCTACCTGGGCGACAGTCTCCAGTGGGACCAGCGCACCGACCTCATCGACCACGGCCACCTCGTCATCAAGACCGGCACGGGAAATCAGCTCTTCACCAACGAGCTTCGCTTCTCCGAAGCATTGCTGCAGGATGCCAGCCGTTTCGACGCGATTGTCAACGAGTTGGCCGACAAAGCGGCCGATCCGCATCGTGGGAAAGGAAAGCTGCCTTCCCTCATCGCCCTTTTCAACCGGCATGGAGTCTCTAGCGCGGACGATCGAGAAGAGCTGACGGACAACTTCCGTGTCCTGTGTGAACTGGTCGACGAGGGACGCAATCACATCTGGGCCTACTACGTTCGAAACCTTGCCCGCCCCATGTGGCTATCCCGCGCTGAGAACCGCGTCGACGTTCTCGTCGGAAATCCGCCCTGGCTGTCCTACCGGCACATGCCAGGTGAAATGCAGGCGACCTTCAAGGAGATGATGCAGGCCCGCGGTCTATGGAGAGGTTTTGAGGTCGCAACTCATCAGGATCTTTCTGGTCTCTTCATCGCTCGTGCTGTCCAGCAATACCTGCGCGAGGGTGGTTCTTTCGCCTTCGTTGTCCCTAACCCGGTGCTGGATCGCCCCTACTGGACCGGCTTCCGCAGTGGGGAATGGACAGACCCAGACCATCCCGTGAAGGTCGATTTCACCGGCTCATGGGACCTGCGTCGGCTACGTCCGCACTTCTTCCCCCGCGCCGCCGCCGTCATCTTCGGCCGCCGCCGCTCCATGGGCATCGGGCAGTGGGGCAGCAGTGCCGTTGGCCTTCCCAAGGAAACCGAAATCTGGACCGGAAGGATCACCAAGAGTGCGGCTCAATGGGAACGTGCCAAGGGTTGGATCAAGAGAGTAGACGGCCTACTGCGTTATCCGAAGGATGCGCTGATCAGCTCGCCTTACCGAAGCCGGTTCGCGCAGGGGGCAACGGTCGTCCCCAAGGTTCTCTTCTTCGTTGAGGAGCAGGCGGCTGGTCCTCTTGGTCTTGGTGGCGGCCGAGTCTCAGTCCGCTCCCAGCGCAGCACTATGGAGAAGAAGCCGTGGAAAGACATTCCCAATCTGGAAGGGTCGGTTGAGAAGCAGTTTGTCCGGCCGGTCCTGCTGGGTGAACACGCCGTCCCCTATCGCATCCTCGGGGCTGACCGGGTCGTTCTTCCCATCGAAACCACGAATGTTCTCTTGGATGGGCAGCACGACCATCTCGACCGCTATCCAGACCTGGCGGCGTGGTGGCGCAATGTGGAGCGGCTGTGGGATGACAATCGCTCCAGCGATCGGCTCTCCCTCCTCGAGAGGTTGGATTTCCGCAGAGGATTGACCGAGCAGTTGCCTGGAGCTCCCTTGCGAGTGGTCTACGGGAAGGCGGGCATGTATGTAACCGCAGCGCTGGTAGATGACCCGAACGCAATCATTGACCACTCTCTGTACTGGGCTGCAGTCGCCACCAGGCAGGAGGGCATGTACCTCCTTGCGCTGCTCAATGCCCCACGCCTCACAGAACTTGTGCGGCCGCTCATGTCATACGGGAAGGACGAGCGGCACATCGACAAAGCCGTGTGGGATCTTCCCATCCCTGACTTCGATCCCTCTGATCCCAAGCATGTCCGGATCGCAGAGCTCGGTGAGATGGAGACCCAGCGGATCGCGGAGCTCAAGTTCGAAGAGGGTAAGAGCTACATCCAGATCCGTCGCACGTTGCGTGACTTCCTCCTCAGCTCCCCGGATGCCGAGGAGCTAGATCAACTGGTTACCGAATTGCTCGATTGAGTTGGCGCCCCAGAGTCCTTCAACGAAGGCGGGCCGGGGATCGGGTCAGCCGGCCCGTCGTGCGTGAGCGCTGCGTGAGCGGACTGGGTGGCACCAGGGTGGACCCAGCGTCACGGTGATCACGGTCGGACGCCCCTGACCTGGGGAAACGGGATTCTGCGGCATCGTCCGGCACCACCCGGGATGATCTTGTGGGGCCTCGTAATGCGTAGGTCTCGGGTTCGAATCCCGAAGGCGGCTCAGAGAAAGGCCCGCCCGGACATCGTCCGGGCGGGCCTTTTCTGGGTCTGGGGGAGTGCGAGCGGCAGGCAGGGGGGAAGTGTGGGCGAGATCGAGGTGACCGAGCGGACCCGGTTGCGGCGGATGCGGGAGAAGGGGTCGCACCGGCGGGCGGATCTGGACGCCGTGCTGGCCGCCGGGTGGCTGTGCCATCTCGGGGTGACCGTGGACGGGGTGCCGATGGTGGTGCCGACGGCGTACGGGGTCGACGGCGACCGGCTGTACGTGCACGGATCGGTGGCCAGCAGGAGTCTGGTGCGGGCGCCGGAGAGCACGGTGTGCGTGACCGTGACGCACGTGGACGGGCTGGTGCTCGCGCGGTCCGTGTTCGAGCACGGGGTGAACTACCGGTGCGCGATGATCTACGGCGTTCCCGAGCGGGTCACCGACCCGGAGGAGAAGCTGCGGGGGCTGCGGGCGCTGACCGAACAGAGCAGCCCGGGGCAGTGGGAGTACGTCCGGCGGCCCAGCCGGAAGGAACTGGCCGCCACCTCGCTGCTTGCGCTCGACCTCACCGAGGCCTCGGTGAAGACCCGGAGCGGACCCCCGGACGACGGTGACTCCGAGGACGCGGAGCTGGGGCTGTGGGCGGGGGTGCTGCCGGTCGTGACCACCTTCGGGACGCCGGTGCCGGACCCGGCGCTGCCTCCTGGTCTCGCCGCGGCCGTGCCGGAGCACATTGCGGGGAGGGCCGGGCGGAGGACAGACGTCCGCTAGGGCCTGTCGTCGAACTCCCGCCTGCCCCACGACGCCATGCACGCACTCTCGCCGCACCGGGCACAAGGCCAAGTACGTCCCGTACGAGGCCTCGCGCCCGGCACGCCGAGAGCACGCACCTGACGCCGCGGGGCCGCCCTCCGGGCGAAGGCGGGAGTTTGACGACAGGCCCTAGCTGTGTCGACTGGGCGTGTCGGCCCGCTCGTGAGCCGTACACCCGGGCGGTCTCTCAGGTGGTGAGGGCGTGGCGGGCGAGGTGGGGCGGGTCGGCGAGGACGTCGATCGAGGTGATCGGGCCGGCCGGGGCCGTGAAGACGTAGAGCGCGTCCGGGTCGGCGTCGGCGACCAGCGCCGGGGCGCCGTCCACCAGGATCGGGCGGGCCGCCGCCGCGCGGGCCGCGAGGACGCGGGCGACGGCCGGGGCGCCGTGGGCGGGGCGGACCCCGCCGCGGACGGCCGACCGGTCGGCGCGCAGCACCGCGGCCGGGTCGAGGAGGGCGAGCAGTGCCGCCGTGTCGCCCGCGCGGGCGGCGGTGAGGACGGCGTCGAGGGCGGCCCGGAGCCGTACGGGATCGGGGACGGGCATCTCCTCGGCGCCCCGGACCCGGGCCCTCGCGCGGGCGCCGATCTGGCGGACGGCGGCCGGGGCGCGGTCCAGGACGGGGGCGAGGGTCTCGTACGGGACGCCGTGCAGGTCGTGGAGGACGAGGACGAGCCGTTCGGCCGGGGTCAGACCCGGGGCGGCGTCGGGCGCGTCCGCCCAGGGGTCCCAGGGGTCGGGGCGGCGTGCCTCACGGGCCCGGAGCCGGTCCAGGCAGATCCGCGCCAGGACGGCTTCCGGCGGCGGGCCGGGGTCGGGGACGGGCCCCGGGCCGCGGCGCGCCCTCGGGCCGGGGCCGTAGGAGGCGAGGGCGCGTTCCGCGGCCCGCACGGACCGGTCGGCCGCGGGGGCGGAACCGAGCAGGCCGAGGGCCATGGCCCTCAGCCGCCCGCGCGTGGTGGCGTCCACGTCGGTCGCCGTTCAGTCGCCGTGTCCGGTGCCCCCGCTGCCGAAGCCGCCGCTGGAGATCCCGCCCCACTTGCGCTTCTCCTCGTCCGGAGGGGTCGGGGAGGTCTCGCTGCCGCCGCCGTCCTTGAGCTGGTACGGCATGAGCCGGTGGGCTCCGTCGGTGTGCGGCATCTCGGTGCCGCGGCGGTACTCCGACATCTCGCCGGGGAGCGCGCCCGTGTCCGGGCGGTGCGGTTGCTCCTCGGGCTGCGGTGGGCGGGGCTCCCGGGTGCGGACGCGGTAACCGAACCAGAAGGCCCCGATGAGGATGGCCACGAGCACCAGGCCGCCGAGCACTTGTGCCAGTCCTGACTGCCAGACTCCAGCGGCCAGGATCTCTGCGCTGAGAGTGTTCATACCAACAGGATTACCCGATTCCGCTTCTTCGAATGCGTTCGATGGCGAGTTCGATGAAACATTTCCCCGGCCCCGCCGCGTCGAAGGGATGTACGCACGACAGCGAGCTCGGCGGTCGCACAGGGCGACCGTCGGTGACCACTCGCGACCGACGCCGGCCAGGGAGAGGAGGGGGCATGAGAACGTCCCGCGCGGACGAGTTCCTGGAGTTCGCCTCGGCGCGCACCGGCCAGCTGTTCCGCTCGGCCTGCCTGCTGACCAGCGGGGACGTCCACCTCGCCGAGGACCTCACGCAGGAGACGCTGGGCAAGATGTACGCCCTCTGGGGCAGGGTGTCCCGGATCGGCAACCCCGCCGCCTACGCCCAGACCGTGCTCGTCCGCACCTTCCTCAGCCACCAGCGGCGCCGCTCCGCCACCGAGCGGCCGCTCGGCGAACTGCCCGACCACACCCCGGACCCCGGCCGGGACCCCCTGCTGCGGATCGCCCTCCTCGACGCGCTCGCGGCCCTGCCCCCGAAGGACCGGGCGGTCGTGGTGCTGCGCTACTGGGAGGACCGCAGCGTCGAGGAGACCGCCGACGCCCTGCACACCAGCTCGGCGGCCGTCCGCACCCGCTCCACCCGGGCGCTCGGCAAGCTGCGGCAGCGACTCGGCGGCAGCATCGCCGAGTTCGCGCTGCGCTGAGTGGCGCTCCGCCCGCGCTGAGCGGCGCTCCCGCCGCGTCCGTCCCTCATCCGTCCCGCTTCCGGTACCCCGTCAGCATCCCGGACGTCCCGGCACTCAGGCATTCCCACTTCCCAGCAGAGAGGGCCACTTCGTCATGCCTCAGAACGAACACCACGACCCCGAACCGGAGTTCCTCGGCGCGTTCGGCTCCGCCCTGCGTGCGACCGGCGAGGGCTTCCCCGTCGACAGCCGGCCCGAGCTCGTCACCGGCGGTCTCGCCCGCGGCCGCCGCCGGCTCCTGCGCCGCAGGCTTGCCGTCACCGGCGGCGCCGTCGCGCTCGCCGCCGTCGGCGTCGGCGGCTTGTACGCCGGCTCCTTCGCCACCTCCGCCCAGCAGGCGGACAAGGCGTCCGTGGCGGCACCCCGGGACGGCGGCGCGACGACGCCGACCGCCCGGCCTGCGGGGGAGTCCGGGACGCTGAAGCCCGGCGAGGCCCAGATCCCGCTCTCCGAAATCGCCGAGGTCCTCAAGGCCAACACCCCCGCCGGGCACTGGCGGTTCGACGACCTCGACGGCACCGGCCAGGGCCTCGGCGGGTACTTCGACGACGGCCGGGGCGAGGCCGCCGTCGGCGTCACGCTCTCCCGGACCGGCCGCGCCCCCGACGCGGGCGCCGACATGGTGGTCTGCCCCGAGAAGGCGTACGTCCCCTACGACGACTGCACGACGGGGCGGTTCGGCGACGGCTCCCGGTGGATGGTCTTCCAGGGGTACGAGTACCCCGACAAGCGCGAGGAGACCAAGAACTGGCGGGCCACCCTGCTGACCAAGGACGGCTTCCTCGTCGACGTGAGCGAGTACAACGCGCCCGCCGAGAAGGGCGCCGAGATCAGCCGGGAGAACCCGCCCTTCTCCCCCGCGCAGCTCAAGACGCTCGTCGCCGCCGAGGAGTGGCGTGCGCTCCTGAAGCGGATCCCACCGCTGCCCACCACGCCCGGCAAGGCGGACAAGCCGGGCAAGCTCGCCAAGCCCGGCAAGGTCCGCCAGGCGCCGCCGCAGATCGCCGGCGACGCCGTCCCCGCCACCCTGCGGGCCCTGCTGCCCAAGGGGCTCAAGGTCGTCGACAAGGGCGGGGAGGGCGAGTTCGCCTTCGTCGTGGTCGACGACGGCAAGGGCAAGAGCCTCGTCCAGATCAACGTGCAGTACGGCATGGACGATGTCGCCGACCAGCTCTTCGGCTCCGGTGACGTCACCACCCTCCCCGACGGACGCAAGGTGAAGCTGACCCGGCAGCCCGGCGAGAAGGGCGGCGCGGGCGTCGTCTGGTGGACCGCCGACACCATGACGAAGGACGGCTTCCGGGTCGTCGTCTCCGCCTTCAACACGGGCGCGCAACACGAGGCGGCCACCCGCGCCGAGCCCGCGCTCACGCTGGAGCAGCTGAAGGCGATCGCCCTCGACCCGAAGTGGGCGAAGTTGCGAGCGAAGTGACGGGCGGCCCGCACGGGCGGTGCGCGCACGGTGCGCGGTTGTACGTAGGCGGTAGGCGGACGGCGGAGGGGGTCGTGCGCGCGGGTGGCGGGGAGGCGGTGTGCGGGGGTCACTTGGCGTCCGCGTACCGCTCCACCGTCGCCGTCGTGAACGGGAAGCGGACCGGCGTCGCGCCGAAGGCGATCCGGCCCGCCTCGTCGCCCGCCGCCCGGATCGCCTCCGTCACCGCCGCCGCCTCCTCGGCGGGGCAGTGCACGATCACCTCGTCGTGCTGGAAGAAGACCAGCTCGGCGCGCATTCCGGCGGCGGAGAGCGTACGGCGCAGGGCCGCCAGCATCAGCAGGGCCCAGTCGGCGGCGCTGCCCTGGACGACGAAGTTCCGGGTGAAGCGGCCCCTGGCCCGGGCGTTGTTCGAGGCGTACCCGGGGGTGAAGCCGTAGGCGAAGCCCGCACCGTCCTCCGCGGCCGCCGGCTCGGGGCCGTCCTGGGGAAGACCCGCCTCGCCGTCGTCACCCGCGCCGACCGCCTTCGGGCTCGTACGGCCCAGCCAGGTGCGGACCAGCCGGCCCTCCTCGCCGGCCTTCGCCGCCTCGTCGACATAGGCCACCGCGCGCGGGAAGCGGCGCCGCAGCGCCGCCAGGTTCTTCAGGCCGTCGCCACTGGTCTGGCCGTAGATCGCGCCGAGCAGGGCGAGCTTGGCGTGGTCGCGGTCACCGGAGAACGCCCGGTCCGACAGCCGGGTGTACAGGTCGTCCGGATGGCCGGCGACCTCCATCAGACCCGGGTCGCGGGAGATCGCGGCGAGCACCCGCGGCTCCATCTGGTCCGCGTCCGCGACCACGAGCCGCCAGCCCTCGTCGGCGACGACCGCGCGCCGGATCACCTTCGGGATCTGGAGCGCCCCGCCGCCGTTGGTGGTCCAGCGGCCGCTGACCGTGCCGCCCGGGAGGTACTCCGGCCGGAAACGGCCGTCGCGCACCCAGTCCGCCAGCCAGGACCAGCCGTGCGCCGTCCAGATCCGGTACAGCTTCTTGTACGCGATCAGCGGCTGCACCGCCGGATGGTCGAGCTCCTCCAGCTCCCAGCGGCGGGTGGACCGCAGCCGGATCCCGGCCTGCGCGAAGGCCTTGATCACGTCCGCCGGCAGATCGGGTCTCACACGGCGGCCGAACGCGGCCGACACCTCGTCCGCCAGCTCCGCCAGGCGGCGCGGCTCGCCCCCGCCCGCGTACCGCTCGCCCAGCAGCTCGTGCAGCAGCTCCCGGTGCACGTCGGCCCGCCACGGCAGCCCCGCCCGGTGCATCTCGGCGGCGATCAGCATCCCCGCCGACTCGGCGGCGGTCAGCAGCCGCATCCTGCCCGGATGCTCGGCCCGGTCGTGCCGGCGCTGCTGCTCCGCGTACACCTCCAGGAGCCCCTCGAAGGGGACGGAGACGGCCGGTCTCGGCTCGAAGAGCGAGTCCTGGGAGGTGGGCTCGGCCGTGCGCGCCGGCGGGTCGGACGGCACCGGGCCGTTCCGCAGCCGGGCCCACGCGGCGGCCGCCGAACGGGGCTCGCCGAGCCGGCCCTCGTGGCCGAGGAGCAGCTGCTCGGCGTCCTCGACGTCGTAGCACCGCTCGACGCGGACGCCGGCGGCGAGCAGCCGCGGATAGACCTCGGCCGTCGACCGCCACACCCAGCGCGCCACCTCCGGCCGGGACCGGACGGCGGCGACCAGCGACGGCTCGCGGCGCACCTCCCCCGCGGGCGCGCCGTCGGGCCGGAGGGGGGCGAGGACCACGCCCTCCCCCTCCGGTTCCGGGGCCAGCGCCCACCTCTCGCTCATGGGTGCGAGTCTGGCATCCGCCACTGACAGAGACCGGTGACGGCGCCGCCGCCCGCGCGGCGGGGTCGGTCTCGGGGCGGGGTCGGTCGCGCGGCAGGGCCGGTCACGGGTTGGGGCTGGTCGCGGGTGGGGCCGCCGCACGCGCGGCAGGGCCGTCCGCCAGGCGGGGCTGGTCAGGGGGTGGGGCCGGTCGCGGGGCACGCGGGTCCGGCATGCGGCGGTGGGGCGGTGGGTCCGTGACGGGGCGCGGTGCGGCGGGGCGCCGACGTGGCCGAGGTGCGGTGGGGCCCGGGCCGCCTACGCCGCCGCGTGGAAGAGGGCGGCCGCCTCGCCGCGGGAGGCGACGCCGAGCTTGCCGAGGATGTTCGCCACGTGGAACTTCACCGTGGACTCGCTGATGTGCAGTTCCACGGCGATGCGGCGGTTGCGGTGGCCGAGGGCCAGGTGGCGCAGGACCTCGGTCTCCCGTTCGCCGAGGGTCGCCAGCGGATGCGCCGCACCGGCCGGGGCGTCCGGGGTGGCCAGCGGCATGACCGCCGTCGTCGTGGTGCCCCAGCCGGGGACGGCCTCCAGGTCGATGCGGCCGCCGAGGACGTCGAGCCGGTCCCGTACCGTGCCCGCGCCGACGTCGCAGGTGGCGAGCGCGCCCGGGCCGTCGTCGCGGACGGTGGCGAGCAGTTCGTGCTCGGTGAGCCGCCAGCCGACGTGCACCCGGCTCACCCCCTCCTGGTCCAGGACGATCGGCAGCAGCGCGCGGACGATCGCGCGGGCGCTGTGCGCGAGGTCGGCGGGGAGGGAGAGGTCGCTGTCCGGCGGACCGAGTTCGAGCCGGGCCGTGTGGTGCCGGAAGACCGTCCGCAGCTCGTCGGCGAGCCGGCCGAAGGCGGCGCGCGCGGACTCCTCGGCGACCGCGCGGTCCCGCTGCCGCACGGACCGGATCTCCAGGAGCGCGGAGGCGGCGAGGTCGGTGGCGGCGGCTCGGGCCGCGGCGTCGTCGAGGTTCCTGCTGCGGAGCACCGACAGGACGCCGGAGACGGCCGCCGCGTGGGAGGTGGTCAGCTCGGCGATGACCCGGGCGCGGGTGTCGGCGGCGGTACGGGAACGGGCCAGCGCCCCCGGCATGGCCTCGACCGCGAACCGGTCGAGGTGGGCGGTCACCAGGTCCCACAGGGCCTGTGCCACGGCGAGTCCGTCGGGTCCCGCGGGCGCGGCGCCGTCCTCGAGGAGCAGGACCAGGAGGGAACGGCGGGCGGTGGCGTCGCTCGTCACCGCGAGGACCGGGCGGGGGCGTCCGGCGAGCCGCGCCGTCCCCTGCCAGGGCTCGCCGGGGACCCCGGCGGCGAGCAGCGGCGCCAGGTCCCCGGGGGTCGGCCCGCCGACCGCGCCGCCGGTCGTCTTGAACGGCGAGTGCGCGCAGTGCGTGGAGAGTTCGGCGGCGCCGAGGTGCGGGACGGCCGGGGCGAGCGCGGCGGAGAGCTGCGGGAGGACCCCGTCGAGCGGCCGGCGGAGGATCTCGTACGCGGCGGTCAGCGTGGGCACGTCCATGACGCCAGCGTAGTCAGGGACTTGGACGGGGCGGCTGGTCTTTCGGACAGGTCGGACTGGTCGGAGGGAGGGCCGGGAATGGGCGCGGTCGGACGGAGGCTTGAGCCCATCGAGACACCGGGTCATCGAAACTCCGAGTCATCGACGCATCGAGATACAGAGACATGGGGAAGCGGGCGCGGACATGTGAACGCGCCGACAGAGAGGGCGACATGGCGACGGCGACGATGGACGCGATCGTGTTCGAGGAGTTCGGCGGACCCGAGGTGCTGCGGTACGAGACCGGCGTCTCCGTGCCGGAGCCGGGGCCCGGCGAGGTGCGGCTGCGGGTCGCGACGGCGGGCGTCAACCCGGTCGACTGGAAGACGCGCAGCGGTCTGATGGCGGCCTTCCACCCGACGACGTTCCCGGCCGTGGCCGGGATCGAGGTGGCCGGCACGGTCGACGCGGTCGGCGAGGGCGTCACCCGACTCGTCGTCGGCGACGAGGTGTTCGGCTTTGCGAGGAGCGGCGGGTACGCGCAGTACGCCCTCGCCGGCGCCGAGGAGGTGCTGCCGAAGCCGGACGGGCTGTCCTTCGAGGCGACGGTGGGCCTGCCGGTCGCCGGCGAGACCGCGGCGCGGGTCCTGGAGCAGCTCCGGGTACGGGCGGGGGAGACGCTGTTCCTGCACGGCGCGGCCGGCATCGTCGGCACCATCGCCGTCCAGCTGGCGGTCGCCGCGGGCGTCACGGTCGTCGGCTCGGCGTCCCCGGCGAACCACGACCACCTGCGGGGGCTCGGCGCGATTCCCGTCGAGTACGGCGACGGCCTCGCCGAGCGGGTGCGGGCGGCGGCGCCCGGGGGTGTCGACGCGGTGTTCGACGCGGCGGGGTACGGGGTACTGCCGCTCGCCATCGAGCTGGCGGGGAAGGAGCGGGTCGTGACGATCGCGGCGACGGACGCGGAGGAGCACGGGGTCCTCTTCAGCGTGCCCGAGGAGGACTTCGGGCGGGTGCGGGGGTGGCTGCGGGCGCAGGCGGAGGGGGTCGTGGCGGGCACGCTGCGGCTGCGCCACGCGGAGACGCTGCCGCTGAAGGAGGCGGCGCGGGCCCAGGAACTCAGCGAATCCGGCCACACCCGGGGGAAGCTGGTCCTCCTCCCGTAACAGGCCGCGCCCACCGCGCCGTTGAGGGGGGCCGAGCGGGCTACGAGGGCGTTGCCCTTGCTGGACCCGCCCCCATGGCGGCGAAAGAGCCTCCGGCCAGGGCCGGGCGTCGGTGGGTGTCGCCCCGCTGGGGTCCGCGCCCAGGCGGGGGTGCGGCGGGGGCTGCCGGTGGCGGGGTGGGGCGGTGGCCCGGCTCCGACCCCGGCCACCGCCCTGTTCCACCTTCGCGGGTCAGCGGGCGAGGCGCCACGCGGGGAGGGCCGAGGCGGCGACGGCCACGGCGGCGCAGACGGCGGCCGCCGCTCCCGTCTCGGCCCACGGCAGGGCCAGGGTCACCGGCGCCGAGAGGGTGGCGAGCGCCGCGCCCAGGGCCCCCAGGACCGCGGCCGTCACCGCCAGGCCGAGGGCCGTGCCGACGGCCACGGCGAGCAGCGCCTCGCCCGTCACCGCCCGCATGGCCTGCGCGCGGGTGGCGCCGGCCAGCCGGAGTGCGGCCAGTTCCGTGCCGCGTACGGAGGTGGCCATGAGCAGGGTGCTCGCCAGGGCGATCACCGTGTACAGGAGGGTGATGCCGAGGAGGAGACGGAGACCGGTCCGGGCCGCCTGGTTCACGGGCCGGGGCTCCGCTCCCGGTCCCAGGCGGTCCGGCGTGGCGCCGGGAGCCTGCGCGCGGGTCACGTAGGGGCCGTTGTCGCCCGTGCCGCGTGCCAGGACCGCCGCCACCCGGAGCCGTACGGGCCCGCTGCCGTCCGCCCGCCACACCTCCACGTCCTCGCCGACCCGCCGCCGTTCGAACTCCTCGTTGACGACGATCGACCGGTCGTCCAGGTCGGCCAGGTCGCCCGCGACCACCGGGAGCCGCGCCAGTTCAGCGAAGCCCGCCGGGTCGGCGACCGCGCGGGCCCGGTACTTCACGACCGCCTCGGCCCCGTCCCGTACGAAGAGGGAGGTCGGGCCGGCCTCGGCCGCGTACGAGGCTGCGGTCCGTTCCCGCGCCTCCGTCTCCTTCGCCCGCGCCACGCTCTCCGAGGCGCCGAAGAGCGTGCCGGCCAGGGCCACCGTCACCAGGACGGGCGCGGCGACGGCGGAGGTGCGGCGCACGGCGGCGGCGGCGTTCGCCCGGACCAGGAGCCCGACGGCCCCACCGCCGGGGACCGGCAGCAGCCGGGCCACGGGGCGTACGAGGAGCGGGGCGAGCAGGGCCGCGCCGCCGATCAGGAGCATCGGCAGGGTCGTGTACGTCTTCCGCTTCAGCAGCGCCTCGGGCTCCGTGCCGTACGTCCACAGCAGCAGGCCGAGCCCGGCGGCGAGCAGCCCGGCGCCCAGCAGCGCCCGGCCGGGCGGCAGGACGTCCCGGTCCACGTCCGCCTCGCGCAGGACGGCCGTGGGTCCGGTCCGCCCGGCCCGGTGGGCGGCGGCGGCCGCGCCGGCGAGCGCGACGCCGAGCCCCGTCCAGAAGGCCGCGTGGTACGGCCATCCGGCGCTCCCGGCCGCCGCGTCGGCGAACCACGCGGGCGCCAGCTCCCTGGCCACCAGTGCCCGCGCCATCGGCGGCGCGGCGAGGGCGCCGAGCGCGCAGCCGGCCGCGGACGCGGTGACGCCGAGCACCGCGGCCTCGGCGAGCAGCAGTCGGCGGACCTGCGCGGGGGTGGCTCCGGCCGTGCGGAGCAGGCCGAACTCGCGGCGGCGCAGGGCTACGGAGAAGGCGAAGACGGAGGCGACGACGAAGACGGAGACGAAGGCGGCGACGCCGCCGGTGGTGCCGAGCAGGGCGTTGAGGCCGGTGAGTTCCCTGGCGTCGTCCTCGTGGCCGGGGTCGGCACGGCGGCGGTCGGTGCCGGTGAGCACCTGCGCGCGGTCGCCGACGACCGCGCCGACCTCCGCGACGGGCGCGTCGAGCCCGACGGCGTCCGGGGCGCCCGTCTCCGCGCCGGTGAGCGTCCAGCGTGCGCGGAGGTCGCGGAGCACCGCGGTGTCCACAGGCTGTGGACGGTCGAGCGGCCGGGAGACCAGGGCGGTCCCGGGGCCGCGCCGGACCTCCACGGTCAGCCGGTCCTGCCCGAGGACGACGACGGGCGAGGACGCGAACCGTTCGGGGGCGCGCGGCGGTGGGTCCAGCGCGGCGGCGAGCCCGAGTCCGGTCGCCGTCAGCATCCCCACCCCGAGCGCGAGCGCCAGGAACCCGCCCATGAGGGACGCCCACCGGGCCCGCAGCCCACCGACGACGAGGCTCAGCACGGCACACCCGCCGCCCCGGTCGTACCTGCCGCTGCCGGCGCTCCGGTCGCGCCGGCTCCTGTCGGCGTCTCGGTCGTACCGGCCCTTGCTGGCGCTCCCGTCGCCCCCGCCGTCGCCGCCGTTGCTCCGGGGAGTCCGGGGAGTCCGGGGAGTCCGGGCGTGCCGGGTGCGCCGGGCGTACCCGCGGGGCGCAGGGCCGCGAGGCGGGCCGAGACCTCGTGGGCCGTCGGTGCGGCCAGCTCGTCCGCGAGGCGGCCGTCGACGAGGAAGACGACGCGGTCCGCGCGGGCGGCGGCGAGCGGGTCGTGGGTCACCATGACCAGCGTCCCGCCCTCCTCGTCGACGAGGGCCCTGAGCAGGTCCATCACCTCGGCACCGGTCGTGGAGTCGAGCGCGCCGGTCGGTTCGTCGGCGAAGAGGACCGAGGGGCGCGTGATCAGGGCGCGGGCGATGGCGACCCGCTGGCACTGGCCGCCGGAGAGCTCGGCGGGCCGGTGCCGCTCGCGCCCCGCGAGCCCGACCCGGGCGAGCGCCGCCCGGACCTCGCCGCGCGCCGGGCGGCGGCCCGCGAGCCGCAGCGGCAGGGCCACGTTCTGCGCGGCCGTCAGCGTCGGCAGCAGGTTGAACGACTGGAAGACGAAGCCGATCCGGTCCCGCCGCAGCAGCGTCAGCCGCCGCTCGCCGAGGCCCTCCAGGGCCGTGCCCGCCACCTCGACGCGCCCCGCGTCCGGGCGGTCGAGTCCGGCGGCGCAGCGCAGCAGGGTGGACTTCCCGGAACCGGAGGGGCCCATGACGGCCGTGAACGTGCCGGCGTCGGCGTCGAGGTCGACGCCGTCGAGGGCCCGGACGTCCCCGTGGCGCCGGACGAGCCCCCTGAGCCGCACGGCGACGGCGACGGTGCCGGCGGGGGCGGGGGCGGAAGGAGAAAGGGTCCTGGTCATGGCTCCAGCGAACCGTTCCGCCCCCTTCCGGGTCACGCCGTCTGCCGGGCGTCCCGGGGGTAGGGCCAGACCTACCCCCGCTGGGCGGCGGGCGCCCTTGGAGCGGGCCAGGCTCGCCCCCACTCGGTGGGCGGCCCCCGGGAGTACGGCCACGCCCACCCTGCCCGGCGGGTGTCCCAGGACTACGGCCAGGTCCACCCCGGGGGGTGCAGGTCCACCCCGCGGGGTGGCGGTGCCCCGACCTGGGGCCAGGAGACCGCCTGCCCGGTAGCCGGGTCGCACCGTAGGACGAGGGGCTGCCCGCCCGGGACCGGGCATCCCGGCGTCCGGCCCAGCGCATCCGCCCAAGGCCCCGGGCATCCAAGCGTCCGGCCCAGCGCATCCGCCCAGGGCCGGGCGCCCCGGCCAGGCCTGCTCCGCCTCCGGGCCAGGCATCCCGGCGTCCGGCCCAGCGCACCCGCCCAAGGCCCCGGGCACCCCGGCCAGGCCCACTCCGCCTCCAGGCCAGGCGTCCCGGCGTCCGGCCGGGCTCACCCCGCCGGGGCCCGGGCCCCGGCTCTGGCTCTGGCTCTGGCCCGCGTCGGACGCGTCCCGCCGCCCTGAGACCATCGAAGGAGGAAGTCGGAGCGGGGGACGGAGAGGGCACGGTCATGCGGGACGAGGCACGGGACTCCACGGGGTCCAGAAGGCCCTCGGGTTCCACGGGTTCCACGGGTTCCACGGACTCCACCGGATCCGCGGTGTCCACCGTCGAGCGGGCGTTGCGGGAGGCGCTGCACGCGGGGGACGACCGTTCGCTCGACACCGCGGCCTCCCTGCTCGCGGCCGATCCGGGGGCCGACGCGGGGCTCGCGCGGCGCGGCGAGGAGTTCGTGCGGTCGCTGTGGGAGCGCGGCTGGCAGCCCGCCGACCTGGCGCGGACCGTCCGCCGCGAGCTGGCGGAGGAGCATCTGCGGCTGCTCGGCGGCCTGGTGGTGGCCGAGACCGCGCGGTACGCGACGCTGCCCCGGCGCTGGCGCGAGCAGCTCGACGCGCTGGCCGACGCGGCGGGGGAGGGGGCGGGGCCCGCCGACCGCTTCTCGTACGCGACCGCCGTCCTGGAGCTGTACCGCCTCCTCGTCCGGCTGCCCCGGCTCGACGCGGTGGGACCCGTACCCGGCGAGGCGCTGCCCCCGGCGGCCGTCGGCGAGCCGCGGATGCTCACCCGGATCCGGGCGCTGCTCGCCAAGGCGGAGGCCACCGGCTATCCGGAGGAGGCCGAGGCGCTGACGGCGAAGGCGCAGGAGCTGATGGCCCGCCACAGCCTCGACGAGGCCGGGCTCGCCGCCGGCGCGCCGTCGCCGCAGACGCCGGGAGCGATCCGAGTGGGCGTGGAGCCGCCCTACGAGCAGGCGAAGGCGATCCTGCTGGACGCGGTGGCGAGCGCCAACCACTGCCGGGCGGTGTGGAACGAGGCGTACGGCTTCTCGACCGTCGTCGGCTTCGAGGCGGACCTCGACCCCGTCGAGCTGCTGTACACCTCGCTGCTCGTGCAGGGGACGGCCGCGATGACCCGCGCGGAGGCCGAGCAGCGCAAGGGCGGCCGCAAGCGCACCAAGTCCTTCCGGCAGTCCTTCCTGCTCGCGTACGCGAACCGGCTCGGCGCCCGGCTGGAGGCGACCTCCCGGCGGGTCGCCGCCGAGGCCCCGACCCTCCTCCCGGTCCTCGCCTCCCGCGAGGTCGCGGTGACGGCCCGCACCGACGAGCTCTTCCCGGAGACGCGGGCCGCCCGGGTCCGCGCGATGTGGGACGAGGACGGCTGGAACCACGGCGCCACCGCCGCCGAGTCCGCGACCCTGACCCCGGGCCGCACCCGACTCGACCGGGGCTGACGACCGGCGCCGGCCACCGCGCTACCCCCCGGGGCCAGCGCCGGGGCCAGCGCCGGGCAAGCCCCCGGGCAGAACGCCCCGAAACAGCCCCCGCCGCAGCCCCGGGCCCCATCGGCCGAACCCTCAGCCGAAATGCCCGGTTGCCGCCCATATGTGGTGATCGTCGCTACCCTCGGAGCATGAGCTGGCTCCGGGCGCTGAGGGAGACCGCCCGTTCCGGGCTCGCCGTCGAGCGGCGGCGGCTCGCTCCCGTGGTCGCGGCCCGCGGGGCGCTCGGGCTCGCGCTCGTGGTCGGCTTCTCGCTGGCCGTCTTCGGGCCGGCCGTCGCCGCGTCCTCCGCGTTCGGCGCGTTCCAGGCGGCCATCGCCACCTTCCAGCGTTCGTGGCGGCCCCGGCCCACCCTCGCGCTCGCCTCCGGCGCCAGCCTCGCGGTCTCCACCTTCCTGGGGTACCTGACGGGGACGCACACGGTCCTCTTCCTCGCCCTGCTGATCCTGTGGACCTTCCTCTCCGGTCTCGCCTGGGCCGCCGGGCCCACCGCCGGCATCATCGCCTCCTCCAACGTGGCGATCATGCTGGTCACGGTCACCCTGCCCACCTCCGTGGCCACCGCCGCGGGCCACGCCGTCATGATCTTCGCCGGCGGGGTCGTGCAGGCCGCGCTGGTCGTGCTGCTGCCCGTCCGGCCCTGGGGCGCCCAGCGCGACGCGCTCGCCGACGCGCTCGCCGCGGAGGCCGACTACGCCCGCCGGCTCCGCCACGACCCGGTCGCCCCTTTCGACCCGGTCCCGCTGATGACCGCCCGCAGCGCCGCCGCCGTCACCCCGCGGCAGGCCCGCCGCCGGCCCGCCGAACTCCACGGGCCCCGCCGGCTCGCCGAACGGATCCGGCCCGTCCTCGCCTCGCTCGCGGACCCCGCCGTCGGCGCCCCCGCCGAGGGGCCGCAGCGCGACCGGGTGCGCGAACTGCTCGCCGCGGCCGCCGAGGTCCTCGACGCCGCAGCGCGCGCCATCCGGCACGGCGCGCCGGTCCGGCTGCCCCCGGCCGCCGTCGCCGCCCTCCGCACCCCGGACACCGGCACGATCCTCTCCGAGCGTTCCCACCGCGCCGCGCTCCGCCTCGCCGCCCTCCTCGGCGACGTCGTCGAGACGGTCGAACCCCGCACGGAGACCGGCGACGGCCCCGCGGACCCGTCCGCTCCGCGCGCCCGCCCCACCCTCCCGCGGCTCCTGCCGCTCCTCGTCGCGAGGATGCGGGCCGAAGCGCGGCCGGGCTCGGCGGTCCTGCGGCACGCGCTGCGCGTCTCCGCGGTCACCGCCGCCGGTTACCTCCTGGGCCTGGTGCTGCCGTTCGGGCACGGATACTGGGCGCCGATGACCTCCGTGATGGTGATGCGGCCGGACTTCTCGCAGACGTACTCCCGCTCGGTGGCCCGCTTCGGCGGCACGCTCGTCGGCGTCGGGCTCGCCTCCGCCGTCGTGCAGACCGCGCACCCGGGGACGTACCTCTCCGCCGGCCTCGCCGTCCTCTGCGCCTTCGGCATGTACCTGCTGATGCGGACGGGGTACGCGGTCAGCCAGGTCTGCGTCGCCGCGTACGTCGTCTTCCTGCTCGGCATGGAGGGCTCGGGGGTGACCCAGACCGTACGGGAGCGGGTCCTGCTCACCCTCCTCGGCGGCCTCCTCGCGATGCTCTCCTACGCGGTCTACCCCGCCTGGGAGACGCCCCGGCTGCGCGGCAGGCTCGCCGACTGGCTGACCGCGACCGGGCGGTACGCCGCCGCCGTCGCCGCCCGGTACGCCGACCCGGCGGGGCCCGGCAGCCCGGACGTCCGCGAGGCCCTGCTGTCGGCCCGCGCCGCGCGCGTGGCCTGGCAGGACGCGCTGGCCCGGGCCACCCACGAACCGGTGCGGCACCGGGGCCTCCCCCACGCGGCCGCCGAGGGCGCGGGCCACGCGATCGTCGAGTTCGGCCGGGCCGCCATGCTCCTGGAGGCCCACCTCCCCGAGCACGGCGCCCCGCCCCTGCCCGCCGCCGCGGGCCTCGCGGAGGCGCTGGGCGAGGCGACCGAACGCGGCGCGAAGGCGGTCCGCGAACGGAAGGCCCCCGCCTGGGACGACCTCCGCGCGACCGTCACCGCCTGGGAGACCGAGGTCACCGACCCCCTGCTGCGCAAGGCGGCCCGACTGCTCCTGGCCGCCCTGGACGACCTGTCGGCGGCCCTCACCGACGCCTGAACGGCCCGACCCGACGCCCGCCTTCCCGCACCCACGCCCGAACCGGCGCCGGCCCTTCCCGAACCGTCGCCCGCCCTTCCCGCGCCCGCGCCCGCACCGACGCCCGCCCCCGAGGAACCCCACCCCGACACCCCCCGAGAACCACCCCCCGAGAACCACCCCCCGGGAACCACCTCCCCCGCGTTCCCGTCCCCCCGGGTGGGAAGATCGCGGGGGACTCCCCGCCGCCGCACGCGGAGTGGCGTAGCGGCTACGCCACGCCCCGTGCACGTGCATCTGCTCATGCATGCGCATATGAACGCAGCTATGATCCGGGGAAGTTGACACCTGTACCAAGCAACTCGGGGAGCTACCAGTGCACCACGCGCACCACGCGTACAACGGCATGGCGGCGACGGAGCTGCGAGGCGTCGTCTGGCAGAAGAGCAGGCACAGCAACTCCCAGGGCTCCTGCGTGGAGTTCGCCAAACTGCCGGGGGGAAACGTTGCCGTGCGCAATTCCCGCCACCCCGACGGCCCGGCGCTCGTCTACACGCCGGCCGAGATCGAGGCGCTCCTGCTGGGTGTCAAGGACGGGGAGTTCGACCACCTCGTCTGACCCGACGGCCCCCACCTGACACATACGGAAGGGCCCCGGCGGTCACCCGCCGGGGCCCTTCTCCGTGCTCACGCGCGTCCTACTCCTCCGGTCCGACCCGGAACAGCGCCCACACCACCTTGCCCTGGAGGGTCCCGGCGAGCGGGTGCCAGCCCCAGCTGTCGCTGAACGACTCCACGAGGAACAGGCCCCGGCCCGACTCGGCCGAGAAGTCCTCCTCGCCCTCGCGCGCCTCCGGGCTCTGCCGGCTGGGGTCGCGCACCGCGCACACCAGACGGGACGCCCAGCGCATCAGGTGCAGCCGCACCTGCGGCGCCTGCGGGTCCTCGGGGCCGTCGGGGACGGCGTGCCGCAGGGCGTTGGTGACGAGTTCGGAGACCACGAGGGCCACGTCGTCGAAGCGGTCGGCGAGGTCCCAGCTGTCCAGCGTCGCGCTGGTGAACTTCCGTGCGCCGCGCACGGCTTCGTACCGCGCGGGAAGGGCGCAGGAGGCCGAGGTGGAGACGGCGCCGGGATCGATCGGCGGGAGACCCTGCCGTAAAGGCTCGAGCACGGTCGATCCATTCGTCCCCATGCGAGGCACTCCCGGGAATCGCGGTGGCGGTGCGACAACGGTGCAAGCAGTGCGAAACATTGCGACAACACGACAACGCGAACGAGTACGCGGCTGCGCGGGTCCATGGTTCCGAAAGCGTCCACGGGATGCAAGGGCAGATGCACGTGCACGCGCGGTACGGGTGCCGGACCTGTCCGAGCCTGTGGCGAATCTGTGGAAATCTTCTTGACACGGGCGCGCCGCCTTCCGTCCGGATCTCACCCCTGTGCCTCCCCTTCCGTAATCGGATGTGTACGCGCTGAAGCGTTTGATGGCAGAATCCGGGGCTCGAACGGGGGCTCGTCACCGTGAAGGGAAGGCTGGAGCCGTGACCGCAGGCGAAATGAACGGAGCGGGCGGGAGCGTCGTCCGACGGATTCTGCTGGGCTCCCAGCTGAGGCGCCTGCGCGAATCGAGGGGCATCACCCGCGAGGCAGCCGGCTACTCGATCCGCGCCTCCGAATCCAAGATCAGCCGCATGGAGTTGGGAAGGGTGAGCTTCAAGGCCAGGGACATAGAGGATCTGCTCACTCTCTACGGGGTCACCGAGGAGACCGAGCGCGGCGCGCTCCTGGGTCTCGCCCGCGAGGCCAACCTCACCGGCTGGTGGCACAGCTTCGGGGACGTCCTGCCGGGCTGGTTCCAGACCTACATCGGCCTCGAAGCGGCCGCCTCCCTCATCCGCGTCTACGAAGTGCAGTTCGTGCACGGCCTGTTGCAGACCGAGGAGTACGCCCACGCGGTCGTCTCCCGGGGCATGCCCGACGCCTCGCGGGCCGAGATCGACCGCCGCATCGCCCTCCGCCTCGAACGCCAGAAGGTCCTCGTCTCCGAGCGCGCCCCGCACTTCCACGTCGTCCTCGACGAGGCCGCGCTCCGCCGCCCGTACGGCGATCGGGCCGTCATGCGCGGGCAGTTGAAGCACCTCATCGAGGTCTCGGAGAACCCCGGTGTCACGCTCCAGGTGATGCCCTTCAGCTTCGGCGGGCACGCCGGCGAGAGCGGCGCCTTCACCATGCTCAGCTTCCCCGAGTCCGACCTCTCCGACGTCGTCTACCTGGAGCAGCTCACCGGCGCCCTCTACCTCGACAAGCGCGAGGAGGTCGCCCAGTACGCCACGGTGATGGAGAAGCTGGCGAAGGACAGTCCCGATCCGGCCGAAAGCCGTGATCTTCTCCGGGGCCTCCTCCAACTCTCCTGAGACATCAGTACGATGACGGCGCATCAGTAGCCCCGGCGGCCGGGCGCCCGCGCGCGCCCGGGTGACCGGCAGCCGGCAGAGGGGTTCACCGTCCATGTCGCACTTCACCGACCTGGCCCACCAGTTCATCGACGGCGAGTGGAAGCCGGGCAGCGGCTCCTGGGACATCATCGACTTCAACCCGTACACCGGGGAGAAGCTCGCCTCGATCACGGTGGCCACCGTCGAGGAGGTGGACCGCGCCTACCGGGCCGCCGAGCGCGCGCAGACCGCCTGGGCCGAGACCAATCCCTACGCCCGCCGCCAGGTCTTCGAGCGGGCCCTGCGGATCGTCGAGGACCGCGAGGACGAGATAGCCGCGACGATCGTCGCCGAGCTCGGCGGCACCCGCCTCAAGGCCGCCTTCGAGCTGCACCTCGCCAAGGAGTTCCTGCGCGAGGCGGTCCAGCTGGCGCTGCGCCCCGAGGGCCGCATCCTGCCGTCCCCGGTCGACGGCAAGGAGAACCGCGTCTACCGCCTCCCCGTCGGCGTCGTCGGCGTCATCTCCCCCTTCAACTTCCCCTTCCTCCTCTCCCTCAAGTCGGTCGCCCCCGCGCTCGCGCTCGGCAACGCCGTCGTCCTCAAGCCGCACCAGAACACGCCGATCTGCGGCGGCACCCTGGTCGCGAGCGTCCTGGAGGAGGCGGGCCTCCCGGCCGGGCTGCTCAACGTCGTCGTCACCGACATCGCCGAGATCGGCGACGCGCTCCTCACCCACCCGGTCCCGAAGGTCATCTCCTTCACCGGCTCCGACAAGGTCGGCCGCCACGTCGCCACGGTCTGCGCCCAGCACTTCAAGCACGCCGTCCTCGAACTCGGCGGCAACAGCGCCCTGATCGTCCTCGACGACGCCGACCTCGACTACGCCGTCGACGCCGCCGTCTTCAGCCGCTTCGTCCACCAGGGCCAGGTCTGCATGGCCGCCAACCGCGTCCTGGTCGACCGGCGGGTGGAGGAGGAGTTCACCGAGAAGTTCGTGGCGAAGGTGAAGACCCTCCGGGTCGGCGACCCGGCCGACCCCGCCACCCACATCGGCCCGCTCATCAACTCCCAGCAGGCGGAGTCGGTCGACGGCGTCGTCGAGCAGGCCGTCGCCGCGGGCGCCACCGCGCTGCTGCGCGGCGGGGTGGAGGGCAATGTCGTCTCCCCTTCGGTGCTGACCGGCATCCCCGTCGGCTCCCCCGTCCTCTCCCAGGAGATCTTCGGCCCGGTCGCCCTGATCCTCCCCTTCGACGGCGAGGACGAGGCCGTGCGGATCGCCAACGACACCCCGTACGGGCTCAGCGGCGCGGTCCACACCGCCGACGTGGAGCGGGGCGTGCGGGTCGCCAAGCGCATCCACACCGGCATGATCCACATCAACGACGGCACCGTGCACGACGAGCCGATCGTCCCCTTCGGCGGGGAGAAGCACTCGGGCATCGGGCGGCTCAACGGCGACGCGATGATCGAGGCCTTCACCACCCAGAAGTGGATCTCCATCCAGCACGGTCGCAGCCAGTTCCCCTTCTAGGACGGTATCTGTCCTACTCCTTCCGTACCGTGGGTCCTGCCCGACAGAGACATTGACGGAAGGCGGACACACCATGGTGGCTCTTGTTCCCGCGGAGGCCCCCGGCGACGAGCGCGGCGCGTTCCTCAACTTCGTGGAGGCCCAGCGCGCCGCGCTCCGCCGCGCCCTCCTCGGCCTCACCGAGGAGCAGGCCGCGAGCCGGCCCAGCGCCAGCGAGCTGAGCCTCTCCGGCCTGGTCAAGCACGTGGCCGAGGTGGAGCTGAACTGGCTCCGCCTCGCCCAGCGGCGGGAGAACGAGAGGCAGCGCACCCAGGAGACCTGGGGCGAGGCCTTCCGGCTCGTCGACGGCGAGAGCATCCCCGGGATCCTCGCCTTCTGGGACGGCGTGGCCAAGGAGACCGAGGAGTTCGTCCGCGCGGCGCAGAGCCTGGACGACACCTTCCCGCTGCCGCCCGCTCCCTGGTTCCCGGCGGACGGGCGCGTCTCGATCCGCTGGATGCTGCTCCACCTGGTGCAGGAGATGGGCCGCCACGCCGGGCACGCGGACGTGATCCGCGAGTCCCTGGACGGCAAGGTCTCCTTCGCGCTGATCGCCGAGGAGAACGCGGGGGAGGGATCCGGCGCCGCCTGACCGCGGCCCGCCGCGGCCTACTCTGGTCGGAATCGACCAGAGAGGTACGTGGGGATGTCGGCGATCCGCCTTCTCGTCCTGGGCGCCGTGAAGCAGCACGGCCGCGCCCACGGCTACCAGGTGCGCAACGACCTGGAGTACTGGGGCGCGCACGAGTGGTCCAACGCCAAGCCGGGCTCGATCTACCACGCCCTCAAGCAGATGGCGAAGCAGGGACTGCTGCGCGCCGAGGAGCTGGCGCCGAGCACGGTCGGCGGTCCGCCCCGGGTCGAGTACGAGATCACCGAGGCGGGCCGGGCGGAGTACCTGCGGCTGCTCCGGGAGGCGCTGGCCACCTACGACCAGCAGATGGACGTGCTGTCGGCGGCGGTCGGCTTCGTCGTCGACCTGCCGCGGGCGGAGGCGGTGGAGCTGCTGCGGGAGCGGCTGCGGCGGCTGGACGCCTGGCGGACGTCGGTGACGGAGTACTACGTCCCGGAGGGCGGCCCGGCGCAGCTCGGGCACATCGGCGAGATCATGCACCTCTGGGTGCACTCGGCGGACGCCGGCCGGGAGTGGACGCTCGGGCTGATCGAGCGGATCGAGGGCGGCGCGTACACCTTCGCGGGGGAGGGCGAGCCGTTCGTGGGCGTCCTCGCGGAGGGCCAGGAGAACCCGTACGCGACCGGCGACCCGGATCGCGATTAATCAAGTTTGACTAGCCGAGGTGACGGGCATAGCCTCTCCGCCGGATCGCTGGTCAAATTTGACTAGCGAGGAGGGCGGTGCGAACGGGATGGATCGGATCAATCACGTGAGCGGGAGGAAACGGATGTCAGCGGGCGGCGGCGACGCGATCCTCATGGAGGGCGTACGCAAGCGGTACGGCGACAAGCGGGCGCTCGACGGCCTCGGCCTCGCCGTCCGGCGCGGCACGGTCCACGGCCTGCTCGGCCCCAACGGGGCGGGCAAGACCACGACGGTACGGGTCCTGGCGACCCTGCTCCGGCACGACGAGGGCTTGGTGCGGGTCGCGGGGCACGACGTGCGGAAGGAGGCCGGCGAGGTCCGGCGCAGGATCGGGCTCCTCGGCCAGCACGCGGCGCTCGACGAGGAGCTGAGCGGCCGGCAGAACCTGGAGATGTTCGGCCGGCTCTTCCACCTGGGCGCCCGGGGCGCCGGGCTGCGCGCCGACGCGCTCCTGGAGCGGTTCGGGCTCACCGACACCGGCCGCAAGCCGGTCCGGCAGTACAGCGGCGGCATGCGGCGGCGGCTCGACCTCGCCGCCTCCCTCATCACCGAGCCGGAGGTGCTGTTCCTGGACGAGCCGACCACCGGACTCGACCCGCGCGGGCGCGGCGAGGTGTGGGAGGCCGTGCGCTCCCTCGTCGACGGCGGGACGACGGTGCTCCTGACCACCCAGTACCTGGAGGAGGCCGACCGGCTCGCCGACCGGATCTCGGTCGTCGACGGCGGCCGGGTGATCGCCGAGGGCACCCCCGGGGAGCTGAAGTCCCGGGCGGGCCGGGACCGCGTCGACGTCGTCGTCCGGGACGCCGACCGTCTCGACGAGGCCGTACGGGCGCTGCCCTTCGCCGCCGGCGAGGCGCACGTCGACCGGGACCGGCGGCTGATCAGCGCACCGGTACGGGACCGGATGGCCTCGCTCGCGGAGGTCGTACGGGCCCTGGAGGCGGCCGGGATCGAGGCCGAGGACGTGGCGCTGCGGCGCCCGACGCTGGACGAGGCGTTCCTGCGCCTGACCGACGGCAAGCGGGAGGTGGCGGCATGAGCGCCGGGTACGCGCTGAGCGACTGCTGGACGATGACCCGGCGCGAGCTGGCCCACTGGGCACGGCAGCCGGTCGCCGTCCTCGTCGGCCTCGTCTTCCCGGTGATGATGCTGCTGATGTTCGGCTACCTGGTCGGCGGCGGCCGCGCCGTACAGGGGGAGTACGTCGACTTCCTGGTGCCCGGGATGCTCACGCTGACCATGGTGTTCGGTCTCGAAGGGACGATGACCGCGGTCACCCGGGACCTCGACAAGGGGGTCGTCGACCGGTTCCGCTCCATGCCGATGGCCGACGGCGCGGTGCTCGTCGGCCGGGCGGTCGCCGACATGCTCCAGTCGACGGCCGGCCTGCTCGTCATGGTCGGCGTCGGATACGCGATGGGCTGGAGCGCCCGGGGCGGCCCCGCGGCCTTCGCCGGGGCCCTCGGACTGCTCCTGCTGCTGCGCTTCGCGATGCTGTGGATCGGGATCCACCTGGCACTCGTGGCCGGGAAGCCGGAGCTGGTGCAGGCCGTGCAGATCCTCGTCTGGCCGGTCGGCTTCCTCTCCAACGCCTTCGCCTCGCCGGAGTCCATGCCGGGCTGGCTGGGCACCGTCGTGGAGTGGAACCCGATGTCGGCGACCGCCACGGCGGTCCGCGAGCTGTTCGGCAACCCGGGCGGCGAACCGGGCTGGGTGACGGCGGCGGTGCTGTGGCCGCTGGCCCTGCTCGCCGTCTTCTTCCCGCTGGCCGTACGGAGGTTCCGCCGGCTCGGACGCTGAACCGGGGGCGCCCGCCGCGGCCCCGGAGGAACCGCGGCGGGCGCCCGTCAGTGGTGGAAGGAGGTCGCGGCCGTCCTGTCCCGGGTGAAGGGGTGGGGCTGGCTGCGGAGTTCGGGCAGGAGGCGGCGCAGGTCCTCGACGAGGAGGTCCGCGAGGTCGGCGGAGAAGCCGTTGCGGCAGACGATCCGCAGGACCGACAGGTCCTCGCGGTGGGCCGGGAAGGTGTAGGCGGGCACCAGCCAGCCGTGTTCGCGGAGCCGGCGGGAGACGTCGAAGACGTCGAAGGACGTGACGTCGGGCGCGGTCGTGAAGGCGAAGACGGGCAGCTGGTCGCCGCGGGTGAGGAGGCGGAAGTCGCCCATGGCGTCGATGCGTTCGGCGAGGCCGCGGGCGACGTCCCGGCTGGTCTGCTGGACGGCCCGGTAGCCCTCCCGGCCCAGTCGCAGGAAGGTGTAGTACTGCGCGACGACCTGGGCGCCGGGGCGGGAGAAGTTGAGGGCGAAGGTCGGCATGTCGCCGCCGAGGTAGTTGACCCGGAAGACCAGCTCCTCGGGGAGCTCCTCGGCGCCGCGCCACAGCGCCCAGCCGACGCCCGGGTAGACGAGCCCGTACTTGTGGCCCGAGGTGTTGATCGAGGAGACCCGGGGGAGCCGGAAGTCCCAGACCAGGTCCTCGTCGAGGAAGGGGGCGACCATGGCGCCCGAGGCGCCGTCGACGTGGACCGGGACGTCGAGTCCGGTGCGGGCCTGGAGCTCGTCGAGGGCGGCGCAGATCTCCGCGACCGGCTCGTAGGAGCCGTCGAAGGTGGAGCCGAGGACGGCGACGACGCCGATGGTGTTCTCGTCGCACAGGGCGGCGGCGGAGGCGGCGTCGAGGTGGTAGCGGTCCCCCTCCATGGGGACGAGGCGGGCCTCGACCTCCCAGAAGTCGCAGAACTTCTCCCAGCACACCTGCACGTTGACGCCCATCACCAGGTTCGGGCGGGCGGTGGCCGGATAGCGGTCGGCGTTCTTCTTGGCCCAGCGGCGCTTGAGCGCCATGCCGGCGAGCATGCAGGCCTCGCTGGATCCCGTGGTGGAGCAGCCGACTGCGGCGGCCGGGTCGGGGGCGTGCCAGAGGTCGGCGAGCATGGCGACGCAGCGGCGTTCGAGCTCGGCGGTGCGCGGGTACTCGTCCTTGTCGATCATGTTCTTGTCGCGGCACTCGGCCATGAGGACACCCGCCTGGGGCTCCATCCAGGTGGTGACGAAGGTGGCCAGGTTGAGCCGCGAGTTCCCGTCCAGCATCAGCTCGTCGTGGACCAGCTGGTAGGCGCTGGCCGGTGCCAGCGGCCCCTCCGGCATCCGGTGGCGCGGCGGGGCCTGCGTCATCCCGCCGACGGGGTCGGCCTCGCCGAAGAAGGGGTTGAGCGCGAGCCGGCGGAAGCGCTCGGTGTCGGTGGGGTCGGTTCCCTTGTGGAGGGGGGCCATGGGGGAGCTCCTTCTGCGGCGGTCGGCGGTCGCGGGTCGGCGGTCGGCGGTCTGAGGTGGGGGCCGGAGTGGGGGTCTGCGGTCCGCGGTGGCGTGCGCGGGTCAGCGGAGCGACTTGCCCCGGTGGTCGAGTTCCAGCTGCGGCCGGCCGGTGACGACCAGCCAGGCGGGCAGGGTGGCCACGCAGAGCAGCGAGAGCATCGCGGGGGAGGAGGCGAGGACGGCGGCGATGAAGAGGCTCACCCACCCCTGCCGCGTGGTGGCGAGGAGGACGCCGAGGACGGCGGAGGAGACGGCGACCGCCGGATGGATCTCCGGGACGAGCGCCTGGGCGACGAGGCCGAAGGCGGCGCCGAGGAAGACCGCCGGGAAGACCCGGCCGCCGCGGAAGCCGCAGGCGGCGGCCACGAGGAGGGCGGCCAGCTTCACCACCGCCAGCTTCGCCAGCTCCCCGGAGGAGTACACCCCGATGGAGCCGACGAGCTCCTCGGTCTCGTGGAGCCCCTTGAAGAGGGTCAGGTGCCCGCCGAGCGCGCCGAGCAGACCCAGCACCAGGCCGCCGGCGGGCAGCATCAGCATGGGGTGCCGCAGCCGGCCGAAGGCCCGGTGCAGGTGGGGGAAGACGTAACAGCCGAGGAGGCCGAAGAGGGCGCCCAGGGTGGCCAGGACGAGGGCGGCGAGCAGGTCCTCCCAGCCGGGGTCGGTCAGCGGCGGCAGGCCCATCGCGAAGCTGGGGTCCGAGAGGAGCTGGGTGGTCATCGCCCCGGCGCCGGCGGCGAGCAGCGGCGCGAAGAGCCGGTCCCACAGGGAGCCCCTCCCCGGCTGCCCGGTGAGCGCCTCGGAGAGGACCAGGGCGGCGGCGACCGGGGTGCCGAAGAGGGCGCCGAAGGTGCCGGCGATGGCGAGCGAGACCCAGAAGGCGCCCGGCACGCCCGGCGCGGCCCGCAGGCCCAGCCAGGCGGCCAGGGAGATCGCGGCGGCGATCGTCGGCTGCTCGGGGCCGAGGCTGACGCCGCCGGCGAGGGCGAGGGTGGAGGCGACGAGGAGGCCGGGCACCACGAGCGGCGGCAGCGGCGGTCCGCCGAGGCCCTCGGAGGCCGGGTCGGGCCCGGCGTGCCCGGGCGCCTTCCAGACGACCAGGCCGGTGGCGACGCCCGTGAGGGTGAGCACGGTGATCATCCACAGCGAGGAGTACCGCCCGACGTCCAGGGCGTCGGGCACGGTCTCCCAGAGCACCGACTGGAGCTCCTCGGCGAGCGTGCTGACGCCGAGGAACAGCAGGGCCGATCCGACGCCCACCACGAGGGCGGGCAGCACCTGCGGCAGCAGGATCCGTACCGGGGCTTCGGTGGGGGCGGTCGCGTCATGATCGGTGGCCACCGGCCCACCATAAGTGAGCAAATGCCGCACAACACCTCGAAAGGCCGGGCATTCGGGCGGGCACCTCACGTCACGTCAGGACCGGGGCCGACGGCGCGCGGACGGAAAAAAGGAGCGGGCGGCCGCCGGGACCGCCCGGGGGACGGGTCGCCGGCGACGCCGGGCCACGCGCACGGCGGGCCGCGGCGCACGGCGGGCCGCGGCGCGGGGCGGGCGGGGGCCCGGGCCACCCGCGGTCCGGGCGCGGGCCACGGCGCGCGACGGGCGCGGGCCCCCCACGGCCCGGGGCCCGCGCCCGCTTCCGTAGCGGTCGTTGTCAGGGTCGGGGGACGATGACGACGGCAGGACCGTAGGCGCACGCGGGTCCGGGCCACCCGAGGCGCGGGGCCCGTGCCCGCTCCCGTACCGCCTGGCGTCACGGCCGGGCGACGGTGACGACGGCAGGACCGTAGGCGCACGCGGGTCCGGGCCACCCACGGCCCGGACCCGCGCCCGCTTCCGTACCGCCCGGCGTCAGGGCTGGGGTGCGATGACGACGGCGGTGCCGTAGGCGCAGACCTCGGTGCCCACGTCGGCCGCCTCGGTCACGTCGAAGCGGAACATCAGCACCGCGTTCGCGCCGCGCGCCCTGGCCTGCTCCACCAGGCGTTCCATCGCCTGGTTGCGGGTCTCCACCAGCGTCTTCGTCAGGCCCTTCAGCTCGCCGCCGATCATCGACTTCAGACCGGCGCCGATCTGGCTGCCCAGGTGCCGGGACCGCACCGTCAATCCGAAGACCTCGCCGATCACCTGGCGTACCTCGTAGCCGGGAACGTCGTTCGTCGTCACCACCAGCACGTCGGGGTGCGGTCCCTGACCGCCTCCGTACTCCTCGATGCCCATCGGCCATCACCTCCTGGTCACCCAGGGTGGCCGGAAGGCGGCCGTCCCGCATCCCCGGCCGCCGGGTGGAACCGGGGCCCGCCCTTCCGCGTTGATAGCTTGGGGCGCGCCGCAGGCATGTCCCGCCCGCACCTCGACATGCCCCCCACCCCGAACCCAGGAGCCCGGAACCGTGAACACGCTTGCCCTCGGACCGAGCTGGCTGGATCCGGACTACCTGATCCAGACCTTCGGCCTGATCGGCGTCCTCGCCATCGTCTTCGCCGAGTCCGGTCTCCTCATCGGGTTCTTCCTCCCCGGCGACTCGCTGCTCTTCACCACCGGCCTCCTCGTCACCACGGGCAAGCTCGACTCCCCGCTGTGGCTGGTCTGCACGCTGATCGTCGCCGCGGCGATCCTGGGCGACCAGGTGGGCTACCTCTTCGGCCGCAAGGTCGGCCCGGCGCTCTTCCGGCGCCCCGACTCCAAGCTCTTCAAGCAGGAGAACGTCGAGAAGGCGCACGAGTTCTTCGAGAAGCACGGCCCGAAGTCCCTCATCCTGGCCCGCTTCGTCCCGATCATCCGCACCTTCACGCCGATCATCGCCGGCGTCAGCCGGATGAACTACCGCTCCTTCATCACGTTCAACATCATCGGCGGTGTGCTCTGGGGCGCGGGCGTGACCCTGCTCGGTGCCTCCCTGGGCAAGGTCGACTTCGTGCACCGGCACATCGAGGCGATCCTCATCCTGATCGTCCTCATCTCGGTCGTCCCGATCGTGATCGAGTACCTCAAGGCCCGCTCCCAGTCGAAGAAGGCCGCCGCCCAGGCCGCGTCCGCCGACGCCCCGGCCGCCCCCGCCGACCAGTACGGCCAGGGCTCCCGCCCCGGTCACGACGGCTACGGAGACCAGAGCGGCTACGGCAACCAGGGCGGGTACGGAGACCAGGGCGGGTACGGCAACCAGGACGGCTACGCGGGTCAGGGCGGCTACGCGGGCCAGGGCTACGGCAACGGCACCCGGAGCGGCTACGGCGAGCAGGGCGGGTACGGCAACCAGGGCGGGTACGGCAACCAGGGCGGCGGCTACGCCGAACAGGGCGGCGGGTACGCGGGCGGCCAGGCCGGCCAGGGGTACGGCGACCAGGCCGGGTACGCGGGCCAGGGCTACGGTCAGCAGCAACAACAGCCCGGCTACGGCTACGGCGAGCAGCCCGCCCAGGGCGGCTACGGCCGACAGCAGCAGCCCGGCTACGGCGACCAGGGCGGCTACGGCGGTTACGAGGACCAGAGCGCCTACGACGCCCAGAACCGCTACGACGACCAGCCCGGCTACGGCGCCGAGCCGGGCTACGGCGACCAGGGCGGCTACGGCAACCAGCCCGGCTACGGCAACCAGCCCCGCTACGGCGATCGGGGCGGCCACGACGGCCAGAACCCGCCGCCGCACCCCCCGCGCTAGGACACCGCTCAGAAGCCCCGGGTGCGCTTCGCCGCGCTGCGGACGGAGCCGGCGCCCGGGGCCCGCATGAAGAGGCGCGCCAGCTCGCCTCCCAGGTTCACCCCGATCGCGATCGCCAGGGCCAGGGCCGACGCCTTCGCCAGCGAGGCGAAGCCCTGGTCCAGGTTGTTCTGGGCGATCGCGAGGACACCGAAGTACGTCGCGGAACCGGGCAGCAGCGGCCCGATCGCCGCCGTCACGTACGGCAGCGAGGACGTGTGGTGGTAGCGGGCCATCAGCTGCCCGAAGAGACCCACCAGACCGGCCGCCAGGGCCGTCGCCATCACCGTCGACCCTTCCGCGGTCACCGCGATCGACGCGTACACCACCCAGGCCACGCCGCCGTTCAGCGTCGCGAAGAGCACCGTCCCCCGCGACTGCTGGAGCAGGACCGCGAAGGTCGCGCACAGCACCATCGACGACAGGATCTGCGTCACCGGCCGTTCGGCCGGGCTCAGCACCCCCTCCGGATTGAGCTGGGCGTCGAACTGCACGGCCACGTACAGCACCGACAGCACGCCCACCACGATCGCCACGAAGAAGTAGGCGACCTCCAGGAGCCGCGCCGAGGCCGTGATGTAGAAACCGGTCAGGCCGTCCTGCACCGCCGCGACGAGCGCCCGCCCCGGGATCAGCGCGAACAGGCCACCCGTGATGACCGCCGAAGGGCGCAGATCCGCGTGGAGCAGCGTCAGCAGCACCCCCATCGCGGCCGGCGGCATCGCCGCCACCAGGAACTGGTAGAACTCCGGCAGCCCGCGTCCCGCGCACAGCCACGCCAGCCGGTCGCCGAGCACCGCGCCGAGCGCCGCCACGAAGAAGACCCACGGCCCGCCGCCCAGCAGCGTCGAGGCCGCGCCCGCGAGGACGCCCGCCGCCGCCGTCAGCACCCAGCCGGGGTACGGGTGCCGGTTGCGCCGTATCTCCGCCAGGCGCCGGTACGCCTCCTCCGGCGACACGTCGTGCGCCGGCGCGTTGATGTCCGCGAGCAGCTGGTAGACCGCCTCCAGACGGGTGTAGTCGGTGCCGCGGCGCCGTACCGTCCGGTTCGCCGTCACGGGGTCGTCCACCAGCGACGGCTGGTACGTGATCGACAGCAGCGTGAACGTCACCGTCGGCTCGCAGCGGTCCAGGCCGTACGAGCGGCAGATCGCGAACATCGCCGCCTCGACGTCCTCCGCGCCCTCCCCGCCCGCGAGCAGCAGCTCGCCGATGCGGAGGGTCAGGTCGAGCACGCGCGGCACCGACGGCCCCGTCTCGTCCTTCGCGGCGGGCGCCTCCGGCACCGGCCGGTCGCCCACCGGCAGCCGCAGCATCGTCCGCATCCGGTCCTGCCACGGAGCGTTGTGCGGCAGCCGCGCCAGCGGGACCCCGTACGCGGGGGTGAAGGCCGGCGGGGAGTCCTTCGCCGAGTACGTCGACGGCGTCGCGAACGCGGAACCCTCCGGCTCGGCGGACGACGGCTCGGCGGCGAGCCCCTCCGGCACCACGAACGCCGAGCCCTCCGGCTCCGGCGGCGGCTCCGGCAGCAGCCCCTCGGGCAGCGCGAACTCCGAGGTCGCCTCGTCCGACAGGGGCTTCCGGTCCTCCGGAGCCTCCTCGGGGCCTGTCGGCTCCGCCACCACTCTGTCTCCGCTCACGCCCGGGGAATCTTGCATTCCAGTATGGGCGTCAGACGGGCGTGCGAAACGCGGACGCACGGAAGGCGGCGCGCCCCGAGGGGTGCACCGCCTTCCGCGAGGTCACTCGGACCGGGGCCTCAGTGAGCGCCCTGCTCCTTGGCGCGCGCGATCGACTTCTCGATCTCGGCCTCGGCGGCCTCACGGCCGACCCAGTCGGCGCCCTCGACCGACTTGCCCGGCTCCAGGTCCTTGTAGACCTCGAAGAAGTGCTGGATCTCCAGGCGGTCGAACTCCGGCACGTGGTGGATGTCGCGCAGGTGCTCCATGCGCGGGTCCGTCGCCGGCACGCACAGCAGCTTGTCGTCGCCGCCGGCCTCGTCCGTCATGCGGAACATGCCGATGGCGCGGCACTTGATGAGGCAGCCCGGGAAGGTGGGCTCGTCGAGGATGACGAGCGCGTCCAGCGGGTCCCCGTCCTCGCCGAGGGTGTTCTCCACGTAGCCGTAGTCGGTCGGGTACGCCGTCGACGTGAAGAGGCGACGGTCCAGACGGATACGACCGGTCTCGTGGTCGACCTCGTACTTGTTCCGCGATCCCTTGGGGATCTCGATGAGAACGTCGAACTCCACGGGTGGCTCCTCCTGAATCAACACAAGTGAATGCTCGCGACGACGCGCGGTGATTAAGTGTCTCTCACGCAGGTACGTGATCGCGAAAGGGGCTGGTCAGCAATGCCGGAGCCGAGGGTGTGGCAGCTCACGGCGGGCTCCGCCGTGCTCGGTCTGGCTCTCGCCGCCGCGGCGGCTACCGCGGCAGGCCCATGGGACGGAGGCCAGCGTACGGCCGAGCGGGCCCGCGCCGCCGCCCCCTCGGCGGGTGGCGAGCGTCACCCCGGCCCGACCCCCGCCCCGGCCGCCGCCCCCGCCGCGCCGCAGCGCCCGGAACCGGCCCCCGCGCCCAGCGCCCCCGACGTCCTCGCCGCCGTCTCGGGACCGGACGACGGCACCCTCCCCACCGACCTCCCCCGCACCCTCGTCCCCCTCCTGGCCGACCCGGGCCTCGGCACCGTCCGCACCGCCTCCGTCGTCGACGCCGCCACCGGCCGGCAGCTCTACGGAGAGGGCGCCGTCACCCCCATGACGCCCGCCTCCACCGTCAAGCTCGCCACCGCCGCCGCGGCCCTCTCCGCCCTCGGCACCGACCACCGGATCGCCACCACCGTCACCGCCGCCCCCGACGGCAGGACCGTCACCCTCACCGGCGGCGGCGACCCCACCCTCGACGACACCCGCCTCGAGGCCCTCGCCCGCGACACCGCCCGCGCCCTCGGCGAGCGCGGCCACACCTCCGTGCGCCTCGCCTACGACACCGGCCTCTATCAGGGCCCCGCCGTCCACCCGATCGGCCCCAACGAGAACCTCGCCCCCGTCACCGCCCTCATGACCCGCGGCGGCCGCCTCGACGACAGCACCGCGGGCCCCGCCCCCCGCTCCGCCGACCCCGCCCGGGACACCGCCACCGCCTTCGCCGCCCACCTCGCCCACGCCGGAGTGAAGGTCACCGGCGCCCCCGCCCCCGGCCGCACCCCCAAGGGCGCCCCCCTCGCCCGCACGTACTCCGCCCCCCTCGCCGACCTCGTCGAGCGCACCCTCACCCACAGCGACAACGACCTCGCCGAGGCCCTCGCCCGCCAGACCGCCCTCGCCCGCAAGCAGCCCGCCTCCTTCGCCGGAGCCGAGAAGGCCGTCCGCGCCGAGCTCGCCCACCGGGCCCTCCCCGTCGGCGGCGCCCGCTTCGCCGACGGCAGCGGCCTCGACCGCCGCGACCGCGTCTCCGCCCTCCTCCTCACCACCCTCCTCTCCCGCGCCGCGGGAGACCCCGGACTGCGCCCGATCCTCACCGGCCTCCCCGTCGGCGGCTTCACCGGCACCCTCGCCGGCCGCTACACCCAGGCCCCCGCCGGCGCCGGCCTCGTCCGCGCCAAGACCGGCACCCTCACCGGCGTCAACGCCCTCGCGGGCACCGTCGTCACCGCCGAGGGCCGGCTCCTCGCCTTCGCCTTCCTCGCCGGCCGCACCCCCTCCCCTGACCTCGCCCAGCCCGCCCTCGACCGCCTCTCCGCCGCCCTCACCGGCCAGAAGTGATCCCGCGGACCGACCGGAACCGACCCCCGCCGCCACCCGCCGGACCGGACCCGAACCGGGCCGGAACCCGTACCGTTGACCCATGACGAGCATCGGTGGTGCAGGCACGTCCGGAATGGTCGACTGGAACCTGGCGGTCGCGACCGCGACCAGGCTGGTCCGCCCCGGACCCGACGTCGGACGCGACGAGGCCCGCGCCGTCGTCGCCGAACTCCGCCGCCACGCCAAGGCCGCCGAGGAACACGTCCGCGCCTACACCCGGATGCTCCCCGACGGCACCGACGCCCACGACACGCCCGTCCTCGTCGTCGACCGCGCCGGCTGGATCAAGGCCAACGTCGCCGGCTTCCGCGAACTCCTCACCCCGCTCCTCGGCAAGATGCAGGAACGCCGCACCAACACCCCCGGCGGCACCGTCCTCGGCGCCGTCGGCGGCAAGGTCACCGGCGTCGAGCTCGGCATGCTGCTCTCCTTCCTGGCCTCCCGCATCCTCGGCCAGTACGAGACCTTCGCCCCCGTCACCCGCGACCTCCCCGGCGCCCCCCAGGGCGGCGGCCGGCTCCTCCTCGTCGCCCCCAACATCGTCCACGTCGAGCGCGAGCTCGGCGTCTCCCCCCACGACTTCCGCCTCTGGGTCTGCCTCCACGAGGAGACCCACCGCACCCAGTTCACCGCCGTCCCCTGGCTCCGCGACCACCTCCAGGGCGAGATCCAGTCATTCCTCGCCGCCACCGACGTCGACCCCGGCACCTTCCTCGAACGCCTCCGCGAAGCCGCCCAGACCCTCGCCGGCGGCCGCCCCGAGGCCGAGGAGGGCGACCCCGCCCCCTCCCTCGTCGAACTCGTCCAGACCCCCGAACAGCGCGAGGTCCTCGGCCGCCTCACCGCCGTCATGTCCCTCCTCGAAGGCCACGCCGACTACGTCATGGACGGCGTCGGCCCCCAGGTCGTCCCCTCCGTCGCCGAGATCCGCGAGAAGTTCCAGGCCCGCCGCGCCCGCGGCGCCTCCCGCCTCGACCTCGCGCTGCGCAAGCTCCTCGGCCTCGACGCCAAGCTCCGCCAGTACCGCGACGGCGAACGCTTCGTCCGCGCCGTCGTCGACGAGGTCGGCATGGACGGCTTCAACCGCGTCTGGACCTCCCCCAACACGCTCCCCACCAAGAGCGAGATCGCCGCCCCCGCCGACTGGATCGCCCGCGTCCACCGCAGGGCGGAGTCCTGAGCCGGGCGCACCGTACGGCAGACTCCCGGGGCGCAAGCGGCGCGTGACACCGGAACACGACGGAACACGCCACCAATCACCCGTCCGAGGGACCCTGAGCGTGGGGTGAGGCGTGCAATGCTCGGGTAAGGGCCACGTTTCTGTCACCATCGACGCACTCTGAGTGACCGAACACCCCATTCCGACCGTTAACACTCCGACCGAGGCACCCCACCCCATTCACGAAGGGCACCGAACCATGGGTCCCCATCCTGCGGTCGCGGCGATACGCCTGGCGGTCCGCCGCGTACTCCACGACGTCCTCACCGAGCACCCCACCGACCCCGCCGCCCCCCGCGACACGCACCCCCTCGTGCTCGTCGCCTGCTCCGGCGGAGCCGACTCCATGGCGCTCGCCTCCGCCCTCGCCTTCGAGGCCCGCAAACTCCCCGTCCGCGCCGGCGGCATCACCGTCGACCACGGCCTCCAGGACGGCTCCTCCGTCCGCGCCGACGAGGTCGCCGACCGCATGACCGCCCTCGGCCTCGCCCCCGTCGAAGCCGTCGCCGTCACCGTCGGCCGCGAAGGCGGACCCGAGGCCGCCGCCCGCGACGCCCGCTACGCCGCCCTCGACGCCGCCGCCGAGCGCCACGGCGCCACCGCGATCCTCCTCGGCCACACCCGCGACGACCAGGCCGAGACCGTCCTCCTCGGCCTCGCCCGCGGCTCCGGGATCCGCTCCCTCTCCGGCATGGCCGCCGTCTCCGGCACCCAGGGCCGCTACCGGCGCCCCTTCCTCCAGCTCGACCGCCAGACCGTCCGCAAGGCCTGCGTCGCCCAGGAACTCGCCGTCTGGGACGACCCCCACAACAGCGACCCCGCCTACACCCGCTCCCGCCTCCGCCACGAGGGCCTCCCCGCCCTGGAGAAGGCCCTCGGCAAGGGCGTCGTCGAAGCCCTCGCCCGAACGGCCCAGCTCTCCCGCGACGACGCCGACGCCCTCGACACCTGGGCCGCCGACGTCGAGACCGCCGTACGCGACGAGGCCGGCGCGCTCGAATGCGCCAAGCTCCACGGCCTGCCCCCCGCCGTGCGCCGCCGCGTCCTGCGCCGCGCAGCCATCGCGGAGGGCGCTCCCGCCGGCTCCCTCTTCGCCCGGCACATCGAAGAACTCGACCGGCTCATCACCGGCTGGCGCGGCCAGGGCGCCATCAACCTGCCCGGTCGCGTCGAAGCCCGCCGCCAGGGTGGCAGACTGGTCATCCGGCAAGGCTGACGCACGTTGCAACGAAAGTGACCCGGGTGAACGAGAAGGACATGGGCACCGACCTCCAGTCGGTGCTCATCACCAAGGAAGAGATCGACGCCAAGCTGGCCGAGCTGGCGGCGAAGATCGACGCGGAATACGCGGGCAAGGACCTGCTCATCGTCGGAGTCCTCAAGGGCGCCGTGATGGTGATGGCGGACCTGGCACGCGCCCTGTCCACCCCCGTCACCATGGACTGGATGGCCGTCTCCTCCTACGGCGCCGGCACCCAGTCCTCGGGCGTCGTCCGCATCCTCAAGGACCTCGACACCGACATCAAGGGCAAGCACGTCCTGATCGTCGAGGACATCATCGACTCCGGTCTGACGCTGTCCTGGCTCCTGTCGAACCTCGGCTCGCGCGAGCCGGCCTCCCTGGAGGTCTGCACCCTGCTGCGCAAGCCGGACGCCGCCAAGGTCGCCATCGACGTCAAGTGGATCGGCTTCGACATCCCCAACGAGTTCGTCGTCGGCTACGGCCTCGACTACGCGGAGAAGTACCGGAACCTCCCCTTCGTCGGCACGCTCGCCCCCCACGTCTACGGCGGCTGAGCGAACCCCGCCGGACGGGGAACCCGCACCGCCTTCCTCCCGTTGAACCACGGGAAGGCGGTCGCGGGCGACGATGCTGAGGTACCGTCCGAAGAACAGCTTTTTCCACACCGTGCTTCTCGCACAGCTTTTCTCATACAGCGGCATTTACCTACGGGCAGGAGGGACGGGGCGATTCTCGCTCCGTATGGATGGACGTGAAGCGATACTTCCGTGGGCCGGTCATGTGGATCGTGCTGGCCGTCCTCGCCGTGGTCGTGCTGATGCAGGTCGTCGGCTCGTCCGAGGGCTACAAGACGGTGGACACCGGCAAGGTCGTCCAGGCGATCGACAAGAACCAGGTCAAGCAGGCAAAGATCACCACCGGTGACGAGCAGATCGTCAAGATCGAGCTCACCGGCGACACGAAGATCGACGGCAGCAACAAGGTCCAGGCCAGCTACATCGGCACCCAGGGCGCCGACCTCGCCGACAAGCTGCAGGAGAAGTTCGAGGCCGGACAGATCGAGAAGGGCTACACCGTCTCCCCGACGAAGCAGTCGCCCTTCGTCTCGATCCTGCTCTCGCTCCTCCCCTTCGTCCTCATCGTGGTCGTCTTCCTCTTCCTGATGAACCAGATGCAGGGCGGCGGCTCCCGCGTCATGAACTTCGGCAAGTCCAAGGCGAAGCTCATCACCAAGGACACGCCCAAGACGACCTTCGCGGACGTCGCCGGCTCCGACGAGGCCGTCGAGGAACTCCACGAGATCAAGGAATTCCTCCAGGAACCCGCCAAGTTCCAGGCCGTCGGCGCCAAGATCCCGAAGGGCGTCCTGCTCTACGGCCCGCCCGGAACCGGCAAGACGCTCCTCGCGCGCGCCGTCGCCGGCGAGGCCGGGGTGCCCTTCTACTCGATCTCCGGCTCCGACTTCGTCGAGATGTTCGTCGGCGTCGGCGCCAGCCGGGTCCGCGACCTCTTCGAGCAGGCCAAGGCGAACGCCCCGGCCATCGTCTTCGTCGACGAGATCGACGCGGTCGGCCGCCACCGCGGCGCCGGCCTCGGCGGCGGACACGACGAGCGCGAGCAGACCCTCAACCAGCTCCTCGTCGAGATGGACGGCTTCGACGTCAAGGGCGGCGTCATCCTGATCGCCGCCACCAACCGGCCCGACATCCTCGACCCCGCCCTCCTGCGCCCGGGCCGCTTCGACCGGCAGATCGCCGTCGACCGCCCCGACATGCAGGGCCGCCTGGAGATCCTCAAGGTCCACCAGAAGGGCAAGCCGGTCGCCCCGGACGTCGACCTCGGCGCCGTCGCCCGTCGGACCCCCGGCTTCACCGGCGCGGACCTGTCGAACGTCCTCAACGAGGCCGCGCTCCTCACCGCACGCAGCGACCGGAAGCTGATCGACAACCACGCTCTGGACGAGGCGATCGACCGCGTGGTCGCGGGCCCGCAGAAGCGGACCCGCATCATGTCGGACAAGGAGAAGAAGATCACCGCGTACCACGAGGGCGGCCACGCCCTGGTCGCGGCGGCCTCCCCGAACGCCGACCCCGTCCACAAGATCACCATCCTGTCCCGCGGCCGCGCCCTGGGCTACACGATGGTCCTCCCGGACGAGGACAAGTACTCCACCACCCGCAACGAGATGCTCGACCAGCTGGCCTACATGCTGGGCGGCCGCGCCGCGGAGGAGCTTGTCTTCCACGACCCGACCACGGGCGCCGCGAACGACATCGAGAAGGCCACGGCCACCGCCCGCGCGATGGTCACGCAGTACGGCATGACCGAGCGGCTCGGCGCCATCAAGTTCGGCGGCGACAACACCGAGCCCTTCCTCGGCCGCGAGATGTCCCACCAGCGCGACTACTCGGAAGAGGTCGCCGCGCTGGTCGACGAAGAGGTCAAGAAGCTCATCGAGACCGCGCACAACGAGGCGTGGGAGATCCTGGTCGAGAACCGCGACGTCCTCGACAACCTGGTCCTGGCCCTCCTGGAGAAGGAGACCCTGGGCAAGGAGGAGATCGCCGAGATCTTCGCCCCGATCGTCAAGCGCCCGGCCCGCCCGGCCTGGACCGGCTCCTCCCGCCGCACCCCGTCCACGCGTCCGCCGGTCCTCTCCCCCAAGGAGCTGGCCCTGACGAACACCGCGAACGGCACGGCCTCGGTGGACACCACCAAGGGCATCGACATCGCCCCCGAGGACACCCCGGAGCCCTGAGCCCCGGACCCCCGGAATGGAAGCCGCGCCCCCACAGGTTCTAGCCTGTGGGGGCGCGGCTCTTTTGCGCGCCATGTCAGACCAGACGGAACGAGGCACAGATGACCGACCCGGTGACGCTGGACGGCGAGGGCAGGATCGGCGAGTTCGACGAGAAGCGCGCCGAGAACGCCGTACGAGAGCTCCTCATCGCGGTCGGCGAGGACCCGGACCGCGAGGGCCTGAGGGAGACGCCGGCGCGCGTGGCGCGGGCGTACAAGGAGCTTTTCGCGGGGCTGTGGCAGAAGCCCGAGGAGGTTCTGACGACGACGTTCGACCTGGGGCACGATGAAATGGTCCTGGTGAAGGACATCGAACTGATGGCCACCTGTGAGCATCATTTGCTCCCATTTCATGGCGTAGCCCACATTGGTTATATTCCAGCGGAATCGGGCAAAATTACCGGGCTGTCGAAGCTGGCCCGCCTGGTGGATGTCTTTGCCCGACGTCCGCAGGTGCAGGAACGTCTCACGACGCAGATCGCCGACTCGCTGATGGAGATCCTGGAGGCGCGCGGGGCCATCGTCGTCATCGAGGCCGAGCACATGTGCATGAGCCTGCGCGGGGTCCGCAAGCCCGGTGCGAAGACGACCACCTCGGCAGTGCGCGGACAACTTCGCGACGCTACCACCAGGGCCGAGGCCATGTCCCTGATTCTGGCACGTTAGGGGCGAACCGCCCGCCGTGCTCTCTACCGTCCCCGGTAGGGGATACGGCCTTGCGAGCAAGATGCTCGTCAATCTGGTCGGAGGCCGCGTTCAGGCGAAGAACGTGGCCTCCGGCGACCTCATGTGGACCCTGGACGGGGAACGGACGGTGCGGACCACGGTCACTGGTGTGACCGCCGCCAAGGCGCGGCACGCCGTCGAGGTGGTCACCGACCACATGGCCTTCCTCGCCAGCCCGGACCTGCTGCTGTTCACGCCGGACGGGTGGACGCACGCGGCGGACGCGGCGGGGACGACGGTCGCATGGACGCCCGCGCGGAAGCTGTGCCGCGAGCGGCCGATGATCAGGCCGGGGTACGACTTCGGCTACTTCGTGGGCGCCACCTGCGCGGATGGGACGGTGTACAAGAACTACGTCTCTTTGATCGTGAACGACGAGGGCTTCGCGTCCCGGTACGCGACCGCCCTGACCGCCTGTACGGGATTGCCTGCCCGGCTGGAGGCGGTGACGAGGCCCTCGGGCTTTCTGAAGCGGGACCTGCCGGGCTTCCGAGTCCGAGTGGTGTCCTCATACCTCAGCGACGCGATGCGCCACTACGTGGGCGGGGACGCGCACCACATGCGCCAGGGGTTCCCCCGGGTGGTCCTCCGCGACGCGGCGACCTTCGACGGGTTTGTCGACGGCTACATCGACGGCGACGGCCATGACACCCGCCACGGGTACGGGCGGATGATCACGAGCGCCAACGTTCCCTTCCTCGTAGATCTGGCTCGCATCATCGGTGCGCGATTCACCCCCTCGAAGCGAGGGCTCGCCTCGCAGCTCTACGTTTCCAACCGCTGGCGGTCCCGAGGCACCTTCACCCCCGAGCACCACCCCCTGGACCCGCCCGAGTCCTCCTGGGTCCAGGTGCACGAGGTCCGTCCCCGCCCGGCTCTCGGCACGAAGCCGTTCACCTTCTACGGGTACCGGCTCGCTCCGTACCCGACCTTCCTGGTGAACGGGCATCTGGCCCGGGAGGCGTGGTAGGGGTCAGGCGGCGGGGGCGGGGCCCTTGTCGTCGTCCTCCGGGAGTCTGCAGACGCGTTCCAGGAAGAGGGCGGCGGCGATGACGGCGAAGGCGGCGAGGAGCGCGGCGGCGGCGTAGAGGGCCTGGTCGCGGCGGGCGGGGACGTCGAGGGAGCCGAGGAGGAAGACGCCCACGCCGCCGTAGAGGCCGGCGACGAGGGCGGCGACCAGGGCGCTGGCCTGGCCGAAGACGACCGCGCGGGCGGCCATCAGGGGCTCGACGCCCTTGGCGCCGGGGCGGCGCTCGCGCTGGGCCTTGAGGCGGGCCCTGATCGAGAGGGCGGTGGCGGTGAGGACCACCGCGATCACCGCGAGGACGATCGGCGCGGCGAGCGGCACGCTGGGGAGCGTGCCGACCGAGTCCCACAGGCGGGCGCCGCCCCAGGAGAGGATGCCGGCGACCAGGAAGAGTCCGGCGAGCACTTTGAGCCGCAGTTGTTTCACCGGGTGTCCTTCACGTGGTCGCGGGTGGTCTGCCACGTAGCGTAACGATTACTCGGGGAGACGGAGTTCCAGGTCTGGGCGGGGCGTCAGGCCCGCGAGGCCGACGGCGGCCAGGAGGGCGGTGACGGCGCCGTGGCCGGGCAGCTGGGCCTCGGGGTCCACGTCGTGCCAGGGGGCCAGCACGAAGGCCCGCTCGTGGGCCCGGGGGTGCGGGAGGGTGAGGACGGGGTCGTCGGAGACCACGTCCGCGTAGGCGACGATGTCGACGTCGAGGGTGCGGGCGCCCCAGCGCTCGTCCCGGACCCGGTGGAAGGCCTCCTCGACGGCCTGGGCGCGCTCCAGGAGGGAGGAGGGCGGCAGGGTGGTCCGTACGAGGGCGACGGCGTTGAGGTACGAGGGCTGGGTGTCGGGGTCGACGCCCCAGGGCTCCGTCTCGTAGACGGGGGAGACGGCCTTGACGCGGAGGCCGGGGGTGTCGGCGAGGGCGTCGACGGCTCCCTGGAGGTTCTCCAGGCGGTTGCCGAGGTTGGCTCCGAGGGCGACGACGGCCCATCGGGGGTTGGAGAGGGTGGTGTCGGCGGCGTCGACGGTGGCGACGACGGAGGCCGGCACGGGCTGGACGGTGGGGTCGCTCTGGCTCGGTTTCATCGTCGGCTCCGGGTGATCGTGATGGTGACGTCGTCGAAGGGGACGGTGATGGGGGCGTCCGGCTTGTGGACGACCACTTCGACCTCCTGCACGCCCGCGTGGCTGAGGCACTGCTGGGCGATGCGCTCGGCGAGGGTCTCGATCAGGTCCACGGGCTCGCCCTGGACGACGTCGACGACCTCTTCGGCGACGATGCCGTAGTGGACGGTCTTGGTGAGGTCGTCGTCGGCGGCCGCCGGGCGGGTGTCGAGGCCGAGGACCAGGTCCACGATGAAGGTCTGCCCCTCCTCGCGCTCCTTGGGGAAGACGCCGTGGTGACCTCGGGCCTTGAGGCCGCGCAGCGCGACACGATCCACGCGAATCACTCCTGCTGTCGTAGTTGCGGAGGCACGCAGCCGGGTGCGGACGGCCGGGTGTCCTCCACCGAATCTACCTGCGGGCACCGACAGCGCTTGCTGTCGGGGGCGTCAGGCGGTGGGTCCGGCGTCGTCGGCGGGGGTCGTGGGGGGCGTGTCGTCGTCGGCTTCGGCGATGACGGGGGAGGCGTGGTGGGACCAGATCCGCCATCCTCCGGGGGTCCTGCGGAAGGCGTTGGTGGCGACGACGAGCTGGCCGACGAGGGGGCCGAGCTCGGCGCCGTCCTCGGCGGGGCCGCCGCTGAGGATGTTCTCGGTGCAGGTGACGAGGGCGGTGTCGCCGGCGAGGGAGATCCGGACGTCGGTGAGGAAGAACTGGATGTAGTCGGTGTGCGCCATGATCAGCGCGTACGAGCGGAGGACCTCGCCGCGGCCGGTGAGGACGGGCCAGCCGGGGTGGACGCAGGAGACGCCGGTGGCGCCGTCGTCGAGCCAGAGGTCGTCGAGGCGGTCGAAGTCACCTTCCTCCAACGCCGTGTAGAAGGCGGTGTTCGCGGCCTCGACGGCGGCGAGGTCGGCGTCGCGTCCGGCGGGGGCCGGGGGGTCCCCGGCGGTCACCGGGCTCCTTCGACGGCGCGGGCGACGCGGACGGCGTCGGCGGTGGCGCGGACCTCGTGGACGCGGACGGCCCAGGCGCCCTCGTGGGCGGCGAGGGCGGAGACGGCGGCGGTGGCGGCGTCGCGTTCGCGGGCGGGGGGCGGGGCGGCGCCGGGTTCGCGGGTGAGGACGTGGCCGAGGAAGCGCTTGCGGGAGGCGGCGACGAGGAGGGGGCGGCCGAGGGCGCGCAGCTCGGGGAGGTGGGCGACGAGGGCGAGGTCGTGGGGGGCGAGCTTGGCGAAGCCGAGGCCGGGGTCGATGACGATCCGCTCGGGGGCGATGCCGCCGTCGACGACGGCCTCCATGCGGGTGCGGAGTTCGGTGACGACCTCGGTGACGACGTCGTCGTAGACGGCGAGGCTGTTCATGGACTCGCTGAAGCCGCGCCAGTGCATGACGACGAAGGGGACCTCGGCGGCGGCGACGGCGGGGACCATGCGGGGGTCGGCGAGGCCGCCGCTGACGTCGTTGACGAGGGTGGCGCCGGCCCGGACGGCGGCGGTGGCGACGGAGGCGCGCATGGTGTCGACGGAGACGGTGACGCCTTCGGCGGCGAGGCCGCGGACTACGGGGACGACGCGGCGGAGTTCCTCCTCCTCGTCGACGCGGGTGGCGCCGGGGCGGGTGGACTCGCCGCCGACGTCGACGAGGTCGGCGCCCTGGGCGACGAGGTCGAGGCCGTGCTTGACGGCGGTCGTGGTGTCGAACCAGCGGCCGCCGTCGGAGAAGGAGTCCGGGGTCACGTTGACCACGCCCATGACCGCGCAGCGGTCCCACTCGGGGAGGCCGAGGGGAGCGCCCCGGTCGATCGTCGTACTCATACGACCAGCGTAGGGCCCGGCGGGGGCGGGGGCGGTTTCAGGCCGTGCTGACTTCTTCGCGGGCGGTGCGCTGGGGGACGACGTGGGCGCAGGGCCGGGGGGTCCTGGCGGGGCGGCGGCGGGTGAAGGGGCGGGGGAGGGCGAGGGTGAGGAAGCCTTCGGCCTGCATGGCGGCGAGGCCGATGCGGGGGAGGTCGCGGCCGGCGCGGTAGACGACGAAGCGGGGTTCCCAGCGGGGCTGGAACTTGGCGTTGAACTTGTAGAGGGACTCGATCTGGAACCAGCGGGAGAGGAAGAGGAGGAGGCCGCGCCAGAGGCGGAGGACGGGTCCTGCGCCGATGCGTTCGCCGCGGGCGAGGGTGGAGCGGAACATGGCGAAGTTGAGGGAGACGCGGCGGATGGCGAGGTCGGGGGCGGCCTGGAGGGCGGCGACGATGAGGAGTTCGTTCATGCCGGGGTCGGCGGAGCGGTCGCGGCGCATGAGTTCCAGGGACATGCCGTCGGGGCCCCAGGGCACGAAGTGGATCATGGCTTTGAGGTCGCCGTAGGGGCCGTCCTGCTGATCGGGGTCGGTGAGGTGGGCGGTGGCTATGACGGCGTCACCGTCGCCGGGGGCGCCGATGCGGCCGAGGGCCATGGAGAAGCCGCGTTCGGTGTCGGTGCCGCGCCAGGCGGCGGCGGCCTTCCGGACGCGGTCGAGTTCGTCGTCGGAGAGGTCGCGGACCCGGCGTACGCGGGTGGTGTAGCCGCCGCGTTCGATCCGTTTGACCATCTGGCGGACGTTGCGCATGGCGCGGCCGGAGAGCGAGAAGGCGTCGACGTCGATGACGGCCTCGTCGCCGAGTTCGAGGGCGTCGAGGCCGGTCTCGCGGGTCCAGACCTGGCCGCCGGTCTCGGAGCAGCCCATGACGGCGGGGGTCCAGGAGTGGGCGCGGGCCTCGTCCATGAAGCGTTCGATGGCGCCGGGCCAGGCCTCGACGTCGCCGATGGGGTCGCCGCTGGCGAGCATGACGCCGGAGACGACGCGGTAGCAGACGGCGGCCTTGCCGCTGGGGGAGAAGACGACGCCCTTGTCGTGGCGGAGGGCGAAGTGGCCGAGGGAGTCGCGGCCGCCGTGCCGGTCGAGGAGGGCGCGGAGCCGGGTCTCGTCCTCGGCGGTGAGGCGGGCGGCGGGGTGTTCGGGGCGCAGGGCCAGGTAGAGGGTGGTCAGCGCGGTGAGCATGCCGAGGGCGCCGAGGGAGTAGCCGACGGTCCAGTCGACGCCGTGGGTGTAGGCGACGGGGCCTTCGACGCCGAGGAGTCCGAGGAGGACGTGTTCGAGGCGGTCGGTGAGGCTGGGGTCGCCGACGACGCGGCGGGGGTGGGCGCTGACGACGACGAGGCCGAGGGCGAGGGAGCCGGCGCCCATGACGACGAAGTTGGCGAGGGCGCGCCAGCGGCTGCGGGGGTCGGGGAGGGCGGCGAACTGGTCGCGGTGGCGCAGCAGCAGGGCGAGCAGGGCGAGGGAGAGCAGGGAGCCGAGGACGGAGTGGCGCCAGACGAACTGGGCGACGGCGCCGAGCGGCAGGAGGAGGACGACGGCGCGCCAGGCGCGGCGCTTGTGCCGCTTGAGGCCGTGGGCGAGGAGGAGCAGGAGGACTCCGGCGCTGAGCGAGACGGCGGCGGAGAGGGGGCCCAGGGTGCCGGGGAGGACCTCGGCGAGGGCGTGGACGCGGCTGGCGCGGAAGCGGGGGAAGACTCCGGCGGCGATGTCGAGGAGGCCGACGAGGGTGCAGGCCGTGCCGATGAGGGAGGGGATCCGTTCCGGTCGTGGCCCGCGGAGAATTCGGCGGAGCCGAACCGGAACCGATGATGTTTTGTCCCCATCTACCGTGACAGACATCGCTTCCTGCGCTTCCCGTGCGTCCGTGGTCGTTTTCGGCCCTGTTCGGGGCGCTCCTTAGGACGGGGCTGCGCGGGGGCGGGTTCATTCGGGCACGGGAAATTCTCAGGAAGTCGTCGGGACGTCCGGGAAGTCGTACAGGAAGGTGCGGACGTCTGATGGGTCTCACGAGTGGCGCGGCGCTGGTCACGGCGGTGGCGGCGGCCCTCGCGCTGTTCGCGGTCACGGTGCTGCTGTGGCCGCGGCTCGCCCGCCGGGGGTGGCGGCCGGTGCTGGGCAGGGTGGGGTTGCTGTTCGCGACGCAGCTGGCGCTGTTCGCGGCGGTGGGGCTCGCGGCGAACCGTTCCTTCCTCTTCTACGGCTCCTGGGCCGACCTCTTCGGCCAGGAGCAGGAGATGGGGGTGGTCGTCGACCACGGCGCCGCCGCGAAGGACGTCCGGGTGGTGGGGACGCGGGCGGTGGACGTGCCGGGCGGGGCGCGGCCGTCGGTGGGCGGGCAGATCCAGGAGGTGGTGGTGCGGGGCGACCGGTCGGGGATCACGTCGCCGGCCTTCGTGTACCTGCCGCCGGAGTACTTCCAGGAGCGGTACGCGAAGCGGTCGTTCCCGGCGGCGGTGGTGCTGACGGGGTATCCGGGCACGGCGGAGAACCTGATCAAGGGGCTGAAGTACCCGCGGACGGCGTACCTCCAGGCGAAGGAGGGCCGGATGCGGCCGATGGTGCTGGTGATGCTGCGGCCGACGGTGGCGCCGCCGCGGGACACCGAGTGCGTGGACGTGCCGGGAGGTCCGCGGACGGAGACCTTCTTCGCGGAGGACCTGCCGCGGGCGGTCTCGGAGTCGTACCGGGTGGGGTCGAAGCCGCGGAACTGGGGGGTCATGGGGAACTCGACGGGGGGCTACTGCGCGCTGAAGATCGCGCTGCACCATCCGGACCGGTTCGCGGCGGGGGCGGGGTTCTCGGCGTACTACCGGGCGGCGGAGGACGTGACGACCGGTGACCTGTTCCACGGGGACCGGGAGCTGCGGCGCCGGGCCGACCTGCTGTGGAGCCTGGACCACCGGCCGCAGCCGGCGTCGTCGTTCCTGGTGACGACGTCGGAGCGGGGCGAGGGGAACCTGAAGGGGACCCGGGAGTTCATCCGCAAGGTGAGGAGTCCGGCGCGGGTCTCCTCGATCACGCTGGAGAGCGGCGGGCACAACTTCACCACGTGGAACCGGGAGATCCCGCCCGGCCTGGTGTGGATGAGCGGGAGGCTCCGGGCGGACTGAGCGCCGGGGCCGGCCCGGCGGTCACGGCCGGGCGGGTCCTACGCGTCGGCGCGGCGCAGCGCGCGGTGCACGCCGGCGGGGGTGAGGGTGCCGAGCGGGCGGCCGTCGGCGCCGGTGACGGTCAGGTGCCCGGAGTCGTCCTGGAGGAGCAGGGCGAGCGCGTCCTTGAGGGTGCTTCCGAGGGGGACGGAGCGGGGTACGGGGCCGGATCCCGGTACGGCGGATTCCGGTGCGGGGCCGGATTCCGTTACGGGGGCGGGCGCGTCGTCCGGCAGCGGGTCGAGGTCCTCGGCGGTGACGGGGGTGACGGCGAGCCGCTTGAGGGCGCGGTCGCCGCCGACGAAGTCGGCCACGTACGGGGTGGCGGGGGAGGCGAGGACGGTGGCCGGGGTGTCGAACTGCTCGATGCGGCCCTGTCCGTAGACGGCCATGCGGTCGCCCATCCGGACGGCCTCCTCGATGTCGTGGGTGACGAGGAGGACGGTCTTGCGGACGGTGGCCTGGAGGGCGAGGAACTCGTTCTGGAGCCGTTCGCGGACGACCGGGTCGACGGCGCCGAAGGGCTCGTCCATGAGGAGGACCGGCGGGTCGGCGGCGAGCGCGCGGGCCACGCCGACGCGCTGGCGCTGACCGCCGGAGAGCTGCGCGGGGTAGCGGGCGCCGTGGACGGCGGGGTCGAGGCCGACGAGTTCGAGGAGTTCGGCGGCACGCGCGCGTGCGGCGGCCTTCTTCCAGCCGAGCAGGGCGGGGACGGTCGCGGTGTTGTCGAGGACCGTGCGGTGCGGGAAGAGCCCGACCTGCTGGATGACGTAGCCGATCTTGCGGCGCAGGGCGACGGGGTCCACTCCGGCGATGTCGCGGCCGTCGACGAGGACGCGGCCGGCGGTCGGTTCGACCAGCCGGTTCACCATCATCATCGTGGTCGTCTTGCCGCAGCCCGAGGGGCCCACGAGCGTGACGAGCTCACCTTCGGCGACCTCGAAGGAGAGGTCGTCGACCGCGGTGGTGCCGTCCGGGTAGCGCTTGGTCACCTGTTCGAACCGGATCATGGGGCCCATTGTGTCCCCTCGTCATCCGGTCTGTGTGAAGGAGGTGTTGCGGCGAGGTGGCGGATGGGCGCCACGAGGCCGCGGACCCGCCGATCCGTCGGTGGGGCGGGTTAGGGTCGTCGTCAGACACACGTTCTAGCGGCGACGACCTGGGGGAGGTCCGGATGAGCGCGCCGAACTGCCTGGTCGCCAACGACTGGATCTGCGGGGAGTACCTGCGCACCCGCCGCGCGGAGCTGACCGACGCGCTGGTCCAGCACATCGGCCTCACCGCCGCCTCGGTGGCGATCGCGCTGCTCGTCGCCGTGCCGCTGGCCCTCCTGGTCCGCGCCCGCCCGCGCCTGGCCACCCCCGTCCTCGGGCTCACCACCCTGCTCTACACGGTGCCGTCGCTCGCCATGTTCTCGCTGCTGCTGCCCGTCTTCGGGCTCTCCTCCGCGCTCGTCGTCACCGGCCTCGTGCTGTACGCCCTGACGATCCTGGTGCGGAACGCGCTGGCCGGACTCGAAGCCGTCCCGGCCGAGACCCGGGAGGCCGCCCGGGGCCTGGGCTTCGGCCCCTGGCGGCTGCTCTGGCAGGTCGAACTGCCCCTCGCGCTGCCGGTCCTGATGGCCGGCGTCCGGATGGCCACGGTCTCCACCATCGCCCTCACCACCATCGGCTCGGTCGTCGGCCGCGGCGGCCTCGGCAATCTCATCGAGGACGCCCTGCCCACCTTCTTCAAGGCGCAGGTGCTCGCCGCCTCGGTGCTCTGCGTGCTGCTCGCCGTCACCGCCGACCTGCTGCTCCTGGGCCTCCAGCGGCTGCTCACCCCCTGGTCCAGGGCCCAGGGCGCGCCGGGGGGTGAGTGAGGTGGGGGTCGTGGCGGACGCGTGGACCTGGCTCACCACCGGGGCGCACTGGAGCGGCGAGGAGGGCATCGGGGCGCGCCTCGCCGAGCACGTGTACGTGAGCGCGCTCGCCCTGCTGATCGCCGGCGCGGTCGCGCTGCCGCTGGGCCTCTGGCTCGGCCACCTCGGACGCGGCGGCGCGCTGGCGGTCAACGTGTCGAACGTGGGGCGGGCCGTCCCGGTCTTCGCGGTCCTCGCCCTCTTCATGGTCTCCCCGCTGCGGAACGCCGGATACGTGCCGACCGTGACCGCGCTGGTCCTCTTCGCGATACCGCCGCTGCTGACCAACGCGTACGTGGGCGTGCGCGAGGTCGACCGGGCGGCCGTCCGCGCGGCCCGGGGCATGGGGATGACGGGCGCTCAGGTCTTCCGCCGGGTGGAGCTGCCGCTGGCGGCCCCCGTGGTCATGACGGGGGTACGCTCCGCCGCCGTGCAGGTGGTCGCCACCGCGACCATCGCCGCCATGGTCGGCCAGGGCGGGCTCGGCCGGATCATCACCGCCGGCTTCGCGCTGTACGACACCGCGCAGGTGGTCGCGGGCGCCGTCCTGGTGGCGCTGCTCGCGCTCGCGGTGGAGGGCGTGCTGGTCGGCGTGGACCGGCTCCTGGTGCCCCGGCCGCCCCGGACTTGACGTACTCGGAACACCGAAAGAGAAGGACGGAAAGACGTGAACAGGATCTCGCGCGCCACCGGCGCGCTGCTGGGTGCCGCCGTGCTGGCCGTCTCCCTCACCGCGTGCGGCGGCGACAGCCTGGAGAAGGGCAAGGAGACGACCTCCGGCGGCTCCGGCGGCGACAAGGGCTCCCTGGTGGTCGGCGCCGCCGCCTTCACCGAGTCGAAGGTGCTCGCCGAGCTGTACGCGCAGTCGCTGCGGGACGCGGGCTACTCGGTCTCGGTCACCACCGTGAAGAACCGCGAGCTGTACGAGCCCGCCCTGGAGAAGGGCGAGATCGACGTCGTACCGGAATACGCGGCGACGCTCGCGGAATTCCTCAACGCCAAGGCGAACGGCCCGAAGGCGCCGGAGGAGAAGCCGGTCGCCTCCGGTGACGCGAAGGCCACCGTGGACGCACTGCGGAAGCTCGCCGAGCCGCGCGGACTGAAGGTCCTGGAAGTCGGCGGGGCGGTCGACCAGAACGCCTTCGCGGTGACCAAGGAATTCGCCGAGAAGAACAAGCTGAAGACGCTTTCGGATCTCGGCGCGGCGAAGCTGAAGGTGAAGATCGCGGCCGGCGACGAATGCGCGGTGCGGCCCTTCTGCGCCCCCGGTCTGAAGAAGACCTACGGCATCGACGTGACGGGCGTCGACCCCAAGGGCGTCGGTACCCCGCAGGCCAAGCAGGCCGTCAAGGACGGGGTGGACCAGCTGGTCCTCACCACCACCACGGACGCCACGATCGACGGCTTCGGCCTGGTCTTCCTGGAGGACGACAAGAAGCTGCAGAACGCGGACAACGTCCTGCCGGTGGTGAACGCGAAGGAGGCCGGCGCGCCGGAGGTCGCCGCCGCCCTCGACAAGATCACCAAGGTGCTGACCACCGCGGATCTCGCCGAACTCAACCGCAAGGTCGACGCCGAGCGGGCGAAGCCGGAGGACGTCGCCGCCGCCTATCTGAAGGAGAAGGGGCTGGTCGGCAAGTAGTCGCCGGAGAGGGGAAGTCGGCCCGAAGCGGAAGCGGAACGCGGTCTGCCCGATTCCGTTGTCGAGAAGTGGCCAAATGATTGCCGGGCCGACCCCCCACTCCACGCCTACGCACGGTAAATTTCAGGCCATGCCACGTGGACGCCACCGTCATTCCCCGCCTCTGCACAAGCTGATGCCGCCCTCCGCGGTCGCCGGCGTCGCGGTCGTGTGCGCCGCGGCGGCCTGGGTCACCGGTGAACTCGTGGTCGTGCGGCTGCTCGCCGTCGCGGCGTCGGCGGCCGCCGTCACCGGTGCCGTCCTCATGCGCGGCTGGGACCGCAGCGCCGGCCGCCAGGTCGCCGAGCTGACCCGTGCCCGCACCGCCGACCAGTGGAAGGCCGAGGAGCGCCTCGCCGAACTGGAGGCGGACCTGGAGGAGTCCCGCGCCCTGCGCATCCGCCTCGACGCCAAGCTCCGTGCCAAGCGCGTCGAACTGGCCGGGCTGCGCGGCGAGCACGCCGACCTGCTGCGCCGCTACGCGACCGCCGAGACCGAGCGCGCCAGCGCCCTCGAAGGACAGCGCGTCCTCGCCCAGGCCAACGCCGAGGCCCCCAAGGAGCTGACCGCCGGCGGGTCGACGCCCACCCCGGAGGCGTACCGCCGCGCCGCCCAGGCCCTGCGCGACCTGCCCCGCAACGCCGCCGCCCAGCGGGCCCGGCGCACCGCCGAGGCGGCCCGCGCCCGCGACCTCGCCGAGCGCGCCGGCGAGCACGCCCACCCGGCGGGCGGGGACGCCCCGGCGGCGCTCGCCCCCGCCGCCACCGCGAAGGCCCTGCCGTCGGCGGGCCCGGAGCGGACCCCGGCCGTCCCGGCGGCCGGCGCGATCGCCCCGTACGCGACCCGCAGGACCGCCCCGCGCCCCGAGGGCGGCTTCGACTTCTTCGGCACGCAGACCGGCACGCCCACCGGCCAGGCCGGCACGCAGGCCGGCGACCGGGCGGGTACGGACAAGGCGGCCATCGAGGCCGTCCAGGACACCGACCTCGCCGACGTCGTGGGCGAGGAGGTCCTGGAGGAGGCCCGCGCGGCGCAGGGCCCCGCGCTCACCCCGGTCCCGGCCTCGGCCGCCGTCGCCCCGCGCCCCGAGCGCGCCGACGAGGAGCCGTCCGACGCGGAGCCCGCGGTGCCCCGCCCCTCCGCCGCCGGACCGATCGGCCAGGTCATCGACCTGACCGCGCACGACGAGACCGAGCAGCTCGACCTCGCCGAACTGCGCGGCGCCGTCAACCGGTGACCCACCGCCTCGTCCTCCTCCGCCCGGAGGAGGCCCCGGCCCGCCGGGACGAGCTGATCGCCCTGTGCGCCCAGGCCTTCGCCGGCGCCCCCTGGCACGACACCCCGCTCGGCGCCGTACGGACCGCGGACCGCCTCCTGGGATCCGCGGCCCGGGGCGACGGCTTCCACGCGGTGACGGCCCTCGGCCCCGACGGCGAACTCCTCGGACTCGCCGCCGGCTGGACCGACACGGTCCTCTCCGGGGCCGGGCCCGCCTTCGAGCTCGCCGAACTCCTCGTCGCCCCCGCCCATCAGGGCCGCGGCCTCGGCCGGGCACTCCACGACGCCCTCCTGGCGGCCGTGGGGACCGGGCCCGCGCTGCTCATGACCCTCGACGTGCCGGAGCTGACGGGCCGGTACGCGCGCTGGGGCTGGACGGTCGTCGACCGCCGCCGCCCCGGCCGGGAGACCCGCGACCACGTGATCATGCGCCGCCCCTGAAGGCGCGGCGCGGCCCCTACTTGTCGATGTCGCCGACCACGAAGAAGAACGAGCCCAGGATCGCGACCATGTCCGCGACCAGCGTCCCCGGCAGCAGCTCCACCAGCGCCTGGATGTTGTTGTACGAGGCCGAGCGCAGCTTCAGCCGGTACGGGGTCTTCTCGCCCTTCGACACCAGGTAGTAGCCGTTCAGCCCCAGCGGGTTCTCGGTCCAGGCGTACGTGTGCCCCTCCGGCGCCTTCAGGACCTTCGGCAGCCGCTGGTTGACCGGGCCCGGCGGCAGCTCGGCGAGCCGGTCCAGACAGGCGTCCGCCAGCTCCAGGGAGTTGTGCGTCTGGTCGAGCAGGCACTCGAAGCGGGCCAGGCAGTCGCCCTCCCGGCGCACCACGACCCGCAGCGTGTCCTGGAGCTCCCCGTAGGCCAGGTACGGCTCGTCGCGCCGCAGATCGAAGTCGACGCCGGAGGCGCGGGCGATCGGACCGGACACCCCGAAGGCGTGCACGGTCTCCGGGGCCAGGACGCCGACGCCGCGCGTCCGGGCCCGGAAGATTTCGTTCCCGAGGACCAGGCGGTCGTAGACGTCCATCCGCGACCGCACGTCCGCGACCGCCTGCCGGGCCCGGCCCAGCCAGCCCGCCGGCAGGTCCTCCTTGAGGCCGCCGACCCGGTTGAACATGTAGTGCATCCGGCCGCCGGACACCTCCTCCATCACCGTCTGGAGCTCCTCGCGCTCCCGGAAGGCGTGGAAGACGGGCGTGATCCCGCCCAGCTCCAGCGGGTAGGAACCCAGGAACATCAGGTGGTTCAGGACCCGGTTCAGCTCCGCGAGCAGCGTCCGCAGCCAGACCGCCCGCTCCGGCACCTCCATGCCGAGCATCCGCTCGACGCCCATCACCACGCCCAGCTCGTTGGAGAAGGCGGAGAGCCAGTCGTGACGGTTGGCCAGCATGACGATCTGGCGGTAGTCGCGGGCCTCGAAGAGCTTCTCGGCGCCCCGGTGCATGTAGCCGACGACCGGCTCCGCGTGCCGGATCACCTCGCCGTCGAGCACCAGCCGCAGCCGGAGCACGCCGTGCGTGGAGGGGTGCTGCGGGCCGATGTTCAGCACCATGTCGGTGCTCTCCGCCGCGCCGCCGATGCCGACCGTCGTCTCCGTCATGCCGGACAGTATCCCCCGCCGCCCACCCCGCCGACGGGCGAGCCCCCGGCCTGTGGACAACCCGTCGCCCCGGCCACCGCCCTGTGGACGAAGGACCCGCGGACGTCCGGTCCGCGGCCCGGAGACCCCACGGCGCCGACCCCGGACGACCGGCGCCCCCTCACACCCGCTGGCTCAGCCACAGGAAGTCGCCCAGGCCCCCGCGCGCGGTCAGTTCGGCCGCCTCCCCGGCGCCCGCCAGGGCGCGCACGTACGCCGCCGGGTCCGTCGAGGCGAGCGCGAGCGGCGGGCGGGCACCGGAGACGCCGAGGCCGCGCAGCGCCTCGCGCTGGGTCGTCAGCTCCGCCGGCACGCGCGCGTGGACCGCCGCCGCGCAGGCGTCCAGGGCGACGTGGGAGGTCAGGTCCCCGGTGCCGTCCGGGACCGGCGCGACCTCCCGGCCCGCCCGGAAGCCGGTCAGCGTGCCGAACGGCGGCCGGGAGCCCCGTACGTGCCCGTAGTCCACGGCCACCGCCAGGCCCGCCGCCAGCGAGCCGACCGCCGCCGCCCACGCCTCGTCCCGGGGCCGGCCGATCTCGGCCCGCCCGCCCGGCTCCTCCAGCGGCCACCAGCGGGCCAGCCACTCCGCGTCCGGGCCCGCGACCGGGGCGCCGAGCCGCTCGGTGCCGTCGGCGCGGACCTCCACGTACCGGACCGTGCCGTCCTCGCCCACCTCGGCGACGTCCACCGGCACGTTGTCCAGCCACTCGTTCGCGAAGAGCAGGCCGCGCACGCCCTCGGGGAGCCGGTCGGACCACTCCACGCGCGCGTGCAGCCCCTCCGGCCGGGCGGCCCGCTCCACCGCGTACGCCCGCACCCGCAGCCCCGCCGGGACCGCCGCAAGCACCCCGGCCAGCAGCTCGCCCCGGCCCGCGCCCACGTCCACCAGGTCGACCTCGTCGGCGCCCAGCTCCTCCGCCGTCGCCACGAGCAGCCGCGCCACCGCCGCCGCGAAGAGCGGCGAGGCGTGCACCGAGGTGCGGAAGTGGCCCGCGGGGCCCTCGGGGCGCAGGAAGAACCCCCCGGGGCCGTACAGCGCCTCCTCTGTCGCCTCCCGCCAGCCCCGCCACTCCCGACCGCCCCGCGGCCGCGCCGTCCCGCCCGTCACCTCATCCGTCACGCGCCCCAGTCTCCACCCCGGGGTGTACGGGTCACGCCGCGAGGATCGACCGCTCGGTTGATCCCCCGCCCCCGGGCTTTCCCTACTCTGGGTTACGTGCAGCGCCTCTACGACTTCATCCGCAGCCACCCGACGGGCGTCGACGTCTTCTGGGCCGTCGTCCTCCTCGGGTTCTCCGCGCTGTGGATCGGGTCGATGTACCCGGCCCTCGACCACGCCGTCGGCTACGGGGCGGTGGCCACGCTCTTCTCGCTGGTCGTCGCGCTCCGGCGGCGGGCGCCCGAGAAGATGCTGCTGCTCGCCGTCGCCCTCGGCGTCGTCCAGCTGGTCCTCGACATCCAGATCTTCATGGCGGACTTCGCCATGCTCGTGATCATCTTCACCGTCGCCGCGCACGACGGCCCCCGCTGGGCCTCCCGGCTCGCCCTCGTCGGCGGACTGTGCGCCGCCCCGCTCTCCCAGCTGCGGTGGCCGCTGGAGGAGACCGTCTCGGTGCCCGCCCGGGTCTTCTTCACGGTGATCATGGCCGTGCCGTTCGCCCTCGCCTGGGTCCTCGGCGACTCGCTGCGCACCCGCCGCGCCTACTTCGCCCAGCTGGAGGAGAAGGCCGCCCGGCTGGAGCGGGAGCGGGAGGCCCAGGCCAAGGTCGCGGTGGCGGCCGAGCGGGCCCGGATCGCCCGCGAGCTCCACGACGTCGTCGCGCACAACGTGTCGGTGATGGTGGTGCAGGCCGACGGCGCCGCCTACGTCATGGACTCCTCCCCGGAGACCGCCAAGCAGGCCCTGGAGACCATCTCCACCACCGGCCGGCAGGCCCTCGCCGAGATGCGCCGCCTCCTCGGCATCCTGCGCACCGGCGAGCACCAGGAGGCGGGGGAGTACGTGCCGCAGCCCGACGTGGAGCAGATCGAGGAGCTCGTCGAGCAGGTGCGCGGCGCCGGGCTCACCGTCGACCTCGCCGTCGAGGGCACCCCGCGCGAGCTGCCCACCGGCGTCGGCCTGACCGCCTACCGGATCGTCCAGGAAGCCCTCACCAACACCCGCAAGCACGGCGGCCCCGACGCCGGCGCCAGCGTCCGGCTCGTCTACTTCGACGACGGCCTCGGCCTCCTCGTCGAGGACGACGGCCGGGGCGCGCCCCAGGAGATGTACGAGGACGGCGGCGCCGACGGGCGCGGCCACGGTCTCATCGGCATGCGGGAACGGGTCGGCATGGTGGGCGGCACCCTGGACGCGGGACCGCGTCCCGGCGGCGGGTTCCGGATCAGCGTCCTGCTCCCGCTCAAGCCCGCACACTGAGAGGGGCCCGCCCACCACGAGCCGTTTACCGCGAGCCGTCCCCCGGCAGCCCCCACCACGAGTCCGCCCGTCGGGCCCGCCCGCCGAGACCCCGCCCCGCCGAGACCCTTCCCACCGAGCGCCCCCGCCCCGACCGGCCCGTCCCCGTCCGACCCACCCGCGAGTCCCCGCTCCGTCCCCTCACCGAAGGAACCCCATGTCCATCCGCGTGATGCTCGTCGACGACCAGGTGCTGCTGCGCACCGGTTTCCGCATGGTGCTCGCCGCCCAGCCGGACATGGAGGTCGTGGCGGAGGCCGGCGACGGCGCGGAGGCCCTGGAGGTGCTGCGGACCACCGAGGTCGACGTCGTCCTCATGGACGTCCGGATGCCCCGGCTCGACGGCGTGGAGGCGACCCGCCGGATCTGCGCGGCGCCCGACGCCCCGAAGGTGCTCATCCTGACCACCTTCGACCTCGACGAGTACGCCTTCTCCGGCCTGAAAGCGGGCGCGAGCGGCTTCATGCTGAAGGACGTGCCGCCGGGCGAACTGCTGGGCGCGATCCGCTCGGTGCACAGCGGCGACGCCGTCGTCGCCCCCTCGACCACCCGCCGTCTCCTGGACCGCTTCTCCCCGATGCTGCCGTCCTCCGGCCGCGAGCCCGAGCACCGCGAGATCGAGCGGCTGACCGAGCGCGAGCGCGAGGTCATGCTCCTCGTCGCCCAGGGGCTGTCCAACGGCGAGATCGCCGCCCGGCTCGTCCTCTCGGAGGCGACGGTCAAGACCCACGTGGGCCGCATCCTCACCAAGCTGGGCCTGCGCGACCGCGTCCAGGTCGTCGTCCTCGCGTACGAGACGGGCCTGGTCCGCGCGGGCGGCGCCAAGGGCTGAGCGCGCGGAACGCCGGTGCGCCGGCGGCTCAGCGCAGCACCGACTCCAGGAAGTCGCTGCCCAGACGGGCGACGACGGAGAAGTCGAGCTGGTGCAGGACGTAGCGGCCCCGGCGGCGGGTGGTGAGCAGGCCGGCCTTCCGCAGGACGGCCAGGTGGCGGGAGACCTCAGGAGCGGTGATGCCGTGGGTGTCCGCCAGCTCGCTCGTCGAGTACGGGCCGCGTGCCAGGCTCCGGCACATCCGCATCCGCACCGGGTGGGCGAGCGCTTCGAGGCGGAGCCGCACGGTGCCGACGGACTCCAGGCCGCCGACCTCGCGGCTCGCCGCCGGATACATGATCACCGGCTGCCAGCCGGGCGTGTAGAGGGCCATGAGGTGCGGCCGGCCGAAGGCGCTGGGCACCAGGGTCAGGGCGCCGGCCGTGGCCTCCGTCCGGGCCTCCACCAGCTTGTCGACCACGATCCGGGTCCGCTCGTCGTCCTCCTCCAGGCACAGCGCCGGGGAGGCGTCCGCGAGGGCGTCGGCGAGGCCCTTGCGGCGCATCAGCTCCGTCTTGTGGCGGGCGTCGGCGGCGAGCTGGACCCGGACCCGCCGCCAGGTGTCGGCGAAGAAGGCCTCGTCGCAGTCCTCCAGCAGGCGGCGGAGCCACGCGCGCGTGGCGGTGGGCGCGTTGATCATCCGCTCCGCGAACGCGGCCTGGCGCGGGCCGCGCGCGGCGGCCAGGTCCAGGGCGCGCCGACGGGACCCCTCGTCGACCAGCGGCGACGGGATGCCGCCCCGGGCGTAGCGGGGGCTGCACGAGATCTCCAGGGCGGCGCCGACGAAGGTCTCGTCGTCGATGCGGTCGAGGTCGTCGAGCTCCTCGGCCAGCGTCTCGCGGGGCCGTGCGGGCAGCAGGAAGTCCGAGCGGGTCGACCGCCACATGAAGTCGGCCTCCAGGAGGCGGTCCGCGAGGCCGGGTTCGAGCGCGGCGCTGGTCGCCGTCGCCCACGCGTGGTGGGCCGGGTGGTGGCCCGGTTCGGCGAGGACGTGGACGGCGTTGCCGAGCTCGGCCAGCGGCGAGGGGCTGAAGGCGATCCGCTCGGGCGGCACGCCGGTGATGTCGATGGTCACGCTCACGCCCCCATCGTGCGGGATGCCCCCGGGCCGCCGTCGCCCCGATTGACCAGGGCCGTCAATCGGCGCGCGCACCGGGCGGGGGCGGGCCCAGGGTGAGCCCATGGACGCGTTGCAGCAGCACCTCTTCGACAGCTACCGGGCCGCGCGGCGGGGCGAGCCCGCGCCGCCCGCCCCCGGCACCCACGACCTGGCCGTGCTCCGCGAACTCCGCGACCACCGCCGCTTCGCGCGCGTGCTCGCCGGCCGCCCCGCCACCGGCCCCCTCCACGCCGCCCGCACCCGCCTCCTGACCCGCCTGGGCCTCCGCCCCCGCCCGGCCCGCCCCTGACGACACCTCGGCCGCCCGCCGCGGGACCGACCGGCTCCACCGCCGCCCGGCCCGGGCCGAGGGACCGGACGCCTCCGCTCCGGGCGGACCGCGCCTCAGCCGCCCGGCCGAGCGCCCGGCCGCCTCAGCCGCATGACAGCGGTGCCCGTCGCCTCAGCCCTCGACGAGCGCCAGGAAGTCCCGTACGGCCTTCACGACGTCCTCGGCCGTCCACTCCAGGCCCGCCTCGGCCACCGTCACCTCGGTGTACGCGGTCCCCGGCGGGCCGCCCGCGCCCGGGGCGGACCAGCGGCGGAAGAGACACGCCCCGGTCCGCTCCGTCAGGGCCAGCGCCGCCGCGGTCAGGACCTCCGGCTCGTACGGCAGCCACACCTGGAACTGGTGGGTGTGCGGCACCTCCGGGTGGATCCGGAACCAGCCGGGACCGCCCGCACCGGCGAGCGCCTCGCGCAGCGCCTCCGCGACCACGCGCGCGTGCGCCACGTACGAGGGCAGCCGGGGCAGCTCGGCGTCCAGGCCGCGCAGGGCCGTGAGCGCGGCCGGGTACTGCTGGAAGAGCAGGCCGCCGTAGCGGTGGAGCCAGACCCTGGCCTCCGCCACCAGCTCCTCGGGCCCGGCCAGCACGGCCCCGGACAGCCCGCCGAGGGACTTGTAGAACGACACGTACACGCTGTCCGCGAGCCCGGCGATCTCCGCGAGCGGCCGCCCGAAGTGCGTCGGGCACTCCCACAGCCGCGCGCCGTCGAAGTGGACCACCGCGTCCCGCTCCCTGGCCGCCTCGACGGTCGCGGTGAGCTCCTCCCAGGACGGCAGCACGAAACCGGCGTCCCGCAGCGGCAGCTCCAGCATCAGCGTCCCGAAGGGCTCCGGGTGGTCCCGTACCTCCTCGGCCGTCGGCAACCGGGGCGCGTCCGTCGGGTGGACCGTCCGCAGCCCCGACACGGTCCCGAAGGCGTCCTCCTCGTGGACCTCGGGGTGGGCGAGCGAGTGGAGCGCCACGACCGGGTTGCCGGTGCGCCCGGCCCAGCAGCGCAGCGCCACCTGCTGGGCCATGGTGCCGCTGGGGAGGAAGACGGCGGCCTCCATCCCCAGCTCCTCGGCGACCCGGCCCTCCAGGAGCTCCACGAGACCGTCGCCGTACGTGTCGGGGAGCGCGTCGGCGAGGCCCGCCGCGTCCGTCCACTCGGCCAGCTCGCGCAGCCGCGCCCCGACCGTGCCGTCCACGGACGGGCGCCACAGCGAGCGCGCCGCCCCGCCCCAGACCCGGGCCCGGTGCCGCCGCGCCGCGGCCCCGTCGGAGGCCGCCGCGACGACCTCCCCGGCCGCCTCCCCCGTCGTCCCGCCGGACGCCTCGCCCCGTACCCCGCCGGACGCCTCTCCGGTCACCTCTCCGGGTGTCTCCGGTGGCAGCTGATCCCTGTTCATGGAGAGATCATCACACCGTGGCCCGCACCCCCGCCTGCGGGTTTCGGGCGGCCGGGAGGAGGGGCGAAACGCTGGCGTAGCATGACGAGAAATCGTCCGGTACCCGCCGAGGACTGGAACGGAAGGCCCGTAACCACCGTGAACGCACCCGCAGCGCCAGAGCCCAGGGCCGAGGACCGGCCCGCCCGGCTGACCGTCGGAGTCGTCGGCGCCGGCCGCGTCGGCCCCGCGCTCGCCGCCTCCCTCCGGCTCGCCGGACACCGCCCCGTCGCCGTCTCCGCCGTCTCCGACGCCTCCCGGCGCCGGGCCGCCGCGCTGCTGCCGGACGTGCCGGTGGTGGAGCCCGCGCGGGTGCTCGCGCTCGCCGACCTCGTCCTGCTCACCGTCCCCGACGACGCCCTGCCGGGCCTCGTCGAGGGGCTCGCCGGGACCGGCGCCGTCCGGCCGGGCCAGCTGATCGTGCACACCTCGGGGCGGTACGGCGCGCGGGTCCTGGACCCGGCCCGGCGCGCGGGCGCGCTCCCGCTGGCCCTGCACCCGGCGATGACCTTCACCGGCACCGCCGTGGACGTGCAGCGGCTCGCCGGCTGCTCCTTCGGGGTGACCGCGCCCGAGGAGCTGCGGCTCGCCGCCGAGGCACTGGTCATCGAGATGGGCGGGGAGCCCGAGTGGATCGCCGAGGAGGCCCGGCCGCTCTACCACGCGGCCCTCGCCCTCGGCGCGAACCACCTGGTCACCCTGGTGGCCCAGTCGATGGAGCTGCTCCGCACCGCCGGTGTCGCCGCGCCCGACCGGATGCTCGGCCCCCTCCTGGGCGCCGCCCTCGACAACGCCCTGCGGTCCGGTGACGCGGCCCTGACCGGCCCCGTGGCGCGCGGCGACGCCGGCACGGTCGCCGCCCACGTCGCCGAGCTCCGCAAGCACGCGCCCGGCACCGTCGCCGGCTATCTGGCGATGGCCCGGACGACCGCGGACCGGGCCCTCGCGCACGGTCTGCTCAAGCCGGAACTGGCCCAGAACCTGCTGGGCGTCCTCGCCGCCGACCCCGCCGCCGGCCAGGCCGGCCCCGCCGACACGACAGGCCCCGCCGACGGGCCGCGAGGAGACGACCGATGACCCTGACCGATCGGAGGAACCCCGGGCGTCATGCGCCGGCGGAGCTGGTCTCCACGGTCGCGGAACTGGCACGCGCGCGTGCGGGCTTCGGCGGCCCGCCCGGGCGCAACGCCGTCGTCATGACCATGGGCGCCCTCCACGAGGGGCACGCCACCCTGATCAGGACCGCCCGCGAGCGGGTCGGCGCCGACGGCTTCGTCGTCGTCACCGTCTTCGTCAACCCGCTCCAGTTCGGCGCCGGCGAGGACCTCGACCGCTACCCGCGCACCCTGGACGCCGACCTGGAGCTGGCCTTCGCGGCCGGCGCGAGCGTCGTCTTCGCGCCCTCCGTCGACGAGGTCTACCCCGGCGGGCAGCCGCAGGTCCGGATCACCGCCGGGCCCATGGGGGACCGGCTGGAGGGCGCCTCCCGGCCCGGGCACTTCGACGGCGTCCTCACGGTCGTCGCCAAGCTCCTCCACCTCACCGGCCCCGACCTGGCCTTCTTCGGGCAGAAGGACGCCCAGCAGCTGGCCGTCATCCGGCGGATGGCGCGGGACCTGAACTTCCCGGTCGAGATCGTCGGCGTCCCCACGGTCCGCGAGGACGACGGACTCGCCCTGTCGAGCCGCAACCGCTACCTCTCGGCTGCCGAGCGGCACACCGCCCTCGCACTGTCCCGGGCCCTGTTCGCCGCCCGCGACCGGCTCGCCGCGCAGGAGGCGCTGCACGCCCGCGCCGTCGCCCTGCCCGGCGCCCAGGGACGGGCGGGGAACCGCGCCGAGGGGCTGTCCCGGCTCGGCGAGGCCCGGGCCGCCGCCGACGCGCACGCGGTCGCCCAGGCCGCCGAGGGCGGCGGCGCCGAGGCTGTCCGGGCCGCGGCCCGCGGCGTCCTGGACGAGGCCGCGAAGGCCGAGCCGCCGCTCGTCCTCGACTACCTGGCGCTGATCGACCCCGCCGACTTCACCGAGGTCGAGGACGGCCACCGGGGCGAGGCGATCCTGGCGCTCGCCGCGCGCGTGGGCACCACCCGTCTGATCGACAACATCCCGCTGACCTTCGGAGCCATCCAGGGAGCCGCCTCGTGACCGGAATACGACTTCACGCCCCGGCGCCCGGCTGGGCCATCGACGCGGACGTCGTCGTGGTGGGCTCGGGCGTCGCCGGGCTGACGGCCGCCCTGCGCTGCACCGCCGCCGGGCTCCGTACGGTCGTCGTCACCAAGGCCAACCTGGACGACGGTTCCACCCGCTGGGCCCAGGGCGGCATCGCCGCCGCGCTCGGCGAGGGAGACACCCCGGGCCAGCACCTCGACGACACCCTCGTCGCCGGTGCCGGGCTCTGCGACGAGCCGGCCGTCCGCCTCCTCGTCACCGAGGGCCCCGACGCCGTCCGCCGCCTCATGGCCACCGGCGCCGACTTCGACCGCACCGACGACGGCGAGATCGCCCTCACCCGCGAGGGCGGCCACCACCGCCGCCGGATCGCCCACGCGGGCGGCGACGCCACCGGCGCCGAGATCTCCCGCGCCCTGGTCGAGGCCATCCGCGAGCAGGGCGTCAGGACCATCGAGCACGCCCTCGTCCTCGACCTCCTCAAGGACGACGAGGGCCGCACGGCCGGCGTCACCCTGCACGTCATGGGCGAGGGCCAGCACGACGGTGTCGGTGCCGTCCAGGCCCCCGCCGTCGTCCTCGCCACCGGCGGCATGGGCCAGGTCTTCTCCGCCACCACCAACCCGTCCGTCTCCACCGGCGACGGCGTCGCCGTCGCGCTGCGCGCCGGAGCCGAGGTCTCCGACCTGGAGTTCGTGCAGTTCCACCCGACGGTGCTCTTCCTCGGCGCCGGCGCCGAGGGCCAGCAGCCGCTGGTCTCCGAGGCGGTCCGCGGCGAGGGCGCCCACCTGGTCGACGCGGACGGCGTCCGCTTCATGCTGGGGCAGCACGAGCTGGCCGAGCTCGCGCCCCGGGACATCGTCGCCAAGGCGATCACCCGCCGCATGCAGGAGCAGGGCGCCGAGCACATGTACCTCGACGCCCGGCACTTCGGCGCCGAGATGTGGGAGCACCGCTTCCCCACCATCCTGGCCGCCTGCCGGGCGCACGGCATCGACCCGGTCACCGACCCGATCCCGGTCGCCCCGGCCGCCCACTACGCCTCCGGCGGCGTCCGCACCGACCTCCGCGGCCGCACCACCGTCCCCGGCCTGTACGCCTGCGGCGAGGTCGCCTGCACCGGCGTGCACGGCGCCAACCGGCTGGCCTCGAACTCGCTCCTGGAGGGCCTGGTCTTCGCGGAGCGGATCGCCGCCGACATCGCCGAGCACGGCCCGCACCGCGAGGGCGTGGCGCGCAACGAGGACGGCGAGGTGCTGACCCTCGTCGCGCCCGAGGCCCGCCGCGAGATCCAGCGGATCATGACCAGGGACGCGGGCGTGCTGCGCTCGGCCGCCTCCCTGACGGCCGCCTGCGACGCCCTGGAGGCGCTCCGGCAGGGCACCGAGGAGGAGCGCAAGGCGGCCGAGCCGGGCGTCGACTCCTGGGAGACCACCAACCTGCTGTGCGTCGCCCGGGTCCTGGCCGCGGCCGCCCTGGCCCGCGAGGAGACCCGCGGCTGCCACTGGCGGGAGGACCGGCCGGACCGGGACGACGAGCGGTGGCGCCGCCACCTGGTCGTCCGGATCGCCGCCGACCGCCGCCCGGTGGTCCGCGTCACCGAGGGCGCGGACTTCCCGCCCGTGACCCCCGAAGCCCCGTGACCCGGGGCCCTTCGGCCTCCCGTACCCCCGTCATCCCCCGAAGCCCCGTCACCCCCAGGGAGCAGCAGCCGTGAGCACGCCCGAGGAATCCCGTCCCGAGCCCGTGGACGTCCCTCTCATCCAGATCAGCTCGTACGAGGAGTCCGGCGGCTGCGGCGACGGCTGCGGCTGCGGCGACGCGGAGGAGTACGAGTGCGGGCTCGACCCCGCGCTCGCCCAGCTGCTCGCCGACGCCGGCCTCGACCCCGTCCAGGTCGAGGACATCGCCCACCTGGCGATCGCCGAGGACCTCGACGGCGGTGTCGACGTGACGACCGTGGCGACCGTCCCGGAGGACGCCGTCGCGACCGCCGACTTCGTGGCCCGGGAGGCCGGCGTGGTCGCCGGTCTGCGGGTGGCCGAGGCGGTCCTGTCGATCGTCTGCACCGAGGAGTTCGAGGTGGAGCGGCACCGGGAGGACGGCGAGCGCGTCGAGCCCGGCGACCTGCTGCTCAGCGTCACCGCCCGCACCCGTGACCTGCTCACCGGCGAGCGCAGCGCGCTGAACATCCTGTGCCGCCTCTCCGGCATCGCCACGGCCACGCGCGCGTGGGCGGACGTCCTGGAGGGCACGAAGGCCGAGGTCCGCGACACCCGCAAGACGACGCCGGGCCTGCGCGCCCTGGAGAAGTACGCGGTCCGCTGCGGCGGCGGCGTCAACCACCGGATGTCGCTGTCGGACGCGGCGCTGGTGAAGGACAACCACGTGGTGGCGGCCGGTGGTGTCGCCGAGGCCTTCCAGGCCGTCCGCGAGGCCTTCCCCGAGCTGCCGATCGAGGTCGAGGTCGACACCATGCACCAGGTCCGCGAGGTCCTCGACGCGGGCGCCGACCTGATCCTGCTCGACAACTTCACCCCGGACGAGACCGCGGAGGCGGTGGCCCTGGTCGACGGCCGCGCGGCCCTGGAGTCCTCCGGCCGGCTGACGCTGGAGAACGCGGCGGCGTACGCGGCGACCGGCGTGGACTACCTGGCCGTCGGCGGCCTGACGCACTCGTCGCCGATCCTCGACATCGGCCTCGACCTGCGCGAGGTGCGCGACTGATGCTCCTCACCATCGACGTCGGCAACACGCACACGGTCCTCGGGCTCTTCGACGGCGAGGAGATCGTCGAGCACTGGCGGATCTCCACGGATCCCAGCCGGACCGCCGACGAGATGGCGGTCCTGCTCCAGGGCCTGATGGGCATGCACCCGCTGCTCGGCGCGGAGCTGAGCGACGGGATCGAGGGGATCGCGATCTGTGCCACGGTCCCGTCGGTCCTGCACGAGCTCCGCGAGGTGACCCGCCGCTACTACGGGGACGTGCCGGCCGTCCTCGTGGAGCCCGGCGTGAAGACGGGCGTGCCGATCCTCACCGACAACCCCAAGGAGGTCGGCGCGGACCGCATCATCAACGCGGTCGCGGCGGTCGAGCTGTACGGGGGCCCGGCGATCGTCGTGGACTTCGGCACGGCGACCACGTACGACGCGGTGACCGCGCGCGGGGAGTACGCGGGCGGCGCGATCGCCCCCGGCATCGAGATCTCGGTCGAGGCGCTGGGCGTGAAGGGCGCGATGCTCCGCAAGATCGAGCTGGTCAGGCCGCGCGGGGTGATCGGGAAGAACACGGTCGAGGCGATGCAGTCCGGCATCGTGTTCGGGTACGCGGGCCAGGTCGACGGCGTCGTCGCCCGGATGAAGCGGGAACTCGTCGGCCCGAAGGGCGACCCCTCGACGGTGACGGTGATCGCCACCGGCGGCCTCGCCCCGATGGTCCTCCGCGACTCGGCCGAGATCGACCGCCACGAACCCTGGCTCACCCTCATAGGCCTCCGCCTGGTCTACGAACGCAACGTCTCCCGCATGTGACCCGCCCGGGCCCCGGTGCCCGCGGTGGCGTGTCCGCGGGTGGCGAGGGCCCGGCGCCCCAGGGGGGAGGGGCCCGGCCCCCGCAGGTGGAGGGGGCCGGTACCGACGCGCCGGGGTGATCGCTAAGCGAAATTTGTCCGATTAGCGCGTATCGTCGCCCCATGCCCACGCCCTACGGATCCCGCGGCGGCATGGCGTTCAGCGCGGACGAGCTGCGTGTGCTCCGACGCGCCCTCGCCAACGCCCTCCACCCCGCCCCCCTCCCGGAGGAGGACGTCCGCGACGCCCTCCGTCTGGCCTCTTCCGTGGACGAGGCGGTGCGCGAGGCGGACCGGCTGCGCGCCTTCCTCCTCGCCGACCTGGTCCGCTACCGCGAGTGCCTCCCCGGTTCGCTCACCGGCTACCTGGAACGCCTGGAGGAGGCCCTGGCCGGGGGGTACGACCCCGGCGTCGACGACCTGGCCGCCCTGCGTGCCCTGCGCGCCCACCCGGCCGCGGGCCGGCTGCTCGACCGCTGCCAGGTCCTCGCCGAGCGCTCCGTACGGGCGCGCCTCGCCCGCGTCTCCCAGGCCACCGCGAGCGCCCCGGCCGCCTCCCGCGCCCGGCTGCTCGCGCTGCCCGGTGGCCGGGCCGCCCAGGAGCCCCGCCCCAAGCCGCAGACCCCGACCCCCACCGAGCGGCCGGTCCCCAAGCCCTCCGAGGTCTTCCCGCCACGCCGACGCCCGGTTCCACCGCCCCCGCCCGAGGAACGGGTCGCGGGCTAGCTACCCTGGTCGGCATGGACTACGTCTCCGCGCTCGTGCCGCCGGTCGTGATGGCCGGGTTCTTCATCGCCCTCATCGTCGTGATCGTCAAGACGCAGGGCGGTCCGAACAAGGCCAAGGAGGACGCCGTGGTCGACGCGGCGCTGGCCCGCGCGGAGGCCGCCCGCCAGTCGGACGGCCCCGACGCGTAGGACCCGCAGGACCCCCAGGGGCGTACGACCGCCAACGGTCGGCGCCCCTTTTGTCGTGCCATGGGGTGTTGTGGACGGGCTTCGTCCGTCAATAACCGCTATTCCCGTTACCTCCCACTAGGGTGAGCCTGTGCCGCGCCCCTTGGGAGAACTCGAAGACGCCGTCATGACGCGCATCTGGCAATGGAACCGCCCGGTGACCGTCCGGGAAGTCCTGGAAGACCTCCAGCAGGAACGCTCCATCGCCTACACCACCGTCATGACCGTCTTGGACAATCTCCATCAGAAGGGCTGGGTGCGCCGGGAAGTCGAAGGCCGCGCCTATCGATATACGGCGGTCTCCACCCGCGCCGCCTACTCGGCCGCCCTCATGAACGAGGCCTGGACGCAGAGCGACAACCCCGCGGCCGCCCTCGTCGCCTTCTTCGGGATGATGTCCCCGGAACAGCGCGAGTCCCTGAACGACGCCATCCGGATCGTCCAGCGCGACATCCCGATCCCCGCCCCGCCCGAGGAGGGCGAGGGGGAACCGGAGTCTTCCTAGCGGTACCGTCCCCCCATGTCGAAAGCCGTCACCGTACGCCGTGCCCGCACCTCCGACGTCGCCGCCGTGCGACGCCTGGTCGACCCCTACGCGCGCCGCGGCATCCTCCTCGACAAGGCGACGGTGACGTTTTACGAGGCCATCCAGGAGTTCTGGGTCGCGGAACGCGACGAGGACGGGGAGGTCGTCGGAGTCGGCGCCCTGCACGTCATGTGGGAAGACCTCGCGGAAGTCCGCACGCTCGCCGTCGATCCCGACTTCAAGGGCGCCGGCGTCGGCCATCAGCTGCTCACCAAGTTGTTGCAGACGGCGCGCTGGCTCGGCGTGCGCCGGGTTTTCTGTCTCACCTTCGAAGTCGAGTTCTTCGCGAAGCACGGCTTCGTCGAGATCGGCGAGACCCCGGTCGACGGAGATGTCTACGCCGAGCTCCTCCGTTCCTATGACGAGGGCGTCGCCGAGTTCCTCGGTCTCGAACGAGTGAAGCCGAACACCTTGGGCAACAGCCGGATGCTTCTGCACCTGTGACCTATCCCGGCGGCGGAACCCGTGGAACCCCTCCGGAACCCCGCTGGAAGCCCGGTGGAGCCCTATGTCCGAATCGCGCACGTTTCCCGCGCTGTCGGGCATCTGAACCTCTCCCAGGGGTTTGTGTTTTTCCGGGAAAAGCGGTTTCCTTTCCGCGTACTGCATTTTCGATGAAAGGAAATCCGGTGGCACAGAAGGTTCAGGTCCTTCTTGTCGACGACCTCGACGGCGTCGAGGCGGACGAGACCGTGACGTTCGCGCTGGACGGCAAGACCTACGAGATCGACCTCACCACCGCCAACGCGGAGAAGCTCCGTGGCCTGCTCGAGCCGTACACCACGAGCGGGCGCCGCACCGGCGGCCGCACCACCGCGGGCCGCGGCAAGGGCCGCGTGGCCACCTCCGGCAGCCAGGACACGGCGAAGATCCGCGCCTGGGCCAAGGAGAACGGCATGGAAGTCAACGACCGCGGCCGCGTTCCCGCCCACGTCAAGGCGGCCTACGAGGACGCGAACCGCTGAGGCGTCCGCCGCTGAGCCGCCGGCCCGCCGGCCCGGGCGCTCAGCAGCCGCAGCCGGTGGCACTCCACCGCGGCCGCGGCCACCAGGCGCGTCAGACACGGGGCCTCCGCACGGCCCCACGGCCCGGACCGCGGAGCCGGCAGCGAGGACTCCACCTCGCGCCCCGGCTCGGGGGCCCGCAGCCAGACGGCGGCGTCCGGCGCGCCGGAACCGCCCCGCCCCGGCGGCGGGGGAGCGGTCATCCGGCCGTCGGCGCCCAGCGCCACCAGGTCCAGTGAGATCCCGCCCCACTCCAGCCACTCCAGCAGGCCGGGGAGCTCCTCCGCGCCACCCACGGCCACCAGGAGCCGCATCCGGCGCCCCAGCAGGGCCACGGGACCGGTGGCCGCGCCCACCCGGCGCAGCACCCCCCGGCCGGCCGCGGCGGGCAGGTCGAGCACGTCGAAACGCAGCCCCGTCACCAGCTGCGTCGGCGGACCCGGCACGGTGGCCCAGCCGAGCTCCCGCTCGTACCAGAGCGCGAGCTCCCGGCCGCCGTCGATCGGCGAGCGGGGAGACGGGACGGTGAGGGCCATGTCCGGGGAACTCCCGGGGGCCCCGGGAGGTTACGGCCCCGGCCGCGACCGGTGACGTAACGTTCCGGTCCGGGAACCCGAGGTGTCCGGTAATGGGGCGTACGAGCGCATTCGGCGACGCAACTCTGTTCGCTGGTAGCGGAGGGAACCCGGGTGTGCCGCATGGAGTGTCCGACCCGACGGGTAAGACATTCCTAGTGGAGAGGGGTGACCCGGCCGGCCGGTCCGTCTCGCGTTCGCCATCGGCGTACTCAAGGCGGGGGTAACCACTTGGCCTGCGGGAACATCGTCTCGCACCATCGAGTTGGAGCATTTGTCGGCTGTTCGGCAGCGGGCCACCCCAGGGACAAGGGGGTGATCCGGACGGATGTCGGCAGTTGGAATGAGCGGTCCCCGCTTGCGGGACTAAGCTGCGGAAGGACAGGGAGGGGATCGACCCCTAACTGACTGACCGCTCTGAGGAGCGATTAACGATGTTCGAGAGGTTCACCGACCGCGCGCGGCGGGTTGTCGTCCTGGCTCAGGAAGAAGCCCGGATGCTCAACCACAACTACATCGGCACCGAGCACATCCTTCTGGGCCTTATCCATGAGGGTGAGGGTGTCGCCGCTAAGGCCCTGGAGAGCCTCGGGATTTCGCTCGAGGCGGTCCGCCAGCAGGTGGAGGAGATCATCGGCCAGGGGCAGCAGGCCCCGTCGGGCCACATCCCCTTCACCCCTCGCGCCAAGAAGGTCCTGGAGCTCTCGCTCCGCGAGGCCCTCCAGCTCGGCCACAACTACATCGGCACGGAGCACATCCTGCTCGGCCTGATCCGCGAGGGCGAGGGCGTCGCCGCCCAGGTCCTCGTGAAGCTGGGCGCCGATCTCAACCGGGTCCGGCAGCAGGTCATCCAGCTGCTCTCCGGCTACCAGGGCAAGGAAGCCGCCACCGCCGGCGGCCCTGCCGAGGGCACCCCCTCGACGTCCCTGGTCCTCGACCAGTTCGGCCGCAACCTCACGCAGGCCGCTCGCGAGTCCAAGCTCGACCCGGTCATCGGGCGCGAGAAGGAGATCGAGCGGGTCATGCAGGTGCTGTCCCGCCGCACCAAGAACAACCCGGTCCTCATCGGCGAGCCCGGCGTCGGCAAGACCGCCGTCGTCGAGGGCCTGGCGCAGGCCATCGTCAAGGGCGAGGTGCCCGAGACCCTCAAGGACAAGCACCTCTACACCCTGGACCTCGGCGCGCTGGTCGCCGGCTCCCGCTACCGCGGTGACTTCGAGGAGCGCCTGAAGAAGGTCCTCAAGGAGATCCGCACCCGCGGCGACATCATCCTGTTCATCGACGAGCTCCACACCCTCGTGGGTGCGGGCGCCGCCGAGGGCGCGATCGACGCCGCCAGCATCCTCAAGCCGATGCTGGCCCGCGGCGAGCTCCAGACCATCGGTGCCACCACGCTCGACGAGTACCGCAAGTACCTGGAGAAGGACGCCGCCCTGGAGCGCCGCTTCCAGCCCATCCAGGTCGCCGAGCCGTCGCTGCCGCACACCATCGAGATCCTCAAGGGCCTGCGCGACCGGTACGAGGCGCACCACCGCGTCTCCATCACCGACGAGGCCCTCGTCCAGGCCGCGACCCTGGCCGACCGGTACATCTCGGACCGCTTCCTCCCGGACAAGGCCATCGACCTGATCGACGAGGCCGGCTCCCGGATGCGCATCCGCCGGATGACCGCGCCGCCGGACCTCCGCGAGTTCGACGAGAAGATCGCCGGCGTCCGCCGCGACAAGGAGTCCGCGATCGACTCGCAGGACTTCGAGAAGGCCGCGTCCCTGCGCGACAAGGAGAAGCAGCTCCTCGCCGCGAAGGCCAAGCGGGAGAAGGAGTGGAAGGCCGGCGACATGGACGTCGTCGCCGAGGTCGACGGCGAGCTCATCGCCGAGGTCCTCGCGACCGCCACCGGCATCCCGGTCTTCAAGCTGACCGAGGAGGAGTCCTCGCGTCTGCTCCGCATGGAGGACGAGCTCCACAAGCGCGTCATCGGCCAGAAGGACGCCGTCATCGGCCTCTCGCGGGCCATCCGCCGTACCCGTGCCGGCCTGAAGGACCCGAAGCGTCCCGGTGGCTCGTTCATCTTCGCCGGTCCGTCCGGTGTCGGTAAGACCGAGCTTTCGAAGGCCCTCGCCGAATTCCTCTTCGGCGACGAGGACGCGATGATCTCCCTCGACATGTCGGAGTTCAGCGAGAAGCACACGGTTTCCCGTCTCTTCGGTTCGCCGCCCGGATACGTCGGCTACGAAGAGGGCGGCCAGCTCACCGAGAAGGTGCGCCGCAAGCCGTTCTCCGTCGTCCTCTTCGACGAGGTCGAGAAGGCCCACCCCGATATCTTCAATTCCCTGCTCCAGATCCTGGAGGACGGTCGCCTGACCGACTCCCAGGGCCGGGTCGTGGACTTCAAGAACACGGTCATCATCATGACGACCAACCTCGGGACCAGGGACATCTCGAAGGGCTTCAACCTGGGCTTCGCCGCCCAGGGCGACACGAAGTCCAACTACGAGCGGATGAAGGCGAAGGTCAGCGAGGAGCTGAAGCAGCACTTCCGCCCCGAGTTCCTCAACCGTGTGGACGACATCATCGTCTTCCCGCAGCTGACCCAGGACGACATCCTCCAGATCGTCGACCTGATGATCGGCCGCGTGGACGAGCGCCTCAAGGACCGGGACATGGGCATCGAGCTCTCCCAGTCCGCGAAGGAGCTCCTCGCGAAGAAGGGCTACGACCCGGTCATGGGCGCCCGGCCGCTGCGCCGGACGATCCAGCGCGAGATCGAGGACTCGCTCTCCGAGAAGATCCTCTTCGGCGAGCTGCGTCCCGGTCACATCGTGGTCGTCGACACCGAGGGCGAAGGCGACGAGCAGAAGTTCACCTTCCGCGGCGAGGAGAAGTCGGCCCTCCCCGACGCCCCGCCGGTGGTGGCGGGCGAGAGCGGCCCGAACCTCTCGAAGGACGCGTGACGCACGCGCCGAGCGTGTAGCGGTCTGAAGGGGCGGCCCCGGAACCAGCTGGTTCCGGGGCCGCCCCTTTGCGTCAGACGACGTGGATGTGCGGCGGCAGGTTCTCGGCGCCCGCAAGGGGCAGGCTGCGGGGGCCCACGACCCGCCGCAGACGGGGGAAGACACGGGTCAGGGGAACCGTGGGCGGAACCTTCTGGAGGTGGAGGCTCGTCACCGAGGGGAGGACGACGTCCTCCGGGCACAGGGTGACGGCGTGGGGGGCGAGCACCAGGGACTCCAGGCGGCTCAGGAGGGAGAGGGCCCGCCAGTACTCCTCGTGGCGGTGCCAGGTCCCCCACAGGGAGAGGTGACGCAGGTCCGGGAAGCGGGCGAGACCGGCGAGGTCGTCGTCGGGGGCGTGACTGGCGTACAGCTGGCGCAGGGGCGCCGGCGGCAGGTCGGCCAGCTTCCACGGCGTCACCGCCATCCACAGGAGCGAGAGCTCTTCGAGGTTCTGCTGCCGGCCCAGAGCGGCGGGGAAGGCCTGCCCGGCACCCCGGGCGACGACCAGCGTCGTGAGGTCGCAGCGCCCCAGCAGCGCCGCCACCCGGTCGTCGCCCACGCCTTCGCCGATCTCCAGGCGGCGCGGGGCGAGGCCGAGGCAGAGCAGCTCGTCCGCCTGCGCGTCGTCGGCGACGATGTAGCGCAGCTCCGTCGGATCGAGGCGGGCGATGACCTCCTCCGCGTACGGACGGGTGTCGAAGCGCTTCCAGGCCCAGACGAGCTGGGCCCGGACGTCCAGGGACGGGTGGTCGGCGAAGCGCGTCAGGTACGGGATCGCCGCGTCGACCGGGATGTGGCTCGCGGCGATCACCACCATCTCCGCCGTCCCGTCGTCCAGCCCCTCCGGGCCCGGCAGCAGGTCGAGGACGAGCCGTCCGGCCGCCGCCAGCTCGCGCGCCTCGTCCGGGTCCCGGGGCGGGATGATCTCCTCCGTACGCTGCGTGATCTCCTCCCGTACGTCCTGGGAGACCTCCGTCGCGTGCCCGAGGGCCGTCGCGGCCAGCAGGGTCAGGCGCAGCCGGGTGCGCCGGTCGTCGGACACGTCCGCCGCGCTCAGCAGCTCCCGCAGGATCTCCGCCGCCTCGCGGGGGCGGGCGTGGCCCACCGCCATGCGGATGACGTCCTCCCAGCGGTCGTCCGTCGCGTGGCGGACGAGGACGCCGATGTCCCAGTGGTCCACCAGGGCCTTGGCCGCCAGGTAGTCCTGGAAGGTGCGGTGGACGAAGTCGACCGTGTCGGCGGTGGGCTCGCGCAGGAGGCCGCTGCGGTGGAGGAGGTGGGTGAAGACCTGGTCCGGGGTGAGGTCCGTGAGACCCATCGCCGGGAGGGCCTCGGTGACCAGGGCCCGCGCGTGGGCGCGGTCCATGACGAAGCGGTCGTTGAGCGTCAGCCAGTACGCCAGGCGCTGGACCAGCTGGATCTGGGGGGCCTCGTCCAGGTCCACGCCGTAGGGCGCGCCCACGCCGCGTTCGCGGTCGCGGCGGGCGAGGAGCAGGGAGAGGGCCGCGTCGTAGAGGGGCTTGCGGCCCCGGGGGAGGTAGCCGCGGCGGTCGTGGTGGAGGGCGCAGATCAGGCCGCACATGAGGGGGTTGGTGGCCAGCTGGGCGACGTGTTCCGTCGTGCGGAGGGAGTCGAGGAGCTGCTGCTCGTACGGTGCGGCGGCCGGGCCGGCCGCGCGGTGCCAGCGGCGGACGAAGGTGGCGACCTCGGTGGGGGACATGGGGGAGAGGGTCAGTTCGGTGAAGCCGTCGCGGGCCAGCCAGTCGTCGCGTACGGCGGTGGGGCGGGAGGTGACGAGCCAGCGGTTGCCGGTCCCGTAGGCGGCGAGGAGGCCGCGCAGCCAGTCCCGGGCCCGGCCGCGCTCGGCTTCGGGGATCTCGTCGATGCCGTCGACGAGGACCAGTCCCCGGCCGGCGGCGAGGACCCGGTCGGCCCAGCCGTCGGGCGGGGTGAGCGGGCAGTCGGCGGCGGAGAGGAACCGTTCGGCCTCGGGGAGGCGCTCGCCGTGGCGGGTGAGGGTGCGCAGCGGGAGGACGAAGGGGACGCGGCCGTGGAGGTGGTCCATGCCGTCGGCCGTGGGGGTGCCGCACGCCGAGACCGTCAGCCACTGGACGAGGGTCGTCTTGCCGGAGCCCGCCTGGCCCCGGAGGAGGATCCGGTCGTGGGCGGCGAGCGCGAGGTCGGCGCGGAGGGAGACGTGCTCCTGGCGGTCGCGGGCAGCGGGGTCGGGTTCGGAGCCCGGGCCGCCGGGGTCCGAGGGTGTGCCCGCGGCCTCCAGGGACAGGTAGGCCACGTCGAGCGGCCATTCCTCGGCCGCGTCCCGCAGGTCGACGCCGTGGATCGTCAGGTGGCCGTGCTTCCGCGCCAGGTGGGCGAGGTAGCGGTGTTCGAAGGCGGCGTCCTCGGCGAGGTGGCCGGGATTCGCGACGGCCACGACGTCGAGCTTCGCGGCCAGCGCGGCCTGGCCGCGGGTCTGCTCGACCAGGGTGCGGGCGATGAAGGAGGGGCGGCTGGTGAAGAACTCCAGGATGTGGCGGCAGGCCCGGGCGGTGGTGGCCTCCAGGTAGTGGACGGAGTCCGCGGAGAGGCCGTCGGGGGCGGGCGCGGCGGCCCGCAGGCGCCGGGCGAGGGCCTCGTGGCCGAGGTGGACGGCCTGGACGTCGTCCATGTCGAGGTCGCCGAGGGCCAGCAGGTGCGCGGCGAGGGCGTCGGTGACGGCCTCGGTCTCGTCGGCGGGGAAGGGCCGCTCGCCGGGGCCCTCGCAGGTGCGGGCCACCAGGGTCGCGGCCAGTCTCCGGACGTCCTTCTCGGTGAGGGTGCGCTTCTCGCCGCGGAAGGAGAGGAGGGAGGCGAGCCGCACGGGGCGGTCCTGGCCGGTGAGTCCGGCCCCCGGCGCGTCGCCGGCCAGCAGTTTCTTCAGCAGCGGGCCGATCGCGGCCGACGCGAGACGGGTGCCGATGAGTGCCGGTTCCATGTGTGTCCCCCCGTACGTCCCCGGATGCGGTCAGCGTAGTGCGGGACGGCCGTCGGGCGGCTCCGGTTGCGTGACCCAGGTCGCAATGGCAGGGGGTGGCCGGTGACAAGGCGCACAGGGGTTTCGAAGGGTACTAGACGGGATCGTAGTGCTGATATGGGGTGAAACGGGACGTTCAGCCGTCAACCAGCAGGACCTGGGCCTCCGGCTGCCCGGATCGGCCGTGGCGCCGCCCGTGGGGGCCTTTCCGGGGAGGGCGACATGGGGCTAAACCCGAAATCTTGGGTTGTTATGTCCGATTTGGGGAGTGGGTGGCGGGGGCGTCAAGAGGGCTATTCCTGGGGAGATCGCTACGACCTCGTGTCGTAGATGGGGTGTTTTGGGATGACCTGGGTGGCGGGTTACCAAGGAACGGCCAGCCCGGCGCAACGCACCGTTCGCGTCGGGTCCCGTTCTTCCCGGAGGTCTTCCCCCGTATGTCGAAGCGCATGAACCCCGTCGCCCGCACCACCGCCGTCGCCCTCGCCGCCGCGGGTATGGGAGCGACGCTGGTGGCCGGAGCCGGGTCCGCCTTCGCCGCCGAGAGCAAGGCCGCCCCGGTCGCCGGTACCGCGGCCGCCGCCGTCGCGGCGCAGGCCGAGACCCAGGCCAAGGCCGCCGCCCACGTGAAGGCCGCCAAGGCGCAGGCCGCCAAGGCCGCCCAGGTGAAGGCCGCGGCCAAGAAGGCCGCCGCCAAGCCCGTCGCCGCGAAGAAGGCCAAGGGCTGGGTCAAGCCGGTCACCTCGTACGCCCTGAGCGCCAGCTTCAACCAGGGCGGCTCCATGTGGGCCCACAAGCACTCCGGCCAGGACTTCGCCGTCCCGACCGGCACCCCGGTCAAGGCCGCCGGCTCCGGCACCGTCGTGAAGGCCGGCCCGAACGGCGGCGGCGACGGCCCCGCGTACGGCAACGCCATCGTGGTGAAGCACGCCAACGGCACGTACTCGCAGTACGCCCACCTGTCGAAGATCAAGGTCCACATCGGCCAGAAGGTCGCCGCCGGTCAGCGGATCGCCTTCTCGGGCAACACCGGCAACTCCTCCGGCCCGCACCTGCACTTCGAGATCCGTACGACCCCGAACTACGGCTCCGCCATCAACCCGGCCGCGTTCCTGCGGACCCACGGCGTCACCATCTGACGCTGATCCGTGTCAGGCCCGGTGGGCCTGCTCGATCAGATCGAGGGCGACCTCGAGGACGGCTTCCCGCTTCTCCTCGGGGTCGTCCTCGTCGTTCTGCAGGAAGAACGTGCCCGCGTGCAGGGTGAAGATCGAGCTCATCGCGCGGACCCGGTCCTTCGTCGGCGCCTCGGGGTCCTGGACGTACTCGTAGAGCGCGAGCAGCCGCTCCTTGAAGGTGAGGCCGATGCTGAGCTCCCGCACGGTCGCCTGGTTCTCGTGCATGAAGCGGAACAGCGGGGTCGCGGCGAGCAGGCAGACCTGGTAGCGGCGCAGGATCTCCCGCTTGGTCTCCAGGGTGCGCGGCTGCTCGGCGGCCCAGGCGAGCAGCTCGTCCATCGGGCGCGTCAGGTCCTGGAAGATCCCGATGATGATGTCTTCCTTGGTCTTGAAGTGGTAGTACAGCGCGGCCTTGGTGACGTCGAGGCGTTCCGCGATCTCCCGCAGCGAGGTCTTCTCGTAGCCCTGCTCGGCGAAGAGTTCGAGAGCCACGTCCTGGATGCGCTGGCGGGTGTTGCCTCGGGCCATGGCTGTTCACTCCCACTTTCCACAAAACTTACTTGACGACCGGCAAGTGACGCGCCTACCGTCCCCAGTGTAGTAACTAGCCGGGCGGCAAGTAAGGGGACGCCACCATGACGGACATCGCACCATCGAAACAGACGGCGGGGGAGCCGGAGACCCAGCGCAGCGTGCGCGTGGTCCTCCTCGCCCTCATGATCGCGATGCTCCTCGCGATGCTGGACAACATGATCATCGGCACCGCGATGCCGACGATCGTCGGCGAGCTCGGCGGCCTGGAGCACCTGTCCTGGGTCGTCACCGCCTACACCCTGGCCACCGCCGCCTCCACCCCCATCTGGGGCAAGATCGGCGACATGTACGGCCGCAAGGGCGTCTTCCTCACCTCGATCGTGATCTTCCTGATCGGCTCGGCGCTCAGCGGCATGGCCCAGGACATGGGCCAGCTCATCGGCTTCCGCACCGTCCAGGGCCTCGGCGCCGGCGGTCTGATGGTCGGCGTCATGGCGATCATCGGCGACCTGATCCCGCCCCGGGAGCGCGGCAAGTACCAGGGCATGATGGCCGGCGTGATGGCCCTCGCCATGATCGGCGGCCCGCTGGTCGGCGGCACCATCACCGACCACTGGGGCTGGCGCTGGTCCTTCTACATCAACCTGCCGCTCGGCGCCGTCGCCCTCGCCATGGTCACCGCCGTCCTCCACCTGCCGAAGAAGCGGCGGGCGGCCGGCACCCGGATCGACTTCCTCGGCGCCGCGCTGCTCACCGTCGGCATCACCGCGATCGTCCTCGTCACCACCTGGGGCGGCACCGAGTACGCCTGGGGCTCGGCCACCGTCGTCGGCCTCGCGGTCGGCGGCACGCTCGCCCTCGCCGCCTTCCTGTACGTGGAGACCCGCGCGAGCGACCCGATCATGCCGCTGCACATCTTCCGCAGCCGCAACTTCACGCTGATGTCGCTGATCGGCTTCATCACCGGCTTCGTCATGTTCGGCGCGGTCCTCTACCTGCCGATCTTCCAGCAGTCCGTGCAGGGCGCCTCGGCCACCAACTCCGGCCTCCTGCTCCTGCCGATGCTGCTGTCGATGATGGTCGTCTCGCTGGTCGTCGGCCGCTTCACCACCAGCACCGGCAAGTACAAGGTCTTCCCCATCGCGGGCGGCGCCCTGATGACCGTCGGCTTCTTCCTGCTGTCCACCATGGACACCGGCACGGGCCGCCTGCTCTCCGGCGTCTACATGGCCCTGCTCGGCGCCGGCATGGGCTTCCTCATGCAGATCACCATGCTCGTCGCGCAGAACAGCGTCGAGATGAAGGACATGGGCGTGGCCTCCAGCTCCACCACCCTCTTCCGGACCCTCGGCTCCTCCTTCGGCGTCGCCATCATGGGCGCCCTCTTCACCAGCCGGGTCCAGGACGAGATGGCCGCCCGCGGCGGCTCCGGCCTCACCGAGCGGACCGCCCAGCTCGACGCCGCCAGCCTGGCCAAGCTGCCGGAGGCGCTGCGCGAGGCCTACCAGCACGCCGTGGCCGCCGGCACCCACTCCGCCTTCCTCGTCGGCTCGGCGGTCGCGGTCCTCGGCTTCGTCCTCGCCTTCCTCGTCAAGGAGGTGGCGCTGCGCGGCGCCGGCCCCGCGACGCCGGAGAAGCCGGCGGACGAGGGCACGGCCAAGGTCGCCGAGACGGTCTGACCGTCCTCGCACGCGCGCGTGGGGCCGGTCTCCGACGAGACCCGGCCCCACGCGCGCGTACCCCCGGCCCTATCCCGGAAGCCGCAGGATCGGGAAGCTCCCCGTGTTCGTCGGCGCGTGGTCCGGCAGCCACAGCACCGCGACCGCCCCGCCGACGCCCTCCGGCGAGCCCTCCGAGGCGACGTTCCGGAAGGTCAGCCGGGCACCGAGGACCCGCGCCTGACCGGCCGCGATCGTCAGGCCCAGGCCGTGGCCCTGGCCCGCGCGGTCGCTCGTGCCCGTACGGAAGCGGCTCGGGCCCTCGCGCAGCAGCGCCTCCGGGAAGCCGGGGCCGTGGTCCCGTACGCGCACCACCCGGCCCTCGACGGTGACCTCCACCGGCCCCCTGCCGTGCTTGGCCGCGTTCGCCAGCAGGTTGCCGAGGATCCGCTCCAGGCGGCGCGGGTCGGTCGACACCCAGGACTCGTGGACCACCCGGACCTCCGCGTCCGGGAACATCGACCGCACCCGCCGGTCCACGAACTCGGCGAGCGCTATCTCCTGGAGCTCCGCACGCTCCGAGGCCCCGTCGAGCCGGGCCACCTCCAGGACGTCCTCGACCAGCGTCCGCATCGCCTGCGCCCGGTCCCGCACCAGCTCGGTCGGACGGCCCGGCGGCAGCAGCTCGGCCGCCGTCAGCAGCCCGGTCACCGGGGTCCGCAGCTCGTGCGCGATGTCCGCGGTGACCCGCCGCTCGGCCTCGATCCGCTCGTGCAGCGCGTCGGTGAGAGAGTCGATCGCCCACGCCAGGTCGTCGGTCTCGTCGCGTACGACGCCGCCGACCGCGTCCCGCACCCGGACGTCCCCGTTGCCCTGGGCGACCCGGCCGGCCGCCGCGGCGGCCTTCCGCAGCCGCCGGGACAGCTGCCCGCCGACCAGGATGCCGAGCGCGCAGCCGCCGAAGACCACCGACACCGAGCCGATGACCAGCGCCCGGTCGAGGTCCTTCATGATCGTGGCGCTGCGGTCGGCGAAGGGGATGTGCAGCGACAGCACGTCGCCGTTGGCCAGCGGCACCGCCGCCCACACGTCCGGCGGCCCGCCGTGCCGGTGCTCCTGCACGTATGTGCCCCGCCGCTGGTCCCGCATCAGCTGGTCGAGCTGGTCCGGCAGCGCCGGGTCGTTGATCTTGGCGCCGAAGCGCGGCTCCTTCGGCTTGGAGGTCTCGTAGAGGCGCTGGGCGAAGAGCAGCCGTTCCATCTGCACCTCGCGGGCGTTGTCGAGCATCGAGATCCGGGCGGCGTTGTGCACGACCACGCTGAGGGTGACCGCGATCAGCGCGCCGACCGCCGCGATGGCCAGGGCGATCTTCCAGCGGACGCCGGTGCGGAGCGGGAGCGCTCTCACCGATCAGCCCCTGAGCTTGTAGCCGAAGCCGCGGACCGTCTCGATCCGGTCCTGGCCGATCTTGGCGCGCAGCCGCTGCACGTGGACGTCGACGACCCGGGTGTCGCCGCCCCAGCCGTAGTCCCAGACCCGCTCCAGGAGCTTGTCCCGGGAGAGCACCGTGTTCGGGGCGGAGGAGAACTCCAGGAGCAGCCGCATCTCGGTCGGCGTCAGCGCCACCGGCGTACCGCCCCGGCGCACCTCCATGCCCTCGGTGTCGACCTCCAGGTCCCCGTCGCCGAAGACCAGCGGCCCGCCGTCGCCGGCCACCGCCCCGGCCGCCTCGCCCGCGCCGTTGCCGGCCGCGTGGCCGAAGCGGCGCAGCACGGCCCGGATGCGGGCCATCAGCACGGAGCCGTCGAAGGGCTTGGTGACGTAGTCGTCCGCCCCGGCCTCCAGGCCGAGGACGACGTCGATGGAGTCGGCGCGCGCCGAGAGCATGATCACCGGGACGGTCGACTCGTCGCGGATCCGGCGGCAGAGGCTGACCCCGTCCATGCCCGGCAGCATCACGTCGAGGAGGGCGATGTCCGGCCGGTGGGCACGGAAGGCGTCCAGGCCGGAGAGCCCGTCGGGCATCGCGGTGACGCGGAAGCCGTCCCGCTCCAGGGCGAGCTGGGTGGCCTCCCGGATGACGTCGTCGTCCTCGACGAAGAGGACATGGGTCTCGGCCATCGTGCGGGTCCTTCGGAGGTGGTGGGTGGGACGGGACGGCGGGCGGGGCGGGGAGGCCGCTCAGCCGGCGGCGGACGGGCTCGGCACCGGCTCCGGCACCTCGCCGGTCCCGTCGCTGCCCTCGCCGACGCCGCGGCTGTAGTCGTTGTGCACCCAGTCGTGCTGGGCGAACCTCTTCCCCGACCAGCGGTACGTGATGATGTCCTCGCCCGACGGGTAGGCGACCGGGTCGCCCTCCGCGTACACCTGCTTCGTGACGATCAGGTCGCCGCGGTCGATGGTGCCGAAGACCGCCGCGTCCTCGGCCATGAAGACGTTCTCGTAGCCGTCGGCGCCGGTGCCGCCGCCGCTCTTGCCCCGATACACGTACGTGCCGATCCCGACCGCGTCGCCGCAGGTCATCACGTTGACCACCACGTCAGGGACGGAACCGTCGGTGAGGTTCCCGTACGAGGCGTCCACCGGGTACGCGTCGGCCACGCACGGCTTCAGGTCGGCCTTCACCCGCGCGCCGATCTTCGGGTCGCCCTTCAGGAGCGCGACCGGGTCCACCCGGGGCGCCGCCTTCGCCGCGTCCGAGCCCGCGCCGGGGGAGGTGGCGGGCGGCGTGGGGGCGGCGGCGGCCGTCGCCTCGGCGCGGGCCGCGCCCTCGTCGCGCGAGCCGGTGCCGCCCGTGGAGCACGCGGCCACGAACAGGCCGAGGGCGGCGAGTCCGGCCATCGCCGTGACACCCGCCGCCTTGGGACCCGCCGTCCGCGCCGCCCCACCGCCGGAGACGGAGCCGGGACCCGCGGGGGCCCCGCCACCGGTACCGCCGAAGGGGGTTCTGACGCCGTCGGCGTCGCCGTCGTCTAGGCCGCGCACCGCTCGCGTCCTCCCTCGTCACCTCGCACGGCCGCCGCAGCCGACCGCTGTCCACCGGTCCGCTCCACGGGCCGCCCCAGCGCGCGGGCGTCCAGGTCGCGGCTCTCCAGCTCCTGGCGGAGCCGGGCGAGCGCGCGGTGGAGCGTCGACTTCACCGTACCCGTCGACATGCCGAGGGCCGCCGCGGTCTCCTCCGTGCTCATCTGCTCCCAGTGCCGCAGCACCACGACGCTGCGCTGCTTGGGCGCGAGCACCTTGAGGACGTCCATGAGCAGGGCCCGGTCGGCGTGCTGCTCCGTCGGGTCCTCCACGCGCGCGTCCGGCAGCTGCTCGGTCGGCACCTCTTCGAGGCGGCGCGCCCGCCACCACTCCGTCCGCGTGTTGATCATGACACGGCGCAGGTACGCGTCGGCCAGGGACTTGTCCGCGATCCCGTCCCAGCGGCCGTACGTGCGGACCAGCGCGGTCTGGAGCAGGTCCTGCGCGTCGACCGGGTCCGGGACGAGGCGGCGGGCGCTGCGCAGCAGCGCGTCCTGCCGCGTGCGGACGTACTCCTCGAAGTCGAGCACCTCGCCCTGGCTCATCCCGACTGCCTCCACATCCCCGTGACCTGCTTGTACTCCGTGTCGTCGACGACGCTACGGAGCGCTTGTCACGGGCCTGTGCGGGGCAGCCGTCGGTGGACGCACGGCTACCCATCGGTTGTGTAACAGCGGCGGCGGGACGGGCCCTTCGGTCGGGGCGGGCACGGCGCGGGGGCGCGCGCGGACCGGGCGGGTGCCACGAGCCGGGCGGGGCCCACGAGCCGGGCGGGGCCCCGGGTGGACGTCCCGGGACCCGCGCGCGTCTCAGGTCAGCGGGAGGCGGTACCGGCCGCCGTCCAGCGGCTCCACCAGACCGTCCGAGACCAGGCCGTCCAGGGCCCGGCCGCGCTGCACCGGCTCGTCCCAGACCGCGTCGAGCGCGGACTGCGGGACGGGACCGGGGGCGTCACGGAGCACGGCGAGGAGCCGGCCGCGGACCTGGCGGTCGGTGCCCGCGTACGTCTGGCCGCGGCGGGGCGGGCCGTCGTGGGCCGGCTTACCGGCGAGCAGCCAGGCGCAGCGGTCGGCGACCGGGCAGCGCCCGCAGTCCTCGTTCTTCGCCGTGCAGACCAGGGCGCCCAGCTCCATGGAGGCGGCGGCCCAGCGGGCCGCGGTCGCCTCGTCGTCGGGCAGCAGCTCCCGGGCGAGGCGCCGCTCGGCGGCGGTGGTGGCGTTCGGCGGGTACTGGACGCCGCTCGCCGCGCGGGCGAGGACCCGGCGCACGTTGGTGTCGAGGACCGCGTGCCGCTGCCCGTACGCGAAGGAGGCCACGGCCGCGGCGGTGTACTCGCCGATGCCGGGGAGCGCCAGCAGCTGCCCGTGGTCGCTCGGCACGTCTCCGTGGTGCCGGTCCCTTATCGCCACGGCCGCCGCGTGCAGCCGCAGGGCACGGCGCGGGTAGCCGAGCCGGCCCCAGGCGCGGACGGCCTCGCCGGGCGGCTCGGCGGCCAGGTCGGCCGGGCGCGGCCAGCGCGCCAGCCACTGCTCGTACACCGGCAGGACCCGGACGACGGGCGTCTGCTGGAGCATGAACTCGCTGACCATGACACCCCAGGCACCGGCCTCGGGGCGGCGCCAGGGCAGGTCGCGGGCGTGCCGGTCGAACCAGGCGAGGACCGGCCCGTGCAGCTCGGCGGGGTCGACGCCGGCCGGCGCCGGGCGTGCGCCGGCGCCGGCCGGAGTCGTACGGGCGCCCGACGGATCCGTACCGGCGTCCGGGCGGGAGGCGGTGGAGCGGGACAGGGAGGCGGGGGCATCGATGGAAGTCATGGCACCCCCGATCCTGGCACGTCCCGCGGACGATCAGTACGCGCCGTGGCGCGCGCGCGAGCGGCGCTCGGGGCGCGCGGAGGCGTGCGCCGGGGTCGCGGGCCCCCGCCCCGCGCACCACACGACCGCCGCGCTCCGGCTGGACCGGGCCGTCTCCACCAGCGCCGTCATCGGCCGGCGCGCGGCCCGCATGAAGAGGAAGGCGACCAGGCCGCCGAGGAGCAGGCCCGCGGTCACGTCGTGCGGGTAGTGGACGCCGACGAAGACGCGGGAGAACGCCATGAGGATCGCCATCGGCACGGTCAGCCAGGCGATCCCGCGCCAGGACAGGGCGAGCGCGATCGCGGCGGCGCCGGCGATCGTCGAGTGGTTGCTGGGGAAGGACCAGTCGCCGTACACGGGGCAGTCGATCAGCGCGGCGGGCGCCCCGGCGACGGCCCGGCACGGGCGCTCCTCGTCGATCAGCGACTTCAGCGCCTCGCTCACCACGTAACCGAAGGCGGTCGCGAGCGGGGCGAGGAAGGCGACCGCCATCGCCAGGCTCGATCCGGTCCGCGAACGCCACCAGCCGGCCAGGAACAGCGCGCCGAAGAGCAGCAGTCCGAGCTCCGTCCACACTTCGGCGAGCCACTGGAACCAGTGCGGTGTGGAGTGCGCGAAGTCGAGGACGTCGAGGTAGAGACGGTCGGAGAGGTCGAGGAGGGTTTCCATGGGACATGACGCTAACCGGAATCCGGAGCGCCCCGCCCCGGGCCAAGGACCGGACCGACCCCCGACGAAAGTGGGGGATGGGTGGCGGGAGCGGTGATTTCCGGCCGCCGCGGGGAGAGTTCCCGTTCCCCGAGGATGTGATCATCGGCAAAACTTGGGCTCTCGGGCGGCGGGTGGGGCGGGAGTTGGGCCTGATCTCTCGTAAGGTTCGGAGCGTGGGATCTTTGCGCAATCCGGTCGGGCCGCTTCCCTCCACCATCTACTGGCGACGGAGGGCGGTCGCGCTGTGCCTGATCGCGCTCCTCGCCCTGCTGACCCTGTGGGCCGTCACCTCCGGTGACGGCGGCGGGAAGAAGGGGAACGACGCCACCAACGGCGCCTCCCCCGTGCCCTCCATCACCCCGGGGCCGGGCGGGACCGGTCCCGCCATCAGCCAACAGCCGGGCGGACGCGACGAGTCGGGCGACTCCGGCGACGCGGGAGAGACCGGCACGGGCGACGGTACGGGCTCCGGCGACGGCGCGGACGCCGGATCCGGGACGGACGCGGGTGCCGGTACGGACGCGGGCCCGGGGTCCGGCGCGGACGAGGCCGGTTCCGGTTCGACGGGCAAGAACGGCGACACCGACGGCGCGGGCGGCGACGGCGGGGCCGGAACGGGCGCGGGACAGCGCCTCCCGGCCGACTCCCCCCTCCCGAACTGCCCTGCCGGATCCCTGGAGTTGACGCTGCGCAGCGCCAAGCTCACGTACGAGCCCGGCGAGAGGCCCCGCTTCCACCTGGTCCTCAAGAACACCTCGGACACCGACTGCAAGGCCGACCTCGGCCCCCGCGCCGCCGTGCTGAAGATCAGCAACCCGCAGAGCGACCGCCTCTGGTCCTCCGACGACTGCCCGCGCCCCGCCGACCCGGTGCTGCTGAGGCTCCCCGCACGCGCCACGCTCACCCACACCGTGGAGTGGGACCTCCGGCGCAGCGCCCCGCAGTGCGCCACCGCGCCCGCGGGCACCGCCGGCCCGGGCAACTACCTGGCCGAGGCGACCGTGGCGGGCGGCCGGACGGTCGCGACGCCGTTCAGCCTCGCGAAGGACTGAGCGCAGCCGTGACGAAGGACTGAGAGAAGCCCTGGAGGAGGGCTTGGGCGCAGGCCTGGACGAAGGGCTGAGCGCAGGCTTGGACGAAGGGCTGAGCGCAGGCCTCGCGGGGCCGGTGCGGGTGCGTCCCCCTGGTGGGCGACGCCGGTCCCGCGCGTGCCCGCCGGGCGGGCACGCGCCGTCAGACGTACCGCTCCAGGATCGACGACTCCGCGAGCCGCGACAGGCCCTCGCGGACGCTGCGGGCCCGGGCCTCGCCGACGCCGTCCACGGTCTGCAGGTCGTCCACGCTCGCCGCGAGCAGCTTCTGCAGCCCGCCGAAGTGCTCCACGAGCCGCTCGATGATCGCACCGGGCAGGCGCGGCACCTTGGCGAGGAGCCGGTAGCCGCGCGGCGAGACTGCCGAGTCGAGCGTCTCGGGGGAGCCGCTGTAGCCCAGGGCCCGCGCGACGACGGGAAGTTCCAGGAGCTCGGTGTGCGAGAGCGCGTCCAGCTCGGTCAGCGCCTCCGCGACCGTGCGGGAACGCTTCGCCGTCGGCTCCGGCACGTAGTCGCGGATGACCAGCTCGCGCTCCGGCTCCACTCCCGCGATCAGCTCGTCGAGCTGGAGGGAGAGCAGCCGGCCGTCGGTGCCGAGCTCGACCACGTACTCCGCGATCTCGGTGGCGATCCGGCGGACCATCTCCAGGCGCTGGGCGACGGCGGTGACGTCCCGGACGGTCACCAGGTCCTCGATCTCCAGGGCGGAGAGCGTGCCGGCCACCTCGTCGAGGCGGAGCTTGTACCGCTCCAGGGTCGCGAGCGCCTGGTTGGCCCGGGAGAGGATGGCGGCCGACTCCTCCAGGACCCGCCGCTCGCCGTTCACGTAGAGCGCGATGAGGCGCATCGACTGGGAGACGGAGACGACCGGGAAGTTGCACTGCTTGGAGACCCGGTCCGCGGTGCGGTGGCGGGTGCCGGTCTCCTCGGTGGGGATGGAGGCGTCCGGGACCAGCTGCACACCGGCCCGGTGGATCTTGGTGATGTCCTTGTCGAGGACGAGCGCCCCGTCGAGCTTGCACAGCTCGCGCAGGCGCGTCGCGGCGAACTCGACATCGATCACGAAGCCGCCGGTGCACATCGAGTCGACCGTCTTGTCCATGCCGAGGACGATCAGGCCACCGGTGTTCCCGCGGAGGATCCGCTCCAGGCCGTCGCGCAGGGCGGTGCCGGGCGCGACCGCGCTCAGCGCCGCGCGCATCAGTGCTTCGTTGCCGGAGCCCGCGCCGGACTTCCCGGGAGCTGATGCCCCGTCCTTGGCTGCCACTGCACTCCTCCGGCTCGTACGGATGGGCGAGACCAGGGCAAAGTCTAGCGACACCACCCCGCGGCCCTGGGCCGCACGCCGGTCCGGGGTGCTCCGGACGGGCCCCGCCGGCGCGCCCCGGTCGCGACCGCCCTACCCGCTCGGCCCGCCGCCTACCCCTCCGCACCCCCACGGGAGTACGCGCGGCGGCCCCCGGTACGCGCCCGGCGGCCCGGCGCGCTTCCCGGGCGCGTGCGCCGGGGGCCGGGCCGCCGTCCGGGGCGGTCAGCCCGCCGTCTCCTCCGTCTTCCTGGCCGCGCGGCGGCTCTGCGGCAGGACCCGGAGGGCGTCGCCGACGTCCGCCACTTCCGTCACCTTCATGCCGGGCGGCACCTTCCCCGGGTCCCCGGGGACCAGCGCGTGGGTGAAGCCCAGGCGATGGGCCTCGGCGAGGCGGCGCTGGACGCCCGTCACCCGCCGCACCTCGCCCGCGAGCCCGACCTCGCCGATCGCGACCAGGTTCTTCGGCAGCGGCGTGTCGCTCGCGGCGGAGGCCAGGGCGAGCGCGATCGCCAGGTCGGCGGCGGGCTCGGAGAGCTTCACGCCGCCCACGGTCGCGCTGTAGATGTCCCGCTTCCCCAGCGCGCTGATCCGGCCCCGCTGCTCCAGGACGGCCAGCATCATCGAGACCCGGGAGGTCTCCAGGCCGGAGGTGGTCCGGCGCGGCGAGGGGATCTGGGAGTCCACGGTCAGCGCCTGCACCTCGGCGACCAACGGCCGGCGGCCCTCCAGGGTGACCGTGAGACAGGTGCCGGGCACGGCCACGTCACGGCGGGTCAGGAACAGCCCCGACGGGTCGGCGAGCCCGATGATCCCCTCGTCGTGCAGCTCGAAGCAGCCGACCTCGTCCGTCGCCCCGTACCGGTTCTTCACGCCCCGCACCAGCCGCAGGCGCGCGTGCCGGTCGCCCTCGAAGTGCAGGACCACGTCCACCAGGTGCTCCAGGAGCCGGGGGCCGGCGATCGCCCCGTCCTTCGTCACGTGGCCGACCAGCAGCGTGGACATCCCGCGCTCCTTGGAGGCCCGGATCAGCGCGCCCGCGACCTCCCGGACCTGCGCCATGCCGCCGGGGGCTCCGTCGATCTCCGGGGAGGCCACGGTCTGCACCGAGTCCAGGACCAGCAGCGAGGGCTTCACCTCGTCGAGATGGCCGAGGACCGCGGACAGGTCCGTCTCCGCCGCCAGGTACAGATGGTCGTTGAGCGCGTGGATCCGGTCGGCGCGGAGCCTGACCTGGCTCGCGGACTCCTCGCCCGTCACGTACAGGGTGCGGTGCGCGTCGCTCGCCGCCCTCGCCGCCACGTCCAGGAGCAGCGTCGACTTGCCGACGCCGGGCTCGCCGGCGAGCAGGACGACCGCGCCGGGCACCAGGCCGCCGCCGAGGACCCGGTCCAGCTCGTCGACGCCGGTGGAGCGGGCGGTCGCCTGCCGGCCGTCGACCTGTCCGATGGGGAGCGCGGCCGTGGAGACGCGGCCGGCGGCGGTGGTCCTGACGGCGGGCGCGCCGTACTCCTCGACCGTCCCCCAGGCCTGGCACTCGGGGCAGCGGCCGAGCCACTTGGCCGTCTGCCAGCCGCATTCGGTGCAGCGGTACGACGGACGGTCCTTCGCGGTTTTCGTACGGGCAGCCATGCCCCACACCGTAGCCGCCGCCACCGACAGCGGACCGCCGTCCGCTCCCGCCCTGGGGACGGGCGCTCCACGGCCTGTGGACAACCTCCGCCCCGGCCCCCGCTGCCGATCCCGGCCGGCCCGCCGTCGACCCCGACCCGCGGCTGACCGTGGCCCGATCCCGACCCTGGCCCGATCCCGACCCGCCGTCGCCCCCGACCCCGACCCGCGGCCGACCCGATCCGGTCCCGATCCCGGTCCCGCCCCCGACCCGATCGCGACCCCGCCCCCGACCCGCCCCCCCCCGCGGTCAGGTCGCCGCGGCAGCATCACCCCTCGCTCCTGTCCCCTTTCGAGTGAGGGGTTCACCCGTAAGGCTGAGAAGAGCGGATCCGGTATGAAGAGTCCCCCCTCGCGCGCCTACGGTCGCCCAGTGACGAGCAGCAGGCTGGACTCCTCCCGCACCCCGGGCGCCCACCGGGCGCGCCGCGGCCCGCAGCAGGGACCGCGCACGCTCGGCCAGCGACCCCCCGCCCGCTACGAGGACGTCCTCGACGGGCTCTTCACGTACTGCCTCTCGGTCCTCTGCGACCACGACACCGCCACCGCCGTCCTCGGCGACGTCCTGGCGGCCGCCGAACGCCACCACGGCCGCTGCCCCTCCGACGAGGAGGGCCGCACCGCCTGGCTGTACGCCCTGGCCCGCTGGGCCTGTCTGCGCAGCCTCGGCGAGCAGCGCCGCCGGCGGCAGGGCGCGCACACCGGCCGCCCCGCCGTCACCCCGCCCGCGCCGCCTCCCGTCTCCGCCGAGACCGCCGAGCGCCGCCGCGCCGAACTCGCCACCCTGGCCTGGCCCGAGGCCGCCGGCACCACCCCCGAACAGCGCGAGGCCCTCGAACTGGCCGTCCGGCACGGGCTGAGCCCGCGGCAGGTCGCCGCCGTCCTCTCCCTCGACCCGCAGGCCGCCCGCGACCTCCTCGCCACCGCCGCCTGCGAGGTCGAGCGGACCCGGGCCGCGCTCGCCGTCGTCTCCACCGGCGGCTGCCCCACCGTCGCCCGCCTCCTCACCGGCGACCAGCGGGTGATCCTCTCGGCGGCCCTGCGCGCCGAACTCGTCCGGCACGTCGACGACTGCCCGGTCTGCCGCCGCGCCGCCGAGCGGGTCGGTGCCGCCGCGCCGTGGCCCGGGGCCGGGCCCCGCCCCGCCCTGGACGGCCCGGCGCTCGTCGAGGCCCCCCGGGCCGCCGCGTACATGGCGATGCTGCACGTCCCACGCGCGCGTGCCGGAGCCCCGCGCTTCGCCCCGACCGGCTTCCCGCTCGACCCCAAGGACCTCGTCGCCCGCCGCGACCGGATGCGGGCCCGCGCGGTCACCACCACCGTGGTCGCCGCCGTCGTCGCAGCCCCCGTGCTCGCCCTGTGGACCTCCTACCGGGGCGTCCCGGCGGACGCCGAGGCCCGGGACGCCACCCAGGTCAGCGCCGGCGAGAACGAGGAGGCGGCGGGCGGCGACAGCCTCCACGACCGGTACGAGAACGCCGGCAACGCCCGCGCGACCCCCGCCCCCGGCTATGTCCGGGGCAGCCGCTCCCCCGACGTCTCCGTCGAGGTCGTCACCCCGGGCCGGACCGCCGTCCCGGCCGCGCCCGCGCGCCCCGGCGAGCCGGCGCCCGGCTGGGTCGGGGTCACCGCCCGCTGCGTCGGCGGCGTCACCCTGATCACGCTCCGCGGGGAGGGCGGCGCCCCGGTCGACTGGTCGCTGTGGACGGACGCGCCCTGGCTGTACGTGACCCGTGCCTCCGGCACCCTCGCCCCGGGCGACACGGTCACCGTCGCCGTACGCGTCGACCCGGCGCGGGAGCCGCGCGGACCCTGGAGCGCCCGGATCGGCGTGGACCCCACCGGCGCGGTGCTGCGGATCAGCGGCCAGGGGCCCGTCGCCCCGATCGACGACCGGGTGATCCCGCCGCCGCCGGTCACCACGGAGCCCACGACCCCGCCGACCGCGCCGCCCCCCAGCCCGGTGGACCCGCGGCCGACCGATCCGGGCGAGCCCACGCGTCCGCCGACGACGCCGCCGAAGACGGAGGAACCCACCACCCCGCCGCCGACCACCGAGCCCACGACCCCGCCCCCGACGACCGACCCGGCGACGCCCCCGCCGACCACGGACCCGCCCCCGACGACGGAGCCGGGCACCACGGAGCCCACACCCCCGCCGAGCACGGAGGAGCCGACCCCGCAGCCCTAGGGCCTGTCGTCGAACTCCCGCCTGCCCCACGACGCCCTGCACGCACTCTCGCCGCACCGGGCACAAGGCCAAGTACGTCCCGTACGAGGCCTCGCGCCCGGCACGCCGGGAGCACGCACCTGACGCCGCGGGGCCGCCCTCCGGGCGACGCCGGGAGTTCGACGACAGGCCCTAGCGCTTCGGGTCGGCCGGGTGCGGCGCCACCATCGGCAGCGCCGAGGCGAGCCGCGCCTCGCAGAGCCCCACCAGCACGTCGTACGCGTCCTTGCCCATCATCTCGATCAGCTCGGGCCGGTACGAGACGTAGACCGGCTCCCCGCCGCCGTGCGCGGAGGTCGCCGAGGTGCACCACCAGTGCAGGTCGTGACCGCCCGGACCCCAGCCCCGGCGGTCGTACTCGCCGATGGACACCTGGAGCACGCGCGAGTCGTCGGGCCGGTCGATCCAGTCGTACGTCCGGCGCACCGGCAGCTGCCAGCACACGTCGGGCTTGGTCTCCAGCGGCTCCCGGCCCTCCTTCAGGGCCAGGATGTGCAGCGAGCAGCCCGCGCCGCCCGCGAAGCCCGGCCGGTTCTGGAAGATGCACGAGCCCTTCCAGCGGCGGGTCTGCCGGTCGCCGTCCTCGTCGGTCTGGGTCCACCCCGTCTCGCTGCCGACGTCGTGGAACTGCCACAGCTCCGGCGTCAGCCGCGCCACGTGCTCCGCCACCCGCTTCTCGTCGTCCTCGTCGGAGAAGTGGGCGCCGAGCGTGCAGCAGCCGTCCGCCGCCCGCCCCGCCTGGATGCCCTGGCAGCCGCTCCCGAAGACGCACGTCCAGCGCGAGGTCAGCCAGGTCAGGTCGCAGCGGAAGACCTGCTCCTCGTCCGCCGGGTCGGCGAACTCCACCCACGCGCGCGGGAAGTCGAGCCCCTGCTCGTCCGGCTCCTCGCCCTTGCGCTGCTTCCGCACGCCCTTCACGGGCGGCTTCCCGGCCTCCACGTGCTGCGCGTACTTCACGTCCCGCGGGTCGTGCGGGACGTGCGGAACCTCCTCGCGTACGGCTCCGTCGCCGGCGGCGGCACTGTCTTTGCCCGGCTTCGCCTTTTTCGTCTTTGGCACGACACCAAGCGTATGCGGGTGGGCGCAGTAGCGTTTCCGCCATGAGACTCGGAGTCCTCGACGTCGGTTCGAACACTGTGCACCTGCTCGTGGTGGACGCCCACCCCGGCGCCCGCCCGCTGCCCGCCCATTCCCACAAGGCGGAGCTGAGGCTCGCCGAGCTCCTCGACGCCCGCGGCGCCATCGCGCCCAGCGGCGTCGAGCGGCTCGTCGCGACCGTCCGCGACGCGCTCCAGGCCGCCGAGGACAAGGGCTGCGAGGAGGTGCTGCCCTTCGCGACCTCCGCCGTCCGCGAGGCCGGCAACGCCGATGCCGTCCTGACCCGGGTCAGGGACGAGACCGGCGTCGACCTCCAGGTCCTCACCGGCGAGGAGGAGGCCCGGCTCACCTTCCTCGCCGCCCGCCGCTGGTTCGGCTGGTCCGCCGGCAAGCTCCTCCTCCTCGACATCGGCGGCGGCTCCCTGGAGGTGGCGTACGGCATCGACGAGGACCCCGACGCGGCCGTCTCCCTGCCGCTCGGCGCCGGCCGCCTCACCGCCGGCTGGCTGCCCGGCGACCCGCCCGACACCGAGGACGTCAAGGCGCTGCGCCGCCACGTGCGCGCCCAGATCGCCCGTACCGTCGGCGAGTTCAGCCGCTTCGGGAAGCCCGACCACGTCGTCGCCACCTCCAAGACCTTCAAGCAGCTGGCCCGGATCGCCGGCGCCCCCGGCTCCGGCGAGGGCCTCTACGTGGAGCGGCTTCTGACCCGCGCCGCCCTGGAGGAGTGGGTGCCGCGGCTCTCCGCCATGACCGGCGGCGAGCGCGCCGCCCTGCCCGGCGTCTCGGAGGGCCGCGCCGCCCAGCTGCTCGCCGGCGCCCTGGTCGCCGAGGGCGCGATGGACCTGCTCGGCGTGGAGCAGCTGGAGATCTGCCCGTGGGCCCTGCGCGAGGGCGTGATCCTGCGCCGCCTCGACCACCTCCCGGAGGTCATGTCCGCCGTGTGAGGCCGGGGGCCGTGCCCCGGCGGGTGAGTCCGGAAGACACGGGCCGCCGGGCCCCGGGGACGTACGGCCGTCGGCCCCCGGGACGTACGGCCGCGCCACGCGCGCGTGCGTGGGTGCGTACGCGAAGGGGCGCGGCCGCGGGGGGCGGAGGGTGACGGGAACCACCCTCACGCGCCCAGGTGCGCCCCGTACCCTGTCTGTCGTGGCAGAACCAGCGGTGCGCGTCCCGGATGCGAAGGTCGCCCTGTCGACGGCCTCGGTCTATCCGGAGTCGACGGCGACGGCCTTCGAGGTCGCCGCGCGCCTCGGGTACGACGGCGTCGAGGTCATGGTGTGGACCGACCCGGTCAGCCAGGACATCGAGGCGCTGCGCCGGCTCTCCGACTACCACCAGGTGCCGATCCTCGCCGTCCACGCCCCCTGTCTCCTGATCACCCAGCGGGTCTGGTCCACCGATCCCTGGGTCAAGCTCCGGCGCGCGCAGGCGGCCGCCGAGAAGCTCGGCGCGTCCACCGTCGTCGTCCACCCGCCGTTCCGCTGGCAGCGCCAGTACGCGCGCGACTTCGTGACCGGGATCTGGCGGATGGCCGACGAGACCGACGTCCGCTTCGCCGTCGAGAACATGTACCCGTGGCGGTACAAGGACCGCGAGATGCTCGCCTACGCCCCGGAGTGGGACGTCACCAAGGACGACTACCGCCACTTCACGATCGACCTCTCGCACACCGCGACCGCCCGCACCGACACCCTCGCGATGATCGACCGCATGGGCGAGCGGCTCGGCCACGTGCACCTCGCCGACGGGCGCGGCTCCGCCAAGGACGAGCACCTGGTGCCGGGCCGGGGCACCCAGCCGTGCGCCGAGGTCCTGGAGCGGCTCGCCGTCTCGGGCTTCGACGGGCACGTCGTCATCGAGGTCAACACCCGGCGCGCGATGTCCGCCGCCGAACGGGAGGCCGACCTCGCCGAGGCCCTCGCCTTCACCCGGCTCCACCTCGCCTCGGCGGCCCGGGGCACGCGCGCGTGAGCGAGTCCGCTCCCCGGCGCCGCGGCCGCCCGGCCCGCGCCGCCGCCGACGACACCGCCCCCGGTGCGCGCGAGCGCATCCTGGCGGCGGCCAGGACGCAGTTCGCGGAGCGCGGCTACGACAAGACCTCGGTCCGCGGCGTCGCCAAGGCCGCCGGGGTCGACCCGGCGCTCGTGCACCATTACTTCGGCACCAAGGACGAGGTCTTCGCGGCGGCGATCGAGGTCTCCTTCGAGCCGACGCTCGTCGTCCCGGCCCTCCTCGACGGCCCGCGCGAGGAGGTCGGCGAACGGCTCGCCCGCTTCTTCGTCGGCGTCTGGGAGAACCCGGCGACCCGCGCCCCGCTGCTCGCGGTCATCCGCTCCGCGGTGACCCACGAGGCGGCGGCGAAGGTGCTGCGGACCTTCGTGCTGCGCCGCCTCCTGGAGCGGGTCGCCTCCGGGCTCGCCGTACCGGACCCGCGGTTCCGGGCCGAGCTGGCGGCCTCGCAGATGATCGGGATCGCGATCCTGCGGTACGTCCTCCAGGTGGAGCCGCTGGCCTCGGCGGACCCGGAGACGATCGTGGCGGAGGTCGCTCCGACGCTCCAGCGGTACCTGACGGAGGCCTGACCGCCCCGCGGGAATCCGGGAGAACCCCGGGCCGGGTGGGACGGAACCCTGACCGCCCCCTGGAATCCCGTCCCGTATAGCGGACAGGCTGTCCAGATCTTGGAGCGGCGGCGTACGCTCGAAGGAAGCACATCCATCACGAGGAGCGAGCGACGATGCCCGAGCTGAGGTCCCGCACTGTCACCCACGGCCGCAACATGGCGGGCGCACGCGCCCTTATGCGCGCCTCCGGTGTACCGGGCGCGGACATCGGGCGGAAGCCGATCATCGCCGTGGCGAACTCCTTCACCGAGTTCGTCCCCGGCCACACCCACCTCCAGCCCGTCGGCCGGATCGTCTCCGACGCCATCACGGCGGCCGGCGGCATCGCCCGCGAGTTCAACACGATCGCCGTCGACGACGGCATCGCCATGGGCCACGGCGGCATGCTCTACAGCCTGCCCTCCCGCGACCTGATCGCGGACAGCGTGGAGTACATGGTCGAGGCGCACTGCGCCGACGCCCTGATCTGCATCTCCAACTGCGACAAGATCACCCCCGGCATGCTGATGGCCGCCCTGCGCCTGAACATCCCGACGGTCTTCGTCTCCGGCGGCCCCATGGAGTCCGGCCGCGCGACCCTTGTCGACGGCTCGGTCCGCACGCTCGACCTGGTCGACGCGATCTCCGACGCGGTGAACCCGAACATCTCGGACGAGGACATCTCCCGCATCGAGGAGAGCGCCTGTCCGACCTGCGGCTCCTGTTCCGGCATGTTCACCGCCAACTCGATGAACTGCCTGACCGAGGCCATCGGCCTCTCCCTCCCCGGCAACGGCTCCGTCCTCGCCACCCACACCGCCCGCAAGGCGCTGTACGAGAACGCCGCCCGCACCGTCGTCGACCTCACCCGTCGCTACTACGACGAGGACGACGCCTCCGTCCTGCCGCGCTCCATCGCCACCCGCGCCGCGTTCGAGAACGCGATGGCGCTGGACATCGCCATGGGCGGCTCGACCAACACGATCCTCCACCTGCTCGCCGCCGCCCAGGAGGCCGAGCTGGACTACGGCCTGCCGGACATGGACGCGATCTCGCGCCGCGTGCCCTGCCTGGCCAAGGTCGCCCCGAACGTCGTCAAGGACCGCACGTACTACATGGAGGACGTGCACCGGGCCGGAGGCATCCCGGCCCTCCTCGGCGAGCTGTACCGCGCGGGCCTGCTCAACGAGGACGTCCACGCGGTCCACTCCCGCTCCATCAAGGAGTGGCTGGACGCCTGGGACGTGCGCGGCGGCGCCGCCACCGAGGAGGCCGTCGAACTGTTCCACGCGGCCCCCGGCTGCGTCCGCTCCGCGACCGCCTTCTCGCAGTCCGAGCGCTGGGAGAGCCTCGACACCGACGCGGCCGGCGGCTGCATCCGCGACGCCGCCCACGCGTACTCGAAGGACGGCGGCCTCGCCGTCCTGCACGGCAACCTCGCCGTCGACGGCTGCGTCGTGAAGACCGCCGGCGTCGACGAGTCGATCTGGACCTTCGAGGGCCCGGCCGTCGTCTGCGAGTCGCAGGAGGAGGCCGTCGAGAAGATCCTCAACAAGCGGGTCAAGGACGGCGACGTGGTCGTCATCCGCTACGAGGGCCCCAAGGGCGGCCCCGGCATGCAGGAGATGCTCTACCCGACCTCCTTCCTCAAGGGCCGCGGCCTGGGCAAGACCTGCGCCCTGGTGACCGACGGCCGCTTCTCCGGCGGCACCTCGGGCCTCTCCATCGGCCACGCCTCCCCGGAGGCGGCCTCGGGCGGCACCATCGCCCTGGTCGAGGACGGCGACCGGATCCGCATCGACATCCCGAGCCGCTCGATCGAGCTCCTCGTCGACGACGCGACCCTGGCCGCCCGCCGGGAGGCGCTCGGCGGCGTCTACGCCCCGAAGAACCGCGAGCGGAAGGTCTCGGCCGCCCTGCGTGCCTACGCGGCGATGGCGACGAGCGCCGACAAGGGCGCCGTCCGCGACGTCTCGAAGCTCGGCTGACGACCGCCCCGCCGTCACCGGAGCCGTGTCTCCGCGAGATCCCCCCTCACGCGCGCGTGAGGGGGGATCTCGCGTCGCGCCCGCGCGGGGAGCGGCTCCCCCGGGAGCACTGCGGCTGACGCGCGGGGGCACTGCGGCTGACGCCCGGGAGCGCTGCGGCCGACCCGGGGGCCGGGGTCACCAGGACTCGGCCACGCGCGCGTGCACCGCGAAGACCGAGCCGTCCGGGGCCGTTCCGAAGACCCGCTCCCCGGCGACCAGCGGCGCCGGCACCTGCGGCGCGTACCCGAGCCGTCCGTTCTCCAGGCGCGGCCGGGTCTGCCCCACGACCGCCCCCCGCGCGGTGTCCACGGCGAACAGCCGCCCGTCCGCCGCGGAGAGGTAGAGCCGCTCGTCGGGACCGAGGACGGGCGCCGAGACGTTCGAGGCCCCGGTCTCCAGGTCCCACCGCCGGCTGCCCTTCTCCGGCGCCGTGTCCAGGGCGACGAGCCGCCCGTCCAGGGAGAGCAGGTACGCCACCGAGCCCCGTACGGCGATCCCGGCGAGCTGCATCCGCTCGTGGATCCCGACCCGCCGCTCCGAGCCCGCGTCCGGCCCGCTCCCCGGGTCGTCCGGGGCGCCCGGCGCGAGCAGCACCAGCGCGTCGACCAGCATGCCCTGGTACCGCGAGGCGAGCACCAGCGTCCCGTCGGCGGTGCGGCCGACCGGGGCGGCGTCCCCGGTCACCACCCGGCTCCACACCAGCTCGCCGGTGGCCGGCAGCACCGCTCCGATCCGGCTGCTCCGCCCGTCCCCGGCGGTCTCGGAGACCGTGAGGAGGCCGGTGGGCGCGTCGTAGGCGCCGAGCACGGGACTGTCGAAGCCGGGCAGGCGGTGCGACCACCGTCCGTCCCCGGTCCGCGCGTCGATCCCGCGCAGCGCGCCGCGGCCGTCGGTGAGGACCACCACCCCGCCCGCCGGGCGGAAGGTCTCGGGCACGTCGGCGCGCGCGGTCCAGCCGGAAGCCCCGTCCTCGGCGGAGAGCGCGCGCAGCGGCCCGGGTCCCGTCGCGACGCCGACCAGCGGCTCCGTCCCGCCGGCCAGCGGCACCGGCGCCAGCGGCGGATCGGCCGCCACCGGCCCGGTCCGCTTCCACAGCACCTCGCCGGTCCGCGGGTCGAGCCGGGCGAGCGAGACGCCCCGGGCGGTGCAGTAGAGGGAGCCGGCCTCGTGCAGACAGGCCGGAGCGGCGGCCCCGCCGTGCTCCTGGAGGCGGGTGTGCCAGCCGTCGACGGCGGTCGCCACCTCGGCCGGGCGGGCGGGCGGCTCGGCGGCGGGATGGGCCGGCGGTCGCAGCGCCGCGTACACCCCGGCCCCGGCGAGGACCAGCACGACGGCGGCCGTGACGGTGAGCCGCGGCGCGAGCGGCGTCCGCCGGCGCCGCGCCGGCGGGGCGGGCACGGCGTCCCGGGTCGTCGTCGCGCCGGAGGCGTCGGTACGGCCCCGAACCAGGGCGTCGTCCGGCCCGCCGGGCGCGAACGGGTCGGCGGGCAGCACGGGCCGCCGCCGCTGGGACGGTATGAAGGCCTCGGCGTCGTACGAGGGCGGGAGGAGAGCCGCCATGATCTGGTCCGGCGTGGGCCGGTCGGCCGGGTCCTTCGCCAGGCAGCGCGCGACCAGCGGCGCCAGCTCGCCCGGCACCCCGGCGAGGTCCGGCTCGTCGTGGACCACCTGGTAGGCCACGATGTAGGGGCTGTCCGAGTCGAAGGGGCCGTGCCCGGTCGCCGCGTGCACCAGGACCGAACCGAGCGCGAAGACGTCCGCGGCGGGACCGACCTCGCGCGGCCGCTGGAACTGCTCGGGCGCCATGAACGGCGGCGAGCCGATCAGCTTCCCGGTCTCCGTGCGCAGATCGCTGTCGACCGGCCGCGAGATCCCGAAGTCGATGACCTTGGGCCCGGTGTCGGTGAGCAGCACGTTGCTCGGCTTGAGGTCCCGGTGCACCACTCCGGCGCGGTGGATGTCGCGCAGCGCCTCGGCGAGCCCGGCGGTCAGCCGGCGCAGCTCGGCGGGGGAGAGGGGACCGCGCTGCCGCACCTGGTCGGCGAGGGTCGGGCCGGGGACGTAGAGGGTCGCCATCCAGGGGCGCTCGGCGTCCGGGTCGGCGTCCACGACGGGCGCGGTGAAGGCGCCGCTGACCCGGCGGGCGGCGGCCACCTCCTGCCGGAAGCGGGCCCGGAAGTCGGGGTCCTCGGCGTAGCGCTCGTGCACCACCTTCACGGCGAGCCGCAGCCCGGAGGGCGAGGAGGCCAGGTGGACGACGCCCATGCCGCCCGCTCCGAGCACCGCCTGGAGCCGGTACTCCCCGGCGTACTCGGGACCCCCCGGGTCCCGGTCGGCATCGGTCCTGCTCAACGGCGGCATCTCCCACCCCCGTGTGGTTCCGCGTCCGTCCGTCGGCACGCGCGTGCGCGACGCGACGGAGCCTAGTCGATGGCCCCTGCGATGTCGGTGGGGCTTGCTAGCCTGCGCGCGTCGCACAGAGTGAAACCAGGGGGAGAACATCATGGCGGTGAAGTACTACCCGGTCGCGCCGGGGTACCGGGTCAACGTCCGCTCCGGCCCGAGCACGCAGCACCCGGTGGTCCGGGTGCTCTCCGAGGGCGCGACCGTGCCCGTCCACTGCCAGAAGCCCGGCGAGTGGATCACGGGGCCGTACGGCACCACCCGCCTCTGGGACAGCATCGCCCCGGGGCAGTACGTCTCCGACGCGTACGTGAAGACCGGCAGCGACGACTACGTCGCGCCGCGCTGCGCCTGAGGACCTCGCCTCGGCCCTCGAAGCGCCGCACCGGGGATAATCGTCCTCGTGAGCGAGGACAAGCAGCACCCCGGAAACGGCACGAGCGGACCCCGGCCCGAGGAGATCCGTTTCTTCGGGACCACCTGGGTCGACCACAGCGCCCACTACGGACTGCGGCGCGCCGGCCTCGCCGCCGGCGCGCTCGCCGCGGCCGTCGCGGGCGCCTTCGTGCTGCGCTTCGCCTACGAGGGACTCCAGGTCGCGGCGGTGGGCGGCCTCGTGAACACCCTGGTCATCCTGATGTTCGCGATCTGCTCGGCGATCGCCTTCACCAAGACCTGGGAGGGCTTCGGCCGCCGCCCCGCCGACCAGGCCCGCGAGGACTCCCTCAAGAGCCTCAAGGCCATCGGCTTCATCGGCACGCTCCTCGCCTACGCGCTGCGCTGCCTCATGGAGGCCCCCGGCGAGAAGCTCCGCCGCGCCGAGTACGAGACGGCCCGCGCCCGCCACGAGAAGCGCCGCGGCACCCGCACCGGCAACCCGGCCGCCCGCAAAAAGCCCAAGCGCGCCTAGGGCCTGTCGTCGAACTCCCGCCTGCCCCACGACGCCATGCACGCACTCTCGCCGCACCGGGCACAAGGCCAAGTACGTCCCGTACGAGGCCTCGCGCCCGGCACGCCGAGAGCACGCACCTGACGCCGCGGGGCCGCCCTCCGGGCGACGGCGGGAGTTCGACGACAGGCCCTAGGGTCCACCCCGGGACCTGCGGTCCCGCGAACCGGGACCAGCGGTCGGGCCGCCGGCATCAGCGGCCCGCGAACCGGGGACAGCGGTTCGGCACCGGCACCAGCGGTCCGGCCACCGGCGCAAGCGGCCGCCCGGCACCAGTGGTCCCGCCAACCGGGACCAGCGGTCCGGCCACCGGGGACCAGCGGTCCGCCTGGCACCAGCGGTCCGCCTGGCACCAGCGGTCCGGCCATCCGGGACCAGCGGTCCGCCCGGCGCCAGCGGTCCCGCCCTCCGGCACCAGCGATCCCGCCACCGGCACCCGCAGCGCCGCCACCCCCGCCCCCGCCACCGCCGCCCCGCGCGTACCCACCGCCACCGGCTGAAGCCCCCGCGATCCTTGACGCGGGGGCTTTCCCGTCCCCACTATTCATCGCATGATGAATTACGACTCCGGGGTGGCCCGCGAACCGGACCCCCCCGACCCGGCCCCCGCCGTCACCGCCCGCGGCCTCACCGCCGTCCGCGGCGCCCGCACCGTCCTGCGCGCCCTCGACCTCACCGTCCCCGCCGGCCGTGTCACCGGCCTCCTCGGCCCCTCCGGCTGCGGCAAGACCACCCTCATGCGCACGATCGTCGGCACCCAGGCCCACGTCACCGGCACCCTCACCGTCCTCGGCAGCCCCGCCGGCCACCCGGACCTCCGCCCCCGCATCGGCTACGTCACCCAGGCCCCGTCCGTCTACGACGACCTCACCGTCCGGCAGAACCTCGACTACTTCGCCGCCGTCCTCCTCCCCGGCCGCGCCCACCGCCCCGCCCGCGCCACCGCCGTCCAGGCGGCCCTCGCCGACGTCGACCTCACCCACCACGCCGACGCCCTCGCCGGACGCCTCTCCGGCGGTCAGCGCAGCCGCGTCTCCCTCGCCGTCGCCCTCCTCGGCAGCCCCGACCTGCTCGTCCTCGACGAACCCACCGTCGGCCTCGACCCCGTCCTCCGCCGCGACCTGTGGGACCTCTTCCACCACCTCGCCGCCGACCGGGGCACCACCCTCCTCGTCTCCTCGCACGTCATGGACGAGGCCGAGCGCTGCCACCGCCTCCTCCTCATGCGCGAGGGCGAGATCCTCGCCGAGGGCAGCCCCGACGCACTCCGCCGCCGGAGCGGCACGGACACCGTCGAGGAAGCGTTCCTCCGCCTCGTCGACACCGCCCGCGCCACCGCCCCCACCGCCCCCACCGCCCCCACCGCCCGCGCCGACCACGGGGAGCCCCGCCCATGAGCACCGCACGCACCCTCGCCACCGCGGCCCGCGTCCTGCGCCAGCTCCGCCACGACCCCCGCTCGATCGCCCTGATGCTCCTCGTCCCCTGCGTGATGCTCGTCCTGCTCCGCTACGTCTTCGACGGCAGCCCGGGAACCTTCGACGACATCGGCGCCTCGCTGCTCGGCGTCTTCCCGCTGATCACCATGTTCCTGGTGACCTCCATCGCCACCCTGCGCGAACGCACCTCCGGCACCCTCGAACGCCTCCTCGCCCTGCCCCTCGCCAAGGCCGACCTCATCGCCGGCTACGCCCTCGCCTTCGGCCTCGTCGCCGTCGCCCAGTCCGTCCTCGCCACCGGCCTCGCCGTCGGCCTCCTCGGCCTCGACGTCGTCGGCTCCCCCTGGCTCCTCCTGCTCGTCGCCCTCCTCGACGCGCTCCTCGGCACCGCCCTCGGCCTCTTCGTCTCCGCCTTCGCCGCCTCCGAGTTCCAGGCCGTCCAGTTCATGCCGGCCGTGATCTTCCCCCAGCTCCTCCTCTGCGGCCTGTTCACTCCGCGCGCCACGATGGCTCCCGCCCTCGAAGCGCTCTCGAACGTCCTGCCCATGTCGTACGCCGTCGACGGCATGAACGAGGTCCTCCGCCACCCCGACGTGACGTCCGCCTTCGTCCGCGACGCCCTCGTCGTCGCCGGCTGCGCCGTCCTCGTCCTCGCCCTCGGCGCCGCCACCCTCCGCCGCCGCACCCCGTGACCGCCCCTCGGACACCCCGCGCACCGGCCACCCCGCCGGTGCGAGGATGACGGCACGTACCCCCTCCGGCGAGGTGAACAGAGCCATGACCCAGACCGTCGCAGTCCTCGGCACCGGCAAGATCGGTGAAGCCCTCCTCAGCGGCATGATCCGAGCCGGCTGGCGCCCCGCCCACCTGCTGGTCACCACCCGCCGCACCGAGCGCGCCGCGGAGCTCCGCGACCGCTACGGCGTCGAGGCCGTCGGCAACGCCGAGGCCGCCAAGCGCGCCGACACCCTCATCCTGGCCGTCAAGCCCCAGGACATGGGCCGCCTCCTCGACGAACTCGGCCCCCACGTGGCCGCCGACCGCCTCGTCATCAGCGCCGCCGCCGGTATCCCCACCTCCTTCATCGAGGAGCGGCTCAGCCCCGGCACCCCCGTCGTCCGCGTCATGCCCAACACCCCCGTCCTCGTCGACGAGGGCATGTCCGTGATCTCCGGCGGCAGCCACGCCACCCCCGAGCACCTCGCCCACACCGAGGAGATCTTCGGCGGCGTCGGCAAGACCCTCCGCGTCCCCGAGTCCCAGCAGGACGCCGCCACCGCCCTCTCCGGCTCCGGCCCGGCGTACTTCTACTTCCTCGTCGAGGCCATGACCGACGCCGGCATCCTCCTCGGCCTGCCCCGCGCCCAGGCCCACGACCTGATCGTCCAGGCCGCCATCGGCGCCGCCGTGATGCTCCGCGACAGCGGAGAACACCCGGTGAAGCTCCGCGAGGCCGTCACCTCCCCCGCCGGCACCACCATCAGCGCCATCCGCGAGCTGGAGAACCACGGCGTCCGCGCCGCCCTCATCGCCGCCCTGGAGGCCGCCCGCGACCGTAGCCGCGAACTCGCCTCCGGCAACGGCTGAGCCCCTACTCCGCAGCGGCCCCCTTCAGCACGTCCGCCGTGGTCACGACCCGGGCGAACCCGCCTCCGTGCAGCGACACCGCCGTCGCCCGGGTCAGCTCCTCCGCCGTCCGCGTCCACCCGAACGGCCCCGCCAGGTCGAAGGTGTGCATCGCGTCCAGCGGGAACAGCACGTCGTACCCGAGGTTCCCGCCCATCCGGGCCGTCGTCTCGTTGCACATGTTCGTCTGGATCCCGACGATCACGACCTGCTCCACCCCCGCCGCCCTCAGCCACGCGTCCAGGTCCGGCTCCCCGTAGAAGGCGGAGTTCACCGTCTTCGTCACCAGCACTTCGGGCCCCGCACCCCGGCCCCGGCGCTCCGCCACGAAGTCCTTGAACGCGTTCCCCGCGCTCCCCGGCGCCAGCGGCGACCCCTCCCGCGGCGAGTCGTGCCGTACGAACACCACCGGCCGGCCCGTCTCCTGCCACCGGTCGATCAGCGCGGCCATGTTCTCCTCCGCCTCCGGGTTGTCCCGGCGCCCCCAGAGCGCGTCCTCGAAACCCCTCTGGACGTCCACCACGATCAGCGCTGCGTTCTTCTCGATCTCCATGACCACGATCCTGCCCCCGCCACCCCCACCACCCCAGGGGGACGAAAGCCAGCGATCGATGGTTTACTGCCACACCATGGCAGCCGCCCAGCGCATCGCCCTCCTCGTCTTCCCCGGCGTCCGCGCCTTCGACGTCTCCGTCGTCACCGAGGTCTGGGGCACCGACCGCAGCCGCCACGGCGTCCCCGCCTTCGACCTCCGCCGCGCCGCCGCCGACCCCGCCGCCCCCATCCCCCTCAGCGGCGGCCTCAGCCTCGCCCCCGACCGCCCCCTCGACTGGTTCGACGCCCTCACCCCCACCGACCTCGTCCTCGTCCCCGGCATCGAGGACCCCGACGCCGACGTCCCGGCCCCCGTCCTCGACGCCCTCCGCCGCGCCCACACCGCCGGCGTCCCCGTCGCCTCCCTCTGCGCCGGTGCCTTCGTCCTCGCCCGCGCCGGTCTCCTCGACGGCCGCCGCGCGGTCACCCACTGGCGCCTCGCCGATACCCTCGCCGCCCGCCACCCGAAGGTCCGCGTCGAACCGGAGGCGCTCTACATCGAGGACACCGGCATCTGGACCTCCGCCGGCACCGCCGCCGGCATCGACCTCTGCCTCCACCTGGTCCGTATGGCCCACGGCGCCGAGACCGCCGCCACCGTCGCCCGCTCGATGGTCACCGCCCCCTTCCGCACCGGCACCCAGGCCCAGTTCATCGAGCACCCCACCCCCAGGACCGACCGCGACGCCGACGCCCTCGCCGCCGTACGCGCCCACGCCCTCGCCCACCTCGACCAGCCGCACACCGTCGCGAGCCTCGCCGCCCGCGCCGGCATGTCCCCCCGTTCCTTCGCCCGCCACTTCCAGGCCACCACCGGCACCACCCCCCTCCACTGGCTCATCACCCAGCGCGTCGCCGCCGCCCGGAAACTCCTCGAACGCACCGACCACCCCCTCCCCGAGGTGGCCCGCCGCGCGGGCTTCGGCAGCGAGGTCACCATGCGCCAGCACTTCGCCACGCACCTCGCCACCAGCCCGCGCGACTACCGCGCCGCCTTCCGTCAGACCGCGGGCAGCAGCCCGATCGCCCGGTAGGCCCGGTCGACCAGCGGCCGCGCCATTCCCCGTGCCCGCTCGGCCCCGTCCCGCAGCACCTTGTCCACGAACCCCGGATCCGCCGCCAGCTCGGCATGCCGCTCCCGCACCGGCCGCAGCAGCTCCACGACCGCGTCCGCCGTGTCCTTCTTCAGCGCCCCGTACGAGGCGTACCCGCCGGCCAGCTCCTCCGGATCCCCGCCCGTGGCCGCCGCCAGGAGATCGAGCAGATTCGTGATCCCCGGCTTCAGGTCCCGGTCGTGAGCGACCTCCTGCCCGCTGTCGGTCACCGCCCGCATGACCTTCCGCCGCACGGCGTCCGCCTCGTCCAGCAGATAGACGATCCCGGCCCCGTTCTCGTGCGACTTCCCCATCTTCGACGCCGGGTCCTGGAGGTCCATCACCCGCGCCGCCACCGCCGGCCGTGTCGCCCTCGGCACGGTGAAGGTGTGCCCGTACCGCTGGTTGAAGCGCACCGCCAGGTCCCGCGTCAGCTCCACGTGCTGCGTCTGGTCCTCACCCACCGGCACCTCGTCCGCCCCGTAGGCCAGGATGTCCGCCGCCATCAGCACCGGATAGGTGAGCAGCGACAGCCGCACCCCCTGCCCCGCCTCCCGCGCCCGCGTGCTCTTCTCCTTGTACTGGATCATCCGCCGCAGCTCGCCGTCGGTGGCCGTGCACTCCAGGAGGTACGACAACCGGGCGTGCTCGTCGACATGGCTCTGCACGAACAGCGTGCAGAGCTCCGGATCGAGCCCCGAGGCCAGCAGCAGCGTCGCCGCCTGCCTGCTCAGCCTGCGCACCCGCGCGGGATCGTGCTCCACGGTCAGCGCGTGCAGGTCCACCACGCTGAACAGCGCCTCGCCACGGTGCTGGTCCACCTCGACCCACCGCCGTACGGCCCCGAGGTAGTTGCCCAGCGTCAGGTGCCCCGTCGGCTTGACCCCGCTGAAGATCCTCGTCATCGCGTTCCGCTCCTTCTCCGTACCGCGCCGACCCGACGGCCCGGCTCCCGGAGGGGGATACGCGAACGGCCGCCGAGTCGGCGGCCGTGTGTGCATGCTGAGTACGGGCCGCCGTCAGGCGGCCCACCACTGAGTGGTGTGCGCATGCGTAGTCATACGGCGAGGGTACTCCCTGGGCCGGGGTTGACACGGGATTACTCGGTCCGTACTGTTCTCCGAGTTGTCCGACGTGAGCACCGACCCCGGTCGGCCCCGGACAGCGATTCCGCAAGAACCACCGAGCCTGACGGCCGCGATTCGTCGCGCCGTTCTGCTTTCCGTGCGCTTTTGCGAAATGAGGAATCCGCGTTCGAAGTTCGGACGCAGGCCCCGATTGGCTTCGGGACCGGGGAATCCGCTAATGTCTCACTCGTCGGAACGGCCCAACAGCCCGGAAGACAACCCCCTCTGACTGGGAATCAGACGCCGAAAGGATCTGATAGAGTCGGAAACGCCGGAAGGGTCCGGAGCGAAAGCGAAAGGGACCGGAAAGCACCGAGGAAATCGGATCGGAAAGATCTGATAGAGTCGGACAACGAAGGAAGCGCCCGGAGGGCCTGGAGACAGGAACGAAGGAAGCGTCCGCACCTTGAGAACTCAACAGCGTGCCAAAAATCAACGCCAGATTA
>NZ_JBIBJV010000004.1:0-698626 GCF_042958885.1 Streptomyces sp. NPDC007945
GGTACTGCAGGGGGGACCCTGTGGGAGAGTAGGACGCCGCCGAACAATCATTGTGGGAAAGCCCCGCACCTTATGGTGCGGGGCTTTTCTGCGTTTCAGGGCCGGGTGTTTCCACTCCTGTGAAGTGCCCACGGAACGAGGGGCGTCGCCCTCCCTTCGTCAGGAGCCGGCCCCAGCGTCGGCAGCCGGCGCGCACTCATCCACCCGGTCGCCGAGGGCGAGCCGCCGCCTGGCCGCCACCCTCGCCACGGTGCCGCTGGCGGGCTTGGCGCCCGTCGCCCGGGCCGTGGAGTTACCCCTCGCGCCCCGACACCGGCTCGTCGACTCGCCCGCCCAGCACCCCCACCTTGCCCCCAACGGCCGCAGCGGCATGCACGCCGACGGCGCCGACAACGGCACCCACCACCCGTATCCGGGACCGCTGGAGCGCAGCCCCGAAATGCACAGCGAGCGGATCGTCCCGTCGGCGGCGAACCTCTTCCCCAGCGGGGTGCGCGACCCCCGTCACCTCCCGTCATGCGGGACCAGGGCCGGCGCGTCTGGGTGGGTCACCCGGCTCGGGCGCGTTGGGACCGTCGACCCCGCCACCGGGAGGCTGAGGGCGATCCGGCGCGAGGACGGCGGCTCCGTCGTCACCGGCCTCGCGCTGTACGCGTTCCGGGCCGACGGCGACGGGACGGCGCGGGTCGTCTGGCGGGAGGCGTACGACCGGGGGCGGGCACCAAGCCGGGTTCGGTGAACCATCGTGCGGGAGAGCGACGTGCGGTGGCCGTCCACCGTGCCGAGGGGCCCCGATCACGCGCAGGCCCGGCGGGACCGCGTGCATCGGGGTCCCGCCGGGCTCGTCGCAGTCCGCGACAGCGTCTTGGCCCGGGTCGCCGGGTCACTCCATGGGCGGCACCTCGCCGACCGTCGTGCGGACGTCGATCACCGCGAACGGGGCGCCCTGCGGATCGAGGAGGGAGGCGAAGCGGCCGAAGGGGCTGTCCATGGGGCCGAAGACCTTGCGGCCGCCGAGGCGCTCGGCCGCGGTGACGGCCAGGTCGCAGTTGTCGACGGCGAAGTAGACCTGGATGTAGTCCGGGACCTCCGGCGGGGAGTCGTCGGGGGTCATCCTCATCCGGCCGAGGAGCGGGTCCCCGCCGAGGTCGAAGACCTTGTAGTCCATGTCCTCGCCGGTCATCCTCTTCGCGCGGTAGCCGAAGACCTCGGTGAAGAAGGGATCCGACGCCTCGGGCCGGCGGGTGAAGACCTCGGCCCAGATGTAGGAGCCGGTCTCCCCTTCGAGTTCGAAGCCCTCGTGGACACCCGACTGCCACAGTCCGAAGACCACGCCCGCCGGGTCCGAGGCGATGCACATGGAGCCGAAGTCGCCCACCCGCATCGGCTCCATCAGGATCGTGCCGCCCGCCGCCCGGATCTTCCGCGCCGTGGCGTCGACGTCGTCCGAGGCGAAGTAGAGACACCAGGCGGACTGCGGCGGGGTGTCGCCGCCGGGCATCGGAGGGACTAGGGCGGCGACCGCCTTGCCGTCCTTGTACGCCTGGGTGTAGTTGCCGAATTCCGTCGACGCCTCGCCGAACGTCCAGCCCAGCACGTCGGCGTAGAAGGTCTTGGCGCCTTCGGCGTCGGTGAACATCGCGTCGGTCCAGACCGGGGTGCCCTCGGGTCGTGCGGCCATGACGAGACTCTCGCTTCCCATCGGGGACGTGGTGTGTGGCGCGGGGCCTTCGATCCACGCTAGTCACGACCGGCCTGGGCCGCGCGGTGGCGCGCAGGCTCGCTCAGCGCGGGAGCCGGGTGAGGCCGTAGCGGTGGAACGGTGCCTCCGGCAGGGCCAGGTCGGGGCGCCAGGCGGCGAGGACCTGCGCGGACGGCAGGAACAGGGCCGTCGGGAGCTCCTCGGGCGAGGTCCAGCGCCAGCACTCGATCTTCTCGGGCTCCGCCACGGCCGGGGTGCCCGTGAAGACGCGGACCACCGTCGCCGCCGTCAGCCGCGTCAGTTCCGAGGACGTCACGGTGTCCAGGAGGAGGCCGACGACCTCGACGTCGGAGGGTTCGGCGGTGAGCGTGGTTTCCTCGGACAGCTCGCGGGCCGCGGCCTCCTCGATCGACTCGCCCGGCTCGACCCCGCCGCCGGGGAGCTCCCAGACGCCCGAACGGTCCAGGCCGAGCAGGACCCGGCCGTCGGCGTCCAGGACGACGATCCCGGCGCCCAGCGCGGCGCGTGGCGTCGGCGGGCGGGTGTTGCGGGAGGCGGCGGCGGGATCGGAGGCGTACACGTCGGGCGTCATGCGCCCTGTCTACCAGCCGGCGCCGACACCGCGTCCCGCGGCGTCGGCGGGACGACGGCGACGGGGCAGGCCGCGTGGTGGAGCACAGCGTGCGCCACCGACCCCACCAGGAGCTCGGCGACGCGGTGGCGGTGGTGCCGGCCCACGACCAGCAGCGCCGCCTCGGCGGAGGCGTCCACCAGGAGTCCCGCGGCGTCGCCCGGAGCGACCGTGCGAACCAGCCTCACGTCGGGGCGCCGTTCCACGAAGGGGCGCAGCCGGGCTTCCTGCTCCCGCCGGGCCTCGGCCAGGAGCTCCTCGGTGTCGTCGGCGAGGGGCAGCGGCGGGGGCAGCTGGAAGGCGGGGGAGGGGGCCGCGGCCAGGACGGACGGGTTCGGCGGGAGGCGGAGCCCGGTCATCGCCTCCAGGGGGACGCGGCGCAGTGCGGCCGTCGCGAAGGCGAAGTCGATCACCTCGTCCGGGGTCTCCTCCGGGTGCAGACCGAGGAGGACGCGGCCGGCGGCCGGGCCGCTGTCCAGGGAGGCGGTCCTCGCCTCGTGCGGGACCACCACCAGCGGGCAGGGGGAGCGGGCGGCCAGGGAACGTCCGGTGGAGCCGAGGAGGAGGCTGGCGAAGCCGCCGTGGCCGCGGGAACCCGTCACCAGGAGACGGGCGCCCCGGGCCGCCTCCGGCAGCACCTCGGCGACCGTGCCGTCCAGGGACTCGTAGCGCACGGGGACGGCGTGGCCGCGCTCCTCCACGACGGTCCGCACCGCGTCGAGGACGGTGTCCCGCAGCTCCGGCTCGGTGCCGAGGGAGGCGATCCTGGCGGCGCCGAGCTGGAGGGCGTCGGAGCGGACGTGGGCGACGACGAGCGGGGCGTCCACGGCCTCCGCTTCGGCCAGTGCCCAGGACAGGGCGCGCAGACTGTGGCCGGAGCCGTCCACGGCGGCCACCACGGGCGGATCGCTGTTCACGTTCATGAGGGAATGCCTCCCTCGTCCGGCGCCGCGCCACGCCGGTGGGTCAGGAGCCGGTCAGGCGTCCTGCTCGCGGGCGGCGCGCTGGGCGTTGCGCTCCTTGATGCGGACGGTCTCCTTGCGGACGTCGGCCTGGGTGGCGCGCTCCTTCACGAGCCACTCGGGGGCCTCGGCCTTCAGGGCCTCGATCTGCTCGGTGGTGAGGGCCTCGGTGATCCCGCCGCGGGCCAGGCCCGAGATGGAGATGCCCAGCTTGGAGGCGACCACGGGGCGCGGGTGGGGGCCGTTCTGGCGGAGCTCCTTGAGCCAGGCCGGCGGGTTCGCCTGCAGCTCGTTGAGCTCGGCGCGCGAGACGACGCCCTCCTGGAAATCGGCGGGGGTGGCCTCGAGGTACACACCCAGCTTCTTGGCCGCCGTGGCCGGCTTCATCGTCTGGGAGTTCTGGTGCGACGTCATGGGTCAAGGGTATCGAGCACACGGAGCTCCTCCGACCACGGCCGCCCTCCGACCTGCGCGGACGGGCTCCGGCGCAGGCGGGGCGGCGGGTAATCTTGCGGGGTGACAGACTCCCCGCTTGCCCCCGCCCCCGACGCCGCGGCCTTCCGGCTCGCCTTCGTGCCCGGTGTGACGCCCTCGAAGTGGGTGCGGACCTGGGAGCAGCGGCTGCCCGACGTACCGCTCGCGCTGGTGCAGGTGACGCCCGGCGAGGCCTTCGGGGTGCTGCGGGACGGCGGCGCGGACGCCGCGCTGCTGCGGCTGCCGGTCGACGGCGAGGACCTGAGTGCGATCCCGCTGTACGAGGAGACCAGCGTGGTGGTCGTGCCGAAGGACCACCACTTCGCCGCCGCGGAGGAACTGACCCCGGAGGACCTGGCGGAGGAGCTGGTGCTGCACCCGCTGGACGACACGCTCGGCTGGGAGGCGTCGCCGCCCGGTCTTCCGGCGTTCCAGCGGCCGGAGACCACGGCCGACGCGATCGAGCTGGTCGCCGCGGGGGTGGGCGTGCTGGTCGTCCCGCAGTCGCTGGCCCGGCTGCACCACCGCAAGGACCTGACGTACCGCACGATCACCGGCGTACCCCAGTCGCGGGTGGCGCTGTCCTGGCCGAAGGCCGAGGAGGCGCCCGACCTGGTGGAGGAGTTCATCGGGATCGTCCGGGGCCGGACCGTGAACAGCACCCGGGGGCGGCGCGCGGAGGAGCGCAAGGGGCAGAAGGCCGATCCGAAGGCGGGTCAGAAGCCCGCGAAGGCCGCTTCCAAGCCCGCTCTGAAGGCCGCCGGGGCGAAGCCGGCGCGCTCGGGGAAGCCCGCCAAGGGCAAGGGCGGTGCCGCGGGCCGTGGCGGGAAGCCCCGCCGCGGCCGCTGAGCGGGGCCCTCGGCATACTCCTCCTGTCGATCAAGCGCCCACCGCGGTGGGCCGCGAGAAGAGGAGAAGCCTTTGGCCGCCAGTTTCAGGACCGTCGTCGAGGTGGCGCCCGCCCACCTGGAGGAGGCCCGGTCGATCGACCGGGTGTTCCAGGAGGCGATCGCCCCCGCCACCGTCAATTTCGACTTCGAGGCCATCCACCGGGCCGCCGCCGCCGTCCCGGACAGCACCATCGTCCGGATGGTGCGCGGCTGGGGGCTCAGGGAGCACGCGCCGCTGCTCGTCATGGTGCTCTCGCTGAAGGAGGCCGTCCGGCAGGCGCTGCCGGCCGAGTGCGCGGAGGCGGGCTTCTGGGAGACCGTGGAGCGGGAGCTGGTCTCCGCGTTCACGGGGCTGGGCGAGCAGCTGGGCGGGCCCGGTCTGTCGTTCTACGAGGAGTCCGAGGAGCGCACCCGCTACTACCGGGACCTGTTCTTCGCGCTCCAGGAGGAGGGCGCGGGCGGTGACGCGCTGCACGCGCTCGCGTTCTGCGTGGACGTGACCGTCGACCTGCCGAAGGAGCGGGTGCTCGGGCTCGGGCTGACCGACGCGGCGCCGTTCGCCGTCGGTCTCAACGCGATCGTGCTGAGGCGTCCGCTTCCCGTCGCCGTCTGATCCCCGTCGGCGCCGGCCCGCCGTCCCGGGCCGGATCCTCAGCGGGGCCACGGACCGTAGCCGTCCCCCGTACCGTCGTCCTCGTCGCCGCCTCCGCCGTTGGTGCCGTTGCGCCGGGCCACGAACGGGACCATGAACCAGCAGAGCGCCAGCCACAGCGCCATCACGACGACCAGCCACAGCGCGATCGTGTCGGCCAGGACCATGCGCATGATCAGCAGGAACGTCGAGACCATCGTCAGGTAGAGCAGCACCACGCCCACCAGGGTCAGGCGGCCCGCCCACGCCACCGCCTCCGGCTTGAGCCGGCGCCCCGCCACGAACCGGTGGACCGCGACCGGGGCGACGAGCGCACTTGTGGTCGCCGCTCCCAGACAGACCGTCACGACGTAGATGACCCGGTCCGTGGTTCCCAGCTCGGCGAAGCGCGGCTGGAAGACGACGGCGACGAGGAAGCCGAAGAGGATCTGGGTGCCCGTCTGGGCGACGCGCAGCTCCTGGAGGAGTTCGTTCCAGCGGCGGTCGGCGCGCTGGGCCCGGCTCTCTCCGCGTCCGTCGTCGGACCGGACGGTGTCTCCGGTGGCCATACGGGGCGAGTGCCCCCACCCCCGCCCCGTATGCCCTTCCCGCTCGGGTGCGTCTTCCCCGCGCACCCGGTCCTTGTCAGCCCGCGGCCCCGCGCAGCCGGCCGCGGCGGGCCGCCGCGACCAGGTCGGGAACCGTCGCGAGCTTGACGCGCGGCCGGCCCGTCGCCGCGCCCCGGGCGCGTTCGGCCCGGTCGATGGCGGCGAGGCCGCGCGCGTCGACGAGCCGCCCGGTGCGGCGGCGGGCGAGGCGGGCGAAGGCCTTCGCGGAGCCCGTCGGCTTCGGGAGGCGGCCGTCGACCGCGTCGGCGAGCAGGCTGCCGACGGTCTCCGCCGCGCAGGCGCGGTTGGCGCCGATGCCGCCGGACGGGCCGCGCTTGATCCAGCCGACGACATAGGTGCCGGTCATGCCCTCGACGCGGCCGGCGGTGTGCGGGACGGTGCCGGTGGTCTCGTCGAAGGGCAACCCGGCGAGTGGCACGCCACGGTAGCCGATGGCCCGGACGAGGAGGCCCGCCGGGATGTCGACGCTTCCGCCGGGGCCGCCGGCGCGGACCGCGCGCACCGCGTCCTCGCCGAGGGCCTCCTCGGGGGCCGAGTGGAAGCGGAGGACGATCCTGCGGTGGCCGGCCCGGGGGGCGGCGGCCCAGTCGACTTCCTCGCGGGCGGCGTCCGCGAGGAGGGCGGCCCTGTCGCCCGGGGCCGCCGCGTCGATGGCCTCGGCGATCCGGGGGTCGTGGGTGTCGACGACGAGGTCGACGCCGGGGAGGTGGCCGAGGGCGAGGAGTTCGGAGGCGGTGTACGAGGCGTCCTCGGGGCCGCGCCGGCCGAGCAGCACCACTTCGCGGACCCGCGAGCCGCGCAGGGCGGTGAGCGCGTGGTCGGCGATGTCGGTGCCGGCGAGGGCGGCCGGGTCGGAGACGAGGATGCGGGCCACGTCCAGGGCGACATTGCCGGTGCCGACGATCACGACCCGCTCGGCGTCGCCGAGGGCGACGGCCCCGGGCGGGGTCTCCGGGTGGGCGTTGTACCAGGAGACGAGGGAGGTCGCGGAGAGGCTGCCGGGCAGGTCCTCGCCGGGGATGCCGAGGCGGCGGTCGGACGGGGCACCGACCGCGTACACGACCGCGTCGTGGTGGGCGGCCAGCTCCTCGGGCGTGACGTCCTTGCCGATCTCCACGCCGAGCCGGACGGCGGCCCGGGGGTGGGTGTGGAAGCGGGCGAGGCTGTCGCCCGCGCCCTTGGTGGCCGGGTGGTCGGGGGCCACGCCGTAGCGGACCAGGCCGCCGGCGACCGGTAGCCGGTCGATGAGGGTGACCTCGGCGTTGGTGTGCAGGAGCAGGTCCTCGGCGGCGTACATGCCGGCCGGTCCCGTGCCGACGACGGCGACCCGGATCGGGGCGAAGTCGGAGGGCAGCGAGCGGTCGAAGGAGGGCTCGCCCCAGGGGTGGAAGGTGGGGGAGGCGAGGGCGGGGGCGGGTTCGCGGCCCTCGAAGTGGGCGGCGTTGATCGCCTCGTACCGCTTCAGGGGCCCGGTGAGCCGGTCGACCGGGAAGATGGCGTCGACCGGGCAGGCGTCGGCGCAGGCGCCGCAGTCGATGCAGCTCTTCGGGTCGACGTAGAGCATCTCGGTGGTGCCGAAGTCCGGCTCCTCGGGCGTCGGGTGGATGCAGTTGACCGGGCAGACGGCGACGCAGGTGGCGTCGGAGCAGCAGGTCTGGGTGATGGCGTAGGTCATGGTGGCGGCTCGGCTCGGCTCGTCGGGGTCGGACGCGGGGCGGACTCGGGTCGGCGTCGGGTCGGAGTCGCGGTCAGAGGAGGTGGGCGCGCCGGTAGAAGTGGACGGCCGGCCGGGTCAGCATGCCGACGTCGCCGAGGAACTCCATGAGGCCGGAGCAGCTGGCGCGCAGCCGGGCCTTGTAGTGCTCGTTGGCGGCGGCCTCGCGGCGGGCGCGCTCGGGGTCGAGGCCGGCCCGGACGTACACCTCGGGGTTCACCAGGCTGGTGATGATGTAGTACGCGGCGATGGCGACGACCAGCGCCTGGAAGTGGCGGCGGGCGCGGCTCGCGCCGGCGAGCTTGCGGCGGGTCTCGTCCCGGGCGAACTTCATGTGCCGGGATTCCTCGACGACGTGGATGTTGTTGATGGTCCGCACGAAGGGGACCACCCGCTCGTCGCGCATCCAGTCGCGCTGCATGACGTCGAGGACCTCCTCGGCGACGAGGATGCCGGCGTAGGCGGCCTCGCCGAAGCCGACGGTCTTCATGACCCGGCCGAGCTCCATGACGGCGCGCTTCGGCCGGTAGGCGGGGGCGCCGAGCTTCTGGGAGCCGCGGGCGAACATGATCGAGTGGCGGCACTCGTCGGCGATCTCGGTGAGCGCCCACTGGAAGCGGGGATCGGTGTGGTCGGTGCGGTAGATGTCCCGGAGCACCAGCTGCTGGAGGATCATCTCGAACCAGATGCCGGTGGAGGCGACGGAGGCGGACTCCTGGCGGGTCAGCTCCTTCTGCTGCTCCTCGGTCATCTCGTTCCAGTAGGCGGTGCCGTAGAGGCTGTTCCACTCGGGGCTCTGGCCGTGGAAGTCCTTGTCGAGCGGGGTGTCCCAGTCGACCTCGACGGCGGGGTCGTAGCTGAGCTTGGCCGCCGACCGGAGGAGCCGCTCGGCGACGTCGTCCTGGTCGTGGTGGTCCGGGCGAACGGTGCTGCTGGCCATCGTTGCGTCTCCTTGGGTCACGCGGTCGGCTCGTTCCCTGGCTTGTTAGACGCGGCGTCTAGCAAGCTTGTTAGACGGAACGTATAGCAAGGGTGTCGCGCGGGCTACCCCTCGGTACGGACTTTCTCGCGGACTTCCGTCCGGACGCGGTGTCCGGGTACGCGAAGGGGGCCGGAGCGCAGGCGCTCCGGCCCCCAGGGAGGGATCACGGGAATCAGAAGGTCAGGTTCCAGGCGTCGATCTTCCCGGTGTCCGCGCTGGCGTTGTCGTTCACGCGGAGCTTCCAGACGCCGTTCGCCACCTCGGAGGAGGCGTTGACGGTGTACGTCTGGGCGATGTTGTCGGTGGAGCTGCCCGTCCGGTTGTGCAGGACGTAGACCGAGCCGTCGGGGGCGATCAGGTCGACCTTCAGGTCACCGATGTAGGTGTGCTTGATGTCCACGCCCACCTTGAGGGTGGCCGGGGCGTTGCCCGTGACGCCGCTGACGGTGATCGCGCTCTCGACGGTGGTGTTGTCGGGGACGGTCACGTCGGTGAGGTTCTCGAAGTACTTCCCGGGCTGCGGGGTGGTCGAGCCGCTGACGGCCTTCAGGGCGTCGACGCGGCCCTCGCCGAAGAAGCTGTTCTTCGCCGCGGTACCGGTGCAGCGGGCGTCCGACGGGCAGGCCAGGTCGGTGGCCTGCTCGCCGAGCTTGGCCCGCAGGTCCGCCGGGGTGTACGCCGGGTTGGCGCTGGCCATCAGGGCGGCGACGCCCGCGACGTGCGGGGAGGCCATCGACGTACCGCTCAGCGAGGAGTACTTGCCGCCGGGGACGGTGCTGTAGACCGACTCGCCGGGCGCCGAGACCTCGATGACGTCACGGCCGAAGTTGGAGAAGGACGCCTTGGACGTGCCGCTGGTGCCGTTGGCGGCGACCGTGACCACGCCCGGCAGCTCGGCCGGGATGTCGAGGCAGGCGTTGGTGATCGTCCGGGTCACCGGGGTCGAGTCGTTCGGGCTCGACGAGTCGGTGGTCTTGTTCGCCAGGTCGACGTTGGAGTTGCCGGCCGCCGCGACCTGGAGCGAGCCCTTGCCCTCGGCGTAGGCCTGGGCACGGCCCACGCCCTCCAGGATCGCCGCCTGGTCGAGGTTGTCGGGGCAGTTGAACTGCCACGGGTCGGTGTAGTAGCTGTTGTTGGTGACCTTGAAGCCGTGGTCACCGGCCCACACCAGGCCGCAGATGGTGTTCTCGGCGAAGAAGAGGGTGCTGCCGGGCTCGGCGATGCGCACCGAGGAGATCTTCACGCCCGGCGCGACGCCGATGGCGCCCTTGCCGTTCTTGGCCGCCGCGACCGTGCCGGCCACGTGGGTGCCGTGCTGGTCGACGTCGCGCCAGGCGCCGATGCGGGTGTCCGCCTTGCCGTAGGCGCAGGAGACGGAGTCGGCGGCGTTGAAGTTCGGCGCCAGGTCCTGGTGCTGGTCGTCGACGCCGGTGTCCAGGATGCCGACCTTGACCGTGGCGGAGCCGGGGTTGACCGCCCAGGCCTGGTCGGCCTTGATCTGCGTCATGTCCGAGCGGACGGGCTCCGTCGACGGGGCCGCCGCCTGCGAGGGGTTGGCCGGGAGCGCCGGGTTGTAGGCGTCGGCGGGGACGTCCGAGGTGCGGGTCGCGCCGACCTTCTGCACGCCGGTGACGCCACGCATGGTGGTGGCGAAGGAGGCGGAGGTCGAGTGGGCGACGATCACGCCGATGGCGTCGAAGGAGGAGAAGACCGAACCGCCGTTCGCGGCCACGGCGTTGCGGACCGCCGTGGTGTCACCGGGGGTGGTGATCACCAGGTAGGCGCGGGTGCCGGCGGCCCAGGCGGCGGACGCCGCGGGGGCCTGCTGCGCGGTCCGCGCGTTCGCGGTGAACGCCGCGAGCGGCTCGTTGTCGACCGGGGCGGCCTGGGCGAGCGAGACCGGGCCCGAGAGCGCCAGGGCCGTGCCGAGGGCGGTCGCCGCGAGTCTCATCCGGCCGGATATGTGGGAAAACAATGCGTCCTCCGATGGCCCGGTGGCGCGGGTGGCGCCGGCCGGGCCCTGTGATGTGTGGGGTGGACGCAAGATCCCAGACGGGCGGGGGCGGAGGGAAGCCTTCTGTCCGACAAGCCCGTTCATGTAACAGAATCTTGACTTGAACATGGCGAATAGGGGGCGGTTCTCCTGCGCCGCCCCCTCTTCGCGGGATCACTTGCGCGGGGTCACGTGCGCGGGATCACTTCAGGTACGGACCCGCCGTGCCGATCTTCCCGGGGCCGTTCAGGACGTACACCCGGAGGTTCCCCTTGCCGGGCGCGCCGACCGTGAGCGTGCCCTGGGAGACCGTCCGCACGTCACCGGTGACGGCGTCGGTGTACGTGCCGTTCGGGATGCCGTTGTACGTGGCTCCGCCGGAGACCGTGACGAGGGCGAAGCTGTCCGTCGATCCGCTGGTGTAGCGACGCTTGAACGCCATGCCGCCCGAGATGCCCTCGGTGGAGTACTGGCCCATCTGGAGCGCCGGGATCGCCCGCCGGATCTCGTTGAGCCGCTGGACGTGCTTGACCAGGGGCTGCTGGAGGGTGGTCGCGACCTGGCCGCTCGCCGCGGAGACCTTCGAGAAGTCGGAGGCGGTGACGGTGCCGGCGAGGTGGGCGCCGTAGTACGCGCGGCCGGTGGTGGCCAGCGGGCAGCGGGGCCCGCAGTCGATCTTCTTCCCCTTCTGGAACTCGATCTCGGAGCCGTAGTAGAGCGTCGGGATGCCGCGGAAGGTCCACATCAGCGACATGTTCTCGGCCCAGGCGTCGGTGCCGCCGGTGTACCGCTCGCTCGACTTGTTCGGGCCGTAGTCGTGGCTGTCGACGTAGACGACGTTGTAGGTGGCGTCGTTGTAACTGTCGTCCGAGTCCTTGCCGTTGGAGAAGGCGTTGAACGCGTCACCGAAGTTCATGTGCATGCGCATGTCGATGACGTTCATGCCGGAGAAGCGGCTGTGGTCGGGCGTGTGGTAGCTGTTGCCGTTCAGGAAGGCGTTGGTGGAGGTGGGCTGGTTGCCGGTGCCCTGCTGCTGCTCGTAGTCGTACATCTCCAGGGCGGCCTTCGTGTCGTCGGCGTCGTACTCCTTGCGCTCCTTCCAGGTGAAGAACTGCGCGGAGTGGTTCACCGAGCCGCGGTTCCACTTGTCGTTGACGAAGGCCGCGACCTCGCCGAAGACGAAGAAGTTCCTCGCCGCCTCGGCGCCGTGCCGCTGGGTGACCCGTTCCTGGATCGCGGGGAGGAAGCGCCGGTTCCAGGTGGTGCGCGGGATGTGCACGGCGGTGTCGACGCGGAAGCCGTCGACCCCCATGTCGATGTACTTGTCGTACGCCCCGATCAGGTGGTTCTGGACGGTCGCGTTCTCGGTGTCGAAGTCCGCCAGGTCCTCGTGCAGCCAGCAGGAGCGGGAGTCCTCGCCCTCCCAGTTGCCGATCCAGCACTGGTGGAAGAGCGCCTTGGGGAACATGCCCGAGGTGGGGGTGGGCCACTGGCAGTTGTAGAGGGTGTAGCCCTCGGCGCTCTTCCCGCCGGTGGGCTTGCCCCAGTTGACGCAGGTGTTTCCGGTGGGTTCGGCCGTCGACCACAGGTCGCCGTTGTAGTACGACTTGCCGGTCTTCGGGTCGATCGTCAGGCCGTCGTACTCGAAGCCGGACTGCTTCTCGTCGTAGTACCAGCTCCACTGGGTGTCCCGTACGCCGTACACGGTCGGTGTGAACAGGCCCTTGGCGCCCCAGCGGGACGAGTGGTTGTAGACGACGTCCTGGTAGAGCTTCATGCCCTTGGCGTGGGCGGCGTCGATGAGGTCCTGGTAGGAGGCGCCCGCCGACTCCAGGCGCGGGTCGACCCTGTAGAAGTCGTAGCCGTGGTAGCCGTGGTAGTCGTAGTCCGAGCGGTTGAGCACCACCGGGGTGACCCAGACGGCGGAGAAGCCGAGGCCCTTGATGTAGTCGAGCTTCTGGATCAGGCCCTTGAAGTCGCCCCGGAACATGGGGTCGTCGTTCGCCGCGTTCCCCGACTTCACGTGCTGGCTGCCGCCCCGGTTGTTGGAGGCGTCGCCGTCGTGGAAGCGGGCGGTGAGGACGAAGTAGATCGGGTCCTTGCGCGGGTCGGTGCCGAGCGGCTTTCCGTTCGCGGGCGCGCCGGGCCTGTCGCCGGTGGTGGCGGTGGCCGGGGCGGAGGCGGCCGAGACGTTCCCGGCGGCGTCCACGGCCTTCACCGTGTACGTGTACGCGGTGCGTTCGGCGAGGTCCGTGTCCGAGAAGACCGTCGAGCCGACGTCCGTGACGACCGTGCCGCCGGTGCCGCCGGTGCGGGTGACCTGGTACTTCGTCACGCCCCGGTCGTCGGTGGCGGCGTTCCAGGAGAGCAGCACGGAGACGCCGTCGGCGGTCGCCGTGAGGCCGGCCGGCGCGGTCGGCGCCCGGGTGTCCGGCGGGGTGGCGGCGCACGGGTCGGTGGCGTTCGCGGTCACCACCCGGTCCCGGACCGCGGAGGTGCCGGTCCCGATCGTGTAGTCGGTGCCGCCGTTGTTGTCCCACACGCCGTTGCCGTTGTTGAACGCGGCCTTGAGGGAGCCGGCCGAGCCGAGGTCCAGCTCCCGCTTCCACCAGCCGGTGCAGGCCGGTGTCATGCCGACACCGGGGACGGCCGTCCAGGTGCCGCCGGTGGGTTGGTAGTGGACGTTCACCGTCGACCAGCCGAGGGAGGCCGACGAGTAGTACACGGTCGCCTTGTTCGCGGTCGGCGGGGGCGTGCCGGCGCAGGGGTCGGAGTGGGCGACGACGCCGTCCTTCACCGTGATGCTGCCCGTGCCGAGGGCGTAGTCGGCACCGCCGTTGTTGTCCCAGGTGCCGGTGCCGTTGTTGAAGGCGGCCTTGAGCCCGGTGGCGGAGCCGAGGCGGACGGTCGTCTTGACCCAGTCGGTACAGGCGGGCTCCATCGCGGTGCCGGGGACCGCGGTCCAGGAACCGCCGTCCGGCGCCCAATGGAGGTTGTAGGCCGACCAGTTCTTCGTCCTGGTCCAGTAGTGGACGGTCGCCGTGTTCTCGGCGACGGCCGCCGCGGGGGCGGCGTCGAGGGCGGGGGCGGAGGCGCCGGGCGGCGCGGCCATCAGGCCGGCGAGGCCGGCCGCGGCGCAGAGCAGCGCGAGCGCGCGCCCGCGCCGACGGGTGCGGGTGGGGGTCATGCGGGTCTCCAGACGGGGGCGCGCCGGATCAGGAGGCCGGCGGAGCGATGGGGATCGGCCCCCTGGAAGCGCGTGCGGAAAATTGCGGAAACTTCTTGCGTCGGCGGGAAGTTACCGCCGTGGGGCGGGCGCGTAAAGAGTCCGCGTCGAAGCGGTTCGAACGCCGGGACGCGACCCGTGTCCCGGGCGCGGGCTCAGTCCCGCTTCAGGTACGGCGCGAGGAGGGTGCGCCAGGCCGCGTCGATGCGCCGGTACTCCGCCGGGCAGAGCGCGGCGCGGTCACGGGGCAGCACCCCGTCCGGGTTGCCCTCCGCGTCCACCGCGTCGGCGAACCGCTCGGGATCGGAGCCGTACAGCCAGCAGGCCCAGTCGAAGAAGCGCTGTCCGTCGAGGGAGTGGACGTCGGAGTACGCCGCCACCCCGGGGTCGCCGCCCTCGGACGCCGCCCAGAGGGCGCCCCAGGCGTTGACGGTGGAGACCGCGTAGTCGGCGTGGCGCTCGTCGCCGGAGGCGAGCAGGAGCACGGCCAGTTGATCGACCGCGTCCTCCACCCGGCCGGTGACGGGCAGGTCGTAGAGGTCGACGAGGGCGTGACCGAGCTCGTGGAAGAGGACGCCGTGGGAGAGGCCGACGACGTCCTGGTCGACGGATTCTCCGGCGGCTGTCCGCCGGCCCGGGGCTCCGTCGCCCGCGGCACGGGCGAAGACCCGCCGGGCGTCGGCCACGAACCCGTAGCAGTAGGTGATCCGGCCGGTGCCCTCGTCCCAGAAGGGGTTGGGCGCCGCACAGCCCGCCGCGCGCAGCGGTACGTCACGGGGGAGGGCGATCCGCGCGTCGGCGTACCCGGCGGCGTCCTCCAGGACCCGCCGCTCGCGCAGGAAGGCGAGGGCGGCGCGCTCCTCGCGGGTGCGCGGCTCCTCGTAGGCGACGACGAGCCGGCCCGTGCCCCGGGCGGGCGTCGCCGGGGTCGCGGCGCAACCGGCGAACAGGGCCGTCGCGATCAGGGCGAGAGCCAGGCGGCGGACGCGGGCAGCGGCGGGCATCGGCGGCACCTCGTCTCGTGGGCGTCCCTGCCGACGAGCCTGGCCGGAGCGGCTGCCGGCGGCGAGCCCGCGGCGCCGGACGGGTGAGCCGGGAGGCCCGCACCGCCGACGGCCCGCGTCTCCTGGGCCAGGCGGCAGCCGGGCCGCGTACGGGGTCGAGAGCGCCGGCCCCGGGCCCGTACCCCTCAGTTCGTTCCGTCCGCCTCCAGGGTGAACAGCGCCCCGTCCGGGTCCCGCACCACCACGCGGCGCTCGTCGCCGGCGGCTCCCGGCTCCCGGGCACCGCCCCACTCGCCGCCCGGCACCACGAGTCCGCCGTGCTCCGTCACCGCCGCCACCGAGGCGGTCAGGTCGGGCACCCGGAACCGCACGAGCCAGCGCGGCCGCAGCTGCGGCCGGGACGAGGCGGCCTCCACCGGACCGCTGTCGAGCCGCGCCACCGGCACCCCGTTCCGGCGCAGCACCACCCGGTCCTCCTCGTACGAGGTGTCGCAGCCGCCGGGGCCGTCCTCCGCCCAGCGCAGCACCCCGCCGTAGAACACGGCGGCGTCGAAGGCGTCCCGGGTGTGCAGCTCCACCCACGCCGGAGCGCTCCGCTCGCCCACGTGCCAGCGCGACACCAGGCGCCCCTCCCACACCGCGAACGCGGCCCCGTCCCGGTCCGTCGCCAGCGCCACCCGCCCCTGCGGCGGATACGCCACAGGACCCACGCCCACCGTGCCGCCCCGCTCCCGGATCCGCGCGACCGCCGCGTCCGCGTCGTCCACGGCGAAGAACACCGTCCACGCCACCGGCACCGCCAGCTCCGCCGCCAGGGCGGCGATCCCCGCGACCGGCACCCCGTCCCGCTCACCCACCACGTACGACGAGTCCGCCTCCAGCTTGCCCGGCCGGAACGTCCAGCCCAGCACCGCGCCGTAGAACCGCTCCGCCGCGCCCAGATCCCGCGTCGCAAGACTCACCCAGCACGGCGCGCCCAGCGCCTCCGCCGTCATCGGCCCCGTCACCGGAACCACCTCCTTGCCCGGGCGTCCGCCGCCCGGACGCCACCCCGCGCGCCTTCCCCGGCGCGCGGGCCCGCACACCCCGCTTCACCCGGCCGGCCGTACGGCCGGGACGGCCTCAGGGCGCCGCCGGGCCGAGCCCGCGTGCCGCGTACGCCCGCACGTCGGCGTCCGGGTCGGCCGCCGCCGTCGCCAGCGCGGCCCGCGCCTCGGGTGCCGGAGCGTGCCCGAGCAGCGCGAGCACGGCCGCCTTGCGCACATCGGCGTTCCGGTCCGCGAGCGCCTTGGCCAGCGCGGGCACCGCCCGGTCCGCGGGCGCCGCCCCCAGCGCCGCCGCCGCGCCGGCCCGCACCTGCCACGCCGGATCGTCCAGCGCCGCCACCGCGCGCCCGGCCAGCGGCGGCGGGCAGCCGGCCGCGGCGAGCGCCCCGAAAGCCGCTCCGCGCACCAGCGGATCGGGATCGCCGAGCAGGGGAACCAGCGGCTCCGCCTCCGGCGCGGACACGGCCGCGAGGCCCTTCGCCACCGCCACCCTCACCTCGCGGACCGGATCGCCGACGGCGGAGGCCAGGGCGGTGACCGCGTCCACCGACACCAGCGCCCGCACCGCCTGCAGCCGAACCTCGGGCGCCGCGTCGGCCAGTGCGCCCGCGTACACCCCGGCGTCGCCGAGCCGGCGGGACCGCAGGACCTCGACCGCGACCGCCCGCACCGAGGGATCGGGCACCTTCAGGGCGGACCGCAGGCCGGCGGCCGACTCCCCGTCGGCGGGCAGCACCTCCGCGAGCTCGCGGAGCGCCGCGACGGCGGAGGCCCGCACCCCCGCGTCCCCGTCCCGCAGCCGGGCCGTCAGCGCGGGGCCCGTCCCGGCCGGCACGGTCTCCGCCAGAACGGTGACGGCCGCCGCCCGCACGTCGGGCCGCTCGTCCGTCAGATACGGCGTGAGCTCCGCCAGTTCGGGTGCCTCCTCGGTGAGCGCGAGGAGGGACACCAGCCTCGGGTCGGTGCCGGCGGGAGCGGCCGGTGCGGCCGCCCGGCCGGGCTCCTCGGCGGGGCGGGAGGTCGGCGGCGCCTCGCGCGGGCCCGCCGTCGCCACCGGCACCAGCGCCACCTCGCCGAGCGGCCGCTCCGGCCCGCCCGGCGGGGCGTACTCGGGCACCGGCACCAGGTACGGTTCCACCGGGCGGGCCGTGAACTCCATCGCCCCGCGCGCCGACCTGCGCAGGTCCAGGTGGTACAGCCACGCCGCGTCGTCCCGCTCCGGATGGTCGAGGCGCTCGTGGTACAGCCCCCAGCGGGACTCCGTCCTCGCCAGCGAGGCGCGGGCCGCCATCTCGGCGCAGTCCCGGATGAACGACACCTCCGCGCACCGCATCAGTTCGTGCGGTGTCCGGCCGCCCATCCCCGCGATCTCCACCGACATCCGCTCGAACGCCTCGACGGCGAGGGAGAGCCGCGCACCGGACTTCGGCGGAGCGACGTAGTCGTTCACGAACCGGCGGAGCTTGTACTCGACCTGCGGCTGCGGCGGCCCGTCCGGGTTCCGCAGCGGCCGGTACACCAGCTCGTGCGCGGCCTCCAGCTGCGTCCGGTCGAGTTCGCCCTCGTACGCGCGGTACCGCGCCGCGTCCTCGCCCGCCAGATCGCCGTAGACGAACGCGCCGATCATGTAGTTGTGCGGGACGCACGCGAGGTCGCCGGCCGCGTACAGGCGCGGGACGGTGGTGCGGGCGTGGGCGTCCACCCGGACCCCGGAGGCCGAGTGCCCGCCGCACAGGCCGATCTCGGAGATGTGCATCTCGATGTCGTGGGTGCGGTAGTCGTGCCCCCGGCCGGCGTGGAAGGTGCCGCGCGTGGGCCGCTCCGTGGAGTGCAGGATCGACTCGACCGCGCCGATCGTCTCCTCCGGCAGATGGCTCAGCTTCAGGTAGACCGGTGCCCGGTCGGAGGCCAGCTCGGTCGCGAACTCGGCCATCATGTGCCCCGACCAGTAGTCCGACTCGACGAACCGTTCGCCGTGCCGGTTCACCTGGTAGCCGCCGAAGGGATTGGCGACGTAGGCGCAGGCCGGGCCGTTGTAGTCCTTGATCAGCGGGTTGATCTGGAAGCACTCGATGCCGGTGAGGGCGGCGCCCGCGTGGTACGCCATCGCATAGCCGTCACCGGCGTTCGTCGGGTTCTCGTACGTGCCGTACAGGTACCCCGACGCGGGCAGCCCGAGCCGGCCGCAGGCCCCCGTCGCCAGGATGACCGCGCCCGCCCTGACGACGACGAACTCCCCGGTGCGGGTGTGGAGTCCGGCCACGCCGACGGCCCGGCCGTCCTCCGGGTGGGTGAGGACCCTGACCGGCATGACGCGGTTCTCGATCCGGATCCGCTCCCGCATCTCGCGCCGCCGCAGCTGCCGGTACAGGACCTTCTTCACGTCCTTGCCCTCGGGCATCGGCAGCACGTACGAACCCGAGCGGTGCACCTGCCGCACGGCGTACTCGCCGTGCTCGTCCTTCTCGAACTTCACGCCGTACGACTCCAGGCGCCGCACCATGTCATGGCCGCGCAGCGCCGTCTGACGGACCGTCGACTGGTCGACCAGTCCGTCGTTGGCGCGGGTGATCTCGGCGACGTAGTCGTCCGGATCGGCCCGGCCGGGGATCACCGCGTTGTTCACCCCGTCCATGCCCATGGCGAGCGCGCCGGAGTGCCGGACGTGCGCCTTCTCCAGGAGCAGGACGTCGGCGCCGCGGCCCGCGGCGGTGAGCGCCGCCATCGTGCCGGCGGTGCCGCCGCCGACGACGAGCACGTCGCAGGAGAGCTCGACGGCCTCGTCGAGGGAGGGCGCGGTGGTCAGGGGCGTGGTCACGACGGGCCTTTCCGGAAGGGGGAGTTCGCGGGCGCGGGGGCAGGGGGGTTCCGCCTGCGCGCGTGAGGGGGTTCGCGCACCCGCGCGAGGGGTTCGGGTGCGAGGGAGGTTCAGAGGGAGTCGAGGACGTGGCGGCGCAGCGCGCGGGTCGCCGGGGCGTCCCGGGCCGCGCGGTCCCGGGGGTGGGGGACGTCGAGCAGCGTGCCCGAGGGCAGCAGGGCGATCCGGTCGCCCAGATGGACGGCCTCGTCCACGTCGTGGGTGACGAAGACGACGGTGGCGCCGGTGCCGCGCAGGATGTCGACGAGCAGGTCCTGCATGCCGGTCCTGGTGTGCGCGTCCAGCGCGCCGAACGGCTCGTCCATCAGCACCGCGCGCGGACGGCCCGCCAGCGCCCTGGCCAGCTGCACGCGCTGCCGCTGCCCGCCGGACAGCTGGTGCGGCCACTTCGCCGCGTGGCCGGCGAGGCCCACCCGGCCCAGCCATTCCTCGGCGGAGCCGCGGCGGCCGGCGCGGTCCACGCCCCGGACGGTCAGCGGCAGTTCGACGTTGGCGCGCACGGTCCGCCACGGCAGCAGGGCGTCGTGCTGGAAGACCAGCGCCCGGTCGGCGCCGGGCCGCAGCACCGGCGCCCCGTCCTGGACGACGCGCCCCGCCCGCGGCGGCAGCAGGCCGGCGAGCGTCCGCAGCAGGGTCGTCTTCCCGCAGCCGGACGGTCCGACGACGGCCAGTACCTCTCCCGGCGCGACCCGCAGGTCAAGCGGGCCGGCCGCGGCGCCGTCCGGATGTCCGAGGACGGCCGCCTCCAGGGCCAGCTCGGCGCCGTCGGCCGCGGGCGGTGACGGCACGGGGCCCGCCGTGTGGAGCGGGGTGGCGGACGAGGTCGTCGGTGCCTTCATGCGACGGGCTCCTTCACGGCGGCGGGGTCCTGGCCGGGCCCGGGTCCCGCGTGCGGAGCCGGGGCCGGAGACGCGGGTGCGGGGCGGACGGCCCTCGGCGGATGGGGTGCGGGGCGGGGGAGCCAGGCGGTCGCGTACCGGCCGGCCCGTTCGATCAGCGTCGAGGTGAGCAGCCCGAGCGTGCCGATGGTGGCCATGCCGACGAAGACGCCGGGGTAGTCCACGACCGTGTAGTCCTGCCAGGTGCGGTAGCCGACCCCGTACTCGCCGGAGATCATCTCGGCGGAGATGACGCAGATCCACGCCACCCCGATCCCGACCGAGAGCCCGCCGAACACGCCGGGCAGGGCGCCCGGCAGGACCACCGACCACAGGACCCGGGCCCGCCCGCCGCCCAGGGTGAGGACGGCCTCCTCCCAGACCGGGTCCAGGGCCCGCACCGCGTGCCGGGTCGACACCAGGACCGGGAAGAAGGCGGCGGCGCAGGTGATGAAGACGATGCCCTGCTCGTTCGTCGGCAGCAGCAGGATCGCCACCGGCACCAGGGCGATCGCCGGGATCGGGCGCACCACCTCCACCAGCGGCCCCAGCAGGTCGGCCGCCCAGCGCGAGCGGGCGATCGCCGTCCCGGCGGCCACGCCCAGGACCGCCGCGAGCAGGAAGCCGGTGACGATCCGGCGCAGACTGTGCCCGAGGTCCTGCCAGTACGCGGCCGTGCCGACCCGGTCGGCGAGCGCCGAGGCGACCTCGCCGACCGTCGGGAACTGCTCGAACCGCAGCCACACGTTCACGTCGTACGCGGTCAGCAGCTGCCACGCGCCGAGCGCGGCGGCCAGCGCCCCCGCCCGGACGAGGCGGCGCCCCGCCCCCTCGGCCGCGCTCACGAGCCCGCCGCCCGCACCGCGTCCGCGTACGCGACGATCCGGGAGCCCGGGTGCGACGCGAGCCACCGCTCGGCCGCGGCCCGCGTCACGAACGCCCGCCACTGCCCGCCGTCCGCGACCCACACCGCCCGGTCCGCGAACCACGGCGTGCCGGTCACCGCGTCCGGCACGTACGCCGCCCGCACCGCCCCCCGCGGAGCCGCCGCGACCGCCGCCAGGAGCTCGTCCGCCGTGTCGAACACCCGGGTCGCCGAACGGCCGCGCAGCCACAGTTCCGGCTTCGCCGCCCCCGCCTGCGGAAGGCCGGGGGCGGTGACCGCCCGCTTCAGCGGGGCCGGGTCGACGAAGGCGTCCACGTCGACGTCCTTCACCAGACCGGCCTCCCGCAGCACCGGCACGTCCTCCCGGAGCGCGGCCAGCAGCTCGGGCCGCAGGGCGGGGTCGAAGGTCGCGATGCCCTGGGCGCCGTTGTAGAGGTACACGACCTCCGCCGGGAGGCCCGTCTCCTTCGCCACCGCCTCCGCCGACGCCACCGGCGCGGACCGCAGCCGGTCGGTGGCCCGTCGCTGCGCCCGCAGGAACGCGTCCAGCGCCCCGGCCCGCCCGCGCGCGAACTCCTCGCGGACGGTGACCCCGTGGAAGGTCGGCAGGTCGAGCTCCGCCCCGTCGTACAGCGCCTCCGCCTTGCCCTGGAAGGCGAGCAGCCCCGGCCAGGCGACGAACTGGGACAGGGCGTCGGCGCTGCCGCCCGCGAGGGCCGAAGCACCCACGCTGGGCTGCTGGTTGAGCTTGCTGATGTCCTTCGCCGGATCGAGACCGGCCCGTCGCAGCGCCCTCACCAGGGTGCCGTCGGCGGCGGAGCCGACGCTCGTCGACACCCGCTTCCCCTTCAGGTCCGCGAGCGTGCGGAGCCCCGAACCCGGTGCGGTGACCACCGTGTTGAGGCCGCCGCGCAGGTTGTAACCGGTCACCGCGACCAGCCGGGTCGGCTCCTTCAGCTGCCGTCCCCGGGCCGCGTTCAGGAGCAGGGGGAAGTCGCCCATCGAACCGATGTCGATCTTCCCCGCGGTCATCTGGGCCGTGATGGGCGCGCCCGTCGCGTAGTCCTGCCACCGGACCCGGTAGCGGACGCCGTCCCGCCGGCCCTGCGCGGCCAGCTCCTCCTCGAAGTAGCCGAGCGAGCGCAGCAGGGTGCCGGCGGTCACCGTGTTGATGGTCTTCGACTGGTAGCCCACGGTCACCGTCACGGTCCCGCCGGCCTCGTCGTCCGCGCCCGCCGGGCCCCCGCAGCCGGCGGCGAGCGGGAGCAGCAGCGCCAGGAGAGGCGCCCCGACGCGGGTGATTCTCTTTCCGGACATGGCAGTTGGGCCTTTCAGCGGAGCAGGTAGGGCATGTTGACGGTGACCGCGCCGGTGGGGCAGCGCGCGGCGCACGGACCGCAGTACCAGCACTCGTCCACGTGCATGTAGGCCTTGCCGTCCTCCTCGCGGATCGCGAGCGAGTCCAGCGGGCACATGTCGACGCAGAGGGTGCAGCCGTCGATGCAACGGGACTCGTCGATCGTCACGGGCACGTCGGCGCGCTGGGGCACCAGAGGCATGGGGGCTCCAGGGTGAAAGTGGGGGTGAGGGGGTCGGTCAGAGGGAGCGGCGCAGGACGCCGCTCATGGTGATCCGGTCGCCGCGGAAGCGGATGAACTCCAGGTCCACCGGCCGGCCGCACGGCAGATGGGTGAGCCGTTCGAGGAGCAGCAGGGCGGCGCCGCGCGGGGCCTGGAGGACCGCCGCCGCGTGCGCGTCGGCGTTCACCGCCTCCAGGGTGATGTCGGCGTGGCCGAGCGGCCCGCCCGTCAGCTGCTCCAGGAGCCGGAACACGTCCGTGTGCTCCAGGTCGCAGCCGAGGAGTCCGGCGCCGATGTCCATCGGCAGGTACGACAGGTCGAGCGACAGCGGCAGCCCGCCGAGCCGGCGCAGCCGCTCCACGCACAGCACGTCGGCGCCGTCCGGCAGGCCGAGCCGGTGGGCCACCGGGCCCGGCGCCCGCACGGGACCCAGGTTCCGTACCTCGTTGGTGACCGTGCCGTGCTCGCGCAGCGTCTCGGCGAGGCCCTGGAGCCGGTCCAGGCCGTGCGGGTACTTCTCGCCGACGACGACCGTCCCGACCCCGGGCTGCCGCTCCACCAGGCCTTCGCCGCGCAGCAGGTCGAGGGCCTGCCGCACGGTGTTCCGGCTGGTGTGGTGATCGGCGGCGAGCACGTCCTCCAGCGGCAGCACCCCGCGGGCGAAGGCGCCGGTCAGGATCTGGTGCCGCAGCAGGTCGGCGAGCTGCCGGGCCCGGTCCGCGCGCAGCCGGCGACGGCGGGCGGCGGCGACCGGGAGGGCGGTGGGGGTGCGTTCGGCGGGCATGGCAGGGAACGTAACCGGGGTACGGCCCCGATGGTGTTGCCGCAGTATTGCGCCACCGGAAGCCCGCCGCGTACGGCGCTGACCTGCGAGGACGCATCGGCGGGGCGGACATCCGCCACCCTCGTGCCCATCAGGCGGACGGTCGGCCGCCCAGCATCCGAACACCCGGCGGCCCGTGCCCTCAGGCGGCGCGTGGCTCCGACAGCGCCCGCGTGAGGTGGTGGTGCAGCAGGCCGAGGGGCGGGCGGTCCGGAGGGAGGAGAACGGCGGCCAGCTTCCAGTAGCGGGCCATCACCGTCGTCTCCTCCCGGGCCAGCAGACCGGCGAGGCGGCCGCGGAAGGCGGGGGAGTCCGACTCGCCGAGGGCCCGGGCGTACGCCTCGGCGAAGCAGTCCAGGACGCCCCGCCCGGCGGGCGGCCGACCGGCCAGCACCTCCGCGCCCGCCAGGTCGTACGCCTCCGCCAGCCCCTCGTACAGGACCGCCGCCCGGTACCGCTCGCCCGGCAGCGGCGGGCCCGGCGCCCGCTCCGGCCGCGGGTCCGACACCAGGCCGCGCAGCAGCGCGAAGGCCCGCACCTGGTCGGGCGTCGGGTCGTCCGGCGGCAGCGGCACCACCTCGTCCAGCACCCGGGTCACCAGGGGCGACGGCAGCCGCACCGGCAGCGAACGCCGCCAGAACCGGACCACGGCGTCCGTGTCCGGCGGCAGCTCACCGGCCCCCAGCAACGGCAGCAGCTCGGCGCGTTCGGCACCCTCGCACTCCGCGAGGAGCCGCAGCGACGCCTCCCGCCACGCCAGCGCCGCCCGCTCGCGCGCCACGCCCCGCAGCTCCCCGGCCACCACGTCCGCCAGCCGGCCCTCGTCCTCGAGGGCCCGCGCCACCTCCGGCACGGCCAGGCCCAGGGCGCGCAGCGAGCGGATCTCCCGCAGCCGGACCAGCGCGCCGGGGCCGTACCGCCGGTGGCCGCCGCCACTGCGCCCGGCCTCCGGGAGCAGCCCCCGGTCCGAGTAGTAGCGGACGGTCTTCACCGTCACCCCGGCCCGCCCGGCCAGCTCGCCGATGCTCCACGTCCCGTCGTCCGCGCCCGTCACCCCGCACCTCCGCCGCCTGCCCCGGCCGTCCGCGTCCGGGGTGGAATCTCCCCCAGGGGGAGTTCCTAGTCTGCCGGAGGCCGCTGGGGCCACGAGACGCGAGGAGGCGACGATGACGACGTTCGTACTGGTGGGGGGCGCGTTCACCGGCGGATGGGTGTGGGACGGGGTCGCGGAGCGGCTGCGGGAGGCGGGGGCCGCGGTCCTTCCGGTGACCCTGGACGGCGGACCTGAGGCCGGACTCGGCACGCACGTGGAGGAGTTGACCGCGCTCCTCGACCGGACCGACGAGCCGGACGTCGTCCTGGTCGGACACGACTACGGCATCCACCCCGTCCTCGGCGCCGCCGACCGCAGGGCGGACCGCGTCTCCCGGGTGGTGTACGTGGCCGCCGGGCTCCCCTCGGACGGGGACCCGGCCCTGCTGCTCGTCCGCGACGAGGAGGTCCGCGCCCGCCTCGGCCACGACACCTCGCCGCTGCCGCCGCCCCGGGGGCGCGCGTGGGCACGCTGGGGGAGCCTCGACGGGCTCACCGCCGAGGACCTGGCCCTCCTGGACCGGCTCGCGGTGCCGCAGCCGGCCCGCACCCTCACCGAACCCCTCCGGCTCGGCGGCGGCCTCGACCGGGTGCCGGCCGCCGCGGTGATGTGCACGGGTGACGGGCCGGGCGTCGACGTCGTCGAGATGCTGGTCCGCACCGGCCCGCCGCGGTTCCGGAAACTGGCCGGGCCCGGTTACGCCTTCCTCGAACTCGCCGCCGGGCACTGGCCGATGCTGTCGCATCCGGCCGAACTCGCCGACCTGCTCCTGCGGGCCGCCTCGGGCGAGGGGCGCCGCATCACCCTGGGAGAGGACTTGCCCTCCTACGAGCAGCAGGAGTTCCTGCTGCCCACGCCGGAGGTGCCGTACGAGCGGCACGGACGCCTGGACGTGTACCCGCCCGACACGGAGGGGCGGTGGCCGGCCGTCCTCCTCGTCCACGGCGGGCCCGTCGACGCCGACCGCGTCCCCACCCCGCGCGACACCCCCTTCTACCGGGGCTACGCCCGCCATCTGGCCGGCCTCGGCGTCGTCGGCGCCACCGTGGACCACCGGCTGTACGCCCTCACCGACTACGCCCGGGCCGCCGACGACGTCACCGAGGCCCTCGAACGGCTCCGTGCCCATCCCGCGGTCGACCCCGACCGCATCGCGCTCTGGATCTTCTCCGGCGGCGGACTGCTCGCCGCGCACTGGCTGGCGTCGCCCCCGGCGTGGCTCCGCTGCCTCGCCCTCTCCTACCCCGTCCTCGCCGCCCCGCCCGGCTGGGAGACCGTCGAGTCCCGCTTCCGGCCCGTCGACGCGCTCGCGGGCGCGGGGCCGCTCCCCGTGGTCCTGGTGCGCGCCGGGCGGGAGCACCCGGCGTTCGCGGCGACGGTGGAGGCGTTCCTCGCCGCCGCGGGGAAGCACGGCTCCGACGTCGAGATCGTCGACGTGCCCGAAGGGCGGCACGGCTTCGAGGCACTCGATCGCACCGACGCCTCGCGGGACGCCGTCGGCCGCGCCGTCCGGGCCGTGCTGCACCGGGTGAACGGCGCGGCGCGACCGGCCGGGACCGTGGCGCCGCCCCCCGACGGCACCACGACCTCATGACCGGCCGGCCACCTGGGCCGGGTCCCAGCCCCTGCGCGGCACCGAACCCAACAGGAGCCGAGTGTAAGGGTGTTCGGGTTCGCTCAGGACGCGGTCGGCCGAACCCGCCTCCACCACCCGGCCCGATCTGAGGACGAGTACGTCGTCCGCGACGTGCCGCACCACCGCCAGGTCGTGGGTGACGAAGAGGTAGCCGATGCCGGCCTCGCGGCGGATCTCCCGCAGCAGCTCCAGGATCTGCGCCTGGATCGACACGTCGAGCGCGGCGACCGCCTCGTCGAGCACCAGCACCCGCGGTTCCACCGCCAGCGCGCGGGCGATCGCGACGCGCTGGCGCTGCCCGCCGGAGAGACCGCGCGGCAGCGCGGAGGCCTCCCGGGCCCCGAGTCCGACCCGGTCCAGCAGCTCGGCGACCCGGGCCTCGCGGGCGGCGGCGTCCAGCGGGGTGTGCAGGCGCAGCACCTCGTCGAGACAGCCGCGCACCGGGATCCTCGGGTCGAGCGACAGGTAGGGGTCCTGGAAGACCATCTGGATCTCCCGGGCCCGGGCGAGCCGTTCGGCCCGGCCCCGGGCGCGGGCTGAACGGTCGCGGCCGTCGAGCCGGACCGCGCCGCCGTCGGCCCGTTCCAGGCCGACCAGCATCCGCACCGTGGTCGTCTTGCCGCTGCCGGACTCGCCGACGATCGCGAGCGAGCCCCCCGCCGGGAGCGCGAACGACACCCCGTCGACGGCGACATGGTCGCCGTACCGCTTCCGCAGGCCCTCCACGACGAGCCCCGTCTCCATCGTCGTCGTCACAGCGAGATCCCTTCGTCGGCTCGGAGGCACGCGGCGAACCCCTCGCCGTGGCGCTCCAGTTCGGGCCTCTCCTCCCCGCACCGCGCCACCGCGTGCGCGCAGCGGGCCGCGAAGGCGCAGCCGGGCGGAGACTCCGCCAGCGACACCGGACGGCCCGGGATCGCGCGCGGCGCGGGCGCGCCGGCCTCGATCCGGGGCGTGCAGGCCAGCAGACCGGCGGTGTACGGGTGGCGGGGGCGGTCGAACAGCTCGCCGGTGGCGCGGGTCTCCACGATCCGGCCCGCGTACATCACGTACACCCGGTCGCAGATCGCCGAGGCCAGCTCCAGGTCGTGGGTGACGAAGAGCATGCCGGTGCCCCGCTCGGCCCGGAGCCGCGCCAGGATCGACACGACCTCGGCCTGGGTGGTCACGTCCAGGGCGGTGGTGGGCTCGTCGGCGACGAGCAGCGCCGGCTCGGCGGCGAGCGCGGCGGCGATCACGACCCGCTGGAGCATGCCGCCGGAGAACTGGTGCGGGTGGCGGCGCAGCGCCCCGCGCGGATCCCGGATGCCGACCGCGGCGAGGAGTTCCTCGGCGCGGGCGGTGGCCTTCGCCGCCGGGGTGCCGGTGGCGCGCAGGCCCTCGGTGAGGAAGTCGCCGACCCGGCGCAGCGGGTTGACGGAGGCGCGCGGGTCCTGGAAGACCATGGCGACCTCCCGGCCGCGCAGCGCGGCGAGCCGCGCCCGGTCCATGGTGAGGACGTCGGCGCCGTTCACCCGGACCTCCCCACTGGCGCGGGCCCCCTTGGGCAGCAGCCCGAGGACGCTGCGGCAGGCGACGGACTTGCCGGAGCCGGACTCGCCGACCAGGCCGACGGTCTCCCCGGCGCGCACGGTCAGGCTGACGCCGTCGAGGATCGGCCGGGCGGCCCGGTCCTCGGGGAGCCGCAGTCCGAGGCCGTCGATCTCCAGGACGGGCGGGGGTGTCTGCTGGGTCATGGGGTTCACTTCTCCCGACGGGCGACGCGGTCGGCGAGGCCCTCGCCGACGATGCCGAAGGCGACGACCGCGAGCACGACGCACACGGACGGCGCGAGGGCGGGCAGCATCGCGCCCTGGAGCACGGCGCCCTGTCCCTCGTTGATCATGGCTCCCCAGTCGGCCGTGGGCGGCTGCACGCCGAAGCCGAGGAACGACAGCGCGGCCAGGTCCATCAGCGCGTAACCGAAGTTCATCGCCGACTGCGCGAAGACCGTCGGCGCGATGTTCGGCAGCAGGTGCCGGACGCAGACCGTCCAGCCGGACCAGCCCTGCACCACGTACGCCTCGATGTACGGCCGCGCCTTCTCCTGGCGGGCGATGCCGCGCACGAGGCGCCCCACGTACGGGGTGTACGCGACGGCCATGGCGATCACGGGGGCGGTCATGCCGGGGCCGGTGACGGCGACGAGCAGGATCGCCAGCATCAGCCCAGGGACGGAGAACACCAGGTCCATCGCCCGGGACAGCAGCGTGTCCGCCCAGCCGCCGCGCCAGGCCGCCACCACACCGAGGAGGGTGCCGAGCAGGGTGGAGACGGCGACCACGAGGAGCGGTCCGAGGAGGCCCGTGCGGGCGCCGTGGAGCAGCCGGGACAGGATGTCGCGCCCGGACTGGTCGGTGCCGAGGAGGTGGTCGCCGGAGGTGCCGACCAGGCCGGCTCCCAAATCCAGGGCCTCGGGGTCGTACGGGGCGATCAGCGGCGCGCACACGGCGACGAGGACGAGCGCGGCGAGCACCGCGACCGAGGCCGTGAAGAGCGGACCCTGCCCGAGGAGGCGCAGCCTCCGCAGGCCGGGCCTGCGGTACGGCACCGTGGTGAGGGTGGTGGTCATCAGGAGCCTTCCCCGGGGGAGAGACGGGGGTCGATGAGAGGGGCGAGGAGGTCGACCGCGAGGTTGACGAGGACGAACGCCGCCACGCTGAGCAGGGTGACCGCCTGCACGACCGCGAAGTCCTGGGCGGTCACCGACTGCACGAGCAGGGAGCCGAGTCCGGGCACGTCGAAGGCGGTCTCCACGATGGCGGTGCTGATCAGCAGCCCGGCCAGCATGGTGCCGCCGACGGTGACGACCGGACCGAGCGCGTTCCGCAGCACGTGCCGGCGGACCACGGTCCGGCCGGCCACGCCCCGCGCGCGGGCCACCTCCACGTGCTCGCGCCCCAGTTCGTCCAGCATCGCCGAGCGCGTCACCCGGGCGAGCAGGCCCGCGAAGGTGAGGGCGAGCGCGACGGCCGGCAGCGTCAGCTGGTGGAGCCGTGGCCCCAGGCCGTCGGCGGCCCCGCCGCCCGGCCCGGGGAACCAGCCCAGCCGCACCGAGAAGACCGAGACCAGGGCGATCGCGGTGACGAAGGACGGGGTGGCGGTGGCCACGCCCGTGCCGATGAGGACGGTCCTGTCGACCAGGCCGGGGCGCAGCGCGGCGAGGACGCCCGCGCCGACACCGAGGACGGCGACGAGCAGCGCCGCGTACCCGACGAGGAGGGCGGTGCCGGGCAGCCGCGAACCGAGGAGCGCGGTGACGTCCTGGTGGTACTGGGCCGAGCGGCCCAGGTCGCCGCCGAGGACGCCCCCGAGCCACGTGCCGTACTGGACCACCAGCGGCTCGTCCAGGTGGTGTTCGGCACGCAACGCCGCCACGGCCTCGGGGGTCGCGGGGCGGCCGTGCAGCAGGAAGGTGACCGGATCACCGGGGGCGAGGTGGACGGTGCCGAAGACGACGAGCGAGGTCACGAACAGCACCGCCACCAGGCCGAGGAGCCGGCCGACGAGGAAGCGGGTCATGACTGCGCGGCCCCGATCGTCGCGGCCCACGGGTAGTAGAGCTGGGCGATGCCGGTCGGCGCGCCGGTGATCCGCTTGCCGAGGAAGACCGAGTAGGGCGCCTCGTACACCGGGATGACCGGCAGCTCGCGCAGGGCGATCTCCTGCACCTCGGCGGTCAGTTCGGCGCGCTTGACCGGGTCGTACTCGGTGTTGGCGCGGTCGAAGGCGAGGTCGTACTCGGCGTCGGACCAGTTGCCGTAGTTCCCGAAGTCCCCGGTGCGCAGGTACTGGTAGAACTCCAGCGGGTCCGGGGTGTTGTCGTAGCCGTTGGTGATGACCAGGTCGAGCCCGTCGCGGGCGGCCGGGTCCACGAAGATGCTGCTGTACGCGTCCGGGGAGACCGGCCGCAGCTTCACGTCCAGGCCGATCCGGCGGCCGGCGTCCTGCACGGCGTGGGCGACGACGCTGATCTCGGGGGCCATCGAGCTGGTCGCGAGGGTCACCCTCCTGCCGGTGGCGCCGGCCTCCTCGACCAGCTTCTTCGCCGCCGCCACGTCGTGGACGGGCTCGGGCAGCGTGTCGTAGAGCGCGGCCGTCTTCTCCGGGACGAGCGACCAGGCGCCGCGCGCGGCGGGGGCCTTGGCCGGGACGCCGACCCCTCCGGCGGCGGCCTTCACGATGTTCTTCCGGTCGAGCGCCATCGACAGCGCCCGGCGGACCCGCACGTCGCCGAGGGCGCCCTTGAAGTTCGTGACCGCCAGGTCGGCGGCGGCCGTGTTGGGGCCGAAGAGGAGCGAGCCCTTGCCGCTGGTGCGCAGTTGGGCGAAGGAGGAGGACGGCACCAGGTAACCGCCGTCGGCGGTGCCGGAGAGGAAGGCGTTGGCGCGGGCCGCGGCGTCCTCGACGAAGGTGAACCGCACCGACTCCGACTTGGGGCTGAGCTTCCCGTCCCAGTAGGCGGCGTGCTTCTTCAGGGTGATGCTGTCGCCCTGCGCCCACTTCTCCAGCGCGTAGGGGCCGGTGCAGTTCAGCTCGCCCTCGGGGGTGCCGTACTCCTTGCCCTCCTTCGTGAGGGAGGCGGCGCTGACGACGGTGCCGGGGGAGGCGGCGAGCATCTCGTGGAAGAGCGCGTCGGCCTTGCCGAGCCGGATCGTCACCTCCAGCGGGCCGGTCTTCTCGATGGACTCGACGGTCTTGAAGGCGGAGCCCCACGGGGAGCCGGTGGCCGGGTCCATGTGCCGCTTCAGGGAGGCGACGGCGTCGTCCGCGGTCATCACCGTGGCGTCGTGGAACCTGACGCCGGATCGCAGGGTGTAGACGAGGGTCCGCGGGTCGGGGCGCGACCACTTCACCGCGAGGCCGGGTTCGATCCTGAGGTCGGGGGTGACCCGCAGCAGCTGCTCGCAGACGTTGGCGAGGACGGTGTTCGGCGGGTAGTCGTACGCCAGGGCGTAGTCGAGCGTGTACGGCTCCGCGTACAGCGACCACGTGAAGGAGTCGAGCGGGCCCTTGGCGGCCGGCGAGGTGGGGGAGACCTTGTGGTCGGCCCCGTTGCCGGCGCCCTGGCGCGGCTGCGTGGCGCCGGAGCAGGCGGTGAGGGAGGCCGCGACGGCGGCGGTACAGACGAATGCGATGAATCTGGGCGTGCGCATGCAGACCCACCCCTTTACGGGTGTAGTGACGGGCGCTGGGGGATGCAGCGAGTATTGATGCGGGAACGTTCCCGCACAAGGGTTCCGGCAGGTTTGCGGGAACGGTTTTCCCGAGGTCAGCGGGATGGCAGCATCAGCACCATGACCGAAGCCTCAAAGCATGTCGGAGCGACCCCGGAGCGTGGCGGGCACCCCGCGGGACGGGAGGGCGGCGGGACGGGGGGACGACACCCGGGCGGTGGCCGGGCGACCGCCCCGGCGCCGCAGGCCCCACCCCGCGTCCGGCTCGTCGACGTCGCCCGCGAGGCCGGCCTCTCCAAGACCACGGTGTCGGCGGCCCTCAACGGCACCGGCCGGCTCTCCCCCGGGGTGCGGGAGAAGGCCCGCGAGACCGCGCGCCGCATGGGCTACCGGCCCAACGCCACCGCGCGCCAGCTGCGCGCGGGACGGGCCCGGCTCATCGGCTACGTGGTCGGCGAACTCGCCGACACCCCGTGGACCTTCCTGGAGTCGCCGTACTTCGCCCGGCTCACCGGCGCCACCGCCGCCACCGCGCTCGCACGCGGCTACGCGCTGGTGCTGCTGCCCGCCGGCTCGCTGCAGAGCGAGTGGGCGGCGCTGCCCCTCGACGCCGTGGTCGTCGCCGACCCCGTCGCCGACGACCGGATCGTCGAGGACCTGCTCGCCGCCCGCATCCCGGTCTTCAGCGACCGGTCCGTGGAGGGCCGTCCCGGCGCCCACTGGGTGGACGTCGACGCGGCCGCCGCCGTCGAGGAGGCCCTGGGCCATCTCCACGCCCAGGGCGCCCGTCGCCCGGTCCTCGTCGTCCCGGACAGCACCACCCGCTTCCACCGCGAGGTGGAGGCCGCGCACCGGGCCTGGTGCGCCGCGCACGGACTGCCGGAACGGACCGTACGCGCCGCCGAACCCGGCAACGGACCGGTGATCCAGGCCGTGGAGACCGCCCTGGGCACCGGAGCCGACCGGCCCGACGCGCTCCTGGTGGTCGCCGAGGCCAGCCCGCCGCTCGTCCTCGACGCGGCCCGCCGGCACGGCTACGACGTGCCCGGCGACCTCCTCCTCGTCTGCGTCGGCGAGGACGAGACCGCCCTGCACACCCAGCCGCCGGTGACCACCCTCAGCCTCCGCCCCGACGCCGTCGCCGAGGCGGGGATCGCCCACCTCGTCGCGGTGCTGGAGCAGGGGCTCCAGGAGACCGGCGGGGCGCTCGTGCCGGTCAGGCTGGAGGTGCGGGGGTCGTCGGTGCGGGTGGGGTAGACGCGCCCGGAGGGGACGCGGACCCCGGGTCCGGGCAGCCCCGTCAGCCCTCGTACACCAGCCGCCCGCCGACGTACGTGCGCTCCACGCGGGCCTCGGCGATCTCGTCGGCCGGCGCGGCCAGCACGTCCCGGTCGAGGACCACGAGGTCGGCGAGGTGGCCGGCGATCAGGCTGCCCGCGTCGTCGTGACCGTTCACGTGCGCCGCTCCGGCCGTGTACGCGGTGAGCGCGGAGAGCGGGTCGATGCGCTCCTCCGGGTAGAAGACCTTGCCGTCGGGGGACTCCGGGCCGCGGCGGTTCACGGCGACGTGGATGCCCTCCAGCGGGTTCGGGCTGGAGACCGGCCAGTCGCTGCCGGCCGCCAGCGTCGCCCCGGACCGCAGTAGCGAACCGAACGGGTACTGCCAGGCGGCCCGCTCCTCGCCGAGGAACGGGATGGTCAGTTCGTCCATCTGCGGCTCGTGCGCCGCCCACAGCGGCTGGATGTTGGCGATGGCGCCGAGCGCGGCGAACCGGGGGACGTCGGCGGGGTGCACGACCTGGAGGTGGGCGAGGTGGTGACGGTTGCCGCGACGGCCGTTCGCCGCGACGGCCGCCTCCACCGCGTCGAGGGCCTCCCGCACCGCCCGGTCGCCGAGCGCGTGGAAGTGCACCTGGAAGTCGAGCGCGTCGAGCTCGGCGACGTACCCGCGCAGCGCCTCCGGGTCGACGAAGCTGAGACCGGTGTTGCCGGTCGCGCAACCGCAGCCGTCGAGGTACGGGGCGGTCATCGCGGCCGTGAAGTTCTCCGCGATGCCGTCCTGCATGATCTTGACCGAACCTGCCCGGAACAGCCCCGAGGTCAACCGCTCCCGGCGGTCCACCAGTTCGGCGATCTGCTCGGCCCCGCGCTCGCGGTCCCACCACAGCGCACCCGTCACCCGGGCGGTCAGCGAACCGTCCTTCGCCGCCGTCAGATAGGCGTCCGACGGGTCGGGCATGCCGTTGAACGAGCCGAGCAGGGCGTCCTGCCAGCCCGTCACGCCCAGCGAGTGCAGCAGCCGCTGCGCCCGCAGCAGCCCCGCGAGCCGGTCCTCGGCGGTGCTCGCCGGCACCAGGCGAGAGACCAGACCGGTGGCGCCCTCCTGGAGCATGCCGCTCGGGGTGCCGTCGGCCTCCCGCTCGATCCGGCCGTCCGCCGGGTCGGGGGTCGCGGCGGTGAGCCCGGCCAGTTCCAGGGCCCGGGTGTTCGCCCAGGCGCCGTGGTGGTCCCGGTTCGACAGCAGGACCGGCCGGTCGGGGACCACCGCGTCGAGCAGCTGCCGCGTCGGCAGACCGCCCGCGAAGCTCTCCATCGACCAGCCGCCACCGGTGACCCACTCCCGGTCGGGGTGGGCCTGCGCGTACGCGCGGATCCTCGCGAGGTACTCCGCCACGTCGACGCTCTCGGTGAGGTCGCACTCGGCGAGCTCGGCGCCGCCGCCGACGGCGTGGATGTGGGCGTCCTGGAAACCGGGCAGCAGCAGCCGGCCCGCCAGGTCCACCACCTCGGTGCCGGGGCCGATCAGCTCGCGCACCTCGTCGTGGCCGACGGCCGTGATCCGGTCGCCGGTGACGGCGAGCGAGGTGGCCCGGCTCCGTGCCGGATCCAGGGTGAGGACGGGACCTCCGGTGAAGACCAGATCGGCCTGGGGCATACCAGCTCCCTTGCGTGCGGCCGCGCCGGGGCGGGCGCGGGGCGGGCGACGCCGGCCGCCGGGCGGGGGATGCCCCGCGGCGGGCGTCGGACGGAGTCCGGGCCGGCCGCGGCCACCGGATCGCACCGGCGCCGCCGCACGGCTGACGGGCGCCATGGAAGCCCGCGAGCCGTTTACACGTCAATGGTGTTGACGTAAGGTCCCGGCCATGTCCGCACGTGTCGTCCCCGAAGACAGCCGCCGGCGCCGCCGCCCCACCAAGCAGGGCGCCGTCCTCTCCGAACGGCTCATCGTCGACACCGCGCTGCGCCTCGTGGCCCAGCACGGCGCCGAAGCCCTCTCCGTACGCAGGCTGGGCGCGGCCCTCGGCGCCGACCCCAGCGCCCTCTACCGCTACTTCCGCAACACCGACGCGCTGCTCCTCGCGATCGCCGACGAGCTCATCGGGCGGGCGCAGGAGGGCTGGGAGGCGACCGGCGACTGGCGGACCGACCTGCGGGCGATGGGCCTGCGCATCCACCGCTCGTACCTGGCCCAGCCGCAGGCCGCCCTGCTGGCCGCGCACCGCACGACCGGCCGCCCGCACGAGACGCGGGCGGTCGAGAAGATCCTCGGCATCCTGCGCGACGGCGGCTTCCCGGATCCGCTGGCCGTCCGCGTCTACCACGCCTTCGTGGACCAGGCGTTGGCCTTCGCCGCCCAGGACGCGGCCGCGGCCGCGCTGCCGCGGGCGGCGGGGGAGGCGGACCGCGAGGTGTGGGGGCAAGTCTACGGCCGCCTCCCGGCCGAGACCCATCCGCACATCGCGGCGACGTTCCCCCTCCTCGTGGCCGACATGCGCGACAGCGGCTACCCGTTCGCCCTGGAGCTCATGCTGACGGCCCTGGAGACCCTGCACCCGGACGCGGCGGGGAGCCCGAGACGCACCCGAGCGAACCGCTCCTGAATGGACGTCAGGAAACGGGCACCGGCGTGTGCCGCCCCACCGCCGCCAGATCGGCCGAGATCAGTCCAGCCGTCTCCCGCAACTGCGGAAGGACCGCCGCGAGGCTCTCCTCGGGTCGGCAACGGCCCGCGTTCAGGGCGATGTTGAGCGCGGCGACCACCCGGCCGGCGCCGTCGCGCACCGGAACCGCGATCGATCGCAGCCCTTCCTCCAGCTCCTCCTCCACCCAGCCGAAGCCCCGTTCGGCGGTCACCGCCACGGCCTCCCGCAGCTCACCGGGACCGGTCAGGGTGCGAGGCGTCAGCGCCTCCGGCGTGATCCGGCCGAGCCGCCCGTCCCGTTCGGCCGCCGGCAGGGCGCCGAGCAGCACCCGCCCCATCGAGGTGGCGTAGGCGGGCAGCCGGGTGCCCACCACGATGTCGATGCGCATGATCCGGCTGCCGGCGACCCGTGCCACGTACCGGATGTCGTCCCCGTCGAGCACCGCCACCGACGCCGACTCCCGCACCGTCCGCACCAGGCGGACCAGGTGCGGGGTGGCGATCTCGGGCAGGGTGAGCGCGGCGAGCCGGGCGTGGCCGAGTTCCAGGACGCGCGGCAGGAGCACGAAACCGCCGGGGTCCTCGCGCACGTACCCCAGGTGGCACAGGGTGATCAGCGACCGCCGGGCGGTCGCCCGGGGCAGCCCCGCGAGGCGCGCGAGATCGGTGAGCCGGGCGGGCCCGCGGACGGCCCCGAAGGCGCGCAGCACGTCGAGCCCCCGGGCCAGTGACCGGAGGAACCCGGCCCCCAGCTCCTCCTTCGGCGCACCCCCGGTGGGCACCACCGCCCGAGGCTCCGCCTCCGGTGGTACGGCTCCGAGGGCGAGCGCCGCCTCCATCGCCGCGACGGTCTCCCGCAGGGGTGACAGGGCGAGCGCCTCCAGGGCGGCGGCGTCGTGCCGGCTGGTGTGACTGACGACGCTCACCGCGCAGACGACGGACCCGGCCGGATCCCGTACGGGCAGGGCGACGGAGACGAGCCCCGGCTCGATCAGCTGGTCGTCCACGGCCACGCCCCGCTCACGCGCCCGCCGCACCCGCTCCGCGAACCCGCCGTCCCCGCCCGGACCGCCCTCCTCGGCGGCGAACAGCGCGCCGGGCGCGCACCGCTCGGCCGGCAGCAGGTCCCCGGGCCGGAACGCGAACGCCAGGGCCCGTCGCCTGCTCGCCTGCGCCAGGAAGCGCACCCCGCCCCCGTCGGGCACGGCCAGCGACACCGGCTCGTCGAGCCGCTCGGCGAGCGCGGCGGCGTGCGGCCCGAGGAGCGCGGGCAGCCCGCAGAAGTCCAGATAGGCGTTGCCGAGCTCGGCGGCCCCGGGCGCGAGCAGCAGGTCGCGTCCCTCGGTCCGCAGCACCCCGAGGACCGTGAGGGTGGTCGCGATCCGGTCCACGGTGGCCCGTGCGAGCCCCGTCTCCCGTGCCACCTCCCCGATCCCGCGCCGGCCGCCGTCCCCGGCGACCACGGCCCGCACCACGGCGAGCCCCCGCTCCAGCGGCCCGACGACCTCGGCCGGCCTCGTCGTCATGCCCTCTCCCTCCCTCCGCAGCGCGCGGGAGCACCGTACCCGGCCTGCGGGCACGCCCGAGGGGCGGGCGTCCGCGCGGGACGCCCGCCCCGGCAGGGCGCGGTGGGGTCAGGCGTAGAAGCGGTACACCGCCTGGGCGACGCAGGCCGGCTTGTCGGAGCCGTCGATCTGCACGGTGAGGTCGACGGTGACCTCCACGCCGCCGCGGACGTCGTCGACGGAGGCGACGCGGCCGTGGGCGCGGATCTTCGAGCCGACGCGGACGGGGGAGGGGAAACGGACCTTGTTCAGGCCGTAGTTGACGGCCATCGACACGCCCTCGACCTGGAGGAGCTCGCTCCACATGGGGATGAGGAGGGAGAGGGTGAGGTATCCGTGGGCGATGGTGCCGCCGAACGGGCCGCTCGCCGCCCGTTCCGCGTCGACGTGGATCCACTGGTGGTCGTCGGTGGCGTCGGCGAAGGTGTCGACGCGGGACTGGGCGATCTCCACCCAGGAGCTGTGGCCGAGGTCGGCGCCGGCCCGGGCGCGGATCCCGTCGAGGCCGTGGACGGTGAGGGACATGGGGTTCTCCTGGGGTCAGTGGGCCGGGTCGCTGCCGTAGTGCTCCCGGAGGGGGCCCTTCAGCAGCTTGCCGGTGGCGTTGCGGGGCAGTTCGGGAGCGAGGACGACGCTCCGCGGGAGCTTGTAGCGGGCCAGCAGGCCCCCGAGGTGGGCGAGGAGCTCCTCGGCGGTGGGGGCGGTGCCGGGGCGGAGGACGACGACCGCGCGGCCCACCTCGCCCCAGCGGGCGTCGGGGACGCCGATGACGGCGGCCTCGGCGACGTCGGGATGGCGGAGCAGGGCGTCCTCCACCTCGGCCGGGTAGATGTTCTCCCCACCCGAGATGATCATGTCCTTGAGGCGGTCGACGAGCGTGACGTAGCCGTCGACGTCGACGGTGGCGACGTCGCCGGAGCGGAAGCGGCCGCCGTCGAGGAAGGCGTCGGCGGTCGCCCCGGGGAGCCTCCAGTAGCCCGGGGTCACGTTCGGCCCCGCGACCACGACCTCGCCCTTCTCGCCGGGCGCCGTCTCGGTGCCGTCCGGGCGGAGCACGGTGACGTCGGTGAAGAAGTGCGGCACGCCCGCCGTACCGGCCTTGCGGGCCGAGTCGGCGCGGTCCAGGACCAGCGCGCCGGGAGACGCCTCCGTCATCCCGTATCCCTGGACGAAGGCGAGCCCCCGTTCCAGGTACGCCCGCGCGGTCCGGATCGGGACGGGCGCGCCGCCGCACAGGAGGAGGCGCAGACCGGTGAGGTCCGCGTCCCGCCAGCCCGGGGCCGCGGCCATCGCGTCGTACATCGTCGGCACGCCGAACAGGGCGGTGACGCCGTGGAGTCCGATCAGCCGCAGGGCCCGTTCCGGGTCGAAGGCCGACTCCAGGAGGACCGTGCCGCCCTTGAGGAGGGTCGGCAGGCAGCTCATGTTGAGGGCCCCGGTGTGGAAGAGCGGGGCGGCGACGAGGGCGACCTCGTCCCCGGCGAGATCCGTGTCCACGACGACGTTGAGGCTGTTCCAGACGATGTTCCCGTGGGTGAGGACCGCGCCCTTGGCCCGGCCCGTGGTGCCCGAGGTGTACATGATGAGGCAGACGTCGTCGTGTCCCACCTCCTCGTCGATCGGCTCCGCCGACGAGGCGGCCAGCACCTCCTCGTAACGGCGGCCCGGGCCCCCGCCCTCGGCGGAGAGGAGGGCGTCGTGGGCGTCGAGCCCGGCGGCCGCGGCCAGTTCGGCGGCCTTTCCGTCCGGCTGGCGCGCGTGCACCAGCAACCGGCTGCCGGAGTCGTGCAGTTGGAAGGCCAGCTCGGCGACGGTGAGGCGGTTGTTGAGCGGGACGAAGACCGCCCCGAGGATCCCGGACGCGAACAGCGTCTCCAGGAACGCGGGATGGTTCGGGCCCAGGAACGCGACCCGGTCCCCGCGTCCCACACCCGCGCCCCGCAGGACGTGGGCGAGGCGGGTGGAGCGGTCGTGGAGCGTCGCGTAGTCGTACGCGCGCCCCTCGTGGAGGACGGCGGTGCGGCGGGGTGTCCTCCGGTTCCGGCGGGCCGGCCAGGATCCGATGCCCTGGTTGCGCATGGAGTCCCCCTCAGGTGGTGGTGAGACCGAGGAGCCGGGCCGCGTTCTCCTTGAGGATCTTCGGCCGGACCTCGTCCTTGATCGGCAGGCCGGCGAAGTCGGCGAGCCAGCGGTCCGGCGTCAGCAGCGGATAGTCCGAGCCGAAGAGGACCTTGTCCTGCAGCAGGCTGTTCGCGTAGCGGACGAGCTGCGGCGGGAAGTACTTCGGCGACCAGCCGGACAGGTCGATGTACACGTTCGGCTTGTGCGTCGCGACCGCGAGCGCCTCGTCCTGCCACGGGAAGGACGGGTGCGCGAGGACGATCCGCATGCCGGGGAAGTCCGCGGCGACGTCGTCCACGTCCATCGGGTTCGCGTACTTCAGCCGGATCCCGCCGCCGCCCGGCGCGCCCGCGCCGATGCCGGTCTGCCCGGTGTGGAAGACCGCGATCGCGCCCGCGTCCTCGATGGCCTCGTACAGGGCGTACGCCATCCGGTCGTTGGGGTGGAAGGCCTGGAGGTTCGGGTGGAACTTGAAGCCCTTGACCCCGAACTCGTCGACGAGCCGCCGGATCTGACGGACCGCCGCCTTCCCCTTGTACGGGTCGACGCCCGCGAACGGCACGATCACGTCCGGATTCGCGGCGGCCGCCTCGGCGATCTCCTCGTTCGGCACCGGCGGGGTGCCGGTGGCGGACTCCGCGTCCACCGTGAAGACCACGCAGGCCATCGACCGCTCGCGGTAGTACGCGGCGATCTCCGGCAGCGTGGGGTGGCGGTGCTCCGCCTTGAAGTACGCGCCTGCGGCGGCGTCCAGCTCGGCCGAGAGCGACGCCCCACCCTTGGCGGACACCTCGGCGTGGGCGTGCATGTCGATGGCGACGAGCGCGTCGAGGTCCACGGCGCCGCTCACAGGACCGGCGCGGGGATGCCGTAGGACTCCGGGGCGCGGCCGACCGACACCGGCCAGGCGGCGGCGATCGCCTCCGCGCTCCAGCCGCCGTCCGCGTACGCCACCGCGATCTCCCGCGGGTGCGACCAGAGGGCCAGCTTGTCGCCGCCGATGCCGATGCACTGGCCGGTGACGCCGGCGGAGGCGTCCGAGGCGAGGAAGGCCACCAGGCCCGCGACGTCCTCGGGCGTGCCGAAGCCCTCGCCCTTGCGCAGGCTGTCGGGGAACGGCGTGCCGTCCTGCTCCAGCGCCTCGACGTGCGGCGCGAAGACCGGGATGGTCTTGGTCATGGCGGTGGCGGCGACCGGGATGACGGCGTTGGCGGTGATGCCCGCGCGGCCCAGCTCCATCGCCCAGGTGCGGACCATGGCGGCGATGCCGGCCTTGGCGGCCGCGTAGTTGGTCTGGCCGAAGTTGCCGCGCTGTCCGGCGGGGGAGCCGGCGACCACGATCCGGCCGCCGTCGCCCTGCTCGCGCATGCGCTCCACGGCGGCCCGGACGCAGGTGAAGGTGCCGCGCAGATGGACCCGGACCACGGTGTCGAAGTCGTCGTCGGTCATCTTCCACAGCACGCGGTCGCGGAGCACCCCGGCGTTGGTGACCATCGTGTCGATGCGGCCGAAGGCGTCGACGGCGCGTGCGACGAGCGCCTCGGCGGCCTCCGTCCCGCCGACCGGGACCACCTCGGCGACGGCCCGGCCGCCCGCCTCGGTGATCTCCTTCACGGCCGTGGCGGCGGCGTCCGCGTCGACGTCGTTGACGACGACGGCCGCGCCGGCGGCGGCGAGGGCGCGGGCGTAGGCGAGGCCGAGACCGCGGCCGCTGCCGGTGACGACGGCCACCTTGCCGGTGAGGTCCACCGGGGGCGCCGGGTTCACCTGGGGAGAAGTCATGGACGGGTCCTTCCCGTGGGTCGAGGGTCGCCGGGGGCGGGGCGCGGGATCGCCGCCTCGCTCACGCACCGGCGGCGCCAAAGCTAGGCACATTCTCGTCTGCGGTCAATAAAATGCCGAATATTTGTCGACCGGTCCGTCCACCCGGACCCCGCCCGCCTACGCTGTCCCCGTGACCCCACCCGCCCCGCAGCGCACCCCGGAAAGCGCGCCCGAAGCCCCCGAACGCGGCTCCGCGCCCCGCCCCCAGTCCCTGATGCTGAGCTTCTTCGGCATCCATGTGCTCGGCACCGGCACCGCGCTCTCCTCGGCGAGCGTCATCGACGCCCTCGCCCGCGCCGACGTCGGCGAGGACGCCGTCCGCTCCACCCTGACCCGCATGGTCGGCCGGGGGCTCCTGGAGCGGCACCGGCGCGGCCGCCGCATGTACTTCTCGCTGACCGACCGCGCCGCGACCGTCCTCGCCGACGGTGAGGAACGCGTCCGGCGCGCCGGCGCCGTCAACCACGCCTGGGACGGCACCTGGACCCTCGTCGGCTTCTCGCTCCCCGAGTCCTGGCGCCGGGAGCGGCACGACCTGCGCTCCCGGCTCGTCTGGGCCGGCTTCGGCCCGCTCCAGAGCGGCCTGTGGGCGGCGCCCGGCCGCGTCGACGTCGGACCGATCGCCGCGGAGCTCGGGCTCGGGGACCGTATCAGGGCCTTCCACGGGCAGGCCGCCGCGCCGACCGAGGCCGGCCCCCTCCTGCGCACCGCCTTCGACCTCGACGCGATCGCCGCCGACTACCGCGCCTTCCTCGCCCGTTGGGGCGACGGCGAACCCGCCCCCGCCGAAGCCCGCGACGACCTCGGACGCCAGCTGCTGCTGCACACCGACTGGCTGGAACTCGTCCGCCGCGACCCGTACCTGCCCGCCGAGCACCTCCCCGACCAGTGGCCGGCCGAGGCCGCCGAGCACACGTTCCGGACACTCTCCGACCGGTACGACCCCGGCGCCCGCCGCATCGCGGAAGGCCTCCTCGACCGCTGGGACCCGCAGGCCTGAGGCGCCCCGCGCCCCACCGGAGCACCGCCCCCGGGTCTTACGTCAACACCATTGACCTTGTCCGGCGCGGCCGGGTCTCATGGGCGGCACCTCGGAGGGAGCCCCGCGACCGGGCTCCTCCGCGACCCGGAGGACACCCCCATGGACCACCTGCACGCGCTGCGGGACGCCGCGCCCACCCCGTTCTGGCTCGACGACGACCGCCGCCCCCGGGCCACCCCCGCCCTCGTCGGGGCCACCACCTGCGACCTCCTGGTCGTCGGCGGCGGCTACGCGGGACTGTGGACCGCACTCCTCGCCAAGGAGCGCGACCCCTCCGCCGACGTCGTCCTCGTCGAGGCCCAGGAGGCCGGCCACGCGGCCTCCGGCCGCAACGGCGGCTTCTGCGAGTCGAGCCTCACCCACGGCCTCGGCAACGGCCTGGACCGCTGGCCCGGGGAGATCGCCGCCCTCGAACGCCTCGGCCGCGACAACCTCCAGGCCATGGAGGACGCCATCGAGCGGTACGGCATCGACTGCGACTGGGAACGGACCGGCTCCCTCCTCGTCGCCACCGAACCCCACCAGGTCCCCTGGCTCGCCGAGGAGGCGGAGACCGCCGAACGGTACGGCGCCACCACCGCCCTCCTCGACCGCGACGCCGTCCGCGCCGAGATCGACTCGCCCACCTTCCTCGGCGCCGTGTGGAACAAGAGCGACACCGCCATGGTCAACCCGGCCCGCCTCGCCTGGGGCCTCAAGCGGGCCTGCCTCGACCTCGGCGTCCGCGTCCACGAGCACACCCCGGCGCTCTCCCTCGACGCACGCGGCGCGACCGTCGCCGTCCGCACGCCCTACGGCCGGATCACCGCCCGCCGCGTCGCCCTCGCCACCAACGCCTACCCGTCGCTGGTGCGCCGCCACCGCCTCTACACGGTCCCCGTCTACGACTACGCGCTGATGACCGAACCGCTGAACGAGGAGCAGCTCGCCGCCGTCGGCTGGCGGAACCGCCAGGGCTGGTCCGACCCCGCCCACCACTTCACCTACGTCCGGATCTCCGCCGACCACCGGATCCTGTGGGGCGGACACGACGTCGTCTACCGCTACGCCGGCCGCGTCCGCGCCGAGCACGACCGGCGGCCCGAGACCTTCGCCACCCTCGCCCGCACCTTCTTCCGCACCTTCCCGCAGCTGGAGGGCGTCCGCTTCAGCCACGCCTGGGGCGGCGCCATCGACACCAGCACCCGCTTCTGCGTCTTCTTCGACACGAGCCACCAGGGCAAGGTCGCGTACGCCGCCGGCTTCACCGGTCTCGGCGTCGGCGCCACCCGCTTCGGCGCCGAGGTGATGCTCGACCTCCTGGCAGGCGACCGTACCGCACGCACGGACCTCGCCCTCGTCCGCCGCAAGCCGCTGCCCTTCCCGCCCGAGCCCGTCCGCTCGATCGGCATCGGCCTCACCCAGCGCTCGCTCACCCGCTCCGACCGCAACCAGGGCCGCCGCGACCTGTGGCTCCGCACCCTCGACCGCGTCGGTCTCGGCTTCGGCAGCTGACGGCCCCGACGGCCGCGTACGCTGACCTCCGGACCCGGGAGGACACGGTGAAGGACGGACGGCTGCTGCACGTCTTCGACATGGACGGGACGCTGCTGAGGGGCAGCTCGGCCAGCCTGGAGATCGCCGCCCGCCTCGGCTGCCTGGACGAACTCCGCGCCCTGGAAGCGGAGTTCGCAGAGGGACTCGTCGACACCCGGGGCTTCGCGGCCGCCCTGTACGGGCTGTGGCGGGGGCTGACCCCCGGTGTCGTCGCCGAGGAGTTCGACGCGGCGCCGTGGATCGGCGGCCTCCCGGAGGTCCTCGCGGACATCCGGGCCCGGGGAGACCGGGCCGTCGTCGTCACCATGTCACCGGACTTCTTCGCCGACCGGCTCCGCGGCCTCGGCGTCGACGACGTCATCGCCTCCGGCTTCCCGCCACTGCCCTTCCGGACGGCGCCCGACCCGGGGCGGATCCTCGTCCCCGAGGACAAGGTGACCGCCGTCGACCGCCTCCGCCGCGCCCTCGGCCTGGAGCGCGACGCCTGCGTCGCCTACGGCGACTCCGGCTCCGACGTGCCCCTCTTCTCCGTCCTCCGCCACACGGTGGCCGTCAACGCCACCCCGGGCCTGCGCGCCCTGGCCGGCGCCGGGTACGACGGGGACGACCTGGAGGCCGCGTACGCCCTGGGCAGACGGCTGCGCGCCCGCGCCTGAACGGCCGGGCGCGGGCGCGTGGTTCACCGGGGTGCCGTCGCTACCAGGTGACGGTCCTGCCGCCGAGGGTCACGGTGAGCGAGCCGTTCGCGGCGAAGGACCAGCCGAGGGCGCCGCTGTGATTCACGCACCGCGAGCCGTTCGTGCCGGACCAGAACTGGTTGGTGGAGTCGACGTCGCCCACGAGCTTGTCGTTGGTGCCGGAGCTCGTGCCGCGGCAGGAGGTGTTGCCGCGGAACACCGAAGTGCCCGCCTCGAAGGTGTAGTTGCGCTGCGCGTTGTCGATCGAGATGTTCTCGGAGACCTTCAGCGAGCCGGGATTGCTGTTGTAGGTGAAGCCGTGCTTGCCGTTGCGGTAGGCGATGCTGCGGCGCACGACGTGGTCGACGGCGATGGACTCGCCGCCGAGCTTGTAGCCGTTGCGGTCGCCGTTGGCGTTCACGGTGCCGTCGGAGAGGGTGCCGTTGACGTACGCGAGGGAGTTCTCGATCGTCACCGGGTCGATCGGGCCGGTGTCCGGCTTGGTGTAGAGGTCCCAGCCGTCGTCGATGTTGTGGTGGGCGACCGCGTACCGGAAGACGTTCCCCGGCCCGGTGGTCAGCTTGGCGGCGAAGCCGTCGGCGTTCTCGCCGGCCGTGTCGGCGTTGTCGTGCGACTCGACGCTCACCATGAGGTTGCGGGCCGGCCACTGGTCGCGCGGGGTGCTCGAGGCGATCCGCCCGAGCTGGAGGCCGGTGTCGCGGTTGAAGCGGGTGACCGTGCGCTCGATGACGTTGTCGCTGCCGCCGACGTAGATGCCGTTGTCGCCGGCCCGCTGCACGATCAGCCCCTTCACGTGCCAGAAGTCGCCGTTCAGGGCGAGTCCCCGGTTGGAGGACGACTCGGTCATCGCCGAGAAGTCGAGGACCGGCGTCTCGCCCGGGTAGGCGGCGATCGTCTTGCGGGCGGCGGAGGTGCCGTTGTTGCCCGGCGCGACGGTGATCGTCTGGGCGTGCGCGTACGTGCCGCCGCGCAGATAGATCGTGCCGCCGGCGCCGATCCGGGTGATCGCGGAGGCGAGCGTCGTCGGATCGGCCTCGGTGCCGGCGGCGCCCGCGGTCCCGGCGGGCGACACGTAGAGGGCAGGCCCGGACGGGGCGGGTGCGTCGGTGGTGGTGAGTTCGACGTGGTCGACGTTGGGCAGCCCGACGGCCGCCGTCGGGTTCAGCCGGACGGTGTTGGACCCGGCCGCGACCGGCACGGTGAAGGTCTTCGTCGTCCAGCCGGTCCAGGTGCCGGTGGACGCGAAGGACGCCCCGGCGGCCACGGTCGAGCCGTTGACGGCGATGTCGGCGGGGCGGTTCGTGGTCGTCCCGTTGGCGTACCGCACGGAGAGCGTCGCCGTCCCGGCGGCGGGTGCGGACACGGTGAACTGGGCGTACGCGCCGGCGGCGTTGGTGCCGTTGCAGAATCCGCTTCCGGAGAACCCGGACCAGTCGGAGTCGATCGTGCCGGTGCAGACGGCGGGCGAGGCCTCGGCCTCGTACCGCCCGGTCGCGGCCTGGGCGCCGCCGGCGGCGCCCAGCGCGACGAGGGTGCCTGCGACGAGGCCCACGCTGACGGCGAGGGGAGTGGTGCGCATCGGTGTCTCCTGGTGGGGGAGGCGGCTCGGACACGTGGAAAGCGCTTTCTCTGCGCCTGAGGTGACGCTAGGGCGAGTGTCGGAGACACGTCAATATGCGTGTACGTGATTGTGGTTCAGAGATGTGAACGGAGGGGGGTGGCTGATGCGGCGGCGGGGGCGGGGGCGGCCGGGCCCGGTCGGTTCTTGGGTTCTTGGGTTCTGGGGGGGGTGGCCGCGACGACCTGGCGGAGGGCGGTCGGTGGCACGTTGTTGTTTCCGCGTGCGGCGGCTCCCCCGTGGCGGGGGGTGAAGGGGCCGGAGAGGGGTCAGTCGGTGTCGAGCTGGTGGTCGGCCCAGACGTAACTCTCGGGCAGGAGGCCGGTGATGGGGACGGTGCGAAGACGGTCGCCCCGGCCGACGATCACGTTGACGGTCGGGAAGTAGTCGAGGAGGACCTGGCGGCACCGGCCGCACGGCGGAACGACTCCTCGGTCCCGGTCGCCCACCGCGACGATGGTCGTCAGGTCGTACACGCCCTGAGCGGCTGCCGCGCCGAGGAGGACCAGCTCGGCGCAGGGGCCGCCCGTGAAGTGATAGGCGTTCACGGCGGTGACGATCCGCCCGTCCCGGGCGCGGCCGGCGGCCGCCATGGTGTGGTTGTCGCCCCGGCAGCGGGTGCGGGCGACGTCGGCCGCCGCCTGGACGAGCGCGTCGTCGACCGGCTTCTCGGCCGCGGCGGCTGGGCGCGGGGTCCTGTTCCCTGTCGCCCTTCCCGTCGTGTTCGCCGTCGTCTTCTCCGTCATCGGTGTGCCTTCCGCCAGGTGGTACGGGGAGCCATGGCGTCGGCGCCGGCGTTGGCGGCCATCCGGCGCAGCACCTTCAGCGCCGCCACGTACTCCTCGTCGCTGATGCCCTCGTGGACCTCGGCGCGCAGGTCGGTGGCCAGCGCGCGCACGCGCACCCGGGCCGCCTCACCCGCGTCGGTGAGGTGGAAACGGTCGTCGGCGTCCGCCCGCAGCCACGCGCGGTGCAGCAACTGGTCGACCACCCGCGGGATTTCGTGCGGTCCGTCGGCGAGCGGCGTCAGCTCCTCGGCCACCTCCTGCCGAGTCGGCGGGACCGGACGGTACGTGACGTGGTTGAGCACCCAGTACTGCGGCTGTGTCACGTCGATCCGCGCCATCTCGTCCCGCAACCGCCGTGTGACGGCCGCGTGGACGAGCCCGCTCCAGTAGCCCACGGGCTGGGAGGCGAGCGCCTCGTCGGCGGCGGCCGGGTCGGCCGGTGCCTGGTCGGTGGAGGGTGGGGCGGCTGCGGAGGACGTCGACGGTTCCATGATCGTGACGCTACCCGCTCCGGCGGGGTCACGGGGGCGCGGGGGCACGGGAGCGAGAGAGGGCGGGAGCACGGGGGCGAGGGGGCACGGGGGCGAGGGGGCAAGGCAGCAAGGGGACGAAATCCGATTGACCGGGGCCCGGGGCGGCGCTGGACTGGGGCATGGCACCTCGGAGCGTGGTGCGGTGCGGGCTGCGGGGAGGCTGCGGAAAGCGATGGAGATCCGTTCTACGACCGGCGAGGACCTCGATGTCTTCGTCGACACGCTGCATGCCGCTTTCGGGCTCGTCCGGGAGACGCCCGGCGGGGACGGCGCCGGGCTGTGGTGGTCGGCGATCGAGCCCGACAGGAACCTGCTCGCGCTGAGCGCGGACGGAAGGCCGATCGGTACCGCCGGCGCGTACTCCTTCGAACTCACCCTGCCCGGGCGGGCCGTCGTCCCCGTCTCCGGCGTGACGGCCGTGGGCGTGCTGCCCACGCACCGACGGCAAGGCGTCCTCAGTGCCCTGATGCGCCGACAGCTCGCCGACCTGCGCGAGCGCGGCGAGATCCTCTCCGTGCTGCTCGCGTCCGAGGCGCTCATCTACCGCAGGTTCGGCTACGGGCCCGCGACGTACACGACCCGGATGACCGTGCAGCGACAGCGGGCGGCCTTCGCGCCGCCCCGGCCCGCCGGCCCCGGCGCCGACGACACCCGGCCGGGCTCGGTCGAGCTCCTGCGCAGGGCGGAGTGCGGCGCGATCCTCGAAGAGGTCTACGACCGGTACCGCCTGGCCCAGCCCGGCGCCCTCACGCGCCCGCACCGCTGGTGGGAGCTGGGCGCCGGTCAGCCCCCGGTCGCGCGGACACCGCGGTACGTGGCGCTGCACCGGGACCCCGACGGAAACCCGGACGGCTACGCCTCGTACGCCGTCGACGCCGGCACCCTCACCGTCGACGAGATCGTCGCCACCGACGACACGGTCTTCGCGGACCTGGCGCGGTACGCCCTCGACCACGACCTCGTCACCCAGGTCTTCTTCAAGCACGTCCCGCGCGACCATCCGCTGCGCCACCGGCTCGCGGACTTCCGGGCCGGGGACGTGAGCCACGACACCGACTGGCTGTGGGTGCGCCTCCTCGACGTCCCGCGCGCGCTGGCCGCGCGCGCGTGGGCCGCGGACGGCGAGCTCGTCCTGGACGTCGACGACCCCTTCCTCGGCGAGCGCACCGGCTACCTCCTCACCGTCCGGGACGGCAAGGCCGACTGCACCCCAACGGACCGCCGCCCCGACCTCTCCCTGGACGTGAGCGACCTCGGCTCCCTCTACCTGGGCGGTACGACCCCGAGCACCCTGGTCCGCGCCGGCCACATCCGCGCCCATCACCCCGCGGCGCCGGGCCTGGCGGACGCGCTGTTCCGCACGGACCGCCCTCCGCACTGCCTGCACTGGTTCTAGGACGCAACTGGTTCTAGGACGGAAGGGCCGGGGCCGGGGCGCACGGCAGGAGCCGCAAGCCCCGGGTCGGTGTCGGGCAGGAACCGTACGGCCCCAGTCGGCGTCGGGCAGGAGCCGCGCGGCCGGGACCGGGCGTGGGCAGGGCCGCCGACCGCCGCCGGGATCGGGGCGGGCCGGGGCCGTACGGCGAGCGGTCACGCCGGTACGGGTCTCAGGCGCCTTCCGGCCAGGCGTCGCTGCGCCATTCGCGTTCCTCGACGCCCCGGTCGCGGTGGGCGGAAAGCGCGGCGGCGAGGTCTCCGTGGACCGTGACGACGACCTCGCCGTCCCCGAAGTCGCCGTCGGTCCCGGACGCCCCGCTCCGCGGCACGGCCGCGAGTTCGAGCCCCCGGCCCTCCGCGGCGAGCCGGAGGGCGGCCTCCGACACGGCGAGGCGGCCTCCGTCGGACCAGCCGCGCAGCGCGGTCAGGTCCAGCACGACGGGTCCCGTGCCCCGGGCGAGCGCCCAGCCGACGGCCCCCTGGAACCGTCCCACGGCCTCCTGGCCAAGGAAGCCGGCCAGGGAGAGCACACCGAGGCCGGGGTGGATGGTGTAGCGCCACTCGATGGTCATCGTCGTCTCTCCTTGCTCCCGGCCATGTCCCGGCCGTCCGCAGCATCCTCACCCGAGAGTCCGTTCGCGCGCACGACGGTCCACGGATCGGTCACCCGTCCCGGGACGCCCTGCCGTGCTCGCCGCTCCCTACGATGGGCGCATGGTGGATCCACCCCGTCGACCACGGGACGCACGTGAAGCACGCGAAGCACGTGAAGCGAGTGACGTACGCGAAGCCGGTGACGTACGCGAAGCCGGTGACCGGCGGGAAGGGCCCGACGCGCGGGAAGAGCGCGAGGTTCGCGAAGGGCGTGAGCGGGCCGTGACCCCCGTCCACCCCCGGACCCCGGGGGCGCCGGAGCTCGCGGCGGCGGCGGAGGTGTTCGGGCTGCTCAGCGACCCGACGCGGCTGCAACTGCTGTGGGTGCTGACGCGCGGGGAGGCGGACGTCACCGCGCTGACCGAGGCGTGCCGGGCGGCCCGGCCCGCGGTCAGCCAGCATCTGGCGAAGCTACGGATGGGCGGGTTGGTGCAGGCGCGGAAGGAGGGGCGGCGGGTGGTGTACGCGCTTCCGGACGGGCACCTGAAGCGGCTGGTGGTCGAGGCGCTGAACCGGGCCGACCACGTGGTGACGGGCGAGCCCTGGCACGACTGAACGCGCGGCCCATCCGCCACGGGCACTCGCCCTGACGCATACATGTGCGCACCCATGCACATGTCGGCTACCGTGAAAGGGACCGCATCCCGCTGCCGAACGAGGGCGTCCCATGCTGTCCGTCCTGCGCGACCGCACCTACCGACACCTCTTCCTCGCCCAGACCGTCGCCCTCACCGGGACCGGCCTCGCCACCGTGGCGCTCGCGCTCCTCGCGTACGACCTCGCCGGGGGGCGGGCCGCCGCGGTCCTCGGCACGGCGCTCGCGCTCAAGATGACGGCGTACGTCGCTCTGGCACCGCTCGCCGGCCCGCTGGCCCGCCGGGTGCCGCGCCGCACGCTGCTCGTCGGGGCCGACCTCGTACGCCTGCTCGCCGCGCTGGTCCTGCCCTTCGTGGACCGGGTCTGGCAGGTGTACGCGCTCGTGCTGCTGCTCCAGGCCGCCTCGGCGGTCTTCACGCCCGCCTTCCAGGCCACCGTCCCGCGCGTCCTGCCCCAGGAGGGCGACTACACCCGGGCCCTCGCCCTCTCGCGGCTCGCCTACGACCTGGAGAGCCTCGTCAGCCCGGTCCTCGCCGCCGCCCTCCTCGCGCTCATGCCGTACGGATGGCTGTTCGCCGGCACCGCCGCCGGGTTCCTCCTCTCCGCCCTCCTCGTCCTGCCCCTGCGCCTACCGGCCGACGCGGAGGAATCCGACCGCGATCGAGTCCGAGTCCGTGACCTGGATCGAGTCCGAGTCCGAGAGGATGCCCGAGATCGAAGCCCTGTTCGTGGCCGGGAGCGCGACCGAGGCCGGGACCGCGATCTCGACCGAGACCGACTCCGGGAGCCTGAGCGCGTCCGAGACCGCGCCCGGGAGCGCGCCCGGAACCGCAGCCGTACCCACCACCGCAGCCGCGCCCGAGACCGTGCCCCCGGCCCGGTGCGAGTCCGAGACCGCACCCCCGAGCGCACCCCCGGCCTCGTCCGAGTCCGAGACCGCACCCCAGGCCGCCCCCGCCGCCCCGGACGTCGGCCGGGGGGTCGGCCCGCGTCCGTCCGGGGCCTCGGTGTCCGGGTCCTGCTGGCGACCCCTCGGCTGCGGGCCCTGCTCGCGCTCGACCTGGCGGTCGCCGCCGCCGGGGCGCTGGTGCTCGTCGACACGGTCGTCCTGGTGCGGGACGGCCTCGGGCGCTCCGCCGGGGACGTGCCCCTCGCCCTCGCCGCGTACGGCGCCGGGTCGATGGCCGTCGCCCTGTTCCTCCCGCGCGTCCTCGCGCGCACCGGCGACCGCGCTGTCATGCTTCCCGCCGCCGGAGCCCTCGCCGCCGCCCTCGGTCTGCTGACCGGCGGACTCGCCTCCGGGTGGGCCGACGCCCACCCGACGGTCGCCTGGCCCGCGCTGCTGGTCCTGTGGCTCTGCCTGGGCGCCGCGACCTCCGCCGTCCTCACCCCCGGCGGGCGGCTGCTGCGCAGGTCCGCCGCCGCGGCCGACCTGCCCGGGCTCTTCGCCGCCCACTTCTCCCTTTCGCACGGCTGCTGGCTGCTCACCTACCCGCTGGCCGGCTGGCTCGCCTTCCGCGCGGGATTCGCGGCCTCGGCCGCGGCCCTCGGTGTCGTCGCCCTGGCCGCCGCGCTCGCCGCCGCCCGGCTCTGGCCCCGCCGCGACCCCGAGGAACTCGCCCACACCCATCCCGAACTCCCGGCCGATCACCCCCACATGGCCGACCCGGCCGGCGGCGACCCGGTAGGGGTACACGTGCACGCCTTCCGCATCGACACCTTGCACCGCCACTGGCCCGCCCCCGCGGGGTGAGGGAAATCCGGTCGATCCGGGAGCCCGTGCCTGGGAGAGTGGCGCGGGTCCGCCGCAGCCGCCGAGAGGAATCCCCGTGCCCCGAGCCGTCCAGCTCATCCGTTCCGCTTCCCTGTCCGACGTCGCCGAGTACGCGTACGCGGCCACCGCGCCGGCCGAGGCCCGGCTGGTCTTCCTCGCCGGCGCCTGCCCCCTCGACGCCGACGGCACCACCGTCGCCGTCGGGGACGTCCGCGGGCAGGCCGCCGCCTGCGTCGCGAACCTGCGGACCGCGCTGAAGGACGCCGGAGCCGGCATCGAGGACGTCATCAGCACCCGGGTGCTCGTCGCGACGACCCGTCAGCAGGACCTGGTGGCGGCCTGGGAGGTGGTACGGGACGCCTTCGGCGACCACGACGTGCCCAGCACCCTGATGGGCGTCACCGTGTTGGGGTACCACGAGCAGCTCGTCGAGATCGAGGCCGTCGCCGCCGTGCTGGACGCCTGAGCGGCCGTCACGCCGGGCGGCGCGTCCACAGCGTCAGGTCGCTGGACGTCGCGACGACGAGGGTCTGGCCGGACGGGGAGAAGCCGGCGGCGCGCAGCGTCGACCAGGTGGAGTGGAAGACGTGCCACCAGCCCTCGGTGTGCGGCGGACGGTGCCAGTCGCCGCCGTTGTGGGAGAGCAGGATCCGGTGGTGCGGCCAGTCGGGGGCCTCGACGTCCAGGGACCAGCCGTCGCCGCTCGTACGGTGCAGCCCGCCGCCGAACAGCCCGGCGACCCGCACCCGTCCGCCGGCGAGCGGGCCGATCCAGGGACACGTCAGGTCCGGCGTGCCGTCCGGTCCCTCGTCCTCCGGGTCCCGGTCCCGTGCGATCCGCTCGCCCGTCACCGCGTCGAAGACCCCGTACCCCTGGGTCGAGACGACCATCACCAGGTCGTGGCCGGTGGCGGGGTGCACGCCGAACCCGACGCCGGTGAGCCCGCCGACGGCCGCGTGGTCGCCGAAGACGCTCCGCCACGGCGCGGGCGCGGGGACGACCGGCGCGGCCAGGAGGCGCAGGCGCAGATTCTCCTGGTGGGGGGAGAGGCTGGGGACGACGGCCGGGAAGCCGGTGATGGGGTTCGCCCGGGAGCCCCGGGAGGGGGTCCCGGGGGCGTCCTCGGGGCCGTGCGGACCGCTGTTCCTTCGCATGCCCCGATGATGACGGACCGCTTGGTCACCGTTTCCCGGGGGGTGGACCCCGCCCTGCCCGCCCGCCTCCCTGGCGGGTCCTCCCTGGCCGGTCCTCGCGGGTGGCGGCCGGAAGGTGACGGTGGGGGAGGGAGGGGTGGTTCATGGGGGTTCGGCAGGGGATCGGGGGAGTCCTTGTGTCCGCTGCGTGTCGGATCCATGACAAGGCGCCAACTTCCTTGATCCGCCCGGGCGGTGAGGCACAGGCTTCTGCCCACGCCGATCGGAGCGAGCTCCTTCCGGCGGAGCGTGCGACCGCACGCGACGCACCCCCCGCACCGTGCCCGCCCGACCCAGGGCGCGCCGCCCAGAGGAGGAACCCCTCACCATGGCACTCCCCACCCACCGCACCTCGCGCCGGAACCTGATCGCCGCCACCACCACCGCGGCCTCCGCCGCCGTCGCCGCCGCGCTCGTCACCGGCCTTGCCGTGGCCCCCGCGCAGGCCGCCCCGGTGCCGGCCCCCGAGGGCGTCGTCGTCGCCGCGGGTTCCCCCGACGCCGTCGAGGGCAGCTACCTGGTGACCCTGAAGCCGGGCGCGGGATTCGCCGCCGGGTCCGCGAAGGGCCGCGGGCTCATAGCCGGTTACGGCGGCAAGGTCGGCAAGACCTTCGGCGCCGCGCTCAACGGCTACACCGTCAGCCTCGACGCCGCGGCCGCCCGCCGGCTCGCCGCCGACCCCGCCGTGGCCACCGTCGAGCAGAACCGCGTCGTCCGCGCCGACGCCACGCAGAGCAACGCACCCTGGGGCCTCGACCGCATCGACCAGGCGGCCCTGCCGCTCTCCGGCACCTACACGTACCCCGACAGCGCCGGCGCCGGGGTCACCGCGTACGTCATCGACACCGGCGTGCGCGTCAGCCACAGCGAGCTCGCCGGCCGCGCGGTCGACGGCTACGACGCCGTCGAGGGCGACAACGTCGCCCAGGACGGCAACGGCCACGGCACCCACGTCGCCACCACCATCGCCGGCTCCACGTACGGCGTCGCGAAGGCGGCCAAGGTCGTCGCCGTCCGCGTCCTCGACGCCAACGGCTCCGGCACCACCGCGGGCGTGGTGGCCGGCATCGACTGGGTGACCGCCCACCACCCGGCCGGAGCCCCCGCGGTCGCCAACCTCTCCCTCGGCGGCGGAGCCTCCACCACCCTCGACAACGCCGTCAAGCGTTCCATCGCCGACGGCGTCACCTACGCCGTCGCCGCCGGCAACTCCGGCGTCAACGCGCGCAACTCCTCGCCCGCCCGCGTCACCGAGGCCCTCACCGTCGGCGCCACGGACAGCGCGGACGCCAAGGCGAGCTGGTCCAACTACGGCGCCGTCCTCGACCTGTTCGCCCCCGGCGTCTCCATCAAGGCCGGCTGGCACACCGGCGACACCGCCACCAACACCATCTCCGGCACCTCGATGGCCACCCCGCACGTCGCCGGAGCCGCCGCCGTCTACCTCGCGGGCCACCCGGCCGCCACCCCCGCCCAGGTCGCCACCGCCCTGGTGAACGGCGCCACCCCCAACAAGGTGACCAGCCCCGGCACCGGCTCCCCGAACCGCCTCCTGCGCCTCGTCCCGTAAGCGCTCCGCCCCCTCCAGTGCCCTGAACACGGGTGACGCCGCCTCGCACAACGCCTTGAGGCCCGGATCCACAGGGATCCGGGCCTCAAGGCACATCAGTAGCGGGGACAGGATTTGAACCTGCGACCTCTGGGTTATGAGCCCAGCGAGCTACCGAGCTGCTCCACCCCGCGTCGGTGACCCCGACTCTACGCCATCCCAGGCACCCCCGGTGACCACGTCCGCCGTGGTCCCGCCCCCGCGCCCTCCGGGACCGGAGCCCGGCGCTCTGCTGCTGAGCTACACGTCGATGGGGGGAGACGCTGGTGAGCGCCCCGGCGCGACGGGGATTCCGTCGCGCCGGGGCCGGGGGAGGGAGCGGGTGGGGGCGGGCTCAGGGGACGATCAGGTCCGGTACGAGCGCGCGGAGTTCCGCCACGGGCAGGACGCCGTCGCGGACGAGGACCGGCGTTTCGCCGCTGAGGTCGACGATCGACGACGAGATCGCGCCGGCGGTGCGCCCGCCGTCCAGGTAGACCGCCACGGAGTCGCCGAGCATGGCCTGCGCGGCGTCGCAGTCCTGAGGGGACGGGTGGTCCGTGAGGTTGGCGCTGGAGACCGCCAGCGGGCCCGTCGCCGCGAGCAGTTCCAGGGTGAGGGGGTGGTCCGGCATCCGGACCGCCACCGTGCCGCCCGTCTCGCCCAGGTCCCAGTCGAGGGACGCGCGGTGACGGACCACCAGGGTCAGGCCGCCCGGCCAGAACGCCTCGATCAGCGCCCGTGCGCCGTCGGGAAGTTCGTCGGTCAGCTCGCCGAGCGCGGCGGCCGAGTCGACCAGGACGGGGGAGGGCTTGTGGCGACCGCGGCCCTTCGCCGCGAGCAGCGAGGCGACCGCCTTCGGGTCGAAGGCGTCCGCCCCGACCCCGTACACCGTGTCCGTCGGCAGGACGACGAGGTCCCCGCGGCGCACCGCCGCCGCGGCCTCGCCGAGGCCGGCGGCGCGGGCCACCGGATCGGAGCAGTCGAAGCGGGACGTCACGCCGGAGTGCCCTCCTCCACGACGGCTCCGCGCGTGGTCACGAGACGGGCGCTGCCGCCGGCCAGCTCGTAGCCGAGGCCGACGACGGCGACCTCACCGGCCGCCACCTGCTCGGACAGCAGCCGGGAGCGGTCCAGGAGCAGGTCCACGGTGTGCCGGATGTGCTCGTCGATGATGTCGCTGTCCGCGGTCAGACCCGCGGTACGCGCCGCCAGGACGCTCGGAGTCACCCGCTCCACGACGTCCCGGACGAAGCCGCGCGCCGCGAAGCCGTCCTCCACGGCCGCGCGGGCCGCGGCGACCGCGCCGCAGGAGTCGTGGCCCAGGACGACCACGAGTCGTGCGCCGAGGACGCTCGTCGCGTACTCCACGCTGCCGAGGACCTCGGAGCCGATGACGTGGCCGGCGGTGCGGACCACGAAGAGGTCACCGAGCCCGCGGTCGAAGATGATCTCGGCCGCGAGACGGGAGTCGGAGCAGCCGAGGATGACGGCGAACGGGTCTTGGCCGGGAGCCAGCTCCGTACGACGGGCGGCGTCCTGGTTGGGGTGCTCGGGCGTGCCCGAGACGAAGCGACGGTTGCCGTCGAGAAGGGCGTCGAGGGCAAGGGCCGGGGATGTTCTGGGCATGCCGCTACCCTATGCGCGCCACCCGCCCTCCGCGCCACTGGCTGAGCCCTCGCCGAGCCCACGTGTGACGCATTGCACGCCCTTCGGAATCCGCACCGCCCCTCACGCCCGGGCCCGGCCACCGACTCCGTCCGCGTACCGGCCCCCTCGTCCCGCCCGCCCCCTTCATCCGCCTTGCCCCGCCTGGGGAGGGTTCAGAGCGTCGCCTCCCAGGCGCGCGTCAGGCCGTCCAGCCAGGCGGGCGGGAGTTCGGCCGCGTCCCACTCCTCCCGCAGCTCCGCCGGCCGAGCGGCGAGCCGTTCGAGGACGGCGAGGCTCGTGGGGGAGTGGACCAGCGTGTAGCGGCCGTGGATGGCGATCGCGCTGCCCGGGCCGTACGTGGCGTACAGCCGTTCCAGATGCGTCCGGTTGTCCGCGGCGAACGACGTCAGCCGCCCCGGATAGGCAGCCCGCTGCCGCACCCCCATCGTGGCGAGCGCCGCGGCGAGCACCTGCTCGGTGACCTCCGGGTCGAGGTCGGACTCCTCGGAGAAGGAGAGGTACAGCGGGACGACCGCCACCTTGGCCCGCTCGACCTCCATCCGGCCGACCCGGGGCCGCGCCTCCGCCTCCGCGGCGGCGTCCTCGGTGACGGCCGCGCCCAGCGCCCGGTCGGCGAGGCCCGCCAGCCCCTCGGTGACGGCCCGTGAACCGTCGCGCCAGCCCGCCGCGTACGGCTCGTCGCTCCCCGGCGGGGCCTGCCGGCCGGTGCCGGCCAGCTCCGCGTGCGCGACGGCGAGCGCGCCCGCCTCGACCAGCCCGATCAGTTCCTCGGCGTCGCCGGAGTACACCCCCGCCCGCGCGAGGAGCTGGAGCAGCGTCGTCCTCGCGTTGTCGACACTCGCGGCGTCGAGCCGGAGTCGTTCTTCCCGGGCGGCGGTCATCGGTGGTCCTCCTCCTCGCGGTACCGGCGCGTACGGGTGCGGCGGACGCGCCTGCGAGGACGCGACGATCACGGGCCCGCGCCACGCTCCCCTCGCGGCGGCGCACGTACGGGACCGGTGATCGGGTCCTCGACGCCGAGGTTTCCAGCTCCCCGGGCCCTCCGTCCAGCCGACGCCCGGGTCCCCTCCCACCAGGCACTCCGTGCCATACGATCTTTCGGGCCGCTTCGGTCGGGGCCGACCCGGGTGCGCCATGGCCTCCATACCCCCGCAGGGTACGTGGATGCCAGTGGGTGCGGCCGTCACGGCGGGCGGAACGGAGACACCAAGTGCCAGTCCGCCTCGGGCGCGAGCGCGCTACGGCGCAGGTACGGCTTCCGCGGGGGCGGGCCCCACGGCGTGACCCGCGCGTCAGGACGCGCCCGGTCCGGCGTCAAGACCGCGCCAGGGGCGGCGACTCCGGGGAGCGGGGTGGCCAAGGCCGCGACGACGAGCCCCGGCGAACCCCTCAGGACCGATCGCACGGGGGAGGACTCCGGGCCCCATGCCCCGCACCCCGCGCCCCGTGTCCTCATGGCCGCACGGCGGGAGCCCGGCACCCGATCCCTCGGACGCGGAACCCGTTGAACCCGCCCTGGCCGGACGCCTCTGCATGCCTGTCCGGCCGGGTGGACACGACGTCACGACCCCCCTCCCGCAGGCCTGTCGCGGCTGTCGTCCGGGAGACCATGGACGGCAGCCTGTGGGCGCGGGGGCGGCGGGCCCGGTCCGCGTCAGAGTTCTTCGTCGGTGGCGGCGAAGAGCTGCCGCACCCAGTACGCGCTCGCCTCCTCGCTGTCGCCGGTCGGGGTGCCGGGGAAGAGCCGGAACCAGGAGCCCGCCCGGCCGAGGGCCGCCAGCCGGACCGCCAGGACCGCTGCCCGCCGCAGCTCCGTCCGTGACGGGCCGAGGCCGGTCCAGTGCTCCAGGTACGCGTCCACCATCGGGGCCACGTGCTCGGCGCCGTACCGCTCCCGCACCTCCCGCACGGGGACCAGGAGGCTGCCGAAAGGGTGGGCCACGCAGGCGTCGCCCCAGTCGAAGAAGGTGAAACGGCCGGGCGACGGGGCGAGGATCTGCCCGTCGTGCAGGTCGCAGTGGTCGAGAGAGTCGGGGACGCCGTACGCGTCGAGCTCGGCGCACAGCTCGACGAGCCGGGGCCGTCGCCGCAGCAGCGCGGCCCGTTCGGCGGCGTCGAAGAGCGGGTTCCCGGCGACGAGCGCGTCGAACGCCTCCGGCAACTCCCGCGCCCGCGCCCCCGGCACCCCCAGCCCCTCGAACCCGCCACCCGCCTCCGGCCCCCGGGCTCCCGGCCCCCGTGCGTTCGCCACGCCCGGGTTCGGTGCCCCCGGGCCCGGCCCGCCCGGGCCCACCACGCCCGCTTCCGCCGGACCCGCGCCCCGTCCGCCGCGCCTCGCGGGCCCCTTCGCGTACGGGACCAAGCGCCGCTGCATCGCGCCGTACTGGCCCAGCGCCGTCGTCCAGGCCTCCGGACCGGCCGCGCCCGCGTCGAGGACGTCGCGGAAGAGCGGACCGCCGTCGGGAAGGAGGACCCAGCCACGGGCGGCGTCCACGGCGAGCGGGGTCATCACGTGCTCGGGTGCCCACGTGGCGAGCGCGCCGGCGAGTCCGGCCTCGAAGGCGTTGGAGGGGGCGCCCGTCTTCAGCCAGACGGCGTCGCGCGGGCCGCCGCCGGTGCGGAACCGGACGAGCACCGACCAGGGCCGTACCCTCACCTCGCGCGCACCCGCCTCCACGAGGCCGTGCGAGGCGAGGACGCGCTCGGCCCAGCCGAACACCTCGCGCCGCCACTCCGCGTCGTCCCAGGGAGTCACCGAGTCGGCGAACCGGCCCCGGTCCACCACCGCGGCCCGCTCGACGCCGCCCGTCCGTCCTTCGTTCCCGTGCATCGGGCGATTCCACCACCGGCCCCCGGCCGCGCGCACCGGAATATGCCGCTCAGGCAGCCCCCGGCCCCCACAGCAGTCGGGACTCCTGCAGCAGCCACGGCTCCCACAGCGGCCCCCGCCCCCGCGGCGGTCCTGACCACCCCGTTCGCCACAACAGCCCCGACCGTCACGACGGTCCCACGCCGTCCCGCCCGCCGCCCGGCCCGGTGACCGACTCCGGCGTTCCCACCCGCCTCCGGACCATGGCGCTCCGGCGCGACGGCTGGCACCGTGGGCGCCACCGGAGGCCGGGGCGGGCCCGGTCCGGGGGCGAGGGAGAGGGCGGGGCCACGATGAGCGGCGCGTTCGGCGGACGGTACGGCGACTACCAGAACGAGATCTACCTCGCCGGACTCGGCGGAGTGCTGCCCGCCCTCCCCATGACCTACGCCGAACTGGAGGCACGGGCGGCCGCCGCCCTGCCGCCGTCGGTGGTGTCGTACGTGGCGGGCGGCGCCGGCGACGAGTTCACCCAGCGGGCGAACGCGACCGCCTTCGAACGGTGGGGCCTGGTGCCCCGGATGATGGTCGGCGCCGCCCGACGCGACCTGAGCGTCGACCTCTTCGGCCTGCGGCTGCCCTCGCCGCTGTTCATGGCACCGGTCGGCGTCGTCGGGCTCTGCGCCCAGGACGGGCACGGCGACCTGGCGACCGCCCGCGCGGCCCGCCGCACCGGCGTCCCGATGGTCGCCTCCACCCTCACGGTGGACCCGATGGAGGAGGTCGCCGCCGAGTTCGGCGACACCCCCGGCTTCTTCCAGCTCTACACCCCCACGGACCGGGAGCTCGCGGAGAGCCTCGTGCGCCGTGCCGAGGCCGCCGGGTTCAAGGGGATCGTCGTCACCCTCGACACCTGGGTCACCGGCTGGCGCCCGCGCGACCTCGCCGCGAGCAACTTCCCGCAGCTGCGCGGCCACTGCCTCGCCAACTACACCTCCGACCCCGTCTTCCGGGCCCGCCTCGCCAAGGCCCCCGAGGAGGACCCCGGGGCGGCGATCCTCGAATGGGTCGGCATCTTCGGCAACCCCCTCACCTGGGCCGACCTGCCCTGGCTGCGCTCCCTCACCGACCTCCCGCTGATCCTCAAGGGCCTCTGCCACCCCGAGGACGTGCGCCGCGCCCGGGACGGCGGCGTCGACGCGGTGTACTGCTCCAACCACGGCGGACGCCAGGCCAACGGAGGCCTGCCCGCCCTCGACGCCCTGCCCGACGTCGTCGAGGCCGCCGACGGCCTCCCCGTCCTCTTCGACTCGGGTGTCCGGACCGGCGCGGACGTCGTCAAGGCGCTGGCGCTGGGCGCCACCGCCGTGGGCGTCGGCCGCCCGTACGCCTACGGTCTGGCGGCGGGCGGCGAGGACGGCATCGTCCACGTCCTGCGCTCCCTGTTGGCCGAAGCCGACCTGATCATGGCCGTGGACGGCTACCCGACCCTCGCCGACCTCCGGGAGCCGGGAGCCCTGCGCCCTCTCTGAGGGCGAGCCGACCGGCCTCATGTGCCCCTGCTCGGCCCGCTGCCGCTGAGCACCGCCGCAGAAGACGCGGATCGAGGTCGTCACCCTCGGGGGCGCGGAACCGGGTCGCGGACGAGGCGGCGGCCTCCGCGGGACCTGCCCCCTCGTCCGCGACCCGGTCGGGTGGCGAGCCCCTACGCGTACGTCTCGAATTCGGCGACGCGCGGGGTGCCGGACGCGGACGTGATCTCGAAGGTGACCTTGCTCAGCGAGGTCGCCGGGACGGAGACCGTGCCGGCCGCGCCGCCGGAGGCGAGTACGGCGCCGGTGTCGGCGTTCAGCAGCCGCCAGCCGGTGACGGTGCCCGCCCCGGAGGCCTCGCGGATGCGGACGGACCGGATCGTCGTGGGGGAGGCCCACTTGACCGAGACCGAGCCGGTGGTGCCGGCGGGCGACCAGTAGGTGGCGAGGTTGCCGTCGCGGACGTTGCCGTAGCTGGTCCCGTCGGCCTTGCTGGAGCCGTCCGCGCCGGCGCCGATGCTGAGGTTGGTGCCGGACGGCGGGGCGGTGGTGGCGGTGGCCGTCGGCGTGGGTGTGGGCGTGCTCGTCGCGGTGGCGGTCGGGGTGGGCGTCGGGCTCGGGGTCTGCGGGGTGCAGGAGCCGTCCGAGACCAGCAGGCCCTTGTTCGCGCCGGCCGTACGGGCGACCACGGCCGGGACGCAGGAGGCGCTGTCCGGGGCGTAGCCGTACGGGACGGAGACGGTCGTGCTGGAGGTCGGGTTCGGGCCGGCGGGCTTGTAGTCGGTGCCGGCGGGCGACCAGGTCACGTTGTCGAAGACGTTCCCGGCGACCTGCCAGTAGCCGGCCGCGTCGGTGTAGAAGGTGCCGAGGACGTCCTTGGAGTCCTCGAAGTAGTTGTTCTCCACCTTGGCGCGGGCGCCGGCGCGGGAGTTGATCCCCGACTCGTTCAGCTGCCGGTAGTGGTTGTTGTACATGTGGGCGATGCCGCCGCGCAGCAGCGGGGCGCGCGAGTCGATGTTCTCGTACAGGTTGTGGTGGTAGGTGATGAAGCCGTTGCTCAGCTCGGTCTCGCTGGAGCCGACCAGGCCGCCGCGGCCGGAGTTGCGCAGGACGCTGTAGGAGAGCGTCACGTACTGCGTGTTGTCCTTCATGTCGAAGAGTCCGTCGAAGCCCTCGGACTCGCCGCCGGAGGCCTCCAGGGTGCTGTGGTCCACCCAGACGTTGCGGACGTCGCTCTCCATGCCGATGGCGTCGCCGCCGTTGGAGACGGGCGAGCCGGACTTCTTGACGTTCTTGACGGTGACGTTCTGGATGATGATGTTGCTCGACTGCCGGATGTGGATGCCGACCTGGTCGAAGACGGCGCCCCTGCCGACGCCGACGATCGTGACGTTGCTGATCTGCTTGAGCTCGATGACGCCGTCGGCGGTGTTGCAGCTGGTGCCGGAGACCTTGGCGGTGTTGGCGTGGTTGATGGTGCCCTCGACCTGGATGACGATCGGGGTGCTGCTGGAGGCCCGGCCGCAGAGTGCCGCGTGGATCTGGGTGCCGGTGGTCGCCCGGACGGTCTGCCCGCCGGCGCCGCCGGTCGTCCCGCCGTTCTGGCTCGCGTAGCCGGTCGCCCCGGCGGCGACGGAGGCGGAGGCGGAGGCGGAGGCCTCCGGCATGGTCAGGATCACGCCGGTGGCGGCCGCGACCGCCATGGCGGCCAAGCCCGCCTGGAGTCGCGTGGAGGGGGAGCGTCGTCCCATGCTCGCCTGCCCTTTCATTGGCGTCCACGCCGCTCGACGGCGGCGCGGAACGTGGTCGTCGTGAGTCCCGTCCCTGGGCCGAAGCGCTAGAAAGCGCTTTCTGGCGGGTGACGATAGGGGCGGCGTCGAGTACCTGACAAGACTCTGAACGCGGTCGGAATGCGCGGGTCCCGTGCGGGAATGGGAGCGCTCCCGTCGGCGAACGGCGCCCCGGCGCTCCTCGACCGGGCGGAAACCGGCAGGTCACGGGCGGGGCGGGCGTCGACAAAAGGGTGGGTGGCGGAGGGGCGGCCGTGATAGGCACTACCTGCACGGGGGAGGTGCGCAACGGCCGCGGAACGCGCGCGGTCGTACGGGGACCGGCGGGCGCGGGGGCGCGTCGCGGCGGTGCCGGGCATCGCTCCCGCACGAGCCATCCACCTCGGACACCACAACGGGAGACACCGCATGCGCGTGAAAGCCTTCGACCACCTCGTCCTCAACGTCACCGACGTCGAGCGGTCCCTCGCCTTCTACACCGATTCCCTGGGCCTCGCGCCGGAGCGGGTCGAGGAGTGGCGCGCGGGCAAGGTGCCGTTCCCGTCCGTGCGGATCGACGAGGGCTCCGTCATCGACCTGTTCTCCCGCCCCCGGGGCGAGTCGAACGTCGATCACATCTGCCTCGTCGTCGACCCGCTCGACTGGCAGGAGGTCATCGCCTCCGGCACCTTCGACGTCGTCGAGGGCCCCGTCCCCCGCTGGGGCGCCCGCGGCTCGGCCCAGTCCGTCTACGTGAAGGACCCCGACGGCAACACGGTCGAACTCCGCTGGTACCCCCAGGACCTCCCGACGGACGAGCAGGGGTCGGCTGCCTCCTGATCGGGGGTTCTTGGAGGTACGGGGACGGGGCCTGCCTCTTGGTGTCGGGCTCCCCCCCCCGGGGGGGGTGCGGGGACGGGCTCGGCTGGACCCCGGGCCTCCCTCCCTGGCGGGACGGGACGGGCCCGCGTTGATCCCAGGGCTCCGCCTTGGGGTACGGGAACGGGGCGCCTCGGTCTCGGGCCCCGCCCTGGGGTGCGGGAATGGGCCCGTCTTGATCTCAGGCTTCCCCCGGGGGTACGGGGATGGGCGCCTTGATCTCAGGCCTCCTCCCCGGGGGTACGGGGACGGGCCCGCCTCCGCGCCTGCGGGTTCCGGGGTGTGTGCGGTCCGGCCCGCTTTTCGCTTGCGCGGGGTCAGGTCTCCTGGGCCGCGTGGGGGCAGCTCCCTCGGGCGTGGGGCGGCGCGTGTTCCGGCCTTCAGGCTCCCGGGGGTGTGGGGTCTGGGCCGCATGCCTGCGGGGCTGCGGTTCTTCCCGGGGCGCGCGGGGGCGCGCCCGCATCCGGCCGCTCCGGCTTGACCCGGGGCGTACGGCCCAGTCCGCGTGCCTGCGGGGATGCGGGCTCCCGGGGGGCGAATACAGGCTCGGCTTCTGGGCTTCAGGCTCGCCGGAGCGGGTGGTCCGGTCCGCGTGTCGGCGGGGCTTCTGGACCTCCCGTGAGTGCGGGGGCGGCCCGCTTTCTGCCCTTCGGGCTGGCCGGGAGGGTGCGGTCCGGTCCCTGTGCCTTGCCGGTTTCAGGTCCCCCCGGGGCCGGCTCGCTTGCTGGCCTTCGGGCTCGCCGGAGGTGTGCGGTCTGTTCCCGTGCCTGGCGGACTTCAGGGCCTTTCGAGGTGCGCAGGCGGGCCCGCCTCCTGCCCTTCAGGCCTCCCGGGGGACGCGCGGTCCGGTCCGCTTCGTCTGCTGGCCTTCAGGCTCGGCGGAGGTGTGCGGTCTGGTTCCCGTGCCTGGCGGACTTCAGGGCTCTCTGGGGTGCGGGGGCGGGCCCGCCTCCTGCCCTTAAGGGCTCCCAGGGGGCGCGCGGTCGCGTCCGCTTCGTCTGCTGGGCTTCGGGCTCGCCGGGATGGTGCGTTCTCGTCCCCGTGCCTGGCGGGCTTCAGGGCTCTCTGGGGTGCGGGGGCGGGCCCGCTTCCTGCCCTTCAGGGCTCCCAGGGAGCGCGCGGTCGCGTCCGCTTCGTCTGCTGGCCTTCAAGTCCCCCGCGAGGATGGGGGACCGGCCCGCATCTTGGCACTCAAGGCTTCCGGCGGAGTACGTGCCCCGCCCGCTTCGCCTGCCGGGCTTCGGGTCTCTGGGAGCGGGCTGATCGGTCCGACTTGGCTCCCGGCGGTCACGCGGACCGGGCGCCTCGCCTTCTGCGTCTCACCTCGCCTGTCCTCGGGCGGCGCGCGGCGAGGGCGGGGGACCTGGCAGGCTGCGGGGGCATGAGCGACGAAGACACCTGGACCACCGTCACCCGCCTCCACGACTGGCTCGCCGACCACCAGTCCCTGCCGCCCGGGCAGGAGATTCTGCTGCGCGTCCTCAAGCTCTCCGAGGAGGTCGGGGAGGCGGCGCAGGCGGTGATCGGCGCCACCGGGCAGAACCCCCGCAAGGGGACCAGCCACAGCTGGGAGGACGTCGAGGCCGAGCTCTGCGACGTCGTCATCACCGCCATGGTCGCGCTGCGCACCCTCACCCCGGACGCCGCCGAGGTCTTCGACCGCCACCTGCGCCGTGTGGCGGCACGGTCGCTGCCGGACGGGCACCCGCACGGCCCGGGGGCGGAGCTCCCGGCCTCCTAACCGGAGACGGCCTTGGACCCGGAGGAGGCGCGGGCTCCCGGGGCGACGTCCACTCGGGAGCCCGAGCCCGAGCCCGAGCCCGAGCCCGAGCCCGAGCCCGAGCCCGAGCCCGAGTCGGAGACGGACCCGGGCCCCGACCGGGAGCCGGACCCGGACCCGGAGCCGGAGCCGGGTCCGGAGCCTCCGACTCCGCCCGTGCCCCCGTCGGGGCCAGCAGCCGCGGCCGCGGCCGTGCCCGCGTTCGTACGGAGGCGGGCACGGAGGGCGGCGTCGGCCGGGGTGAGGCCGGTGAGCTCGACGGTCTTGCCGTGGCGGGCGTACGTTGCCTCTATCGCATCCAGCGCCGCCACGGCGGAGGCGTCGGAGACGCGGGCGGCGGAGAGGTCGATCACCACCCGTTCCGGGTCGCCGGCGGGGTCGAAGCGCTCGGTGAACGCCTCGGCCGAGGCGAAGAACAGTTCGCCGGAGACCCGGTGGACGACGGTCGTCCCGTCCGGGTCCGTCACGGTGGTGACCTCCGTGCGCCGGGCCACCCGCCGGGCGAAGACGAGGGCGGCGGTGACCGATCCGACGACCACGCCGAGGGCGAGGTTGTGGGAGACCAGGACGCACGCCAGCGTGACCAGCATGACGACGGTCTCCCCGACGGGTGTCCGCCGCAGGGTGCGCGGGGCCACCGACTCCCAGTCGAAGGCGGCGACGGACACGATCACCATGACCGCCACCAGCGCGGCCATGGGTATCCGCGAGACGAGCGGCCCGAGGACCACGCACAGGACCATCAGGAACACGCCGGAGAGGAAGGTGGAGAGGCGGGTCCTGGCGCCCGCCACCTTCACGTTCATCATCGTCTGGCCGATCACGGCGCAGCCGCCCATCCCGCCGAACAGGCCGGTGACGACGTTCGCGACGCCCTGCCCGATCGACTCCCGCCGCTTGCTCGACGGCGTGTCGGTGAGGTCGTCGACGAGCTTCGCGGTGAGCAGCGACTCCACCAGGCCGACGAGCGCCACGGCGAGGGCGTACGGCGCGATCGTCGCCAGTGTGCCGAGGGTGAAGGGCACGTCGGGCAGGCCCGGCACGGGCAGCGCGGACGGCAGCGCGCCCCGGTCGCCGACGGTCGGCACGGCGATCCCGGCGGCCACCGTCACCACGGTCAGGACGGTGATCGTGACGAGCGGCGCCGGGACCAGGGTCGTCACCTTGGGGAAGAGCACCAGCAGGACGATCCCGGCCGCGATCAGCCCGTACACGCTCATCGGAACGTTCCGGGTCTCGGGGAGCTGGGCCAGGAAGACCAGGGCGGCGAGCGAGTTCACCGAGCCGACCAGCACCGGGCGGGGGACGTACCGCATCAGCTTCGCCACGCCCACGATCCCCAGCACGATCTGGAAGACGCCCGCGAGGACGACGGTGGCGATGAGGAACGGGACGCCGTGCTCCCGGTTCACCGGCGCGATGACGAGGGCGACGGCCCCGGTGGCGGCCGAGATCATCGCCCGCCGGCCGCCCACGATCGCGGTGGTGACGGCCATCGTGAAGGAGGCGAAGAGCCCGAGCGCCGGATCGACGCCGGCGATCACCGAGAAGGCGATGGCCTCGGGGATCAGCGCCAGGGCGACGACGAGTCCCGCCAGCACTTCGGTACGCCAGACCCGGGGGTCACGCAGCCATTCGGGCCTCAGGGCGCGGAACCGGGACGCGAGCGGCGAGGGGACGGAGGGGGCGGGGGCGGTAGGCAAGGAAGAGGGACCTGTCGTACGGGGAAGGGGGCGGTCGTGGTCGCGGGCCGACGGTGACCGGGAGGAACGGGTCGGGGCGGGGCCGGGTGCGGGGCCGGTACGCGGGGCGACCCATCGACTTTACCCGTCCGCACTCGCCCGCCTGTTCGTCCTGGGCCTTGCCCGACGCCCTGCGGGCAAGGCCTGGGGCGGCCGACGTCACGTGTGAGGGGGGACCCGTCAAGGCGGCTGCCGGGCACTCCCCATCCCGACCGTCCCGTCCGGCGTGGTCGGCACCGACACGTAGTCGGCGGCCGGGGCTTTTCGGCCCGGTCTTCCGGGGCGTCGCCGTGCCGGGCTTCCAGGTGACCTCCGCCGGTCACGGTCCGGCGTCGAGCTCTTCGGCGTCTTCCAGGTGCGGTGACGGTGCTGCACAAACGTCGTGCACCTGTTGTTCGGCGCCGCGGACTTCGTGCCGTACGGCACCGCCGTCAGCCGACGGCTCCGCCTGAGGATCGGCGCCGTCGTGGTCATCGGTCGGTGATCAGTTCGGGCGCACCGGGTGCTTGCTGAGGATGGACACGCGGTTGAAGGCGTTGATGGTGATGGCCACCCAGACGACGGCGGAGAGCTCGGCGTCGTCCAGGACCAGGCGGGCCTCGGCGTAGGCCTTCTCCTGCGTGTCGGCCTCCGCCGGGTGGGTGGTCGCCTCGGCGAGCGCGAGGGCGGCGCGTTCGCGCGCGGTGAAGACCTCGGTGTCCCGCCAGGCGGCGAGCAGCCCGAGCCGGCGGGGGGTCTCGCCGGCGAGGAGAGCGGCGCGGGTGTGGGTGTCCAGGCAGTAGGCGCAGCCGTTGAGCTGGGACACGCGCAGGTTGACCAGCTCGACGAGGATCCGGTCGAGCCCGGCGTCGTCGGCGGCGGTGCGCACGGTCTGCGCGGCCCGGACGAACGCCTTGTAGGCGTCCGGGGTCTGCTTGTCGAGGAAGATCCGCTGGTGGGTCGATGCCGCCACGGCGCCGTCGCTCACTGTCCGCTCCTTCGGGGTGGTCCCGCGCGTGGGGTGGGGCGGGAGTGAGGCCATCTTCTCCCGAAAGGATGTTGAAAATCAAACTACTTGGGGTCGGGGTGGCCGGAATCCGAGGGTCGGTGGGCTTCCGCGGGGCGGAGACGACCGCGCCAGGCGCCGGTCGCGGCGTGGCGGTCCTCCACGAAGTCCTTGAACCGCCGGAGGTCGCCCGAGACCCGGCTCGACACGATGCCCAGCGCGACGGCCGCGCGCTCCGTCGGGCCCTCCGGCTCGACCTCCATCGCCAGGCGCACGCGCGTGTGGCGGCCGTCGAGGGGCGTGAAGGTCACGACGCCGTGCTGGCGGACGTCGCCGCCGACGGTGCGCCAGGCGATGTGTTCGTCCGGGAGCTGGTCGACGATCTCGGTCTCGAAGGTGCGGCGGAAACCGGCGATGCCGGTGCGCCAGCGGAGGTGTCGGGCGTCGGTCTGTTCGACCGCCACGACGCCGTGCATGAAGCGCGGAAACTCCTCGAACTGCGTCCACTGGTCGTACACCCGCCGTACCGGCGCGTCGACCGTGATCGTCCCCTGCACCACGACGCCACCTCCTGACCGGCCCCTCGCTCCATTGTCCGCCGCCGAGCCGCCCCGGGCCCGGCCACCCTCCCCGGGACGGTGGCCCCGGTCGCTCCGTTTGCGGGTGCCGCGCGGCCGTTTCGTCGGGGGCATACGTTCGCTGCGGCGGTGGGGGCGCCCCCTCCAGGCGCAGGAAGCCTTGGCCCGGCAGGGGGCGCCGTCCCTGTGCCCACCCTCCCCCAAGCTCTCGGCTTCGCTCGTCCAGGGGGACCCCATCGCCCAAGCGGGACGCATGCCCACAGGGGGCGGGCGCGTCTACGCAGAAGGGACGGCAAGCGCGGCCCGCAGGGCCGGCAGGCGGAGGCCCAGCGCGAGCGGCGGCCCGCAGGGGCAGCGGACGTGTCCGCGTGCGGGGAGGGGCGGGCGCGGTCTGCAGCGGTGGTGACAGGGCGGGGGTGTCGGCCCAGGACCCGGGGGTGGCGGCGGGTTGGTGGTGGCGGCCGAGGCTCAGCGCGGGTGGCTGCTTGCAGGGTCGCGGGTGCGGGTGAGTGTTCGGTGGTGGTGGAAGGGCGGGCGCGGCCCCAGCGGCGGTAGCGGGACGGAGGGTGGGCCCAGGATCCAGGGGCGGCGGCGGGTTGGTGGTGGCAGGCCGAGGCCCAGCGCGGACGGCCGCTGACCGGTGCCACTGGTGCTGGTGGCTGTGGGATGGAGGGGCGGGCGCGGACCGCAGGGGTGGTGGCGGGGCCGGGGGTGTCGGCCCGGGACCGGGGGCGGGGCCGCCCATGCCTGAGCATGCCCGCAGGGGCCACGGTGGTGTGCGGAAGGTGGGCGCGCTCGGGTGGGTCAGGGGTGCGGGGGGAGGGGGGACGGGCCGCCGAAGGTCTGGTCCCGGGCTTCCGCGAGGGCCAGGGCGAGCGCGCCGGCGAGCACCGGGTTGCCCGTGACCGCCGACAGGCGGACCCGTGCCCGGGAGTGCGCCAGGACGCGGAGCTCGCGTTCGACCAGGGCGCGCAGCGGCTCGCCGCCCGCCGCGCAGAGCCGGCCCGCGAGCACGACCAGGCCGGGGTCGACGACGGTCACGATCGAGGCCAGCCCGGCCGCGAGCCGCGCCGCCACCGCGACGAGGCCCGCCCGCGCCGCCGTGGCGTCCTCCTCGGCCGTGTCCGCCGGTCGTACGGCCTCCGCGCCCTGCGCGACCGTGTCCGCCCGTCGTACGGCCTCCGCGCCCTGCGCGACCCTGTCCGCCCGTCGAACTGCCTCCGCGCCCTCGACGACCGTGCCCGCCCGCGGTCCCGCTTCCGCGCTCTCCTCGGCCGTGCGTGCCCCTCGTATGGCCTCCGCGTCCCCCTCGGCCGTGCCCGCTCGCCGTACCGCCTCCGTGGCCTCCTCCACCGTGCCCGCTCGCCGTACCGCCTCGGCCCCCTCCTCGGCCGTGTCCGCCGGTCGCACCGCCTCTGCGGGCTGCTCCACCGTGCCCGCCAGTCGTACCGCCTCCGCCACCGTCTCCGCGAAGTCGGCGCCCGGTATCCCGTGGCTGTGCAGGAGGTCTCGGATCGCGTCGCCGCCCGCCAGTTCCTGGTAGCCGTGGCGGCCGTAGTGGTCGCCGGCCTCGCGTGCGGTGGGGGCGCCGGGGAGGGGGAGGTAGCCGACCTCGCCGGCGCCGCCGAAGTGGCCGCGGTGGAGGCGACCGCCGATCATCAGCGCCGCGCCGAGGCCCTCGTCGGCCCACAGGAGGACGAAGTCCGGGCAGTCGGCGGCGGCGTGGTCGCGTTCGGCGACGGCGGCGAGGTTGACGTCGTTCTCGATGCGGACGGGGAGCCCGAGGGCCTCGCCCAGCGTCCGTTCGACGTCCGGGAAGAGCCAGGCCGCCATGTCCTCCTCGCTCGCGTAGGCGAGGCGGCCGGTCGTCGGGTCCACCGCGCCCTGCACGCCGACCACGACGCTGCGCGGGGGCTGCGGTGTCGGGACCCTGCCGAGTGCCGTCCGCAGCGCCTCCACCAGGGCCTCGCGGTCCGGCCGCGCGGGCACGGGCGCCACGGTCTCGCCGAGCACCGCGCCGGTGATGTCCGCGGTCCGCACGGCGATGTGTTCCGGCGTCACGTCCACGGCGGTCGCGTAGGCCGCCGCCGGGTTCACCCGGTACGTCTCCGGGACCCGGCCCGGCAGCCCGGGCCGCAGGCCGTTGCCGACCACGAGTCCGGCGTCCAGCAGGCGAGCGAGCACCTGGGAGGCGGTCGGCTTGGAGAGCCCGGTGAGACGGCTGACCTCGGGGCGGGTGAGCGGCCCCTGACGGAGCAGCAGGTGGAGGGTGGCACGGTCGTTCACCGCCCGCACGAGTCCCGGTGTCCCGCGGACGAGCTCCGTCACTTGCCCTCCGCCACGCAGGTCCGGCCCGGTTCGCTCGCATCATCCGCGAACGCGCGAGCGCACAGCCTACAGCGCCCGCCGCCTGCCCGGCGGTCGGCGGATCACGTCCAGTCCCAGCCCAGCCCCCCCCCCCAGCCCCAGCCCCCGGCATCAGCCCAGCCCCCGGCCCCGCCCGGCACGACATCCCTCGCCACGGCCGCCCGCCGCCCCCCCTGAGCCGACCGACGCCCCTCGCCACCGCCAACCCGCCCCGCCCCGCCCCGCACGACACCCCGCGCCCCGGCGGCCGCCCTCTGCCCACGCCGCTGCTCCGAACGAAGCACGGACGGCACGGCCCCGCGCATCTACACGCACCACCGCCCCAGGCGTGGCCCGCATCCACACGCACCACCGCCCCGGGCGTGGCCCGTTCGGAGGATGCTCGTGGGCGGGTGCGTGTCTCCCGGCGGAGCGTCCCGTTGTGAGGGTGTGACCTCACCTCGACGCATCTCCTCGGTCCTCGCCGTCGCCGCGGCGTTCACCTGCCTCGGCGGCGCGGCCGCCTCCCAGGCCGCCGCCGCGCCCGTCGGCCCGCTCGGTCCGCCGATCAGCCCGATCGCCGAAATCGACTCCCTGGCGACCACCGGCATGTCGGAGGACGCCCGCGCCGCATACCCCGGCGTCGGCGAGCAGCTGGGCGGCCTGAGCCGGGTCAACGAACTCCACCAGCTCCACCAGCTCACCGACCAGGCCGCGCCCGTCACCGGCCTGCTCCCCGCGATCTCCACCTGACCCGTCCCGCCGCTCACCCCCCCACCAACCCCCACGGCCCCGAGCCGCCCCGGCCTCGCCCCCACCGGCGCCCGGACGTCGCAGCGCGACCGTCCGGGCGTCGGCGTGTTCCCGCGGACGGGGGCGCCGGAGGCCCGATAGCGGCTCGTCAGCGCAGGTCGAAGCGGTCCAGCTCCATGACCTTCACCCACGCGGCGGCGAAGTCGCGGACGAACTTCTCGCCCGCGTCGCGTGCCGCGTACACCTCCGACAGGGCGCGCAGCTGGGCGTGGGAGGCGAAGACCAGGTCCACGGCCGTGCCCGTCCACTTCGGCCGGCCGGTGGCACGGTCCCGGCCCTCGTAGACGTTCTCGTCGGCCTCCGAGACCTTCCACTCCGTCCCCATGTCCAGGATGTTGACGAAGAAGTCGTTGGTCAGGGTGCCGGGGCGGTCGGTGAGGAGGCCGTGGCGGATCCCGCCGTGGCCGGTGCCGAGCGCCCGCATGCCGCCGACCAGCACCGTCATCTCCGGGGCCGTCAGCGTGAGCATGCTGGCCCGGTCGAGGAGGAGCGTCTCGGGGGAGAGCTTCTCGTCGGGGCCCAGGTAGTTGCGGAAGCCGTCGGCGCGCGGTTCGAGGACGGCGAAGGAGTCCACGTCGGTCTGCTCCTGCGTGGCGTCCGTGCGGCCGGGCGTGAACGGCACGGTCACCGGGTGGCCGGCGTCCTTCGCGGCCTTCTCGACGGCCGCGCAGCCGCCGAGGACGATCAGGTCGGCCAGCGAGATCCGGGTGCGGTCGCCGCGCCCGGCGGCGAACTCCTCACGGATCGCGTCCAGGGTCCGCAGCGCCTCGGCGATCTCGGGCAGGTCGTTGACGGCCCAGTCCTTCTGCGGTGCCAGCCGGATGCGCGCGCCGTTGGCGCCGCCGCGCTTGTCGGTGCCGCGGAAGCTCGCCGCGGACGCCCAGGCGGTGGTGACCAGCTGGGGCACGGTCAGTCCTGAGGAGAGGATCCGCTCCTTGAGGGCGGCGATGTCCTCGTCCGCGACGAGGTCGTGGTCGACCGGCGGCACCGGGTCCTGCCACAGCTGCGGCTCGGGCACCCACGGGCCGAGGTAGCGGGAGATCGGGCCCATGTCGCGGTGGAGGAGCTTGTACCAGGCCTTGGCGAACGCCTCCGCCAGGAGTTCCGGGTTCTCGTGGTAGCGGCGGGAGATCGGGCCGTAGACCGGGTCCATGCGCAGCGCGAGGTCGGTCGTCAGCATCATCGGCGCGTGCGACTTCGACCGGTCGTGCGCGTCGGGGACGGTGCCCTGGGCGGCCGGGTCGGTGGGCTTCCACTGCTGGGCGCCGGCGGGGCTGGTGGTCAGCTCCCACTCGTACCGGAAGAGGTTGTCGAGGAAGCCGTTGTCCCAGGTGGTCGGATGGTTGGTCCAGGCGCCCTCCAGACCGCTGGTGAGGGCGTGGGCGCCGGTGCCGGTGCCGTATGTGTTCTTCCAGCCGAGGCCCAGCTGTTCGATCGGCGCGGCCTCCGGCTCGGGGCCGATGTACTCGGGGTTCACGGCGCCGTGGCACTTGCCGAAGGTGTGGCCGCCGACGATGAGCGCGACCGTCTCCTCATCGTTCATCGCCATCCGGGCGAAGGTGTCGCGGATGTCGCGGGCGGCGGCGAGCGGGTCCGGGTTGCCGTTGGGGCCCTCGGGGTTGACGTAGATGAGGCCCATCTGGACGGCGCCGAGGGGGCCCGACAGCTCCCGGTCGCCGCTGTAGCGTTCGTCGCCGAGCCAGGTGTCCTCCGGTCCCCAGAAGATCTCCTCCGGCTCCCAGATGTCCTCGCGGCCGAATCCGAAACCGAAGGTCTTGAACCCCATGGATTCCATCGCGCAGTTTCCGGCGAAGACCAGAAGATCGGCCCAGGAGATCTTCTGCCCGTACTTCTGCTTCACCGGCCACAGCAGGCGGCGCGCCTTGTCGAGGCTGGCGTTGTCGGGCCAGCTGTTCAGCGGGGCGAACCGCTGGGCGCCGCTTCCGCCGCCGCCCCGGCCGTCGGCGATGCGGTAGGTGCCGGCCGCGTGCCAGCTCATCCGGATGAAAAGCGGACCGTAATGACCGTAGTCCGCGGGCCACCATTCCTGTGAATCCGTCATCAGGGCGATGACGTCCCGCTTCAGCTCCTCGACGTCGAGGCCCGCGAACTCCGCGGCGTAGTCGAATCCCTCGTCGAGGGGGTCGGCCTGGGGGGCGTTGCGATGGAGTACGGAGAGGTCCAGCTGGTTCGGCCACCAGTCCCGATTGGTGCGGGGGCGGGTGTCCTTGGGGCTGGGGGCGGAAATTGCCGGGTTCTCGCTCTCGCTGCCGGTCACGTACGGCCCTCTTCCTGTGCGTGTGCCTTTTCCCGCCGCCGGCCGGAATCTCACGACGGCGCGTCCGTATGGTCGCGCACCGGGGTGCCCGCGGCCACGCGAACACGCAGGGAACGGCGGCCCGGAAGGCGGTGGAACGGGAATTCGTCAGGCATTCCCGCGCGGGTCCGGGCCATTCCGTCGGACGTCCAGCGTGGCGCAGTGGAAGGAGCCGCCGAACGGCGCGTAATGCAGGAGGTCGCAGGGGATCGGCTCGAATCCCCAGCGTTCCAGGGCGCGCAGCGTCCGGGTGTGGTGCCGTTCCGCGACGACCCTTCTCTCGTCGAGCATCAGCACGTTCATGCTCAGCCACTTGCCGCACATCGAGGTGACCTTGAGGAGGGCGTCCGGCAGCGGGTCGGGCTCGGGCGCCATCAGGAGCTCCCAGTCGTCCAGCACCGGGGGCAGCCGGTCCGGGTCGACGTACTCCGGGTTCACCAGGGCGCGGCCGGGGGCCAGCGGCAGGAACGTCGTGTCGATGTGCATGGGGGTCCGGCAGCGGCTCTCGATCTCGTGGATCCGGTACTCGGGCCCCAGGTGCCGGCGCAGCCACTCGATGCCCATCAGGTTGGTGACGTTGCTGCGCGTCACGAACAGGTCCCGGCCGGCACGGACGAAGTCGGCGGCGTCGAAGACCGGCTCGAACTCCGTCACCAGGCGGCGCACCGGCTGACCGGGCCCGGACACCCGGAACGCGGGGTCGTACAGCTCGTCCGTCAGCTGCGGCCTGGGCGCGGCCGTCCAGCGCGCGCCGCGCCGGAAGTAGTCCTTCAGCAGGGTGCGGTAGGCGTGCGTCTCGAAGTACCGGCAGGGCCAGGCCATGGGCGTCTCGATGATCTCGTCGCCGACGATGAGCATGCTGTCGCGCGGGCAGGCGCTGCAGAAGCCCCGGGACGACCAGTCGGGGGTGCCGAACCGCCGGCGGTGGGCCACGGGGTCCGGCCGCCGCACGGTCACCCCGAGGGACTCCAGGAGGGCGACGAACCCCTCGACCTCCTCCTCGGCCTTCCCGACGAGCGCCCGCGGGTAGCGGAACCCGGCGGCGGCGCCCTGCAGCCGGGCCGCCCACGCGGGCATGGTGCACCGGACCGCCGGATGCCGGGAGGGGATCGTGGCGCCGTCGACCCGGCCCACCACGACCTCCTCCAGAGGGTCCCACTCGGTGGACGAGCGGACCGGCGAACTCAGGGCCGCTCCGGCGGGGGAGACCGGCGGGCCGGCCGACGGGCCGGGCGGAGGGAGCTCCCTGGAGCGGATCCGGAAGAGCGTCACGGCGGCCTCCTGGGGGCGGCGGCACCCTCTCGGGCGGCGGGTGCACGGCGCGGCTTCCCCCGATGCTCCGCCCGCATGCCTGCGGGCTCCGGCGGCGCTCGGAAGGAGTCGACCCGGAGACCCGGGCCGGCTCCGGCGGCGCCCGGGCGGGGGCGTCCAGGGGTCGCGGGAACGGCTCCGGCGGTGCCCGGGCGGGGCCGTCCTGAGGCCCGTCGCACGGGCTCTGGCGGCGTTCGAGCGGACTCGTCCAGAGCCCGGGCACCGGCTCCCGCGGCACCCGACCGGGGCCGCCCAAAGGCCCCGGCCCCGGGCACCGGCTCCGGCGGCCCGGCCGGGCCGCCCTGGGACCCCTGAAACCGGCACCGGCTCCCCCGGCCCCCCGCCGGGGGAGCCCAAAGGCCCCGGGCCTCGGGTACCGGCTCCGGCGGCGCCCGCCCGGGGCCGGTCCCCTGTTGAGGGCCCCGGGAACCCTTCCTACGCTGGGCAGAGAGACAGGAGGCGCCGATGGCCACCGTCGCCGTGCACCGCGCCGTCCTCGGCGACGGGCGTCCCACGCTCCCGTACGCGGAGACCGGGCGGCCCGGGAGCGGACCGCCGCTCGTCCTCGTCCACGGTTACGCCGATTCCTGGTGGACCTTCGAACCGATGCTGCGGGCCATGCCGGCCGTCCTGCACGCCTACGCGCCGACCCAGCGCGGCCACGGCGACGCCGACAAGCCGGCCAAGGGGTACCTCCCGGAGGACTTCGCGGACGATCTCGTCGCCTTCCTCGACCACCTCGGGATCGAGCGGGCCATCCTCGTCGGCGGCTCCAGCGGCGGCGTCCAGGCCAGGATCGTCGCCGGTCGGCGCCCCGACCGGGTGGCCGGCCTCGTCCTGCTCGGCACCCCCGCCCTGCTCGCCGACAAACCCGGGGTCGCCGCCGTCCGGGAGACCGTCCGGACCCTGAAGGACCCGGTGGACCGGGGGTTCGCCGCCGAGTTCGCGCGGGGGCTCGCCGCGGGCCGGGTGGCGCCCGGCTTCCTGGAGACCGTCGTCGACGAGAGCCTGAAGGCGCCCGCCCGCGTCTGGCGCGAGACGCTGCGCGGACTCCTGGAGACGGACCTCGCGGCCACGCTCACCGGCATCCTCGTCCCCACCCTCGTCGTCTGGGGCGACCGGGACCCGCTGCTCACCCGTTCGGACCAGCAGCTGATCCTCGACGCCATCCCCGACTCCCGGCTCGTCGTCCACGAGGGCGCCGGACACGTCGTGTACTGGGAGGACCCGGAGCGGGTCGTGCGCGAGCTCGCCGCCTTCGCCGCCGGGCTCCGCCGCTGAGCCCTACGCGCCCGGTGCCGGGGCCGCCCCGGGCCCGGGAAAACCCGTGGACCGCCGCGCCCGCCCTCCGCCACACTCCGTCACCGTACGTGTCGGAACAGCGACGGAAGGTCGTGATGGAAACGTCAGAACAACGCGGCGGCGGACCGGGAAAGGGCTCCGTCCGCCTCGCGCTCCGCCATTACGGGGGAGAGATGCTGCGGCTCCGGAAGGTGGCGGTGCCCGCGCTGCTGCTGCCGGCGCTCGGCAACATCGGGATCCTGTACCTCGCCCCCCTGGTGGTCGCCAAACTCGTCGGCCGGGTCGCCGACGGCGGCCGGGTCACCCTCGACGCGGTCCTGCCCTACGCATTCGTGTTCGCCGCCGTCCTGCTGCTCGGCGAGGCGTTGTGGCGGGTCGGCTTCCACTGCCTCAACCGGCTCGACGCCCACGGCATCGAGCACCTCTACGTCGTGGGCATGGACGCGCTCCTCGCCAAGGACGCGGCGTTCTTCCACGACAACTTCGCCGGCTCCCTCACCAAGCGGGTCATCAGCTTCGCCGGCCGCTTCGAGGACTTCGTCGACACCCTGACCTTCCAGGTCATGGGCAAGATGGTGCCGCTGCTGTTCGCCTCGGTCGTCCTCTGGCAGTACGACCCGCTGCTCGTCGTCGGCCTCCTGGTGATGATCACCCTCACCGGCGTCTGCGTCTTCCCGCTGGTCCGCCGCCGGCAGCGGATCGTCGCCGACCGCGAGCAGGCCATCGCCCGGGTGTCCGGGCACGTCGCCGACGTGCTCACCAACATGGACAGCGTCCGGTCCTTCGCCGCCGAGGACCGGGAGGCCGCCGAGCACCGCGCCCGGGTCGCCGAGTCGCGCCGGATCACCCTGCGCTCCTGGGACTACGGAAACCTGCGCATCGACACCCTCGTCGCGCCCCTGTCGGTCGTCACCAATGTGATCGGCCTGGTGCTCGCGCTGACGCTGGGCGCGGGGGAGCGGGGCGTGGAGGCGATCATCGTGGCCTTCACGTACTACGCCAACGCCACCCGGATCATGTTCGAGTTCAACCAGATCTACCGGCGTCTGGAGAGCTCCATGACGGAGGCCGCGCAGTTCACCGCGCTCCTCCTGGAGCCGCCGACCGTCGTCGACCCGGCCGAGCCCGAGCCGCTCCGGGGCCGGTCGGGCGAGGTCCGCTTCGAGCGGGTGCACTTCGCCCACAAGGGCGCCCGGCCGCTCTTCGAGGGGCTGGACCTGGACGTGCCGAACGGCACCAAGGTCGGCTTCGTCGGCCGCTCCGGCGGCGGCAAGACCACGTTCACCCGGCTGCTGCTGCGGATGACCGACGTCGACGCGGGGCGGATCCTGATCGGCGGTCAGGACATCAGCCGGATGCGCCAGTCCGACCTGCGGAGCCTCATCGCGTCCGTACCGCAGGACCCGGCGATGTTCCACCGCACCCTCCGGGAGAACATCGCCTTCGCCCGGCCCGGGGCCACCGAGGCGGAGGTCCGCAGGGCCGCCGAGGCGGCCCACGTCACGGAGTTCGCGGACGCGCTGCCCGAGGGCTTCGACACCCTGGTCGGGGAGCGCGGCGTCAAGCTGTCCGGCGGCCAGCGGCAGCGGGTCGCGCTCGCCCGGGCGATCCTGCGCGACGCGCCGGTCCTCCTCCTCGACGAGGCCACCAGCGCCCTCGACTCCGAGAGCGAACTCCTCGTCCAGGACGCGCTGTGGCGGCTGATGGAGGGCCGGACGGCGCTCGTCGTCGCCCACCGGCTCTCCACCGTCGCCGGGATGGACCGACTGGTCGTCCTCGACCGCGGCCGGATCGTCGAGCAGGGCAGCCACCGCGAACTGCTCGCCGCGGAGGGCGCGTACGCCAAGCTGTGGCGGCACCAGTCGGGCGGCTTCCTCGACGACGTCCCGACCGGTGACGCCGACCCGGAACCCACCGTGGCCCGCTGAGCCCCGAGCCGCCCCCCGCCCCTCCCACCAGCGGGTTCGCCCGCTCCGCCCCGCACGGGGCTGCGCGCCGTGCGGGTGCGGACACGGTCCGCGTCTGCCAGCCTGGTGCCAGCGTGCCCGGCACAACGCCTTGACGGAAGCCGTCCGCCCCTCCGCCTCCGGGCGGGGGGACGGCGTACACGGAAGGAGGCGGTCATGCTCATCGGCCACGCCTTCGAAGAGGGCGTCCTGCACCTGTCGCTCCCGGGTGATCTCACCCTGACCAGCCGATCCGCCGCCGACCTGGAGGCCCAGGCCCTGGCCCACGCGCACCGGCCCCGGCTCGTCCGGGTCCAGCTCTCCACCGCCGACCCCTCGCCCGCCTCGCTGAGCGTCCTCTCCCGCGTCCGCCGCTTCTGCGAGAACCTCCGCATACCCCTCACCGTCGTGGGGCCGGTCCGGGCCGCGACCGCCCGGCCCGAGGTGATGGACATGACGTGAGGCGCCGAGCGCCGGCGGGGCCCACCTTCGTCGCATTCCCCGGCGGGCACCCGCGGGGGACCCGCGGGGTCCGGTGGGCCGCCCCGGGATGCGGGGCGCCCGGCGCTGCCGTTGACTGGGGCCGACGCGCAGGTGCGACCCGAGGGAGACCACGACATGACCGCACGCTGGGTACGGGGCGCCGCCGCCGGCCTCCTCGCCGGAGCCGTCCTGATGGGCACGGCCGGCTGCTCCGGCGACGGTGACAACGCCGTCTCCGGAGCCGTCAGCGAGGCCGCCTCCGCCGTCGCCTCCGCCGCCGAGGGCCTCTCGCAGGCCGCCTCCCAGGCGGTCGAGAAGGCCGAGAAGCAGATGGCGGAGGTCAAGAACGGCGTCGACGCCAAGGACCAGGTGACGCTCGGCGACCCCACCACCGACGCCGACGGCCGCACCACCGTCCCGCTCACCGTGAAGAACACCGACGGCGCGACGAGGTCCTTCGCGGTCCAGGTGCGGTTCGAGGACGGCGACGGCAAGCTGGTCGACGCGGTCGTCGTCACCCTCTCGGACGTCCCCGCCGGAAAGCCCGGCGAAGGCACCGCCCGCAGCACCCACAAGCTCTCCGGGACCGTGACCCCGACCGTCGCCTCCGCCCTGCGCTACTGACCGGGCCCCGGCGGGACGGGCGGCGGAAAACCGGTACCGCCCCGGCCGTCCGGCGCCCAGACTCCTTCCATGACCGACATGGACGCCTTCCGGGCCGCCGTCGCCGCGTGGGCGGCCGGCGGAACCGGCGACGCCGCGCGCGAACTCGCCGCGCGCCTGCCCGTGCGCACCGTGGTGCTCCTCGAAGGGCGCAGCGACGTCGCCGCCGTCGAGGCGCTCGCCGCCCGGCGCGGCCGTGACCTGGCCGCCGAGGGCGTCTGCGCGCTCTCCATGAACGGTGTCACGAACGCCGCACGCCACGCCCGGCTCCTCGGCCCGCCCGGTCTCGGCCTGCGCCTCACCGGCCTCTGCGACGACGCCGAACGCGCCCACTACGCCCGGGGCCTGGCGGCCGCCGGGGCCGACCCGGACGCCTTCTTCGTCTGCGTCGCCGACCTGGAGGACGAGCTGATCCGCGCCCTCGGCGTGGACCGGGTCGGCGAGCTGGTGGCGGCCGAGGGGGAGGGGCGGGCCCTGCGCACCTTCCTCCACCAGCCCGCCCAGCGCGACCGCGGCCCCCTGCCGCGGATGCGGCGCTTCCTCGGCACGACCTCGGGCCGGAAGATCCGCTACGGGCGGATCCTCGTCGACGGCCTCGACCTCGCCCGCGTACCGGCCCCGCTCGACGGGCTCCTCGCCTCGCTCTGAGCGGCTCGGCGGACTCGCCGTCACCTCCCGGCGGCCGGCCCGGCCGCCGGCCGCGCTCCGTCCGGGCGACCAGAGGGACGACGCCACCGACGGACACGCCCCGGGCGACGCGTCGAGGCTCCGACTTCGGGGTAAACAGAGACCGAACGCCTCCTCTCCCCGAACGGACTTGTGCGCGTTGAGCATGCCACTCGGATCCCGTGTGCCAGGCAGGACCTGGACGATTCGCCTCACCGGACACCACGACCACTCGGCGCGGGTCAGCTGCACCACCGCGGGCTGCCGCATGCCCGACCGCTCCAAGGACATCCGCGCGCTGCGCGCCTTCGCCGCCGAGCACGTGCGGGCGCACGCCCGCCTGGCGACCCCGCGCCCGAACGCCGCCTGCGCCTGCGGAGGGGCCGGCTGCCGCCATCACCAGGCCCGGGCGCTCTGCTCGGGCCGTACGCTCCTCGTCCTCATCCACAATCCGGCCGTCGGCGAGGTGTGGACGCTCGCCGAGATCTGCGAGGCGTGCGCCCCGCTGATCACCCACGCGCGGATCGTGGCCCGTGCCGCGAACCCCGCGGAGACCCCGGGGCCGGAGCGGGTCCCGGAGCCGCGCTCGGCCCCGGCGGCCCCCGCCGTCGCCGGCGGCCCGGGCGTCCCCGTGCTGTTCTCCTCCCCGGAGGCCGCGGGCGGCCCCGGGGACGGCGCCGCTCCCCGCCACGTACGGCGGCCCCGCCGGGGCGGCCGCGGCAACCGCACCGGCGGCGGACGGTACTGACCCGGCGCCGCCGCTACCCCTGCCGAGGGAGGAACGCCGGGCGCAGGGCCGGGTCGACCGGATCGTAGTAGCGGTGGAAGACCGGCGTGGCCGCACCCGACAGCGGCGGGACGATCCAGCTCCAGTCGGCCGGCGTGGGCCGGCCGTGCCGCCGCTCCCGCGCGACGTGGCGCAGGAAGCGCTCGGACTCGGTGTGGTGGTCCGCCATCGTCACCCCGTCCTCCTGGAAGGAGTGCAGGACCGCCACGTTCAGCTCCACCAGTGCCCGGTCCCGCCACAGCGTCCGCTCCGAGGAGCGGTCCAGGCCCAGTCGCTCCGCGACCAGCGGCAGCAGGTCGTACCGGTCGGCGTCGGCGAGGTTCCGGGCGCCTATCTCGGTGCCCATGTACCAGCCGTTGAACGGCGCCGCCGGATACCGCACCCCGCCGATCTCCAGGACCATGTCGCTGATGGCCGGCACCGCGTACCAGCGCAGCCCCAGCCCGGCGAACCAGGCGTGCTCGGGATGGCGCAGCGCCACCTCCCGCACGGTCCCGTCCGGCAGCTCGTACCACTTTGGGCGGGCGCCGGGCCGCTCCCGCACCATCAGCGGCAGCACCTGAAAGGGGTCCTCCTCCCGCTTCCAGCCCAGCTCGCGGGCGAGGGCCGTGGCCGCCGCCGTGCGGGGGTCGCCGATCCAGCGGCCGTCCGCGGTGCGGTGACCGGCGTACCGGACCAGCTGGTCGTTGACGATCCGGGGCGCGGGACGGCCCGGCCGGTCGGGCGCGAAGACGGTGAGGACGGGGCGGATCCGCCCGCCGTTCTCCGCCGCCCGCAGGTGCTCGGCGCAGGCGGCGGCGATCCCGTCGGCGGACGTGACCCCACGCAGGTCCCGCACGACGAGGCTGTTCCAGTAGAGCCGGCCGATGCAGCGGGCCGCGTTGCGCCAGGCGACCCGGGCGCCGAAGGACAGCTCCTCCGGGGTGTGCTCGTAGGTGCCGGTACGGGCGATCTCGGCCCGCACCCGACGGACGCGGGCGTCGGCGTCCCCGGCGCCGGGGCACTCCTCGTGGAACCGCCGGACGAACTCCTCCGCCTGCCGCCGGTCCACCCGGTCCGGCTCGCGCGGAGCGGGCGGCACCCCGGCGGGCGCGGGGCCTGGGGCCGCGACGGCGGCCAAGTACGGGCACGCGGCACCGGCGGGGGCGGCCCCGCGGCGACGGATCAGGCTGAAGACCAAGGTGTTTCCTCCCTGGCCCATGACTACCGTACGGAGTCGTCAGGCTGTGGAGAGTGTTCGAACTTCACCGGGCAGACCCGTCGGCCCTGGTATCGTGCCCGACCCCCGCGCGGCCGACCCTCTCACAGCGCGGTCAGGACGTCCTCGCGCACCCGGTCCAGGACCAGGCCGCCGTCGAGCCGCACCCGCGCCGTGACGACCGGACGCCGGTTCCGGTACGCGTGCCACGCCGGTTCCAGCTCCCGGACCCGCTCCTCCGCCCGCTCCCGGCTCGCCGGCGGCATCTGGGCGCCGAACGACTCCAGCAGCGAGACCAGGCGCTCGTACTCCGCCGCCTCCGGTCCCGGCCGGGCCTCCTCCGGCGCGTCGACCCGTTCGACGGTTCCTTCCGCACCCGCCCCGATGAGCAGCGCCCCGGCGACCGCCGCCGGCTCCCCGGCCGCCGTGACCGTGCCGGCCACCCTCAGATCGACCGCGAGACGCACCCGCCGGCCGTGTGTCAACGTCATCCGGCCTTCTTAGCACGGGGCGCCGCGACCCCGGCGGGTCAGGCCCGGAGGGAACCGGCCGGCGGCGGCGCCGGGATCAGGCGGCCCGCCGCCGATCCGTCCCGGACCACCAGGAGGGCCGTGGTGTCGTCGTCCAGACCGTGGGCGCCGAACCGGTCCAGGTCCTCCCGCAGCAGCTCGGGGATCCGGTCGGCGGGCTCGTCCGCCCAGGCCCGCAGCCGCCGCTCCAGCGGATAGAACGCGCCGCTCGCGTCGCGGGTCTCGGAGACGCCGTCGGTGAACATGAGCAGCCGGTCGCCGGGGCCGAAGGGCACCTCCTCCACCCTGAACGCGGTGTCGACCGGCACCGGCAGGTGGACCGGCACCGACGGCGCGGAGAACTCGACCGTCTCCACCGTCCCGCCCCGCTGCACCACCGGCGCCGGGTGGCCGCAGCTCAGCAGCCGGATCACCGGCCGGTCGTGGGGGATCTCCGCGAGCAGCACCGTGGAGAACCGGTCGGCGGCCTCCGACTCCGGGGCCCGCTCCGCGTAGCGCGCCATGCTGGCCTCCAGGCGCTGGGCGATCGCGGGCAGGTCCGGGGCGGTGTACGCGGCCTCCCGGAACGACCCGAGGAGCAGTGACGCCGCCTCCACCGCCGGGAGGCCCTTGCCCTGGACGTCGCCGATCATGATCCGGACGCCGTCCCGGACCTCCAGCGCCTTGTAGAAGTCGCCGCCCACGTGTGCGCAGGCGGCGGACGCCTCGTACAGCAGCCGCAGGTCGACCGTGCCGAGGTGCCGCGGCAGCGGGCGCAGTACGGCCGACTGGGCGGCCTCGGCGACCGCGCTGACCTGGTGCAGCTCGGTCTCGCGGCGCTGCCGGACGTGGGCGGTGACGGCGGCGGCGAGCAGGACGACGGAGAGCACCGCCTCGTTGCCGAGGAGCCCCCGGTCGAGGTCCCCGCCGCGGACGGCGGCGGTGACGGCCGTCGCGCCCATCGCGAGGGCACCGATCGCGGCCGTGCCGCCGGCGGACCAGGTGGCCGCGGCGAGCGCCGGGGCGGCGATCAGCAAGCGGTCGAACCGTTCGGCCGGTGGGGTGAGGACGTCGGCGAGGGTGGCGAGCGCGATCACCAGGAACGGCAGCGCCCGCCCGAGCAGGTAACGGAACTCCGCGCGGCCCGTGGGGGCCCGCCGCGGGTGGGCGGTCGGATCCGCAGGCATGACTCTCCTTCGTCGGAACCCGCCCGCGGGCGGTTCGCACGGGCCTACGTCCACCAGGGTCCCCGGCGGTCGGGCCGCCCGGCAGGGGCGGACGTCCCGGGGCGGGAGTGACGGAGGGCCCGGCCGAAAGGTCAGGCCGGGAGGTCCTGCTCGGCCCAGACGACCTTGCCGCCGGAGGTGCGGCACGAGCCCCAGCGGCGGCACAGCATGTTGACGAGCTGGAGACCCCGGCCGCCCTCGTCGCTGAGGTCGGCGTGCTGGATCTGCGGCAGGTCGGGGCCGGTGTCGGAGACCTCGACGACCAGCCGCTCGCCGCGCAGCAGCCGCAGCTCGCCCGGCCCGTTCCCGTACCGCAGGGCGTTGCCGACCAGCTCCGAGACCACCAGCTCGCACACGTCGGCGAGGTCGTCCAGGCCCCACTCGGCGAGCTGGCCGGTGACCAGGCGCCGCGCCTCGGACGCCGCCCTGCCGTCATCGGAGAGCGGCCACACCCGCAGCCGGGTCCCGGCGTCCAGCGGTACGGCCCGCGCGGTGAGCAGCACCGCCTCGTCGAAGCGGCCGGGCCCGGCCGGGGCCACCGCGATCAGTCCGCCCGCGTCGAGGGCGGCGGGCGGCAGGGCGAGCGCCGCCGTGCGCAGCCGTTCCAGCTGCTCCTCCAGGTCGGCCCCGCGGGCCTTCACCAGGCCGTCGGTATACAGGACGAGCCCGCCGCCCTCGGGGACCTTCACCGTCACGGAGTCGTACGGGATCACGCCGGCTCCCAGCGGTGCTCCGGCCGGCAGGGGGACGAACTCGGCGCCGCCGCGTCCGTCGATGAGCAGCGGCGGCAGCAGCCCGGCGCCGGCCAGGGTGCAGCGGGAGTCGGCGGGGTCGTAGACCGCGCACAGGAAGGTGGCGACCTGGTCGTCCTCCAGGTCGCGGGTGGCGAGGTCGAGCCGGGCGAGGACCCGCTCGGGCGCCATGTCGAGGGTCATCAGGGTGCGGGCGACGGCCCGCAGCCGTCCCATGGTGGCGGCGGCCGGAAGCCCCTGGCCCATGACGTCGCCGGCCATCAGGGCCGTACGTCCGCCGGGCAGCGACATCACGTCGTACCAGTCGCCGCCCACCGGGTGGCGGGCCGCCGACGGCGCGTACTCGGAGTGCACCCGGAGGCCGGGGGTGACGGGCGTGGCGCGGGGGAGGAGGCTGCGCTGGAGCGAGACGACCCGCTCCCGCTCGCGGCCGTACAGCCGGGCGTTGTCGATGAAGACGGCGGCGCGGGAGGCCAGCTGCTGGGCGAGGGCGAGGTCGGTGGAGGAGAAGGGCGGGCTGCCGGCGCCGCGGACGAAGTCGGCGCTGCCGAGGAGCAGCCCCCGGGCGATCAGCGGCACCGCGAGGTAGCTGTGCACGCCCAGGGCGCGCATCTTCGCCGCGCCGCTCGCGGTCGGGGCGACGCGGGCGAAGTCCTCGTCGCGCATCCGGGCCACCAGGACGGGCTCGCCGCGCCGCAGACAGTACCGGTGCAGCAGGGTCTCGTGCCGGCTCTGGTCGCGCACGTAGGTCTCGCCGACCGGGACGGCCTCCAGCGTGGTCATGGTGTCGACGGCGGAGAGCGCGACCGCCCGCATCGGGGGGACGCCGGTGCCGGTCCAGCGGGAGCCCTCCTCGCCGTGCAGGACGCTCTCCAGGATGTCGACGGCGGCGCCGTCGGCGAACCCGGGGACGGTGAAGTCGGCCAACTCCCGGGCGGTGCTTTCCAGGTCCAGGGTGGTCCCGATGCGGGTGCTCGCGGCGTTGAGCCAGGCGAGCCGTTCCTCGGCGCCGGGCGCGTCGAGCGGAATCGCGCCGTCGGCGCGGCGGCGTCGGGCGCGGAGCGCCGCGGACCGGTACACGGTCGAGGTCCGCACGGCCGAGACCCTGCCGGTCAGGCGCCGTCCGCCACTGCCGCCGCTCACTCTTCCGGCCTCCAGAGGGATCTCGACCAGGTGTGGTGCACAGTCTGCACCGGAACCCCGTCCGGCGCACCATCCGAACAGCAGCGGAATCGAAGTCGAACGGTAGCTCTGTCACATCCGCCGAACGGGTGAAACCTGTTCGGGTCGTCGTTCGTCCTCTCCCCCGTGGACGCGCCGACAGGCGTGGGGTCGCATCGGGAACGCGAGGATCGGAGGGCGCATGCGCCGGATGGGCAAGTACACCGCGCACGTGGCCGTGTTGGCGTCGGCGGTCGGCATCAGCCTGGCCGCGTGGGGAGCGACGGCGCTGGTCGGCGAGGACGAGGCCGTGACGCCGGGGGCGGGCGGTGCCGCCGCGCCGAAGCTGCCGGCGCAGCGGTCCGGAGGCGCTGACCGGCCCGCGGCGCCGACGACGCGGGTGCCGGAGGGGATCGCGCACGCCGCCGAGGCGGGCGGACGGGCCGTCAACATCACCATCGACGACGGGCCGGACCCGCGCTGGACGCCGAAGATGCTCGACATCCTGAAGGAGCACGAGGTCAAGGCCGTCTTCTGCATGATCGGTCCGCAGGCGAAGCGCCATCCGGACCTGGTGAAGCGGGTGGTGGCCGAGGGGCACCGGCTGTGCGACCACACCATGACCCACGACACGACGATGGACCGCAAGTCCGTCGCGTACCAGAAGCAGCAGATCCTCGACGCCCGGAAGCTGATAGAGGAGGCCGCGGGCGGGGTGGAGGTGCAGTACTACCGGGCGCCGGGCGGGGCGTTCACGCCGGACAGCCGGAAGGCGGCGGCGGCCGCGGGCATGCGGCCGCTCGGGTGGAACGTGGACACCAAGGACTTCGAGCGGCCGGGTGCCGCCGCCATCGTGGCGACCGTGAAGAACGAGCTCTCCAACGGGCCGACGATCCTCTTCCACGACGGCGGCGGCGACCGCTCGCAGAGCGTGACGGCGCTGCGGGAGGTGCTGCCGTGGCTGAAGGAGCAGGGCCGCACCTTCAGCTTCCCGGTGCGCACGGCCCCTGACACCCCGTGAGGGCCGGAGCCGTACGGACCGTCAGCGCTTGACGGTGTCGTCGGTCTTGAGGTCCTCGACGGCCTCGTCGAAGGCGTCGACCTGGTCGGGGCAGTACACCTGGAGGACGATCCGCTCGACGTCGACGGCCTTGGAGTCGGCGATGACCGGCCGGTTGCCGGGGCCCGGCGCCCCGGTGGTGAGCTGCTGGAGCCGGTAGAGCGCCTTCTTCAGGGCGTGGCCGGGGTCCTCGCAGACGGGGCCGCCGTCGGTGCCGAGCAGCCGTTCGGCGGTCTCCTGGTCGGGGGCGGGGTAGCCCGCTTCCACCAGCTGGCGGCTGAGCTGTTCGGCCTTCCGCGAGGTCTCGGCGGTCCGCTTGAAGCTGCCGTACCGGACCAGACCGGTGATCAGCAGGCCCACGAGGATGACGATGGCGCCCCAGTAGATCACCTTGTGCTCGGAGGCGAAGCGGGTCGGACTCATGCGGCGTCTCCCTCGTCCAGGGGGGCGGCCTCGGCCGTCCGCCATTCGGGCTTGCGCAGTTTCAGGAAGAGCCAGGGGATGAGGAGGCCGAGGATCACCAGGCCGCCGCCGACGATGAGGACGTACGACCAGACGCTGCCGCTGCCGAACTGCGAGGGCGGCACGAAGCCGATGAACAGGGCGGCGAGCGAGGCCAGCAGGCCGACCGAGCAGATCAGGCCGAGGGCGGGCGCCCGGTAGCCGCGCGGATGGTCCGGCTGGAGCTTCCGCAGCCGCATCGCCGCGACGAACATCAGCAGGTAGACGATGAGGTAGACCTGGGTGGTGATGGTCGAGAAGATCCAGTAGACGCTGGAGACGTTCGGGATCAGCGCGTATCCGAGGGCGATGACCGAGGTCACGACGCCCTGGGTGACGAGGATGTTCTGCTGGATGCCGAACTTGTTGAGCTTCTGCAGGAACGGCGGCAGGTAGCCCTCGCTGCGGGAGATCTCCAGGAGGCCCTTGGAGGGGCCCGCCAGCCAGGTCAGCATGCCGCCGAGGGAGGCGGAGATCAGCATGACGGCCGCGATCGGGGTCATCCAGCCGATGTGGAAGTAGGAGAAGAAGGCGTCGAAGGCCTGCATGACGCCGGCGGTGAGGCTCAGCTGGTCGGCGGGGACGACCCAGCTGATGGCGAGGGCCGGCAGGATGAAGATCAGCAGCACCAGGCCCATCGCCAGGAACATCGACCGTGGGTACTCCTTCGCAGGGTTCTTCAACGAGGAGACGTGCACCGCGTTCATCTCCATGCCCGAGTACGACAGGAAGTTGTTGACGATCAGCACGAGGCTGGCGAGGCCGGTCCACTGCGGGAGGAGGTGGCTGCCGTCCATCGGCGCCGCCGAGGGGTTGCCCTGGCCGAGGAAGACCATGCCGAGCACGACGAGGACGGTGCCGGGCACCAGCGTGCCGATGATCAGACCCCAGCTGGACAGCCCGGCGAGCGCCTTCGTGCCGCGCGAGGACACCCACACGCCGGTCCAGTACAGGACCATGATGACGATCGCCGTGTAGAGGCCGTTCGACGCGAGCGAGGGGTCGATCACGAACGCGATCGTCGAGGCCACGAAGGCCAGCAGGCTCGGATAGTAGAAGATCGTCATCGCGAACTGGCACCACACGGCGAGGAAGCCGAGCGGCTTCGACAGCCCCTCGGCCACCCACCGGTAGACGCCGCCCGACCAGCCCGAGGCCAGCTCGGCGGAGACCAGGGCCGTCGGCAGCAGGAAGACGATGGCGGGCAGCAGGTAGAGGAAGACGCAGGCGAGGCCGTACACGGCCATCGTCGGCGCGGCCCGCAGGCTGGCCACCGACGCGGTGGTCATCAGCGCCAGGGTCACCCAGGTGAGGGTGGGCGGCGCGGTCGGCCGTGCCGCCGCACGGGATTTCGGCAGATCGGCCGGGACGTCCATCGATGCCACGGGCCCTCCCTCGGGTATCGGTGCGATCGGCCCCAGGCTGCGCGGTGCCGGGAGGGTGCGCAGTGCGGGAGGGCCGTTCGGGTGACGCCGGATGCCGGGGGCCGCCCCCTGGGAGATGCTGAGCGTTCGTCACCCTCAGCGCGGCCGCCGCCGAACTCGGGGCGGGGCTGATCACCACCGGCGCCGTCCGGCTGGTGTACGCGGTCTTCCTGCTGGTCCAGCTCTGCGTCGGCGTCCTGCTCGGGGCCTACGTGACCGGCACCCCCACCACCGCGCTCTTCGACACGGCCGCGGCCACCGACCTGCCCCGCTGGCTGCTCTTCGCGTCCTGGACCGTCTTCACCGCCGGCACCCTGCTCGCCTTCGCGATCCCCCGCCGCTTCTTCTGGCCGCTGCTGGCCCTGGTCTACCTGACGGTCGCGATCCAGTCGGCGGCCACCGAGCTGATCGGCGAGATCGGCGGCACGTTCGCCGCCGCGGTCGCGCTCGCGGCGACGGCGACACTGGCCTCCCGCGGCCCGGAGCGGCCGCCCCGGCTCCTCCTCGTCCTGCCGGGCTTCTTCACCCTGACGGTCGGCTCGCTCGGCATGCGCGGACTGACGACGCTGGCCGGCGGGCACGTGGTGGACGGCTTCACGGACCTCCTGGAGCTCGTCCTCGTCGTCACCGCCATCGCGGTGGGACTCGTCCTGGGAGCCACCCTCGTTCCCGAGCGGAGGAGCGGAAGCGAACCGGGCCCGTAGGATCACCGGGACGTCCGGGTGAGCGAGGAGAGCGTGGCAGTGACCGTCGTGGTGGAACCGAACCGTGCGGCCCTTCCCGAGCTGCTCGAACGGGACGAGGACGGGCAGCGGCTCGGCGCGCTGCTCTGGCGGCACGGCCCGGGCTGGCGGGCCGTCAGCAGCGCCGTCCTCGGCGGCGGCATCGGAGAACGCGCCTGGGTGATGAACGCGCAGGTCGCCCACGGCTACACCCGCACCGACCCCGAGGCGCACCTCGCCGCGCTCGCCCGCCGCGCCGGACTCCAGGGGCCCGGCGTCGGCCTGATGACCGCCGCCGAGGTCGCCCGGCGCGGGACCGCCTCCGACGGCGGCGTCGACGCGGTCGCCACCGCCGGGACGGAGGTACGCGGCTGGGCGGCGGCCGCCGGAGCCGGGGTCCCCGGCCCGCAGGCCCCCGGCACGATCAACATCGTCGCCACCGTGCCCGCGCCGCTCACCGACGCCGCCCTCGTCAACGCGGTGGCCACCGCCACCGAGGCGAAGGTGCAGGCCCTGCTCGACGCCGGCCACGACTGCTCCGGGACGCCGACCGACGCGGTCTGCGTCCTCGCCCGCGCGCCGCTGCCCGGCGGCCCCACGGAACCCTTCGCCGGGCCCCGCTCGCTCTGGGGCGCCCGGCTCGCCCGCGCCGTCCACGCGGCGCTCGGCGCCGCGCTGTCCGGCCCCGGCCTCAGCTGAGGGCGGCGACCTCGGCCAGCAGCGTCGCCCGGTCGACGGCGTCGCTCGCGGTGGCGGGGACCGTACAGGCGTGGGCACCGGCCACCGCCCCGTACAGGGCGCAGCGCTCCGGGGGTTCTCCGGTGAGCCGGCCGAAGAGGAACCCGGCCGCGTAGGCGTCGCCCGCGCCGTTGGAGTCGACGACCGGGCCGCGCGGGGCGACCGCCGGAACGTGCAGCGGTTCGCCGCCCGCGCGCGTCAGCAGGTAGGAGCCCTCGGCGCCCGCCGTGGCGACGACCGCCTCCGCCCGGCCGCGCTCCAGGATCCGGCGCATGGTCCCCACCGGGTCGGGCAGCGCCGTCGTCGAGACGAAGACGACGTCGGCGCCGTACGCGAACGGCTCGTGGTACGGGTTCGCGCCGTCCCAGTCGTGCAGGTCCGTCGAGACGGTGAGGCCCGCCTCGCGCAGCAGCGGCAGCGTGAAGGCGCAGGGGTACGTGATCGAGACGTGGGCGTGCCGGCTCGCGGCGGCGAGCTCGCGCACCAGGTCCTCCGGGAGGCGGTCGGACTCCCGGGAGCGGCTGTCGTCGTACAGGGAGAGCCGGCGGCCGTCGGGGCTCACGAGGTTGACGGCCCGCTTGGTGCCGGCGGGCTGCGAGACCTCCGTGAGGCCGATGCCCCGGTCGCGGTGGAAGGCGCGGACCAGATCGCCCGCGTGGTCGTCGCCGACCAGGTCGATGTGGTGGGTGCGCAGGCCCAGGGAGCTGACGCCGAGCGCCACGAAGTCGCCGGTCTGCCCCGCCCGGGCCTCGATGCCCGGGCGGATCATGTAGCTGTCCGCGTACGGCAGCGGGAGCTCGGGGACGTACACGATGGTGTCGACGCCCGCCCCTCCCAGGACGAGGACGTCGTACGCGTGGCTCATGCTTCCCCTCTCGCCGGTGGATCCCGGGCGAGTCAACCAGCCCCGCCATCGAACCCGCAAGATCTTGCGGAAACTTGCAGGACGGGAGGGGGAGACGCGCGGTGGCCCGCTCCCCGAGGGGGAACGGGCCACCGGGGCGCACGCGTTCGGACGTCAGGCGAGGACGACCGGCAGCTCGAAGAGGTCGTTCTGGGTGACGACCGGCTTGTTCCTCAACTCCTCGCGCGGCACGGCGAGCCGCAGACCGGGGAAACGCGCGTACAGCGCCGGGAGCGCCACCGAGGCCTCCAGGCGGGAGAGCGCCGCGCCCGGGCAGACGTGCGGGCCGTGGCCGAAGGCGATGTGCCGGATCGGCTCGCGGGTGACGTCGAAGTCGCCCGCCGTCGGACCGTGCTGGAGCTCGTCGCGGCCGATCGCGCCGTGCGACACGATCAGCCCCTCGCCCTTCGGCAGGACCCGGTCGCCGACCTGGATGTCCTCGCTCGCGAAGCGGATGAGCACGTGCGAGGTGGGCGTCGACCAGCGCAGGGTCTCCTCGATCACGTTCTCCCACGGCACCTCGCCCTTGAGGACCAGGGCGCGCTGCTCCGGGTGGGTCTCCAGGGCGACCACGGCGTTCACGATCAGGCTGATGGTCGTCTCGTGGCCGGCGGCCACCATCAGCTGGAGCGTGTTGGTGATCTCCTCGGTGGTGAGCCGGTCGCCGCCCTCCGAGGCCTCGATCAGCGCGCTCGTCAGGTCGTCGCCGGGCGACTCCTGCTTGCCCGCCACGATCCCCGCGAAGAGCGCCCCGAGGTCCGCCATCATCTGCGGCACCTCCTCCGGCGGCGTCTGCGTCGAGAAGAACTTCTCGAACAGCGCCTTCATCCGCGGGTGGTCCGCCGCGTCCACGCCCATCAGCTCACCGACCACGTTCATCGGCAGCGGGTAGGCGAACTCCGCCTTCAGGTCCACCGTCTCGCCCGCCGGACGCTCCGCGAGCCGGTCGAGGAGCCCCGCCGTCAGCGCCTCGATGCCCGCCCGCAGCCGCTCCACCCGGCGCGCGGTGAGCGCCTGGGCGACCAGCGTGCGCAGCCTGCGGTGCTCCTCGCCGTCGACCGTCAGCATCGACCGGCCCGGGTTGGCGAGGCCGATCAGCGGCCAGTCGAGCGGTATCTCGCCGCGCTGCCAGGCCCCCCACTGCTCGATGTCCTTGACGAGCCGGGAGTCGGTGAGGAGCGCCCGCGCCTCGGCGTGCCGGGTGACGGCGTAGCAGGGCACGCCGCCGGGCAGGACCACGCGGGCCAGCGGCCCGGCCTCGCGGAGCCGGGCGCCCTCGCCGTCGAGGTCCGTGACGAAGGGGTCGAGGACGACGGGCGCGCCCCCCGCGGTGTGGTCGATGGGGCAGGTCATGCGGTCCCTCCAAGGGCGGGGGTCGGGGTGTACGTCACCGGCAGCGCGGTGAGGCCGCGCAGCCAGGGGGAGGGGCGACGGGTCAGGGAGGTCTCGGCGACGGCGAGGTCGACGTCCGGCAGCCGGTCGAGCAGCACCTCGATGCCGGTCCTGGCGACCGTCTCGGCGACCTCCTGCGCGGGGAACGGACAGCGGTGCTCGCCGTGGCCGAAGGAGAGGTGCGCGTTGTTTCCGCCGGTGAGGGCGCCCGCGTCGGCCCGGACGTGCGGGTCGGCGTTGGCGGCGGCGAGCCCGAGCAGCACCAGGTCGCCGCGGGCGATGTGCCGGCCGCCGAGTTGGGTGTCGCGGGAGGCCCAGCGGCCGGCGACGTTCTGGGTGGGCGTGTCCTCCCACAGCACCTCGTTCATCGCCTCGCCGACGCTGTGCCGGCCACCCGAGAGCGAGGCGGCGAAGCGGTCGTCGGTCAGCATCAGGCGCAGCGAGTTGCCGATCCAGTCGGCGGTGGGCTGGTGGCCGGCGGCCATCATCACCATGAGGTCCTGGGCGACCTCCTCGACGGTGAACCCGGCGGTGTTGCCGAGCATCCGCGAGGCGACGTCGTCCCCGGGCGCCTCCGCCTTGGCGGCGAGCAGCGCCACCATCGACTCGGCGAGGTGCCGCTGGCCCTCCAGCGCGCCGGGACCGCCGTTGATCATGTCGTTCATGGCGGTCACGAGCCCCGGGCCCTGCTCGTCGGCGAAGCCGTAGATGCTGGCGAGCACCCGGACCGGCAGCAGCAGGGCGTACTCGGCGATGATGTCGCACTCGCCCTTGCCGCACAGCCCGTCGATGAGCTCGTCGGCGAACCGCTCGGCGCGCCGCCGCAGTTCGAAGGGGTCGACGGCCTCCAGGGCGGCCGAGATCACGTCGGCCCGCTCGCGGTGGCGCTCGCCCACCGTGTACAGGATCGACGGCTGCTTGCGGCCGATCATGGGCAGCAGCGGCCAGTCGGCGGGGATCGCGTCCCACTGGTTCCACAGGTCGGAGTCGCGCGAGAAGAGCACCGGGTCGCTGGTGACCTGGTGCAGCTCGCGGTAGCCGAGGACCAGCCAGGCGGGTACGTCGCCGTCGAGGACGACCGGGGCGACGGCCCCGTGGTCCCGCCGGATGCGCCGGTACAGCTCGACCGGGTCGGTGTGGAAGCGCGGACCGCTCAGCGGGACCGGCGCGGGCTCGGCAGGGTTCACGGGGCGGGCTCCGGGACGGGCCGCCGACCGTGCTCGGGGTCGGCGGCGACGACGTGCTTCAGGTGTTCGACGAGCGCGATGAGGACCTGCTTGCTGGACTCCCGGGACCGGGCGTCGCAGAAGACCAGCGGCACCTCGTCGGCGAGGTCGAGGGCGGCGCGGATCTCGTCGGCGGTGTGCGCGGGCCCGCCGAAGTCGTTGCAGGCGACGACGAAGGGGGTGCCGTGGTGCTCCAGGCGGTCCACGGCGTACCACGAGTCCGAGATCCGCCGGGTGTCGACGAGGACGACCGCCCCGAGCGTCCCGGAGAAGAGCCGGTCCCACAGGAACCAGAACCGCTCCTGGCCGGGCGCGCCGAACAGGTAGAGCACGTTGCGCGCGTCGAGCGAGATCCGGCCGAAGTCGAAGGCGACCGTCGTCGCCGTCTTGGCGGCGACGCCGACGGTGTCGTCGATGCCCTCGCCCGCCTGCGACATGGTCTCCTCGGTGTTCAGCGGACGGATCTCGCTGACCGAGCGGACCAGGGTCGTCTTGCCCACTCCGAAGCCGCCGACGACGACGATCTTCAGTCCGTTGTCGGCGGTGCTGCTCAGCGCCGGGTGCTGCTCAGAGATTGCGGAGTCCAACGAGCACCTGCTCCAGGATGTCGTGATCGGGAAGGCGGTACGTGGCGGGCCGCGGGTGCCGCGCGCTGATCCGGCCGGTGTCGTGCAGATCGGCCAGGAGGATCCGGGTGATCGACACGGGCAGCCCGAGCCCGGCGGCGACCTCCACCACCGCGGTGGGGAAGCGGCACATGCGCAGGATGGCGGCGTGCTCGGACTGCATGCCCGGCACCGGATCGCTCTCCGCGACCACCAGCGTGACCACGTCGAAGGCGGTGGACCCGGAGCTGCTGCGGCCGCCGGTCAGGGTGTAGAGCCGGTCGGGGGAGTCGTCGCGACCCGGCCTGACGCGGCTCATCCCCGCGGCCTCGCGACGAGGTGCTCGCCCAGCTGCTCGACCAGTTCGGTCATGTTGTGCCCCACCAGCCCGGCGTCGGCGTCCTCGTCCGCGACGAGCGCGAGGTGCGCGCCCTCCCCGGCCTCGACGATGAAGAGGATCCCGCCGTAGAACTCGGCCATCGCGGAGCGCACCCCGCCGGTGCCGTCGCCGAACTCCATGGACGCGCCGTGGGAGAGGCTCTGGATGCCCGCGGCGATGGCGGAGAGCTGGTCGGCCTGGTCGACGGAGAGCCCGGAGGTGCGGCAGAGCTTCAGGCCGTCCCGGGACAGCACCAGGGCGTGCCGGGTTCCCGGGGTCCGTTCGAGCAGGCCCTCCAGGAGCCAGCTGAGCTTGTCGTCGGTGGTCGTGCCGGTCATCGCGGATTGCCTTCCGAATGGGGGTCGTTCGAGGGCGGCGTCGTCGTCGGTTCCGCCGAGGGGCCGGCCGGTGCGCCGGGGCCCGCGTCGGGGGTGTCGCCCGGCTTCGGCTCCGTGCCGCGCAGGCCGCTCTGGAAGCCGCCGAAGCGGGCCGAGGCGCGGGACGCCTCGCCGGTGCGGGGCGCGGCCGGGCGGGGCGGCTCGGCCGGGGTCTTCTCCTGGTGGGCGGCGAGGGTCCGGCCGCGCCGGCGGCGCGGCAGCAGGGTCCCGTCGCCGTCGGCGGGGGTCTCGGCGGGGGTCTCGGTGGCCGGCTCCGGGGCGGTGGCCGGGGCGGTGGCCGGCGTGGCGTCGGGGGCGGTGCGCGGGCCGGGCACGGGGAGCGGCGCGGCGGCCTTCGCGGCCGGTGCCGCCGTCTCCGCGCCACGGCTGACGATCTCCTGCGGGATCATCAGGACCACGCCGGTGCCGCCGCGGGCCGAGGGCCGGAAGGAGACCGACAGGTTGTGCTTGCGGGCCAGCCTGCCGACGACGTGCAGGCCGAGGCGGGTGCCGGAGAGGCCGGCCAGGTCCTGGGTCCCCGCGTCGACGGCGGCTTCGGCGCGCCGCAGCTGGACGTCGCTCATGGTCAGGCCGCTGTCCTCGACGGTGATGACGACCCCGGCCGGGACCTCCTCCACGTAGACGTGGACCTCGGCGGTCGGCGGGGAGAAGTTCGCGGCGTTGTCGAGGAGTTCGGCGAGCGCGTGCATGACGCCCTCGGCGGCGTGACCGGCGACGGCCGCCTCGCACGTGGAGTGCAGCCGGACCCGCTGGTACCCGGCGATGCGGCCCATGGCACCGCGCAGGATCGACTCCATGACGATGGGCCGGGCCCAGCGGCGACCGGAGCGGGCGCCGGTGAGCACGGCGACGGAGTCGGCGAGCCGGCCCGCCTGAGCGGTGCGGTGGTCGAGGTGGAGGAGGTCGGCGAGGACGTCCTCGTCGGCGTGCCGGTGCTCCATCTCGCGCAGGTCGGCCATCATGCTCGTGGCCAGCGCCTGCATGCGGCCGGCCGCGTTCGCCGCGGCGGCGAGGGCGGCGGAGCGGGCGGACTCGGCGCGGCGCAGCCGCTGCTCCAGGCCGGCGACCGCGGCCGCGTGGCGGGCGGCGAGCCGCTCGGCCTCGGCGCGGTGGGTGCGCACGAGCTCGTCGGTACGGGCCGCGTGGGCGGCGGCCTCCGCGGCGACCTGGGCCCCGTGACGCTCCTTCAGGGCCGTGATCTCGCGCTCGGCGGCGGCCTGGCGCTGGGTGGCGTAGGTGTCCTGGGAGGCGACCTGTGCGGTCAGCCGCTCGGTCTGCCTGGCGAGGCCGCGGGCGGTGCGCGCGTACCAGGTGACGGCGAAGGCGGCCGCCGCGAGCAGCAGCACGCCGCAGGCCGCGAACCAGCCCAGGGGAGAGCGGACTTCGGCCGGTGCGGCGCTCGTCGCGGCGGCGGTGAGCGCACCGCCCGCGGCGAGGGTCAGCAGCGAGGTGATCAGGGCAGGGCGGAACGGGGTGGGCGACGCCGACATCAACCGGACTCTCGAGAGGCAAGCACAGGGGACGTTCGGAACGACCGCACTATAGAGGCGTTATTGATCGATTCGAAACTCATGTCGACCGAATTGGTATCCGGAGTGATACAAAACCTTCCAAATGGCAGTCCCTGATTCCGCGTCGGGTCGGTTCGTGCCCGTCCGCCGGGCCTGCCGGCCCATCGCCCCTGTCCGAGCGGCAGAATGACGGACCGTACGGTACGTCCCCGGCTGGAAGGCCCCCCGTGAAGCTCCCCGACACCGGTCGCGGCGTCCTCGTCAGCGGCGCCTCCCGCGGCCTCGGCCGGGCGGTCGCCCGCGCCTTCGCCGCCAACGGCGACCGGGTCGCCGTCCACTACGGAACCCGCGCCGACGAGGCCCGCGCCACCCTCGCCGCCCTGGAGGGGAGCGGACACGCCCTGGTCGGCGGCGACCTCGCCGACCCCGGTGAGGCGGCCCGGGTCGTCGAGGAGGCGGCCGAGGCCCTCGGCGGGACCGGCGGCGGCATCGACGTCCTCGTGAACAACGCCGCGGTGAACCTCCCGCACCCGCTCGCCGAGACCCCCTACGACGAGTGGGCGGCGCTCTGGCAGCGGCACGTCTCGGTGAACCTGCTCGCCACGGCCAACCTGAGCCACCTCGTGGCCCGCCGACTCATCGACCGCGGCGCGGCCGGACGGATCGTCAACATCGGGTCCAGGGGCGCCTTCAGGGGTGAACCCGACCACCCCGCCTACGGCGCGACCAAGGCCGCCGTGCACGCGCTCGGCCAGTCCCTCGCCGTCTCCCTCGGCCCGTACGGCATCGGCGTCGCCTCGGTCGCCCCAGGCTTCTTCGCCACGGAGCGGGTCGCACCCCGCCTCGCCGGCGCCGAGGGCGACGCGATCCGCGCCCAGAGCCCCTTCGGCCGGGTCGCCGACCCGGACGAGATCGCCGCCGCCGTCCTCTGGCTCGCCTCGCCCGCCGCCGAATGGGCCTCCGGCACGATCCTGGACCTCAACGGGGCCTCCCACCTGCGGAGCTGACCGCACGGGACCGCCGACTTACGACGGCCACGCCGACGACTGCGAGGGGGACGGCCCCGGTCCCCTCCGCCGCCCCCGCCCGACCTTCCGCCTTCCCCGGTCCGCCTGCAGGGGCTCGGCTCCGGACCCCCGACGGGCCTACGGTCCGGTCAGCTCCGGCAGGAGGTCGGGGTTGACGATCCGCAGGATCGTCGCGATCTGCTCCCGGTCGGCGGCGGCCCACAGCACCCGCCGGGCCGACCGGTACTTGGCGGCGAGCCGTGCGCGCTGCTCGGGCGTGAGCGCCGCCGCCCGGTCCGCGCGGCTGTTGTGCGCGTTGTCCGCGATCTTCACCAGGGTGGCGTCGGGGTCCCGGGCGACGCGCCGGATCTTCTCCTCGTACGGGCGGCCGGGTTCGTTGGTGACCGCCAGGACGATCCGGACGACCCGCTCGGGCACCCCGGCCGCCCGGAGCCCGTCCGCCGTCCACTCCGTGTCCTCGACGACGTCGTGAAGCAGCCCCGCCATGGCCAGCTCGGGCCCGAGCGGCGCGAGCCCCGCGGCGACGGCCCGTACGTGTGCCACGTAGGGGACGCCGATCTTGTCGACCTGTCCGGCATGCGCGCGGTCGGCCAGCGCGTCCACCTCGGCGAGCGTCATCATGCCCCCATCATTCCCGACCCTCCCTCCCGTCCTCCCGGCTCCTCCCCGGTCCTCCCGGCTCCTCCCTGATCTCTCGCTGTCCCTGACCTCTCGCTGTCCCCCTGACCTCCCGCGGCCCCCGCCCCTTGCCCGGCCGTGCAGTAATCGTTCGTATGTTCGGTTTCAGAGGTATCCTGGATCCATGACCACGGCACCACCGGACCTCCCCGGCCTCCAGGGCTCCCTGTTCGACCAGGGCGACGAGCCCGGGCCCGGAGACCTGGACGGGCTGCGGCGGACACCGCTGGCCGGCGGGGCCTGGGTGGACCACCTGCCCGGGTGGTTCCGCGGGGCCGACGCGCTCTTCGACGAGCTGGCCGGACGGGTGCCCTGGCGGGCCGAGCGCCGCAGGATGTACGACGTCGTCGTCGCCGTCCCGCGCCTCCTCGCCCACTACCGCCAGGGCGAGCCCCTTCCGCATCCCGCGCTCACCGCGGCCCGCGACGCCCTCGGCGCGCACTACGCCGCCGAGCTCCCGGAAGGGTTCGCCACCGCCGGGCTCTGCCTCTACCGGGACGGGCGGGACAGTGTCGCCTGGCACGGCGACCGGACCGGCCGCTCCGCCTCCCGCGACACGCTCGTCGCCATCCTCTCCCTCGGCGATCCGCGCGATCTCGTGCTCCGCCCGCGCGGCGGCGGCCCCATCGCGCTCCGCCTCCCGCTCGGCCACGGCGACCTCGTCGTGATGGGCGGCTCCTGCCAGCGCACCTGGGACCACGCGGTACCGAAGACCAGCCGGGCCGTCGGGCCCCGCATCAGCGTCCAGTTCCGCCCGCGCGGCGTCGCCTGACCCCGCGCGCGGATCTCGCGGCCAGCCGGAACTGGCCATGGTCGTCCGGGGCGCCGGCGCCCGCCCGTCCGCGGTCCGTGAACGTCCACGAGACTTCAGGAGAACACAACTGCCCAGCAAGACGCCCGGGTTACCGTGATCCGGACCCGTTCGATCCGGGGGTTGTGGGCCGGGTCGGGCGGGCAGGGTTGCAGCGTCGCGTGGCGGGAATTGTCGGCCGTCAGTGACAGCGGCAACATACAGACGGATTCCGAGGACTGAAGGAGGTGGAGCGACCATGCCCCTGCATGCCGTCGAAATCCCCGAGTTGTGGATGCCTCATCCGCTCAAGGTCAACCCGCACCTACCGGGCCTCCGCGCCGAGAGCGAGTCCTGGGCCCGCGAGATGGGCATGCTGGACGACGGCGACGGACGCGCCGGCGGCCGCCCGATCTGGACCCCGGCCCAGTTCCGCGCCATGACGGTGGACCTGCTCACCGCCTGGACCCTCCCCGACGCCTCGCCCGACGCCCTCCGGCTCAACCACCGCTTCAACATCTGGGCGCTCGCCTGGGACGACTACTTCGCCCACTCCTTCAAGCGGACCAGCGACCTCCAGGGCGCCCACGAGTTCACCGCCCGCCTCCACGCCTTCCTGCGCACGGAGGAGGGCGCCCGCCTCCCCGAGCCCGTCAACGCGGTCGAGCGCGGCATCGCCGACCTCCAGCGCCACCTCTTCCCGCCCCGACTCTCCCACTGGCGCCCGGAGTTCAGCCGCGCCCTCGCCCGCTACGTCGACGCGGGCGTCGAAGAGCTCGCCAACAGCCGTACCGGGCGCGTCCCCCACCTCATCGACTACGCCCCCTTCCGCCGCGAGAGCTTCGCCGCCCACACCGCGCCCTACTCCGTCGAGCTCGCCACGGGCGCCCGAATACCGGAGCGGATCCGTCGCCACCGGACCGTCCGGGGACTCGTCACCGCGTTCATGGACGTCATGGGCCTGGCCAACGACATCGCCTCCTACGAGCGGGAGGTCCACGAGGAACACGACGTGAACAACCTCGTCGTCGTCCTCGGGACCTCCCTGGGGATCCCCCTCCGCGAGGCCGTCCCGGCCTCCGTCCACCTCGTCAACTCCCGGATGCGCGACTTCGAGCAGCTCCGCGAGGAGGACGTCCCCCTGCTCGCCCGCAGGGCCGGACTGACCCCCGAGGAGCAGGCCGACCTCGACACCTGGCTCGGCGGCGCGTGCAGCTTTCTCTCCGGCCTCCACGCCTGGTACACCGGCGCGCCCCGGTACGTCCCCACCGAGCCGGCCTTCCCGGAACAGCGGACGCCCACCGCCTCCTCGTCCGAGGAGTGGTACGGAAGGGGGTCCGGCCGGCACGCGGCCCCGCCCCCTTCCACCGTCGGACTCGGCCTCGACGCCGAGCCATGACGGAACTACCGGAGCCGCACCAGCCGCAGCAGCCGCTCCCACCAGGACGGCGACGCCCCGGGCCGCACGGCCGGCCCGGAGCCGGACGGCCCGGCCGGGTCCGCGGTCGCGGCCGCCGCCTCCGGCGCCGTGGCGGGCGCGGGGATCTCGGCGGCGTGCGGCGCCGGGGCCGCCGGCAGCGGCTCCTCGTCCTGAGCACCCCGCGGCGCCCGCGGCGCGAAGGTGACCGGCAGCGCCGTCAGGTGCCGCGCCCAGGTGGACGAGCGCCAGGTGAGCTCCTCCTCCGGGATCGACAGGGCGATGTCGGGCAGCCGGGTCAGCAGGATGTCGATGCCGGTGTCGGCGATGATGCGGCCGACGTCCTGGCCGGGGCACTCGTGGCTGCCCGCGCTGAAGGAGAGGTGCGCGCGGTTGTGGTGCACGGGCGCGGCGGGATCGGGGCGTACCACCCGGTCCATGTTGCCCGCCGCCAGACCGAGCAGCAGCATGTCGCCGGCCATGATCCGCTGTCCGCCGAGCGTGGTGTCCCCGTTGGCGTAGCGGGACGGGCACACCATCAGCGGCGGCTCGTCCCACAGCACCTGCTCGACGGCCTCCGGCAGCGTCATCTGACCGCCGGCCAGCGAGCCGCGGAACCGCGGGTCGGTGACCACCATCCGCAGCACGTTCGACATCAGGTTGGCGGTGGTCTCGTAGCCGGCCAGCAGGATCAGCCGGAGGTGGTGGACGACCTCCTCGTCGGTGAGGCCCGCCGGGTGCGACATCAGGGCCGAGGCGATGTCCATGCCCGGCCTCAGCCGCTTCTCCCGGACCAGCTCCTCCAGGCTCGCGACCACGAAGGCGTTGCTGGCGAGCGAGGTCTCGGTCGCCTTGAAGAGGTCGCGCGCGGCCTGCACCAGCTTCGGCGCCGCCTCGTCGGACATGCCGAGCAGGTGGATGAGGGTGAGCATCGGCAGGTGCTCGGTGAAGCGGTCGACCAGCTCCGCCTCGCCGTCCTCGCAGAAGGTGTCGATCAGCTCGTGAGCGAAGCGGTTGATGCGGCGCCGGATGCCCCGGTGGTCGAACTGGTCGAGCGAGGCGGTGACCGCGCTGCGCAGCCGCTGGTGCTCCTCGCCGTCCGCGCAGACGCAGTCGGGGCGCCAGCCGATCATCGGCATGAGCGGGGAGGTGGCGGGGTCGATCTCCCCGGTGGTCCAGCCGTGCCAGACCCTCGGGTCGCGGGAGTACTGGGTGGCGCGGGTCGCCACGTCGCGGTTCTCGTTGTAGCCGAGGACGAGCCACGCGCGGACGTCGCCGTCGAGGAGGACCGGCGCCACCGGGCCGTGGATGGCGCGCAGTTCCTCGTAGAGGCCCATGGGATCGGTCTCGGCGGCGGGTCCGTAGAGCCGGGTCGCTCCGCCGGGGCCGTCGGCCACGTGGGCGGGGCAGCCGGGCGGCGGGACGAGCCCGGTGTCCGATGCGGGGTGCTCGTGGGCGGGGAGGGTCATGCGGTCTCCTGGGCGGCGAGGGTGCACAGGTAGACCATCAGCGAGAGGAGGGCGTCCCGGCAGGACGCCCGGTCGCGGGCGTCGCAGGTGACCAGGGGGACGGAGTCGCTGAGGGCCAGGGCCGTGCGCAGTTCTGGTAGCGGGTACTGGGGGGCCTCGGGGAAGGTGTTGACGGCCACCACGAAGGGGACGCGGCGGTCCTCCAGGCGCGTGATGATCTCGAAGCAGACCTCGATCCTGCGGGTGTCGACGAGGACCACGGCGCCGAGCGCGCCCTCGAAGATGCCGTTCCACAGGAACCAGAAGCGCTCCTGCCCCGGGGTGCCGAACAGATAGAGGATCAGTTCCTCGTTGATGCTGATGCGGCCGAAGTCCATCGCGACCGTCGTGGTGTTCTTGCCGGTGACGCCGGGGTTGTGGTCGATCCCGACGCCGGCCTGCGTCATGCGCTCCTCGGTGGTCAGCGGCGGGATGTCGCTGACCGCTCCGACCATCGTGGTCTTGCCGACGCCGAAGCCGCCGACGACCACGACCTTGACGCCACGGGCGCCGTGCGGCAGCAGCAGGTCGGTCTCGCGCCGTCCTGGCGCCCTGAGCGTGTCAGAGTCTGCGTAGTCCATGGATCACCGCCTCCAGAAGGCCCCGGTCGGGGAAGGCCGCGACGGGGACGGGTGCAATCGCCTCGACGCGCTGGTCGTCGACGAGCTGGGAGAGCAGCACGGTGACGACGCTGAACGGAAGGCTGAGGTAGGCCGACACCTCGGCCACCGACAGCGGGTACTCGCACATGGTGAGGATGGAAGCCTGTTCGGGCTGCATCGACGGGTCCGGCGCGGACCTCGTCGCGATCAGCGTGACCAGGTCGAAGGTCTTGGCCGAGGACCCCTCGCCGCCGGTGATGACGTACAGCGGTACGGGGGTGCCCTCCTCCCAGGGCTTCGGGTTGTCCGAGGTCACATCGCCTGCCGGACGTCTTCACGCGGCGGACTGGTCATGTGCCGGCCGATCCTGGTGACGAGCGTCCGCATGCGGTCGCCGAGGAGTCCCGCGTCGACCTCCGCGTCGGCGAGGACGGCGAGGTAGGCGCCGGGGCCGGCGGCCATCAGGGAGAAGTAGCCGCCGTCGGCCTCGATCCCGACCATGTGGGTGGTGCCGTTGCCGTGCGGGAACATCTGCGCGATCGCCCGGGCGAGGCTCTGGATGCCGGAACAGGCCGCGGCGATCGCGTCGGCGGTGTCGGGGGCGGTGTTGGCCTGGCCGATGCTGAGGCCGTCCGCGGAGAGGACGACGACGTGTCGTACGTGCGGTACGCCGCCCACGAGCTCGGTGAGCATCCAGTCGATGTTGGGCAGTGGCTGCATGTTATTCGACCTCATCAGACGGCTGGCTGAGCGGGGTGGTGGGGGATGCGGAGTCCGAGCGCTTGGTGCCGTTGAAGGCCTCCCACATCAGGCCGGGCTGACGCGCGGTGGTGGGGGCGGGGGCGGGCTCGGGGCCGGTGCGGAGGACCGGCGTCGGGACGGGGGAGTCACGGCGGCGGCGGGGCAGACCGTTGAGGGTCTGCCCGTCGATGTAGGGCGCCGCGCCCTCGTCGAACGAGGTGGGGAGCATGGGGGTGGGCGGCAGCACGGGCAGCGGCTCCGGGGCCGGCGGCGGCACCGTGGCACCGCCGCGCGACGGCAGGGGCCGCACGGGCCCGGTCGTGCGCTTCCGGGCGGGCTCGGGGGTTCTCACGACGGGCTTCTCCACCGTGGTGATCAGGCGCCGGGGTACGAGGATCACGGCCCGTACGCCTCCGTAGGCGGAGGGGCGCAGGTCGACGTCGCAGCCGTACTCGCGGGCCAGCCGGCTGACCACCGGCAGACCGAGCTGGGTCACCTCGCCCAGGCCGGCGAGGAAGAGGCCCGAGGCGGAGTCCGTCATGACCCGGTTGATGCGCTGGCGGACCTCCTCGGTGAGACCGACGCCGCGGTCCTCGATCTCGATCGCGATGCCCGAGGGCACCTCGACGGCGCTCACCTCCACCGGCGAGTGCGGGGGCGAGAACGTCGTCGCGTTGTCGAGGAGTTCGGCGAGCAGGTGGATCAGGGGCTCGGCGCCGGGGCCGACGATCGCGGCCTCGGTGACCGACTGGAGCTTGACCCGGGGGTAGTCGACGATGCGGGACATGGCGCCGCGCAGCACGTCGTAGAGGGGGATGGGCTTCGACCACTGGCGCCCGGGGCGGGCGTCGCCGAGGACTGCGATGCTCGCGGCGAGACGGCCGATGAGGGCGTTGCGGTGGTCGACGTCCTGGAGGCCGCGGGCGAGGACGAGGTCCGTGCCGTGGACCATCTGCATCTCGCGGAGGTCCTTGGCCAGCTGGTGGACGATCGCCTGGACGCGGCGGGCGACGGCCACCAGGGCGCGCTGGGAGGAGTCCCGGGTGTTCTCCTCGGCCTCGACGGCGAGGAGCAGCGTCCTCAGCGCCCCCTTGAGCGCCTGGGTGAAGCCCTCGTCGAGGTGCTCGCCGACGCGCACCGAGTTCACGATCTCCGAGGTGGAGTCGCCCTTCTGGAGCCGGGCGACGGCCGCGGGGAGCAGTTCCTCGGCCATCCACACCGTGGCCGTCCGCTGGTCGGCGAGGCGCGCGAGCAGCGCGGCCTCGGTCTCCGCGTGGGCCTGCCGGGCGGCCCGGAGCGCCCCCGTGTGCCGGGCCGCCTCGGCCGCCCGGGCCAGGCGCACGGTCAGGGCGGTGCTGCCGAGCGTGAGGGAGACCGCCGCGAAGCCGTACCAGGCCACCGGAGTCCGTATCTGCGCAGGCGCGAAGAGCAGCCCCATGGCGAAGAGGGCGGCCAGCACCCCCGGCGGGACGAGCCACACCGGAGCCGTCGCACCCGGCCTGGCTCTGGAAGTTGAACCTGCGCGTTCCATCAACGGTTTCCCTCGACGTCCGGAAAGGGGGAAGGACTGAAGCGGGGCGACGTACCGTCAGGAAAATGAGCGGACATGCGATCGATCACGCACAGGTGCTCGAAACATCCCTCGCGGCCGTGCTCCGTCGGCGCCCGCTCCCAGCGTTCATGACTCGCTGTGAGCGGGGCGCAACACATCTGCGGAGCATAGTCAGTTCGCCATTGGCATGTGACGTTGATGGAGGGAAGGGTTCTATCAATCAAACTGGCCCTCAAAGAGGGCAGGAATACATAGAGAAAATGACAACAACTGATCAGACTGCGGGGGTTTCACCGGTCATTGCGAAAGGTCACGCGAACCCGCGTTCGTTTCCTCCGGCTGGCCGTCCCGTTCGCCCTCGGCCGTCGCCGCGGTGAACGCCGCCGCCGGATCCCGGTCCGCGGGACCCACCGGGACCCATCCGCCGCCGACGAGGCGGTAGGGCCACCAGCGGCCGTCCTCGCCGAGCCGCAGCTGCGCCCGTCCGCCCGACGCCGTCCAGCGCGCCCCTGACCGGCTCAGCTCCGGAGCCTCGCCGTCCTCCCAGGCCCCGGCCAGCCGGGCCTCCGCCACGGCCAGGGCCGGCCCGTCCGGGGTCCACGACTCCTCCAGCACGGCGAGGGCCGCGGCCCCGCCCCACCGCCACGCGCGCGTGGCCGCGTCCAGCTCCGCGCGCGAACGCCCGGTGCCCGAGGCGAGACGCCCCGCGACCCAGGCCGGCGGCCGACCCGCCGCCAGCCGCACCGCGTCCTCGGCGACCGAAAGCCCCCCGGCCGAACCGGCGGGGGCGACCGGCCGGCCGGCCAGCAGCTCGGTCAGCAGCCGGTGGGCGCGGGCCGCGGTGTCCGCGGCCAGGAACTCCAGGGCGGCGGGCTCCACCCCCGGCTCCGGATCCGTCTCCGTGTCCAGGGCCGGCGGCTCCCCGGGCGCCGCGTCCGGCACCGGCACGGCGGGCAGCGGCGGCAGGATGTCCCGCAGCGCGTACGCCTCCGCCGCCGACACGCCCCGCGGCCCGCCGGCCCCCGTCCCCGTGTCGCGGGCCCCGCCGGTCGCCGCCCCGCCACCCGCGCGGGCCGCGCTGCGGGCCTGGAGCGCGTCCACGACCGCCTGCTGCCCCCGCCCCCGCAGGAGCAGCAGCGCGAACGGGTCCTCGTCCAGGATCCGCGCCACCTGGTGGCAGAGCGCCGCCGTGTGCGGACAGTGGTCCCACGCCTCGCAGCCGCACTCCGGCTCCAGGTCCCCGATGCCCGGCAGCAGGTCGACCCCGACCCCCGCCGCGTCCTCCACCAGGTGCGGCGGCATCTCGTGGTCGAGGAGCGCGGCGATGTGCCCGGCGCTGTCGACGGCCAGGTCCAGCAGCCGGTCCCACTCCTCGTCGGCCAGGGTGCGCACCAGCACGTCGCTGCGGTACGCCGAGCCGTCGGGGTCCTGCACGACGGCGGTGATCCGCCCGGGCCGCACCGACACGGCGCCGACGGCCCCCGCCCGCGCGTGCCTCCGGCCCTCCTTCACCTGCCGGCCGTCGAGCGCCGTGTCCTCCAGCGCCTTGAGCCACGCCCGGCCCCACCAGGTGCGGGTGAAGGCACCGCCGCGCACCGGCGGCGCCGCCCCGAAGGTGAGCTCCTCGGAGTCGCGGTCCGCCGCCCCGTGCCCGCGGCCGCCGCCCGTCGTCACACCCCCGTCCGCCGTTCCATGGCCGCCCGTCATTCCGTATCCGTCCGCCGTGCCGTGCCCGTCGGCCGTCCCGTATCCGCCCGTGGCCCCGTACCCGCTCATCGTCCGTCCCTGTTCGCGACGTCGTCCCCGCGCAGGGAGACCAGTTCCGCCAGTTCCGCGTCGGTCAGCTCGGTCAGTTCGGCCGGAGCGTCACCGGACCCGCCCAGGACCGCGTCCGCCAGCGCGCGCTTGCGTTCGAGCAGCGCCGCGATCCGGTCCTCGACCGTCCCCTCCGCGACGAGCCGGTGCACCTGCACCGGCCGCGTCTGCCCGATCCGGTACGCCCGGTCGGTGGCCTGCGCCTCCACCGCCGGGTTCCACCAGCGGTCGTAGTGCACCACGTGCTCGGCCCGGGTGAGGTTGAGCCCCGTCCCGGCCGCCTTCAGCGACAGCAGGAAGACCGGCACCTCGCCCTCCTGGAAACGGGCGACCATCGCCTCCCGCTCCGCCACCGGGGTGCCCCCGTGCAGGAACTGCGTCCGCACCCCGCGCGCCGCCAGGTGCGCCTCCAGGATCCTGGCCATCCCGACGTACTGGGTGAAGACGAGGGTGCTCGCCCCCTCGGACAGGATCGTGTCGAGCAGCTCGTCGAGGAGTTCGAGCTTCCCCGAACGGCCGGCGATCCGGGGCCGCTCCTCCTTCAGGTACTGGGCGGGGTGGTTGCAGATCTGCTTCAGCGAGGTCAGCAGCTTCACCACGAGGCCGCGCCGCGCCATCCCCTCCGCCGCCGAGATGGCCAGCAGGTTCTCGCGCACCACCGCCTCGTACAGGCCGGCCTGTTCCGGCGTCAGGGAGACGGCGCGGTCGGTCTCGGTCTTCGGCGGCAGCTCCGGCGCGATGCCCGGGTCGGACTTGCGGCGGCGCAGCAGGAACGGGCGGACGAGCGCGCCGAGCCGCTCCGCGGCCGCCGGGTCGCCGCCCTCGACGGCGTCCGCGTAGCGGCGCCGGAAGGCACCGAGGCCGCCGAGCAGCCCGGGCGTCGTCCAGTCGAGGATCGCCCACAGCTCGGAGAGGTTGTTCTCCACCGGAGTGCCGGACAGCGCCACACGCGCGCGTGCCCCGATCGTCCGCAGCCTGCGGGCGGTGGCGGAGTAAGGATTCTTCACGTGCTGTGCCTCGTCCGCCACCAGCAGCCCCCACGCGGGGGCGGCGAGCCGCTCGGCGTCGAGCCGCATCGTGCCGTACGTGGTGAGGACGACGTCCCCGGCACCGAGCCCGTCCAGGTCGCGGCCGGCGCCGTGGAAGCGGCGCACGCGCGTGCCGGGGGCGAACCGCTCGAACTCCCGCTGCCAGTTGCCCATCAGCGAGGTCGGGCACACGACGAGGGTCGGGCCCGCGGTGTCCGCCTCGCCCTGCCGGTGCAGATGGAGGGCGATGACGGTGATGGTCTTGCCCAGCCCCATGTCGTCGGCGAGGCAGCCGCCGAGGCCGAGCGAGGTCATCCGGTGCAGCCAGTTCAGACCGCGCAGCTGGTAGTCGCGCAGCGTGGCGGCGAGGGCGGCCGGCTGCGCCACCTCGCGGACCCCGCCCTCGGGGTCGGAGAGCCGTTCGCGCAGCCGCTCCAGGGCCTCGCTCGCGACCACCTCGAACCGATGGCCGTCGACCTCCGTCGTGCCGGTGAGCACGGCCGCGAGGGCGTCGACCGGCGTCACCTCGCGGTCCTGCCGCTCGCGTGCGCGCCGCACCTCCGCCGGATCGACCAGCACCCACCGGTCACGCAGCCGCACCAGCGGCCGCCCGGCCTCGGCGAGCCGGTCGAGCTCCGCCCGGGTCAGCTCCTGATCGCCCAGGGAGAAGCGCCAATTGAAGGCGAGCAGCGCGTCGGCGGAGAGGAACGACGGCACGCCGCCACCACGGCCGTCGTCGCCCTCGCCGTACGGCGCGTCGGCCACGGGACCGGTCACGGCAGCGGCCCCCGGGGCCGCCTCGGCCGGTCCGATCTCGGCCCGGGCGGTCAGCCGGTCCGCCAGCTCACGCGGCCAGTGCACGCGCATGCCGGTCGCGGCCAGCGCGCGGGACGCCGGGCCGAGCAGCTCCACGAGCTCCTCGTCGGCCAGTTCCATCGAGTCCGGCACGGCTGCCGTGAGCAGCGGAGTGAGCGCGGGCCAGGCGCGGGCGGCCCGCCGCAGCGCGAGCAGCGCGTCCATCCGGGCGCGCGGCCCGAGCGCCGCGGCGGCCGGACCCGCGCCCGACCAGGCCTCGGCCGCGTCCACCACCACCGCGGGATCGGCGGCGGAGTGCAGCTGGAGCACCGCGCGGAAGCCCGGCGCCTCCGCCCCCGCCGCGTCGCCGCCGACCAGTTCGAGGCGGAGCGACAGCCGTACGCCCGCGTCGTGACCGGCCGCCAGATCGGCCGCCCACGCCCGCTGTTCGGGCACGGGCTGCGCCTCCTCCGCCGCGAACGCGGGGCCGCCGGCGGCGAGCGCGGCTGCCGGGGTACGGGGGAGGGCGTCGGCGACCGCGTCGAGGAAGGCCCGCAGCAGCTCCTCCGGCTCGGGCAGCAGCCAGTCCTCCGTCTCCTCCGTCTCCTCCGCGGTCCCGGCGGGCGCCAGGGGAGTGGCGTGCGCGGTGGGCGGCATCGACGCGGCGAGCGTCCGCATCCGGTCCAGCTCCTCGGGCCCCAACGGCCCGGCCCGCCAGGCGTCGTGACCGGCCGCCGTCACCCCGGGCAGCAGCAGGCCGCGCGCGACGAGGTCCAGCGCGAGGAGCGCCGCACCGCCCCAGAACGCGGCCGCCGGGTCGGCCCCGCCGGAGAGCCGGGCGGCGGCGAGGTACGGCAGCGCGTCCCCTACCGGCAGCAGCGCCGCGGGGACGGTCACGGGCCGGAGCTCCGCCCCGTCCACCACCGTGACCACGTCCTCCGCCGCCCCCGGCGGCACGGGCAGCGGTTCACCGGCGGGCGACCAGAGCGCGATCCGGCCGGCCCGGGGCGGGTCGGCGGGGAGGAAGACGGCGGCCGGCGCGCCGACACCGGACGCCGGGAGGGGGGTGAGGGGCGGGACGGGCCCGACGGGGGAGCCGGGCGGGAGGGGAGTGACGAGTGGGACGGGGGAGCCGGGCGGGAGGGGAGTGACGGGTGGGACGGGGGCGATGGGCGGGACGGAAGGTTCGGAACCGGGGCCGGACGAGCGGAACGACGACGTCAACACATTCCCCACATATGACTACCTGCGAGACGGAGCGGCCGACCTTACCCCACCCGACTCCCCGACCGCGCACATCCTGCGTGACACCCGACACATGCGCACAGGCCTTGGCTACGGCGGAAATCCGTGCCCCTCGGGGGGCGACATCCGCTGCCTCGGGGGTCGGGGGCCGTGCCTGTGCGACCCAGGGCCCGTGCCGCGGCGGCCGGTGTCCCGTGGCTCGGCGGTCGCGTCCGGGGACCCGTGCGTCGGTGGCGCGGTGGCGCGGTGGCGCGGTGGCGCGGTGGCCCGGTGGCCCGGTGGCCCGGTGGCCCGGTGGCCCGGTGGCCCGGTGGCCCGGTGGCCCGGTGGCCCGGTGGCCCGGTGGCCGGTGCCGCGTGCCTCGACGGCCGAGGCCCCGTCCCTCTGCGGCCGGCGTCCGTGCCTCTCCGGCCGCGGCCGGGGGCCCCTGCCACGGGAGGAGCGGACCCCCTGTCCAGGCGGGGGTGGGGAACGCCCCACCCCCGGACGCCGGTCCGCCCCCGCCCGCGGTCGGGTGGTGACGCCATGGCTCCGACCCGTCACCGATTCCTACGGTGAAGGCCTGTCACCGGCCCTCGGCGCGGACGGCGGCAGCCCCACCTCACAGAAGCCGGAGCCCTCCCATGTCCCAGGCCACCGCCCTCGCACCCGCCCCGGCGCCGCCCGCCGCACGGAACCGGGCCGCGGGCAGCGAGTTCTCCCCGCTCCTCCGCCTGGTGCGGAGCCAGGGGCTGCTCGCCCACCGCCCCGGCTGGTACGCCCGGGACATCGCCGTCACCCTCCTCGGCTTCGCCGCCGTCGCCGGCGCCCTCCTCCTCACGGGCCCCGCCTGGTGGTCCGTCCTGCTCGCCGTGCCCCTCGCGCTGCTCTCCGCCCGCGCCGCCTTCCTCGCCCACGACGCCGGCCACGCCCAGATCACCGCCGACCGCAGGGCCGGCCGCGTCATCCAGCTCGTCCACGCCAACCTCCTCCTCGGCATGAGCCGCGAGTGGTGGAACGACAAGCACAACCGCCACCACGCGAACCCCAACCACCTCGACAAGGACCCCGACGTCGCCGCCGACGTCCTCGTCTTCGCCGAGCACCAGACGGCCGGCCGCACCGGCCTGCGCGGCTTCCTCACCCGCCACCAGGCGCTGCTCTTCTTCCCGCTGACCACCCTGGAGGGCCTCGCGCTCAAGCTGTACGGCGTCCGGGCCCTGCTCGCGAAGGACGGCCCGTACCGCACCCGCCGCGAACGCCTCACCGAAGGCGCCCTGCTCGGCCTCCACTTCGCCGGGTACGCGGCGCTGCTCCTCACCGCCCTCACGCCCGCCCAGGCCCTGGCCTTCGCGCTCGTCCACCAGATGCTCTTCGGCGTCCACCTCGGCCTCGCCTTCGCCCCCAACCACAAGGGCATGGAGCGGCCCGACGAGCACGAGGACGGCGACAGCTGGGGCCACCTGCGTCGCCAGGTCCTCACCTCCCGCAACATCCGGGGCGGCGTCCTCACCGACTGGTTCCTCGGCGGCCTCAACTACCAGGTCGAGCACCACCTCTTCCCTTCGATGCCCCGCCCCCACCTGCGCCTCGCCCAGCCCGCCGTCCGCGCCCACTGCCGGGCCCTGGGCATCCCGTACACCGAGACCGGCTTCGTCGACTCCTACCGGCAGGCACTCGGCCACCTCCACGAGGTCGGTTCCTCCCTCCGCGAGGAGCGTGCGGGCCGCCCGGAGTAGGGTCGAACACGGATCCGATCAGCAGCGCTACCAGGGGGTCGCACATGGACGACGGCACCGTCACCGCGGTCAGCAGCAACGGCACCTACTCCTTCACCAAGCCCAACCGCGAGAGCATCACGCTCCTCGCCGGGCTGGGCGTGGACGGCGACGTCCACGCCGGCGTCACGGTCAGGCACCGGTCGCGCGTAGCCCAGGACCCGACCCGGCCGAACCTCCGCCAGGTCCACCTCATCCACGCCGAACTCTTCGACGAGGTCGCCGAAGCCGGCTTCGCGGTGACCCCCGGGGACCTCGGCGAGAACGTCACCACCCGCGGCGTGGACCTGCTGGCCCTGCCCACCGGCACCCGCCTCCACCTCGGGGCGGAGGCCGTCGTCGAGGTCACCGGGCTGCGCAACCCCTGCGCCCAGATCGACGGCTTCCGTCACGGACTGCTCAAGCAGGTCGTCGGTCGCGACGCCGACGGCGCGCTCGTCCGCAAGGCGGGCATCATGGGAATCGTCCTGACCGGCGGCGAGGTGCGTCCCGGCGACCCCATCCGCGTCGAGCTGCCCGCCGAGCCGCACCGCCCGCTGGAGCGCGTCTGACGCCCGCCCCCTCCGGAGCCGGCGGGACGGGTGCCTCCGGAAGGGCGTGCGGAGAGGTGACTCAGGAGGGCCGTACGGCGATGGCGTCGAGCCCGTCGAGCAGCGCGGGGAGCCGGGGGCCGGGCGCCACCGGAAGCACCTCGTGGGGAAGCTCGTCGAGCAGGAAGAAGGCCATGTCGTCGGTGCGGGCCACCAGCGACCAGCCGGGACCGTCGGCGCGGAGCGTCCGCACGCCCTCGCCGGTCGCGTCGGACCGCACCCGGCCCACCGGCGGCGGCGACTCCAGATAGCCGCTCAGTTCGTCCATGGCCCGGCGCACACCGGCGTACGGATCGGGCGCGGAGCCTTGGGAAGGAGCGGGCGCGACGCCCTCGGAGGGTGCGGGCGCGACCCCCTCGGAGGGTGCGGGCGCGGGTTCCGCCTCCGCGGCGGGCGACGGGGCGGAGGCCGCTGGCGACTGCCCGGCCGCCGTTCGGGGACCGATCTGCTCCCGCCAGAGGTTCCAGTGCAGCGCCACCTCGTCCGCGCCGAGCCGTCGGTGGGCGGGCGTCCAGGCGTCCTCGGCGGGGGGCGCCAGCGGGGCGGGGTCGCCCTCTTCCGGCTCGGGATCGTGCGGGTCCGGGAGGCCGGGGGCCTTGGTGGCGACGGGCAGCGGCCAGCCGGGCAGCCCGGCGACGACCGAGTCCTCGTCGGGGGACAGGTCGTAGGCCATGCCGCAGTCCCAGGAGGCGATGGCCACCGCGACGAGCGAGACGTCGTCGATGACGACCGTCCAGCGCGCGCCGAGCCCGTCCTGGCCGAAGATCAGCCCGTACCCCTCCTCGTACGGTTCGAGGCCGAGCGCCGCGCACGCCGCCGGATAGTCGTCGCCGAGCACGCTCGGGAAGCGCGCGGGCGTCAGCAGGCACGCGGTCAGCACGTACAGCGCGTCGTCGCCCGCCCCCGGTTCCGTAGCCGCCACCACACGCTCCCTCACTCGCCCCGCCATCGGATTCGGCGCACCCTACTACCGAGTAATGCGCGCGTCGAGCGCCTTCCGGGTGTGAGCCTCAGCGCTCCTTGATCCCGAGCAGCGCCCGGGCGACGGTCTCGGGGGTCTGGTTGCGCTCGCGGGCGAGGGTGAGCAGGGCGCGGCCCGCCAGCTCGTTGGCGCCGAAGCTGAGCTGGCCGGGCGAGACCCAGGTCGAGGCCTCGTCCATCCGTTCCTGGTCGTCCTCGGCGCAGGCGGCCACGTACACCGCCGCGGCCTCGAAGAGGTTGCGGCCCTGGCGTCCGGAGCGGGCCGGGGGAGGGGCGGCCCCGTCCCGGGACGCGCGTCGGGTGGAGGGGAGGAGCTTGCGCATGCGTTCCGCTATCCGTGCCACGGCCTGCCGCCTTTCCCCGGGCGCGACTGCCCGGCACGTCCACGGTAGACAGTGAAGTGCCGGGACAGAAGGGGGCGTTGAGGACCCGTCAGGCCGTCAGGCCTCCCGTACCGCCAGGGCGAGGTAGCGGGTTTCCTCGTCCACGTAGGAGTCGAGCCGCCAGCCGGCCTCGGCGAGTACGGGGCGCAGGCGGGGTTCGGCCCGCAGGTCGTCCGGGGTGAGCTGCCGGCCGTGGCGGGCCGCGAGGGCGGCGCGGCCGATGGGGTGGAAGAGGGCGAGGCGCCCTCCGGGCCGCACCACGCGGGCGAGTTCGCGCAGGCCGGAGACGGGATCCGCGAGGTGGGAGACGAGCCCGGCGCCGAAGACGGCGTCGAGTGCGCCGTCCCGCAACGGCAGCCGGCCGACGTCGGCGAGGAGCAGGGCGGAGGCGCCGTCCGGGCCCCGTCGCCCGCTCCGTACCGCCTCGGCCAGCATCTCCGGGGTGAGGTCGGCGCCGAGCACGGTGCCCGACGGCCCCACGGCGGTACGCAGCGGCGGCAGCGCGCGGCCGGTGCCGCAGCCCGCGTCGAGCACGGCGTCCCCGGGGCGCAGCCCCATATCGGCCACGGCGGCGGCGTAGGCGGGCCCGTCGCCGGGGAAGCGGCGGTCCCAGTCGGCCGCGCGGCTGGCGAAAAACGCTCGGACATCTGTGGGGTCATCGCTCATGCAGCCATGATCGCCCACCCGTGAGTGTGAGCGTTCTGTGCGCACGTTCGAGCCTCGCCCGATCGATCTGGAACTTCTCTGCGTCATATTCCAACAGCTTTCGAAATGCGCCCCCGATGCGCCCCCCGGCGCGCACTAGCGTCCCCGAGCCATGGGACACCTGGACCACGCCACCTTCGGTTGGCTCACACCTCTGCTGTCGTACGCGATGGCCTGCATCGGCGCCGCCCTCGGGCTGCGCTGCACCGTGCGCGCACTCGACGCGACCGGCCGTTCGCGACGGAACTGGCTGCTCACCGCCGCCTCCGCGATCGGCACCGGCATCTGGACCATGCACTTCGTGGCCATGCTCGGCTTCGGTGTCACCGGCACCGACATCCGCTTCGACGTGCCGCTCACGAGCCTCAGCCTCGTCATCGCGATGGGCGTGGTGGGAGTCGGGCTGTTCGCCGTCGGCCACGGGCACCTCAGGGGCAGATCGCTGCTGATCGGCGGACTGACCACCGGGATCGGCGTGGCCAGCATGCACTACATGGGCATGGCCGCGCTCCGCCTCCACGGCACCGTCCACTACGACCCCGTGCTCGTCGCCCTCTCGGTCCTCATCGCGGTCGTCGCCGCGACCGCCGCGCTCTGGGCGGCCCTCCACATCCACGCGCCGATCGCGGTGGCGGTCGCCTCGCTCGTCATGGGAGCGGCCGTCAGCAGCATGCACTACACGGGGATGTCCGCGGTGAGCGTCGAGGTCGTCCCCTCCTCCGCGGACCTCCCCGGTGCCACCGTCATGCAGTTCATCTTCCCGCTGGCCGTCGGCCTCGGTTCGTACCTGTTCATCACCTCCGCGTTCGTCGCGCTCTCTCCGACCGCCGGGGAACGCGCCGCGTACGCCTCCGCCGAACGCCTCACCGAACCGGACGAGCACGCCGTGGACGTGGCCCCGGCCGGCTTCCGCGCCGGGCGCGACCCGTTGCGGACGCCCTCTCCCTGAAGTCCGCGCCACTCGGCGTGCCTCGGGGCTGGGGCGTGGCGCCTCGTGCCTCGGGCCTGGGGCCTGGGGGCCGCGGGCTTCGCGCCCCCGGCCTCGCGCCTCGGGATTCGTACCCCGGGTCTCGCGGCGCGGACCTCCTGACCCCTCGCCTCTCGCACGCGCGCGTGCACCCGCCCGCCGCCTTCGCCACCCCCAGCCCAGCCGTAGTACTGCCGGAACGAGGAGCCCATGCGTACTCCCCGCAAGAACCAGGACGCCGCGGCGCCCGCGCCTGCGGCGACCGCACGCGGGCGGCGCGCGCACGCCGGGCCGCCCGCCGACGAACCGGAGCCACGTCCGGCCGCCGTCCCGCCGGGGCCGGGGAAGGACGACGGAGCGACGGTTCCCGGGGCCGCCCCCGCCCCCGTTCCCGCTCCCGAGGCCGCTCTCGCTCCCGCCGCCCCCGCCGTGAACGCTTCCGGTGCCGGGAACCGCCGCGGAGGGCTACGGCCCCGAACCGTGCGCGCGAAGATCGTCTCGCTGCTCATGGTCCCGGTCGTCTCCCTGCTCGCCCTCTGGGGCTTCGCCACCGTCACCACCGCCCAGGACATGGCCCGGCTCCGCCAGCTCCAGCGCGTCGACGCCGACATCCGGCAGCCCGTGTCCGCGGCCGTCGCCGCCCTCCAGGACGAACGCCGGGCCGCCGTCCGGCAGCTGGCCGCCCCCGGCACGGACCGGACCGCCGAGCTGGACGACCGGATCCGCCGCACCGACGAGGCCGTCGCCCGGCTGCGACTCGGCGACGGTCACACCGTCGGCGACTCCGGCGACCTGCCCGCCGACGTATCCGACCGCCTCGCCGCGTTCGTCGGCGAGGCGGAAAGCCTCGCCCGGCTCCGGGCCGCCGTCGTCGAGGGCCGCGGCGAGGGGGACCGCGTCCGCGACGCCTACACCGCCGCCGTCTCGGCGGGCTTCGCCGTCAACGGCGCCCTCACCGGCATCCAGGACGCCGGCCGGGGCTCCCACGCGCGCGTGCTCCTCGAACTCGCCCGTGCCGACGAGATGCTCTCCCGCGAGGACGCCCTCCTCACCTCCGCCCACCTCACCGGCCGGCTGACCGCCGCCCACCAGCGTGCCTTCGCCGGCGCGGCCGAGACCCGGCGGACCCTCCTCGCCTCGGCCACCACCGACCTGCCCCCGGCCGGCCGGACCGCCTGGTCACGGCTGGCCCGGAGCCCCGACCACGCGCGCCTCACCGCGGCCGAGGACCGGGTGGCCGGCGCCGCCGACGGCCGGCCCGCCGCCCAGGCCGCGCCCTCCGCGGAGTGGGACGCCGCCGTCGCCGCCGTACGCGCCGGGCTCGCCACCGTCGCGAACGAGGCGCGGGCCGCCGCCGCAGAGTCCACCGACCCGTTCGCGGGCGGCGTCCTCAGCCCCTCGGGCGCGGCCGTCGTGCTAGGACTGCTCGCCGTCGCCGCCTCCCTCGTCATCTCGGTACGCATCGGCCGCGGGCTCGTCGTCGAGCTCGTCGGCCTCCGCAACACCGCACTCGGCATCGCCCGCGGCAAACTCCCGGCCGCCATGGGCAGGCTGCGCGCGGGAGAGGAGATCGACGTCCACGCCGAGGCCCCTCCGGGCCCACCGCCCCAGGACGAGATCGGCCAGGTCGGCGAAGCCCTCACCACAGTCCACCGGGCCGCCCTCTCCGCCGCCGTCGAACGCGCCGAACTGGCCAATGGCATCGCCGGGGTCTTCGTCAACCTCGCCCGCCGCAGCCAGGTCCTCGTCCACCGCCAGCTCAACCTCCTGGACAGTATGGAGCGGCGCGCCGACGACCCCGGCGAGCTCGGCGACCTCTTCCGGCTCGACCACCTCACGACCCGGATGCGCCGCCACGCCGAGAGCCTGATCATCCTCTCGGGCGCCGCGCCGGGCCGCGCCTGGCGGATGCCGGTACCCCTGACCGACGTCGTCCGCGCCGCCGTCTCCGAGATCGAGGACTACGCGCGCGTGGAGGTGCGCCGGCTCCCCGAGACCGCCGTCGCGGGCGCCGCCGTCGCCGACCTCACCCACCTCCTGGCCGAACTCGTCGAGAACGCCGCCCAGTTCTCCCCGCCCCACACCAAGGTGCGGCTCAGCGGTGAGCCCGTCGGGAACGGCTACGCCCTGGAGATCGAGGACCGGGGACTCGGCATGGGCAAGGAGAGCCTCGCCGAGGCCAACGCCCGCATCGACCGCTCCGAGGCCCTCGATCTCTTCGACAGCGACCGCCTCGGCCTCTTCGTCGTCAGCAGGCTCTCCGCCCGGCACGCGATCAAGGTGCACCTGAGGCCTTCCCCGTACGGCGGCACCACCGCCGTGGTCCTCCTTCCCACCGGCCTTCTCCAAGGCGCCCCGGAGGCCGGCGAGGGCACAGAGCCCGTTGCCGGAGCGCCCCGGGACACGGCGTCCCGCGTCGACGGACGCCCCGCCCGGGAGCGCGAGGAGGCCCACCGCGCGGAGGCCCGCCGCTTCGCCCGTCCGCCGGCCGACCCCCGTACCCCCGGGGCGGACACCGGCACACAGACCGCCGCCGCGCCCGGCACCGCAGCCGCCCCGCCCGGCCGGACCGCGCCCGGGACGGTGCCGCCGACCTCCGCCACCCCGCCGCGCCCCGCCCCCGAACGCACCTCGGACCGAACCCGGTCGACGACGCCGAGCGTCCTGCCGCGCCCCACCGCCGTGCCCGCGCTCCGTCCGACACCCGAGACCGCGCCGACCGCCGTCCCGGCGTCCGTACCGCCCGGGGTGACCCCCCTGCGCCCCCGCGGCCACACCGCCGTACCCCCGCCGTCGGCGTCAGGGACGGCGACGGACCCGAACCCGCCCGCCGGCCCCGGCGCCTCGGACGGCGACGACGGACTGCCCCGCCGTATCCGCCAGGCGAGCCTCGTTCCGCAACTGCGCCAGACGCCCGCACCCGATCCGCTGCCCGCGCCGGCCGTCGCCGGCGCCCCGGAGCGCACGCCTGAGCGGGTGCGCGACCGGATGGCCGCCTACCGCGACGGCTGGCAGCGCGGTGGCGGCCCCGCCCCGGGCACCCGGCGCCCGCACGGCGCCGGCTCCCCGACGACGGGCACCTGGGCGGAGACTCCCGCCGGAGCCGCCCACTCCGCCGGGACCGCCCACTCCGCCGGGGCCGTCCACTCCGCCGGGGCCGTCCACTCCGCCGGGGCCGCCCACTCCGCCGGGGCCGCCCACTCTGCCGGGGCGGCGCACTCCGCCGCGGACGCCGGCACGCCCCCGGGCGCACGCCCGCACGGGGACTCCGAGCGGGCGGCCCCGATCTCCCTGCCCACGACCCAGACACCGCTGCCCGCAGTCGCGCTCCCGCCGCCTACAGCCCCGATCCCGACCCCTACGCCCCCGCCGCCCACGGCCTCGACGACACCGAGGCTCACGGCGCCGACGTCCACGCCCACGGCCCCGCGGACCGCCCCGGGCGAACCGCACGGCTCGCGCGACCCACGCCGTGACGCACGCGCGCGTACCGACCTCGGCCCGTACTTCGGCGCCCGCCCCACCCCGCCCCAGGCCCCCCGACCCGAAGGAGACGACGCATGATCGACCACGAGAGGGTCTCCCACCACCGCTCCGGCGAACTCGACTGGCTCCTCGACGATCTGGTCACCCGGGTCCGCGAGGTCCGGCACACCGTGGTGCTCTCCGGCGACGGCCTGCCGGTCGGCGCGTCCAGCGGGCTCAGCAGGGAGGACGCGGAGCACCTCGCCGCCATCGCCTCCGGCTTCCACAGCCTCGCCAAGGGCGCCGGACGCCAGTTCCACACCGGCGGGGTGCGCCAGACCATGGTCGAGATGGACGACGGCTTCCTCTTCGTCGCCGCCGCCGGCGACGGCTCCTGCCTGGCCGTCCTCAGCTCCGTCAGCGCCGACATCGGCCTCATCGCCTACGAGATGGCCCGGCTCGTCAAGCGGGTCGGCGAGCACCTGCACACCCCGCCGCGGCTCGCCGCGACCCCACCGGCCGCCGGCTGACCGGAGAACCACCCCGTGACCAGCCAGTGGTACGACGCCGACGCCGGACCGATCGTCCGGCCGTACGCGATGACCGGCGGACGCACCAAACCCGGCCCCAGCAACGTCCGGTTCGACCTCATCGCCCTGGTCGTCGTCGACGACGACCCGCCGGGCCGGGCCGAGGAGGACCTGCTCGGCCCCGAACACCGCGCCCTGCTCTCCCTCTGCCGGGCCGAGACCCAGTCGGTGGCCGAACTGGCCGCCGACGCCGACCTCCCCGTGGGCGTCGTCCGAGTCCTCCTCGGCGACCTCCTCGAATCGGGCTTCGTACGGGTCAGCCGGCCCGTACCGCCCGCGCAACTCCCCGACGAACGCATCCTGAGAGAAGTGATCGATGGCCTACGAGCGCTCTGACAGCTCTGGCGCGGACGGTAGCGCCGACACCGCTCTCGCCCTGAAGATCCTCGTCGCCGGCGGCTTCGGCGTCGGCAAGACCACCCTGGTCGGGTCGGTCAGCGAGATCCGGCCCCTGCGCACCGAGGAGCGCCTCAGCCGTGCGGGCGAACTCGTCGACGACACCGGGGGAGTGGACCGGAAGACCACCACGACCGTGGCCATGGACTTCGGTCGGATCACGATCCGCGCGGGCCTCTCGCTCTACCTCTTCGGCACTCCAGGACAGGACCGCTTCTGGTTCCTCTGGGACGAGCTCGCGCAGGGCGCCTTGGGCGCGGTCGTCCTCGCGGACACCCGCCGCCTGGAGGACTGCTTCCCGGCGGTCGACTACTTCGAGCACCGGAAGATTCCGTTCGTGGTGGCCGTCAACTGCTTCGAGGGCGCCCGCTCCTACGGGGCGCGGGAGGTGTCCCGCGCCCTCGACCTGGACCTCGGCACACCGGTGCTGCTGTGCGACGCGCGCGACCGGGACTCCGGCAAGGAGGTCCTCGTCCGCGTCGTCGAGTACGCCGGGCGGATGCACACCGCCCGGCTCCTCGACACGGTCGGGTGAACGGGCGGTCGCGCCGGACGAGGGCGGCCGCCCGGGCGGGACGAGGGTGGCCCGCGGGCAGGACGACGACGGTCCCCGAGGCCCCGGGACGGCACGATGCGGGCGTACGACGGCACACCCGGGCGGATCGGGGTGCTTGCCCTGTCCACGACAGTGCGTAAGGCTTGCCGCGACACGCGGTCCGTTCGGCGCACGCGGGCACGGGGCCCGGTCGGCGCGACCGCACCGAAGAGGGGGAGGACACCGCATGGCGCTGGACAAGGGGCTCGACTGGCTCCTGGACGATCTGACCCGGCGGGTCGGGCCCATACGGCACGCGCTGGTGCTGTCGAACGACGGCCTGGTGACGGGCGCGAGCAGCGAACTCGCGCGGGAGGACGCCGAGCACCTGGCCGCCGTCTCCTCGGGCCTGCACAGCCTCGCGCGCGGCTCCGGTCGGCACTTCCGGGCCGGCAGGCCCCGCCAGACGATGGTGGAGTTCGACGAGGCGCTGCTGTTCGTCACGGCGGCGGGCGAAGGCAGCTGCTTGTGCGTGCTCAGCGACGCAGAGGCCGACGTGGGCCAGGTCGCGTACGAGATGACGCTGCTGGTCAACCGGGTCGGCGAGCACCTGGGTGTCGCGGCGCGGCAGCCCGGCGGGCCGACCTTCTGACGTTTTCCACAGGGGACTGTCCACAGGTGGCACACGCATCGTCACTCTCCGTTACATTCGTGGGTGTCGGGTTCGGCTGAACCCGGCCCGGCCATCGGGCCGGCGCGAGCGAGCGGGGAGGCGGCGGACGTCATGACGGTGGACGGGACGACACAGGCGGGGACCGGGACGGGCACGGGCACGGCGGCCCGGCCGGGGGCGGTGGCGCCCGGCCGAGCGGCGGAAGAGCTGGAGCTGAAGCGCGACGAGTTCCGGCTCGCCGTCCGGATGGGTCTGATCAGGACGCTCCCGGATCCGGTGACGGTCCCGGACCCGCGGGGAGCGCACCAGGACCGGTCGCCCGAGCGGCGCCGGGTCGCGCGCGCCGAGCTCGACCGGCTCAAGTCGGCGCCGGACTTCCCCGGCGGTCTACGGGACCGGGTGCGGGCCGTGGGCGCGGCAGAGGCCGCCGGGCTCCTCTCCATCGCCTACGACCGCTTCAACCGGCTGGCCCGCACCGGCCACCTGAGCCCGGTCCGCTTCTACCTCAACCGCTACCGGGCGGTGACCTGGCTGTACCTGGCGGCCGAGGTCACCGCCTTCGGCGAGGCGAACCCCGGACTGCTCAAAGGCCGGCTTCCCGCCGAGGTCCGCGAGCGGGAGGCCGTCGGCGAGGACCTGCGGGCCAGGAACTGGCGCTCCCGGCACCTGTCCCTCCTCCTCCGCGGCACCGACGACCCCTGGGCCCGCGCGGCGGCGATCGCCTCCCTGCTCGACCCGGTCCAGGTCGCGGAGGTCGTCGACGACCCCTATGAGCGCTCCTACCTCGACCGGCTGCGCCCATCACCGCCGCCGGGCTTCCCGGTCGCGGGCGCGTCCCACGAGACCGCCGTCCGCCTCGTCCGCGCCGACGACCCGGACGAGATCCTCTGGCACCGGATCAGCCTCGCCCTCGCCCTGGACGAGGCCCGCGCCGCCCGCCAGGCACCTTCCCCGGGCGACCGCCGACGACCAGGTCAGGACCCGGAGGCCGAACAGCGGCCGGAGCCGCTCGCGAAGCCCGCGGCCCCGCCGGTGACGGAAGCGACGGGGAGAGCGGAAGCGGAGCAGGTGGCCAGGCGTGCGGCCCGTCCGGCTCGGCGCGCGCCCCACCGCCCGGGCGCCGACCGGGGCACCGCCCCCTCGGGCCGCGCGTCGGGTCCCCGACGCCCGGGCTTGCTCGGCCGGATCCGCCGGGCCCTCCCGGGCGGGAGGACGGCGGGCGGGGGGTGGGGCCAGGGCCGGGACTGGAGCTGACGGTCGAGGGCGACGGTGCCGGCACCGGCCGCACCGGCACCGGCTTCGGTGGGTGCGGGTGCGGGTGCGCGTGTGGGGGTGGGCGGAGAGGATGGGGGGATGTTGCTGGCTCGTGTCGCGGAGGTCTCCCGGGCGGTCGCCGCCGTTCCGGCGCGGTCGCGGAAGATCGCGCTGCTTGCCGAACTGTTCGCGGAGGCCACGCCCGAGGAGAGTCCGCTCGTCATCGCCTACCTTTCGGGGCGGCTGCCCCAGGGTCGGATCGGGGTCGGCTGGAGCACGCTCAAGGACGTCGTCCCGCCCGCCGTTCCGCCGGCGGCCGTGCCCGCCCTGACGCTGGCCGGCGTGGATGCCGCGATGGACGAGCTCGCGGCCGTCGCGGGCCCGGGGGCGCAGGCGGAACGGACCCGCAGGGTGCGGGAGTTGTGCGCGGCGGCGACCGCGGAGGAACAGGAGCTGCTGGTGCGGCTGCTCTCGGGGGAGGTGCGGCAGGGGGCGCTGGACGCCGTGGCGCTGGAGGGCGTCGCGAAGGCCGCCGCGGTGCCCGCCACCGAGCTGCGGCGGGCGGTGATGCTGGAGGGGTCGCTGCCGCCGGTGGCCCAGGCGGTCCTCGCGGAGGGGCGCGCCGCGCTGGACCGGTTCACGCTGCGGGTCGGGCGGCCCGTGCAGCCGATGCTCGCGCATACGGCCGCCTCCGTCGTCGAGGCGGTGGAGGCGCTGGGGCCGTGCGTGGTGGAGGAGAAGCTGGACGGCATCCGGATCCAGGTGCACCGGGAGGGGGAGGAGGTGCGGGTCCACACCCGTTCGCTGGACGACATCACCGCCCGCCTGCCCGAGGTCGTGGCCGTCGCCCGCGAGGTGCCGTCGGAGTCGTTCATCCTGGACGGCGAGGTGATCGCCCTCGATCCCGGCAGCGGCCGGCCGGCGGCGTTCCAGTCCATCGCCGGGCGGGTCGGTTCGCGCGCCGACGTCACCGGCGCCCAGGCGGCGCTCCCCCTGACCCCCGTCTTCTTCGACGTCCTCGCCGCCGACGGCGAAGCCCTCGTCGACCGGCCCGGGCGGGAGCGGAACGCGGTCCTGGTCCGGCTGCTGCCCGAGGACCGCCGGGTGCGGCGCCTGGAGATCGCCGACCCCGAGGACCCGGCGGGGCGGGAGGCGGCCCAGCGGTTCTTCGCCGACACCCTGGCCCGAGGGCACGAAGGCGTCATGGTCAAGGGCCTCGACGCGCCGTACGTGGCCGGACGGCGCGGTCGGACCTGGCTCAAGGTGAAGCCCGTGCACACCGTCGACCTCGTGGTCCTCGCCGCCGAACGGGGCCATGGGCGCCGCACCGGCTACCTCTCCAACCTCCACCTCGGCGCACGCGCGGCCGACGGCAGCGGGTTCGTGATGGTGGGAAAGACGTTCAAGGGCCTCACGGACGCCATGCTCCGCTGGCAGACGGACCGGCTCGCGGAACTGTCCGTCGAGGACGACGGCTACACGGTGAGGGTCAGGCCGGAACTGGTGGTGGAGATCGCCTACGACGGCCTTCAGCGTTCCACCCGCTACCCCGCCGGCATCACCCTCCGTTTCGCCCGCGTCCTGCGTCACCGCCCGGACAAACCCGCGGCCGAGGCCGACACCGTCGACGCCCTCCTGGGCGAGGGGTGACGGCGGCCCCCGGACGCGAGCCGTCGACGTGAGCGCGGGGGAGGGGGATGCTGGAGAGGTGGCACCGTGTGGGCCGCGAGGAGATGAGCGACGTGTACGACTTGCACATCGACACCGACGTCAACGTCCAGCTGAGCGACTGTGCCCGGGCGGACGCCCGGGCGGTCTTCGACGTCCTCGACCGCTATTACCGGCTGGAGGACGTGGAACCCGCCTCCCCGGCGGAGTCCGGACCGGCCGCCACCGTCTGGATGGCCACCTTCGACACCTCCGGCGGCCGGCGCGAGGCCATGCCTCCCCCTGCCCTGGACGGGAAGGTGGCCGCCGTCCTCACCGGCGGTTACCACGCCGTCGCCGAGGTCGAGAAGGTGCTCGCCGCCGAGTTCGGCGTCGAGTCCCGCCAGGCGGTCTCGGGCGACCAGGAGACCGAGGCGCGTCTGCTCCTCGCCTCCCGCTGAGCCACCCGTGGGTCCCGGACGTCCCAGACGCCCGGGACGGCACCCCGGGCATTCCTGACACCGGGACACCCCGGACACTGCGGGCCTCCCGACACCTCGACTCCCCGGACGGAGCGGACGGGCTCCGTCCGGGGCGGAGTCATGCCCAGGTAGGGAGCGGGAGGGAGGCGGCGGGAGGGGGCGAGGAAGGGCGGGGGGGGGCGAGGAGGGGAAGGAGACCCCCCTCCCGACCCCGGTATACACCGTGTGTAGAGTTCACGACGGCCTTGTGGTTCCCGCGTCCTGACCAGGCGCGGGAGGGAGGGGCCGCGTCGCACACGAAACCGGGGAAAGCGGGTACCACCATGTTCCGATCCAGCCAGGGCCGTCGCGGTGGGAGGGCCGCCGCCATCGTCGCAGCCGCCGCGCTCATGCTCACGCTCGGCGGCTGCGGGGTCGACCCGCTCACACCGCAGGACGCGCGGGCCGAGGCGGGCGACGACGGCAAGGCGGGCACGGCCTCCCGCAGGGTCGACTGCACGCAGGCGAAGTGCATCGCGCTCACCTTCGACGCCGGGCCGGGCAAGGACACCCCGCACCTCCTCGACGTCCTCAAGGAGAAGCGGGTCCCCGCCACCTTCTTCCTCCTCGGCCACAAGCACGTCGACCGCTATCCGAAGGTCGTCAAGCGGATCGCGGACGAGGGCCACGAGGTCGCCAACCACACCTGGTCGCATCACATCCTCACCGACCTCGACGAGAACGAGGTGCGCGAGGAGCTGTCCCGCACCCAGGACGCCGTCGAGCGGATCACCGGCCGCAAGCCGGTCCTGATGCGTCCGCCCCAGGGCCGCACCGACTCCACGGTCGAGGACGTCAGCCGGGAGCTCGGCCTCGCGCAGATCCTCTGGAGCATCACCGCCAAGGACTACTCCACGACCGACTCCGCCCTGATACGGAAGCGCGTCCTCGACCAGGCGCACCGTGACGGCATCATCCTGCTCCACGACATATACGACGGCACCGTCCCCGCCGTCCCCGGGATCATCGACGAGCTCCAGAACCGCGGCTACACCTTCGTCACCGTCCCGGAGCTCCTCGCCCCCGGCACCGCTCGTGCCGGAGCCGTCTACCGGCCCGAGAAGGACTGACCGGAGGCCCCCAGCCCGGGCCGGCGCGGGTAGGGAGGAGCGCGGCGTCACGGGGTGACCCGACTCACACCGTTCACCCCACCTCATCCGGAACACGGGGCAATCGTTCACCGTTCACCCTTATGTGACGGCGAAGGGGCCCGGTCCCCAAGGTCCCCCCCAGAGGTGACCGCCCTTCGCCCCGTCACGGTGAGTGGCCCCGGCTGGAACCCCCCGTCCAGCCGGGGCTCCGCCATGTCCGGGTCTTCGGCCGCCCGACCGGCGCACGGCGTGTGTGGGGCGCGCGCCACGGCGCGTTCGCCCCGTTCGAGTGAGTGCAGGCATGCTCGTCTTCGTCACGGGCAGTGATCGGTCGGGCCGGTCGACGATCATCCTCCGGCCCGCCGACCAGGCACCGCGCCGAGAGGGACCCATGACGCTCGCCACCACACCGCTCGCCCGCCGGGCCCTCCTGGCCGCCGCCGGGCTGGTGCTGCTCAGCGGCTGCACCTCCGTCCATCCCGACGGGCCCGGACCGCCCGCCGTGCCGACCGGGCGCGCCGCGCAGGACGCGCTCCTCAGGGCGGCCGAGCGCCGACTCGTCGACGACTGCCTGTCCGACCGCGGCATCCGGGCCACCGCCGAACCGCGCGCCCCCGCACCGGACCGGGCCCTCCAGGCCGCTCTGTTCGGGGCCGGTCCCCGCGAACTGGCCGTGACGCTCGCCACCGGCGCCACCGTCACCGCCCACAGCGACGGCTGCCTGGCCGCCGCCAAGGACCGGCTCTACGGCGACCAGCACCGCTGGTTCCGGGCCCAGGTGGTCGTCGACAACCTCCGCGCCGAGGCGCAGGCCCGTTACCGCGACGACCCCGCCCACGAGGCAGCCCTCGCCCGCTGGACCGAGTGCGTCGCCCCGCCGGGCCGCCCCCGCCCCGAGCGTCCCGACCCCGCCGCGTCCGCCCGCTGCGCACGGGAGTCCGGACTCGACGAGACCCGCGCCCGACTGGAGCGCGCCGAGCTGACCGAGGTGCGCGCCCTGCACCACGACGAGCTCACCACCTACCGGCAGTTGCGCGCCGACGCGCTGCGGCGGTCGGTCCTGCTGCCCGCGCCCACCCCACCACCGAAAGGCACGACCACCTCGTGAAGCGCTTCCTGGCCACCACGGCCGCCACCCTCTTCGCCGTCACCACCGGGCTCACCGCCGCCGGCCCCGCCACCGCCGCCGAATGCCCCTCCGGACACTTCTGCGTCTGGCAGGAATCGAACTTCGGCGGCCAGCGGGCCAACTGGAGCGGGGACGACGGCTGGTGGGAGAGCTGGATCTCCGACACCGACTCCTCGTGGGCCAACCACGGCCTCTCCGGTCCGGGGATCAAGGACCACGTGCGGGTCTACGAAAGCGCCTGGCAGGGCGGCGGCATGACGATCTGTCTCGCCCCCGGGCAGGAGGTGGGGTACAGCGGCGCGGCCAACGACCGCGGCGACTCCCACATCTGGTCGACCGGCTGCTGACGCCGCACCCGGCGCGCCCCGGTCACGGGGTGCGCCGGGCCCCCGGGTGCCGCAGCGCGGAGGCGAGCATCAGTCCGGCGCCGCGGACGACGCTGGTCGCCGGGTCGTTGGCCAGCCGGATCCGGGCCCGCAGCACCTGGGCGAGCCGTGCGGTCACGTCGAGCCGCAGCGCGCCGCCGCCGGTCACCAGCACTCCCCGGCGCAGTGCTCCGCGCACCGCTCCGGTGGCGTCCTCGCGCCACATGTCGCTCACCATGTCGGCGGCGGTGCCAACCACCGGGCCCGGCGCCCCGCCGTGCGCCGGCAGGTCGTCGACGCCGAGCTCGGCGAGCCGCGCGTCCTGCACCTGTCCGTCCACGACGAGCGTGACCTCGGTCAGCCGGGCGCCGAGGTCGATCACGAGCAGCGGACCGCCGCCGGGCGGCGCCGCGTAGGCCGCGGCCGCCCGGGCGCTGTCCACGGCGATCACCCGGACCGGGCCGAGACCGGCGACCACCCGGCGGGCCGCCTCGCGCTCGGCCGGGGCGGCGAGCACCGGATGGGTCAGCATCACGACGGTGTCGTGGCTCTCGGCTCCGGGGGCGGAGGCGGCGAGCCGCTTGAGGAGCAGCAGTTGGGCGGAGTCGTCCGACACGCGGCCGCGGCGGACCGCGGTGCTCGGCACGTCCGCGTAGACGCCCGCCCCCGGCGCCCAGGCCCGCGTCCGAGAGCTGCCGATGTCGAGGGCTATCCCCCGTACCGGCCGCCGCGCGTCCAGGTGGGTGCCACCCGCTCCGTACGATCCCATCGCTTCCGTCCATTCCCTGCCGCCCCCGCTGATTGCGAGGCCGATCCGCGCCCACACTATGCAGGATCCGCTGCGGGAACGCCATGGCGCTTGGGGATCGAAGGTCAGGCGGCGGTGCCGTGCCAGAGGTCCGGGCCGAAGACCTCGTAGTGGATGTCGGCGGCGGCGACACCGGAGGCGACGAGGTCGCCGCGGACCGCGCGCAGGAAGGGGAGCGGGCCGCAGAGGTAGGCGTGCGTACCGGCCGGGAGCTCCAGGGCGGTGACGTCGGCGCGGCCCTCGCGGACGCCGGACGCGCCCGGCGCCTCGTACCAGAGGTGGAGGCTGCCCCGTCGCAACCGGCCGACCAGCTCGCGCAGCTCCTCGGCGTGGGCGTGCGCCTCGGGGGAGCGGTCGGCGTGCACGACGACGACCGGGCGCTCGGACCCGGTGGCGGCGAGGTGGTCGAGCATGGCGAGCATGGGGGTGCTGCCGATGCCGGCGGAGGCGAGCAGCAGCGGTCCGTCGCCCTCGGGCAGCACCAGGTCGCCGAAGGGTGCGGAGACCTCCAGGACGTCTCCGGCGGCCGCGTGGGCGTGGAGCCGGTTCGAGACCTCGCCCGCCGGGTCCCCGTCGACCCGCTTCACCGTGATGCGCCAGGAGGGGCGGCCGGGTGCGCTGGAGAGGCTGTACTGGCGGATCTGATGGGCGCCGTCGGGGAGGGCGACGCGGAGGCTCACGTACTGGCCGGGCCGGAAGGGCGGCAGCGGCTCGCCGTCGGGGTCGGTGAGCGTCAGGGAGACGGTGTCCGCGGTCTCCTCGCGCCGCTCGGAGATCCGTACCGGGCGCCACACCTGGCCGTCGTCGACGCCGGTCTCCTGGTAGAGGCGGTGCTCCAGGGCGATGAGCGCGTTCGCCATCAGCCAGTAGACCTCGTCCCAGGCTCGGGCGACCTCGGGGGTGACGGCCTCGCCGAGCACCTCGGCGATCGCGGCGAAGAGGTGTTCGTGCACGATCTTGTACTGGTCGGCCGTGACGCCGAGCGAGGCGTGCTTGTGCGCGATGCGGGACAGCAGGGTGTCGGGGCGGGTGTCCGGACGCTCCAGGAGCGCGACGGCGAAGGCGGCTATGGACCCGGCGAGGGCCTTGCGCTGGTCGCCGTTGGCCTGGTTGCCGCGGTTGAACAGGTCGCGCAGCAGCTCGGGGTGGGCGTCGAAGAGCCGCCCGTAGAAGCGCTCGGTGATCCGGTCGAGCGCCCCGGCGACGGCGGGCAGGGTGGCGCGGGCGACGGGTACGGCCTGCTCGGACAGCATCGGAACTCCTAATCTGGTAGATCATCTACCTATTTAAAACCGAAGGGGCCCGTGCGGTGGGAGCCGCACGGGCGGGGGAGTGAGGGGTCAGGAAGGCGGCCGCGCGGTGAGGGAGAGCAGTACGGGGCCGGTCGGCGACCGCACGAGATCGGCCACCGTCAGCGGATCGAGAGCCCGGTAGAAGGCGTCCTGGGCCTCCCGCAGCGCGCCGCGCAGCCGGCAGGCCGCCCGCAGCGGGCACGGCGGATCGCCCTCGCAGCCGACGACCTCCTCCTCGCCCTCCAGCGTCCTGGTCAGCCAGCCCACCGATGCGCGCCGGCCGAAGTCGGTGAGGGCGAGTCCGCCCCCGCGGCCGCGGCGCGCCTCCACCACGCCGAGGTGCTGGAGCCGGGTGACCGCCTTCGCCATGTGGGCGTGCGGCACCGCCAGTTCCTCCGCCACCGCGCGCGTGGTGACGGGTTCCTCGTCTTCGGTGACCGCCAGGCGCATCACGGCACGCAGGGCCAGGTCGGTGAACTTGGTCAGCCTCACGGCCGGACCGTATCAAAGCGGAATCCCGGACTCGCATTAAGGGTGCGGGTCCGGGACACCGGGGCCTGGCCTGCTCCTCGTCGCTGGTCGCCGTCGTCGGCAACGCCACGGCGCGGGGCGGGCGGGTGTGTGCCGGGGGTCAGGCGAGGACCTTGGCCTTCGCCCGCTGGAACTCCTCCTCGGAGATCGCGCCCTTCTCCCTCAGGGCGGAGAGCCGGGCCAGTTCGTCGGTGGCGCTCGGGGCGTCCGCGCCGGTCCGGGTGCCGGCCGTCTGCCGGATGTACTCCTGGAAGCGGGCCTCGGCGTCCTTCGCCTGCTTGGCGTCACGCAGCCCCATGCCCTTGCCGCGGGCGATCACGTAGACCAGCACGCCGAGGTAGGGGAGCACGATGCAGAAGATCAGCCAGCCGGCCTTGCCCCAGCCGCTCAGCTCGTGGTCCCGGAAGATGTCCGTGATCACCTTGAAGAGCAGGAAGAGCCACATGATCCACAGGAAGAACCACAGCATCGTCCAGAAGACGTTCAGGAGGGGATAGTCGTCCATTCCCGCACTCTCCGTTCCCGCCGGCCGGGGAGGCCGCGCGTTGGAGCGAGTCTCACCCGCCCGGTCCGGGCTCGCACGTCGTGGCCGCCCGTCCGGGCCTCGGCGTGCGGACCCGTGTCCGGCGTGGTCGCATGGACGTTCCGTACGCGGACGGCGGCCCCGCCGCCGAGGAGCGGAGAGCCATGGGACCGGTGGAATGTGTGGTGCTCGCCTTTCCGGGCGAGCGGCTGAAGGTGGCGGCCGTCGCCGCGATCGCCGAGCTCCGCAAGGAGGGGCAGGTGCGGCTGATCGACTCGCTCGTCGTGGTGCGGTCGCCGTCCGGGGAGGTCTCCACCTCCGAACTGATCGAGTACGAGGAGTACGACGAGGCCACCGCGGAGATCGGGCCCGAGGCCAACCTCCTCGGCCCCGAGGACGCGGCAGAGGTCGCCCAGTCCCTCGAACCCGGCTCCTGCGCGCTGATGCTGCTCGTCGAGCACATCTGGGCGGGGCGGGCCGCGGAGGCCATCCGGGAGGCGGGCGGCCGCGTCGCGGCCCGGGTGCCCGTGCCCGACGCCCACGTGGACGAGGCGCGCGCCGCCTACGAGCAGGCGGTCGCCGCCGCCGCGGAAAGGAGCTGACCTCCGATGTTCATGCGCCGCCGCCCCCTCGTCCGCCCCGTGGTCCGCCCCGCCGGAGCCCCGCTCCTGCGCGGCGCCCTCCTCGGCGGAGCCGCGTACGCCGCCGGCCGCAGCGCCGCGCGGAACGCCCGCCGCGAGCAGGACCAGGAGCAGGCCGTCGCCGACCTCCGGTACGAGCAGCAGGAGGCCGAGCAGCCCCCGCGGGCCGCCCCTGCCGCGCCGCCCCCGCAGGCCCCGGCGGCGTCCCCGCCCGGCGGCGGGGCCGACGCCGGCGGGCTGACGGAACAACTGGCCCGGCTCGGCGCCCTCGCCCAGCAGGGACTGCTCACCCCCGAGGAGTTCGCCGCCGCGAAGGCCAAGCTCCTCGGGGCCTGACCCCGAGGAGGGGGCCCGGGCGGACGGGCCCGGGCCCCGCCGGGCGGCAGGCAGCCGGTCGACCCCCGTGCGGAACCGGCCCCGTGAGGGGATCAGCCGGAGAACCGGCCCGTCGGCGGTTCCGTCGTTCAGGCGGTGCGCAGGGTCGCGAGCGCGGCCAGAGCCCGGTCCGCGTGGGCGCTCATGCGCAGTTCGCTGCGGACGACCTCCTTGACGCGCTGATCCTGCCCGATCACGAACGTGACCCGCTTCGTCGGCGCGAGCGAGAAGCCGCGCCGCACGCCGAAGCGCTCCCGCACGCGACCGTCGGGGTCGGAGAGCAGCGGATAGCCGAGCGAGTGCCGCTCGGTGAACTCCTTCTGCTTCGCGACCTCGTCGCCGCTCACGCCCACCGGCAGCGCGCCCGCCGCGCGGAACTCCGCGGCCAGGTCCCGGAAGTGGCAGGCCTCCGCCGTGCAGCCGGGCGTCATCGCCGCGGGGTAGAAGAAGAGGACGACCGGTCCCTCGGCGAGCAGTCCGGAGAGGGAGCGCGGGGCGCCGGTCTCATCCGGAAGGGTGAAGTCCTCGACGACATCGCCGACGTTCATGGGGTCCGCCCCTTCGTCGGGCGCCCCGGTCTCCCGGCGTCCGCCCGGTCCGCGCCCGCCGGCCATCCCGGCGGACTACTCGAGAGTTCTACCGCAGGGTAGGAGCCGGCGTCACCTCGTGCCCACGCCCGCCGAGGCCCGCGGAGATCCGCGCGTCCAGGACCGTGAGCACCCGTTCGCCCCAGCGGAGGTTCTCCTCCTCCAGGAGCCGGCCCCGCATCAGCGTCAGATATGGTCCGACGCGCTCCGCCTCGCGCAGGTACGTCTCCTCGTCCCGCCCGCCGAGCAGCCACTCCCGCAGCCGCTCGTAGCGGGCCAGCTTCTCCCGGGAGAGCTCCATGTGCCGGGCCACGAAGCCCCGTACGGCCTCGGTGTCGCCGCCGTCGCACGCCTGCACCTGCACCATCAGTTCGTCGCGCACCGCCGTCGGGCGGGGTGCCACCGAGGTGAAGGAGTCGAGATCCCGCCGGCCCTCCGTGGTGAGGCTGAACATCCGCTTGTTGGGGCGCCGTTCCTGCTCGACCACCCGGGCCGCGATCAGACCGGCCTCCGACAGCCGGTCCAGCTCGCGGTAGAGCTGCTGCGGGGTGGCGGCCCAGAAGTTGGCGACGGACACGTCGAAGATCTTGGCGAGGTCGTATCCGGAGGCCTCGCCCTCCAGAAGAGCTGCGAGGACGGCGTGCTTGAGCGACATCCGGACACGCTAGCAGTCCGTTGAATAGTTTCCTCCGCACCTATTCAACGGCCGGTGCATCCCCGGCCGCCCGGTCCTGCCTGGCACCCGGCCCCGCCCCTGCCTAGGCTGGATCACCACGACACCACGGGGGAGACGACCGGGGGCCGGAGGAGCGAGCAGCGCCATGGACACCGACGCGTACGTCTACACCAGCTACATCAGGACGACCCCGGACGAGCTGTGGAAGGCGCTCACCGAGCCGGAGCTGACCCGGCGCTACTGGGGCGTGGCCTTCGAGTCGGAGTGGACCCCCGGCGCGCCGATGGTCTGGGACGAGGGCGGCCGCCGGACCGCCGACCCCGAGCAGGTCGTCGTCGAGGCCGTGCCGGGCCGCCGGCTCGCGTACACCTGGCACACCTTCACCCCCGCATGGGCGCGGGCCGTCGGCCTGGACGACGAGGTGTACGCGCGCCTCGCCCGCGAGCGCCGGTCCTCCGTGGCCTTCACGGTCGAACCCTCCGGCGACACGGTCAGGCTGACGGTCACCCACGGCGACCTGGAACCGGACGGCCTCCTGCGGGGGCTCGTCGGGGAGGGCTGGCCGGCGATCGTCTCCAGCCTGAAGTCCCTCCTGGAGACCGGCGAGGAGCTCCCCGAGCCGCCCCGCTGACCCATTCGAGTCGTCTCCCGCACCTCTCGCCCGCCACGCCCACGGCCTTGATCATCTTTTGCTCCCCCCGTCGGTTCTGATACTCCGGTCGGCGGCCGCCCGCCGACCTTCCGACCGGCCGGCGACGAAAGGGGAGGATGGCCGACGTGCCGTCACGCCGATACGCACAGGGGTGGGGGGCGCTCTCGCTCGCCGTCGGGGCCGTCCTCGTCACCACCGCCGCCGCGCAGCCCCCCGCGGACGGCCGGCCCGGCGAGGCGACCGCCCGGGCGCCCGCGATCCTCACGGTCGGCGTCTGTCCCGCCACCGTCGGCCTGTGCCGGCTGTACCCCACCACCGCGGCCCCCGACGCCCCCGCCGCCGTCACCCTGCCCCGTGACGCCCGGGGTCCCGTCGAACTCGCCCTGCGCACCCCCGGCCGGCTCACCGACGTCACCGTCACCGACCGGCGCGGCCGCCGGATCGCCGGCCGCACCGACGCCGACGGCACCCGCTGGACCAGTGAGGTCGCGCTGCCCGCCGGAGGCGCGTACACCGCCCGGCTCGTCGTCGAGGAGCCCGGCCGCGACGGCCCGCGCCGCCGGACCGTCCGGCTCGCCGTGCGCACCGCGAAGGCCCCGTCGGGGGAGCGGCTCACCGTGCTCCTCGGCCCCGGGGACGGCCGGCGGACCCGTACGTACGGAGTGGGCCAGCCCGTCACCGCGGAGCTCAGCCACCGCGTCCCTGCCGATGATCCCGCCGCCCGCCGGACCGTGGAACGCGCCCTGGAGGTACGCAGCGAACCCCGGGTCGAGGGGGCCTGGCACTGGGTGGACGCCGACACCCTGCACTACCGGCCGCGCGTCCACTGGCCCTCCCGCGCCACCGTCCGGGTCCGCCCGGGACTCGACGGCGTCCGCGTCACCGACCGGCTCCACGGCGGCCCCTCACGGCCCCTCGCCTTCACCACCGGCGACCGCGTGGAGGCCGTCACCGACGTCGCCGCCCACGAGATGCGGGTCTACCGCGACGGCCGGCTGCTCCGCGTCATCCCCGTCACCACCGGCAAGCGCGGCTTCCGCACCCGGGTCGGCACCAAGGTCGTCCTCGGGAAGGAGCCCCTGGTCCGGATGCGCGGCGACTCGATCGGCATCGCCCGCGGCAGCCGCGAGTTCTACGACCTTGAGGTGCGCTGGGCCGTCCGGGTGACCTGGAGCGGCGAGTACCTGCACGCCGCCCCCTGGTCCCTGGACGCGCAGGGCAGCGCCGACGTGAGCCACGGCTGCACCGGCATGTCCCCCGAGGCCGCCCGCTGGTTCTACCGCACGGTCCGCGAGGGCGACCTCGTCCGCGTCGTCCACGGGTACGGCGCCGTCATGACGCCCTTCGACAACGGCTACGGCGACTGGAACCTCGGCTGGCCCGAGTGGCTGCGCGGCAGCGCCCTCGGCGCCCGCACCTCCGGCCGCGGCTCAGCCGGCCCGCTGCTCCCCGCAGTCTGACGGCGGCTCAGCGACCCCGGCCGCCCGGCGACTCGGCACGGGCGCCCCGGTCCTCGGGGCCGCAGCAGGTCGACGCCCGCGCCGAACACCGCGTAGATCAGTCGTTGACGGCCGTCAGGAGCACCACGCTGTCCTCCACCGCGGTCAGCCCGTGGCGCACCTTGGGGATCTCCCGCAACTCGCCCCTGGAGACCTCGTGCGTCCGGTCCGGGCTGGTCAGCCGCACCCGCCCGGTCAGCACCTGGAGGCTGGCCGCCGGGGGAGCGTTGTGCTCGTCCAGGGCCGTCCCGGCCGTCAGCGCGATCACGGTCTGCCGCAGCACCCCGTCGTGCAGCACCAGATGCGCGCTGCGCCCGTGCGGCGCGGAGCGGGCGGCGGCCAGGTGCTCGTCGGCGAGGGCGGTGAGGTCCAGGTTCATACCCTCAGCCTCCTGACCGCGCGCGAGGCCGCAACTCGGGGCCGGTGCGCGCTCTCCCCGCCGCCGAGGGCCGGTGTCGCTCGGTCGGGGCCCGACCCCTTGAGGCCATCACGTGGGTACGACCCCGGGGCCGCACCCGCGCGTGTGCGGGTACGGCCCCGGAGGTCGGGCGGCGGGCGCGTCAGCCGGTGAAGACCTCGACGAGGGACCAGAGGGCGAGGCCCGCCATGCAGACGCCGCCGACGCGCTGGACCGTCTTCAGCGGCACCCGCTTGGCGATGAAGCGGCCGGCGACGAGGGCCAGGGCGGAGACCGAGGTCAGCGCCAGGAAGGAGCCGACGGCGGTCGACGCGGTGCCGTTGGTGGCGGCGAGGTTGGCGGTGGTGATCTGGGTCAGGTCGCCCCATTCGCTGATGAACACGGCCATGAAGGCGGTGGAGAACACCGGCCAGAAGCCGGTGACCGTCTTGCCGCCCGCGTCGTCCTCCTCGTCGTCGCCCCCGGCGCGCAGCAGGACGAACGCGCCGAAGCCGAACATCAGCGCGGAGACGAGTTTGACGATCCAGCCGGGGAGCAGCCCGAGGAGGCTGCCGGCGCCGACGGCGATGGCGACGTGCACCGCGAAGGCCGCGGAGGTGCCGAACCACACGTACAGGGGACGCATGCGCGTGCCCATGGCGAGCGACGCGAACATCGTCTTGTCGGGAAGCTCGGCGAGGAAGATGAGCCCGAAGGCGGTGACGATCGCCAAGGGGTCGAGGTGCATACCGGCGCTCTCTGCTCGGTCCGGGCCCTGTGGCTCCGCACGGCACCTCGGTGGGCGACGGGAGGACCACTCGGCCCGGCATGACGGACCACGCCCACGGAGGCGTGGACGCGGTGATGCCTGGCCGAAGGTCTCGCCCGTCCGCGTCACGCGCGGACCCGGTCACCGGGAACCCGGGGGCTCCAGTGTGTCGACGACCGGTTCGCAGGGCTACTCCCCTTCGCTGTCCACCAGTCTATCCGATCGATCGCCGGGGTTCGTAGACGCTGTCTACGGAAGGTGGTAGACAGTGTCTATGTCTCACCCTTCACCTCAGGATCAACCCACCTCCCCGGATCAGCCCGCCCCTCCGGACCGCCCTGACGGTCGGGTCCACGGGGACGCCTACGGCGACGCGCCCGGCGGCGACGACAGCCGCGGCGGGCTGCGCGAGCGGCTCGTCAGGACCGGCGTCGCCCTCGTCGACGCCGAGGGCGCCCAGGCCCTCACCCTCCGCGAGATCGCCCGCCGCGCGGGCGTCTCCCACGGAGCGCCCCGCCGGTGGTTCCCCACCCACCTCGACCTGCTCTCGGCCATCGCCCGCGAGGGCTTCGCCGAACTCGCCGCCCGGGTCGCCGAGGCGGACCGGGAGGCCGACCGCACCGACGCCGGTCCCCGGGCGCGGGCCGAGCTCCTCGCCCGCTGCTACCTCGCGTACGCCGCCGAGCGGCGCGGCATGTACGAGCTGATGTTCCGCCACGACCTGCTGGAGAGCGGCCGGCTGGGGCTGCGCGAGACGAGCCTGCCGCTCTTCGCCCGGCTCACCGCCCTCGTCGCCCGACTCCGTCCCGCCGCCACCACCGGCGTTGACCCGGTCACCGCCGCGGGCGCCCTCTGGGCGAACCTCCACGGCCTCGCCCAGCTCGCCCACTGGGGCAGCCTCGCCCTGGCCACCGGCTCCGACGACCCCGAGTCCCTCGTCCGCGCCACGCTCGACGCCCACCTCGGCCCGGCGGACCCCGCCCGGTGAGCCCCGCCCGGGCCACCCCGGTCCGCACCCTCGTCTGCAGCGTCACGGGCGCCGCCGTCGTCGCCCTCGACGGCACCGTCCTGACGCTCGCCCAGCCCGCCCTCCAGCGCGAGCTGCACACCGGTGTCGCCCAGGTCCAGTGGACCAGCACCGGCTACCTCGTCGCCGTCGCGAGCCTCCTCGTCCTCGCCGGGCGGCTCGGCGACCGCCACGGCCACCACCGGGTCTTCGCCCTCGGCGCCCTCGGCTTCGCCGCCGCCTCCGCCGGGATCGCGCTCGCCCCCGGCATCGGGGCCGTCGTCCTCCTCCGGGTCCTCCAGGGGATCTGCGGGGCGCTGCTCCAGCCCGCCACCCTCGGGATGCTCCGCACCGCCTACCCGGCGGACCGGCTCACCGGCCCCATCGCGCTGCGCACCGGCGCCATCGGGCTCGCCGCCGCGGCAGGCCCCCTCCTCGGCGGCGCCCTGGTCTCCGCGTACGGCTGGCGCGCGGTCTTCCTCCTCGGCGTGCCCCCGACGCTCGCCGTCGGGCTCCTCGCCCTCACCGTCCGCGAGCCCCGCCCGACGGACCCCGCACGCGCGCGTGTCGGCGGCAAGGCTCCCGCACGCGCGCGTGCCGGCGGAGATCCGCTCGGTGCCGTACTGCTCGCCGGGTCGCTCGGCCTCCTCGTGCACGGGCTCGTCACCCTCCCGCGCCCCGGCGCGGGCGGCCGGGCCGCCGTCACCCTCGCCGCCTCGGCGCTCGCCGCGCTCGCCCTCGTACGCCACGCGCGACGTGCCACCGATCCGCTGCTGCCTCCCGCGCTGCTGCGGAGTCGGCCGGTGGCAGCGGGCCTCGCCGCGCTGCTCGCCGCCTCCGCCGCCCTCTCCGGCACCCTCTTCGTGACCACGTACTTCCTCCAGGAGACGCAGCGGCTCGACGCGCTCGCCGCCGGGCTGCGCTTCCTGCCGCTCGCCGTGCTGATGGTGCTCGGCGCCGCGTTCTGCCCGCCGCTCCAGCGACGGCTCGGCCCCCGGGGCACGGCCCTCGCCGGCGGCGCCCTGCTCACCTCGGGGGTGCTGGTCCTCGCCCGCCTCGGCGAAGGCGCGGGAGCGGTGGCGACCGGGACCGGCGCCGCGCTCCTCGGCGCGGGATTCGTCACCCTCATGGTCACCGCGACCGCGGCGATCGTCCGCCACGCCCCCGCGGCGCACGCCGGGGTCGCCGGCGGGCTCCAGCAGACCGCCATGAACACCGGCCCCGCCCTCGGCGTCGCCACCGCCGCGCTCCTGCTCGCCCTGGTGCCCGGTGGTGGGTTCGTCCCCGTGCGGGGGATCGCGCTGCCCGCTCTCGCGCTGCTCGCGGCCCTCACCCTGCCGGCCGCCCTCGCCCTCCCCGCGAGGGGCGGCGGGCGGGACGGCGGGCCGGGCGGTGACCGGAGTGGTGGGACACGCCAGCCCGACGCCGCACGCCGGTCGCGCCGCCCGTTCTGCGTACGATCATGAAATGCACGCAGCTGGTCCCCGGCCCCGGCCGCGGCTCGTCACCGCGCGGCGGACCCAGGTCACCCTCGGCCGCGCCCTGCCCCTCCTGGTCATGGTCCTGGTCGTCGTCGCGGACCTCGTCACACCCGACTCCGAGCGCGTCGACCGCCTCCTGTTCACCGTCCCGGCGCTCGCCGCCGCCACCTGGAGCGTGTACGGCACCGTCGGCATGGGGCTGGTCGCCGCGGGTCTGAGGGCCCTGCTCGTCATCGGCCGGGGCGAGCCCGGTGCCGAGGAGCTGCTCGCGAGCGAGGGCCTCATCCTCGGCATCACCGCCGCCTCCGCCTGGGTGAGCGCGGTCCGCACCCGCTACGAGCAGGACCTGGCCGAGGTCACCGCCGTCGCCGACGTCGTCCAGCGGGTGGTGCTCCGCCCACCGCCGCCCCGGCTCGGGCCCGTCGAACTCCACCTGCTGTACGTGGCCGCCGCCGCCAAGGCCCGCATCGGCGGCGACTTCTACGAGGCCGTCCAGATCCCCGGCGCCGTCCGCATCATGCTCGGCGACGTGCAGGGCAAGGGCCTCGGCGCCGTCGAGACCGCCTCCGTCCTCCTCGGCGCCTTCCGCTCCACCGCCTACGACGCCCCCGACCTGCCCGCCCTCGCCGACCGGCTCGACGAGGGGCTGGCCCGCTACGCCGCCTGGGACCCCGAATCCGACGCCGCCGAACGCTTCGCCACCGTCGTGCTGGTCGAACTCCCCGACGGCGGCGACACCGCTCGCCTCCTCAACTGCGGCCACCCCGCGCCCCTCCTCCAGCACGGCACCGAGGTCACCTGCGTGGAGGTCGCCGACCCCTCGCTGCCGCTCAACCTCACGGGCCTCGCCGACTCCCACCACCGCGTGGAGGAGTTCCCCTTCGGGCCCGGCGACCGGCTGCTGCTCTACACCGACGGCGTCAGCGAGACCCGCGACCGGGCCGGCGTCTTCTACCCGCTGGAGGAGCGCGCCCGCCAATGGGCCGACGCCCCCGCCGCGCAGGTGCCCGAACTCCTCCACCAGGACCTCGAGGCCTACGGCGCCGGCGGCCTCGACGACGACGTCGCCGCGCTCCTCGTCGTCCGCACCGAAGGGCCCGCCGCGCCCGACGACCCCCGCTGACCACCGGTCCGACGGGCGCCGGGCGCCCGGGCCGACCGGGCCGGAACGGCTCCGGCCCTCCGGGCCGCCGCGTTCGCGGCGGCCTACGTCAACGGGGAAGGCGGGCTCGCGACCGGGTGGCGCCGCAGTTTCCTCGCGGGGGTCGACACCGAGGCCACCGCGATGGGCGAGCCGCTGCGGACCGGCCAGGAGGAGTGGAACGGCGACCCGAGGACCTACGACACCCGCAAGATCGACCGGCGGCACGCCCTCGCCTGGACCACCGGGCCCCTCGCGGCGGCCGACGGCGGACCCGTCGGCCGGCGTGTCCGCGGCGCCCCGGGGCTCCGCCTCACGGTCCGCTCCACCACCGGCACGGCCGGTCTCGTCGCCCACCTCTTCGACGTCGCCGAGGACGACTCGGCCCGGATCGTCACCCACGAGCCGCTCAACGTCCATGACCTGGCGCCCGACCGGGACACCACCGTCACCTGGCGCCTGCAGGCCGCCGCGTACGACATCCCGGCGGGCCACCGACTGATGCTGGTCGTCGACAGCAAGGACCCGCTGTACGGCGACGCCACCGTCACCTGGACGCGGACGGAGATCGGCTCCCCGCCCGGGGCCGCGTCGTTCCTGGAACTGCCGCTGGGCTGAGCCGCCCGCGCGGGTCGGTCACAGGCGGTACGCCGGGATGTGGGCCGCCGCCCAGTCGGCCAGCTCGCGGGAGCAGGCGGCGACCGCCTCGCGCCAGGTGCGGTCGGCGCCCTCGCCGGCCGCGTCGCTGACGTGCTTCACCATCCGCAGCGGCACCCCGGCGAGCTCCGCGGCGTGGGCCAGGGCGTAACCCTCCATGTCGACCAGCGGGGCCTGCTCGGCCAGCCGGGCCCGGGAGGCCTCGTCCGAGATGAACGCGTCCCCGGTGGCGAGCACCACGTCTCCGCCGTCGGGCAGGGAGATCGGCGCCCCGAAGGTCTCGCCCGTCGTCAGCCGCGCGAGCGCCTCACCGTCCAGGTCGTGCTGGACGACCGTTCCGACGACGTGCGTGCCCGTCCAGCCCGCGCGCAGCGCACCCGCGGTGCCGAGGTTGACGACGCCCGTGGGGCGCGGCCCCCGGGCCAGGGTGGTGGCGAGGGCGGCCGCGGCGTTCACCTTGCCTATGCCGGTCAGCAGCACGGGCAGCGACGTGTCCAGGAACTGCGCCTCCTCCTTGACGGCGAGGACGAGCAGCGGGCGGTCGGAGGTGATCTCTCCCAGGAGTTCCATGGGCCCCACGCTAGAACGTCCGTGCCACCGCCGTACAGCCGAGGCCGGCCGGGTCGGCCGACCTCAGACGGGGAGCAAGCGGGTGACGAGGTCGCCGAGCTGGCGGGCGTTGCGGCAGGGGCGCATGTCCACGAGCTCCGCGTAGAGCGGGGCCACCGAGTCGCCGGTGCCCCACAGGGCGGGCTGCTCGGGATTGAGCCAGTGGACCCGGCGGGCCCGCTGCGCGATCAGCCGCAGCGCCTCCGGGCGCGGGTCGGCGTTGTTGGTGCGGGCGTCGCCGAGGACGAAGACGACGGTGCGGGGGCCGACGGCGTCCGCGTACCGCTCGGCGAACTCGGCGAGCGCCGTCCCGTAGTCGCTCTGCCCGTGCCAGCCGGTCAGCCGCGCCCCGGCGAGGATCCGCTCGCCGAGCCCCGCGGGATCCGCCGCGCCCGGCGACAGCAGCCCGGTCACCTCGTCGCAGCGGTTGACGAACGCGAACACCCGCACCCGGCTGAACTGGTCGCGCAAGGCCTGCACGAGCACCATCGTGAACTGGGCGAAGCCGGCCACCGAACCGGACACGTCGCACAGCAGCACCAGCTCGGGCCGGCCGGGCCGCCGACGCCGAAGCACCGGCCGCACCGGCACTCCGCCGGTCGACAACGAGCCCCGCAGGGTCCGGCGCAGATCGATCTCGCCGCGCGCGGCCCGCCGCCGCCGGGCCGCGAGCCGGGTCGCCAGCTTCCGTGCCAGCGGCCGCACCGTGCGGCGCAGCTCGTCCAGCTGCTCCCGTCCCGCGAGCAGGAAGTCCACCCGGTCCGCGGTCACGGCGACCGCCCGCCGGGCCACCTCGTCCCGGCCCCGCAGCTCGGCGACCCGCCGCCGTGCCTCGGTCCGCACCCGCTCCCGGAAGCCCTCCACGGCCCGCCGGATCTCGTCGTCCACGAGCCGGTCGGTGAAGCCCGGCTCCTGCCCGGCCGCCGTGCGCGCCGCCCGCACCCGGGCCAGGAGGGTCTCGGGGCGCACCCGGGAGAGCGCCTGGTACGAGGACCAGCCGTCGGTCCCGGGGCCGGAGCCGTACCCGCCGAAACCCGCGACCGCCTCCGCCGCCAGCCGGTCCAGGAGCGCCGCGTCGCCGGTGGCGAGCGCCTCGGCGATCCGGGTGCGCAGCGCCGCGAGGGCGGCGGCGTCACCGGCCTCGCGGCCGTGCCCGCCGGGAGCGGTGACGGCGGCGGGGAAATACAGGTCGAAGACCCGGTCGAAGACGGGACGCTGCCGCTCGCCGTGCAGCAGGGTCGCGGCGAGCGCCTCCCGCATCCGCTCCCGGTCGGCGAACCCGACCGCTTCGAGCGCGAGCCCGGCGTCGACCGTCTCCCCGGTCCCGATGCCGAAGCCGTGGTCGCGCAGCGCCGCCACGAGGCCGGTGAGCCGCGCGGCCGGCCCCTCGGCCGCGGTCCCGGGGACGGTGCCGCCGCCGCTCACACCGCGTCCAGGTCGAGCTGGGCCCCGGCCCGCACGATGTCGTCCTGGTGCTTGAGCAGCACGCCCAGGGTCTCCCGTACCACCCGCTCGTCCAGCCGGTCCGCGCCGAGCGCGAGCAGCGTCCGCGCCCAGTCGATCGTCTCCGACACGGACGGCACCTTGCGCAGGTCCATGGCGCGCAGCGCCCCCACGACCCGGACCACCGAGGCCGCGAGGGCCGCGTCGAGGCCGGGCACCTGGAGCGTCACGATCCGGCGCTCCAGCTCCTCCTCGGGGAAGCCGATGTGCAGGAAGAGGCAGCGCCGGCGCAGGGCCTCGGTCAGCTCGCGGCCGGCGTTGGAGGTGAGGACCGTGAAGGGGCGCCGGGTCGCGGTGATCGTGCCCAGCTCGGGCACGGTGACCTGGAAGTCCCCGAGGACCTCCAGGAGCAGGCCCTCGATCTCGACGTCGGCCTTGTCGGTCTCGTCCACGAGCAGGACGGTCGGCTCCTCGGAGCGGATCGCGGTCAGCAGCGGCCGGGGGAGCAGGAACTCCTCGCTGAAGATGTCCGTCCGGGCCTCGTCCCAGGACTCCCCGCGCCCCGCCGTGATCCGCAGCAGCTGCTTGGCGTGGTTCCACTCGTACAGCGCGCGGGCCTCGTCGACGCCCTCGTAGCACTGGAGCCGCACGAGCCGGGCGCCCGCCGCCTCGGTGACGGCCTTGGCCAGCTGTGTCTTCCCGACGCCGGCGGGGCCCTCGACCAGGAGCGGCTTGCCGAGCCGGTCGGCGAGGAAGACGGTGGTGGCGATGGCGGGGGAGGCCAGGTAGCCGGTGGCCGCGAGCCGTTCCGTGACCTCGTCGACGGAGCCGAAGAACCCGTTCGTCATGGCTGTCCCCCCGGGGAGCGAAGAATCGTACTGGCCGGTAGCCTCTGGCTGTACTTGATCAGATCCCGCACCGCCGCACAACCGTCCCCGCACCGCGCGCGGAACGCCGCCCGCCCCGCCGGTCCCGACCCCCGCACGTCGGCCCCGCACCCCGGACGTCGCGGGCGCGCCCCTCGTCCACACCCTCGGCGCCCCGCTCGCCGTGGAGCGCGAGCGGCCCCTGGGCGCGGTCACCCTGAGCCGTTCGGGGCCCGTACGCCGAGGGCGACCGGGTCGTCCTGGAGCAGGCGGCGCGGTTCGCCGCCACCCGTCGCCGTCCTCGCGGCCCGCGTCCGCGCCCACCCGGCGGGCCGGGCCGGCGGCGGTGACGCAGCGCTGCCCGGGCCCCACCCACCGTGGTGACAAACCGTCACATCGCCCTCTGCGGGCCACTGTTTCGGGTCTCCACGCGATTCTTTCGCCAGAGCGCTTGTGCGGGGCCCCGGAGCCCGGCACGCTCCTCGTATGAACACGGCCAGGCATGCCAGTGAACGTCTGATGAGCTGGCCCTCGCTGACCCGTGGCCGTACGCACTGCGGTGCGGAACTCGGCCTCGGGACGGCGACGGAGGAGATCGTCCACTTCCACGGCGAGCACGAGGCCGACGTCCACCTCACCCGGGCGATGGTCGCCCGGCTCCGCCCCGCCCTCCAGAACTCGACCGCGGTACGGCTCAGGGCCGGCTCCGGCTGGGTGACGGTGCGCCTCGACGCGGGCTCCGACATCGACCTGCTGGCGACTCTGGTCAGCGCCGCCCTCCAGGCCACCACGGCCCCCGACGCGGCCCCCGACCGCTGTACGCGCGCCCGCCCGGTCCTCGCGCAGCGCTGACCGGTCGGGCGCGTGCCGGGCGTCAGGCGCGAGTGCCGTCGCCCGGTTCCCGGCCGGGGACCGGGAAGAGCATGCAGGTGCTGGTGGCGTGCGCGAGGAGGCGATCCTCCTCGTCGTAGAGGCCTGCCTCCGCGAGGGCGGTCCGACGCCCCTGCGAGAGGACCGTGCCGACGGCCCGCACCGTGCCCGTCTCCATCGTGATCGGCCGCAGGAAGCGGGTCTGCAGGTCGAGCGAGGTGTACGCGGTCCCCAGCGGCAGCGTGGTGTGCACCGCGCATCCGGCCGCCGAGTCGAGGAGCGTGGCGTAGACGCCGCCGTGCACGCTGCCGATCGGGTTGTAGTGCTCCTCGCCGGGCTCCAGGACGAAGACCGCCCGCCCGTGCTCGGCCTCCGCCAGGGTGAAGCCCAGCAGCGCCGCGATCGGCGGACCGGGCAGCCGGCCCGCGATCATCTCGCGCAGGAAGTCGAGTCCGGCCATCGAGGCCGCCGCCCGCGCCGTGGCCCCGGCGTCCTCCCACTCGACCGTGCGTGACCGCCCCATGACCACTCCGCTCCGTCGTTTCCCGCCGCCGTCCAGGCAGCTGACTCTGTTGATCGAAGCTAGCCGTCGCGTCGGCTGACTGTCAACGACAGAGCCAGCTGGCTACAGTGGGACGATGAAGTGGCTGGAGATCGACACCGAGAACTGCTCGGTCCGCCGCGCCCTGGACCTGGTGGGCGAGAAGTGGAGCCTGCTCATCCTGCGCGACGCCTTCAACGGCGTCCGCCGCTACGACGACTTCCGCCGCCACATCGGCCTCTCCGAGGCCGTCCTCGCCGACCGGCTCCGCAAGCTCGTCGCCGCCGGCGTCCTGAGCAGCGTGCCGTACCGGGAACCCGGCAGCCGCACCCGCCACGAGTACCGGCTCACCCCCAAGGGCGTCGACCTCTGGCCCGTCATGCTCGCCCTCAAGCAGTGGGGCGACACCCACACCGGCGACCCCGAGGGCCCCGTCCTGGACATCCGCCACACCGACTGCGGCTCCCCGGTCCGGGTCGTCGTCCAGTGCGCGGGCGAGGACGCCGATGTCCTCACCGCCCGCGAGGTCACCGCCACCCCCGGCCCCGGCGCGCGCCGCCTCGCCTGACGGCCCGCACCCCACCCGTTCGGCCGCATCGCTGCGGGACCCGGCCCTCCGGCGGGTACCGCACCTGACATGCCCCGCACCCCCGGTACGCCGAACGACCCGCCGCCCGACCGCGCCCCCTGGTTCCAGCGGTGCCACGTCCGGCTCGCCGAGTCGCCCGCCGGGCTGGTCTGGAACCGGGGCCGCGCGATGGAACTCATGCACCGCGCCATGGGGTTCGCCGCCCTCAGCCTCCTCACCCTCGTCCCCCTCCTCATCGTCGTGGCCGCCGCCGACCTCTCCCGCGGCCAGGGCTTCGCCCGCTGGCTCGTCCAGGGCCTCGGCGTCACCGAGGTCTCCGAGGAGGAGGTCGAGCAGCTCTTCGGCCAGCCCGGCCAAGCACTCCAGCGCACCACCGCCTTCGGCCTCGCCGCCCTCGCCGCCTTCGGCGTCACCTTCGGCTCCGCCGTCCAGACCGGATACGAACGCGTCTGGGACCTCCCCACCGCCCGCTGGCACACCATGTGGCGCCACGTCGTCTGGCTCGCCGTCCTCGTCGCCGCCCTCCTCCTCTTCGTCGCCTTCCCCGCCCCCGCCCACGCCCCCGCCGGCGTCACCGTCCTCGTCGCCCTCGGCGACCTCCTCGGCACCTTCCTCTTCTTCTGGTGGTCCCAGCGCTTCCTCCTCTGCGGCCGCCTCCGCTGGCGCGCCCTGCTCCCCGGCGCCCTCCTCACCGCCCTCGGCCTCCTCGGCCTGCGGATCTTCTCCCAGCTGGTCTTCTCCCCCCTGATCGCCTCCAACGCCGTCACCTACGGCCAGTTCGGCACCGTCCTCGTCCTCCAGTCCTGGCTCGTCGGCGTCGGCTTCGTCGTCTACGGCGGCGCCCTCGTCGGCCGCCTCGTCCACGAGACCCTCGTCCGCCGCCGCCTCACCCGCCCCGGGAGCCGCTGACCGCACCGCCGCGGCTCACTGGTCCCGCCGGCGCACCGCGACCACCGTCACCAGCACCGCCGCCACCGCCCAGGCGCCGTACACCAGCCACGCCCCGCCCGTCGTCCACGGATACGGCCCCGCCGCGCCCTCACCGGCCAGCCGGTGCCACGCCCGGAACGGCGTCGTGTGCGCGGCCACCGCCGTCAGGCGCCGCTCCTCGCTCAGCACCATCGGCACCACCAGCAGCACCACCACCGCACCCACCACGGCCGCCGCCCCGCGCCGCAGCAGCGCCCCCAGCGTCATCCCGGCGAGGGCGCACACCGGAGCGAGCAGCGCCGACGCCACCACCAGCCGCACCGCTCCCGGATGCCCCCACGACACCCCGGCGCCGCGCAGCGACAGCACCGCCTGCGAGGCCCAGAAGGACCCGCCCGCGACCACCGCGCCGAACCCGGCGTGCACCACGGCGAGGACCAGCGCCCGCGCCGAGACCAGCGCCCCGCGCGCCGGCACCGCCACGAACGCCGCCCGCGCCCCGCCGCCGTACTCCCCGACCACCGCCACCGCGCCCATCGCCGCGCACCACAGCACCAGCACCGTCGCCGCGTTCCCCGTGAACGCGTCCCCGAGGGCCATCCCGTCGGCCGTGAACGCCACCCGCGCCGCCTCGTCGTACGCGTACCAGTACCGGTAGTGGTCCCACGCCGTACCCACGTTGAACGCCACCACCGCGAGCGCGCCGAGGAGCAGCGCCCAGCCCGTCGACCGCAGCGACCAGAGCCTCAGCCACTCCGAGGCCACCAGATCGCGGAACCGGGCCCGCGGCTCCCTCAGCGAAGCGACCGCCGTCGTCATCGCGCACCTCCCGCCGTGTAGTCGGCGCTCTCCGCCGTCAGTTCCATGAACGCCTCCTCCAGCGAGGCCCCCCGCGGCGTCAGCCCGTCGAGGACCACCCGGTGCTCCGCCGCCAGTTCGCCGATCCGCGCCGCGCTCAGCCCCGTCACCGTCAGCCGGCCCCGCTCCGTGACCACCTCCGCGCCCGCGGCCAGCAGCAGCGGCGTCAGCACCCCCGGGGACCGCGTCCCCACCACCACGCTCGGCCGCGCCCCGCGCGCCGCGAACTCCGCCAGGCCCTCCTCGGCGATCAGCCGGCCCCGGCCGACCACCACCAGCTCGTCCGCGGTGTGCTCCATCTCGCTCATCAGATGGCTGGAGACGAACACCGTCCGCCCCTCCGCCGCGAGCCGCCGGAACAGGCCCCGCACCCAGCGGACCCCCTCCGGGTCGAGCCCGTTCAACGGCTCGTCGAACAGCAGCACCGGCGGATCGCCCAGCAAGGCGCCCGCGATGCCGAGCCGCTGTCGCATCCCCAGCGAGAAGCCGCCGATCCGCCGCCGCGCCGCGGCGGCGAGCCCGACCTCCTCCAGCACCGCGTCGACCCGCGCGAGCGGGATCCGGTTGCTCCGCGCGAGGGCCGCGAGGTGCGCCCGGGCGGTCCGCCCGCCGTGCGCGTCCGAGGCGTCGAGGAGCGCGCCCACGTGCCGCAGCCCGCGCGGCCGGTCCGCGAACCGCCGGCCCCCGACCGTCACGGTGCCGGCCGTCGGCGCGTGCAGGCCGAGGACCATCCGCAGCGTGGTGCTCTTCCCGGCCCCGTTGGGCCCGAGGAAGCCGGTGACCCGGCCCGGTCGCACGGTGAAGGTCAGCCCGTCGACCGCGGTGGTGGCGCCGTAGCGCTTGGTGAGTTCCCTGGCTTCGATCATGTCCACCACGGTGCCGCCGGGGCCCGCCCCCGGGCATCCGACCAGGACGGACAACGACGTGATCCACCGTCACCCCCGGTCGTACGACCAGGGGTCGATGCCCCGCCCCGGCACCGCGCTCTACGATCACCGGATGTCAGAGACCGCGCAGGCGCCCCTCCGCACACGGGTCACCCCCGGCTGGTGGGCCGCGCTCGCCTGGCTCGCCGGGCTCCTCTTCACCGTGCTCCTGCGGGTGCGGCTGCCCGGCCAGCAGGAGGCCGACGTCCTCGCCGGCGTCGTCTTCCTCCGCTGGGACGGGCTCACCATGCTCGGCCTCGCCACCGCCCTCGCCCTGCGCGGAAGCGCGCTCCTCGAACGCCGGCCCACCGCCGCCCTCGGCCACCTGCTCGCCGCCGCGGTCCTCGGCTCCACGCCGCTGGGCGTCACGGCCATCCCGCTCGCCCAGTACCTCGCCGTCGACGTGGCCCTCTACGCCCTCGCCGACCGGCGGCCCGCCAAGGAGTCCGAACGCGCCCTCGTCCTCGCGGTCGGCACCGTCCTCGGCCACCTCGCCGTCCGGGCCCTCGCCGGCTGGACCGCGGGCACCACCACGGCCCTCGCCGTGGTCGCCACCGCCGCCGCCGTCTGGCTCCTCGGCCGCTCCGCGCGCCAGAACCGGCTGCACGCCGAGGAGACCCGCACCCGCGCCGCGGGACAGGCCGTCACCGCCGAACGGCTCAGGATCGCCCGGGAGATGCACGACACCGTCGCCCACAGCATCGGCATCGTCGCCCTCCAGGCCGGAGCCGCCCGCCTCGTCATCGACAAGCGCCCCGAACTGGCCCGCGCGGCCCTCGACGAGATCGAGGCCGCCAGCCGGGAGACCCTCGCCGGCCTCCGCCGCATGCTCGGCGCCCTGCGCGGCGCCGACGCCCCCGGTACGGCCGGCGGACCCGCGCCCACCGAGCCGCCCGGGCTCGCCGCCCTCGACCGGCTCGCCGAGACCACCGGCGCCGCCGGAGTGCGCGTCACCGTCCGCCGGGTCGGCGCCCCGCGGCGCCTGCCGCCCGACATCGACCACTCCGCCTTCCGGGTCCTCCAGGAGTCCGTCACCAACGTGGTCCGCCACTCCGGCGCCGACCGCTGCACCGTCACCGTCGACCACCGCGACCCCGGCGTGCTCGCCCTCACCGTCGACAACCCCGGCGCCGTGCCCGGCCCCCGGCGCGCGCCGGCCACCGGCGGCTCCGGCTACGGCCTGGTCGGCATGCGCGAGCGCGTCGGACTGCTCCACGGAGAGTTCACCGCGGGGCCCCGCCCCGACGGAGGCTTCCGCGTCACCGCCCACCTGCCCGTCCCCCCAGGAGACGACCCCGCATGAGCGACCCCACCCCCGCCCCGCACCCCGTCCGGGTCGTCCTCGCCGACGACCAGCCGCTGGTGCGCACCGCGCTGCGCATGGTCATGGCGGAGACCGAGGACCTCCGCGTCGCCGGGGAGGCGTCCGACGGCGCGGAGGCCGTCCGGCTCGTCGAGGAGACCGGCGCCGACGTCGTCGTCATGGACCTGCGGATGCCCGGCACGGACGGCGTCGAGGCGACCCGGAGGATCACGGAGGGCCGCTCCGGCGCCCGCGTCGTCGTCCTGACGACCTTCGACGACGACGACCACGTCTACGGCGCGCTGCACGCGGGCGCCTCCGGGTTCCTCGTCAAGGACATGGCGATGGACGACATCCTCGCCGCCGTCCGCGTGGTCGCCGCCGGCGACGCCCTCATCGCCCCCGCGGTCACCGGACGGCTCATCAAGGAGTTCACCCGCCGCACCCGCGACGCCGGGCCCGCCGCCCCGGACGGGCCGACCCCCGCCGCCCGCCACGTCGCCGGACGCACCACCGGACGCGAGCGGGAGGTCCTCACCCTCGTCGGCCGCGGACTGTCGAACGCGGAGATCGCCGCGGAGCTCCACATCACCCCCGCCACCGTGAAGACCTACGTCACCCGGCTCCTCGCCAAGCTCGACGCCCGCGACCGCGTCCATCTCGTGATCCTCGCCTATGAGGCCGGCCTCGTCGCCACCGGAGCCGCCGCCTCCCCGGGGCGAGTTGACGGATGACGGGCCCGACTCCGCCGCCTGCCGGGCGGGGACGACCCACCGGCGGCGGTGCGGCCGTAACTCTTTTCGCTCCCGGCAGTTGACCAGGGCATGAAGAAGCGCAGCATGCTCGCCATCGCCTCCCTCGCCGCAGGCGTCGTCACCGCCCTCGTCACCCCGCCGCCGCAGGCCAGCGCCGCGGAGAGCCCGCTCGGTGGGGCCACCGGGCTCCTCCAGGAGGACGGCGCCGGGGCCGTCCTCCACGAGACCGTCGCGACCGTGGAGGGCGTCGTCGCCGACGGCGCGGGGAAGGGACTCGGCTGAGCCTCGCCCCACTGTCTCCGGTGCCCCGCGTCCCTGTCGGCGCGGGGCACCGGTGCGTCGTGACCCGCCGGAGGGCGGCCCGGGCGCGCGCGGCGCGCGGGTGATGAAAGGATGTCCCCATGAGCAACAACGTTTTCTTCGACATCACCATCGACGACAAGCCGGCCGGGCGGATCGTCTTCAACCTGTTCGACGAGGTCGTCCCGAAGACCGCGCAGAACTTCCGCGAGCTCGCCACCGGCCAGCACGGCTTCGGCTACGAGGGCTCCGGCTTCCACCGCGTCATCCCCGCCTTCATGCTCCAGGGCGGTGACTTCACCAACCACAACGGCACCGGCGGCAAGAGCATCTACGGCGCGAAGTTCGAGGACGAGAACTTCAAGCTGAAGCACGACCGCCCGTTCCTGCTCTCGATGGCGAACGCGGGCCGCAACACCAACGGTTCGCAGTTCTTCATCACCACGATCGTCACCGACTGGCTCGACGGCAAGCACGTCGTCTTCGGCGAGGTCGTCGAGGGCCAGGACATCGTCAAGCAGATCGAGGCCCTGGGCTCCCCCTCCGGCGCCACCAAGGCCTCCATCAAGATCGCCAAGTCCGGCGTCGTCGAGGGCTGACCCGCCCCCGGCGACACCCCGCGGAACGGGGCGGGCAGGGCGACGTCACGACGACACCCGCCCGCCCCGGCCTTCCCGGTGCCTCAGCCGCCCTCGCCGTACCGGCGCTCGAACTTGGCGATCCGGCCCTCCGTGTCGACCGTCCGCGCCTTCCCCGTGAAGAACGGGTGGCTCTCCGACGAGATCTCGACGTCGATCACCGGATAGGTGTTGCCGTCGTCCCACTCGATGGTCCGCTCGCTCGTCGCCGTCGACCGGGTCAGGAACGCGTACCCCGCCGAGCGGTCGCGGAAGACCACGGGCCGGTAGTCGGGCTGCTTGTCCTGCTGCACGGGACCTCCTCGCCTCGGACGACCGCGTGCGGCCACCCGTTCTCGTCCGGCCCGGACGGCCCGGACCCTCCCCAGCCTCGCCGCGCGAACCCCCGCCGACCAGCGCCGCTGACCCGACCGGGTGAGTATCACTCAGCGGTGGCGCCGCCAGCGGGACGCGAGGAGCAGGGCGATGTCGTCGGGGCGGTCCGAGGACCGCACGGCCTCGTGCATCAGCCGGTCCGCCGCCTCCGGTAGCGGCAGCGAGCCCGTCGACGCCAGGGTCCGGCGCAGCCGCTCCACCCCTTCGTCGATGTCCGCCCCCGGACGCTCCACCAGGCCGTCCGTGAAGAGCGCCAGGACCGCCCCCTCCTCCAGCCGTGTCCGGGTCACCGGGTAGGACGCGCGGCCGTCCACGCCGAGCACCACCCCGCCCGCGATGTCCAGCGGCTCCGTCGTGCCGTCCGGCCGCCGCAGCAGCGGCTGCGGGTGCCCCGCCCGTACCGCCTGCACGTCGCCGGTCCTGGCGTCCAGCAGCACGTAGCAGGCGCTGGCGAACTGGCCCGGGTCCAGGTCGATCAGCAGCCGGTTGGTGCCGCGCACGACCTCCTGCGGCGGCAGGCCGCTCAGCGCGAAGGCCCGCACCGCGCTCCGCAGCTGGCCCATCGTCGCCGCCGCCGCGACGCCGTGCCCCTGCACGTCGCCGATCACCAGCGCCAGTTCGCCGCCGGCCGTCTCCACCACGTCGTACCAGTCCCCGCCCACGTCCATGCCCTGCGTCCCCGGCAGATAGCGGCCCACCGTCTCCAGGCCCTCCCGCACCGGGAGCCGGTGGGGGAGCAGGGCGTCCTGAAGCCCCCGCGCCACGGCGGCCTCGCTGTCGTACCGCTGCGCCCGCTCCAGCGCCTGCGCGATCAGCCCGGCCAGCGCCGTGAGCACCGCCCGTTCCTCCGGGCCGAAGTCCCGCGGCCGGTCGAAGCCCAGGATGCACGAGCCCACCGGCCGTCCCGAGGCGATCAGCGGCAGGAACGCCCGCGCGCCCGTCTCCGCGTCCAGCGGCAGCCTCGGATAGGCCCGGCGCAGCGCCTGCATCGACTCGAAGAACATCGCCCGGCCGGACGTCAGCACGTCCACGCCCGGCACGTGCGCGTCGAGCGCCACCCCGTCGAAGGGGTGGAGGAAGCCCGGCGGGAAACCCGTCTCCCACGCCAGGTACATCCGCCGCTCGCTCAACAGGTAGATCGCCAGCTGCCGGCCGCCGAAGGCCGGCAGCAGCTCCTCCGTCACCACCGCCGACACCTGCCGCGCCGTCATCGCCTCCGTCAGCGCGATCGCCAGCGCCACCGGCCGGTAGAGGGACGCAGCCCGCGCGGCCTCCGTCCCGAGCCCGTCCCCGGCGCGCGCGGACGGCGTGGGAGGCGGCGCGGGCGCGGCGGACCCGGGCACCGGTTCGTCCTCCGGGACGAGGACCATCGTCACCCCGTCCCGGCCGGGGTGCAGCGACACCGACAGCCACCGCCCCTCCTCCGGGCGGGCCACGAACCGCACCGGCTCGGTCGACAGCAGCGCCGCCCTCAGCTGCTCCTCGTGGAACGGCAGGCCGAACCACGGGAGCGCCTCCCACAGCGGCCGCCCGGCGAGCGCCCCGCGCGGCCGGCCCAGGAGCTGCTCGGTGCGCTCGTTCACGTACGTCACGCGGCCCAGCCGGTCGATGGCCAGGATCGCCCGGGGCAGCCGGTCCGTGGCGTCCGAGCCGACCAGACCCGTGCCCAGGTCCACCAGCGTCCCCGCCAGGTGCCCGTGCCCGTCCGCCCCCACGAACCGGGAGCGCGCCGAGACCTCCAGCAGGTGCAGCCCGCCGTCCGGCCCCCTCAGCCGCAGCCGGCGCACCGCGCCGCCGCCGTCCGCCGAGCCCGTCCTGCGGGCCGCGGCCCACAGCGCGTAGCCGTCCTCCGGGTCGAGCCGCGAGGTCAGCGCCTCGATCGGCAGCGGCGAGGCCTCCGGCACGCCGAGGATCGACCGCAGACCGTCGTCCATCGTCACCGTCCCCGACGCCAGGTCCCAGTCGAAGGAACCGAACCGCACCGGCGGCACCGCGCCCGACGGCAACTGCACGCACACCGGGTCGCCCGGCCACCACACGCCCGTGCCGCCCGCCGAGAGCCCCGCGAGGACCTCGCCCAGCCGCAGGCCCGCCCGGACCATCCGCTCCCGGTCCCGCGCCCCCACCGGCAGCCCGGGCGCCGGGGGCCGCAGCACCACCAGGACCCCGAAGCGCTCCCGGCCGGCGACCACGGGGGAGTACAGGGAGGCGAAGGGGAAGGGCAGGCTCGCCACCAGCTGCGGGAAGCGCCGCATCGACTCCTCGACGTCCGACAGCTGCACGGGCTGTCCCGAGCGGTGGACCTCCGCGACCGGGAACGGACGGTTGGTGTGCATCCGCGACCACGGCCGGAACAGTTCGCCCGGCAGCCCCGCCAGCACCGCCAGCCGCAGCAGCCCCTCCGTACCGGAACGCAGGTACACGCCGCCCGCGTAGCCGCCGACCGCCTCCACGGCGTCCGTCGCCGCCTCCGCCAGCGCCTGCGTCAGGGCTTGCGGCGGGGCGCCGGGGGACGGGACCGGGCCGTGCGGAGTCACACAGCCAGCATGCGCACGCCGGGAATGCCGCCGCATCCCGACGCGGCGTGCGCCGGGACCGGGTGGGCGTGCCGCCGACGCCCCGGCACGCGCGCGTGGCGCCGGGACACGCCCGCACGGCCCTCCGGGCTGTTGACCCGGCGCGTGCGTACCGTCACACTCGGTCGTCGTCCATCGGCGCCGTCGGCGGCGGGCGGACGCCACCACCACCCTCATCACCACCTCGCACGCAGGGGGCACCATGACCGGCCGGGTACTTCCGTACGACGTCCACGGCGACGGACCGGGGAGGGCCCTCGTCCTCCACAACTGGTTCGGGGACCGCAGCAGCTTCGACCCCCTCCGGGAGCACCTCGACGCCTCGGCCGGCAGCTACGCCTTCCTCGACTGCCGCGGCTACGGCGAGGCCAGGGACGCCGACGGCACGTACACCATGGAGGAGGTCGCCGCCGACGCGCTGGCCGTCGCCGACGACCTCGGCTGGGACTCCTTCTCCGTCATCGGCCACTCCATGGGCGGCAAGGCAGCCCAGCTGATGCTGCTCGACGCGCCGGACCGGGTCCGGTCGATCGTCGGGATCTCGCCGGTCTCCGCCGCCGGCTTCCCCCTGGACGAGGAGAGCCGCCGGCTCTTCGCGGGCGCCGCCGACGACCCGGCGCTGCGCCGGGTGATCATCGACCACACCACCGGCGGCCGGCGCGGCGGCCCGTGGCTGGACGCCGTCGTGGACCGCTCGGTCAGCCGCTCCTCGGCCACCGCCTTCCGCTCCTACCTCGACTCCTGGGCCGGCACCGACTTCCACGAGCGGGTCCGCGACAACCCCACGCCCGTGCTGCTGGTCGTCGGCGCCCACGACCCGGCGCTCGGCGCCGAGGCGATGGAGGCCACCTGGCTGCGCTGGTACCCGAACGCCCGCCTCGAAGTCCTCGCGGACGCCGGGCACTACCCGCCCGAGGAGACCCCGAAGGACCTCGCCCGGGCGATCGAGGCCTTCCTGGCCGCCTGAGCCACCCGGCCGGCCCCCTCGGGGCCTCGGGCGGGGCCGGTCGGGACGTCCGGCCCGCGTGGCGACCGGTCGTGCGGGCAGCCGGCGGGTGTACTCGGTCCCGAGGGCACCCGCGACCGGCGGGGCGCGACGGGAAGGACGGAAGAGCGATGGGGCGCAGCGAGGAGCCGGCCACGACACCGGAGACCACGACGGCGGGCGGGCCGTTCGTCCTCGTCGGGACGGACGGCTCGCCGTCGGCGCTCGGGGCGGTCGAGACGGCGGCGCGGGAGGCCGGGGCGCGCGGTGCCCGCCTGGTCGTCGTGCACGCCTTCCTCTGGCCGATGTTCCGGGTCGGCCTGGAGCCCTCGCTGTACGGACCCACCGAGGGCGGACTGCGGCGGCAGGCGGAGATCGTCCTGGACACGGCCGTGGCCCGGGCCCGGGCGGTCGCCCCGGGCACCGAGGTGTCCGGCGAGCTCATCACCGGCGAACCGCTCGTCGTCCTGGCGACGCGGTCGCGGGGCGCGGAGCTGGTCGTCGTCGGCAGCCGGGGCACCGGCGCCTTCACCGGTCTCGTCGTCGGCTCGGTCGCCGTCCACCTCGCCGCCCACGCCGCGTGCCCGGTCCTCGTGGTGCGCGGCCGGGACGAGCCGGAGGGGCCGGTGCTCCTCGCCGTCGACGGCTCGCCGGACTCGGACGCGGCCGTCGACTTCGCCTTCGCGGAGGCGCGGGCGCGCGGCGCCGGCCTCGTCGCGGTCCACGCCTGGGCGCCGAGCTCGGGCCCCGGCGACCTGACGCCGCTCTTCGCGGGCGCGGAGGAGGTGCACGCGGAGGCCGCCCGCGTCCTGGAGTCGGCGCTGGCCCGGGTCGCGGACCGGTACCCCGGCACCGAGGCCGAGGCCCGGCTGGTACGCGGCCGGCCGCGCGAGGTCCTCCTGGAGGAGAGCGGGACCGCGCGGCTGCTCGTCATGGGCGCCCGGGGGCGCGGCGGTTTCGCCGGGCTGCTCCTCGGCTCGGTCAGCCAGGCGCTGCTGCACCACGCCGACTGTCCGGTGGCCGTCGTGCGGCACGGGGTGGGCTGAGGCCGACCGGAGGCGGCGGCGCCCCGGCCGGTGGGACCCTGGAGGGGTGGGCCGGGTGCGACGGTCCGCGTCCGAGGGGGGCGCCGATCGGGAAGGCGGCGTGTCATGTATTTCACCGACCGGGCCGACGCCGGGCGGCAGCTCGCCGACCGGCTCGGCCATCTCCGGGGCGCCGACGTCGTCGTCCTCGGGCTGCCGCGCGGCGGGGTGCCGGTGGCGGCGGAGGTGGCCGAGGCGCTCGACGCGCCGCTGGACATCTGCCTGGTGCGGAAGCTGGGCGTGCCGAGCAGGTCGGAGCTGGCCATGGGGGCCATCGGCGAGGGCGGCGTCCGGGTGGTGAACGAGCAGGTGGTGCGCGACGCCGGCGTGTCCGGCAGGGAGCTGGAGGCGGCCGAGGAGCGCGAGCGGCTGGTCATGGCCGAGCGGTCCCGCGCGTACCGGGGCAGCCGCAGGCCAGTGCCGCTGGAGGGGCGTACGGCGGTGGTCGTCGACGACGGGCTGGCCACCGGCGCGACCGCGCTCGCCGCCTGCCGGGCGGTACGCGCCGCCGGAGCCGCCCGGATCGTGCTGGCCGTCCCCGTGGCGCCGTACGGCTGGACGGCGCGGGTCCGCGGCGAGGCCGACGAGACGGTCGCCGTGCACACTCCGGAGGACTTCTACGCGGTCGGGCAGTTCTACCGGGCGTTCGACCAGACGCCGGACGCCGAGGTGGTGGCCCGCCTCGACCGGAGCCGGGCGGCACGCGGGCCGGCCGTCCGGCACACGGCGGTAAGCGTCGCGGCCGGGGGCGGCGAGCTGCCGGGCGAGCTGGCGATGCCCGACGGGGCGTCGGGCCTGGTGCTCTTCGCGCACGGCAGCGGCAGCGGCCGGCACAGCCCGCGCAACCGCGCGGTGGCGGCCGCCCTGAACCGGGCCGGGCTCGCCACCCTCCTCTTCGACCTGCTCACGGAGACCGAGGCGGGCGACCGCGCACGGGTCTTCGACACCCCGCTGCTCGCGGATCGGCTGGGCGGCGCCGCCGCCTGGGCGGCGGGGCGGTCCGGCACCGGCGGCCTGCCGCGCGGCTACTTCGGGGCCAGCACCGGGGCCGCCGCCGCGCTGTGGGCGGCGGCGGAAGAGGACGACGACGTGGCGGCCGTGGTGTCCCGGGGCGGACGGCCCGACCTGGCGGGGGAGCGGCTCGGCGGGGTGCGGGCCCCGACGCTGCTGATCGTCGGCGGCGCCGACGAGCTCGTCCTCGATCTGAACCGGCGGGCCGAGGCGCTGCTGCGCTGCGAGAGCCGGCTGGAGGTCGTGCCGGGCGCCGGCCACCTCTTCGAGGAACCGGGGGCCCTGGAGGAGGTGGCGGCGCTGGCGGCGGAGTGGTTCGCGGCCCACTTCGCCGCCGTGACCGGCGGGACGGATCAGTAGGCGCCGTTGACGTTGTCGATGGAGCCGTACCGGTCGGCCGCGTAGTTGCAGGCGGCGGTGATGTTCGCGACGGGGTCGTACGGGTCGAGGGAGGTGCCCGGCACGTGGTACGCGGCGAAGGTCGGGTCGATGACCTGGAGCAGGCCCTTGGAGGGGGTGCCCTTGGCGGCGTTCGAGTCCCAGAGGTTGACGGCAAGGGGGTTCCCGGAGGACTCGCGCATCACGTTGCGGAGGATGCCGTCGTACGAGCCGGGGATGCCGTAGCGGGCCATGACGTCGAGCGACTCGCGGATCCAGCCGTCGAGGTTGTCGGCGTACCGGGGGGCGGCCTTCGCGGCGGCCGGCTGGGCCTGGACGGCCGGGGCCGCGGCACGGGCGGCGGAGCGGCTCGCCCGTTCGGCGGAACCGGCGGACGCGGCCTCGGCGGACTTCGCGGCGGCCTTGCGGGCCGGCTTCGCGGCCGTCTTCGCGGTGGTCTTCGTGACCGGCTCGGCGGCGCGCTCGGCGGAATCCCGACGAATCGTCAGTTCAAGGCCCGGGTGAATGAGTGACGGATCGTCACCCACGGCTTCCCTGTTCGCCTGGTAAAGCGACTTCCAGCCGCCCTGAATTCCCTTTCGGTGGGCGATCAGGGAAAGCGAGTCGCCCTTCACGACGGTGTACGCGCGGGGGGCCGCGGGGGCGGTGGGCGCCTGGGGGGCGACGGCCGCGACGGCCCGGGCGGTGACGGCGGCGGTCGGCGCCGCCGGCTGCGCGGAGGGCGCGGCGCCGGCCGTGGCGGGCACGACCAGGGGCAGGGCGAGGGCCACGCCGCCGGTGCCGGCGAAGGCGAGACCTCGGGTGACGGGGCTGCGTCGGGGGCGGCGGTGCTTGCCGTGAGCGGGCATGACGGTTTCCTCTCCGGCGCCTGCGAGGTGAGCTGTCGGGTTCGGACTGGAGCTGTCCGGCCGCGCGCACGCGGCTTCACCCCGAGCCGTTCCGGACCTCCGGAACGGCGGTGTGGTGGGTCCCCCGCTCCTGCCGTCGGGTGAAATGGGTGGTCTTTCGGGCGGTGGCAGGATTCGGCGTCCGTCCGAATGGAGGTGACCGTAGGCGAGGAATACCGCGGGGAACAAGACGCGAATGCACGGGAAATCAGGAGCCGAAGATCGAATGGATGGAATTGAAGATCCATCATTTCGGCGTGCGATCCGGAATCCCTTGTCCCGTGCGGGTGGTGACGGAGGGACGGCCGCTCGCGAGGCGGAGAAAGTGAGTCGCGTCACGGCAGGCGCAATGTCCGAATAGGGCGTCTAGCTCCTTTAGGGGAATTGTGTGATGACTTGAGGGTGAGAGGTATGGCGCATAGCGCGCAAAGCAGACATTGCCGCTCATGATGGGGGAATGTCCTCCCTCGCCCTGCTGACCGACCCCGACGCCCTCGACCGCGAGGCGGCCCGCCTCTACGAGAGCGCCGCCCCCGAGGCCTGGCGGAGTCTCCTCTCCGTCCCCGTGGACCGGCTCGTCGCCGAAGCCCTGGACGCGCTCGGCACGCTGCCCCCGGCCCCGCCCGCCGAACGCCCGCTGCCCGGCCGGATCGGTGCCGCCCTCCCGGACCGGCTGCACGTGTGGCGCAGGATCGGCCGGGCCGACGTGCGCCCCTCCGTCCACCTGGCGTACGCGCGCCGGGTGCTGACCGACTGGGGGTGGCAGAACACCCCGTACAAGCTGCGCGACGCGCGCGGCGCCCGCTGCCTCTGCGGCGCCCTCCTCGCCGCCCACCGGCTCGGCCACGGCAGCGCGGCCACCATGAACGAGGCCGGTGCCTGGATCATGACCGAGCTGCGGTCCCGCGGCTGGCACGGGCTCATCGGCCCCTGGAATCGCGCCCCGGGCCGTACCGCAGAGGACGCGCTCGCGCTCCTCGACGCCACGATCCGGCGCGCGGCCCTGGCCGGGCGGTGACCGCGCGGGGAGCCGGTCGGCCGGTGACGCTCGGCGCGCCCGTCCCGACGTGGCCGGTGCGGCGGCGCGGCCGGGCGCGGTCGGGGGCAGCCGGATCGTGACCTCGTGCCGGCCGTCCGCGGAGCCCACCTCGTGCGACGCGCCGACCGTCAGGTCGTCACGTGGTCAGACCGTGAGGACGCGGACGCCGGCCTCCGACAGGCGGTCCGCCGTACCGGCGTCGATCGCGGTGTCGGTGAGCAGCAGGTCGACCCGGTCCAGGCCGCAGATGCGGGCGAAGGCGCGCCGTCCCAGCTTCGACGCGTCGGTCACCACCACGACCCGGCTCGCGCGTTCCGCGAAGAGCCGGCTGATGCCGGCCTCCTCCTCCTGGTGGGCCATCGCCCCGAACTCCGGGTCGATCCCGTCCACCCCGAGGACGACGGTGTCGAGGGCGACCTCGCCCAGGACGCCGGCGGCCAGCGGGCCCACCAGTTCGTAGGTCTGCGGGCGCGCGACCCCGCCGGTCGTCACGAGCTTGATCTGCGGACGCACCGCCAGCTCGGCGGCGATGTTCAGCGCGTTGGTGACCACCGTCAGGGCGGGGCCGGAGGCGGCGGTCGGGGTTCCGCTCTCGGCGCGCTCGCCCGCGAAGCGCAGCGCCAGGGCCCGCGCCACCTCGGTGGTCGTCGTCCCGCCGTTCAGGCCGACGACCTCGCCGGGGGTGATCAGTTCGGCCGCCGCCGCGGCGATCCGCGCCTTCTCGGCCGCGTGCCGGCCCGACTTGTAGCGCAGCGGCAGTTCGTACGAGACGCCGTGCGCGACGGCCCCGCCGCGCGTGCGGACGAGGAGGCGCTGCTCGGCCAGTTCGTCGAGGTCGCGGCGGATCGTGGCGGCGGAGACGTCCAGGGCGGCCGCCGCCTCCTCGACCTCCACCTTTCCGGCGGACGCCAGGAGTTCCAGGAGCGCGTTCCACCGCTCGTGCTTGGACATGCCGGACCGATCCTCCCGTGGTTGCGGCCTCGATCGTACGCCGCCGGGGCAGGGAAGCCTGGCAAGGGGTTGCGTGAATCTGCTTGAATGATGAGCGTTTCAAGCATCTTCACGCATTGATCCTGTTCCTTACGTGCAAGGAGTGCGCATGACCCCCTCCCGGACCGCCGCCGAGATCGCCACCCAGCCCGAGGCGTGGCGCGAGGCGCTCCGCACGCTGCCGCGGCACGTGGACGCCCTGCCCCGGCCCGGCGAGCGCGTGGCGGTGATCGGCTGCGGCACCTCCTGGTTCATGGCGCAGGCCTACGCCGATCTGCGCGAGGCCGGCGGGCACGGCGAGACCGACGCGTTCGCCGCCTCCCGCTTCCCGTTCCACCGCCGCTACGACCGGGTCGTCGCCCTCACCCGTTCCGGCACCACCAGCGAGGTCCTCGCCGTCCTCGCCCGCCTCTCCGGCACCGTCGCCACCGGGGCGATCACCGCCGACCCGGCCACCCCCGTGCGGGAGCTGGCCGACGCCGTCGCCGTCCTCGACTTCGCCGACGAGGAGTCGGTCGTCCAGACCCGCTTCGCCACCACCGCGCTCGCCCTGCTCCGCGCCCATCTGGAGGACGAAGGTGCCCTGCCCGAGGGCGTCGCCACCGTCGCCCGGGCCGCCGAGGACGCCGAACTCGCCCTGGCCAGGCCGCTGGAGGAGGCCGTCCGCGAGGCCGGGCAGTTCACCTTCCTCGGCACCGGCTGGACCTACGGCCTCGCCCAGGAGGCCGGGCTCAAGATGCGGGAGGCGGCCGGCGCGTGGACGGAGGCGTATCCGGCGATGGAGTACCGCCACGGGCCCATCAGCATCACCGGGCCCGGGCGCGTCGCCTGGAGCTTCGGGCCGCTGCCCGGGGGCCTCGCCGAGGAGATCCGCGCGGTCGGCGGCACCCTCGTCGCCGACGGGCTCGACCCGCTCGCCGAACTGGTCCTCGCCCAGCGCCTCGCCGTCGCCGTGGCCGAGGCCCGCGGTCTCGACCCCGACCGGCCGCGGAACCTCACCCGCTCCGTCGTCCTCGCCGACGCCGGCGCCTGAACCGGCCCCGCCCGCCCCGTACCCACCCCTTCGCACCCGGAGCAGGACCATGCCACTGACCCCGACCCACGAGATCGTCCGGCGGGCGCGCGCCGACGGCGCCGGCGTGGGCGCCTTCAACGTCCTCCAGCTGGAGCACGCCGAGGCCATCGTCGCCGGCGCCGAGCGGGCCGGCCGGCCCGTCGTCCTCCAGATCAGCGAGAACACCGTCCGCTACCACGGCGCTCTCGAACCCGTCGCGGTCGCCTCGCTCGCGCTGGCCCGCGCCGCCAAGACGCCCGTCGCCGTCCACCTCGACCACGCGGAGAACCCGGACCTCGTGCGCGAGGCCGTGGAGATCGGCCTCGGCTCCGTCATGTTCGACGCGGCGCGGCTCCCGTACGAGGAGAACGTGGCCGCCACCCGGGAGGTCGTGGACCACTGCCACCGGCACGGCGTCTGGGTCGAGGGGGAGCTGGGCGAGGTCGGCGGCAAGGGCGGCGCCCATGACCCGGGGGTCCGCACCGACCCGGACGAGGCCCGCGCCTTCGCCGCCGCCACCGGTGTGGACGCGCTGGCCGTCGCCGTCGGCAGCGTCCACCAGATGGTCACCCGGGACGCCGTCCTCGACCTGGACCTGATCGCCCGGCTCCGGGCCGTCGTCGACGTGCCGCTCGTCCTGCACGGCTCGTCGGGAGTGCCCGACCCGCTGCTCGCGCGGGCCGTGGCCGCCGGCATGACCAAGGTGAACGTCTCCACACACCTCAACAAGGCGTTCACCGGCGCCGTCCGCGACCACCTCGCCGCACACCCCGCCGACGTGGACCCGCGCCGCTACCTCACCCCGGCCCGCGACGCCGTCGCGGAGGCGGTCACCCACCTCCTGGGGGTGCTCGCCCCCCGCTGAGCCCGGACAGGGGTGCGCCCCCGTGACCGGGGCGGGGTCACGGGGGCGCGGGGGGGTGCGGGGCGGCCGGCTCACACGGGCCGCCCCGGCGGGACGGGTCAGCGGAGGTCGAAGCGGTCCAGGTCCATGACCTTGGTCCAGGCGGCGACGAAGTCCGTGACGAACTTGTCCTGGGCGTCGTCGCTCGCGTAGACCTCGGCGAGGGCGCGGAGCTCGGAGTTCGAGCCGAAGACCAGGTCGGCGCGGGTGCCGGTCCACTTGACCTCGCCGGTCGCGTCGTCGCGGCCCTCGAAGGTGTTCGCGTCACCGGAGGTCGCCGACCAGGTGGTGCCCAGGTCCAGCAGGTTGACGAAGAAGTCGTTCGTCAGCGTGCCGGGGTTGGCGGTGAGCAGACCGAGCGAGGTGCCCGGCTGGGTGATGCCCAGGGCGCGCAGACCGCCGACGAGGACGGTGAGCTCGGGGGCGCTGACCGTGAGCAGGTTGGCACGGTCGATCAGCAGGTACTCGGCGGGAAGGCGGACGCCCTTGCCGAGGTAGTTGCGGAAGCCGTCGGCCTGCGGCTCCAGGGCGGCGAAGGACTCGATGTCCGTCTGCTCCTGGGAGGCGTCCACCCGGCCCGGGGTGAACGGCACCTCGACGGTGCGGCCCGCGGCGGCGGCGGCCTTCTCGACGGCCGCGGAGCCCGCGAGGACCACGAGGTCGGCGAGGGAGACCTGCTTGCCGTCGGTGCGGCCGGCGTTGAAGGACTCCTGGACGCCCTCCAGGACGCGGAGCACCTGGGCGAGGTCGTCCGGGTTGTTGACCTGCCAGCCGCGCTGCGGCTCCAGGCGGATGCGGCCGCCGTTGGCACCGCCGCGCTTGTCGCTGCCGCGGAAGGAGGAGGCGGCGGCCCAGGCGGCGCCGACCAGCTGCGCGACCGTCAGGTCGGAGGCGAGGATCTGCTCCTTGAGGGAGGCGATGTCCGCCGCGTCGACCAGCTCGTGGGTGCGGGCCGGCAGCGGGTCCTGCCAGATCAGCTCCTCCGAGGGGACCTCGGAGCCGAGGTAGCGGACGACCGGGCCCATGTCGCGGTGGGTCAGCTTGTACCAGGCGCGGGCGAACGCGTCGGCGAACTGCTCCGGGTGCTCGTAGAAGCGGCGCGAGATCTGCTCGTAGACCGGGTCGAAGCGGAGCGACAGGTCCGTGGTGAGCATGGTCGGACGGTGCTTCTTCGCCGCGTCGTGCGCGTCCGGGATGATCGCCTCGGCGTCCTTGGCCACCCACTGGTGGGCGCCCGCGGGGCTCTTCGTCAGCTCGTAGTCGTACTCGAAGAGGTGCTTGAAGAAGTCGTGGCCCCACTGCGCGGGCGTGGTGGTCCAGGTGACCTCCAGGCCGGACGTGATGGCGTCGGCGCCCTTGCCGGAGCGGTAGCTGTTCGCCCAGCCGAGGCCCTGCGCCTCGATCGGGGCGGCCTCCGGGTCCGCGCCCACGTTCTCGGCGGGGCCGGCGCCGTGCGCCTTGCCGAAGGTGTGGCCACCGGCGATGAGGGCGACGGTCTCCTCGTCGTTCATCGCCATCCGGCGGAAGGTCTCGCGGATGTCGCGGGCCGCGGCGACCGGGTCCGGGTTGCCGTTGGGGCCCTCGGGGTTGACGTAGATGAGGCCCATCTGGACCGCGCCGAGGGGCTCCTCCAGCTCGCGGTCGCCGGAGTAGCGCTCGTCGCCGAGCCAGGTGGTCTCGGGGCCCCAGTAGACGTCCTCGTCGGCCTCCCAGACGTCCTCACGGCCGCCGGCGAAGCCGAAGGTCTCGAAGCCCATCGACTCCAGGGCCACGTTGCCGGTGAGGATCATGAGGTCGGCCCAGGAGAGGGACTGGCCGTACTTCTTCTTCACGGGCCACAGGAGACGGCGGGCCTTGTCCAGGTTGCCGTTGTCCGGCCAGCTGTTGAGCGGGGCGAAGCGCTGCTGGCCGGCGCCGGCGCCGCCGCGGCCGTCGCTGATGCGGTAGGTGCCCGCGCTGTGCCAGGCCATGCGGATCATGAAGGGGCCGTAGTGACCGAAGTCGGCCGGCCACCAGTCCTGCGAGGTGGTGAGGACCTCGGCGATGTCACGCTTCACGGCGGCGAGGTCGAGCGCCTTGAAGGCCTCGGCGTAGTCGAAGTCCTCGCCGAGCGGATTGCCCACGGCCGGGTTCTTGGCCAGGATCCGCAGGTTCAGCCGGTTCGGCCACCACTGGCGGTTGCCGCCGCCCTGGGTGGGGTGCGACGCGCGCTGCCCGTGGGGGACGGGGCAGCCGCCGCCCGCGGCCTTCGCGTCTCCGCCGTGTGCTTCGAGGTTCTCAGACATGGTCTTTTCCTGTCCCTTGGCCATCCAACGAAAGTGATCCTACAATGGACGAAGTCCAAGTCAAGAACAACGTCAAAGTGGAGGTGCGGGGCCCGGGGGCAGGACGCCCGCGCCCCGGCCTTCGCCGAAAAGGAAACAGGTAGCCCCTATGAGTGACCTGCTGGAGCGGCTGCGCGCCCGAGGCTGGCGGATGACGTCGCAGCGGCGCGTGGTCGCCGAGGTCCTCGACGGCGAGCACGTGCACCTCACCGCCGACGAGGTGCACGCGCGTGCCGTGGAGCGACTTCCCGAGATCGCCCGGGCGACCGTCTACAACACCCTGGGCGAACTGGTCTCCCTCGGCGAGGTGGTGGAGCTCTCCACCGACGGCCGCGCGAAGCGCTACGACCCCAACGCCCGCCACGCCCACCAGCACCTGGTGTGCGTGGAGTGCGGCACCATCCGGGACGTCCACCCCGACGGCGACCCGCTCGCCGTCCTCCCCGACTCCGAGCGCTACGGCTTCACCGTCTCCAAGGTCGACGTCACCTACCGGGGCCTCTGCCCGAACTGCTCGGCCTGAGCGGCGGGCCCCGGCCCCCCGGGTGAGCCGGGGCCGCGCGGCGAAGGAGCCGTGGACCGCGTCGCGGCAGCCGGAGGCGCGCAGGACGGGCGGGGCCGGAACCGGGCCGAGTACGCCGGGCGCCCCTGGCGCGCGCGGTGGCGGGCCCCGGCCGCGTCCGGCGCCCGCCACCGCGCGCGTGCCGCGGTCCGGCCGCACCCTAGAGAGGGTGTGTCGCCCGCCCGGCGGCGCCGGAGAGGAAGCCGCCATGAAGGCCCTGCAGTACCGCGCCGTGGGCGCCGCCCCCGAGGTCGTCACCGTCCCCGACCCCGAGCCCGCCCCCGGGCAGGTCCTCCTGAAGGTCACCGCCGCCGGAGTCTGCCACTCCGACATCGCCGTCATGAGCCGGCCCGCCGCACAGCTGCCCTTCCCGCTGCCCCTCACCCTCGGCCACGAGGGCGTGGGCACCGTCGCCGCCCTCGGCGACGGCGTCACCGGCCTCGCCGAGGGCGACTCCGTGGCCGTCTACGGCCCCTGGGGCTGCGGCACCTGCTTCATGTGCGCCCAGGGCAAGGAGAACTACTGCCTGCGCGCCACCGAGCTCGGCATCCTCCCGCCCGGCCTCGGCGCGCCGGGCGCCATCGCCGAGTACATGCTCGTGGACAGCCCCCGTCACCTCGTCCCCCTGGACGGCCTCGACCCGGTGAAGACGGTGCCGCTCACCGACGCCGGCCTCACCCCGTACCACGCCATCAAGCGCTCCCTGCCGAAGCTCGTGCCCGGCTCCACCGCCGTCGTCATCGGCACCGGCGGCCTCGGCCACGTCGCCATCCAGCTGCTGCGCGCCCTGACCGCCGCGCGGGTGGTCGCCCTGGACGTGGCGGAGGAGAAGCTCGCCCTCGCCCGCGCCGTCGGCGCCCACGAGACCGTCCTCTCCGACTCGGCCGCCGCCGGCGCCGTCCGCGACCTCACCGACGGGCGCGGCGCCGAGGTCGTCCTCGACTTCGTCGGCGCCCCGCCCACCACCGCCTCCGCCGGGGCGATGGCCGCGGTCGAGGGCGACGTCACCATCGTCGGCCTCGGCGGCGGCACCCTCCCGGTCGGCTTCGGCGCCCTCCCGTACGAGGTCTCCGTCGCCTCCCCCTACTGGGGCACCCGCGCCGAGCTCATCGAGGTCCTGGACCTGGCCCGCGCCGGAGCCGTCGACGTCCACGTCGAGACCTACGGCCTGGCCGAGGCCCCCGAGGCGTACGAGCGGCTGCACGCCGGCCGGGTCGACGGCCGCGCGGTGATCCTCCCGAACGGCTGAGGGCCCCGGGAGGCGGGCCGCGTAGGCTCGGGGCGTGCCACCCACCCGTCTCCACCGCGTCGCCGTCCTCGTCCTCGAAGGTGCCAAACCCCTCGACGTCGGGATCCCCGCCCAGGTCTTCACGACCCGCGCGAGCATGCCCTACGAGGTGCGCGTCTGCGGCGCGACCCCCGGTCTCGTCGCGGGCGGCGACGGACTGTCGTACAACGTCGCCGACGGGCTCGACGCCCTCGCCTGGGCCGACATCGTCTTCGTGCCCGGCTACCGCTTCCCCGACCGCGAGGACCCGCCGCCGGCCGTCGTCGAGGCCCTGATCGCCGCCCACGCGCGCGGGGCGCGGCTCGCCGCCATCTCCACCGGCGCCTTCGCCCTCGCCGCCACCGGCCTCCTCGACGGCCGGCGCGCCACCACCCACTGGCACTACGCGCGCGCCCTCGCCGAGAAGTGGCCCCTCGTCCAGGTCGACGAGAACGTCCTCTTCGTCGACGAGGGCAGCGTCCTCACCTCCGCGGGCGCCGCCTCCGGCATCGACCTCTGCCTCCACATCCTCCGCGGCGACCTCGGGGTCGGCGCCGCCAACCACGCCGCCCGCCGGCTCGTCGCCGCCCCCTACCGCAGCGGCGGACAGGCGCAGTACGTGCCCCGCAGCGTCCCCGAACCCCACGGCGAGCGCTTCGCCGCCACCCGCGAGTGGGTCCTCCACCACCTCGACGAGCCGCTCACCCTCGACGTCCTCTCCCGGCACGCCGCCGTCTCGCCCCGCACCTTCTCCCGCCGCTTCGTCGAGGAGACCGGCTACACCCCCATGCAGTGGCTGCTGCGCGCCCGCGTCGACCGCGCCCGCGAACTGCTCGAACGGTCCGAACTCGGCGTCGAGCAGATCGCCGCCGAGACCGGCCTCGGCACCGGCGCCAACCTGAGGATGCACTTCCAGCGCATCCTCGGCACCACCCCGAGCGACTACCGGCGCACCTTCACCCAGGGCGACTGAGCCCCCCACCTGGCCCGATTCCCCGGATCTTGGCACGATCCTTGCGGACCATGGCGATCTCGCCCCTGCCGTGCGGCGGCGCGGCAGGCGAGGCTGGGTGGCGAAGAAACGGAAGGGACACCGCATCATGACTCGCATCGCCATCAACGGTTTCGGTCGCATCGGCCGCAACGTGCTCCGCGCCCTCCTGGAGCGGGACACCACGCTGGAGGTCGTCGCCGTCAACGACCTCACCGAGCCGAAGGCGCTCGCCCGTCTCCTCGCCTTCGACTCCACCTCCGGCCGCCTCGGCCGCCCGGTTTCGGTCGACGGCGACACCCTCGTGGTGGACGGCCACCGCATCAAGGTCCTCGCCGAGCGCGAGCCGGCCAAGCTTCCCTGGGCCGAGCTGGGCGTCGACATCGTCCTGGAGGCCACCGGCCGCTTCACCAGCGCCAAGGACGCCCGCCTGCACCTGGACGCCGGTGCCAGGAAGGTCCTCGTCAGCGCCCCGTCCGACGGTGCCGACGTCACTCTCGCCTACGGCGTGAACAGCGACACGTACGACGCCGAGCTGCACACGATCGTCTCCAACGCCTCGTGCACCACCAACGCGCTCGCCCCGCTGGCCGCCGTCCTCGACGAGCTGGCCGGCATCGAGCACGGCTTCATGACGACCGTGCACGCCTACACCCAGGAGCAGAACCTCCAGGACGGCCCGCACCGCGACGCCCGCCGCGCCCGCAACGCCGCCGTCAACATCGTGCCCACCAGCACCGGTGCCGCGAAGGCCATCGGCCTGGTCCTCCCGCAGCTGGACGGCAAGCTCTCCGGCGACTCCATCCGCGTGCCCGTGCCGGTCGGCTCCATCGTCGAGCTGAACACCACCGTGGCCCGCGAGGTCACCCGCGAGGAGATCCTCGACGCCTACCGCAAGGCCGCCGAGGGCAAGCTCGCCGGCGTCCTGGAGTACTCGGAGGACGAGCTGGTCTCCTCCGACATCACCGGCAACCCGCACTCCTCCATCTTCGACGCCGCCCTCACCCGGGTCGACGGCCGCCACGTCAAGGTCGTCGCCTGGTACGACAACGAGTGGGGCTTCTCCAACCGCGTCATCGACACCCTGCAGCTGCTCGCCGGCTGACCCCGCGTCACCCCGTCACACCGACGACGCCCCCTCGGCTCCCCCCGAGGGGGCGTTGTCAGTGCCGGGTGGCAGCATGTCGATCATGAGCCGAATCATCTCGTACACCACCGGCGACCGCGCCGAGGCCGTCGCGTACCTCGGAGCGGCGGAGCGCCTCACCGACGAACAGCGGAGCGTGCTCCCCATGATGCGCGAGAGGGCCGAGGCCGGCCAGCGCGACCTGGACCGCCAGGGGCTCGACTGGGACCTCACCGTCCCCGAGGCCCTGGAGCACCTCATCGAGGGCCGCGCCGACGCGAAGGGGACGTACGCGGGCAAGGCCTACGCCCGGGCGCTCCAGCACATCATCGACCACTGCGGCTCCGACCCCTCCGACCTCGGGGTCTACTCGAAGCCCAGCACCTTCTTCGGCCTCCTCGACGAGCAGTTGAGGCAGCACGGCGTCCCGGCCGACCTGCTGCCGCACGGCTACCTCTTCTCCGGCCCGCCGGACGAGATACCCTTCCCCATCCCCTACGCCATCGACGGACCGGACATCGGGATGCTGCCGCTGGCCAAGGCCAAGCCGGCCGTCGACGCCTACCGCGCGGTCCGCGACAGGATCGACCCCGACTTCGTGTACGACCTCGATCTCCTCACCGAGAAGCTGGAGTTCGAGCACGAGGAGTGGGAGTCGACCAAGGCGCGGGGCTACGACTGGTATACCCACGACACCATCTTCTTCTCCATCAACGGCTGACGGGCGCCGGCCCCGGCAGTCCGAGGGTCGCGGCGAGCCGGGCAGTCGGCGCCGGGATCACCAGAGCGGACCCGGATGACCGAACGGGCGTTCGTCGAGGCCATGGCGGCCCCTTCGGGTGCGGGCTTCGACGCGATGGCCCCGAGAACGTCTCCCCGCTCGTCGTCTGGCTCGGTTCCGGCGCGGCGGAGGGGGTGACGGGGCGGGTCTTCGAGACGGAGGGCGGTCGCATCACGGTCATGGAAGGGTGGCGGCCCGGGCTCACGGCCGACAAAAACGCCCGCCGGACCTCCGCCGAGGCCGGCGAGGCGGCCCTCGAAGTCCTCGCCGCCGCGGCACCCCCGCACCCGCCCTACGGCGCCCGTTGACCACTCCCGCCCCCGACGAAGGAGGGGCGGCCTGTGGCCGCCCCTCCTCGGTGTCGCTCGGGTGCCGGGACTAGTCGGTGCCGGTCTCCATGGCGGCGCGGTCGAGCGCCGTCTCCTCGCTGTCGGGGGTCTCGCCGCGCGAGGCGATCGCCTCGGCGCCGCCCTCGGGCATCGAGCCGATGAGGCCCGTGGCGGCGGCCTGGGCGGCGCCGATGGCCGGGCTGCCGGTGCCGATGAGGCCGATGCCGGCGTACTGCTCCAGCTTGGCGCGGGAGTCGGCGATGTCGAGGTTCCGCATGGTCAGCTGGCCGATCCGGTCCAGCGGGCCGAAGGCGGAGTCCTCGGTGCGCTCCATGGACAGCTTGTCCGGGTGGTAGCTGAAGGCGGGGCCGGTGGTGTCGAGGATCGAGTAGTCCTCGCCGCGCCGCAGCCGCAGGGTGACCTCGCCGGTGACGGCGGCGCCGACCCAGCGCTGGAGCGACTCGCGGATCATCAGCGCCTGCGGGTCCAGCCAGCGGCCCTCGTACATGAGGCGGCCGAGCCGGCGGCCCTCGTTGTGGTACTGGGCGAGGGTGTCCTCGTTGTGGATGGCGTTGACGAGGCGCTCGTAGGCGGCGTGCAGCAGCGCCATGCCCGGAGCCTCGTAGATGCCGCGGCTCTTGGCCTCGATGATGCGGTTCTCGATCTGGTCGGACATGCCCAGGCCGTGCCGGCCGCCGATGGCGTTGACCTCCATCACCAGGTCGACGGCAGAGGCGAACTCCTTGCCGTTGACGGTGACCGGGCGGCCCTGCTCGAAGCCGATGGTGACGTCCTCGGGGGCGATCTCGACCGCCGGGTCCCAGAACCGCACGCCCATGATCGGGTCGACGGTCTCGATGCCGGTGTCCAGGTGCTCCAGGGTCTTCGCCTCGTGGGTGGCGCCCCAGATGTTGGCGTCGGTGGAGTACGCCTTCTCGGTGGAGTCCCGGTAGGGGAGGTCGTGGGCGACGAGCCACTCCGACATCTCCTTGCGGCCGCCGAGCTCGGTGACGAAGTCGGCGTCCAGCCACGGCTTGTAGATCCGCAGGTGCGGGTTGGCCAGCAGGCCGTAGCGGTAGAACCGCTCGATGTCGTTGCCCTTGAAGGTCGAGCCGTCGCCCCAGATCTGGACGTCGTCCTCCAGCATCGCCCGCACCAGGAGGGTGCCGGTGACGGCGCGGCCCAGGGGGGTGGTGTTGAAGTAGGCGCGGCCGCCGGAGCGGATGTGGAAGGCGCCGCACGTGAGGGCGGCGAGCCCCTCCTCGACCAGCGCGGCGCGGCAGTCGACCAGGCGGGCCACCTCGGCGCCGTAGGTCTGGGCGCGCCCGGGCACCGAGGCGATGTCGGGCTCGTCGTACTGGCCGATGTCGGCGGTGTACGTGCAGGGCACCGCGCCCTTGTCGCGCATCCACGCGACGGCGACGGAGGTGTCGAGACCACCGGAGAAGGCGATGCCGACGCGCTCGCCGACGGGAAGGGAGGTGAGAACCTTGGACATGGCAATAGTATGCATGAATCCGCATGGCTATGCAATGCGAGGTCTCGGGGGAGCCGACACGGGCCCGGCGGACCGGCCTGCCGAGAGGCGCGGTCCACCGGGCCCCGCGCTCAGCCGGCCGCGCGGTAGGCCGCGGTCAGCTGCGCCACCGCGCCCCCCGGGTCACCGGAGAGCAGCCGGTGGTCGGCCTCGGCGAAGGGCTTCGCCACCGCCGCCGTGATCCGCTGCCCGATGCGATCCTGCACCAGCAGCCGGGCCCGGGCCACCAGGCGCCGTGCCTCGGGTGAATCGCCCCGGCCGGCGGCCTGGAGCACCCGGGCCGTGAGCCCGAGCGCCTTCAGCGTGGTCTCGCCGCCCCGGGGTACCGCCGTCAGGGTGGTGAGCCCCCAGCCGTACGGGAACTGCGGATCGTACGAGGAGTCGCCGACGTTGATCGGCAGCTGCGCCTCCGACCGGGGCCACGTCACGGGCAGCTGCCCGGTGAAGGGCTCGCGGCCGAAGAGGACGTCCGCGACGCCGTCGCCCTCGGTGCCGGGCAGCCACGACGCCACCAGGGCGTCGATCTCCGGCAGCCGGTCGCCGATCAGCTGCGGCCGCCCCGAGACCACGAGCACCGCGCAGGGCATCGCCGCGCAGACCCGGTCGACCGCCGCCTCGTCGGCGGCGCTCAGCTCCAGGTCGTGGCCGTTGCCGACGTCTCCGACGCCTTCCGCGTACGGCGTCTCGCCGACCACCACGACCCCGGCGTCGTACCCCTCGACCGGCGCCGTGGCGTCCTTGGAGTAGGTGAGCCCGGGCGCGGCCTTCCGCATCCCTTCGAGGATCGTCGTGCCGGTGGTGTGCTTCCCGGAGGAGCCCTGCCAGCTGATCGTCCAGCCGCCGGACTGGTTGCCCAGGTCGTCGGCGTTGGAACCGGCCACGTACACCTTCTGCTCCGGCTTCAGCGGCAGCACCCCGCCGTCGTTCTTCAGCAGCACCTGCGAAGCGGCCGCCGCCTCGCGGGCCACCGCCCGGTGCTCGACCGAGCCGACCGAGGGGAGGTGGGTGGTGTCCGCGTACGGCTTCTCGAACAGCCCGAGCCGGAACTTCTGCGTCAGGATCCTGGCCACCGCGTCGTCGATCCGGGAGGCCGGGATCCGGCCCGCCTCGACCTCGGCGACCAGGGTCCGGGTGAACTCCTGGTAGTTCGTCGGCACCATGATCATGTCCAGGCCGGCGTTGACCGAGGTCCGCACGTCGCTGGGGTAGTCGCCGGGGATCTGGTCGATGGCCTGCCAGTCGCTGATGACGAAGCCCTCGAAGCCCATCCGGTCCTTCAGCACCTCGTTGATCAGTTCCGCGTGGGCGTGCATCTTCACCGGGCCGAGGTCGTCCCCGATGATGTCGACCGAGGAGTACGAGGGCATGACCGTGCCCGCGCCGCGCTTCACCGCCTCCGCGAACGGCGCCAGGTGCACCGCCTCCAGCTCCTCGCGGGTGACCCGGGTGACGCCCTGGTCGATCGTGTACGAGCCCGTCGTCGACGACCCGAACTCCGTACCCCCGTCGCCGACGAAGTGCTTGGCGCTGGTCAGCACCTTGTCGTTGCGGTCCAGGTCGCGCCCGTCGGCCGCGCCCTGCATCCCTTCGATCACCGTCTCCATCGCGGTCACCAGGGCGGGATCCTCACCGAAGGCCTCGTACGACCGCCCCCAGCGCTCGTCCCGCGTCACGCACAGGCACGGCGCGAAGTCCCACGGGACGCCGGTCGCCCGCACCTCCTTCGCGGTGACCGCGCCGGTCCGCGCGGCGAGTCCCGGGTCGCGGGAGGCGCCGAGCCCGATGTTGTGCGGCATGACCGTCGCCCCGGCGACGTTGTTGTGCCCGTGCACCGCGTCCACGCCGTAGATCAGCGGGATCTGGAGCCGGGTCGCCCGGGTCCGCAGCTGGTAGCCGTCGACCATCCGCGCCCACGCCTCCGGCGTGTTGGGGGTGGGCACCGAGCCGCCGCCGGAGAGCAGCGAGCCGAGGGTGTACCCGGCGATGTCGCCCGGGGCCCGCAGCGCGTTCCGCTCGGCCTGGGTCATCTGACCGGCCTTCTCCGCGAGCGTCATCCGGGACAGCAGGTCCCGGACCCGCCGCTCCACGGGAAGCCGCTTGTCGAGGTACGGGAGGCCGTGGGCGTCCACCACGACGACCGGGTCCTCGGCGGGCGCCTTGGCGCCCTCGACCGCGAGCTTCACCGGGATCGTCTCGGCGGCCTCGCCGGAACGGTCCTTCAGCGTCTCCACCGTGAGGGAGCGGGTGGTGCCGGACGGCGTCCCGGCCGGCAGGACGAAGCTGCCGGCCACCGGCCGGTAGTCCTTCCCCGCCACGGCCGGACCGGAGTCGTCCGTCGCGTAGGCGACGGTGACCGGCCGGTCGGTGGGCGCCCCGCCCGTCGTGCGGACGGTGACGTCGATCCGGGCGGCCGAGCCCTCCGCCACCGGGTGCACGGCCGCGCCCGTCACCACCTGGGTGGTCAGCGCCGGGTCGGCCTTGCCGTACAGCTCCACCCCGTCGAGCGCGAAGGAGCCCGGCGCGCCCGTCGGCAGCGTCAGCGCGTACCCCCACATCCGGTCGAGGCCGAGGACCTGGTCGATGCCGCCGACCGGCTGGTAGTCGGCGCGGTAGCGGAAGTCGGAGAAGGGCAGCTCGACGAGGTGCCAGCCCTCCCAGTCGTCGGTGAAGGAGGTCGTCCACAGCTCGGACGCCTCGCCGTTCGCGCCGCCGTCCTTGAGTTCGAAATTGATCCGCTTGCCCGAACCGGGCGGCAGCGGTGCGGTGTTCTGCCCGTACCACCAGAAGCGGATGCCCCGGTGGGCGGTCCAGTCCTGGGCCGGCCGGTCGAAGGCGAAGTCGTGGGTGAAGCCGCCCCAGCCGCTGACGTCGTAGCGGCCTTCGAGGACCTTGCTCCCCTCGGGGGCGTCGGCCCGCTCGGCGAGCGTGAGCGCCGGGTGGTCGTCGGCGTCGCTGCCCCAGGTGAAGATCCCCTCGGCGGGCGGGTTCGCGAAGGGGACCTCGCCCTCGAAGCGGTCGACGGCCCGGGGGGCCGGCTCGTCGGCGCCGGGCGCGGCGGCGCTCGGCACGGCCCCGACGAGACCGGCGATCAGGGCGGTGACGGCGGTGGCGGCCAGGGTGCGGTGGCGGCGCGCTCGGCGCCGGTGGTGCGGGTGCGGCATGCGTCCTCCTGAGGACGGGGGAGGGGAGGCGGTCAGGACGCCTGGTGGGTCCACTTCTGGTTGGCGGCGCCGGTGCAGGACCAGATCTGCGCCCGCGTGCCGTCGGCCGAGGTGTTGCCCGTGACGTCCAGGCACTTGTCGGCGGCGGTGTTCACGACGTCGTGGGTGGCGGCGTCGTATCTCCAGCGCTGGGCGCCGGTTCCGTTGCACGTGTAGAGCTGCACCTTGCTCCCGTCCGCGGTGGCGCCGCCCGTCACGTCGAGGCACTTGCCGAGCGCGCGGACCGTGCCGTCGGCGGCGAGCGTCCACCGCTGGGCGGCCGTACCGTTGCAGGTGTACAGCTGGACGGCGGTGCCGTCCGCGCTCGACGCGCCGGCCACGTCCAGGCACTTGCCCGCGAGCCCGGTGAGCGCCCCGGCCGGCGCGCCGGCCCCCGGCGCCCCCGCCCAGGTGAAGGTGGCCGTGGTGCGGGCCGGCAGGGTGTACGTGAAGGACTGGCCGCCCCAGTCGACGCGGAGGGACTGCGCGGAGCCGCCGCCGTTGTGCGCGATCAGCGCCTTGGAGCCGTCGGGGTTGCGCCAGGCGACGTTCTGCACGGTCGCGTTGTCGGTCGAGGCGATCCGGTACGCCCCGGGCTTCACGAACTTGGTGAGGTGACCGGTCGTGTAGTACTCGATCGTATAGTCGACCTGCCCGGCCCGGGCGCCACCCTCCTGCACGGTGACCAGGCCGGTGCAGGTGCCGCAGCCGCCGTTGTGCGGGCCCATGTCCTGGTTGAGCGCCAGGCTCCACTTGACCAGGCTGCTGCTCCAGTTACGGGCGTAGGAGACGATGTCCTTCAGGTCCTCGTTGTGCTGGTTGCCGATCCAGGTGCCGCCGGAGTGCTCCGTGCTGAACTGCCGGACCGAGGGGTACTGGTCGTGGACCTGGCTGCCGACGGCGGGGTCGCCGAAGTAGCCGTGCCAGGCGATGCCCCCGAAGAGCGGGTCGTTCCGGACGCCCGCGTCGCCGAGGACCGCCGCGCCGAAGTTCGCGTAGTCGCCGTAGTTCCAGTCGTGGACGAGGACCTTGGTGGTGATCCCGGCGGCCCGGAAGGCCGGGTAGACGTGGTTCTTGGTGAACTCGACGAGCCCGGACGGGTTCCAGCTCATGCCCGGGTAGTTCATGGCGGTGGGGTTGGAGGCCTGGCAGCAGTTCGGCTCGTTCTGCACCGAGAGGTAGTCGACCTTGACGCCGGCCGCCTGGTAGCTCTGGATGTACTTGACCAGGTACTGGGCGTACGTGGGGTAGTGCTCCCACTTCAGCCAGCCCATCTGGTCCATCCGGCCGTTGTCCTTCATCCACCCCGGAGCGCTCCAGGGCACGCCCTTGACCCGCAGCGCCGGGTTGAGCTGCTTGGCCTGCGCGGTGAGCAGGCGCACCGGGGTGTCGTAGCCGTTGGCGCCGAAGTCGGCCAGGTCGCAACAGGTGTCGTCGAGGGAGACGTGGCCCGGCCGGGAGAGGTCCGAGGCGCCGATGGGGTTGCGGACGAAGGAGAGTCCGATGCCGTCGGTGGGGGAGAAGAGCCTGCGCATCACCTCGTCGCGGGTGGCGGCGCTGATCGCCCCGCCGCGGAAGAGGTGCGCGGTGGTGTCGGTGATCGAGGCGCCGCCGCCCTCGAACTGCTGGTAGGTGGTGGACTCGTCGACGGTGATGGTGTGGCTCGCGCCGCCGCCGGCCGGGCCGAAGGCGAGCGGGGCCTGCGGGGCGAGTCCCCGCGTGACGGTACGGCCTCCGGCGTCGGAGGTGGTGGTGAGCCAGACGTCCACCCGCTCGCCGGCCGCCTGCGCGGTGCCGGGCGCGGTGAGGACGAGGCCCGTCGCCACGAGGGCGCCGGTGAGGAGGGCGGCGAGGGACCGGGGCCGTGAGCGCCCCCGGTGCCGCGTCCCGCGTGAAAGGTTGAACTGCACCTGACAACCCTTTCGTCGAGGCCGTGCCGCGCTGCCGTACGGAACCCGGCCCGCCCGGGCCCGCACGTGTCCCGCAAGGCGGCAAGCCTTTTATCAAGCTGTGAACTTATGGAGCCACCACTCCTCCGTCAACCCCTCCCGTGTACAACTCCCGAAGCGGGCGCCCGCCCTGACGGCGCCCCCGCCGCCCGCCACCCCGGCGCGCGTTCGGGAGGTGACGGAGCCTCCCGGGCGGCACCGCCTCGGGCGGCGGCCGCTTCGGGAGGGGCGCGGGCGGCGGCGCGGGCGCCTCGGAGCCGCGGTGCGCGCGGGGGCGGCCGGTCCGGCGGGGCCCGCGCCGCGCTTGTACCGGAGGTGCGACGCCCGGGGGCGTGTGCCGGCCGCGCTTGTGCCGGAGGTGGGACGGCCAGGGCCGTGTGCCGGCCCCGTCTGCGCCGGACACGCGACGCCGGGGACAGGTACCGGCCGCGCCCGTGACGGAGGTGCGACGGCCGGGGGCGTGTGCCGGCCGCGCCTGTGTCGGACGTGCGGCGCCGGCGACGTGTACCGGCCGCGCCCGGCGCCCGTGCCGGACGTGCGACAGCCGGGAGGTGTACCCGCCGGGTCCGTGCCGGACGTGGGACGGCTCGCGGCGGGGACCGGCTACGTGTCCGTGTTCAGCGTGACGCGGGCCAGCACCGGCAGGTGGTCGCTCCCCGTGGCGGGGAGGACGCGGATCGCGGGGACGCGTCCGCCGCGCGCGAGGACGTGGTCGATGCGGGCCACGGGGAGGGCGGCCGGGTAGCTCAGGGCGAGGCCCCGGTCGGGGGCGGCGAGACGGGAGGTCAGCGGGGCCAGTCCGCGGTCCTCGACGGTGCCGTTCAGATCGCCGGCCAGGACCACGCGCCCGGACGGCTCCTCCGCCAGGATCCCGCCGAGGAGGCGCGCGCTCTCGTCGCGCCGCGCGGAGGCCAGGCCGCCGGGCCCGAGCCGTATGGACGGCAGGTGCACGACGTACGCCGCCACCTCCCCGTACGGAGTGCGCACTTCGGCCCGCAGTGCCCGCTGCCACGGCTCGGTGACGTCCCGCGGCCTGATGTCCAGGGCCCGGGCGGCGCCGAGGGGGTGGCGGGACCAGAGGCCGACCGTGCCCCGGACGGCGTGGTGCGGATAGCGGGACGCGAGTTCCCGCCGGTAGACGGCCGAGGCCGGGGCGACCAGCTCCTGGAGGGCGATCAGGTCGGCGCCGGAGTCCGCCAGCGCCCCCGCCGTACCGCCCGGATCGGCGTTGTCGTCGGCGACGTTGTGCTGGACGACGGTGAGCTCGCGCGGCCCGGGCGGCCCCGCGGGCAGCAGCGGCGGACCGAAGGCGGCCGCCCAGACCCCGGCGGGGAGGAGCAGGAGGAGCAGCGCCGTGCGGGCACGCCGCACCGCCGCGCACAGGAGGAGCAGCGCGGTGAGGGGGCCGAACCAGAAGAGGAAGGTCTCCAGCAGGCTGCCCAGCCGTCCCGGCGTGTTCGGCACGAACCGGTGCAGGGCGAGCAGCGCGGCGGTCGTGACGCCGAGGCCGGCGAGCAGCCGGCCGCGCCGGCGCCCGCCCTCCGGTGGACGCCGGAGGCCCCGCCGCCGACGTGTCGCCGGTTTCCCTTCCCGCCCCGCCACGGTCATCCGTCCTTTCCCCGGCCTTCCCCCGCCCTCCCCGATCAGGACGGTTCTGCCCGTCCCGCGGTTGCCGGCCGTTTGACCGCTGCTTGGAGTGGGCATGTCAGCGCGCGGTCGTGCGTCGCGTCGGACACACGGCGCGACCACCGCACCCCACCCCCCTCGACCCCCGCAGGGAGCCGGAGTTGAAGACCTCTCGCCGCGTCACGAAGGGCGCCGCCGTCCTCGGCGGCGCCCTCACGCTCCTCCTCACGTTCCCGGGCAGCGCGCTCGCGGCCCCGCCGCCCGCGCTGCCGGCGAACGCGTCCGCCCTGGAGCAGACCTACCAACCCGCGTACGACTACGACACCGACGGTTGCTATCCGACGGCCGCGATCGGCCCGGACGGCACCCTCAACCCCGGGCTCGGCCCCTCCGGCACGGTCAGCAGCCAGTGCCGCGACTCCTCGGACCTCGCCAACACCAACGGCTACTCCCGCGCGCTCTGCGACCACGGCTGGTGCGCGGTCCTCTACGGCCTGTACTTCGAGAAGGACCAGGCGGTCTGGGGGAGTGGTCTCGGCGGGCACCGCCACGACTGGGAGCACGTCGTCGTCTGGATCCAGAACGGGCAGGCCCAGTACGTCTCCACCTCGAACCACGGCTCCTTCACCGTCCACGGTCGGGACGCCATCCGCTGGGACGGCACCCACCCGAAGATCGTCTACCACAAGGACGGCATCGGCACGCACTGCTTCCGCGCCGCCAACGGCAACGACGAGCCGCCCGAGAACCACCGGGGCACCTGGCAGTTCCCCGCGCTCGTCGGCTGGGACGGCTACCCGGCCGGCATCCGCGAGAAGCTCAGCCAGGCGGACTTCGGCAGCGCCCACTTCGGGCTGAAGGACGGCAGCTTCGCCGACCACCTGGCGAAGGCGAAGCCGGCCGGCATCCCCTTCAACCCCTACGCGTAGTCACTCCCGCGGCGGCCGGGACTCAGCTGGAGACCCGGTCCCGCAGCGCTGTCTGCCAGGCGGGCGCCGGGATGCTCGGCGCCCGTTCGGGGCGGCGCCCGCCCTGGGCGAAGAAGTCGACCAGCGGCAGCAGTCCGGCCCCGACCGTGACCGCCTCGGGTCCGAGCGTGCCGAGCGCGATCTCCGTCCGGCCGCCCGGGTGCCGCAGCGCGTACGCCCGGGCGTACACCGCCACCCGGGCGAGGAACCGGCTGCCGAGCTGCAGCCCGGCCCACCCGCCGACGAGGATCCGCTCCGGCTGGAACAGATTGATGAGATCGGCCAGTCCGGCGCCCAGGTACTCGGCGGTCTCGTCGAGGACGGCGAGTGCCACCGCGTCGAATTCCGGGTGGGCGCCGGGGGGCGCGGCCCCGGACGGACCGGCCCCGTCCGCCCCGGTGCCGGCCGGGTACGCCGCCGTCAGCATCGCCGTCAGCGCGGTCTCCTCGTCGGCGCCCGTCGGCGGCCGGCCCCCCGCCTCGCGCCAGCGGGCGAGGAGGGCCTCGGCGCCCGCGTACGCCTCCAGGCAGCCCTGCGCCCCGCAGCGGCAGCGCCGGCCGCGGACCCGTACCGTCAGGTGGCCCCATTCCAGGGCGCGTCCGGGGCCGAGCGGGTCCGTGACGACGCAGGCACCGACGCCGGAGCCGAAGAGGACGACGACCGCGCTGCTCGCGCCCCGGCCGGCGCCGAACCACATCTCGGCCTGGCCGAGGGTCTTGGCGCCGTTTTCGATGCGGTACGGGACGTCGGGCGGCAGGTCGACGGCCTCGCGCAGGAGCCGTTCCAGCGGGACGGCGTCCCAGCCGATCGTCTGGCCGTGCACGACGGCGCCCTCTGCGTCGGTGTGCTCGACGATGCCGGGGACGCCGATGCCCACGCCGAGCAGCCGCTCCGCCGGGACCGCCGCCGCCCGCAGCACCTCGGCGATGCCGTCCCGGAGGTGGTCGACGACGACCCCGACCTCGTACCGCCCCGTCCGCGGCCCCGAGGTCGCCAACGGGCGCTCGGTGCGGGCGAGTTCCGTCAGGGCGAGGTCGAACAGCTCGATCCTGACCCGCGTCTCGCCGATGTCGACGCCGATCATGCAGCCGCTGTCCGGGGCGATGCGCAGGAGGGTCCGGGGGCGGCCGCCCGCCGAGTCGACGCTGCCGGCCTCCTCGACGAGGCCCTCCGCGACCAGCTCCGCGACGACGTTGCTGATCGAGCCCGAGGACAGGCCGGTCGCGGGGCCCAGCATCAGCCGGCTCATCGGGCCGTCGAAGTAGAGCCTGCGCAGCACCGCAGTCCGGTTCTCGCGCCGCAGGTCGCGCACCGTGCGGCCACTCTTCGCGTGCACTCTCGTCCCCGCCCCTCGTAGTCGTCCGCTGCAACATACCCGCACGACAAGCCTTGACGCGACCTTCTCATGCGGTTTAACTCACATCCTAAATTAAGCCGACGCGGCGGAGAGCGGTCCGGGCGCTCCCCCTGTCGGTACTCCCGCCTTCCCTGAAAGGGACCAGGAGCCATGCGCAGAATCAGAGCCGCCGTCACGGGTGCCGTCACCCTCTCCCTCGTCCTCACCGCGACCGCCTGCGGTGGCGGCGGAGAGGACGGCGGCGGCCGGGCGACGAAGACCCTCACCTACTGGGCCTCCAACCAGGGTTCCAGCCTGGAGGTCGACAAGAAGGTCCTCCAGCCCGAGCTGGACGAGTTCGAGCGGCGGACCGGCATCGAGGTGAAGCTGGAGGTGATCCCGTGGTCCGACCTCCTCAACCGGATCCTCACGGCCGCCACCTCGGGCCAGGGCCCGGACGTCCTCAACATCGGCAACACCTGGAGCGCCTCCCTCCAGGCCACCGGCGCGTTCCTCCCCTGGGACGCGAAGAACTTCGACGCCATCGGCGGCAAGGACCGCTTCGTCGACTCCGCGCTCGGCTCGACCGGCGCCCCCGGCAAGGACCCGGCCGCCGTCCCGCTCTATTCGATGGCCTACGCCCTCTACTACAACAAGCAGCTGTTCGAGGAGGCTGGCATAGCCGAGCCGCCGACGACCTGGGACGAGGTCGTCGCGGCGGGCAAGAAGCTCGGCGAGAAGGGCAAGTCCGGCATCGGCGTCGAGGGCTCCAACCTCTCCAACAACATCCACCAGGTCTTCGTCCTCGGCAAGCAGCACGGCGCCGACTTCTTCACCGCCGACGGCAAGCCGGACTTCACCTCCGACGGTGCCGTCGCCGCCGTCAAGCAGTACGTCGACCTCATGGCCGTCCACAAGATCGTCGCCCCCGGCAACGCCGAGTACGCCCAGAACCAGTCCCTCAGCGACTTCGCCAAGGACAAGACGGGCATGGTCCTCTGGCAGACCCCCTCCCAGACCTTCGCCTCCCAGGGCATGAGCGAGGACGAGTGGGGCGTCGTCCCCGCCCCCGTGGCCTCCGGCAAGCCGGGCACCGGCACCGCCACCAACTCCATGGTCGCCGGCATCAACCTCGCCGTCTTCAAGAACACCAAGAACCTCGACGGCGCCCTGAAGTTCGTGAAGTTCATGACCAGCGACGAGGAGCAGATCGCCCTCAACAAGACCTACGGCTCCGTGCCCCCGGTCAAGGCCGCCCAGAAGGACGCCGCCTTCTCCGGCCCGTCCCTCGCCGTCATCCGCGACACCCTCGCCACCAGCGCCGCCGCCCTCCCGCAGGTCCCGGAGGAGTCGCAGTTCGAGACCGTCGTGGGCACCGCCGTCAAGGAGCTCTTCGCCGACGCCGCCGCCGGCCGCCCCGTCACCACCGAGTCCGTCAAGGCCAAGCTCGACAAGGCCCAGCAGCAGATGCCGAAGAAGTAGGCACCGGCCCATGACCCAGACCGCCGTCACCCCCGCGCGGGAGCCGGCGGTGCGCAAGGCCACACCCGGAGGGGCGCGCACCGCACGCCGCTCCGGGCGCCGCCGCCTCGCACTGCCCTACCTGCTGCTCCTGCCCGCCCTGCTCCTCGAACTCCTCGTCCACCTCGTGCCGATGCTCATGGGCATCGTCATGAGCTTCAAGGAGCTCACCCAGTTCTACATCCGCGACTGGGCCGCCGCCCCCTGGTCGGGACTGGACAACTTCTCGGTCTCGCTCGACTTCGACGCGGCCGTCGGGCAGTCGCTGCTGAAGTCCTTCCTGACCACCTGCCAGTTCACCGTGCTCTCCGTCGGCCTGTGCTGGCTCCTCGGCACGGCCGCCGCGGTCCTCCTCCAGGAGCACTTCCGCGGCCGGGGCGTCCTGCGGACCCTGTTCCTCGTCCCGTACGCGCTGCCCGTCTACGCCGCCGTCATCACCTGGACGTTCATGTTCCAGCGCGACAACGGCCTCATCAACCACGTCGTCCACGACCAGCTCGGCATCGGCGACAGCCCCGCCTTCTGGCTCATCGGCGACAACAGCTTCTGGGCGCTGCTCGTCGTCTCCGTGTGGAAGGGCTGGCCCTTCGCCTTCCTCACCGTCATGGCCGGCCTCCAGAACATCCCCCGGGAGATGTACGAGGCCGCCGCCCTCGACGGAGCCGGCGTCTGGAAGCAGATCCGGCACATCACCCTGCCGTCGCTGCGCCCGGTCAACCAGGTCCTCGTCCTGGTCCTCTTCCTGTGGACCTTCAACGACTTCAACACGCCGTTCGTCCTCTTCGGCGACGCCGCCCCGGAAGCCGCGGACCTCATCTCCCTCCACATCTACCAGTCGTCCTTCCAGACGTGGAACTTCGGCACCGGCTCGGCCATGTCCGTGCTCCTGCTGCTCTTCCTGCTCCTCGTCACGGGCGTCTACCTCCTGCTCACCACCCGCGGAAGGAAGACCTCCGATGTCTGACGCCGCCCGCGCGCGCACGGCCCGCCCGCGCTCCCCGATGGCCCCGCCCCGCTCCTTCCTCTGGACCCGGCGGGTCGTCCTCACCCTCCTCACCGGCTTCGTCCTGCTGCCGGTGTACGTGATGGTCTCCAGCTCGCTGAAGCCGCTGGAGGACGTGTCCGGGACGTTCGAATGGATCCCCTCGACGCTCACCGCGCGCCCGTACGCCGACATCTGGAAGACGGTCCCGCTCGCCGACTACTTCATGAACTCGATCGTCGTCGCCGGCGCCGCCACCGTCCTCTCCGTCACCGTCGCGATCTTCGCCGCGTACGCCGTCAGCCGCCACAGCTTCCGCGGCAAGCGGGTCTTCACCGTCACGGTCCTGTCGACGCAGATGTTCCCCGGCATCCTCTTCCTGCTGCCGCTCTTCCTCATCTACGTCAACATCGGCAACGCCACCGGCCTCGCCCTCTTCGGCTCCCGCGAAGGCCTGATCCTCACGTATCTGACCTTCTCGCTGCCCTTCTCCATCTGGATGCTCACCGGCTACTTCGACTCGATCCCGCGCGAGCTCGACGAGGCGGCGAAGGTCGACGGCTGCGGCCCGATCGGCGCGCTCTTCCGCGTGATCGTGCCCGCCGCCCGGCCCGGCATCGTCGCGGTGGCCGTCTACGCCTTCATGACGGCCTGGGGCGAGGTCCTCTTCGCCTCCGTCATGACCAACGACACCACCCGCACGCTGGCCGTCGGACTCCAGGGCTACGCCACCCAGAACGACGTCTACTGGAACCAGGTGATGGCCGCCTCCCTCGTGGTGAGCGTCCCGGTCGTCGTCGGGTTCCTCCTCCTCCAGCGCTACCTCGTCGCCGGCCTCACCGCGGGCGCGGTCAAGTGACGGCCCCGGCGCGCCAGGCCCCCTTCCGCCCCCCGCTCCGTACCGCAGAAAGGCACCCCGTGTCCGACCCCACCGCCACCCCGATCGACCTGGCGGCCTTCCCGCCCTCCTTCGCCTGGGGCACGGCCACCTCCGCGTACCAGATCGAGGGCGCCGTCGCCGAGGACGGCCGCGCCCCCTCCATCTGGGACACCTTCTGCCGCGTGCCCGGCGCGATCGACAACGGCGACACCGGCGACACGGCCTGCGACCACTACCACCGCTGGCCCGAGGACCTCGCCCTGATGAAGGAGCTGGGCACCGACACCTACCGGATGTCGATCGCCTGGCCCCGCGTCCTCCCCGGTGGCGACGGCCCCGTCAACGCCGCCGGACTCGACTTCTACGACCGGCTCGTCGACGGCCTCCTCGACGCGGGCATCACCCCCAACGTCACCCTCTACCACTGGGACCTGCCGCAGGCCCTCCAGGACCGGGGCGGCTGGACCTCCCGCGAGACCGCCGAACACCTCGCCGCGTACGCCACCGTCGTCGCCGACCGGCTCGGCGACCGCGTCAGCCGCTGGGCCACCCTCAACGAACCCCTCTGCTCGGCCTGGATCGGCCACCTGGAGGGCCGGATGGCCCCCGGCCTCACCGACCTGACGGCCGCCGTCCGCGCCTCGTACCACCTGCTCCTCGGCCACGGCCTCGCCACCGCCGCGATCCGGGCCGCCGCGCCCGGCGCCCGCGTCGGCCTCGTCACCAACCACTCCACCGTCGAGCCGGCCTCCAGCCGCCCCGAGGACGTCGCCGCCGCCCGCCGCATGGACGGCCACGGCAACCGCTGGTGGCTCGACCCGGTGTACGGCAAGGGCTTCCCCGCCGACATGCGCGAACTGTACGGCGTCGAACTCCCCGAGAAGCCCGGCGACCCGGAGACGATCGCCGCCCCGCTCGACTGGCACGGCCTCAACTACTACTTCCCGGTGACCGTCGCCGACGACCCCGAGGGCCCCGTCCCGTACGCCCGCGAGGTCCGCCTCCCCGACGTGGCCCGCACCGGCATGGACTGGCAGATCGAGGCCGCCGGCCTGGAGAGCCTGCTCCTGCGCCTCACCGAGGAGTACGGCGTCCGCGAGCTGTACGTCACCGAGAACGGCTCCGCCTTCCCCGACACCGCCGGGCCCGACGGCGCCGTCCGCGACCCCGACCGCACCCGCTACCTGGAGCAGCACCTCGCCGCCTGCGCGAGCGCCGTCCGCAAGGGCGCCCCGCTCGCCGGCTACTACGCCTGGTCGCTCCTGGACAACTTCGAGTGGGCCTACGGCTACGACAAGCGCTTCGGCCTCGTCCACGTCGACTACGCCACCCAGCGGCGCACCCTGAAGACCAGCGGCCGCCGCTACGCCGCACTCATCCGCGCCCACCGCGAGCTGCGCGGCTGACGCACCGCCGCCCCGGACCGCCCGGAAGGCCGCCCCTGCCGTCAGGGGGGCGGCCTTCCGGGCCGGCCGGCCCCACCGGGGTCAGGCCGACTCCCGGATGACCAGGACCGGTTCGAAGACCCTCGAACCGGTCTCCGGCGTGCCCGCGTCCAGGCGGGCCAGCAGCAGCCGGGTCATCGCCGAGGCCATCTCCTCCACCGGCTGCCGCACCGTCGTCAGCGGGGGAGCGGCCGACCGGGCCGCCACCGAGTCGTCGAAGCCGATCACCGCCACCCGGTCGGGCACCGCCACGCCCCGCTCCGCGAGGAAGCGGCAGGCGCCGCGGGCCATCAGGTCGTTGGCCGCGAAAACCCCGTCGATCCCCTGGTCCCGCCGCCACAGCCGGGCCATCGCGGCCCGGCCGCTCTCCTCGGTGAAGAGCCCGTGCTCGACCGGCACGTCCGCCACGCCCCGGCCCGCGAGCGCCGCCGTGAAGCCGTCGAGGCGCCGGCGCGCGGCCGGCGCGGTCGCGGGCGCCGCGATCGTGGCGAGGTGCCGCCGGCCGGCCGCCCACAGGTGGTCGGCGGCCAGCCGGGCGCCCGCCGCGTTGTCCAGGTCCACCCAGCCGCAGTCGACGCCGGCGCGGGGGCTGCCGAAGAGCACCGTCGGGAGGCCGGCCGCTACGAGCATCCCGGGCAGCGGGTCGTCCTCGTCGAGCGGCACCACCAGGGCGCCGTCGGCACCGCCGCGCCGCAGGTACTCCACGAGCTGCGCCCGGGCCGGCTCGGACTCCGCGACGAGCAGCACGGGTTGCACGGCGCGTGCGCGCAGGACCGGGAGGACGCCGTCGACGACCCGCCCGAAGAAGGGGTCGGAGAAGAGCCGGGCGGTGAAGGAACCGCCGGTCGCCGACAGCACCAGGGCGACGGCACCGGTGCGCCGGGTCACCAGGGAGCGGGCCGCCTGGTTCGGCGCGTAGCCGGTGCGGGCGATCGCCTCGCGTACGGCCCGCTGGATGTCGGGAGCCACGTTCCGCACGCCGTTGACGACCCGGGACACGGTCGCGCGGGACACCCCGGCCTCGCGCGCGACGTCCTCAAGGGTCGGTCCTCGATTCCCCATCCACGCACTTTATCGGTGCGGTCCGTCCGCTGGACGGCACGGCGGAAGCCCCGCCGGACCTTCGCGATCGATGCTTAATGCAAGTCAAAAGAAAAGTCGTGTCGTATGGCTTGACCGTCAACTCGGGGCGCGGGCAAGGTTTCGGGAGAGCGCTCTCCCACGTGTCCACCATGTATCACCGAGGAGACTTATGTCCCCCGTTGGGTCCCCGCCGGCTCGCCGGCGCCCCACCCCCACACTCCGCCGCTCCACGGTCGGCGCCCTCGTCGCCGCCCTGGCCGGCACCCTGCTCGCGGTCGTCCCCACGACCGCGGCCCAGGCCGCCGAGACCCTCCTCTCCCAGGGCAGGACGGCCACCGCCTCCTCCCTCGAAGGGTCCGTCTTCCCCGCCTCCGCCGCCGTCGACGGAGACCTCGGCACCCGCTGGGCCAGCCAGTGGCAGGACCCCCAGTGGCTCCAGGTCGACCTCGGCGCCAGCCGGCAGCTCAGCCGGGCCGTCCTCACCTGGGAGGCCGCCTACGGCAAGAGCTACGAGATCCAGGCCTCCGACAACGGCACCGACTGGCGCACCGTCACCGCCGTCTCCGCCGGCGACGGCGGCATCGACGAGGTCGCCCTCTCCGGATCCGGCCGCTACGTCCGCATGAACGGCCTCACCCGCGGCACCGGATACGGCTACTCCCTCTGGGAGTTCCAGGTGTACGGCTCCACCGACGGCACCGGCCCGACGCTGCCCGGCGGCGGCGACCTCGGCCCCAACGTGCACGTCTACGACCCGTCCACACCCGGCCTCCAGGCCAAGCTGGACGCCGTCTTCCAGGAGCAGGAGTCCGCCCAGTTCGGCGCGGGCCGCCACGCCTTCCTCCTCAAGCCCGGCACGTACAACGGCCTCAACGCCCAGCTCGGCTTCTACACCCAGATCGCCGGCCTCGGCGTCCGCCCCGACGACACCACCATCAACGGCGACGTCACCGTCGACGCCGGCTGGTTCAACGGCAACGCCACCCAGAACTTCTGGCGCGGCGCCGAGGGACTCGCCCTCAACCCGGTGAACGGCACCGACCGCTGGGCCGTCTCCCAGGCCTCCTCCTTCCGTCGCATGCACGTCAAGGGCGGCCTCAACCTCGCCCCCAACGGCTACGGCTGGGCCTCCGGCGGCTACATCGCCGACTCCAAGATCGACGGCCAGGTCGGCAACTACTCGCAGCAGCAGTGGTACACCCGCGACAGCTCCATCGGCGGCTGGTCCAACAGCGTCTGGAACCAGGTCTTCTCCGGCACCGAGGGCGCGCCCCCGACCGCCTTCCCCGAGCCCCGCTACACCACCCTCGACACCACCCCGATCTCCCGCGAGAAGCCGTACCTGATCTGGCAGGACAACCAGTACAAGGTCTTCTCCCCGGCCAAGCGCACCAACGCCCGCGGCACCACCTGGGCCAACGGCACCCCGCAGGGCGAGACCATCCCGCTCAGCCGGTTCTACGTCGTCAAGCCCGGCACCACCGCCGCGACCATGAACCAGGCCGTCCGCCAGGGCCTCCACCTGCTCATCACGCCCGGCGTCTACCACGTCGACCGGCCCATCGAGATCGACCGAGCCGGCACCATCGTGCTCGGCCTCGGCCTCGCCACGATCATCCCGGACAACGGCGTCGCCGCCATGAAGGTCGCCGACGTCGACGGCGTCCGCCTCGCCGGCTTCCTCGTCGACGCGGGCCCGGTCAACTCCCCGGTCCTCCTGGAGATCGGCCCCCAGGGCTCAGCAGCCGACCACGCCGCGAACCCGACGACCGTCCAGGACGTCTACCTCCGCATCGGCGGCGCCGGCCCCGGCAAGGCCACCACCAGCATGGTCGTCAACAGCGACGACGTCATCGTCGACCACACCTGGGTCTGGCGCGCCGACCACGGCGAGGGCGTCGGCTGGGAGACCAACCGCGCCGACTACGGCGTCCGCGTCAACGGCGACGATGTCCTCGCCACCGGCCTCTTCGTCGAACACTTCAACAAGTACGACGTCGAGTGGTACGGCGAGCGCGGCCGCACGATCTTCTTCCAGAACGAGAAGGCGTACGACGCCCCCAACCAGGCCGCCATCCAGAACGGCACCACCAAGGGCTACGCCGCCTACCGCGTCGACGACTCGGTGAACACCCACGAGGGCTGGGGCCTCGGCAGCTACTGCTACTACAACGTCGACCCCACCATCCGGCAGGACCACGGCTTCAAGGCCCCGGTCAAGCCCGGCGTGAGGTTCCACAGCCTGCTCACCGTCTCCCTCGGCGGCAACGGCCAGTTCAACCACGTCATCAACGACATCGGCGCCCCCACCGAGGGCACCGCGACCATCCCCTCCACCGTCGTCCACTTCCCGTGACGACCCGCCGGGGCGCGCCGCCCGCCGCCGCGCCCCGGCGCTCCCACCCCTTCCGGGCGGCGACCCGTCCCGCCGCGCCGCCCGGAAGGGCAACCTCTCTCCCCCCCCCCGCGCCCATTACGGAGCCGCCATGCCCGCGCACACCCCCGCAGGAACCCCCCGGCGCCGCCGCACCCGCACCACCGCCTCCCTCGTCTCCCTCGGCGCCCTGCTCGCCGCCTCCCTCACCGCCCTCACGGCCGCCCCCGCCTCCGCCGCCGAGACCCTGCTCTCCCAGGGCAGGACCGCCACCGCGTCCTCCACCGAGGGCGCCGCCTTCCCCGCCTCCGCCGCCGTCGACGGCGACCCCGGCACCCGCTGGGCCAGCCAGTGGAGCGACGGCCAGTGGATCCAGGTCGACCTCGGCCGCACCGCCGCCGTCAGCCGGATCGTGCTGAACTGGGAGGCCGCCCACGCCACCGCGTACGAGATCCAGCTCTCCGACAACGGCACCGACTGGCGCACCGTGAAGTCCGTGACCGGCTCCGACGGCGGCACCGACGAGATCGCCGTCTCCGGCACAGGACGCCACGTCCGCCTCCAGGGCGTCACCCGCGCCGGCGGATACGGCCTCTCCCTCTGGGAGTTCAAGGTCTACGGCGAGGAGGGCGGCACCCCGCCCCAGGGCGGCGGCGCCGTCCGCGTCACCGGGAGCCAGGGCAACTGGCAGCTGACCGTCGGCGGCCAGCCGTACACCGTCAAGGGCGTCACCTGGGGCCCGGCCGTCGCCGACGCCGGCCGCCACATGCCCGACGTGAAGTCGCTGGGCGTCAACACCATCCGCACCTGGGGCACCGACGGCTCCACCAAGCCGCTCCTCGACGCGGCCGCCGCCCAGGGCATCCGCGTCATGAACGGCTTCTGGCTCCAGCCCGGCGGCGGCCCCGGCTCCGGCGGCTGCGCGAACTACGTCACCGACACCACGTACAAGACGAACATGCTGAACGAGTTCGCGAAGTGGGTCCAGGAGTACAAGTCCCACCCGGCGACCCTCATGTGGAACGTCGGCAACGAGTCCGTGCTCGGCCTCCAGAACTGCTACTCCGGCACCGAGCTCGAAGCCCAGCGCAACGCCTACACGAGCTTCGTCAACGACGTCGCCAAGAAGATCCACACCATCGACCCCGATCACCCCGTCACCTCGACGGACGCGTGGACCGGCGCCTGGCCCTACTACAAGCGCAACGCCCCCGACCTCGACCTGTACTCCATGAACGCCTACGGCGACCTGTGCGGCGTCCGCGAGGACTGGGAGCAGGGCGGCTACACCAAGCCGTACCTCATCACCGAGACCGGCCCGGCCGGGGAATGGGAGACCCCGAAGGACGCCAACGGCGTCGCCGACGAGCCCACCGACGTGCAGAAGGCCGAGGGCTACACCCGCGCCTGGAACTGCGTCACCGGCCACCGGGGCGTCGCCCTCGGCGCCACCGTCTTCCACTACGGCACCGAGCACGACTTCGGCGGCGTCTGGTTCAACCTGCTGCCCGACGGCCTCAAGCGGCTCTCGTACTACGCCGTGAAGAAGGCGTACACGGGCAGCACCGCCGCCGACAACACCCCGCCCGTCATCACGAACATGACCGTCACCCCGTCCGGATCCGCCCCGGCCGGCGGCGAGTTCACGATCCGCGCCGACGTCCGCGACCCCGACGGCGACGCCGTCACCACGAAGGTCTTCCTCAGCGGCAACTACGCCAACGGCGACAAGCGGCTCCTGGAGACCCCGCACCGCCGCAACGCCGACGGCTCCCTCACCGTCACCGCCCCCGAGAAGCTCGGCGTGTGGAAGGTGTACGTCCAGGCCGAGGACGGCCGCGGCAACGCCGGCATCGAGGCGAAGTCGATGAAGGTCGTCGCCCCGCCGGTGGGCGGCACCAACCTCGCCCAGGGCCGCACCACCACCGCCTCCTCCTTCCAGGCGTCCTACGGCGACTGCCCCTGCCCGGCCGGCAACGCCACCGACGGCAACCCGAACACCCGCTGGGCCAGCGACTGGGCCGACCCGCAGTGGATCCAGGTCGACCTCGGCTCCGTCCGCGCCTTCTCCCGCCTCCAGCTCGTCTGGGACCCGGCCTACGCCCGCGCCTACGAGATCCAGGTCTCCGACGACGGCCGGAACTGGCGCACCATCCACACCCAGACCGCCGGCAACGGTGACATCGACACCATCGAGGCGGCGGCCACCGCCCGCCACGTCCGCCTGCACCTGACCGCACGCGGCACCGGCTGGGGCTACTCCCTCCACGAGTTCGGCGTCTACAGCTGACCGGCCCGCACCACCCCTTCCTCCCACCCCACTGAGGAGATCCCCATGAGATCGAGTCCGAAGCGGCTCTCCGTACTCCTCGTCAGTACGGCCCTCATCGCCGGCGCCCTCGGCATCGGCACGATGGCCCAGGCCACCGACCCGGCCGTCGGCATCCCGCCCGCCGTCGCCGCGGCCGCGAACCACGTCGGGCACCGGATGGCCGCCTCCACCCAGGCGTCGGGCGACGACGCCGACGGGGACGGATACATCCCCGCCGTCCCGCCGGTCACCGGCGTCACCCCGTCCCAGCAGGTCCCGCCCCCGGCCTACCACCACGAGTTCCAGGCCGGCTGCTCCGTCACCCACACCGCGCCGGACGACCCGATCGTCTACCCCGGCCAGTTCGGCAAGTCCCACGACCACACCTTCATGGGCAACACCTCGACGAACGCCGCCAGCACCACGGCCTCCCTCTACGGAGGCGCCACCACCTGCAAGGCACCCGCGGACGCCTCGGCGTACTGGATGCCCTCGCTCTACAACGGCGACCGGAAGATCCTGCCCGTCGGCCCGCAGGTCATCTACTACAAGGCCGGCGTCACCGACTACCGCAGCGTGCGCCCCTTCCCCAAGGGGCTCCGCTTCGTCGTCGGCAATCCGATGCAGACCGAGCAGGAGTTCCGTGCCCACAAGGGGTTCGTCGAGGGCTGGGAGTGCGGTGACAGCTTCTTCAACACCGACATCCCGGCGAGCTGTCCGAGCCGGCCCGACGTCCAGCTCAACCTGCGCATGCAGGCCCCCAGCTGCTGGAACGGCCTCCACCTCGACACCCCCGACCACCAGAGCCACATGGCGTACCCGGTCGTGAAGCCCGGCACCAACGACAACATGTGCCCGGCCTCCCACCCGGTCGCCCTGCCGATGATCGAGTTCAAGATGGCGTGGCCGGTCAACGGCGACATGAGCCGGGTCCGGCTGGCCAGCGGCCGCGGCTACTCCTTCCACTACGACTTCTTCAACGCGTGGGAGGAGCGCACCCTCAAGGCCCTGGTCGACCACTGCATCAACGGCGGCCTCCAGTGCGACACCCGAGGCTTCGACCTCTACCGCCCCGAGCGCGGCACGGTGCTGGACGCCGACCACCGCCTGCCCTGATCTTCGTCCACCCCGCACCGGGGCGGCCCGGACGCCCGTCGCGGCGCCCGGGCCGCCCCCGCGCGGCCTCCAGCCCGGAGTTCCCATGCCTGCCCACGACCGCTTCCCCGCCGACGACGCCCTGATCGCCCGCCTCCCGCCCGACTTCCGCATCGGCGCCGCCACCTCCGCGTACCAGATCGAGGGCGCCGCCGCCGAGGACGGCCGGACCCCCTCCATCTGGGACACCTTCTGCCGCGTCCCCGGCGCGATCGACAACGGCGACACCGGCGACACCGCCTGCGACCACTACCACCGCATGCCCGAGGACGTCGCCCTCATCGCGGACCTCGGCCTCGACACGTACCGCTTCTCCGTCTCCTGGCCGCGCGTCCAGCCCGGCGGGCGCGGCCCGGCCAACCCCCGGGGGCTCGCCTTCTACGACCGGCTCGTCGACGCGCTCCTCGGCCGCGGCGTCACCCCCTGGCTCACCCTCTACCACTGGGACCTTCCCCAGGAACTCCAGGACGCCGGCGGCTGGCCCGAACGCGACACCGCCCACCGCTTCGCCGACTACGCCGCCCTCGTCCACGACCGGCTCGGCGACCGCGTCACCCACTGGACCACCCTCAACGAACCGTTCTGCTCCGCGATCCTGGGCCACGTCGAAGGCGTCCACGCCCCCGGCGGACGCTCCCTGGCCGACGGCGTCGCCGCCGTGCACCACCTGCACCTCGCCCACGGCCTCGCCGCCCGACGACTGCGCGCCGACGCCCGGCGCCCGCTCGACCTCGCCGTCACCCATCTGCTCGGCACCAGCGCCCCCGCCACCGACAGCCCCGCCGACCGCGAGGCCGCCCGCCGCGCGGACGCCTTCGGCTTCCGCTTCTACCTCGACCCGATCCTGCGCGGCGGCTACCCCGAGGACCTGATCGCCGACCTCGCGGCCCACGGCGTCGACATCCCGGTCCGCGACGGCGACCTCGACGCCATCGCCACCCCGATCGACACCCTCGGCGTCAACTACTACCGGTCCCTGCGCAGTTCGGGAACCGACGAGCACGGCGCCACCACCGACGCCCAGGGCAGGCCGGTCACCCGGAACCTCCCGCACGGCGGCCTGCCCGTCACCGGGCTCGACTGGGAGGTCATGCCCCACGACCTCACCGCCCTGCTGCTGCGCATCGCCCGCGACTACCCCGGCACCCCCCTGGTCGTCACGGAGAACGGCGCCGCCTACGACGACGTCCCCGACGCCCGCGGACACGTCGACGACCACGACCGCACCGCCTACCTCTCCGCCCACCTCGCCGCCGTCGCCCGTGCCCGCGAGGCGGGCGCCGACGTCCGCGGCTACCTCGCCTGGTCGCTCCTCGACAACTTCGAGTGGGCGTACGGCTACGCCCAGCGCTTCGGCCTCGTCCGCGTCGACTACGCGACCCAGACGCGCACCCCCAAGCGCAGCGCCCAGTGGCTGCGCGACACGGCCCGCCGGGTGCGCGGCACGGCCTGAGGGCGGAATTGCGGGCGGTCGGGACGGGGCGGACGATGAGACGAGAGGGGGCCGAAGGAGTGACGTCATGGCCGAAGACCGGGGCGACCCGCACGCCGCCTGGACCGAACGACTGCTCAGTCTCGGCTCCGGCATCCCGCCGGTGGAAGCCAGGGCGTTCGTCCGCGACCTCTACATCCACGCCCAGGCCGACCTCGACGAGGAACGCGCCGAGGCCGAGGCGGCCCGCGAGGAGTAGACGCGCGGCGCGAGCGGTCACGCCGAGCGTCGGGCGCGCGCCTCGGGCGCAGGGGAGCCGGGCACGCGTGGGAGTCAGGCACGGGCGCGCACGGAGTCAGGCCCGCCCGGGTCAGGCGCGGAGCGCCCGCGTCAGGAGGAGCGCGCCGGAGAGCGGCACGCCGATCGAGAAGACCCCGATCACCAGCAGCTCCACCGGGCCGACCCGGCCGGCGGCGAGCAGCAGCCCGCCGAGGAGCAGCAGCACGGGTACGGCCGTGGCCGTGGCCGTACCGATCCGCTTCTGCCGGGCGTCCCACAGCGGCGTCCTCCAGAGCAGCGCGAGCCCGATCGCCAGGACCAGCGTGCCCGCGAACGGGGAGCCGAGGATCAGCAGGCCGCCGAGGGCGGGGAGGAACGCGATGACGCGGGCGGCCGGACGCCCGGCGAGCGGGCCGGCCGGCACGGCGCCGACGGCGGTGGCGGTGGCCGCGGTGGTGGACGTGCCCTCCTCCGCGAGCGCGGAGGCGGCCACCGTACGGGGCTCGCCCAGCTCGGCGAGGACGGTACGGACCGCGTCGTCGTCGCGGGCCTCGCTCACCTCGATGTGCTCCCGCAGGTCCGCGAGGAGTTCGGCCCGGCGCTCGGCGGGGAGGTCGGCGGTCTCGCGGGCCACGGAGTCGAGGTAGGCCGCGACGAGCGGGTGGTCGATGGCGTTCATGCGGTGTCCCCCTGCGGGTCGTTGAGGAAGTGGTCGACGGCGTCCCGGAAGTGCGGCCACGCCCCGGCGAACTCGGTGAGCGCGGTCCGGCCGAGGGCTGTCAGCGCGTAGTAGCGGCGCGGCGGCCCGCTGGGGGACTCGCGCAGCTCGGTGTCGACCAAGCCCTCCCGCCGCAGCCGCGACAGGAGGGGGTAGATGGTGCCCTGGCTGGTGGTCATCACGCTCACCGAGGCGAGCTCGGCGAGGAGTTCGACGCCGTACTTCGGCTCGTCCCTGAGCAGCGCGAGGACGCAGTACTCGAGCACGCCCTTGCGGAGCTGGCTGGGGACCCTTCCTCCGGCGTCTTCGTTCTTTGCGTTACCAGGAACCATGCAATGCAAGATAGCGTCGAAGGGTGGCGCCGACAAGCGGCGACCCGACGGGAACCGGCCGCTCCGGCCGGACGTGTTACGGGGGACGGTGCCGAGACGAGGGGAGACGCGGTGACCGCGAACGCGACCAGGATCGACGGGGACACGCTGGTGCTGGGGGACGGGGTGCGGGTCCGCTTCATGCGGACGCTGCGGCTGCCGGAGACCGGCACCCACCGGCTGCCGCCGGGCCTCGGCAGCTTTCCGCTCCGCCGGGTCGAGGACTACCCCGACACCGTGCCCGGGCCGTGGCGGGCCAAGGGCGGCGTGATGCTGCCCGTCTACCTCCGCGAGGCGATGTGGCTGAGTTTCGCCGGCAGCCCGGAGCCCACCGCGCTCCAGGTCGGCGTCGGAAAGGTCTGCGCCGTCTCCGGCGAGAAGTGGACCGGGAAGCTCTCCCGCCGCCCGCAGAACTACGTGGTGCTGCCCCGCCAGCCGTGGCTCGACGGCATCAACTCCGGCCAGGGCACCGTCCGCCAGTTCGTCGCCGTCCCGCTCGGCATGGGCGCCACCGTCGAGGGCCAGGTCACCGGTGAGGAGACCGTCGGCGGCCTCCAGCTCCAGGCCTTCCCGCTCCGCCCGAAGCTCCGCGCCGCCTGGCGCGAGGAGCAGCGGCGCCTCGCCGAGGAGCGGGCCCGCCGCCTCGCCGCCGCGCCCCCGTCGTTCGGCGGCTACGGCGGCCCGCCGCCCATGGCGATGGCCGCACCCGCGGGCCCGCCGCCCGCCGCGGCGGCCATGGGCATCGGCGCCGGCGGCACCATGCGGCAGGAGGTGTACCGGGACGACCGAGCCTCCCGCGACTGGTCGGACACCCCGGCGGCCCGCGTCTTCGTCCACCTGGTGACGCCGCCCGAGTGGCGCCGCATCACCGGCGAGGAGCCTCCGCCGTCGCCCGCCGACCGCGCCGCCTACACCCGCGCGGGCCTCCCCTGGTACGACTACGACGACCCCGACGGCACCGACCTCGCCCCCTCCGACGCCCTCGCCGACGTGAAACCGGTGGGGGAGTGGCTGGGCGACGACCTCGACCCGTGGACCCCGCCGGCGCCGTGGCAGGTCGAGCCGGTCGGCCCGCCGCCGCCCCCGCCGGGCGCGCCCGTCGCCGACGGCGACTGGTGAACCCGCGGGGCGGGTCTCGGTACGGGGCGGCCGCCCCGGTCGCACCGGCCGCCCGTGACGGGACCCGCCCGCACGGCCCCGGTACCGGCACGGTACGAATCGTTCCGTGAACGACTCGACCCGCCCCGCCGCCACCCCCGCGACCATCCGCGTCTTCATCGCCCTCGCGCCGCCCGACGACGCCAAGGACGAGCTCGCCCGGGCGCTGGCGCCCGCCTACGCGGCGTACCCCGGGATGCGCTGGAACCGGATCGAGGACTGGCACGTCACCCTCGCCTTCCTCGGCGAGCTCCCGGCGGCCGTCGTGCCCCGCCTGTACGCGCCGCTCGCGGAGCTGGCCGCGGAGCGCGGGCCGCTGGAACTCTCGCTCCGCGGGGGCGGACAGTTCGACTCCCGGGTGCTGTGGAGCGGGATCGCGGGCGACGTCCCCGGCCTGCACCGGCTCGCCGACGACGTACGGGAACGCGTCAAGGAGGCGGGAATCGCCTACGAGGGGCGTCCGCTGCGCCCGCACCTGACCCTGGCCCGGGCCCGCCGGGGCGACCTCGCCGGCGTGCCCGCGGCGGTCGGGGTGCTCGACGGCTTCGAGGGCCGCCCGTGGCCCACCGCACGGCTCCACCTCGTCGGCAGCGACGACGCCCGAGGCCCGGCGCCGGTCCGCTACCGGGACATCGACTCCTGGCCGTTCACGGGAACCGGGGCCGCGGGCGGAGCTCAGGCCGCGGCCGGGGGAACCTGAGTGGGGGCCGGGAGGTGGCCCTGGGCCTGAGCCGGGGCCCGGGCCGGGGCCGAGGCCGAGGTCGGGGTCGGAGCCAGGAGCAGGGGCGAACGAGGCCGGGACCAGCACCGGCACCCGGGCCGCGCCCCCCCGTGCTTCAGGGGGCGGTGATCAGTCGGCTCAGGCGGCTCGCGAGCCACGGGCGGGGGCCGCCGGCCCGCATCCGGCCCAGGGCGATCGCCTTCCAGATCGGCAGCCGGCCGAAGGAGACGAGCAGGAAGGCCGTCGGCGACGCCACGATCCGGCAGTCGTACGCCCGCGGCCCCGGGTCCCGGGTGACGCTGGCCGCTCCGTCCGCCACGTCGACGGCGAGCCGTGGACCGCCCTTCAGGACCAGGTCGAAGGCGATCCGCACCCCCTTCGCCCTCTCCGCGTCCACCGCGAGCGGCATCATCGTCACCATCGCCTGCCCGATCACCAGCGAGGCCTCCGCCGGGGCGATGGTCCACGGCCGGCGGGCGCCCCGCGCGATGTCGAGCCCGTGCACCAGGGTCTCGCTGAGCACCAGTCCCGTCGCCGCCGAGAGCGGGACGGTGCGCCCGGGGCCGTACCAGGGGGCGGGGACCGGCGTCTCCGGCGCGAGACCCTCCGAGTCCCGCAGGAAGGCCGCGCCGCGCTCGGCGAGGATCGCACCGAGGCGCTTGCGCTCCTCCCCGGCGATGAGCCCGACGGACAGCGCGTTCACCGCGGCGATCCGCTCCCCGAAGGACCCTTCGCCGCCCGCGAGCAACCCGTCCCAGTCGACGCCCCCGTCTCCGGTCACGGCGGACCGGTACGCGAGGTACACGGCGGCGAGGTGTGCGCCGACGTCCCCCACCGACCACACCGGGAGCCCGGACGGCGCCTCCCACTCGTCGATCCCGTCGGCCGTTTCCACCAGGCGCGCGATCGCGCCCTCCAGCGCGGCTCGCGTCCGCGCGTGCTCCGCGACCGGATCGAACGCCGTGACGACACCCATGCGACTTCCCCCCCGAGGCTGTGGACGGCCCCGCACGTTACCGTCCAGTAGCGTCGTGCGACAGCCCCCGCGCCTCAGGAACCGGACCCCGCCGGCCCAGCGGCGCGACGCGAAGGGGCCGGCCCGGCGGACGCGAAGGGTGCGCCGGGCCCGTCACCGAGGCGCGTCGGCGGAACTCCCGCAACGCACCGAGCCGTTCCGCCCGCCGGCGTTCCCCTCTCGCACTCCCCCCGCACGCCGCGGCGAGGCCCGCGGTGAGGGGGGACCCGCGGGGGCCGACCGACAGGCGGATACGCTCACGCGACCTTGGAGCCTGGCCACCGGCGCGGGGAGGTCCGGCCGCCCGCCCGAGAAGGAGAGACCGCGCATGACCCTCGTCGCCCTCGTCAACCCCAACACGGACCGGGCCACGACCGCGATGATGGCCGCGATCGCCCGCCGCACCCTGCGCCCGGAGGACGGCTACGAGGTCCGGGGCGTCACCGTCGCCGCAGGCCCGCCGATGCTCGTCGACGAGGATCTGCTGCGCGCCTCGGTCCGGCACGTCCTCGACGCCGCGGACACCCTCCTCGCCGGCCCGGACGGCCCCGAGGTCGCGGCCCTGATCGTCGGCGCGTTCGGTGATCCGGGCGTCGAGGAACTCCGCGCCCGCACCCCCGTCCCCGTCATCGGCATCGCCGAGGCCGCCCTGCGCGAGGCCGGCGCCGACGGACGCCGCTTCGGCATCGCCACCACCACCCCCGGCCTGGCCGCCGCGATAGACGCCCGCGCCGCCCGCCTCGGCTGGTCCGCCCAGTACACCGGCGTCCGGCTCACCCCCGGCGATCCGCACCGGCTGGCCGCGAACCCCGGCGAGCTGACGGAACGCCTCGCCGAAGCCGTGGACCGCTGCGTGCGGGAGGACGGCGCCGAGGCCGTCGTCATCGGCGGCGGCCCCCTCGGGGAGGCCGCCGAGGCCCTCCGCGACCGCTTCCCGGTCCCGGTCGTCGGCCCGGTCCCCGCCGCGAGCCGCGAGGCCCTCCGCCTCCTGCGCCACGCCGGATGAACCGGACGGCGGGGCGCCGGCGGACCGCCGCCCGCGCCCGCCCGACGGAGCTCAGCCGGCCAGCTGCTCCTCCAGCGCCGCCAGCTTCCGGTAGCAGGCCAGCACCTGCGCGACGGAGGAGTTCGGCTCGCGGCCCTCGCGGATCGCCGCGACGAACTCGCGGTCCTGGAGCTCGATGCCGTCCATCGACACGTCGACGCCGCTCACGTCGATCGGCTCGTCCCCGCCGGTGAACAGGTCGTCGTAGCGGGCGATGTAGGTGCCGGTGTCGCCGATGTAGCGGAAGAAGGTGCCCAGCGGGCCGTCGTTGTTGAACGACAGCGACAGGGTGCAGAGGGCGCCGTTCGCCGCCTGCAACTGGATCGACATGTCCATCGCGATGCCGAGCTCGGGGTGGACCGGCCCCTGCAGGGCGTTCGCCCGCACGATCGGCGAACCGGTCTGGTACGCGAACAGGTCCACGGTGTGCGCCGCGTGGTGCCACAGGAGGTGGTCGGTCCACGAGCGCGGCTGCCCCAGGGCGTTGAGGTTCGTCCGGCGGAAGAAGTACGTCTGCACGTCCATCTGCTGGATCGAGAACGCGCCCGCGTCGATGCGCCGCTTCACCCACTGGTGGCTGGGGTTGAAGCGCCGGGTGTGGCCCGCCATGGCGACGAGCCCGGTGCGCTCCTGCGCCGCCACGCACGCCTCGGCGTCGCCGAGCGAGTCGGCGAGCGGGATCTCGACCTGCACGTGCTTGCCCGCCTCCAGACAGGCGAGGGTCTGCGCGGCGTGCAGCTGGGTGGGGGTGGCGAGGACGACGGCGTCGACGTCGTCCATCGCGAGCACCTCGTCGAGGGAGCCGACGGCGCGGCCCACGCCGTGCTCAGCGGCGAACTTGCGCGCGCGTTCGAGGCCGCTGCTCACGACGGCGGCCACCTCGACGCCCTCGATGCGCCGCAGGGCGGCCGCGTGCTTCGCGCCGAAGGCGCCGCCGCCGGCCAGGGCGATCCGCAGGGTCCGGTCGTCAGTCATGTCACTCCTTCTCGGCGGGCGCTTCGGCCCGGGGGCGGTTCTCCAGGATGAGGTGGCCGACGGCGGTGTTGGACGCCGGCACATGGTAGAAGCGGTGCTCGACCCCGACGTCTCCCGTGCCGTCGACGTCGCTCAGCGCGCCGCGCGCGATCAGCCACATGACCAGCTCGATGCCCTCGGAGCCGGCCTCCTCGACGTACTCCAGGTGCGGCACCTCCGCCAGGCCGACCGGGTCCTCGACCAGCCGGTCGAGGAAGGCGTTGTCCCAGGCCCGGTTGATGAGCCCGGCGCGCGGCCCCTGGAGCTGGTGGCTCATGCCGCCGGTACCCCACACCTGCACCCTGAGGGGGCGGTCGTACGACTCGATGGCCTTGCGCAGCGCCCGGCCCAGCCGGAGGCAGCGGGCGCCGGAAGGCACCGGGTACTGCACCACGTTGACGTGGAGCGGGATCACCTTGCAGGGCCACTCCTCGACGTCGCCGAACATCAGCGACAGCGGCACGGTCAGTCCGTGGTCGACGGCCATCTCGTTCGCGAGGGTGAGGTCGAAGTCGTCGCGGATGAGGGAGTGCGCGAGGTGCGCGGCCAGGTCGGGGTCGCCCTCGACGGCGGGCACGGGCCGGGGCCCGTACCCCTCGTCGGCGACGGGGTAGGAGGCGCCGGTGCCGAGCACGAAGGTCGGGACGAGCGACTGGTCGAAGGCGCTCGCATGGTCGTTGTAGACGAGGACGACGACATCGGGCAGGTTCTCCCGCATCCATGCCCGGGAGCGCTCGTACCCCGCGAACACCGGTCTCCAGTAAGGCTCTTCGGACTTCCCGTGGTCCATCGCCGCGCCGATCGCGGGGACGTGCGAGGTGAAGACGGCGCCGGTGACCGTGGCGCGGCCGGACGCGGCGGCGGGCGCGTGGGACGCTTCGAGGACGGCGTGGTCGATGCGGTTGCCCTCCACGGACCGGCCGCCGGCCGCCATCATGGCGCGGTACTCCTCCTCGGTCATCCCGGTCATCGAGCCGGCCATCTGCTGGAACGAGAAGCCCAGCGTGGCGCCCCACTTGGCGAGGAAGTAGATGTTGCCGCCCTCGCGCACGGCGGCGTTGAGGTCGCGGTCGAGCAGCGCCCGCTTCTGTTCCTCGCGCAGCGGCCAGGCGTCCAGGTAGGCGCGCTCGTCGGCGAGGTACGCGGCACGGTTCTCCGCCGTCATCAGCGACATGCAGAACTGGTTGAGGTGGTATCCCCTGGCCGACTGCTCGGCGTCGAAGATCGTCGTCCCCGGAACCAGCTTGTAGCTCTTGTCCAGCGGCATGCCGGAACCCCTCTCGCGGGTCAGTCGGTCTCGGGCCAGTACAGGCGGGTCGGGTTGTCGACGAGCAGCTTCCGCCGGAGCTCCGGTGTCGGCGCGATGTGCGGGACGAAGTCGACGAGCAGTCCGTCGTCGGGCATGTGGTCGGTGAGGTTGGGGTGCGGCCAGTCCGTGCCCCACAGGACACGGTCCGGGAACTCCTCGACGACCCGCCGGGCGAAGGGGACGACGTCCCGGTAGGCGGCCCGCTTCCCGTCGAGGGCCGGCGGGCCGCTCACCGACAGCCGCTCGGGGCACGTCACCTTGCACCAGACGTCGGGGCGCGCCCGCAGGAAGTCCAGGAACGCCTCGAAGTCCGGCCCGTCCGGATCCTTCGCGGTGTCGGGCCGCCCCATGTGGTCGACGACCAGGGGCACGGGTATCGCCAGCAGGAAGTCCCGCAGGCCGGGCAGGTCGGCCGCCTCGAAGTAGACGACGACGTGCCATCCGTACGGCGCGACCTTCCCGACGACGTCCAGCAGGTCACGTCGCGGGGCCGCGTCGACGAGCCGCCGGACGAAGTTGAACCGCACCCCGCGCACGCCCGCCTCGTGCAGCTCCCGCACCTCGGCGTCGGAGACGTCGGGCCGCAGCGTCGCCACGCCCCGCGCGCGCCCGCCGGAGGCCCGGAGCGCGTCGACCATCGCGGAGTTGTCGGCGCCGTGGCAGGTGGCCTGCACCACGACGGTGCGGGAGAAGCCCAGGTGGTCGCGGAGCGCGAACAGCTGCTCCTTGGACGCGTCGCACGGCGTGTACTTGCGCTCGGGCGCGTACGGGAACTCCCCGCCCGGCCCGAAGACGTGGCAGTGCGCGTCGACGGCGCCCTCGGGGAGCCGGAACGCGGGGCGGCTGGGCCCGGCGTACCAGTCCAGCCAGCCGGGGGTCTTCTCGAAGCCGGTCATCGTCCGTCCTCGTACCGCAGCCCCAGCCCGGCCAGCGGGGCACGCATCCCGTAGAGGTCCAGGCCGAGCTTCCCGGCCCGGAACTGCGCCCGCTTGCCCTCTTCCGCGGCCTCCCGGGCGGCCGACGCGGCGGCCACCTCCGCGGCCCGCGCGCGCGGCACGACGACGACGCCGTCGGCGTCCGCGACGACCACGTCGCCGGGCAGGACCAGGGCGTTGCCGCAGACCACGGGCACGTTGACGGAGCCGAGCGTGGCCTTGACCGTGCCCTTGGCGTTCACCGCGCGGGAGAAGACGGGGAAGTCCATCCCCTCCAGGTCGGCGACGTCCCGGACCCCGCCGTCGATGACGAGGCCCCGGCAGCCCCGGGCGCGGAAGGAGGTGGCGAGCAGCTCGCCGAAGAAGCCGTCCTCGCTCTCCGTCGTGCAGGCCGCGACGACGACGTCGCCGTCCCGGATCTGCTCGGCGGCCACGTGGAGCATCCAGTTGTCGCCTGGCTGCAGGAGCACGGTCACGGCCGTGCCGCACATCCGGGCCTTCGGGTAGACCGGGCGCAGATAGGGCCGCATGAGCCCGACCCGGCCCATCGCCTCGTGGATCGTGGCGACTCCGTACCGCGACAGGGCCGCGACGGCTTCCGGGTCGGCCCGTTCGACGTGCGTGCGGACGACGCCGATCTCGGTGTGTTCCATGGGTGTTCTTCTCCCTGGGGGCGGTGGTCAGCGGCCGGCCGCGGCGAGGCGGGCGGCGAGCCGGGGGTAGACGCGCAGGGCGTTGCCGGAGTACACGGCGGCGCGTTCCGCGTCCGACAGGTGCGGGGTGGCGTCGACGTACCGCTTGGTGTCGTCGAAGTGGTGGCCGGTGCGCGGGTCGACGTCGCGGACCGCGCCGATCATCTCGCTGGCGAAGAGGACGGACCGGCTGGGGACCACCCGCGTGAGCAGGTCGACGCCGGGCTGGTGGTAGACGCAGGTGTCGAAGAAGACGTTGTCGAGCAGCGCTTCCGGATCCGGCCGGCCCAGGGCCAGGGCGAGACCGCGGAACCGGCCCCAGTGGTACGGGACGGCGCCGCCGCCGTGCGGGATCACGAACCGCAGCGTGGGGAAGTCGGCGAACAGGTCGCCCTGCACCAGCTGCATGAAGGCGGTGGTGTCGGCGTTCAGATAATGGGCGCCGGTGGTGTGGAACGCCGGGTTGCAGGAGGTGCTGACGTGGATCATCGCCGGGATGTCGTACGCCGTCATCGCCTCGTACAGCGGGTACCAGCTGCGGTCGGTCAGCGGCGGCGCGGTCCACCGGCCGCCCGACGGGTCGGGATTGAGGTTGACCGTGACCGCGCCCAACTCCTCCACCGCCCTGGTCAGTTCGGGAAGGCAGGTGGCCGGGTCGACGCCCGGCGACTGCGGCAGCATCGCGCCCGCCGCGAACCGGCCCGGGTAGAGGGCGGTGACCCGGTGCACGAGGTCGTTGCAGATCCGCGCCCACGCCTCGGAGACGGCGAAGTCGCCGATGTGGTGGGCCATGAAGCTGGCCCGCGGCGAGAAGACGGTGAGGTCGCTGCCGCGCTCGTCCATCAGGCGCAGCTGGTTGCCCTCGATCGCGGCGCGCAGCTCGTCGTCGGTGATGACGAGGTCGGCCGGGTCCGGGACGGGGCCCCCGCCCTCGGCGGCAACGATCTGCCGGTCGCGCCACGCGGCGAGCTGCGGCGGGGCGGTGGTGAAGTGACCGTGACAGTCGATGATCATGGGAAGCCTCGCAATCGTGCGGAGGGTGGTCAGCGGCCGCTGGCAGGCCAGCCGGTGTACTGCTCGGCCAGATACCTGCGGCCGGCCCGGGTGCCCACCACGTTGTCCAGTTCGCCGAGCTGCCGTCGCAGGTCGAACGACGAGGCCCCGGGCGCGGTGTGGAGCAGCTGGGTCATCCAGTACGAGAAGTTCTGCGCCCGCCAGACCCGCCGCAGGGCCGGCGGCTCGTACGCGTCGAGGGCCGCCCCGCCGGCGCCGCCGAGCGCCTTCGGCAGCACGTCGGCGAGGACCTTCACGTCGTGCAGCGCCAGGTTGAGCCCGCGGGCCCCGGTCGGCGGCACCGTGTGCGCGGCGTCGCCGGCCAGGAGCAGGGATCCCCAGCGCATCGGCTCCTGCACGAAGGAACGGAACCGCAGCACCGTCTTCTCGGTGATCGGCCCCTCCTTCAGCCGGAAGCCGTCCTCGCCGGCCACCCGCGCCTGGAGCGTCTCCCAGATCCGGTCGTCCGGCCAGGCGTCGGCGGACGCGTCGGGGGCGCACTGGAAGTACATGCGCTGCACCGACTCGGTGCGCTGGCTGATCAGCGCGAAGCCGTGCTCCGAGCGGGCGTAGACCAGCTCGGGAGCGCTCCTCGGCGCCTCGGCGAGGATGCCGAACCAGGCGAAGGGGTACTCCGTGCCGTACCGCGTCCGGCGCTCCGCCGGCACCAGGTCGCGGCACATGCTCCGCGAGCCGTCCGCACCGACCACGAACCGGGCCCGGATCTCGTGGCGGGCCCCGTCGGGCGCGGTGTACCGCACGCGCGGGGCATCGGTGGTGACGTCGAGGACCTCGGTGTCGCGGACCCCGAAGTGCACGGTCCCGCCGTCGCGTTCGCGGGCGTCCGCCAGGTCGGTGAAGACGTCGGTCTGCGGATAGAGCCAGGTGGACGCGCCGACGAGCTTCCTGAAGTCGATCCGGTACGGCCGCCCGGCCGACCGCACCTCGATGCCCTCGTGTTCGTACCCGTCCCGCAGGATCCGGTCCGAGACCCCGGTGGCCACCAGGTCGTGGGCGACGTCGGCCTCCAGGATGCCGGCCCGCTGGGTCGTCTCGATCTCGTGCCGGGTGCGGGTGTCGAGGACGATCGTCCCGACCCCGGCACGGCCGAGCAGGTGACCCAGCATGAGGCCCGCGGGCCCCGCGCCGACCACCGCGACCGGAACCGTGACGACGGAGTCGACGGGGGCGTCGGCCATGGCATCTCCAAGCGGCTGTGAGCGATCCGAACGGTTCGGAACGGCCCGAACGCTGCCAGCCTTCCCGGCCCCCGGTCTGCGGCGTTTCCGTCAGGCGGAAGCCGGCCCGGAAGTCATGCCGTCGTCCGCGTCCGCCTGCCGAGTTCGTCGGAGATCCCGTACGCGGCCCGCAGCAGCGGCTCGCGCAACTGCCGCGCCCTGTCGGCGCCCTGTGCCGTGACCACGATCCCGAGCGCCGCGCTCACCGGCCCCGACCGCCCGATCCGCACCGGCGCGGCCACCGCCACCGTGCTCTCCGACAGCTGCCGGTCGCTGACGAACACCTGCTCCCGCCGGATCCGGTCCAACTGCGCCCGCAGCGTCCTCGGATCGGTGACGGTGTGCGGGGTCCACGCCCGCTGGGGAGCCCCCAGGACCTCCTCCTGGATGTCCCGCGGTGCGTGCGCGAGGAGCACCCGCCCCATGCCCGTGGCCCCCACCGGGAAACGGGTCCCGACCCCCGTGAGCAGCTCCACCGACCGGTGCCCGGCGATCCGCTCCACGAACACCAGCTCGGTGCCCTCCCGCACCGCGAGCTGCACGTTCTCGTGCGTCACCTCGTACAGGTCCTGCATGAACGGCAGTGCCACGTCCCGCAGGATCTGCGTGCGGGGACAGCCCGAGGCGATCTCCCAGAGCCGCAGCCCCACGTGCCACGCCCCGTCCTCACCCCGTTCGAGCGCTCCCCACGCCGCCAGCTCCGCCACCACCCGGTGCGTGGTGCTCAGCGCCAGACCGGTCCGCTGGGCGATCTCGGATAGTGTCTGCGCGGGGTGCTCCCGGTCGAAGGCCGCGAGGACCTCCAGTACTTTGCCTGCCGCCGTGCTCCGGGTCGTGCTCACGCCGCCAGTCTCGCAGACCCGCCCCGAGCCGCCGGCCGCGCTCCTCCCCGATCCCCGCACGACGACGTGAGGTTGCGACATGCGCCGAGAACGCGCCACCCACCGAGAACTCGCAGGACTCTCCTCGATGGCGACCCGCCCGGTCCTCGCGGAGCTCTGCGAGCACCTCCGCCTCGCCGACGGCACGCGCATGCGCTTCACGTCCGCCGGCGGCGTGGAGATCGCCCGCCGGGTCCGCGAGGGCGCAGAGGCGGACCTCCTCGTCCTCGCCGCCGACGCGGTGACCGCCCTGGAGGAGGCCGGTCACGTGGTTCCCGGCACGGCCCGCCCCCTGTGGACCTCCCAGGTCGTCGCCGCCGTCCCGGCCGCCGCCCCGGCCCCCGCCCTCGGCACGGTCGACGACCTCCGCGCCGCCCTCACCTCGGCGACCGCCATCGCCTACTCCACCGGCCCCAGCGGCACGGCCCTGCTGGACCTCCTGCACCGGCTGGCCCTGGCGGACGTGCTCACCGACCGCCTGGTCCAGGCCCCGCCGGGCGTCCCCGCCGGCACCCTCCTCGCCTCCGGCCGCGCCGACCTGGCCTTCCAGCAGCACAGCGAACTCATGGACCTCCCCGGCGTCACGGTCCTCGGCCCCCTCCCCGGCGACACGGCCCTCACCTCCCTCTTCACCGCCGCCGTCCTCGCCACCACCACCGACCCGACCCGCGCCCGCGAGGCCCTGGACCTCCTGGCCGGCGAAGAGGCGACGCAACACGCCGCGGCCCGGGGCCTGACCAGGGCCTGACCGGCCTCTGCGTCCGGTACGCCGACACCCGGCAGCGGCGGGCCGGCCTCGCGGGGGCGAGGCGGGCCCGCCTCACCCCCGTCCAGCGCGGACACCTGACGGCCCTGGGGGTTTCCTGGGCGTGAGGGGCCCGCCCGCTTCACCAGCGGCTCCGGAACACCCGGAGGTCCGACACCTCGAAGGACATCTCGTCGGTGTCGGGGTCGGGTGCGGGGTGATAACGGCCGGCGCAGACCGAGAGGTTGACGATCAGGTAGGCGTGCCAGGACCGGCCGACGCCCCGCCCGTCGGCGAAGACCTCGGTGCCGTTCACCCACCACACCACGGACCGTGATCCGAACCGGGTCCGCAGCTCCACCCACTCCCCGGGCCGGACGGCGGGCGACCGGTGGTAGCGGTGGGCGCCCCGCACCCGGTTGGAGAGCTCCAGCAGGTGGGGGTTGTCCGGGTGGTACTCGAAGACGTCGACCTCCTGCCCGCCGTCGCGCCAGGTCCAGATCGCCGGCCAGGCCCCCGTCTCCGACGGCAGCCGCACCCGGGCCTCCAGCACGTCCCCCGCCCGGACCTCGAACCCCTCGTCGCTCCCCTCCGTCGTCAGCAGCCCGCTGTCCCACAGGCCGTCGGGCCGCCGCGTCGCCCGGAAGACCCCGGAGCGGCAGTAGCCGGGGTCGTCCACGAGGTGGTCGAGTTTGTTGTCCAGCGGATTGACGGGCCCCCCGTCCGGATAGGCCCAGGAACGCCCGGCGACCCACTGCGCGGCGGACCCGAAGTCGGCGGTGAACACGGGCTCGTCGGACGACGGCGAATACGGTACGGACACGGCGGCTCCTCGCGGGCTGAATCGGCCGACAACGGACACCGTCATGGCTCCCCGCTCACGCGCCGCTCATGCGGAACCGTGGCTTCCTGTCCAGAACTCGTCACGCCCGCTCGCCCCGTGTGCGCCGTGACGACCGGCGCCCTCAGTCCCGTACGAGGCAGAACGGATGGCCCGCCGGATCCGCGTACACCCGCCACCCCCGCTTCCCGTCGCCCCCGTCGAGCAGCGTCGCCCCCAGGGCGAGGACCTCCGCGTCGGCCCGCTCCAGGTCCGCCACGCCCAGATCGAGGTGGAACTGCTGGGGGTGCGCCGGATCCGGCCAGCGAGGCGGCCGGTGCTCCGCCACCCGCTGGAACGCCAGGACGACCCCGCCGTCGCCGTGCACCGTCGCCCAGTCGTCGTCGAGCGACCACCGGCGGTCCGGCCGGTTCACCTCGCCGCCGAGCAACGACGCGTAGAAGCGGGCGAGTTCCATGACGTCGGGGCAGTCGAGCACCACGCATTGCAGCTTTCCGATCATGGGGAGCACACTAGAGAACCGCCGCTGCCCAGGCGGTGGGAGCGGGGCGGGGGAGTGCCGCGAGGATCGAGAGCCGGCGTGAACCTGGGATGCGCCGTGTCGGCCGTGACCTCCTGCTCGGGAGCGGAGACCCCGGCGCGGCCGACGCCGACGAGTCCCGCGCCGACCGCCGTCACCGCCTCCCCGTCGACTTCCCCGACCTGACCGTCGGAAAGGGGGCCCGGGGAAAGGGGGCCCGGGGCAAGGGGACCCGGGGACGTTCGCCTCCTGCGGACATCCCTAGGTGGGGCGGAAGGGCCCGTCGGTGCCGCGGGCGGCTGCTCCGGGCGGCTACTCCGGGCGGCCGAAGCGGCGGGCCGCCCAGAGGAGGGCCGCCGCGCCCACGGCCAGGAGGAGGCCCGCTTCGAGGAGGAGGGGGGGCTGGTGGCCCGCCCACGCGAGGCCGTCGGCCGCCGCCTGGTCCGGCGCGCGGAGGGCGATCGAGCGGCGCAGGACGTCCACGCCGTACGCCAGCGGGTTCGCGGCCGCCAGGGCCTGCGCCCAACCGGGCAGGGAGGTCAGGGGAAAGAAGCCGCCGGAGAGGAACAGGAGCGGCATCATCACCAGGCCGAGCAGCGTGTGGAAGGTCTCGGGACTGCGCAGGCCCACGGCCAGGGCCAGGGACAGCGCGGTGATCGCGAACGACGCGAGGACCATCCCGGCGAGGAGCAGCACGAACAGCACCGGGTCGTACGGGAGGCCCACCGTGCCCGCCAGGAGGAGCAGCACCGTGCCCTGGACCGTCGCGACGAGCGTGCCGCCCGCGCAGCTGCCCAGGAGGAGGGTGGCGCGGCCCACGGGGGCCATGAGGAGTTCGCGGAGGTAGCCGCTCTGCCGGTCGGTGATGAGCCGGATCCCGACCATGATCGCCGGGGTCTGCACGGTCATCATCAGCATCCCCGGGAAGAGGTACGTCCGGTAGCCGACGCCGAGCGCGGCGGCGGGGATCAGGGCCGCCAGACCGCCGCCCAGGATGAAGAGGTACAGGATGGGGTGGAGCAGCATCACGGTGGTGGGGACCCGCTGGCAGGCGAGGCGCAGCAGATCGCGGTGGACCAGGGCGTGCACCGCCCGCAGTTCGCGCCGGAGGCCGCTGCCGGCCGCGGTGCCCGTGCCGGTCCCGGCGGGGGTGCCCGCGCCCGTGTCGGTGAGGGTCGTCATCGGGCACCGCCCTCCCCGGGAGCCATGCTGCGGCCGGTGTGGTGGAAGAAGACGTCGTCGAGCGTGGGCGGGGTGGCGGAGGCGGCGTGGACGGCGATGCCGTGCGAGCCGACCGCCGCGCACAGACGGGGGATCCAGGCGCTGCCGTCGGGGACGCGCAGCCAGAGGCCGTCCGCGTCGACGGTGACGGGCCGGCCCGGCGGGGCGAGCGCGGCGACGATGTCCCGCGCGCCCGCGTCGTCGCTCGTGCGCAGTGCCACCCGGTCGTCACCGATCGCGGCCTTCACCTCCCGCGGCGTCCCCTGCGCCACCAGCCGGCCCCGGTCGACGATGGCGAGGCGGTCGCAGTGCTCCGCCTCGTCCAGGTAGTGGGTGGTGACGAAGAGCGTGCTGCCGTGCCGGTCGCGCAGGGTCCGCAGATGGTCCCGGACGAGGGCCCGGGCGTGCGGGTCGAGGCCCGTGGTCGGCTCGTCGAGGAACAGCACGCCGGGGGAGTGCAGCAGCTGCCGGGCGAGCTCCAGCCGCCGCCGCATGCCGCCCGACAGGGTGCGGACGGGCACGCGGCCCCGGTCGGAGAGGCCGGCGACGTCGAGCGCCTCGACCGTGCGGCGGCGGGCCTCGGCGCGGCGGAGCCCGTACAGGCGCGCGTGGACGCGGAGGTTCTGCTCGGCCGTCAGGTCGGTGTCGAGGGCGCTGTGCTGGAACAGCAGCCCGACCCTTCGCCGTACCAGGTCGGGTTCGGTGAGCACGTCGGCGCCCGCCACCGTCGCCTGTCCGGAGGTGGGGCGGGTCAGGGCGCAGAGCATCGCGATGGTCGTGGACTTCCCGGCGCCGTTGGGGCCGAGGAACGCGAACGTCTCCCCTTGGCGCACGTCCAGGTCGAGCCCGCGGACCGCCTCGGTGGGGGTGCCGTCCGGTCCCCGGTAGCTCTTCACGAGGCCGCGCGTGCGGATGGCGGAGGAGACGGGACCGGCCGACGGCGCGGGGGGCGCGGCGGTCGTGCGGCGGGAGTCGTGGTCGCCGGGGTGCAGGGGCATGGTCTCGACCTCGTCGGTGGGGCGGTCGGGGCGGGCGGGCCGGGGCCTCACCCCGGCCGGTGGCTGCCCCGGGACAGCCACCGGCCGGGGGAGGCGTCGCGGCTACGCGCAGCTCACACCGATACAGACGGTGTTGAGGAGCGTCAGCAGGCCGACGCACTGGCAGGTGCCGGCGAAGGCCGCGCCGTCGGCGCCGACCGGGTCGGTCTCCGGAAGGGCGTGCAGGGCGGCGAGGATGTCGAGGTCCTTGTTCTCCATGGTCTTTCTCCTTCTTCGTGGTGTTCGTGTTTCTTCGCTGCGCCGTTCTTCGGGGCGCGGCGGCGGCGCGTCCGCCGCCGCTCAGACCGGCAGCTGGACCATCCAGTGCCGGGGCTCGGGGTGGCGTACCCGCAGGAGGAACGCCAGGATTCCGGCGGAGCCGTCGCTCCAGCCCGTCGAGACCTCCCCGTACTCGTTGGGGAAGACGACGTGGTCGCCGCGGTGCGTCCGCTCGGCGACGAGGAGGCGGGCCAGGTCGGCGGCCCGCGCGCGGGGGGCCGGGTCGCCGGTGGCGTCGGCCAGGTCGAGGAGGAAGTCGCCGTTGCCCGCCAGGCCGTGGCACTGGGTGAGCGCGGCGCGGGAGGCCCGCTCGACGACGGCCGGGCCGGCGGCGCGGGCGAGGTCGCCGTACCGGTCGTCACCGGTCGCCCGCCAGAGCCGGACCAGGAACGAGCCGATGCCGGCCGAGCCGTGGCACCAGTACGGAGCCGTCGGCACGTCCCCGGTCTGCGACGGCCACTGGGCCGTGCCGCCCACGTCCACGGCATGGGCGACCAGGTGCTCGCCCGCCGCCACGGCCAGCTCCCGGTGGACCGGGCGGCCGGTGACGGACGCGGCGGCGAGGAGGAAGCAGCCGATGCCCGACGAACCGTGCGCGAAGCCGAGGTAGCGCTTGCCGGCCTCCTGGGCGACGGCCTCCGCGGGCACGGGCCAGCTCACGCCCGAGTCCTCGCGGCGGGCCGCGTCGGCCAGCCGGTCGGCGGCCTCCCCGACCAGCGCGGCGAGACGCGGATCGCCCGTGCGTCGCCACAGGTGGGCGTACGCCATGCCGCTGCCCGCCGTGCCGTGGGTGATGTCGTGGCTCGGCGTCCACCCCTGCGGGGCGACCGCCAGGGCCAGCGCGTGGTCGACGAGGGCCCGGTCCTCGACGGCCCGGCCCGCCTCGTACAGCGCCCAGGCGGTGCCGCCGGTGCCGAAGTGGAGGCCCGGGCGGCCGGAACCCGGGTCGGTGCGCTCGGCGATCCAGCGCCCGGCGGTGGCGATCGGTCCGGGCAGCCGTGGGTCTCCGGTCACCTCGAAGTACCGGGTGAGCACCGCGAGTACACCGGCCGCGCCCTGCTGCACGGTGCACGGGTCGGCCTCCCCGGCCAGCGTCGAGACGGGCCACAGCCTGTCGTCGGCGTCGGGCGCCATCGTGTCGAGGAGGTGCCGCACGATCCCTTCGACGGCGGTCCCGATCACGTCGTCTTCGCCGGCCGCCGCGGTGGCCGCGGGCGGGACGGTGGACGAGGAGGACGACCGTGCGGAGGGCTGTGAGGAGGGTGCCGCCGGCCCGGGGGCCGTCCGCGCGAGGGCCTTACGGGCCCTGGCCGGATCCCAGCGCGCGGCCGGATCGTCCCGCATCAGGCCGAGGATCAACTCCCGCATGCCGTCAGGGAGTCGTACGGAGACCTGGCAGGCGTCCAGCCACTCGGCCAGCCGCTCCTCCACCGGCCGGTCCTGCGGCTCCTCCGCCATCAGGTTCGGCACCTTGCCCGTGAGCACGAAGCACACCGTCGCGCCGAGACTGTAGTAGTCGGCCGTCGGGGAGACCGGCGCGTCGACCAGGCGCTCGGGGGCGCTGAAGCCCGGAGTGCCGACCCGGGTCGGGAGGGCGGCGTCGTCCGCCAGGACGGCCAGCTCCAGGTCGATCAGGCGCAGTTCGCCGTCGGGGCGGACCATCACGTTGCCCGGCGTGAAGTCGCGCAGCACGCAGCCCTGTTCGTGGGCCGCCGCCACCAGGTCCACGAGCCGTTCGACCTGGGCCGCCGCCTCTGCCCCGTAACGCTCGCCGCCCGTGTCGCGGAAACGCTCGGCGACCCAGGTCCGCAGCGGGACGCCCGGTACTTCCTCCTGGGCGAGGAACAGGTGTCCGCCGTGCTCGAACAGCGCCAGCGGCTCCGGCGCGAGCCCCGAGCCCCGCAGCTTCTCCAACGCCCTCGCCTCGGCGCGCAGCCAGTCGCGGACGTCGCTGCCGGAGGCGTCGGCCTCCACGTGCGGGCGGGTCTCCTTGATGACGACGGGCGCGCCGGTGCGGACGTCGCTGCCCCGGTACACACCGCCCTTGTTGGTGTGCCGGATCGCCTCCCGCACCTCGAACCGGTCGCCGACCACCACGGAGCGGGGCTTGGCGGGAGCCGGGGCGGGGGAGGGGACGTGGGCGGGGGCGGGGAAGGGGCTGACGGCCCACTCCGGGGGCGTGTACTGCCCGGTCCGCCGGTCCTCCACCGGATTGCCGTCGGGGTCCTCGAAGTACCAGACCAGAAGGCCGTCCTCGGACAGCCGCCGCCGGCCGACGAAGGCCCCGTAGCGGTAGTGGACCAGGCTGCCGACGGCGTACTGCTGGTCGGACAGGATGCGGGGGCCGGCGAGCCCCGCCGTCGCGCGGTGCAACTCCGCGGCGAGACGGGCCGCGTCCGCGTCGGAGCGCGGGTACACCGTCAGGAACTTGCCGGAGCTTCCGCGCGGTGTGGCGCGGGAGTTGAGCGCACCGACCCGCTCCAGCGACCGGGCGAACTTGAATCCCGAGGAGTCCGGCAGCAGCACCTCCAGGGACTTCAGGAGGACGGTCGGCGCGGACGCGGCCGTCGCCGACACGTGCAGCTTCCACCCCTGCTGACGCTGCTCCCCGTGCAGGGGCGTGACCCGGCACCACATGTCGTCGGACCCGGTCGTCCAGCGCTCGCCCGTGTCCGTGGCGTTCATGGCTCGGTGGAGGAGGTCTTCGAGTACGGCTTCGGTGGCGTGGCTGGTCATGCCCATCCCTCTCGACGGCGAGAACCGCTGCGGAGAAGGTGCCCGACGCACGTGTCGGACCCACATACCCGGTACTGGATTCACCGGTTCCGCCGAGCGCGCGCCGGATTTTTCCCACCATGAGGTGCGACCGGCGCGGAACGGCGCACGGGGGCTCACCAGGGGGTTCACACCTCCCTGACCAGGACCGCGTACCCGTTGGGCGGGGCCCGGAGCGTGCCGACGGGGCGCGCTCGGGCGTGCCCGCGGAAATTTCCCCGCGAACGTGCCCCCGGCCGACTGGAGAGACCGGCGTCGCGGCTCCGAGCCGGGGACGACGGTGCCACAGGGGCCCCGGCGCGCACAAAAGGACCGTCCGCCCCCACGGGCGGGCTCGTCGCCTTCGTCCACCCGTCCCCCGGTGGTCACGTTCCGGGCCCTGACGGAGCCTCGACCGGCCGTGAGGGGCCCCACCGCTTCCCCTTCGAAGGCACGGCCCCTGCCCCCGGCGCGGGGTGGCGGGCTTGACCTTGACACGGTGACAAGGCTTTGACTGCCGGGCGAGGAGGTGGTTCCGATGACCACGACGTATCAGGACCCAGAAGTGCGGCGCGCGCTCCGGGCGCTCGCCGACGACCGCCCGTCGGTACGGCTCAAGGCCGCCCTGGCGGTCGGCACGGCGCCCGACGAGCGGTTCGTCGACGCCCTCGTCGAGCGGTGCGCCGTCGAGCCCGAGTTCTTCGTCCGGGACATGCTGACGTGGGCCCTGACCCGGCACCCCGACTCCGTGACGCTGCCCCGCGTGCTCGCCGAGCTCGACTCGGAGCGGGCCCGGGCACGGAGCCAGGCCCTGCACACGCTGTCCAAGATCGGCGACCGGCGGGCCTGGCCGGCGCTCACCCGCGCCCACCTCACCGACCCCGACGACGACGTGGCCAGGGCCGCCTGGCGCACGGCCGTCCTGCTCGTACCGGACGGCGAGGAGGCGGCCCTCGCCACCGCGCTCGCCACCCAGCTGGGCCGCGGCGGGCAGGAGACGCAGCTCAGCCTGAGCCGGGCGCTGATCGGACTCGGGGACGTGATCCTGCCGGTCCTGGACACCGCAGCGACCGCCCCCGACCCGCTGGTGCGCGCGCACGCCCTCGCCACCCGGCGGATCCTGAGCGACCCCGACACCGGATTCGCGTACGCGATCGAGGAGGCGAAGCGCGTCGTGGCGCTCGACGGTGCTCCGGGGGAGGGACACTAGGGCGTGTTGATCGGTGAGGTGGCGCGTCGCTCCGGCGTCAGCGCCCGCATGCTCAGGCACTACGAGAAGCTCGGCCTGGTACGGCCCTCGGACCGCACCGGCTCCGGCTACCGCGAGTACCGCGACGAGGACATCCGGCGAATCTTCCACATCGAGAGCCTCCGCTCGCTGGGACTGTCGCTCCGCGAGATCGGCCGCGCCCTCGACGACCCCGGCTTCACACCCGGGCGGCTCGTCGGCGAGCTCATCGAGCAGACCCGGGCCCGCATCGCCACCGAGACCGAACTGCTCACCCGGCTCCGCCGCATCGACGCCACCGGCCCCGAGGCCTGGGACGACGCCCTGCGGGTCGTGGCGCTGCTGCAGGCCCTCGGCTCGGCGAGCAAGGACACCCGGCAGCGCGCCGCGCTCGCCGCCGCCGAGGACCCCGTACCGGTGGAGGCGCTGGTGGAGGCCGCCCTGGCCGAGGAGGAGACCAATGTCGCGGGCGCCCTCCGCTGGGCGCTCGCCCGCTCGGGCGACGGCGGCCCCGCACTCCTGGCCGAAGGACTGGACTCCCCGGAGCCCGCGGTACGCGAACGGGCCGTCCGCGCCCTCGCCGGTCTCCCCGGCGACGAGACGATCGCTCCGCTCCGCGCCGCCCTCGACCACCCCGATCCGGTGGTCGCGGGCCGGGCGGCCCTCGCGCTCGGCACCCGCGGCGACGCCGACGCCCTCCCCACGCTCGTAGAGATGGTCGTCGACGGCCGGAACGACACCGACGCCGCCGACGCGCTGGCCGCCCTCGCCACCGACGACACCACCGGCGACGGCATCGCGGCCGGACTCCTGGCCCGCCTCACCGACCCCGCCACCGGGCCCGCCGCCCGGGGCCGGCTCACCCAGGCCCTCGCCGACATCCCCGGCCCCGCCGCGGCCCGCGCGCTCGCCGGCCTCACGCACGACGAGGACCCGGCCGTCGCCCTGACCGCGACGTACCTGCTCCGACTCCGCGACGGCCACTGACCCACCCCCGCGTCCGCCCGGCGGGGCCTCGGCCGTCCGGCCCAGCCGGCCGTGTCGGTGCCGGGCGGACGGCCCCGGCGGCGCTGCAATGCCGCTGTGAAGGCGGCCCGCGCCCCGCCGGCCGCCGCGACCGAGCCGGGAGTGTCCGTGAAGAGATCCACGACGGGTGTACGCGCCGCAGCCTGCGGCACCTTGATGGCGATCGGCCTGGGCCTCGGCCCGGCCGTCCCCGCGCAAGCGGCCGACGCCCCCTGCCGCTCGGCGGCGTGCGCCTCGCCGCCGACGCACGACGGCGTCGCACCCCAGAACGTGGTCACGACCGCGCACCTGACGGAGCGGGCCGCCGAGAAGGCCGCGCGGGCCGCGCTCGCGGCGGCGGTCGCCGCGGGGCAGCGGGTCAGCGTCGCCGTCCTGGACCGCGGCGGCAACGCGATCGTCACCCTGCGCGGCGACGGCGCGGGCCCCCACACCTACGAGTCCGCGCAGCGCAAGGCGTACACGGCCGCGTCGTTCAACGCCCCGACCTCGGTCCTCGTCGGCCGCCTCGAGCGGAACCCCACGCTCGCCGACATCCCCGGCACCCTGTTCCTCGCCGGCGGCCTTCCCCTCACCTATCAGGGCTCCCCGATCGCCGGCATCGGCGTCGCCGGCGCGCCCAGCGGCCTGCTGGACGAGGAGTTCGCCAGGGCGGGAATCGAAGCCCTCGGCCGCTGACCGCCACCGGGGCGGCACACGGTTCGCGTGCGCCGCCCCGGACGGGCCGGTACGCGGGGATACGGGGTCCGGGCCCCGGGCCGGTACGCGGGGGCACCGGGTCCGGGCCGGTGTCCATACGGAGACACCGGCCCGGGTCCGGGGTCGGGTCAGTACGTGAGGATGCCCGGGTCCGTCACGCCCTCCGCGCCCGTCTCCACGTGACCGGCCAGACGGCGCACGTAGTCCACGTGGGCGGGTGACGTGACCGTGACGTCGTACCACCGGCCGGAGGCGGCGAGCGGCACCGTGTGGGTGACGGTCGCGCCACGTGCCACCGTCAGCGTCTGCGGGCCTCCCGCGTAGGCGTTCACGACGGTCACGGTGGTGGTGGCGCCCGCGTTGGTGAAGGTGAGGCGCAGGGAGCCGGTGGCGGCGTCGTGCCGGGCGGTGACCTCGGGGACGGCGGTCTTCCCTGGCGAGCGGAAACGGCGCAGGAACCCGTTGGGGCCGTGCACGGTGAGGTCCGTGACGCCCTTGGAGTACTTGGTGTTCCAGGTGTCGGCGATCGAGGCGCCGGCCCCGGTCGTGTACGTCCAGGGGGCGTCGGTGCGGTTCGCGGACGTCACGTAGAACTGGGCGCCGGCGGACGGGCCGCCGCTGAAGGAGAGGCGGAAGGTGCCGGCCGTGGTGTCGGCGGAGCCGTCCACGTATGGGGCGTACTTCAGCGGGCGCGTCGGCTTCGCCCCCGGCTCCTGGCGCGGCATCGTGCCGACGGCCGGGGCGGTGGCGGGGAAGTCGGGGTGGCGCTCGCGGTCCGGCGGGTAGTAGCCGGCGGTGGACGGCAGCGCGACCGGCTGCGGCTGGGCGCGGCCGAAGTCGAAGGCCGAGGTCAGGTCGCCGCAGACGGCCCGCCGCCACGGCGATATCTGCGGCTCCAGGACGCCGAAGCGGCGCTCCATGAAGCGGATGACCGAGGTGTGGTCGAAGGTCTCGGAGCAGGTGTAGCCGCCGGTGGACCACGGGGAGACCACGATCATCGGGACGCGGGGGCCGAGGCCGTAGGGGCCGGCGACGTACCCCGTCTTCCCGGGGAAGTGGTCCAGGGCGGTCGGCGTGGTGGACAGGCCCTGCGCCGCGGAGGCCGGCACGTACGGCGGGACGACGTGGTCGAAGAAGCCGTCGTTCTCGTCGTACGTGATGAACAGTGCCGTACGCGCCCACACGTCCGGGTTCGAGGTCAGCGCGTCCAGGACCTGGGCGATGTACCAGGCGCCGTAGTTCGAGGGCCAGTTGGAGTGCTCGGAGAAGGCCTCGGGGGCGGCGATCCAGGAGACCTGCGGCAGCCGTCCGGCCTGGACGTCGGCGCGGAGCCGGTCGAAGTACCCTTCGCCGGCCTTGGCGTTCGTGCCCGTGCGGGCCTTGTCGTACAGCGGGTTCCCGGGCTGGGCGTTGCGGTAACTGTTGAAGTAGAGGAGGGAGTTGTCGCCGTAGTTGCCGCGGTACGCGTCGTTGATCCAGCCCCAGGAACCGGCGGCGTTCAGGCCGTCACCGATGTCCTGGTAGACCCGCCAGGAGATCCCGGCCGCCTCCAGGCGCTCCGGGTACGTCTTCCAGCCGTACCCGGCCTCGGCGTTGTTGAGGACCGGGCCGCCGCCGGTGCCGTCGTTGCCGGTGTGGCCCGACCACAGGTAGTAGCGGTTGGGGTCGGTCGAGCCGATGAACGAGCAGTGGTACGCGTCGCAGATGGTGAACGCGTCGGCGAGCGCGTAGTGGAAGGGGATGTCCTCCCGGGTCAGGTGCGCCATCGTCGCCTTGGTCTTGGCCGGGATCCACTGGTCGTAGCGCCCGTTGTTGAACGCCTTCTGGCCACCGGCCCAGTCGTGGTTGAGCCCCTGGAGGAACTCCATCCCGAGCTTCGCGCTCTCCGGCCGGAACGGCAGCGTGACCTTCGAGCCGTCGGACTGGTTCCACACCGACTTCCCGCTCGGCAGCGTCACCGGCCGGGGGTCGCCGAAGCCGCGGACGCCCTTCATGGCCCCGAAGTAATGGTCGAAGGAACGATTCTCCTGCATGAGGACGACGATGTGCTCGACGTCCTGGATCGTGCCGGTGGACCCCTGCGCGGGGATCGCCGCGGCCCGGGCGATGGACTCGGAGAGCGCGCTGAACGCGACGGCACCACCTGCGAGCTGAAGGAACCTGCGACGATCGAGATCGGCCATGGGGGAAGCCTCCGGAGGACGAGCGGACACGGGAACCGAGCGCCGGCCGCGGACCGGCACGGAGCGCCCCAAGGAGAGCGCCCGCGAACCACCACTCCGCGACCGTCCCGTGACTTCCCGCTGTACGCCCGGCGAAATCCCCCGCGACCCGGAAGCACCGGAAACCAGCCCTGCCGGGGGCGGCCGACATCGATGAGCGTGCTGGCGTCGACCAGCGCGCTGGCGTGGGCGGGGTCGGCGGGGTCGGGGGGCCCAGGGGGCAGGGGCGTCGGCGGCGCCGGCGCGTCCTCGGCATTGGCGGGTTCGGCGGCTCGGCGTGACCGGTCAGCCGTACGGCCCGGGTGCGGCCCGGGTGCGGCCGTGGTGGCGCCTTCCGCGGGGCGGAGCTCGGCGAGGAGCCCGCTCCGGCCCGGCCGGGAGTTCCGTGAGGACGCGGCGCGGATTCGAGGAGGTCCGCGACCTCGCCGCCGACGATCGCGTGGCTGACGGTGGCACCGTCCCGGACGGGCACCACGATCCCCGAGCGGCGCCAGACGGCCGGCTGCCGGCTGAGGTTCGAGCCTTTCCGCGCGGTCTATCGTGACCCGATGCAGACACACCCCATCGACCGTCCCGACGACCTCGACACCGTGCGCGACTCCTACGACCGCGTGGCGGACAACTACGTCGACATGGTCCTGAACACGGGGATCGGCGACATCCGCAAGGAGCCCTGGCTCAAGGCCTCGGTCGACGCCTTCGCCGACACCGTGCGCGGACTCGGCCCCGTCCTCGACGTCGGCTGCGGCCCGGGAACGGTGACCGCGTACCTCGCCGAGCTGGGGATCGACGTGTCCGGCGTGGACCTCTCGCCCCGCATGATCGAGCACGCGCGGCGGCTCCACCCCCAGTGCCGGTTCGCCGTCGCCTCCGCCACCGAACTCGACCTCGCCGACGCGTCCCTCGGCGGCGTGCTCGGCTGGTGGTCGCTCTTCAACCTCCCCCGCCACATCCTCCCGCAGGTCCTCGCCCGCTTCACACGGGCGCTGAAGCCCGGCGGACACCTCCTGACCGCCTTCCACGTCGGCGAAGGCGACCTGTCGCGCACCGAGGCCTACGGCGGCGTCCCGGTCCGGTGGACCACGCACCGGTGGCGGCCGGAGGAGATCGTCGCGCTGACCGAGGAGGCCGGACTGCGGACGGTCGCGGAACTGCGTTTTCCGGCCGACGAGGCCCGGGGGACCGGGCCGGGCGTGGTCGTGATGGCGCGGCGGGACGCCTGAGGAGAACGCGGCCGGGCGAAGGCCGGAGGAGGGGGGATGGCCGCGGGGCGGAGGCCGCGGCCGCAAGAGGCGCGGCGGCCGCGCGGACCAGCGTTGTCAGTGGTGCCCACTAGCTTCGGAGGTGTTGCGAGAGATTCGCACGACACCGTTCCGACAGGGGGTTTCGATGACCGACGGCTGTGTGGGCACCGCATTGCGGGTGGTGCTGACGGATGTCAACGCGGGGGTGGTACAGGCCTGGCGCGCCGCCTTCGCCGACGTTCCCGGCATCGAGATCCGGCACGGTTCCATCCTCGACGAGGACGTGGACGCCTGGGTCACGCCGACGAACGCGGCGGGCCGCATGGACGGCGGCGTCGACGCCGCCATCAAGCGCCACCTGGGCACCGGGATCCAACTGCGGGTCCGCAAGGCGATCGCCGACCGCTTCGACGGCAGCATGCCGGTCGGCAGCGCGGTGTGCGTCCCCTCCGGCGCGACCGTCCCGCGCTTCGTCATCTCGACGCCGACCATGGTCACCTCCTCGCAGAACGTGAGCGAGACGCTGAACGTGGCCATGGCCTGCGCGGCCGCCTTCCAGGCCGTCCACCGGCAGAACCGCAAGGCGCCCGGCAGTATCCGCTCGGTGGCGCTGGTCGGAATGGGTGCCCGGACCGGTCGCGTCCCCGCCCGGGTGTGCGCCAACCTGATGTGGACCGGCTACACCCTCTTCCACGACCACTGGTTCCAGGACGACGACGAGCTGCGCGCCACCATCACCGCACAGCTCGCCGGCATCGACCAGGCCTCCCCCACGACCCGGGTACGGATCGTTCCGCCGGGCGGCACGCCGGAGGAGTACGCGGCACCCGCGGGAGACGGGACGGCCCTGGCAGGAGCCGCGGGCAAAGCAGCGTCTGCCAAAGGAACCGCCGGCAAAGGGGCATCTGCCAAAGGAGCAGTCGCCGAAGGAGGCGCTGGCACAGGAGCCGTTGACAAAGGGGACGCCGGTAAAGGGGGCCCTGGCGAAGGAGCAGCCGGAGGCGGGGTCGTCGCAGGCGCCATGAGCGACACCCCCGCTTCGCCCTCACCGCAATCCGATCCGACCGACCCGAACGACCCGCTTGCCCTCGCCGAGCTGTTCACCGGCGGCGGCGAGCCCTGGCTGCCCGTGCTCAAGCCGGTCATCGAAGCCCGCGCGGAGGCCGACCGGTTCATCGGTCCCGGTCGCAGCGCGCAGGTGGTCCCCGTCCGCGAACTCACCTTCCAGGCGCTCAAGCCTCACCCGCCGCACAAGTGGAAGGTCGTCGTCTTCGGCCAGAACCCCTACCCGCGGCCGGAGAGCGCCACCGGCATCGCCATGTTCGACAACACCTTCAACGACTGGAAGGACAGCCAATTCGGACGGGTCGTCAGCATCCGCTGCCTCATCAAGGCGGCGGCCATGTGGAAGTACGGCATCGTCAAGAAGACCCCGATCAAGGACGTCCGCGCCCTCCTGAAGGAGCACGAGACCGTCCAACCGCCCGAGTGGTTCCAGGCGATGCTCACCCAGGGCGTCCTCCTCCTGAACGCCTCGCTGACCGCCAGCGCGGACGGCGCCCTGGCCACCGACCGGCACACCGCCTTCTGGCGGCCCGTCGCCGAGCGGATCGTCGACGAGATCCTGCGCGCCAAGCAGGAGGCGGAGGACCCGGAGGACCGCGGCGTCGTCTTCGCCTGGTGGGGCGCCCACGCCCGCAGCCTCAAGAAGACCGTGCAGCGCCTGGAGAAGAACTACCCGGGCGTCGAGGTCCGCCACATCGACCACGCCAACCCGGCGGCCCAGGGCGATCTCTTCTGCGACGGCGACCACCTCGCCACCGTGAACGACGCCCTGATGTCCCTCGGCGCCGACCCCGTCGACTGGCTGCCGAGCAAGGGCTGGGACCGGCCCCCGGCCGGCGCCGCCACAAGCTCCCCGACGTCCGCCCCAGGGGCCGGCGGCGGCCCGGACACCGATGTGGCGGCCCGTATGGGCGCCTTCATCGCCTCGACGATGGAGCTCCACCAGCTCTATCTGGAGCGCCTCACCAGTGTCCGCGACGAAGGCCACGTCCTGCCCCCGCTCACCGGCGTCTTCGACACCGCGCTGATGCCGTTCGAGGACGCCGTCGCCCCGGTGGCCCGAGTGCTGCGCGGCCTCGCGGGTCACATCGACCGCTCCCGCGAGTTCGGCAAGCGACGGGCGGACGAGCCGGCCGGCGCGGGACTCTCCGCCGACGCGATCGCCGCCCTCTACCTCTACACCTGCGAATCCGGCTTCTACCGGAACATCAACGCCGTCCTCCGCTCCCCGGACCGACGCCAGGTCGTGCCGTACCTGCCCTACCTGCGGCTGCTGTTCTCCGCGGTCGAGTCGCTCCCCGCCCGCACCGAGCCCCTGTGGCGCGGCGTCGCCCTGGACCTGCGGGCCCAGTACCCCCTGGGGGAGACCGTCACCTGGTGGGGCGTCTCCTCCTGCACCTCGGAGCCGGGCGTCGCCCGCTCGTTCCTCGGCAGCCGCGGCAAGCGGACCCTGTTCGAGGTGACGCCGGCCCGAGCCGTCGGCATCCGCAGCTTCTCCGCCTTCACCGGTGAGGAGGAGTACATCCTGACCCCCGGCACCCAGTTGGAGGTCACGGACGTGAAGGCGGAGCGCGGCGGACTGTGCACCGTGAAGCTCAGGGAGGTGGAGACCCGCCTCGTCTCCTGACCCGCCTCGTCTCTTGACCAGCCGGAGTCGCCCGGGGGGCGGCGGTCAGCCGGCCTGGCCGGTCGGCATGATGGTGACCTGCTGGAGGTTCACGCGGGGCGGCAGCGAGGCCAGGAAGCCGATGGTGTCGGCGACGTCCTGCGGGGTGAGCCACTCCATCGACTCCCGCGCGTCCGCCAGCCACGCCCGCGCGCCCTCGTCCGTGACGTGGCTCTGCAGCTCCGTGCCGACGATGCCCGGCTCGATCGCCGCGACCCGCACGTTCTTCGGGCCCAGCTCGGTGCGCAGATGCCGGGAGAAGTGCGTGACGTACGCCTTGGTGCCGGAGTAGACGGCGAACGTGGGGAAGATGTTCTGCGCCGCGATCGACGAGGTGTTGATCAGGTCGGCCACCCCGCGCTCCGCGGCGGCCGCGACCAGCTGCGGCGTGAACGCACCGGTCACGTTCATGAGACCGGTGATGTTCAGGTCGATCTGCCGCTGCCACTGCTCGGTGGCCAGCTCCTCGATGGGGGCGGGCAGCATGACACCGGCGTTGTTCAGCAGCAGGTCCGCGCCGCCCAGCTCGGCCGCGACCCGGTCCGCCGCCGCATGGACCGCCGCCGGGTCGGTGACGTCGACGGCGATCGCCAGCGCCCGGCCGCCGTTCTTCTCGATGCGGGCGACGAGCTCCCGCAGCCGCTCGGCCCGCCGGGCCAGCGCGACGACGTGCGCACCCAGCCCGGCCAGCGTCTCGGCCGCCGCCTCGCCGATGCCGCTGGAGGCGCCGGTGACGACGGCCACCCGACCGCGCAGGGGGAGGGGGGATCCGAATTCGCCCCGCGCGGCGACGGAGGAGTGCGGGGCGGCGGCCGCGCCGGTGTTCTGCGGCGACGCGAGAGTGTTCTGCGTGGACATGAGGGTGTTCTGCGTGGACATGAGGTCCTGCCTTCCGGAGGAACGAGGAGGGGCGCGCGCCGTGGGCTGCTCCCCGGCACACCTCAAGAACACCAGCCAGCGACCCCGTCCGGGACGCCCGAGCAGGCCCTGTCGAAACAGGTACCGACAGGGCCACCCTGGGGCCTCCGCGGCCCGCGCGACGGCCCACACTGGAACCATGGACCGCAGCAAACAGACCGCCGACTTCCTCCGGAGCCGCCGCGCCGCGATCGGCCCGGAGCGGGCCGGACTCCCGAGCGACGGCCGGACCCGCCGCGTACCGGGCCTGCGCCGGGACGAGGTCGCCCGCCTGGCCGGAGTGAGCACCGAGTACTACACGCGCCTGGAGCAGGGGCGGGCCGGCAACCCCTCCGCCGAGGTGGTCGCGGCCCTGGCCGATGCCCTCCGGCTCGACGCCTCCGAGCGCGAGCACCTCACCGACCTGCTGCTGCCCGAACCGCACGCGGCCCGCCGCGCCCCGAACCGGCCCCAGCGGGTCCGCCCCGGCCTGTACCTCATGCTGGAGACGCTGAGCCACGTGCCGGCCTTCATCATCGGCAGGCGCACCGACGTCCTCGCCTCCAACCACCTCGCCAGGGCCGTCCTCACCGACTTCGACGCCCTTCCCGCCACCCGGCGGAACATCGCCCGCTACTACCTCCTCGACCCGCGGGCCCGCGAGCGGGTCGGCGACTGGGAGCGGATCGCCGCGGAGACCGTGGCCATGCTTCGCCTGGAGGCCGGCCGCCACCCCGGCGACCGCAGGCTCGCCGATCTGGTCGGCGAACTCACCCTCGGCTGCCCCGAGTTCTCCGCCTGGTGGAACGACCACAAGGTGCTGCGCCGCACGCACGGCGCCAAGTTCTACCTCCACCCCGAGGTGGGCGAACTGCACTTCTCCTACGAGTCGTTCCAGGTCCCCGGCGACACCGAGCAGACCCTCTGCGTCTACAACGTCGAACCCGCCTCCGAGACCGCCCGCTCCCTCCGGCTCCTCGCCGACTGGACCACGCCGCACCCGACGGGCGAGCCGACGGGCGAGCCGACGGCCCGGCTCACGGACGACCCGGATGCCCCGCGCGGCCCGGACGCCTCGGGGATCCACCCCGAGAACCGCCCGGCGGCTCCGTCGGCCTGAGCCGCCGGGCCTGAGACTTCCGGCTGGGGCGACGTGGGCCTGAGACACGGGCTTGCGATCTAGCCAGGCGCCTCAGCGTGGGCCGTCGGCCGGGGGTGTGAGCCGCTCCGTCAGGAACGCGATGATCTCGTCGCGGGCCCGCACGGTGGGGTGCCCGGCGGTGTCCACCAGATGGGCGGTGACGACGCTGTGGGCGCAGCCGACGACCTCGCGGAAGAACGGCGGCGGGTCCGGGTTCGCCGTCTCGGCCGGGAGGACGCGCCCGTCGAAGGCCTCGCCGAGCAGCGCGCGGTACGCGGCGAACCGCCGGCCCGTGCACCAGCGGTCGCCCTCGAAGCGGTAGGCGAGCACCGTCAGCCCGTCCCGCCGGACCCGCTCGGCCACGGCGACGGCGTCCTCGCCCCCCAGTTCGAGTCCGTCGGGGTCGTCGAGCGGCAGCGACGGATGGTTGACGACGGGCGCGACGACGGCCGGTTCCAGCGTCATGGAGAGGGCGAAGTTCCCGGTGAAACACAGCCCGACCGCCCCCACCCCCACCCCACCGCGCTCGGCGTGCGCCACCCGCGCGAGTCCCCGCAGCCACGCGACGACGGGACTGGTCCCCCCGCCCGCGAACGCCCGGAACTCGGCGCTGACGCAGGCCCGCCGCACGACGGTCTCGGCCGCCTCCGCCCGCGGATAGGCCCCGTCGACCCCGAACAGCGACGGCACGTACACCAAGAACCCGGCGTCCCGGATCCACCGGGCGAACCGGGCCACGTCAGGACTGATGCCGGGCATCTCCGGCATGAGGACGACCGCGGGCCCCGCCCCCGTCACGTACACCCGCCTGCCGACGCCCTCGACCTCCACGATGCGGCACGAGAAGTCGTCCAGCGGGTCGTCGAGCTGCTTCTTCCGGTCTGTCATGGCCGAAAGCATGACGAGGCTGGCCCTTCCCGGGAACGGGCGATATCGCCGATACTCCGGGGTATCCCGCCATCCGCCCTGCCCGGGAGGACCCCGCCCCATGAGCCCGCTGCGCGTGAGCGTCCTCGCCCACCCCGGCTGTTTCGCGTCGGAGGTGTACGGCGTCCCCGACCTGCTGACGATGGCCGCGCACGTCAGCGCCGCACGGGGCCGGACGGAGCCCTCGTACGAGACCTCCGTCGTCTCGCCGCGCCGACGGGTCCTCGCGGCCGGCGGGGCCCGTATCGACGTGGCCGCCGTCCGCCCGGCCGACGTCCTGATCGTCCCCGGCTTCGACCTGCCGCCCTCGCTCGACCCGGACGCGGCGCTCGCGGGGCTCGCCCCGGAGCTCGCCGCGATCCGGGAGGCGGCCGCCTCGGGAACAGCCGTGGTGTCGATCTGCGTCGGCGCCTACCTCCTGGCGGAGGCCGGACTGCTCCACGGCCGGGAGGCGACGACCTCCTGGCTGCACGCGGACCGCTTCGCACGCCGCTACCCCGGGGTGCGGATCCGCGCGGACCGCCTGGTGGTCACCGACGGCGGGGTGACGACCACGGCCGCGTTCAGCGCGATGTACGACTTCGCGCTGCGCTTCGTCCGCGACCACGACGGCCCCGGAACCGCCCGGGCGACGGCGCGGGCCGCCCTCCTCGACGACACCCGCTCCACCCAGTCCCCGTACGTCGACACCGACCTGCTACCGACGGCGGGGCGCGCGTTCTCCGCGACCGTCATGCGCCACCTGGACCAGAACCTCGCGGCGCGCTACGACCTGACGGGCCTCGCCCGGGAGTTCGGCGTCAGCACCCGCACCCTGCTGCGCCGCTTCGGAGCGGAGACGGGCCGGACGCCCCTCGTGTACCTCCACACCGCCCGCGTCCGCCGCGCGTGCCACCTCCTGGAGACCACGGACCGCACCGTCGCCGCCATCGCCGCCGACGTCGGCTACCGCGACCCGGGCACCTTCTCGGCCGTCTTCGTCCGCCACACGGGCCGCCGGCCGAGCGTGCACCGCGCGACGGCGGCCACGACACCTGCCCGAAGCCGGTAGGACCGTGATCACAGAGACGGAGGGCCACGGAGACGGCTAGACGGTGCGGGCGATCCCGACCTGCTCGCCCTGCCCGACGGCTTCCCGCCGGGCCAAGAGGCAACCGGCCACCTGCTGCCGGCGGTACGGTTCCGAACACCCCCATGGCCTGACGTCGGCTGGATCCCGGAGTCGGTCACAACGGCGTGAGCACCATCAACACCTCGTCACGGTCGTCGCCGGGCGCCAGCCGGAGCGCGCCCGGCCACCGCCCCGCCTCCCGCCATCCGAGCCGCGCGTAGAACTCCTCCAGCCCCTCGCCACCGCGAGCGGCCAGCCGCAGTTGTTCGAGCCCCAGTTCGTCCCGGGCGATCCTCCGTGCCTCCCCGACGAGCGCCGCCCCGACTCCCCGTCCGCGCCGGTCGGGTCTCGTCTGCAGATGATGGATGCTGCCCCAGTGCCCGACGAGCCGGTCCGGGTCGCGGCGCAGCTGTACCCATCCGACGAGTGCCCCGTCGCCGCGCGCCACGATCAGACGACTCCGCTCCGGACTCAACCCGCCCACGATCGCATCCGCGACGGGCCCCACCTCACCGTCACCGACCGGCGGGAACGGAAACCCGGCCGCCCCACCCGCGTTGGTCACCGCTATCCAGCACTCGATCAACTCCCGCCGAAGCCGAGGACCGACACCTTCCGGATGCGAGACCTGAAACAGCTCCAGCCCGGACTCCCGCTCAAGGACACGTACGCACGTCATGCGAACGAGCTTGCCAGAGGGGTCCGACACCCGAGGGACGCCGAAGACCTACGGGCCCTGGCACGGTACAGGCTCTCCCCAGCTCCCCAGCTCCCCAGCTCCCCAGCTCCCCAGCTCCCCAGCTCCCCGGCCCACTGCCTGACGGCTTCCGCCATTGCCGTGCATGCACCACGAACGGACCGACGCGCCAACGGCTTACGGACGCGATGCTCTGTGTGTTCCGCTCCGCCGGGCGGCTCCCATCGGTATGCCTTGGCGCTCCTTCCTCTCAGCTTCGAACTCGGCTGCATCAGCGGGGAGTTCGCTGCGCGAGGGGCAGCGCTTCTCGCAGATCCGCGGGAAACGGCGAGGGCTGCCGCGCGTGCCGGGAACCGGCGGCGCGACTTCTGACAGTGTGAGCCGAGCCTGACGTACAGGCCTGTCACGACGATCCCGGCATCGCGTTCCCGCGCTCCTCGGGCCCGGCGCGCGGATCCGCGCGCTCCGGCCTGGGCCGTTGCTCTCTGTCGTGGGTCTCCGCGGGCGTGGGGGTGGTGCGGGGTTTCTCAACTCCGATTCCTGCCAGTCTCCTTCTGTTTCGTCTGCTGAGCTTTGGCCATACATCCGGCCATGAAGGCCGAGGAGAACACGGAGAGTGGCCGGAACTGTGTGCGGTCGTCACCCGTTGGAGCGAAGGAGGGGGCGAGGTGTAGACCCGCAGCACATGCCTCCGTAGCGTGCTTGATCAACGAGGGCCGACCGATGGGGACCGGTCCTGGAGTCAGACACCCGTGGTTCAAGGGGGAGTGCGTGGACGGTAGTTGGATGGCGTCGGGTCGGTGCCGGGCGGCGGACGCCGAGGACCTGTTCGTCGAGGGGGCGGCACAGAACCAGGCCAAGGAGCTGTGCGTGGGCTGTCCCGTACGTTCCGAATGCCTTGCGTACGCGTTGGACCGGCGGATCGAGCACGGCGTCTGGGGCGGCATGACGGAGCGGGAGCGCCGCGCCCTCCTGAAGCGCCGTCCCACCGTGCGGGACTGGGCCGGCCTGCTCCAGGCCGCCCGCCGTGAATACGTCGCGAGCGGGGGTGCCGCCGCCGAGATGGCCACGGTCTCGGCGGAGCGTCGCTCCGCCTGAGGCGGAGATGGGAAGGCGTTGCGATCCGGAGCAGGTCGAGCGGGCAGTCCGGATCGGCGAGAGGCTGGCCGGAGCTGCGGTGGGGCGCCTTGTCGGTGATGGTGTAACCGGAGTTCCGGTGGACCCTGCGTGGTGCGTGTTGGAGGGTGTTGCGCTGCTGGGCAGCCGATTGTGCGCGAAGTGGGAGGACGTCAGCAGTGCGCAGTCGGGCGGGTTCCGCCGCGATGCCCCTGGTCGGCCGGGGTCACGAGCGGAGTCGTAGCCCGGCCATGGCCGGGACTGTCTCCGCCGGTCCGGCAGGCGCAGCCCGCGCGCCGGTCGTTGAGCTCGATGATCCAGGTGACCCTCGGGTGAGGGTGCGGCGCGTTCCGGGCGCGGTGACGATCCGGGTGGCCTGGATCTGCACGGGGTCGGGCGTGCAGGCCGAACTAGCCCGATTTGAAAGCGACTTGGGCGCAGCCCCTCCGCCGCGCAGCGTCGGGGGCGGATTGCGTGTCGTACGCCTACCCCTTGTTCTGCCTGATCGGGTGACGCAGGAGCGTCAACCTCGTCCGGTCATCCAAGGCGGGTTGCGGGAAGAGGAACCACCCCCCTGCGATCCGCAGGTGGGTGGTCGGGCCGTCAGAGCTGTTCGAAGTGGAAGGAGCGGATGAAGCAGTCCCTCGGTTGGCCGATCGCGAACAGGACACAGTCCACGACGGACTGGGCGGTCAGCGGGCGGTCGGCGGTTCGGGGCGTGGCCTTCCAGGAGGGGGACAGCGGGTCGCCGTCGTCGAAGTCGGGCGGGTACAGGGAGATGACGCGGATGCCCTCGGGGCGTAGCCGCTGCGACAGGACGTCGGCGAAGCCGGCTTGGGCGGCTTTGGCCGCGCAGAACGCGGGGTGTGCCGAGGAGCGGTTGTCGCGGGGGTCCGCCACCGAGGAGACCAGGTTCACCACGTCCGCGTTCGCGGATGCCCGGAGAAGGGGCAGGAAGTGTTTGGTCGTCAGGAGGGTGCCGGTGGCGCCGGAGGCGAGGGTGTCGCTGATCGCGTCGTCGTCGGCGTCCCAGAGTTCGGGACCGTGGAGATAGCGGGCGCCGTTGTTGACGAGGACGTCCACGTGGTCGGTGAGGTCCGCGACGCCCCGGGCGAAGGCGCGGATGGAGGCGGGCTCGGACAGCTCGCAGGCGAACGCGTGCGCCGCCGCCCCACTGTCCGCGACCACCTCGCGCGCCACCTTCTCGGCCGCCCCGCGACCGCGCGCGGACACCAACACCCGTGCGCCCAGCCGCCCCGCCCGCAACGCCAGCGCCCGCCCGAACCCGCGCCCGGCCCCGGTGATGACCACCGTGCGGTCCGTGAGATCCATGCGTCTCCCCACTTCTCCCGAACGAAGACGATCACCGTGAGCCTAGACGGGGCGCCGACGGCCCCGGAGCGGGATCCGGCGCCGAGCCTTCGGCGGGCATGGGGCAGAGTGGGGGCATGGCTGCCTACGAGACGATGGCGTTCCACCTGGAGACGGAGCGGCTCGTGCTGCGTCCCTGGGCCGAGTCGGACGCCGACGCGTTCTGTGCCCTTCTCAACGAACGCGACACGGAGACGTTCACGGTCGAGCGCGCCCGGGCCGGGATCGTGAAGCTGCTCGCCGAGACGGAGACCACGGGGTTCGCCCTGCTGCCGATCCAGCGGCGCGAGGAGGGTGACTTCATCGGATACTGCGGGCTGATCGTCGGCCGCGCGTCCGTGGACGAGCCGGAGATCGCGTACGAGCTCTTCCGGCACGCGCACGGCAAGGGGTACGCCACGGAGGCTGCCCGGGCGGTGCTCGGCGCAGCCGTCGCCACCGGGCGGAAGCGGCTCTGGTCGACCGTCGGCTCGTGGAACGGGCCGTCCCTCCGCGTCCTGGAGAAGCTCGGCTTCACCAGGGACCACGTCTCCCAGGAGGAGGGAGCCGGCGAGGTCGTGTGGCTCACTCGCTCCCTGCCGTGACGCGCAGCCGACGCGTGCGCTGCGGGTCGTACGCTGCCCACAGCGCCAGGGCGATGAAGAGGATCTGCTCCGGGATTCTGAACCAGAGCGGCGTCGCCGGTTCGCCGTTCAACTCGACGTGGGAGACGGCCGCGTGGATGTTGGCCGGGAGCATGAGGACGAAGAGCACGGCGAGGCCCAGGCCCGCGGCGGGACGGGTCGCCCCGCGAACCAGCCCCGCCGCGCCGGCGAGCTCCAGGACGCCGGTCGCGTAGACCACGAAGCGCGGGAACGGCACGAACGACGGGACCATCGCGACCAGGTCCTGATGGCCGGGCATCGGACCGAGGCCCGACGGGGCGAAGTGCGCGCTCGCCGTGAAGACCAGCATCACCGCGAGGCCGTGCAGGGCGGAGACCCGCCAGGAGGCGAACCGTCCGACGCCCAGCGCGCCGAGCAGGCGGAACAGCAGGGCGGGGACGGCGAGGAGCAGGAGAGTGCCGAACATGGGAGGGGTGTCCTTCCGGTGAGAGCGGGTGGTGTTCGGGCGGAGCTCGGAAACGCGGGGTACTCGGGGGTCGGGCAGATCTGGAGCAGACGTCTGTGCAGGTGCAGGTGCAGGTGCAGGTGCAGGTGCCGTGCCGGTACGGGTGCAGATAGGAGCAGTTGCCGGCGGAGTCGCTGGTGGTCGGGCGTGGTGGCCTGACGGGCCGCGGCGTCGCTGTCGGCGCAGAATGGATAATAGCGCTATCCGTTATCCGTTATCGAGGGGAGAATCGATGAAGGTCTCTGAGTTGAGCCGCCGCACCGGCGTCCAAGTGCCCCTGATCAAGTACTACTTGCGCGAGGGCATGCTCCCGCCCGGTCGGGCCACCGCCGCCAACCAGGCCGATTACGGAGAGGACCACGTCCGCCGCCTCCGGCTGATCCGCACCCTCATCGGGACGCGCGGGCTCTCGGCCGGCGCGACGAAGGAGATACTCGACGCGATCACCGCAGGAGAGGAGGATCTGCACCAGGTCCTCGGCATCGTTCTGGGCGTCCGCCCGGCGAAGGGCGCGGAATCCGCACCGGCGAAGGACGCGGAGCCCGTACCGGAGAAGGGTGCTGAGTCCGTATCGGCACCGGATCCGGACGAGGGGCGTGACTCGGACGGGCGGCGTGACCCGGGTGCGGGGGGCTCCGACGCCGCTACGGAAGGGCTCGCCGAGGCGCACAGCCTGATCGGCGCGATGGGTTGGGACGTGTCCCCGGGCAACCCCGCGACGCGCACCGTCGCCGAGGTCCTCGCCGCCCTCGATCATCTTGGTGCGGGGACCGACTGGCGCAGCCTCCTGCCGTATGCCCGCCTCGCGGACGACATGGCCGAGCTGGACCTGCGGCAACTGGACGGACGCGGTGACCCGTTGGCCCAGGCGGAGCGGGCCGTACTCGTCACCGTCCTCCTGGAACCGGCCCTGCTCGCGCTGCGGCGCCTGGCCCAGGAGGACAAGTCCTCCCGGCTCTTCGGCGGTGGCCACGCCGACGGTGCGGACGAGGCGTAGGCCCGCTCGGCCGGGGGCGAAGGGCCACGTCTCCTCGGTGGCGTCGTCGCCGAGCTGGACGTCCCTCGGTACGCAGAAGGTTCGGCGGCGGCTCGGTCACCCTCGGGCGAGGAGTTCGCGGGACGCGGTCCGGCTGGACGGGGTCAGTTCGGGGGGTCCAGCAGGTGGGGGCCGTTGTTGCGGACGCTGTTCACGGCGGGCGAGACCGCACGGGTTTCAAGGTGTCCGCCGGCGGGCTGGGTGAGCAGGGCGCGCAGGTCGCCGGTGTCCTGGTGGTGGGGGTCGAGCCAGGCGTCGTAGTGGTCGGGGGAGAGGGCGAGCGGCATGCGGGGGTGGATGCGGCCGGCGGCGTCCGTGGCCTCGGTCGTGATGATCGTGCAGGTGATCAGCCAGGCGGCCGGGTCGTCGTCGGCGGTGACGTCGGGGTCGCGCCAGTACTCGTACAGCCCCGCCATGGCCATCGGGCCGCCGTCTGCGGGGTGGATGAAGTACGGCTGCTTGCGGGTCCTGCCCGTCGCCTCGTCCTTCACCGGGTCCCATTCGTAGAAGCCGTCGGCGGGGAGCAGGCAGCGCCGCTTGGCGAAGGCGCGGCGGTAGGCGGGCTTCTCGTGCACGGTCTCGACCCGCGCGTTGATCATGCGGGCCCCCGATCCGGGATCCTTCGACCACGACGGGACCAGGCCCCAGCGCAAGGTCCGCAGTTCGCGGCGAACCTCCCCGCCGCCGTCCCGTCCGGCCCGCTCCAGTACGGCGTACACCGGATCGGTGGGCGCCACGTTCCAACTGGGCTCCAGCGCCTCCTCCGGCTGCCAGTCGGTCACCTGGAAGAGCCGCGTCAACTCTTGGGGGCTGCGGGTGGATGCGTAACGGCCACACATACGTCCACTCTCCCATCCCTGGCGCGCCGTCGGTTGTTCCCGCGCCGCCCGGCGCACCAGGGATTTGCCCGGGCCGACTGGGGGCCTCGGTCGCCGGTCGACGCGTACGACGCCCAATGCGCGTAACGCACAAGGTAATTATGTGGGCCGAGGAGGGCCTCGGCGGTGGCCTGGGCCGGTCGCTGTGCCTCTCTTCGCCGTCGGGTTCTCCCGCGGCGACGGCGTGGATCGCCCCTTTCGGCGGCAGTCGTGTTCCTCCCCACTTCCCTTACGTGTCAAGGGCGTTGGAGGATGCGGTCATGAATCCGTATGCGCCTGAGCCGACCGCCGACGCGGCGGCCACGTACCTCGCCGCCCTCCGGGAACGGCTGGCCGGAGACGGCTGCGCGGTGACCATGTCGGAGTGGAGGGGCCACCGCGTGGAGATCGGTGCCCGGGCCGACCGGAAGGCGCGGTGGTTCGGGACCAAGGTCGAGGTGTTCGTCCTCGCCGCCGCCGTGCCCGAGGTCGACGTGGCCGACCTGGCGGAGTTCACCAGCTGGGCCATGGGCTACGCGAAGAGCCTGCGGAGCGGGATACCGGGCGCCCGTAACGCGGCCATGGTCCTGCCCGCGCTGGTGGGCACGCGCGTGCGGCCCGAAGCGGCGCGGTGGGCGGCGGAGGACGCCCGGATCCTCGGCACGACGCTGATCGGCCGGCCCGTGACGGTCGAGACCGCGCCCGGTGGGACGCGGACGACGATGTACCGGGGGCAGGTGCAGTGGGGAGGTCTCTTCACGCGGCACGTGCTGGAGAAGGCCGCCCTGTACTTCCCCTGAGGGGGACCGGCTCGTACCGCGATCGGCCCAAGCACACGACGTGCCGGAGCCTCCTGCCGGGGGGTTCCGCACGGCCGGGTGGCGCAGCCCCGGCCGACGGGCCCTGAGGCGTGGGCCGAAGCTGGACGGACCGGTGCGCCGCACCCGGCCGCCGGTCCGTCCAGGAGGTCACGCATGCCCCGCTCCGCCCCCGCCCGCCACCCGCACCGGCCCCGCCGCCCGAGACGGTCGGCCGTCGCCGCGCTCGTCCTCGCCGCAGCGCTGGCCGGCCCCGCCGTTCCGTATGCCACGGCCGGTGAACGGCCTCCCTCAGGGACGTACGGCTACGGGACGTACGGCGATGGAGGGGGACACGGCGACGCCGAGGGACGCGAGCTGCGCCGCGCCCTCGCCGAGCTCGTCGCCGCCCCCGGCGGCCCGCCCGGCGCGATCGCCGTCCTCACCCGCGACGGCGAACGCCGCGTCTACCGCGCCGGAACCGCCGAGCTCGGCGACGGCGCCACACCCCGCACCACCACCCCCCGCACCGACACCACCACCGCATCCCCCACCAGCACGAACACCGGGACCAACGGGCCGCGGCCGCCCCGTGCGGACGACCACATGCGGATCGCGAGCGTCGCCAAGGCGTTCAGCGGGGCCGTCTCGCTCGCCCTGGTGGACCGGGGCGCCCTCGCTCTCGACGACACCCTCGGCGAGCGGCTGCCGCACCTTCCGAGGGACTGGCACGCCGTCACCCTGCGCCAGCTCCTCCAGCACACCAGCGGCCTGCCCGACTTCAGCCGTAGCCCGCGGTTCCAGGCGATCGTCCGCGCCGATCCGCGCCACCGCTTCGACTCCCGGCGCCTGCTGGAGTTCGTCGCGGGCGAGGACCTCGCCTTCCGTCCCGGCAGCCGGTACGCCTACTCGAACTCGGACAACATCGCCGTCGCCCTGATGGCCGAACAGGCCACCGGACGGCGCTACGAGGACCTGCTGCGCGAACTGGTGTACCGGCCGCTCGACCTGCGGGACACCAGCCTCCCCTCCGGGTTCCGGCTGCCTCGCCCCTTCCTCCACGGCTACGACACGACCCCCGGCGAACCGCCCGAGGACGTCAGCGAGGCGATCAGCGCCTCCGGCGCCTGGGCCTCGGGCGGGATCGTCTCCACCCCGGCCGACCTGAACACCTTCATCGGCGGCTACGCCGGGCCGGCCCTGCTGTCGCCGCCCACCCGGCACGCCCAGCACCGGTTCGTGCCCGGCGAGTCCCAGCCCGCCGGCCCCGGTGAGAACGCCGCCGGGCTCGCCCTCTTCCGCTACAAGACCCGCTGCGGCACGGTCTACGGCCACACGGGGAACACCCCGGGCTACACCCAGTTCGCCGCCGCCACCCGTGACGGCCGCCGCGCCGTCACGGTCTCCGTCACCAGCCAGGTCACGCTCGATCCCGCTCTGCTCGCCCGTCTGCGGGCGACGGAGGAGCGGTTCGTCTGCGCCCTCCTGGAAGGGGGAGGGGAGCGGCCCTCCGGCGGCTACGGCGACCCCGCCGCCTGACAGCGGAGGGGCGGGACTCGGGAAGGGCTGTCTCCCCGCGCGAGACGCGCGACGGGAGACAGCCCCTCCGAGCTTGCCCTTGTCCCTCGCTCAGGAGGGACGAGGGGCGATGGTCACGGCGTCACGCAGACGATGGATCCGACCGGGTGGTTGTTGCCCGTCGAGGTCGCGGTGAAGCCGAAGGTGACGCTGCCGTCCGGGGGGACGGTCCGGTTGTAGTCGACGTTCCTCACCGTGACCGTGCCGTCGGTCCCGGTGGTCAGCGCGCCGTTCCACAGGCTGCTGATCCGGGTCCCGGTGCCCGGTGTCCAGCGCACCGCCCAGCCGTCACGTGCCGTCGTGGCGTGGTTCATCACCTCGACGGAGCCCTGGAAGCCGCCGCTCCAGGCGTTCGTGACGGTGTAGACGGCCATGCAACCGGTGTGCGGGTCGGTCGGAGTCGGCGTCGGGGTCGGCTCCGTGGGGGTGGGGGTAGGAGTGGGCGTGGGAGTCGGGGTCGGCGTCGGCGTGCCGCCCGAGCCGCGGATGCCGGTCACCTCGCCGTTGCCGCCGTCGAAGACGATGTCGGAGCAGGAGAAGAAGTTCTCCTGGCTGTCCGAGCGGACCCACTGGATGAAGAGAACCGCGTCACCCGAGCGTCCCGAGGGCAGCGTCAGGTTCCAGTAGTAGTGCCCGCCGTCCGTGCCCGGCGAGCCGGTCTGCGGGGGGTCGGTGACGGTCTGGATCAACTCCAGGTCGTCCCAGCCCAGTTCGCTCGTGGGGGAGTAGCCCGGCTTGGAGAGGTACACCCGGAAGGAGCCCGGGTGGGCGGCCCAGTTGCTGTGCTTGAGCTGGATCGTCCGACCGGCGGTCAGGTGGGTGCGGGGCCAGTCGGCGCGGGCCGCGTTGTAGCCGCTGAAGTCGTACGGCGAGCGGTCACCGGCGCTGCACAGCGTGCCGTCCGGGACGTAGCCGGCGCCGCGTCCGCCCGCGTGGGAGTCGAGGACGGCGAACCAGTTGTACAGCGAGTTCGGTCCGCTCTCGGCGAGCGCCGCCTTGCAGGCGGGGTTGGTGGGGTCGAGACTGCCGGTGCTGGTCTTGGCGTCGAGCCAGCAGAGGTACGTACGTGATCCGGGCGTCATCGTGACGCCGTGGGCCTGCGCGCTGCCCTGGCCGAGCAGGGTCAGGCCGATTCCGGCGAGCAGGGTCGCGAGCACCGCCGTGAGGGAGGCGATTCGCTTCTTGCGTCCAGCCATCGTGTCTCCTGTACGTGGGAGGGGGAGGCTCGCGCCTCGGGTCACGAGCAGGGCACCCCGCCGAGGGTGAAGCCGGACGGCGGGGCGAACGTGCCGCTGTACGTCCCCTGGAAGCCGAAGGACTGGCTGCCCCCGGCGGGGATCCGTGCGTTGTGGGTGAGCGGGGTCGCCGTCACCGTGCCGGTGGACGGGGAGACGGCGGCGTTCCAGGCCTGGGTGACGCGGTGGCCTGCCGGGACGGTGAAGGCCAGCGTCCAGGGCTCGACGGCCGTGGAACCGGTGTTGGCGACGGTGACGTCCGCGGTGAAACCGCCGGTCCAGACGTTCGGCGTGACCGCGACCCGGCAGGCCGTCGTCGGGCCCGGCACCTCCGGTCCGGTGGGCGGGGTGCCGAGGGTCACCGCCGAGGAGAAGGAGTGGACGGTGAGTCCGGCGCCGTTCTGCCAGGGTTCGAAGCCGGCCTGGACGCTCGTCAGGTACCAGTCGTTCCGGGCCATGCCCCGGGAGACGGTCTCCCGGACGAAGTCCATGACGTCGAAGTTCCACTCCGCGAGGGCGGACGGGGCGACGAAGGAGATGACGTCGTTGGAGCCGTTGCCGCCCGTCCACACCTGCCACGACCGCCCGCCGACGTTCGCGGTGCGACCGGCGAGCCGATCGGCTGGACCGGGCCGGCCTTGTGGAACCAGATCATGATCTCGGTCCGGTTCACCCCGTCGGTCCGGGGCGCGGGGTCCAGCCAGATGTCGTACGAGGCGTTGTAGACGGCGTCGCCGACGAATCCGTACGAGATGGCGCTCGGGGCCGCGGCGATGCCGTCGATCCGCGCGGGGAGGGCGGTGCCGGGCGAACAGCGCGTGTAGTGGCAGCCGTTGAAGAGCGACGGGTACGCCTTCGGGGGGCCGTCGGTCGGCACGGAGCCGTCGGCGCGGGTCAGCCGGAAGCCCGTGTCGGTGGCGGTGACGCACTGGGTCGCGCCGGTGCCCCAGCGGTTGTTCTGGACGACGTACCGGCCCTGGACGGTGGCCGTGCCGTACTGCTCGCAGATCAGGGTGTCGGCCGAGGCGGCCGGCGCGGTGCCCACGAGCAGCGCCACCACGGTGGCGAAGGCGAGGAGCAGCGCGCCGAACGCGGCACGGGGGCGGTGGGGGGACGCTCGCACGGGGACCTCCTGGGGAAGGGAGACCTGTCAGAGGGGGCGGACCGAGCAGAGGAGCGTCCCGATTTGCGGCGCTTTCATACAACTGGGAGCGCTCCCATAGGCGGGTGTTGGACGCACTGTAGGAGCCAGGCGCGTACCTGACAACCCGTCGCGCGGGACGTGGACAGAGGGATGCGGGATGAGGACAGGGGACAGACAGCGGGCGGCGGACAGCGTGATGCCGTGCGGGACGTCGCGGTGTCGTGACGGATCCGGTGGGGCACACTGGCGGCGTGCGCATCGTGATGATGACGGCGGGGTCGCGGGGCGACGTCGCGCCGTACACGGGTCTGGGCGCCGGTCTCGTCAGGGCCGGGCACGAGGTGACGCTGGCCGCGCACGCGGTGTTCGAACCGCTGGTGGCGGGGTCGGGAGTGCGGTTCCGTCCGCTTCCGGTCGACCCGCGCGCCGAACTGCACTCCGCCCGGGGCCGTCGGCTGCACGACGCGCGGACCGGCGCGGGGAAGCTCGTGCGCCTCGCGGCCATGGCCCGCGGGGCGGTCGACGAGATGACCGCGGCCCTGGTGGACGTGGCGCGGGAAGGAGAGGTCCTGCTGGTCGGCGGGGCGCTGGGGCCGCTCGGGTACGCCATCGCCGACGGCCTGTCCGTGCCCGCCCTCGGCCTGCACCTCCAGCCCTTGCACCCGACCGTGGAGTTCCCCGCACCCGTCCTGGGCACACGGTCCCTGGGACCGGTGGGGAACCGGCTGAGCGGACGGGCCGTCATGGCGTCGGTGGAGCTCATGTTCCATGGCGCCGTACGGTCCCTGCCCCGGCGGCACGGGCTTTTGAGGCAGGCCGGACGTTCCCGGGCACCGCGGGTCCGGCCGGTGCTGCACGGCTACAGCGAACTCGTCGTCCCGCGACCCCGGGACTGGCCCGCCGGCCTGGAGGTCTCCGGCTACTGGTGGCCGTACGACACCGGGCGGCTGCCCCGCGAACTGGAGGACTTCCTCGCCGCCGGACCCCCGCCCGTCTTCGTCGGGCTCGGGAGCGCCACCGTGCCCGACCCCGAGCGGGTGAGCGGCGAGATCGTCGCAGCGCTGCGCGCGGCGAAGGTGCGGGGAGTCGTACAGAAGGGCTGGGCCGGGTTGGCCGCCCGGGGCGACGACATCCTGACCGTCGACGAGGTGCCGCACGCCCTGCTGTTCCCGCGCACGGCGGCCGTCGTCCACCACGCGGGAGCGGGCACGACCGGCGCCGTCCTGCGGGCGGGGGTGCCGAGCGTGCCGGTGCCGGTCCAGTTCGACGCGGCGTTCTGGGCGTCCCGCCTGACCGCCCTGGGCGCCGCCCCCGGGGCCGTGCCCCTCCGGCGCCTCACCGCCGGGACCCTGGCGGAGGCGCTGCGCGCGGCGACGGAGGACGGCTCCCGTCGGGCCCGCGCCCGTGCCCTCGCCGACCGCTTGGCGACCGAGGACGGCGTGGCGCCGGTCCTCGCGGCGCTCGCGCGGCTGACCCCCTGACGGCCTGCGGTTTCGCCGCGGGCGTTCCCCGGCGGGGGACCCTCTAGGATCCTGTACCCGTGAGCCGTCCGGCGCGAGGTGTCCGGGCGGCGGTCGTCTCTACGGGGGGAGTGCTTCGGTGTTCGGAATCATCAGACCGTGCCGTCATCGGCTGGGGGAGGGCCTGCGTACGGAGTGGATGGCGCACCTGTGCGGGCTGTGTCTGGCGCTGCGCGGCGAGTACGGGCAGTTCGCCCGGGTCGCGACCAACTACGACGGCCTCATCGTCTCGGTGCTGACGGAGGCGCAGTCGGAGCGCACCGGGGACTGGCGGCGGGCCGCCGGTCCGTGCCCGCTGCGGGGGATGCGGTCGGCGGACGTGGCCCAGGGCGAGGGCTCGCGGCTCGCGGCGACGGTGTCGCTGGTGCTCGCCGCGGCGAAGATACGCGACCACGTCGCCGACGGCGACGGTCTGGTGGCGCGCCGCCCGGTGGCGGTGGCGGCCCGTCGGATCGCCCGGGGCTGGGACCGCGCGGGCGCGGCGGGCGGCGAGCGCCTCGGATTCGACACGGCGGTGCTGGTCGAGGCGGTCGAGCGGCAGCCGGAGATCGAGCGGACCACCGGGCTCGGCGGCTCGCTGCTGACGGTGACCGAGCCGACGGAGACGGCGACCGCGGCCGCCTTCGCGTACACCGCGGTCCTCACCGACCGGCCGGGCAACGCCGCACCGCTCGCGGAGGCCGGCCGCCTCTTCGGGCGTCTCGCGCACCTGTTGGACGCGGTGGAGGACCTGGAGGCGGACGCGGCCGCCGGCGCGTGGAACCCGATCGCCGTGACCGGCACGGACCGTGCCGAGGTGCGCAGGCTCTGCGACGACGCCGTCCATGGCATCCGACTGGCCCTGGCCGAGGCCGACTTCGTCGACGGCCGGCTGGTACGGACCCTGCTCGGCGGCGAGTTGGAGCGCGCCGTCGACCGCGCCTTCGACCCCCGGCACCGTGACCACGGCCACCGGCACCACGACCGGCCGCGGCTGTTCGGCCTGCTGCCCCTGCCGGGCCGTCGGGCGGAGACGCTCCCGGCACCCGGGGCCGAGCACTCCTGCGGTGTCGGCACGCTCACGGGCACCGCCCCGGAGGGTGGCATGACGGCGGCGAACCGGCCGCCGGACGGGGAGTGCCGGCGGTGCGGCCAGTGGCGCCGCCTCTGCCCCGACTGCCGGCTGTGCTACGACTGCTGCCGCTGCGACGACGAGGTCGAGGGGGAGGACCTGGAGTCCGTCCAGTTCGGCGACGGTGGCGGCGGAAACAGTGGCGGTTCCGGTGGAAACGGCGGCGGTTCCGGCGGCGACGGCTGGTTCGGCGGGCGCGGCGGCGGCAACTCGAGCGGCTCGTCCGGCGGTTCGGGCGGCTGGGGCGGCGGCTCGGGCGGCTCCGGAAGCGGCTCCGGTGGTTCGGGGGGCTCGGGCGGCGGCTCCGGTGGTGGCTGCGGCGGCGGTGACGGCGGCTGCTGCAACCCGTGCAAGTGCTGCGACTGCTGCTGCGACTGACGGGCCGGGCGCGCCGCTCCGGTTCCCCGCGGACGGGGGCACCGGAGCGGCGCGGGGCGGCCGGCCCCGGCCGGCGGGCTCAGTGCTCGCAGAGGGAGAACTCCCGCTCGTAGAGCTGCTCGTTGTGCTCGTCGACGAAGAACTTGCGTTCCTTCATGAGCTCTTCGCGGAACGTCTTCGCCTGCTCCAGCGTCATGGTCGCGGTGTCGGCCCACGGCTGCTGCGGAGGGACGTCGGCCGTCGAGACGATCCGCTGCGAGGGGTCGACCAGGAAGAACGCGAGGATCTTGCGGTGTCCCGGGCGGGTGGGGTCCGCGAGGCGGAACGCGTCGACACGGTGCTGGAGGACGTTGGGGAAGGCCAGGCAGCGGCCCTGCGGCGTCGACGCCGACCCCAGCACCTGGTTCAGCGCCTCGTCGTTCTCCAGGCCGTAGACCTCGCGGACGCCCGCGTCGTCGTTCTGCTGGTACTCCGGGTCGTCGAGCGCCGTCCGGAAGCCCAGCCGGCTCTCGGTGATGTTCTCGCTGTCCCAGTAGTAGAGCCCGGTCGAGACGATGCGCTCGTTCACCATCCCCTCGACGTGCCAGGAACCGCCGGCGTACTCGGGCTTCTCCGGAGTCAGGTGGATGGTGGCGAGCTTGACGATCACCTGGAGGCGACGGCCGCGCAGGTCGACCCGGTCGGCCTCGGCGGGTGCCTCGGGGGCGGTGAACTCCGGGGCGTCCGGGACGACCGGGACGCGGTTCTCGTACCAGTCGTCGTGGGCCTCCACCCACGCGTGGTAAGCCTCCTGGTAGGCCGCGCCGTCGGGGTGGTCGGCCTTGGCCGGGTACGCCGGCTCCGCGTCGTACCACCCGTAGGGGTCGGCCTCGACGCGCAGCGGCCGCGGGTGGCGCAGATCGGTGAGCACCCGCTCGAACAGCGGGCGCATTCTGCCGAACAACTCCGGAAGCACGGCACCGAGTTCACGATGCTCCACGGGGTGGACGTTGTTGACGTACGAGAGGAAGGAGACACCGCCCTCGTCATCGACCTCGACGTCCGTCGGCAGCCACTGGAAGCGCTCGGAGAACTCGTACGCCGAATAGCGGTCCGTCGGGTTCCGCCACGCCTCCTCGGGCGCGCCGCTCACCTCCCGCACCAGGCAGAACAGCGAAGGGTGCACGAGGTCCAGCACCTGGCCGTCGGAACCGGGATGCCAGTCCTTCTCCGCCTCGGGAACCTCTTCGAGGACGCGCACCGCGTCCCGTAGCCGGGACCTCAGCCCCTCGTCGACGAGCGTGTCCGACTGCCACACCCCGTCCACCGCGGACACCTCCGCGCCGGTCGCCTCGTCCCGCAGCGCGGCGTAGTGCGCGAGTTCGGCGAGCACGTACGCCACCTGCGCCTCGGTGAGGCCCTGAGCGACCGCCTCCCGCGTCCAGCGGGCCACGATGTCGGCGTCGTTCCTCTTCTCGAACCACCCCGACTTGGCCCGGATATGGGCGCTGCACGCCATCATCTCCAGCTCCCGCAAGGTCCGGGGAGGCGTGTACGGCAGCGTGCGGGAGGCCTGGAAGGGCAGGGGGAAAGCGGTGAAGCCGGTCAATGCTCTGGGTCCTTCGAGTCGGCGTGCGATGGCGGGAAGGATATGTCAGTGGACCGACAACGGGACCGGCCGGAAGGGCCGGTCGCCCACGGTGAGCGGTGGCATCCGAGCGTGACGAGGAGAGGACGGGACGATCCATGACCCACACCCCTTGGCGGGAGCGGTCCGTGGTGGTGACGGGCGGGACGCGAGGCATCGGACGCGGCATCGCCGAACTCTTCGCCCGCCGCGGCGCGGCCGTGCTCCTGACCGGACGCGACGCGGCCGTGGCACGCGAGGTGGCCGGAGCCGTGGCCCGCGCCACCGGCGGGCGGGTCGCCGGGACCGGGGTGGACCTGCGTGACCCGGCCGCGGTCGAGGCGATGGCGAGGCGGAGCGCCTCCACGGCCACGTCGACGTCCTCTGCGCGAACGCCGGCGTCTTCCCGGAGAAGCCGCTGCGCGAGATGACGGCGGCCGACGTCGACGACGTCCTCGCCGTCAACCTCCGGGGGACGATCCTCGCCGTCCGCGCGTGCCTGCCCGCGATGAAGTGCGGCAGCACGTACTCGGCGAGTTCGTGCAGCAGCTCGTCGACCGGGCGGTCGTTGGGACACAGGTTGAAGGAGACGTGAGAGACGCCGAGTTCGGCCATCCGGCCCAGGTGATCCACCAGGGCCGCGCGGCCCGTGCTCAGGCCGAGGCGGATGGGCCGCGCCGGGGCGGCCGGGTCCTCCTGGAGGGTCAGCACCATCGGCGTCAGGTACGGCTTCCCGGTGCCACCGGCGCCGGGCCCGTCCGCCGTGCCGCCGGTCAGTTTCCGCCACTCGCGGGTGCGCAGGCGCAAGGCGCCCAGGTCGCGAGGGTAGTTGAGCGAGGCGTCGGCGTGCTCCGCGATCCAGGCGGGAGCCTGCTGAGCGCCGCCGGCGACGGCGATCGGGATCCCCGTCGGGGCGACGGGACGGGGCAGCACCTCAAGCCGCCGGTCCGGGCCGAGACCGGACCCGGGCAGGTGGAGGGGCCCGGGCGCCAGGCGGCCCGCAGCGTCTCGACGCCCTCGCGGAACGCGGTGCCGCGCCCGTCGAAGTCCCGGCCGAACAGCGGGTACTCCACCGGTCGGTCGCCGCTCGCGAGACCGAGTAGCATCCGGCCCCCCGAGAGCACGTCGACGGTGGCCGCGGCCTTGGCCACGAGGAGGGGCTCGCGCAGCGGCAGCACGACCGCGCCGGTCGCGAGGACCACGTTCTCGTTCACTGCGGCGAGGTGCCCAAGATGGGTGAAGGTCTCGAAGACGCTGCCCGCGTCACCGAAGGCGACGGGGTCGTGGAGAGGGACGTCGCGCAGCCACAGCGCCGCGAAGCCGAGGCGGTCGGCGAGCCGGGCCGCAGGGGTGTGCGCCGTCAGGTCAGGCACACCGAAGGGCCGCCCGGCCGCGCTCGACGCCCCAGTCGTTGTCCAGGGGCAGTTCGAGACCGAGCGTCAGGCGACCGGCGGCGGGAGCGAGCCGGGCGAGCGAGGGGTGGGCGGAGAGCGAGGAAGGGGAGGGGAGGGCGGCGGAGGCGTGGACGGAGGTGGGGGCCTGGGACACGGCGGATCCTTGGGCGACGTCGGCCCGCGCTCGCGCGCGGGCCGACGGAGGGAAGGGGGCGCGCCCGGTGGGCGCGGGGTCAGTTCAGCTCGTCGGGGTGCGGGCCGGTGCGCAGTCCGCGGTCGAGGCCGGCGATCGCCGTCATCTCCGCGTCCGTCAGGACGAAGTCGAAGACGTCGAGGTTGGCGCGGATGCGGGCCGGCGTGACCGACTTCGGGATGACCACGTTGCCGAGCTGGAGGTGCCACCGGATGACGACCTGGGCGGGCGACTTGCCGTGGGCGGCCGCGATCGCGGTGATCGCCGGGTCGTCGAGGACCGCGCCCTGCGCCAGCGGGCTCCACGCCTCGGTGGCGATCCCGTGCTCGCCGTGGAAGGCGCGCAGCTCGGACTGCTGGAGCGCGGGGTGCAGCTCGATCTGGTTGACGACCGGGGTCAGCGTGGCGTCTTCGAGCAGCCGGCGCAGGTGCTCGGGCTGGAAGTTGGAGACGCCGGCGGCGCGGACGCGGCCTTCCTCGGCGAGCCGCTCCAGGGCGCGCCAGGAGTCGCGGTACAGGTCGCGGGCCGGGGTCGGCCAGTGGATCAGGTACAGGTCGACGTAGTCCAGGCCGAGCTTGGCCAGGCTGGCGTCGAAGGCCCGGAGGGTGGCGTCGTAGCCCTGGTCCGCGTTCCACAGCTTGGTGGTGACGAACAGCTCCTCCCGGGGGATCCCGGAGGCGGCGAGGGCGCGGCCGACGCCGGCCTCGTTGCCGTAGACGGCGGCGGTGTCGACGCTGCGGTACCCGGCGTCGAGGGCGGCCGTGACGGCCGCGGTGGTCGCCTCGTCTGCGACCTGGAAGACGCCGAAGCCGAGCTGGGGGATCTCGACGCCGTTGTTCAGCTTGACGGTGGGGACGGTGGGCGTTGCGGACGGTGCCATGGGGGGTTCGTGCTCCTTCACGGGGCGAGCGCGGTGCGCTCGGTGGTGCGGGCGGCGTTCACGGAGGGGGTTCCGGAGGCCGCGTCTGTGGGGGACGGGTCAGTGGTGGACGGGGGTACGGGCCGGGGCGGCCTGGGCGACGACCCGGCCGGCCTTGGTGGTGCGGCGTTCGAGCGCGGCGGACCAGAAGGCGAGGGCGAGCGCGGTGACGGCGAGGAGGGCGCCGACCCAGTTGGGGGCGGTGTAGCCGAGTCCCGCGGCGATGACGAGGCCGCCGAGCCAGGCGGCGAGGGCGTTGCCGAGGTTGAAGGCGCCGATGTTGACGGCGGAGGCGAGGGTGGGGGCGCCGTGCGCCTGGTCGAGGACGCGCTTCTGGAGGGGCGGGACGGTGGCGAAGCCGAGCGCGCCGACGAGGAAGACGGCGACCGCGGAGAGGATCTTGTCGTGTGCGGCGAGGGTGAACAGGGCGAGGACGACCGCGAGCCCGCCGAGGGTCGTGTACAGCAGGGGCATCAGGGCGCGGTCGGCGAAGCGGCCGCCGAGGAGGTTGCCGAGGAACATGCCGACGCCGAACAGCACGAGCAGCCAGGTCACGGCACCCTCCGAGTACCCGGCGGTCTCGGTCATCATCGGCGCGATGTAGGTGATGGCGGCGAAGACACCGCCGAAGCCGAGGACGGTCATCGCCATGGCCAGGAGGACCTGGGGGTTGCGGAAGGCGGTGAGCTCCCGGCGCAGGTTCGCGCTCTCGGGGCGGGGCATGGCGGGGACGAGACGGGCGATGCCGACCAGTCCGACGACGCCGAGTGCGGCGACGATCGCGAAGGTGGTGCGCCAGCCGACGGCCTGACCGATGAAGGTGCCCAGGGGGACGCCGACGATGTTGGCGACGGTGAGGCCGGTGAACATGGTGGCGATGGCCCCGGCCTTCTTGTCGGGGGCGACGAGTTCGGCGGCGACGACGGAGCCGATGCCGAAGAAGGAGCCGTGGGCGAGGGAGGCGACCACGCGCCCGGCGAGCATGACCTCGAAGGTGGGGGCGAAGGCGGAGACGAGGTTCCCGGCCACGAACAGGCCCATCAGCAGCATCAGCATCCGCTTGCGGCTCACGCGGCCGCCGAGGACGGTGAGCAGCGGGGCTCCGATGACGACGCCGAGGGCGTAGCCGGTGACGAGGAGTCCGGCCGTGGGGATGGAGACGCCGTAGTCGCCGGCGATCTGGGGCAGGAGTCCCATGATCACGAACTCGGTCGTGCCGATTCCGAAGGCCCCCACGGCGAGGGCGAGGAGAGCGAGTGGCATGGGGTCCGACCCTTTCCGATTGCTTGAGTGAGCTCCTTGCGTGCTTCCACAATATTTGCATGCGCGCGTTAAATGCAAACGCGGGCAGGCGGTGATGCGGGTGGATGGGCGTATGCATGCCGAGACCGGCCCTGCGGTGCGGGGTGCGGGCGGTGCGGCGGTGTGCGGTCGGTGGGCCGGCGGTCCGCGGTCGGGCCGGGGGTGGGTGCGGGAGGCGGGCGGGCGCGACGAAGAACCCCGCCCGAGCGGGAGCTCGGACGGGGGCGGGTGTTACGAGCGCCGCGCCGGTGCGTCGATGGCCTCGATCGCCGCGACCAGTGAGGCCAGCTCCGGGTTTCCGGCGGCCTCGTCCAGCGCCTGCCGCAGCGCGGCGTCATTCGTCGGCCGGGCCGCGTCCAGGAGTGCGCGGCCGGCCGGGGTCACGTCGGTGTAGATGCCGCGGCGGTCGGTCGGGCACAGGTACCTCGACAGCAGGCCGCGGTCCTCCAGGCGGGTGACCAGGCGCGTCGTGGCGCTCTGGCTGAGGACGACCGCGTCGGCGACCTGCTTCATCTGCAGGTGGCCGCCTTCGCCGTCGTGCTGCCGGCTGAGCACGTCGAGCAGCGAGTACTCCCGCGCGCTCAGGCCGTGGCCCGACTGCAGGGCCCGCTCGACGCGGGACTCGATGCGGCCGTGCAGCAGGGAGAGGGCGCCCCAGCCGCTGGCGAGTGCCGTGAGCGCAGGATCCGTGGCGGTCATGGGGTCCGGTCTCCTTTCGGGGGCTGTGGAGCCCAGGATACGCCACAGGAGCAAAAATCGGCGAGCACCTATATAGCGCTTGCGCAAGTACTGGGGGAGTGCGGGGAGATGCGGAAAGTGGTGGTTTCGTAAGAATTGCCGTGGATGCCCTCGCCGGAGGGCGGGAAAGAGGAGGGCCCATGGCCGTCGCCGACACTCCGATGCACCTCACCCGGGCCGCCCACGTCGGGATCTCCGTCTCCGACCTGGACGCCTCGATCGCGTTCTACACGGTGCTCACCGGGCGCGGGCCCGTCGCGGAGGGAACGATGGACAGCGTGCCGTTCGGCCGGTCGCAGGGGCTCCCCGTCGCGAAGCTGCGCTACGCGACGATCGACATCGACGGGCTCGGCATCGACCTGATCCAGTTCCAGGACCCGGTCGGCGAGCGGACGAACGGCAGGGCGAACCGCCCCGGCTCCATGCACCTGTGCTTCAGGGTCGACGACTTCGACGCGGTGTACCGGCGCATGAGGGACGCCGGGTACGACTTCCTCGGCGACGACTACACCTTCGCCGCCGGAGAAGTCACCCCGGACGCGGCCCTCGGTACCAAGGTGGCCTACTTCAACGACCCGGACGGCACCAACCTGGAGATCATCGAGCCTCGGGGCGGGTTCGCGAACTGACCGCCTCCGCGCGGGCCAGGGCGTCGCGGGCCGCCTCCTCCGCCAGGGCGCGGTCCTCCGGGACGACGCCGACGCGGGTGCGGCGGTCGAGCAGGTCGGAGGTGTCGAGGGCGCCCTCGTGGCGGGCCGCCCACACGAGTTCCGCGCCGGTGACGGGATGGCCGGGCACGACGGGTACGGCGAGGGCCGGATCCTCGGTGCCGAGGGCGTGCACGGCCGGGGCCTCGGAGCCGTACCGCTGGACGAGGCGGGGCGGCACGTCGAGTCCGGCGAGGACCGCGGGGCGGGCGGCGCCGACGAGCGGGACGGACGCCGTGCGGCAGGGGCCGGCGCTCAGGCCGCGCACGGCGACGGCCGCGTCCACGGCGTCCTGGGCCATGCGGCGGTAGGTGGTCAGCTTGCCGCCGACGACGGTGACGACCCCGTCGGGCGAGGTGAGCACGGCGTGCTTGCGCGAGATGTCGGCGGTGCGGCCGTCCGGGCCCCGGGAGTCGAGCAGGGGGCGCAGTCCGGCGAAGGCCCCGACCACGTCGGAGCGGCCGACGGTCACGTCGAGGGCGGAGCCGAGGACGTCGAGGAGGAAGCCGATGTCGGTCTCCGGGACCTCCGGCACGTCGGGCACCTCGCCGTCGACGGGCTCGTCGGTGAGGCCGACGTACACCCGTCCGTCACCCTGCGGCAGTACGAGGACGAAGCGGTTCGCCTCGCCGGGGATCGGGATGTGCAGTCCGGCGGAGAGCCGGCCGAGGGTCTCGGAGCGCAGGACCAGGTGGGTGCCGCGCGAGGGTCGCAGCCGTACGTCGTCCACGAGGCCGCCCGCCCAGACGCCGGTCGCGTTGACGACGGTGCGGGCGCGGACCCGCAGCTCCTGGCCGATGGTCTCGTCCCGTACCAGCGCCCCGTCGCCGTACAGCTCCAGGGCCCGGGCGCGGGTGAGGACCCGGGCGCCGTGGGCGGCGGCGGTGCGGGCGATCGCCGTCACGAGACGCGCGTCGTCGGAGAGCTTGCCGTCCCAGGAGAGCAGTCCGCCGCGCAGGCCGACCGGGCGCAGCGCCGGGGCGAGGTGGCGGGTCTCGACGGCGGACAGGGTCCGCGGCCGCGGCAGGGTGCGCCGCGAGGTGCGGGCACCGACGCGCAGCAGGTCGCCCGCGGTGAACCCGGCGCGCGCGAGGGCCGCCTGGCCGCGGCTCACGAGCGGGGTGAGGGGGAGTACGAAGGGCTGGGCGCGGACGAGGTGCGGGGCGGTGCGCTCCATGAGGATGCCTCGCTCGACGGCGCTCTCGTGGGCGACGTCGAGCTGCCCGGTGGCGAGGTAGCGCAGCCCGCCGTGGATCAGCTTGGAGCTCCAGCGGGAGGTGCCGAACGCCAGGTCGTGGGCGTCGACGGCGGCGACGCTCAGTCCGCGGGTGGCGGCGTCGAGCGCGGCTCCGGCGCCGGTGGCGCCGAGTCCGACGACGAGGACGTCGACGGTCTCCCCATCGGCGAGCCGGTCCAGTTCGCGCCGGCGCCGCCGGGCGTCGAGCGAGGAGCCGGGCAGGGCGGTGCCGCCCGGGGGAGTGCTCGTGGGGTTCACGGGGCGAGGGTCCTCTCCAGCAGGGTACGCAGCTCTCCGAGGAAGGCGGCTTCGCTCAGTTCGGGATCGCTCGCGTCGGCCATGGTGCCCAGCGAGAGCGTGAAGGACTGGACGACGAGCAGCAGGGACCGGGCCTGCAGTTCGGGGTGGGCGCGGCGGACGGAGCCGTCCTCGTGCCCCTCGTCGAGCGCCTGCACGAGCAGCCCGAGCAGGGCGTCCTGGCTGGCGCCCCGCCGGTCGAGCACATAGGGCAGCAGCAGTTCGGGGTCGACGTCGAGGATCTTCCGGAACAGCGGGTGGGACCGGAAGGCGGCGACGCCCGCCACGAGCCCTTCGACGATCCGGTCCCGCTCCGGGCGGTCGTCGTCGACGGGCGGCATGGCGCCGGCGGCGACGGCGATCCACTCGCGGGTCATCAGGTCGCCGACGAGGCTCCGCACGTCGGGCCAGCGCCGGTAGATGGTCATCCGGGACACGCCGGCCCGCCGGGCGACGTCGGTGAGGGTGGTTCGCCGTACGCCGACGGCGAGCACGCAGTCCCGTGCCGCGTCGAGGACGGGATCCGCGTCCGCATGGTTGTGACGAATGGGCGTCATCTGTCACAGTGTAATGCCAGTGTGGGCCGAGCGGCAGCGCCGTCCCGGAAACAGACCGTGAGGAACCTCTCGAAGTGGACATGTTGTGGAGCGGCTGGGGCGACCCGGCCAAGGCGGCGCCCCTGCCCGAATCGGTGACCGGTCTCCTGCGGGACCTGCTCGGCGTCACCCCCCGCGAGAGCGGCCCCTCCGCCCTCACCGGCATCGAGGTGCCCGCCCCGGCACTCGCCGACGAGGCGAACGGCGCCCTGCGCGCCGCCGTCGCCGCACCCGACGGCGTACGGGACGACGCCGAGAGCCGCATCCGGCACACCCGCGGCAAGTCCACCCCCGACCTCCTGCGTATCCGCGCCGGCGAGGTCGACGACATCCCCGCCGCCGTCGTCCTCCCCGGCAGCCACGACGAGGTCCTCGCCGTCCTGCGCGCCTGCGCGGACCACGGCCTCTCCGCCGTCCCCTTCGGCGGCGGCACCTCCGTCGTCGGCGGCCTCGCCCCCACCACGAAGCGCCCCTTCGTCGCCCTCGACCTGCGGCGCCTCGACCGGCTCCTCGCCCTCGACGAGGTCTCCCGCACCGCCACCCTCCAGCCGGGCCTGCGCGGCCCGCAGGCCGAGGCGCTGCTCAACGAACGGGGCTGGACCCTCGGCCACTTCCCCCAGTCCTTCGAGTGGGCCACCCTCGGCGGATTCGCCGCGGCCCGCTCCAGCGGCCAGGCCTCGGCCGGCTACGGCCGCTTCGACGAGATGGTCCTCGGCCTGGAGGTCGCCACCCCCGAAGGCACCCTGTCCACCGGCCGCGCCCCGCGCTCCGCCGCCGGCCCCGACCTGCGCCAGCTGATCCTGGGCTCCGAGGGCGCCCTCGGCGTGATCACCTCGGTGACCGTGCGCGTCCGACCGCTGCCGGAGAAGCGGATCTACGAAGGCTGGCGCTTCGCCTCCTTCGAGGCCGGCACGGCCGCCCTGCGCCGGCTCGCCCAGGACGGCCCACGGCCCACGGTCCTGCGGCTCTCCGACGAGTCCGAGACCTTCGTCGGCCTCGCCCAGCCGGACGCCATCGGCACCGCCGCCCTCCCCGAGAACCCCGGCTGCGCGGCCATCGTCGGCTTCGAGGGCACCGAGGCCGACACGGCCGCCCGCCGCGCCGCCGCGCGCGAGGTCCTCCTCGCCTGCGACGGCGAGTTCATCGGCGAGGAGGCGGGCGACAGGTGGGAGCACGGCCGCTACGACGCCCCCTACCTGCGCGACGCGCTCCTGGACGCCGGGGCGTTCGCCGAGACGCTGGAGACGGCCGCCTTCTGGTCCGCGATCCCCGGCCTCTACACGGCGGTGCGCGACGCGCTCACCGGCACCCTCACCGAGGCCGGCACCCCGCCCCTCGTCATGTGCCACATCTCGCACACGTACGAGAACGGCGCCTCGCTGTACTTCACGGTCGTCTCCGCGCAGGGCGAGGACGCCGTCGCCCACTGGGCGCCGGCGAAGCGGGCGGCGAACGACGCGATCCTGGCGGCCGGCGGCACCATCAGCCACCACCACGGCGTCGGCACCGACCACCGCGACTGGTACGCCCGCGAGATCGGTCCGCTCGGCATCCGTATGCTCCAGGCGGTCAAGGCCGAGGTCGACCCGACCGGCGTGCTCAGCCCCGGGGTCCTCATCCCCGTCCGCTGAGCACCGCCGCCCGCCCCCTTCCCGCACCTCACATCGCGCCGCCCGGAGGCCATTCCATGCGACAGTTCACCGCCGTCGTCAACCCCACCGCAGGGGGATCCAGCGGCACGGCGAGCCTGCTGCCGGTGGCCCGGCTGCTGCGCGAGGCGGGCGCACGGCTCGACACCGTGTACAGCCGCAGCCTGGACCACGCGAGGGACGTCGCCCGGGAGGCGGGGGAGAAGGGGCACGTGGTGCTCGCCGTCGGAGGCGACGGCATGGCCGGCACCGTCGGCGGCGCGCTCAGCGGCACGGACACGGTCTTCGGCCTGGTCCCCGCGGGCCGCGGCAACGACTTCGCCCGCGCCCTGGGCCTCCCCGCCGACGCCCCGGGCCTCGCCGCGGTCCTCCTCCACGGCGAGCCCCGCGCGGTCGACACCATCGAGGTGGAGTCGGCCCGGCACCCGCGCCTCCGCGTCCTCGGCAGCGTGTACGCGGGCGTCGACGCGGTGGCCAACCGCCACGCCAACGCCTCCCGGCTCCTGCGCGGCGCCGCCTCCTACTACGCGGGCGGCCTCCGGGCCGTCGTCGCCTGGAAGCCCGCCGCCTACCGCATCACCCTCGACGGGGTCCGCCACGAACGCACCGGCTACACCGTGGTCGCCGCCAACTCCGGCTTCTACGGATTCGGCCGGAACATCGCACCCGGTGCCCGCGTCGACGACGGCCTCCTCGACGTCGTCGTCATCAAGGAGGCACCCAAGCGCCTCTTCTTCGCCATGATGAACGAACTCAAGACGGGCGCCCACGTGAACCGCCCCCAGATCGAGATCCTCCGCGCCAAGGAGGTCCGCATCGAGGCCGACCGCCCCCTCCCGTACGGCGCCGACGGCGAGGTCGACGCCACCCTGCCCGTCACCCTCAGGGCGATGCCCGCCGCCCTCCGCGTCCTGGCCTGACCCGGACCCGGGAGCCGGGGTCATCTATGCTTCTGGGCGGCACCCGCGCAGCGGCTTGTGAGGCCCGGGCGGGGACCGCGTGACACCGATCATGAAGCTCCTGGGAACCGAGTACCGCCGCAGCGTGTCCGGGCGGTGGGGGGCACCCGGCTCTCGCCGTGAACAGGAATCCCAGGGAGAAGTGAGGTATGTCGGTGATCTGCGTCGGAGGCATGATCGGGATCGGCAAGACGAGTGTGGCCGAGCTTCTGGCGAAGGAGCTGGGCAGCGACGTCTTCTACGAGAGCGTCGACGACAACCCGATCCTGCCGCTCTTCTACACGGCGAGCCCCGAGGAGATCCAGGCCAAGCGGTACCCCTTCCTGCTCCAGCTCTACTTCCTCCAGACGCGCTTCGCGTCGATCAAGGAGGCGTACAAGCAGGGCGACAACGTCCTCGACCGGTCCATCTACGAGGACTGGTACTTCGCCAAGGTCAACCACGACCTGGGCCGCATCAGCTCCCTGGAGATGCAGGTGTACGAGGGCCTGCTGGACGAGATGATGCGCGAGATCGACGGCCTGCCGTATCGCAAGGCCCCCGACCTCATGGTCTACCTGAAGGCGGACTTCGAGACGGTGCTCAAGCGCATCGGGCTCCGCGGCCGCGACTTCGAGCAGGACGAGGCCCTCGTGGAGTACTACCGCACGTTGTGGTCCGGCTACGACGACTGGGTGCACAAGCACTACTCGGCCAGCGAGGTCCTCGTCATCGACATGAACCGCACCGACGTCGTCCACGACCCCGACGACGCCGCCCGCGTGGTGCGGCAGGTCAAGGACGCCCTGGCCGCCGCCAGGGCCCGCGCCTGATCCACGCGCGCATGCCCGGCGGGCGTGCGCGCGACCGCACCGGGTAGGCGCTGGGGCCCCGGGGCCCCCGCACGGCCCCTGACGCCCCACGGCGGTCGGCGTCCTGGAGGGCGCCGGCGGATGAGCGGTGCGGCTCCGGGCCGTCCGGGGCCCGTCCGGACGCCGGTCATTCCGGAGGCCGGGACAGGGGGCTGGTGTCGAGCGTCCGCAGCAGCGTCATGGCGTCCTCGCAGACGAGCACCGCGCCCGCCTCCTCCAGCTCGGCGCGGGTCGCGCCGCCGGTCAGCAGCCCGACGCACGGCACCCCGGCGCGCCCGGCCGCCTGGACGTCCCAGACGGTGTCCCCGACGAAGACGGCGTCCCCGGGCTCGACACCGACCGACTTCAGGGCCGCCTCCACGAGGTCCGGTGCCGGTTTGGTGGCGTCCACGTCCGCGCTGGAGGTGGCCGCGTCGATCACGTCGTCGGCGTCGAGCAGCCCGCGGACGGCGCCGACCTCCTCCTCGGACGCCGAGCTGGCGAGTACGACCCGCCACCCCCGCGCGGCCACCGCGCGCAGCAGCTCCGCCGCACCCTCGAAGGGGCGGAGATTCTCGTACCAGGCGGCGTAGAGGGCCCCGTGCGCGTCGGCGATCGCACCGTCCTCGCTCCGTCGGCGCCCCTCTCCCAGCACCGCGTCCAGGAGGCGGTCGGAGCCCATGCCGATGGCGTGGTGGATGCGGGACATCGGAACGTCGTGGCCGTGCCGACGCAGGGCCTGCCACCAGGTGACGGTGTGGAGGTAGTTGGTGTCCACCAGCGTCCCGTCGACGTCGAACAGGGCGGCGCCCCGAGGCGCTCGTGCCGTACGCGCAGTCATCGTCTCCTCCTCACACCGAGCCCGTCGCCTCGGTCCGGTGACGCGGTCCGGTGACGCGCCTACCCGACCGCGCTCCTCCCACCCGTGCCCCTTCCGTACCCGCACCTGCACGGAGGCGATCGGGGCACGCGGCGCCGCCGCATGAAGGCCGGGGGAAGGGGCAACCGCGCAAGGAAGGCCCTGCCGCCCGGGCAGGGCTACGCCGGTACGGAAGGAGCACGCCATGCCTCGTGGGTCGAGTCCCAAGCGGGAGCGCCAGTACGAGCACATCAAGGAGAGCGCCGAGGACCGGGGCGAGAGCGAGAAGCGCGCGAAGGAGATCGCGGCCCGCACCGTGAACAAGGAGCGCGCGCGTTCCGGCGAGTCCAAGACGGCGAGCAAGAGCTCCACGCAGGACATGTCGTCCTCGCGCCGCGGCGGCAAGCGCTCGCACAGCGGCTCCGAGGGGCCCACGTACGACCAGCTGTACGCCGAGGCCCAGCGGCGCAACCTGCACGGACGGTCCCAGATGAACAAGGCGGAGCTCAAGCAGAAGCTCGGCCACTAGGGGATGGGTTCCGGGGGATACCAGGAGCATCGGGAGCGTCACCGGATCCAGGGACCCGGCGACGCTCCCGGCGGTTTCAGGAGGCCTGGGCCTCAGGCGGGCTCGCGGGCGGGGACCGGCAGTTCGTAGAGCGCGAACGCGCGGTCGATGACCGGCTGGGCCACGTTGCGGACGCGGACCCCGCCCGCCGTCATGCCGTGCTCCGTCCCGAGGTGGGCGTGGCCGTGGACGGCGAGGTCCGCACCCACGGAGTCGATCGCCTCGGCCAGCAGATAGCTGCCGAGGAACGGGTAGATCTCGACGGGCTCGCCGGCCAGGGTGTCGGGGACCGGCGAGAAGTGGGTCAACGCGACGCGGACGTCGCACCGCTCTGAGGCCAACTCCTCCAGGGCGGCGGTCAGCCGCTCGGCGCCGACGTGCGCCACGCGGACCCAGGCCCTCATCTCGGGCTCGCCGAAGGCACCCGCGCTCCGGCCCGCGAACCCTCCGCAGAACCCCTTCGCGCCGGCCACGCCGACCCGGTGGTCACCCACGGAGAAGACCGCCGCCTCTCCCTCCAGGACGCTGACGCCCGCGGAGCGGAGCGTGCGCGCGACCTCCTCGTCCTGGTCCGAGTGGTAGTCGTGGTTGCCCAGCACGGCGACGACCGGGACCCCGATGTCCCGGACCTCCTCCGCCACCACCCGGGCCTCTTCGACGGTGCCGTGCCGCGTCAGGTCACCCGCGAGCAGGAGAACGTCCGCGCACTCGGGGAGCGTCGCGAACGCGGGACGCAGCAGCCCCTCGCAGCCCGGCCCCAGATGGATGTCCCCGACCGCCGCCACCCTGACCACGTGGTCCCCGCCGCCCGGGGACACCGGCGTCGCCGGCCTCATGACAGCTGCTCCCCGTGGTCGGGCGCGGCGACGGAGGGGGTGGTCAGATCGGCGCGCACCACGATCCCGTCCAGCTCCTCCCGCGCCAGGCGCAGGATCTCGTCCCGCCGGTCGGCCGTCGCCAGCGAGCCGGTCAGCAGGACCGTGGCGCCGCGCAGCTCGATCCGGACGCCGAGCTCGGCGACGTCGTCGTCGGCCAGGCGTTCACGCAGCCGGGCGATCCGGTACTCCACCTCCTGGGAGGCGTGCTCGGTCATGCGTCCGGCTCCTCTCCGCCGGAGGGACGGGGCTCGATGACGTCGAGCCGTTCCAGCAGGTACAGGAAGGCCGCGGCCATCGGCTTGTCCTCGGTCTCCTCGCGCACGCGGTCCCAGTCGACGCGCTCCCGCAGTCCACGGGCGACGGGGAGCAGCCGGCCGAAGTCGCAGTGGTGCTCCGAGAAGGCGGCCAGCCGCCCGACCATGAGGTCGGTCGGATGGATCACCGGCATGTGCACCGAGTCGACGGGCAGGGTCTCGGCCCGTTCGAGCAGTTCGGTCGTGACGGGGCGGCCCGCGAGGGAGAAGATCAGGTCGATGTGCTCCCCGCTTCTGCGGCCCTTGATCAGCCAGTCCTCGGGCGGCTCGACGATCTCGATGCCCTGCTCGCTGAGCAGGGGCGTCAGCTGGTCGGCGTCCTCCCGGCGCACGGCGAAGTCCACGTCGTGCTGGAGACGCACGGGGATGCCGTGGGCGTACGCGGCGACGCTGCCGACCAGGGCGAACGCGCACCCCGAGGACTTGAGGACGGCCGCGACCTCCTTCGTGACCTCCAGGATCGCCTGGGTGTGGTCCGGCGGAAGGTCCTGTTCCTGTCCTCGCTGGTCACCGGCGGTGCGCGCCGCGAACCCGGCGGAGCCGGAGGCCAGGCCGGCGCCGGAACCCGGGCCCGGATCCGAGCCCGCGGGGTTCGCGGCGAGGCGAGGGCCGGAGCCCGAGCCGAGGCCGGTGGCGGGGTCCGTGGGCCGTCGGCCGTCGGCGGCGGTGCCCTCGGGCGCGGGAGCCCCTTCGACGAGGTTCATCTCGATCCCTCCTGCCGAACGCACCGCTGCGGGTTCCGATCCCCGAGGGTCTGCCAGTACCCCGTCCGTCCCGAAGAATGCACCGGCCGGGCGCGACGCGTCCGGCCCGTGTCCCGGCGCGCTCACGAGTCCGCGCTGGGGACGTCGAGCGGATTGCGGGGCGCGTTCTTCCGCTCCTCGGCCATCCGCTCCCCGAGCTCGACCAGGCGCTTGCGGCCCATGGCCTTGCGCACGTCGGGGAACCAGTCGCTCTCCTCCTCCTCGACGTGGTGCCGGACGTTCTCCATGAGCACGGTCATCTTGGCGTCGAAGCGCTCGTCCTTCGGGTCGAGCCCGTCCAGCTCCGACATCATCCACAGCACCGCGTGATGCTCCTCGACGCTCTCCAGGACGTGGTCCTTGGTATCGGGCGCGGCCTCCCGCGCCGCCGGGTAGAACACCCGTTCCTCGATCCAGGCGTGGGCGGTGAGCTCGCGGATCACCTCGTCGGCGATCTCCCGCTTGCGCTCGTACGCGTCGTCTCCCGCCTTCTCGAACTCCTTGAACAGCTTCTCCACCGTCTTGTGGTCTTCGCGGAGCAGCACGATGCCGTCCATGAGGTACTCCTCGTCGCAGGGGTGGGGCGGCGGCCCTGCGGCCACCGCCGGGACACGGGACAACGGATCGGGGGCGGCGGAGCCCGGTGGGCTCCGAGGGACTCAGTGGGCCCCGGCGCCGAATTCGGCGTGCTGCGTGCGCAGCGCGAAGTCGACCTCCGCCGGCGGCGGGCCGCCGAGCGACCGGCGCCGGGCCTCCGCGCGGGCCTCCCGCGTCAGCGCCCGGAACTCGCCCTCCGTCAGGGCGGGGCGATGCGGCCGACCGTCGCCGGGCCCTCGGTTCTCCGCGTGCGTACGCATGATGACCAGTCCGCCTTTCTCGATCTCGCCCCGCGTGTACCCGGCATGCGCCGGAGCAGTACTCGCTTCGCCACCGAGCCCGCGGAGCGGAGCCGTTCTCGACGCGGGCCCGGGGCCCCGGCCCCGAGCACGCCTCGGCTCCGACATCACCACCCCGGGCGGGACTCCACCACCGGAGCCGCCGGACACGGCCGGGCGACCGAGCGTCCGCGTGACCCAAGACGAGGAAAGAACCGCCGGGGGCGTGTACGCCGCGGCCGACGGTGAAACGGATCAGGGCATGGACATTCCCACCCCGGCCGACGGAGCCCTCTGCCTGGTCACCGGCGCGAGCGGCTACATCGGAGGCCGCCTCGTCCCGGAGCTGCTCGACAAGGGGTACCGGGTGCGCTGTCTCGCCCGGAACCCCGACAAGCTGCGCGACTTCCCGTGGTCCGACCGGGTGGAGACCGTGCGCGGTGACGTCACCGCCGCCGAGAGCCTCCGCGAGGCGTTCGCCGGCGTCGACGTCGCCTACTACCTGGTCCACTCCATGAGCTCCACGGCCCGCTTCGAGGACGCCGACCGCCGCGCCGCCCGCGCCTTCGCCGCAGCGGCCGGGACCGCCGGCGTGCGGCGCATCGTCTACCTCGGCGGCCTGGTGCCGAGCGGCGTCCCGGAGGGCGAGCTCTCGCCGCACCTGCGCTCCCGCACCGAGGTGGGCCGCATCCTCCTCGACTCGGGCGTCCCCACCGCAGTCCTGCGCGCCGCCGTCGTCATCGGTTCGGGATCGGCCTCCTTCGAGATGCTCCGGTACCTCACCGAACGGCTCCCCGTCATGGTCACCCCCACCTGGGTCGACACCCGCGTGCAGCCCATCGCGGTCCGCGACGTGCTGAGGTACCTGGTCGAGAGCGCCGCCCTGCCCGCCGACGTGAACCGGACCTTCGACGTCGGCGGGCCCGACGTCCTCACCTACCGGCAGATGATGGAGCGGTACGCCGAGGTGGCCGGGCTCCGCAAGCGCCTCATCATCCCCGTACCCGTCCTCACCCCCCGGCTGTCGAGCGAGTGGATCGGCCTCGTCACCCCGGTCCCGTCGTCGCTGGCCCGCCCCCTCACCGAGTCGCTGCGGCACGAGGTGGTCTGCGCGGAACACGACATCGGCCGCTACGTGCCCGACCTCCCCGGCCGGCCCCTCCCCTTCACCGAGGCCCTCCGGCTGGCCCTCCGCCGGGTGCGGGAGGCACGGGTCACCACCCGCTGGTCCTCCGCCTCACCGCCGGGCGCGCCCAGCGACCCGCTGCCGACCGACCCGCACTGGGCGGGCGGCAGCCTCTACACGGACGAACGCTCGCGCATCGTCGAGGCGAGCCCCGACGCGCTGTGGCGGGTCGTCGAAGGCGTGGGGGGCGAGAACGGCTGGTACTCCTTCCCGCTGGCCTGGGCCGTCCGGGGATGGGCCGACCGGCTCGTCGGCGGCGTGGGACTGCGCCGGGGCCGCAGGGACGCCGACCGCCTCCGCGTCGGCGACGCGCTGGACTTCTGGCGGGTGGAGGCGATCGAGCGCGGCCGCCTGCTGCGCCTGCGCGCCGAGATGCGCCTGCCCGGCCTCGCGTGGCTGGAAATGGCGGTGGAGCGGGACGAGCGGGGTCGGACCTCGTACCGTCAGCGGGCGCTCTTCCACCCCCGGGGTCTCGCCGGTCATGCGTACTGGTGGGGCGTGTCACCGTTCCATGCCGTGGTGTTCGGCGGCATGGCCAGGAACATCGCCCGGACCGCGGAGAAGTCCGGCGGCGCCACCGGGGCGCCACCGGGCCGCGGGTGACGGCCAAGTGCCCGGACGGATCCCGCGCCCGCCCCGGGAGGGCGCCGGAGCCGGCTCCGCTGGTCCCTCCGCGGGCGACCGGCGCCCCGGCACCGGGGAACCGCGTACGCGGAAGTGACCCACCCGAACCCCGGCGCGGCGCCGCGCGTCCGTGACCGGGGCCGAGCAGAGAGAGCGCGATGACCGTCTCCGTCGTCCTGTACACCTCCGACCTCCGGGTGCACGACCATCCGCCGCTGAGGGCGGCGGTCGGGAGAGCCGACGAGGTGGTGCCCGTCTTCGTCCGCGACCCGGCGGTGGACCGCGCGGGCTTCGCGGCCCCCAACCGGCTGGCCTTCCTCGCCGACTGCCTGGAGGACCTCGACCGTTCCCTGCGGGAGCGGGGCGGCCGGCTGGTGGTGCGGGAGGGCGACACGGTCGCCGAGGTGCGCGCCCTGGCGCGGCGGACCGGCGCCGAAGAGGTCCACGTGGCCGCCGGGGTCACGGCCTTCGCCCGGCGGCGGGAGGACCGCCTGCGCAGGGCCCTGGAGGAGGACGGTCGCCGGCTGTCCGTGCACGACGGCGTGGTCACCGTCGTGCCGCCCGGCGACCTCGCCCCGCAGGGGTCGGACCACTACGCCGTCTTCACCCCCTACCACCGGCGCTGGGCCGCCGAGTCGCTCAGGACCCCCTTCGCCGCCCCGAGGACGCTGCGGGTGCCGGCGGACGTGCGCTCCGATCCGGTGCCGCTCCGCTCCGCCGTCGCGGACGTGTCGCCGGCCCTGCCCGCCGGTGGCGAGAGCGCGGGCCGCGAGCGGCTCGCCTCCTGGCTGTCCGCGGGCCTCGACGGGTACGGGGACGGCCACGACGACCTGGCGGGCGACGCCACTTCCCGCCTGTCGCCCTACCTGCACTTCGGCGCCCTGTCCGCCACCGAGGCGGTGCACCGGGCGGCGCGGCGCGGCGGGGCGGGCGGCGAGGCGTTCGTACGACAGCTCTGCTGGCGGGACTTCCACCACCAGGTGCTGGCCGCGCGTCCCGCGGCGGCCGAGGCCGACTACCGGCCCCGGCCGGGCGGCTGGCGGGTGGGTCCGGACGCGGACGCGGACCTGGCGGCGTGGAAGGAGGGGCGCACCGGCTATCCCCTCGTCGACGCGGCCATGCGGCAGCTCGCCCACGAGGGGTGGATGCACAACCGGGGCAGGCTGCTCGCGGCCTCGTTCCTGTCCAAGACGCTCTGCGTCGACTGGCGGGAGGGCGCGCGGCACTTCCTGCGTCTGCTGGTCGACGGGGACGTGGCGAACAACCAGCTCAACTGGCAGTGGGTGGCCGGAACCGGAACGGACACCCGTCCCCACCGCGTCCTCAACCCCGTCGCCCAGGCCAAGCGGTACGACCCCGAGGGCCGGTACGTGCGCCGCTGGGTGCCGGAGCTCGCCGGCCTCGAACGCCCCGCCGTCCACGAGCCGTGGCGGCTGACCGGCCCCGATCGGGCGGCCGTCGCCTACCCGGAGCCGCTGATCGGGCTCTCCGAGGGCCTGGAGCGTTACCGGCGGTTGCGGGGTCTCTCCTGAAACGGGGCGCGCCCCGGCCCGAGGGGCGTCGGCCGTCGGTCCCCCTCGGAATCGCTATCGCGATCGAGTCGATCCGGCCATTCCTCCGCGCTTTTAGGGCTCTCCGCAGGTGGAAACCTCGCGTTAACCCCGTCGGCAACCCCACTGGATTAGCATGCGTCTTGACCTTCCCTTGACCAATTGTTGGTTCGGGCTATACGTGTGAGCCCGCCGAAAAGGAAGCAGAAGCCGCATGTCACGAGCCTCGGCGACCCGGTGCGTGGTGACGCTCCTCGCCGTCGTGCTGCTCGCGTCGTCGCTGCTCGCCACCACCGCGCCCTTCGCACACGCGCACACCGGGCGCCACGCCGCCCTCGGGGGACAGGGTGCGCTCACCCCGCCCGACGCCACGCCGCCCTGCGACGCCGCGCCGCCACCGGTCCACCCTTCCTGGGGCGACCCGACCGGACCGCCCCTGGCCCGTGACCCCCACCGCGCCGTCGTTCCGCGCGCGTCCGTCCGGTCCGACCGTCCGGCGGTCGCCCCGCGGCGCGAACCGGCGCCGGGGGACGACGCGTCGGTGACCGGCCCCGCCGACCTGCCCGGGCCGAGAGACTCCAGAGCTCCCACCCGCGCCGCCCTCCAGGTGTTCCGCTGCTGACAGGGGCGGAGCAGCAATCCCCCCCCACACCCCGTCAGCACCCGACGCGCACCCTCGCGCGCCAGGAGGAATCACCACGCCATGCAACCCCTCATCGACAACGCGCGGGCGTTCGGACAGCGCCCCGAGGAGTTCACCGGCCTCGCCGCAGGCCAGTCCCCCGCGGTCCTGTTCATCACCTGCTCCGACTCGCGGGTCGTCCCGGCCCTGATCACCGGCGCCCGCCCCGGCGAGCTCTTCGAACTCCGCACCGCGGGCAACATCGTTCCCCCCTACGCCTCCGGCACCCCCACCGGCGAGGCGGCCACCATCGAGTACGCCGTCGAGGTCCTCGGCGTCGAAGACGTCGTGGTCTGCGGACACTCTCACTGCGGCGCCGTCGGCGCGCTGGTCCGCGGCGAGGACCTCACCGCCGTGCCGGCGGTACGGGACTGGCTCGCGCACGCGGCGGACGAGCCCCGGTCCTCCGACCCGGCCGACCCGGCGGTGGCCGAGGCCGTGCAGAACCACGTCCTGACCCAGCTGCTGCGGCTGCGCTCCTACCCGTGCGTGGAGAAGCGGCTGGCGGAGGGCCGGCTCCGGCTGCGCGGGTGGTACTACGAGGTCGGCACCGGCGCCGTGCGGGAACACCGCCCGGACTCCGACGCGTTCGAGGCGCTGTGAGCGGCGTGACCGCCGGCGCGCGTCGCCGCTTCCCCCACCTCCGGCAGGACTTCCTTGCGTCCGTCGTCGTCTTCCTCGTCGCCGTCCCGCTGTGCGTGGGCGTGGCGGTCGCGTCCGGCGTCCCGGCCGAACTCGGCCTCGTCACCGGCATCGTGGGCGGCCTCGTCACCGGCTCCATGGCCGGCAGCAGCCTCCAGGTCTCCGGCCCCGCGGCGGGCCTGACCGTCATCGTCTTCGAGGCGGTCAGCACGTACGGCGTGGGCACGCTCGGCGTGATCGTGCTCGCCGCCGGGCTGCTCCAGCTCGCGATGGGCTTTCTCAAGGTGGGCCGCTGGTTCAGGGCCATCTCGATCTCCGTCGTCGAGGGCATGCTCTGCGGCATCGGCCTGGTGATCATCGCCGGCCAGCTCTACGCCGCGGCGGGCCTCAGGGCCCCGGAGACCGGCATAGGCAAGATCGTGGGCCTGCCCCGGGCTTTCGCCGACGTGCTCGGGAACACGGAGGCCCTGGCCTCGCTCGCGATCGGTGCCGGCACCATCGCCGTCATCGTGTTGTGGAAGAAGCTGCCGAAGCGGGTGCGGTCCGTGCCCGGCGCCCTCGTCGCGGTGGTACTGGCCACGGCCGCCTCGCTCGCGTTCGGCCTGCCCGTCGCCACGGTCGAGGTCGAGGGGCTCCTCGGCGTCGTACAGCCGCCCGGCGCCCAGGCCTTCGCCGAGCTCGCCACCCCGGCCATCTGGGGCACGATCGTCGCGTTCGCCCTGATCGCGTCCGCGGAAAGCCTGTTCAGCGCGGCGGCCGTGGACCGGCTGCACGACGGTCCGCGCACCGAGTACGACAAGGAGATGATCGCCCAGGGCACGGGCAACACGGTGTGCGGCCTGCTCGGCGCGCTGCCGATGACCGCGGTGATCGTCCGCAGCTCCGCGAACGTCGAGGCCGGCGCCAGGACCAAGGCCTCGCGGGTCCTGCACGGCGTATGGCTGCTGCTCTTCGCCGCCGTGCTGCCGTTCGCCCTCGCCCTCATCCCGCTGGCCGCCCTGGCCGGAATCCTCGTGCACGCGGGCTGGAAGCTGATCCCGTTCCGCCAGCTCGCGGGGCTGTGGCACGGGCACAAGGGAGAGGCCGTCGTCCTCGTGGTCACGGCCGTGGCCATCGTCGTCGTGAACATGTTCGAAGGCGTCCTGATCGGTCTCGCCCTGGCGGTCGCCAAGACCGCGTGGGAGGCCTCGCACGTCAAGATGGAGGTCGTCGACAAGGGAGCCGGCCCCATCCGGGCGTACCTGGCCGGCAACGCCACCTTCCTCCGCCTGCCGAAGATCCTCGACAGCCTGGAGTCGCTTCCGCAGGACCGCCCGGTCGAGCTGGACCTGTCACGGGTCCACCACCTCGACCACGCCTGCCGCACCGCGCTGGAGAACTGGGCCGAGAGGCACAGCGCCGCCGGCACCGAGCCGGTGAAACTCACCATCGCCGCCTGAGCGGGCGGCGCCGTCGGCCGCCGGACCGACGCGACGCCGGTGTCCGTCCGGGACTGTCACGGCCCGGATGGACACCGGCGTCGCACACCGCGGATCGGCCTCGCCGCCCGCCTCCCTCAGCGGTGGCGCGCCACCACCCGGAAGGTCTCCACGGACGGATCGGCCGCGTCGGGGATCAGCATCCCGTGCTCCGCGCCGCTGCGCAGGTACTCCACCACCTCGGCGGTGATCACCTCGCCGGGCGCCACCACGGGCACCCCCGGCGGGTACGGGCTGATCGTCTCCGCCGCGATCCGGCCCACCGCGTCCTTCGCCGCCACGTGCTCGGCCTCCCCGAAGAAGGCGTCCCGCGGCAGCCGGGCCTGCTCCAGCTCCAGCGCCGGCGGCTGCGGCAGCCGCACCCGGGGACGCCGTTCCATCCCCTCGGCCCCGTCGACCAGCGCGCGCAGCGCGTCCACCAGCACCCGCTCCGTCTCGTCGTCGTCCGCGTGCGTGATCGAGGCGCTGATCCGGCAGGTGTCGGAGCCCCCCGCGTCGACGTGGCGCTCGGTCCTCAGCCACTCCGCCGCCTGCATGCCGCTGATGCCGAGGCCCCGGACGTCCATGACGATCTTCAGCGGATCCAGATCCGCCGCGAGGCCCGCCCCCACGATCTCGTCGTGCTCCATCACGGAGATCCCGGGCAGCTCGGCCACGGCCTTCCGGACCCGGGCCGCGCGGTTCATCGCGCCGTCCAGCAGCTCCCGGCCCTGCTCGACCATCTGCCGCCGCCAGCCGTCCAGCGTCGCGTACACCAGCGACGACGCGCTCGTCGTCCCCAGCAGGTCCTCCCGCTGCTTCAGCACCTCGGGCGAGACCCGGTCGTACTGGAGGTGGAACACCGAACTCTGTTCGATCGCCCCACCCATCTTGTGCACGCTGGTGACCACCAGATCGGCCCCCGCGTCGATGCCCCACGCCGGCAGGTCCGGATGGAAGGGCAGGTGCGCGCCCCACGCCTCGTCGACGATCAGCGGCACGTCGTACGCGTGGCACACCTCGGCCACACCGGCGACGTCGGCGCAGGTGCCCGCCTCGGTGGGGGTGATCAGGAGCATGCCCTTGGCGTCGGGGTGCTCCTCCAGCTTCCGGCGCACGTCGTCCGGCTCCGGAGGGTGGGCCATGTGCCGCTCGGCGTCGAACTTCGGGTGCACCCAGATCGGCTCCACCCCGTTCACCACCACGCCGGCGATCACGGACTTGTGGGCGTTGCGCGACAGCAGCAGCTTCTCGCCCGGTCCGGCGACCGCCAGCATCGCGGTCTTCACCGAGAGCGAGCTGCCGCAGGTCGAGAAGAACGCCCGGTCCGCGCCGACCGCGTCGGCCATCAGCTCCTGCGCCCGGTCGAGGACACCCTGCGACTCCCGTCGGTCGTCGAGACCGTTGAGGGTGAGCACGTCGGACCGGAACACGTCGAGGCCGACGACCTCGGCGACACGGGGGTCCACCCCCCTGCCCTGCTTGTGCCCCGGGGGTCCGAAGACGACGTCCCCACGGCGCCGGAAGTCCTGAAGTGCCTCGAGTACGGGTGCGCGCGAGTGATCCATTGCTCCTCCGGGTTCTGCCGCTTCCGGGCTTCTCAGTCCCGCTGGGTGGGCCGTCGGCCGTCGGCGCCATCGGCGTCGGTGCCGCCGCTCTCCTCGCGGTCGTGGTCCTGGTCCGTGTGCGCCGCCCGGCGCGGACCGAGCATCGCCTCCTCCGCCTCCCGGCGGGCCTGCGCGTCCCCGCTCTCGCCGACCGCCTCGGACGGCGTGGTGCGCGGCTCTTCCTCCCGGCCTCCACCACTCATGACGTGCTCCTTTCCTCACCTGACGGCGGCGCCCGGTCCCGGGCGCCACGCGGTGTGCGCCTGCCCCCGGCAGGTCGGCCGAAACGACGGCGCGGAGACCGCCGGGGCCGCCGCGGGCGGCGGCCCCGGCGCCTCGGTCCTGCCCGGGGCGCTACGGCACCTCGGTCGTGATGCGGGCGCAGGCCCGTACGACCTCCGCGAGGTCACGGCCCTCCTCGTACAGCTGCCGCTGGCGCCGCGCACCGCCGCCGTGCGCGAGCAGCTCCGCGATCCCCTTCCGCACCATCTCCAGGTCCCCGCTGTCCCGCAGGGCGTCCTCCGTGTGCGCGAGGAGCGATTCGAGCACCGCCTCCGCCGGACGCTCCCGCATCGTGAGGGGGTCGACGAGCGGCCCTTCGAGCCCCGAGCGCGCCGCGCGCCAGGACGCGAGCCGCAGCAGACCGACCGGCATCCGGGCCGGCGGCTCGCCCGCCCGCCAGGACCGCGCCGCCGTCTCGACCAGGCCGCGGACGAGCGCGGCCACCAGCACGGTCGTGCGCGGCTCCAGACAGACGTCGGCGACCCGGATCTCCACCGTCGGGTAGTTGTGGGACAGCCGGGCGTCGAAGTAGATCATCCCCTGGTCGCGCAACACCCCGGTGGCGAGCATCTCGCCCACCACCTCGTGGTACCGGTCGGCGCTGCCGAACAGTTCCACGGGCCCGGCGGACGGCCACCGGTTCCAGACCCGGCTGCGGTAACTGCTGTAACCGCTGTCCTGGCCCTGCCAGAACGGCGAGTTCCCGCTGATCGCGTTCAACGGGTACAGCCACGGCCGGATCCGGTCGAGGACGGCCACCCCCTCCTCGTCGGACTCCACCGACACGTGCACGTGACAGCCGCAGGTCAGCTGCTCCTGCACGGTGAGCCCGTACTGCTCGGCGAGCCAGTGGTACCGGCTCCCCAGGTTCCGCGAGGGCTCCACCGGCAGGGGAGAGGTCGCCAGCGCCGCCACCCGGGCACCGGCGCGCTCCGCGTGCCGCCCCGCCTCCGCCCGGCACTGGACGATCGTCTCCTCCAGTTCGTCCATGGCGCTCACCGGCCGGGTCGCGAACTCCACCTGCTCCTGGTGGAGCTCCTTCTCGAAGACCTCCTCCTCCTGGTCCTCCGCCTTCAGCGCCGCCGACGCCAGGACCGCCGAGGAAACCGCGAGCGGCTCCCCGGTTCGTTCACTGACGAGCAGCAGCTCCTCTTCCACTCCAACGGTGCGCAACGGTGGCTCCTGTCGTTCCGCGGGCCACCTTCGGGCCCGCCGCTCACACGTATGCCCCGCGATCGGCTCCCGACGCACCGCGCCGCGCCGTGTAAGCAGGCCGGGACCGGGCAGGCGTCCGCTCAGGAAGGCAGCGTCGGCCCGCGGTCCGACGTGCGTCCCCGGTGGCGTCGTGCGTGTGCGGCGGGGCCTCGGGTGGTGGCTTCGGCCGGATGGCCCCAGGCTGAGACCTGTGGCCGGCGCAGGCGCCGCGCCGCGCCTTCCGCCTGCCCGTCCACAGCCGTCGAGGGCCGGGGCGGGCCACTGTCCGACACGAGGAAAGGCAGCGTGACCGATGACCGACAGCCGCCCCGTCACCACGACCGATTCCGGTGCGCCGGTGGAGAGCGACGAGCATTCGCTGACCGTCGGCCCGGGTGGCCCGATCCTGCTGCAGGACGCCTACCTGATCGAGCAGATGGCGCAGTTCAACCGTGAGCGGATCCCCGAGCGGCAGCCGCACGCCAAGGGCAGCGGCGCGTTCGGCCACTTCGAGGTCACCCACGACGTCAGCCGTTACACGAAGGCGGCGCTGTTCCAGCCGGGCGCGCGCACCGAGCTGGTCGCCCGGTTCTCGACCGTGGCCGGTGAGCGGGGCAGCCCGGACACCTGGCGCGACCCGCGCGGCTTCGCGCTGAAGTTCTACACGTCCGAGGGCAACTACGACATGGTCGGCAACAACACGCCGGTCTTCTTCGTGAAGGACCCGATGAAGTTCCAGCACTTCATCCGGTCCCAGAAGCGCCGCGCGGACAACAACCTGCGCGACCACGACATGCAGTGGGACTTCTGGACCCTCTCCCCGGAGTCCGCGCACCAGGTCACCTGGCTGATGGGCGACCGGGGCATCCCGCGCACCTGGCGCCACATGAACGGCTACACCTCCCACACCTACATGTGGATCAACGCCTCCGGCGAGCGGTTCTGGGTGAAGTACCACTTCAAGACCGACCAGGGCATCGAGTACTTCACACAGCACGAGGCCGACCAGATGGCGGCCGCCGACACCGACTACCACACGCGGGACCTCTTCGAGCACATCCGCGACGGCGACTTCCCCTCCTGGACGCTGCACGTGCAGGTCATGCCGTACGAGGAGGCGGCGACGTACCGCTTCAACCCCTTCGACCTCACGAAGGTGTGGCCGCACGGCGACTACCCGCTCATTCCCGTCGGCCGGATGACCCTGGACCGCAACCCCACCGACAACCACGCCGAGATCGAACAGGCCGCCTTCCAGCCCAACAACCTCGTCCCTGGCATCGGGCCGAGCCCCGACCGCATGCTGCTGGCCCGCCTCTTCTCCTACGCGGACGCCCACCGCCACCGCATCGGCGGCAACTACCAGCAGCTGCCCGTGAACGCGCCCGTCGTCGACGTCCACACGTACTCCAAGGACGGCGCGATGGCCTACCGCAAGACGACCGACCCGGTCTACGCGCCGAACTCCAAGGGCGGCCCGGCCGCCGACACGGAGCGGTACGGGACGCCGCCGAGCTGGACGGCGGACGGCGAGATCACCCGGGCGGCGTACGTCGACCACCCGGAGGACGACGACTGGGGCCAGCCCGGCACCCTGGTGCGCGAGGTCATGGACGACGCCGCCCGTGACCGGCTGGTCGACAACGTGGTGGGCCACCTCCTCAACGGCGTCACCGAACCCGTCCTGGAACGCGCCTTCGCCTACTGGAAGAACATCGACAAGGCCGTCGGCGAGCGCATCGAACAGGGCGTGCGCGCCAAGGCCGACGAGAAGGACCCCAAGGCCGCCGAACAGGGCAACCCCGCACGCAGCTCCATGCAGCACAAGGCCTGACGGCACCTCTCGGCCCGCCCGCGCGAAGTCCTCGCGCGGGCGGGCCGCGTGCTGCCGCGCCGCAGGAGGGCGCGGACGACGGGAGGTCGTACGGCTGGAAGGGCGTCCGCGTGGGGAGGAGACGGTGGGGCTCGTTCGCGTACGGGCCCCCGCGTCACGAACAGGGAGGACCCACCCATGGCACAGCCCCATCGGCCGAACGGCGCCGACTCCGGCGCCCGTTCGACGGCAACGGCAACGGCAACGGCGGCCCGCGGGAGCGGACTGCTGCGGCTGGGCTCGCTGCCCGTCGCGGCGACCGCGCTGACGGCGACCGTCGCGGTCTACATGACCCTGGTCGCCTTCGGGAACATCACGGACTTCGGCACCAACCAGCAGTTCGTCCAGCACGTCCTGAGCATGGACACCACCTTCAAGGACCCCGACCTGATGTGGCGGGCGGTGGAATCACCGGCCCTCCAGAACGCCGCCTACGTCGCCATCATCGTCTGGGAGACCCTGACCGCGCTGGTCCTGCTCGCCGCCACCTGGTTCTGGATCACCGGGTTGCGGCGCGAGGCGTACGACCGGGCCCGGGCGGCGAGCACGGTGGGGCTCGTGATGGTGCTGCTGCTCTTCGGGCTCGGTTTCCTCGCGATCGGCGGCGAGTGGTTCGCGATGTGGCAGTCGTCGGACTGGAACGGTCTGGACGCCGCGGCCCGCAACATCGCGCTGGCCGCCTTCACCCTCCTCGTGGTGCACCTGCCCGGTGCGCGCCGGACCGCCGCCGAACGGATCTGAGGTCCCGCGCCGAGGGCCCCCGATAGCCTGCCGGTATGGAACCAGTGCTGGTGAGCGCCTGTCTGCGCGCAGTGCCCTGCCGCTTCGACGGACGGGACAAGGCGTCCCCGGAGATCGAGGCCGCGCTCGCGGGCCGCGAGCCGGTCCCGTTCTGCCCGGAGACGGCGGGGGGCCTCGCGACCCCGAGGCGCCCCGCCGAACTGGTCGGCGGCGACAGGGGCGCCGTGCTCGACGGCGCCGCACGGGTGGTCGACGACACGGGTCGCGACGTGACGGCGGAGTTCGTCGCCGGGGCCCGTCTCGCGCTCCGTGCGGCCCGGCGAGCCGGCTGCCGGGAGGCCCTGCTGATGCCGCGCAGCCCCTCGTGCGGCCGGGGCACGGTCCACGACGGCTCGTTCACCGGCCGGCTGACGGCCGGCGACGGCGTCACCGCGGCCCTCCTCGCACGGAACGGCGTCACGGTCAGGCCCGCACCCGGAGCGTGATCCCCTTGCGTCCCGGCGCGGCGACGTCCACGGAAAGACGACGCTGTCAGAACGCGGTGGTCGAACTGCGGGCCTGCGCGTCGGGGATGTCCACCATGAGGCACCCGTGGCCGGATCCATGTCAAGCGCGAGGGCCGGTTTCGCTGCGGCCGCCCGGTACGGCGCCGTCGGTTCAGCGGACGCGCACTGAACGCGCGGCCGTCGTACTGGTCCCGGCGCCGTCGATGGCGTGCCGTCCGAACCGGGAGACGTTCAACCGCTCGGCGTCCGGGCCTCGTCGCGGTACCGGGAGGGCGAGACGCCGTAGCGGTCGAGGAACGCCTTGCGCAGGGCCTCCGGTGTGCCGAAGCCGCAGCGGACGGCCACCGACGCCACCGGGAGCGCACTCGACAGGAGGAGCTGCGCGGCCGTCTCCGTCCGCACGGCCCGGACGTACCGGCCGGGCGGCTCCCCGAGGCACCGCGTGAAGAGCCGGGCGAGGTGACGGGGCGTCATGCCCGCGCGGGCGGCGAGCGCGGGCGTGCTCAGGTCCTCGTTCGGGTGGGCGGCGATGTAGGAGGCGAGGACGCGGACGATGTCCTCGCGAGGAGCCGGCGCCGCGGTGAACACGCTCATCTGGCTCTGGTCGCCCGGCCGTTGCATGTGGACGACGAGGTGCCGGGCCACCTGGCGCGCCGGTTCGGGCCCGTGATCCTCCTCGATGAAGGCCAGGGTCAGGTCGAGCGCGCTGGTGATGCCGGCCGACGTGTACACGTTGCCGTCGCGGATCCACAGGGGCGCCGGGTCCACCCGTACCTCCGGGTATCCGCGCGCCAGGTGCGGGGCGAACTGCCAGTGGGTGGTGGCCCGTCGGCCGTCGAGGAGGCCGGCCGCGGCCAGCACGGCCGCGCCCGTGCAGACGGAGGCGACCCGGCGGCTCTCGCGGCTGAGGCGCCGGACGTGGCCGACGAGCCGGGGGTCCGCGGCGAACCGCTCGACCCCGAGCCCGCCCGACACGACCAGCGTGTCCAGCGGCCCCTTCGTCCGCTCCAGGGACTCCACACCGGCCAGCGTCAGCCCCGTGCCGCACCGGACGGGCGCGCCGCCCGGCGCGAGCACCCGCACCCGGTACGGCGTACCGGGGTCCGCGAGCGCGTTGGCGAGGGCCAGTCCCGAGGTGACGCAGGCGATGTCGAGGAGCTCGGCCGACTCGAAACCGACGACGGCCACCACCCGTTCAGCGCGTTCCCCCATGGGGCGACCCTAGTCCGGACGGACGACCAGCCCAAGACGGCGGACATCCCGGGAACGGACCGGAGACCGGAGCGGTCCCGTGTCCGACAGTGGGGGGCATGACGACGATCCGGTTCCTCGCCCACCGCTGGCCGACCCTGCTGGCGCTCGGCCTCGCCGTGGCGACCTTCGCCGACGGGCTCCCGCCCACCTCCTTCCTCGCCGCCCTCCTCGTGGTCATGCCGCTGTGCTATCTGGCCTTCGGCGCGGTACGCGGCGAGCTCGGCGACCGCCGGGCCCTCACCGTCCAGACGGTGGGCCTCGTCCTCTTCTGCGCGTGGGCCGCGACGGTCCTGCTCGTGGACGGCCGGACCGCTCTGTACGTCGTGGCCGCCGGCTGGTTCGCCCATGCCCTCTGGGACCTGGCGCACCACCGCACCGGCCGCGTCGTCCCCCGCGCCTGGTCGGAATGGTGCGGCGTCGTCGACGCGTCGGGCGCGCTGGCGATCGTCCTGCTGGTCTGACCCGCGGACCGGCGGCCGGGCCCGGACGGACAGCTCCGTCCGGGCCCGGCCGCGGGGGTCAGGCGCAGGCGCTCGCGTTGAGCGTGAAGCCCGCGGGGGAGGGGGTCGAGCCGGTGTGGGTCCCCTGGACCCCGAAGCTCACCGTCGCGCCGGGGGCGATCGTCCGGTTCCAGTCGGCGTTGCGGGCGCTGACGGCGGTGCCGCTCTGGGTGACGGTGGCGTTCCACGCGCTCGTGACGCGCTGGCCGCCGACGTAGGCCCAGGCCAGCTGCCATCCGTCCACGGCCGTCGGACCGGTGTTCTTGACGGTGACGGTCGCGGTGAAGCCGGTGCTCCAGACGTTGCTCACCGCGTACGTCACCGCGCAGGCGGCCGCGGGCGGTTGTTCACCGCCGCCGGAGGTACGCTCGGCGGCGTAGGCGGCGAGCCAGGCCAGCGGGGCGTTCCAGTTGACCGCCACCTCGTTGGTCGAGTACGAGTCGATGTGGTCGACGTAGCAGGCCGCCGGGGCGCAGCCGCGCAGCCGCTCCTGGGCCACCGGGTCCTGGAGCCCGCTGTTGGGGCCGCCCGCGAGCGAACCGGCCGGCGGGTGCGGCAGGGAGGCGTCCAGCTGGTGCGCCCAGAAGCGGTGGTGCTGGTTCTGCGCGGACGTCTCGCCGTAGCCGGTCACGTACGAGGTGCCGAGGGCGTTGCGTCCCAGCAGGTAGTCCAGGGTCTCCAGGGCGCCGGCGCGGTAGCGCGCGTCGCCCGTCAGCTCTCCGGCGACGGCCATGACGACGGCGTCGTTGGCGACCTCGCCGTTCGATCCCCAGAAGTAACCGTCCGCGGGGACGGGCACGGCGTACCCCTGGGCGGCCATCCTGTTCAGGTAGCCGTCGGCCGCCGCGGTCACCGAGGTGCGGATCCGGGCCGTGTCGGCGGCGGGCAGCCCGGTCGGTACGGTGGCCAGGACGAGCCGGCCGAGCGCGGCGGTGTCCGCCCAGCCGAAGCCGTACGGGCTGAACGCGTCGGCGGAGGTGTGCCAGGGCGACGAGGTGACGGCGTCCCGGTAGGCGCTGTCGCCGGTCGCCGCGTACAGCTCGGCGGCCGCCCAGTAGAACTCGTCGGTGACGCGGGTGTCCCCGTAGGCGCCGCCGCCCGTGCTGTCGGAATCCGGGGCGTAGAGCGCCGGGTTCGCCTGCGCGGCGGTCCACGCCCGGCGGGCGGCGGACAGGCATCGGTCGGCGTAGGCGGAGTCGTACGGCCGGAAGACCCGGGCGCACTGCGCGGCCGCCGCCGCGAGGTTGAGGGTGGCGGCGGTGGACGGGCGGTGCAGCTCGCGCGGCTGGGGGTCCTGCTCGGGCCGCATCGGCATGCCGGTCCAGGCCGCGTCGTGGATCTTGTGGAACGCCATGCCCGCGTACGGCTTGCCGTCGGGCACCTGCATCCGCATCAGGAAGTCGAGCTCCCACCGCGCCTCGTCGAGGACGTCCGGCAGGCCGTTGCCGCGCTCGGGGACGCGCAGCGTGGAGTCGCCCAGCGCGGCCTCCTTGCCCGCGCGTGCGGCCCTCTCGTAGGAGTTGACGAGCAGCCAGGTGGAGAGGCCGCCGTTGACCACGTACTTTCCGTGGTCGCCGGCGTCGTACCAGCCGCCGCGGACGTCACGGGTGTAGTCGCACACACCGGCCTGACAGGGGACGGCGGTGTCCCCCTCGTTGGGGGCGACGCCGAGATGGCCGGCCGGGCGCGCGTAGGCCGGACCCACCAGGGAGGCGTCGATGGCGATGCCGCTGCGCTGGTGGTGGAAGAAGGCCATGGAGTCGGAGCGCAGCGTGTCGTAGAGGTCCGCGCGGATGTCGAAGGGCGCGCTGCTGCTGCCGTCCACGGTCAGGACGTAGCCGCTGCCCGTGGTCCGGTGCGAGGAGAAGTCCGCCACCTGGGTGGACTGCCCGGAGGGGGCGTCCGCGCCGCGCGGGACGGTCGAGCCGGAGGCCACGACCGTCCCGGAGGCGTCCCTCAACTGCCAGCCGAGCGGCTGCGTCGCCGTGGTGACGACGGTGGCGCGCTTGGGGCCGTCGGGCAGGTAGCCGACCTGGTTGACGCGTACGGCCGAGGTGGCCGCCGCCGTGACGGACGGGCCGGCGGCAGCGGGGACGGTCGTGAGGCCGCCGAGGAGGAGCGCGCCCGTCAGGAGCGCGGCGGAGAGGTGGGCGGGGCGGCGCAGTAACGACGAGGCGGTGGGGGGCATGTGCGGCTCCTACGGGAAGGGGAGGGGCGTCGGCGGGACGGGCGGACGGGCGGGGGCCCGGTGGAGAGCCGGGGTGCTCGGACGGGCGGGCCCGGGGCAGGAACGATCCGGCACGGGTTGTGTCGCAGGCGTCCGCGGAAGCTGTGGGAGCGCTCCCAAAGAGTGCCGCGTCGGACCGGGTCGGTGGGGTGGGGATCTGGAGCGGAGATTAGTGACCGCCCGCCGTCACCGTCAACGGTTTCGACGGAGGCGTGAATCCCGGCGGTTCGGCCATTCGGTGGCGCCCGCGGAGGGGGCCGCGAGGCCGGGCGCGCGGCGCGCCCGGCCCTGGCGGAGCCTCACCGGGGCCGGGGCCGGGGCCGGGGCCGGGGCCGGGTGGGGGTGGGGGAGCGGCGCTCAGCGGTTGAAGGTCAGCCGGGGTGTCGCGTTGCGGGCCAGCGCATGGGCCTGAGCGGGCCACCAAGTGCCGGCGGGCGGGTCGACGACGCCGTACTCGGGGTCGATCGTGCCGCCGGTGCCGCGGGCGCAGGTGCCGTCGGACTCGCCCGGGATCTTGATCCACAGGTAGGCGTCGACGAGTGGAACCCCGGTGTCGGCGGTCGGGCGCGGACCGAGGCCGCGGCCCGGTGCGTTGCACCAGACCTCCGGGTCGCCGGTGTACTTGCCGGGCTCCGGCGTCCAGGCCCCCCGGCCGTTGCGGCTGGTGTCGATGACGAAGTGCTCCAGCGCGTCGTCCGGCGGGGTCCCCACGGCCTGGTCGAACCAGGCGTCGGTCCAGCGCCAGGTGGCGGGGTCGGCGGAGTCGACCGCGTTGCCCGGGGTGCCGTCGTTGGGCGCGGCGGGGGAGTAGTACTGGGTGGCGCACCAGTCGGTGTGACCGCGGGCGTGGGCGGGCCCCTCGGTGGCGTACCACACGCACTTGGCCATCCAGGTGCCGTAGCGCGCGTTGTGGTCGGTGGGGTGGTTGTTGGAGACGTTGAGGGCGAAGCCGTCGCCGTCCCGCACCCCGGCGTCGAGCAGGCGCCGCGCCATCTCGCCGACGGACCGCCACAGGACGTTGCCCGCGTCGAGGTAGACCGCGGTCCGGGCCTTGGCCTTGAGGGTCCTGACGGCGTATCCGAGGTCGGCGACGCGGGCCGCCGTGAGGGCGCCGGTCGGATCCACGTCGGGCCCGCAGTCGCTCGGGAGGAGGGCCAGGCCGTCGGGCTCGACCACGACGACGGCCTTGCTGTCGCCGATGCCGGCGGCGAAGGCGTCGATCCACCGCCGGTAGGCGGCGGAGGACGCGGCGCCGCCGCTGGAATACTGGCTGCAGTCCCGGCCCGGGACGTTGTAGGCGACCAGGACGGGGGTCCGGTCCGCCGCCCGGGCCTCGCGGACCAGGCTCCGTGCCTTGGCCCGCACCTCGTCGGGGGTGCCCTCGGTGAACCACTCGGCCTGCGGCCAGCTCGCGAGCCTGGCCATGTTCACGGCGTTCGTGAGATCGCCGTGCCGGAGGTCGGTGAGCGCCTGCCGGGCGGCCTTGCTGTCCGGATCCACGTAGAACTCCGTGGCCGGGCCGAGCGGGTCCGCGGCGGGCGCGGCCTGCGCCTGCCCCTGCGTCGCGGTGAGGGCGGCACAGGCCGCGAGCGCCGCGAGGGCGGCGGTCGCACGGCGCCGAAGGCTGCGTGGCTTCATGGGGGGCGGCTCCTGGTCGGAGGACGGGGGAGGGGGACGGATGGTACCCGCGGCCCGGCCGTGCGGCGGCGGAGGCCGGGCCGCGGGAGTCGGAGATCAGTAGCCGTAGATCATCTTGTAGGCGACCTCGGGGAGGAACTGGCCGGCCGTGGAGCCGGTCCCGACGCCGCAGTTGCCGTCGGACTCGCCCGGGGCCTTGATCCACAGCAGCATCTCGGCGCCGCCGCCCAGCCGGGTGGGGGTGCCGATGCGGCGGCCGGCCGCGTTGCACCACTCGCCGTTGGCGCCGTTGCCGTTGCGGCTGGTGTCGACGACGAAGGGCTTGGTGTAGCCGTAGCGGGCGGCCAGCTCGCCGTTGACGGCGTTGCCGTAGGCGGTGTTCTGGGCGGTGGTGTAGTGGTTCGAGACGTTGAGGGAGAAGCCGTGCGCCTGCCGGAGGCCGGCTTCGTGGAGGCGCTGGGCCATCGTCGCGGCGTTGACCCAGCCGGGGTTGCCGGCGTCGAGGTAGACCCAGGTGTGAGGGGCCTGGCGGTTGAACTCGGCGACGGCGCCGCTGATCATGCCCTGGCGTTCGCGGATCTGGGTCGCATTCAGGCAGCCGTAGTCCGCGAGGGAGTCGGGTTCGAGGACGACGACGGCCGGGCGCTGGGCGATCCCGCCGGCGAACTGGGCGATCCAGGTCGCGTACGCGGAGGGCGAGGAGGCGCCGCCACCCGAGTGACCGCCGCACGAGTCGCGGAGGTGGATGTTGTACGCGACCAGGACGGGCAGTTTGTCCTGTTGGTCGGCGGCGCCGACGTACGCGCCCGTCGCGGTGCCGATCGTGCCGCTCCAGGCGCCGAACCAACGGGCCATGGGGGTGTTGGCGACGGACGCGTTGATCGCGGGGGCGCGGCCGTCGCCGGGGTTGGCGGCGACCCACTTCTTCGCGCTGGAATCGGGGTCCACGTAGAACCCGCTGGTCATGGTGGTGGGGTCCGCCGCGTGGGCGGACGGTGCGACGGCGAGCGCCAACGGCAGCGCGGTGAGTGCTGCGAGGAGGGCGCGGATTCTGCGGCGCATGGCTGTACCTCGGTTTCCTGACGGCGGCAGCGTCGCGCGCTCTCGTCCCGAGCGGGCGACGCACTGAGGAAGTGCGGTGGTACGAGCTCCCGTGCGGCGGCGGCTCCGGCCACGGGGCACCCGTGCGCCTCGGCCGCCGAAGAGGCCTGGGAGCGCTCCCATCGGAAGCGAGCCCAGTAGGGGTTCGGCAGGTCCGGGGCGTGGCCGTATCGTGGGCGGCACCGATCCTGGCTGTCAAGTGGACGCGTTTGAAGGGCACTTCGGGCGGTCGCTATGGCGTACTAATGGTCCTGCGACGGGAAGCGCTCCGGTCTTCCGGCTTTCCGGTCTTCCGGCTTTCGGGTTCGGGCCTTCGGTGCGGGACATGAGGCGAATCATGGTGGGCGGCGTGCCGTGACGGCGGTCGACCCTCGACGAGGTGGCCGAAACGGCCGGGGTCTTCCGGCCCGCTCCTGACGGCACCTCACGCCGCCCCGCCCGGGACGGCACCTCCTATCAGCCCGCTCACGAAGCCCCGCCCTACGGGCGGAGCGGGATCCTCCCGACGCGCGGGTCGCCGCCGGACGTGGATGCCACGGCCCGCTCGAACTCCACGAGGTCCATCCGGTGGGTGAGGAGGGCGAGCGGTGTCAGCCGCGCCGCGGAGAAGGCGCGTACGGCGTGGGACCAGGCGTCGGAGGAGGCGCCGAAGGCGGTGCCGAGCGACAGCTGCCGTGCGACGACCCGCGCGGGGTCGAGCCGCTCCGCCCCCGCGGCGGGGAGGCCGGTCAGGACCAGACGTACTCCCGGTCGCAGCAGGGACGTCGCGGCGCGTGCGGTCGACGTCGCGCCCACGGCGTCGATCACCACGTCGACGTCGGCGAGACCGGAGGCGCGGTCCCAGGTGCGGTAGCCGGAGGCCCCGAAGCGGTGGGACGGCTCGGCGCGGCCGGGGCCGGTGCCGACGACCGTCAGCTCGCTCGGGGAGAAGGCGTCGAGGAGCTGCGCGGCGGGCGGGCCGAGCGCGCCGGAGCCGATGACGGCTACGCGCGCCGAGCAGGGGGCGTGCCTCAAGGCCGGAGGACGGCGGCGGCCGCGCGGGCGGCGGGTTCGAGGAGCGCGGCCGCGTCGAGATCGGTGTCCGGCGGCAGGGGTGTGCAGCGGGCGCGCGGGGAGGACGAGGGTCGGGGTCATCGCGCCGGGGAGGGCGAACCCCGTCTCCTCGTAGTCGGCGGCGCAGTGGTCGGTGGCGCCGGCCCGGCAGGGTGCGCAGGTCGCGCAGGTGCGCAGCCCCTCGCCCACGACCTTCCGGCCGACCAGTGAGGCGGGCGCGCCCTCTCCCACGGCGGAGACGGTGCCCGACCACTCGTGGCCCGGGGTGAGGGGATACCGCGCGTACGGCGCGGGGTGACGGCCCAGGTGGAGGTCGCGATCGCTCCCGCACGTCCCCACGGCGTGGACGCGCACCTCGGCCTCGCCCGGCCCCGGCCGTCGCGGCAGGTGCTTCGTGAGGCGGACCGCGCCGGGGGCGTCGAGGACCACGGCCCGCCCCCGGCGGCTCACCGGCGGCGGCCCTGGGGGAGGGAGCGAGGGGTACGCATGGGCGACTCCTGCTGTTCGACATCCCGGACGTCGTTCGAAAGGGTGCCGCGACGATACGAAGCGCGGCGGGGCGTGTCAACGGACGCCAATGCGTTCGGACTTCGGCTCCGGGGTACGGCGCTGCCCTCACTGTTAACGCTCACAACTTCCCCAGCCCGGTTCCCGGAAGCCGCCTCCACCTCTCCGTATCAAAAACGGGTAACCACCGTACGAACCCTTGAGTTGCGTGACTGTTAGCGCTCACAATGACTCGCGTTCGCCGACCCACCGGTCGCCGGGAGCCGACGCCTCGTTCTGTCACCACCCGGTTCGACCACCGCTGCGCAGCCTCCCTTCGCCGGGCCCGTCCCCTTCTGGGCCCCGCCTCGTACCACGCACGTCCCGAGAGGAACCACGACATGGCCCACAGAGCCCTCCGCGTCATCGCCACCGCCGTCCTGGCCGCCGGCGCGCTGACCGCCTGCACCACCGAGCCCGCACCCACCGGCACCACCGGCGGCACCGGCAAGGGCTCCTCCGACGGCACCCTGGTGCTCGGCTTCGCCCAGGTGGGTGCCGAGAGCGGCTGGCGCACGGCCAACACCAAGTCCGTACGCGAGGCGGCCGAGAAGGCCGGCATCACGCTCAAGTTCTCCGACGCGCAGCAGAAGCAGGAGAACCAGATCAAGGCCATCCGCACCTTCATCCAGCAGAAGGTGGACGTCATCGCCTTCTCGCCGGTGGTCGAATCCGGCTGGGACACCGTCCTGAAGGAGGCGAAGAACGCGGGCATCCCCGTCATCCTCACCGACCGCGCCGTCGACTCGCAGGACACCTCCCTCTACCGCACCTTCCTCGGCTCCGACTTCGTCAAGGAGGGGCAGGAGGCGGGCAAGTGGCTCGTCAAGGAGTACGAGGGAAGCTCCGACCCCGTCAACGTCGTCGAGCTCCAGGGCACCACCGGCTCCGCCCCCGCCAACGACCGCAGGGCGGGCTTCGCCGAAGTCGTCAAGGGCGACCCCAAGTTCAAGGTCGTCGCCTCCCAGACCGGGGACTTCACCCGCGCCAAGGGCAAGGAGGTCATGCAGGCCTTCCTCAAGTCCCACGAGGACATCGACGTCCTGTACGCCCACAACGACGACATGGCCCTCGGCGCCATCCAGGCCATCGAGGAAGCGGGCAAGAAGCCGGGCACCGACATCAAGGTGATCTCCGTCGACGGCATCAAGGACGCCTTCGTCGCCATGCAGGAGAAGAAGATCAACGTGGTGGTCGAGTGCAACCCGCTCCTCGGCGACCAGCTCATGGAGCTCGCCAAGAAGGTCGCGGCCGGGGAGAGCGTCCCGCGCCGGGTCGAGGTCAAGGAGGGCGTCTTCACCCAGGACCAGGCCGCGGCCGCCCTGCCCGGCCGCCAGTACTGACCCACCGCCCGCACCGGGCCGGGGGCGGCCCCCGCGCCGCCCCCGGCCCCCCAGAACGAGGAGGGCGGATGACAGCCCCACCCACCCCCCGCACACCCACCCCCGCCGGCCGCCCGGTCCTGGAGGCCCGCGGCATCCGCAAGGCGTTCCCCGGCGTCCTCGCCCTCGACGGCGTGGACCTGCGCCTCTTCCCCGGCGAGGTCCACGCGCTGATGGGCGAGAACGGCGCCGGCAAGTCCACCCTCATCAAGGTGCTCACCGGAGTCCACCCGCCCGACGCGGGAACGGTCTCCGTCGACGGCGACCCCCAGCGGTTCGCCCAGCCGCTGGAAGCGCAGCACGCCGGAATCAGCACCGTCTACCAGGAGGTCAACCTCTGCCCCAACCTCTCGGTCGCCGAGAACATCCTCGTCGGCCGCGAACCCCGGCGCTTCGGCCTCGTCCACTGGAAGGCCCTCCACCGGCGCGCGGCCCAACTCATCACCGAGCTGGAACTCGACCTCGACGTCCGCATGCCGCTGAGCGCCCACTCCCTGGCCGTCCAGCAACTCGTCGCGATCGTCCGCGCCGTGGACGTCCAGGCCAAGGTCCTCGTCCTCGACGAGCCCACCTCCAGCCTCGACCGCGACGAGGTCGCCCAGCTCTTCGCCCTGGTGCGCCGGCTCCGCGACCGGGGGGTGGCGATCCTCTTCGTCACCCACTTCCTCGACCAGGTCTTCGACCTGTGCGACCGGGTGACCGTCCTGCGCAACGGACGCCTGCAAGGCGAGTACCGGATCGACGAGCTGACCCCCGTCACCCTGGTCCACCACATGGTCGGCAGCGAACTGAGAACCCTCGACGAACTCGCCGGGACCTCCCGCACCGACACCGCCGCCGCCCCCGAGGCCGCCGGAGCGCCCCTCCTCAGCGCCCGCGGACTCACCAGGTCCGGCTCCATCCAGCCGTACGACCTCGACGTCCACCGCGGTGAGGTCATCGGCCTGGCCGGACTCCTCGGATCCGGACGGACCGAGGCCGCCCGACTGCTCTTCGGAGCCGACCACGCCGACGGCGGCGAGCTGCGGATCCACGGGGAACGCGCGGTCCTGCGCTCCCCGCGGGCCGCGATCGCCCGCAAGATCGCCTTCTGCTCGGAGAACCGCAAGGCCGAGGGCCTGATCGGCGAACTCACCGTCCGCGAGAACATCGTGCTCGCCCTCCAGGCCGCACGCGGCTGGACCAGGCCCCTCTCCCGCGCCCGGCAGGACGAGATCGCCGCCCGGTGGACCGAGGTCCTCGACATCCGCCCGGCCGACCCCGAGGCCCAGGTCCGCAACCTCAGCGGCGGCAACCAGCAGAAGGTGCTGCTCGCCCGGTGGCTGCTCACCGACCCCGAACTGCTGATCCTGGACGAACCCACCCGCGGCATCGACATCGGCGCCAAGACGGAGATCCAGAGACTCGTCGGCCGTCTGGCCGCGGAGGGCACGGCGGTCCTCTTCATCTCCGCCGAACTCGAGGAAGTGCTGCGGCTGAGCCACCGGGTCGGCGTCCTGCGCGACCACCGGCTCGTCGCCACCCTCCCCAACGACACGACTCTGACGCCCGACCGGATCCTGGGCGCCATCGCCACCGGAGCCACCTCATGACACCACCTGACGACACCGGCGCCCGGGGGCGCCCCGGCCGGGCGGCCGGGGTCCGGCGGCTGACCGGGCACCGCCTGTTCTGGCCCGCCTCCGTCCTTGCCGCCCTGCTGCTGGGGAACGTCGCGCTCACCCACGACTTCTTCGCCGTCCGCGTCCAGAACGGACACCTGTACGGCAGCCTGATCGACATCCTCCAGTTCGGCGCCCCGCTGATCCTGGTCTCCGTCGGCATGACGCTCGTCATCGCCACCCGGGGCATCGACCTCTCGGTCGGCTCGACGGTCGCCATCGCCGGCGCGCTCGCCTGCGAGCACATCGCCACCGCCGAGAACCCCGGAAGCCTCTCCACCGTCCTGGCGGCGATCGTGCTCGCGGTCGGCGTGGCCGCCGCGATCGGCCTCCTGAACGGCTTCCTCGTCGCCCGGCTCGGAGTCCAGCCCATCGTCGCCACGCTGGTCCTCATGGTCGCCGGCCGCGGCGTGGCCCAGCTGATCACCGACGGCCAGATCATCAGCGTGTCCAGCGGCGCGTACAAGATGATCGGCGGCGGCTACTGGCTCACCCTCCCGTTCGCCGTCCTGCTCGCCGCGGCCCTCGTCGCCGTCGCCTCCCTCGTCACCCGCCGGACCGCGCTCGGCATGCTCATCGAATCGGTGGGCGGCAACCCCGTGGCGAGCCGGCTCGTCGGCATCCGCGCGGCCGGCCTCCTCGTCACGGTCTACGTCGTCTGCGCGGTCTGCGCCGCCGTCGCCGGCCTCATGATCAGCTCCAACGTGTCCAGCGCCGACGGCAACAACGCGGGCCTGTGGATCGAACTGGACGCCATCCTGGCCGTGGTCATCGGCGGGACCGCCCTCACGGGCGGCCGCTTCTCCCTCGGCGGCACGGTCCTCGGCGCGCTCGTCATCCAGACCCTCTCGACCACCATCTACACCCTCGGCGTGCCGCCGGAGACCACCCTCGTCTTCAAGGCCCTCGTCGTCATCGTCGTCTGCCTGGTCCAGTCGCCCGTCTTCCGCGCGCGACTCTCACGCCGTCGCCGTACGGCCGCCCCGGATCCCGCCTCGACCGCGGGCGACCTGACGGCCCGCCGGCAGGAGGTCCACCCGTGAGCACCCCCCTCGCCAAACCGCTCCACCGCTTCTCGGCACGGCACGCCGCCCGCCTGCCGCTGATGGTCACGGCCACCCTGCTGGTCGCGATGTTCTCGATCGGCTCCGTGCAGTACGAGGGCTTCTTCTCCGCGCAGGTCCTGCTCAACGTCCTGATCGACAACAGCTTCCTGCTCGTCGTCGCCATCGGCATGACCTTCGTCCTCCTCACCGGCGGAATCGACCTGTCGGTCGGCTCCATGGTGGCGCTGTCGACCATGCTGACGGCCTGGCTCGTCGAACAGAACGGCCTGCCGCTCGCCCTGGCGGTCCCCCTGGTCCTGCTGGTGGGGGCGGGGGGCGGCGCCCTCATGGGCTGGGTCATCCACACCTTCGAGATCCAGCCCTTCATCGTCACCCTCGCGGGCATGTTCCTCGCCCGCGGCCTCTGCTACACGATCAGCACCGAGTCCCTCTCCGTCACCGACCCGACGACCACCCGGATCGCCCAGACCCGGGTGCTCCTGCCCGGGGGCCTGTTCGTCTCGCCCGCCGTCGTCATCGCCCTGACCGTGCTGGCGCTCGCCTTCGTCGTCCTCCACCACACCCGCTTCGGCCGCACCGTCTACGCCCTGGGCGGCAGCGAGTCCTCCGCCCGCCTCATGGGCCTCCCCGTCGGACGCACCAAGATCGCGGTGTACGCGGTGAGCGGCCTCTGCTCCGCCCTCGGCGGCCTGCTGCTCACCTTCTACATGCTGTCCGGATACGCCCTGCACGCCGTCGGCATGGAACTCGACGCCATCGCCGCCGCCGTCATCGGCGGAACGCTCCTGACCGGTGGCTCCGGCTTCGTCCTGGGCACCGCGCTCGGCGTCACGGTCCTCGGACTCATCCAGACCGTCATCAGCTTCCAGGGCACGCTCAGTTCCTGGTGGACCCGCATCGTCATCGGCGGCCTGCTGTTCGTCTTCATCCTCCTCCAGCGCCTCTTCGGCGGAACCCGCCGGACGGCATAGACCCCGGGCCACGCAGGGGGCGGGGGTCCTCTCCCCGCCCCCTTTCCGGCTGCGCCCACCCCGCGACCAAGGAACCCCCATGAACCCAGCTCCGCCGTCACCCCTCACCGGAGTCCCGCCGGTCCGCCGCCCCGACCCCTACGCCGGAGAACGATGGACCTTCGGCTTCCCCGGCGGACTCACGGCGGAGGTGCACGCCCTCGGCGCCCGCCTCCACGGCCTGTGGGTGCCCGACCGAGACGGCACCGTGGCCGACGTCGTCCTCGCACCCCGCGACCCGCGCCACACGGCCACCACCGCCCGGTACTTCGGTGCCACCGTCGGCCGGTACGCCAACCGCATCGCCCACGGCCGGTTCTCCCTGGACGGGGCGCCGTACCAGCTCACCACGCAGGAGAACGGCCACTGCCTGCACGGCGGAACCGACGGCTTCGACACCCGCCTGTGGGAAGCCGAGAGCGTGCACACCCCGGAGTGGACCGGTGTGCTCCTGCGCCTCCGCAGCCCGGACGGCGACCAGGGCTTCCCGGGCAACCTGGACGCCACCGTCAGCTGCCTCATCGGCCGCGACGACGAACTCGCCTTCACGTACACGGCGTTCACCGACGCGCCCACCCCGGTCAACCTCACCAACCACGCCTACTTCAACCTCGAAGGCGAGGGCGCGGGCGACATCCTCGGCCACGAACTGGCCGTCCACGCCTCCCACTACACGCCGGTCGACGCGGACCTCATCCCCCGCGGGGACCACCGTCCCGTCGCCGGCACCGCCTTCGACCTCCGCAGGCCGCTCCGGATCGCCGACGCCCTGGCCCGCCCCGGCGCGGACGGCGGATACGACCACAACTTCGTGCTCGCACGGCGGCCCGCCGCCACCCCGCGTCGCGCCGCCGTCCTGTACGCGCCGGCCACCGGCCGCCGCATGGAGGTCCTGACCACCGAGCCCGGACTGCAGGTCTACACCGCGGGCCAGTTCGACGGCACGGTCCTCGGCAAGAGCGGTACGCCCTACCGGTCGGGCGCCGGCATCGCGCTGGAGACCCAGCACTTCCCCGACTCCCCGAACCGCCCCGGCGACCCGTCCCCGGTGCTGCGGCCGGGCGAGCGGTACGCGTCGAGGACGGTCCTCCGGTTCGGTACCCGGCACTGACCGCCTGCGTACGGACACGGCTGTGCCCGCCGGTTCCCCGCCGGCGGGCACAGCCGTGTCCCGGACCGCGTCAGGCGCCCGCCCTCCGCTTGTTCCACACGTCGAAGCCGACCGCCGCGAGCAGCACCAGGCCCTTGATGACCTGCTGCCAGTCGGTGCCGACCCCGACGAGGTTCATGCCGTTGTTCAGCACGCCGAGCACCAGGCCGCCGATGATGGCCCCCAGGACGGTCCCGACGCCCCCGCTCATCGACGCCCCGCCGATGAACGCGGCGGCGATGGCCTCCAGTTCGAAGTTCACGCCCGCCTTGGGCGAGGCCGCGTTGAAGCGGGCCGCGAAGACGAGGCCGGCGAGCGCCGCCAGCATCCCCATGTTCAGGAAGACCGCGAACGTCACCTTCCTGTCCTTGACCCCGGAGAGCTTCGCGGCGGGCAGGTTCCCGCCGATCGCGTACACGTGGCGGCCGATCACCGCGTTGCGCATCACGTACCCGAAGCCGACCAGCAGCACGGCCAGGATGAGGAGGACCACGGGTGCGCCCTTGTAGCTGGCCAGGAGAAGCGTGGTGACCAGGACCGCGGCGACCAGCGCGGTCACCTTCAGCGCGAACAGGCCCGCCGGGAGCGTCTCCAGGGCGAACTCCCGCTGACGGCGGCGGTCCCGCACCTCCTGGAGGACCACGTAGGCGATCAGGCCCAGGCCGAGGAGCAGCGTCAGGTTGTGGTAGTCGGTCCGCGGCCCGACCTCCGGCAGGAAGCCGTTCGCGATCTTCTGCAGTCCGTCCGGGAACGGCCCGAGGGTCTGACCCTTGAGGAAGATCTCCGTGAGCCCGCGGAACAGCAGCATCCCGGCGAGGGTGACGATGAACGACGGTATGCCGACGTACGCGATGAAGAAGCCCTGCAGCGCGCCGGCGGCCGCCCCGAGGAGCAGGGTGAGGAGCACCGCGACGGGCCAGGAGACGTGGTGCTCGACCATGAGCACCGCTCCGAGACCGCCCACCAGGGCCATCAGCGAGCCGACCGACAGGTCGATGTGCCCGGAGATGATGACGATCATCATGCCGATGGCCAGGATGAGGATGTAGCTGTTCTGGAGGACGAGGTTGGACACGTTGCGCGGCAGCAGGAGGTCGCCGCCTGTCCAGATCTGGAACAGCAGCACGATCAGGCCGAGCGCGAAGAGCATGCCGTACTGGCGCATGTTCCGGCGGACGCCGTCGAGGAGCACCCGGAGCAGGGGGGTGCCGGTGGACGGGGTCCCGCCGCCCGGGGGCGCGGGGGCGGTCGTCTTCGTGCCGGCTTCGGTGCTCATGCCTGGTGTCCTTCACTGGGGGCGGGGTCTGCGGTGACCGCCGACGGTGCGGGGGAGTCCTGCGTCATGTGCCGCATCAGCACTTCCTGGGTGGCGTCCGCGCGGGCGACCTCGCCGGTCAGCCGCCCGGCGGCCATGGTGTAGACGCGGTCGCACATGCCGAGCAGTTCGGGCAGTTCGGAGGAGATGAGGAGGATCGCCTTGCCTTCGGCGGCGAGCCGGTCGATCACGGTGTAGATCTCGTACTTGGCCCCGACGTCGACCCCGCGGGTGGGCTCGTCGAGGATGAGGACGTCCGGTCCGGCGAGGATCCACTTGCTGAGGACGACCTTCTGCTGGTTGCCGCCGGAGAGGCGGCCGACCGGTTCGAGGACGTTCGGGGCCTTGATGTTCATGGTCCGCCGGTAGCGTTCGGCCACCCTGCGTTCCTCGTGCCCGTCGACGAACCCGCGGCGGGCGAGGGCGCCGAGGGACGCCAGGGAGATGTTCCGGCTCACGGAGTCCCCGAGGTCGAGACCGTAGTGCTTGCGGTCCTCGGTGACGTACGCGATGCCGTGGGCGACCGCCTCGGGCACCGTGCGCGTCCGCACCTCGCGGCCGTCCTTGAGCACGGTGCCCCGCTCGTAGCGGCCGTAGGAACGACCGAAGACGCTCATGGCGAGCTCGGTCCGGCCGGCCCCCATGAGGCCGGCGACGCCGACGATCTCCCCCCGGCGCACCCGGAGCGAGACGCCGTCGACGACCTTGCGGCCGCGGTCGAGCGGGTGACGCACGGTCCAGTCCCGGATCTCCAGGACGGGAGCCGCGTCGGCCGGGCCGTCGTACGGCGTGCGGTCGGGGAAGCGGCTGTCGAGGTCCCGACCCACCATGCCGCGGATGATGCGCTCCTCGGTGGTGGCCGGGTCCCTGACGTCGAGGGTCTCGATGGACCGCCCGTCCCGCAGGACGGTGACGGAGTCGGCGATCCTGGCGATCTCGTTCAGCTTGTGCGAGATGAGGATCGAGGTGATGCCCTGGTCCTTCAGTTCCCCCATGAGCCGCAGCAGCTTCGCGCTGTCCTCGTCGTTGAGGGCGGCGGTGGGCTCGTCGAGGATCAGCAGGCGCACGTCCTTCGCGAGGGCCTTGGCGATCTCCACGAGCTGCTGCTTGCCCACGCCGATGTCGGCGACCCGGGTCTCGGGGTGCTCGTCGAGCCCGACCCGCCGGAGCAGCGCGGACGCGCGCCGCAGCACCTGGTGCCAGTCGACGACCCCGCGCCGGGACGGTTCGTTGCCGAGGAAGATGTTCTCGGCGATCGACAGGTGGGGGACGAGCGCCAGCTCCTGGTGGATGATGACGATGCCGCGGCGCTCGCTGGCCCTGATGTCCTTGAAACGGCACGGCTCGCCGTCGAAGAGGATCTCGCCCTCGTAGCTGCCGTGCGGGTGGACGCCGGAGAGGACCTTCATGAGGGTCGACTTCCCGGCGCCGTTCTCTCCGCACAGCGCGTGCACCTCGCCGCGCTCCACGGTCAGGGTCACCTCGGAGAGCGCCCGGACGCCGGGGAAGGTCTTGACGATGGACCGCATCTGGAGGAGGGCGGTCACTTCAGGGCCCCGGCGTTGATGTAGCCGGAGTCGACCAGCACCTTCCGGTAGTTCGACTTGTCGACGCTGACCGGTTCGAGGAGGCGGGCCGGAACCACCTTCTTGCCGTTGTCGTAGCTGGTCTCGTCGTTGACCTCGGGCTTCTTGCCGTCGAGGACGGCGGCCACCATGTCCGAGGCGACCTGCGCCAGCGCGCGGGTGTCCTTGTAGACGGTCTGCGTCTGCTCGCCCGCGATGATCGACTTCACGGAGGCGACCTCCGCGTCCTGGCCGGTGACGACCGGCAGCGGCTTGGCGGCGCTCCCGTAGTCGTCCGACTTCAGGGCGGACAGGATGCCGATGGAGATGCCGTCGTACGGGGAGAGGACGGCGTCGACGCGGGCCGTGGAGTACGCGGAGGTGAGCAGGTCGTCCATGCGCTTCTGCGCCGTCCCGCCGTCCCAGCGCAGGGTGGTGACCTGGTTGAGCTGGGTCTGCCGGGAGCGCACGACCAGCTGCTTCTTGTCGAGGTAGGGCTTCAGCACCTTCATGGCGCCGTTGAAGAAGTACTTGGTGTTGTTGTCGTCGTTGGAGCCGGCGAAGAGCTCGATGTTGAACGGGCCCTTCTTGGCGCCGGACGCGAGCCCCAGCTTGTCGACGATGTACGTGGCCTGGAGCTCGCCGACCTTCTCGTTGTCGAAGGAGGCGTAGTAGTCGATGTGGGGGGAACCCAGGATGAGCCGGTCGTAGGAGATCACCGGGATGTCGGCGTCCGCGGCCTGTTGCAGCACGTTGGACAGGGCCTCGCCGTTGATGGCGGCCACGACCAGGGCGTCGACCCCCTGGGTGATCATGTTCTCGATCTGGGCGACCTGCTGGTCGGGGTCGTCCTCGCCGTACTGCAGGGTCGTGGCGAAGCCGGCCTTCTTCAGGCTCTCCGTCATGTTGCGGCCGTCGGCGATCCACCGCTCGGAGGACTTGGTCGGCATGGCGATGCCGATGGTGCGCTCCTTCTTGTCCTTGGCCTCCTGGCTGCCGCCCTCGCCGGACTGCCCGCAGGCGGTCAGCAGCAGGGCGCAGCCGGTGGTCACGGCCAGGAGAGCGGATGCGGATCGGAACTTCTTCATGGGCGTACCCATCCCGTCGTCGAGGCGGCTCCGACCGGGGACGGGCTCGCCGGCAGCGCGGTCCCCGCACCACCGGGACGGCTCCGTTCCGGCTGGGTGGCCGGGGCGTCGGCGCCCCGGTCGAGACAGATTGTTAGCGCTCACAAAGGCGTGATACAAGAGGCGCTAAGGTTTTTCCCGTATCGATACACAGCCGTGAGCACCGAGAAGGGAGGCGAACGTGGCGCACCCCGCGGAAGACGTCCGCCCGCCGACGATGGCCGACGTCGCACGGGAGGCGGGGGTCTCCCACCAGACCGTCTCCCGGGTGCTGAGCGGCCACCCCAACGTGCGCGCGGCCACCCGCGAGCAGGTCACCGTGGCCATCGAGCGGCTCGGCTACCGCCGCAACTCCGCCGCGCGCGCCCTGGTCACGCGCCGCACCAGGACGCTCGGCGTCATCGCCGTCAACACCGCCCTGTACGGCCCCGCCAGCACCCTGACCGGCCTGGAGGAGGCAGCCCGCGAGGAGGGCTACCTCGTCTCGACCGTCAGCCTGCGCAGCGGAGGGGGACAGGGGCTCAGGGACGCCATCGACCACCTCGCCGCCTGGGGCGTCGAAGGCGTCGTCGCCATCACCCCGCAGCGCTCCCACGTGCAGGCCCTCGCCGAACTGGACGCGCCCTTCCCCGTGGTGACCGTGGAGGGCGGGCACCAGCTCGACCTGCCCGGCGTCTCCCTCGACCAGGAACTCGGCGCCCGCATGGTCACCGAGCACCTGCTCGCCGCCGGCCACGCCAACGTCTGGCACGTGGCGGGCCCCGGCGACTGGCTGGAGAGCGAGGCCCGCACCGCCGGCTGGCGCGCCGTCCTGGAGGAGAGCGGCATCCGCCCGCCGCGCGTCCTGACCGGCGACTGGAGCCCCCTGTCCGGGTACCGCGCCGGGCAGGAACTCGCGGGACTCGCCATGGCCCGCCGCGGGGCGACCCCGGTCACGGCCGTCTTCGTCGCCAACGACCAGATGGCGCTCGGCGTCCTGCGGGCCCTGCGCGAGGGCGGGATCCGCACCCCCGCCCAGGTGGCCGTCGCCGGCTTCGACGACATCCCCGAGGCCGAGTACTTCCCCCCGCCGCTGACGACGGTCCGGCAGGACTTCGCCGCCATCGGCCGCCGGAGCATCGGCCTCCTGGTCGACCACATCGAGGGACGCGCCACGAAGACCGAGCACCTCCTGGTGGAACCGCAGCTCATCATGCGCGCGAGCACGCGCCCACCGCACGAGGCCTGACACCGGCCACGGGTTCCCGCCGCCGCGCGGTGCCACGCCGCGCCGCCCGTGCTGCCGCACGCCCGCACGCGCGGTGGGTGGCGGGGCGGGTCGGGGCCCGTGCGGACGGACGGCGACGGCGCCCTTCGGGCGGAGGCGGTGCGGCCGGTGTCAGTGGCGGTGGCCGCTGGAGGCGGCGCGGCCGGTGTCGGTGACTGCTGGAGGCCGGCTGGCCGGTGTCGGTGCCCGCCCTGCGGGCTGTAGGGCGGGTGACGTCGGTCTGCTGCGGGCCGTGCGGCCGACGGCGGCGACGGCGCCCTTCGGGCGAAGGCGGTGCGGCCGGTGTCGGTAGCCGCTGGAGACCGGCTGGCCGGTGGCGGTGACCGCTGCGGGCCGTAGGGCGGGTGACGTCGGTCTGCTGCGGGCCGTGCGGCCGACGGCGCCCTTCCGGCGCAGGCGCTGCGGGCCGTGCGGCCGACGGCGGTGCCCGCCGAAGGCAGTGCGACCAGTCTCGGGCGTCCGCCGAAGGCCGTATGGCCAGTGGGCGGCGACCATCAGAGGTCGTACGACCGGTTGCGGCGGCCACCGAAGGCCGTGTGGTCAGTGGCGCGTGCACCAGGCGCGCGAACAGTGTCCGCGTCCATCAGAGGCGGTGCGGTCGGTGTCGGTGACTGCTGGAGACCGTGTGGTCAGTGGCGCGTGCACCAGGCGCGCGAACAGTGTCCGCGTCCATCAGAGGCTGTACGACCAGCGGCGGCGACCGCCGGAGGCCCTATGGCCAGTGGGTGGCCGCCAGAGGCCATGCGACCGGCGGCGCGTTCACCGGGCGTGCGACCGGTGCCCGTGTCCACTGGAGGCCGTGCCTCCGCGGTCCGCGTCAGCTGGAGGCCGTGCCTCCCTTGGTCCGCGTCGGCTGGAGGCCCTACGGCCAGTGGCGGCGGCCCCAGACGCCGTACAGGCGGTTTCGGCGACGCCGGAGTTCTCACGGCGGCCGGTCCCGTCCCCCGACGGCGGGCCGTACGGCCTCCGGCGTCCCGGGCCTGCGACGGGGCGCCGTGCGGCGGCCGCCCCGCGCCTCCGCACGCGCCCCCATCCCCTCGCCCGGCACCCCCGCCCCCTCGCCTCACCCACCTCTCCCTTGCCTCAGCCCGCCCCTTGCGTCACCCCGTCCCCCTCGCCTCATGCCCCCCCCCGCCCCCGGAACGCCGTTCGCGGCCCGTCGCCCTGCCGCGCCCAGCCGAGTGAGCGCTCACTTCCGGACCGGCCTTTCGCGCTCGATGTTCGACAGAACCGCTCCCACCCCTTGTTCAACTCAATTGTGAGCGTTAACAATCTGAGGGCTCCCCCCACTCGCCCCGCTCCCGACGAGAGAGACCCCGCATCGTGAGCTCACCCGTACTTCCCGGTCCCGTGGCCCGCCACCACCCCGAGGCATGCACCATCGGCGTCGACTTCGGCACGCTCTCCGGCCGCGCCGTCGTGGTGAGAGTCCGGGACGGCGCCGAACTCGGTGCGTCGGTCCACGAGTACCGCCACGCCGTCATCGAGGACCGCCTGCCCACCACGGGTGCCCCCCTGCCCCCCGACTGGGCCCTGCAGCACCCCGAGGACTGGCGCGACGTCCTGCGCACCGCCGTCCCCGCGGCGCTCGCCGACGCCGGAGTCGACCCCGCCGACGTCATCGGCATCGCCACCGACTTCACCGCCTGCACCGTCCTGCCCACCACCCAGGACGGCACCCCCCTCGCCCTGACGCCCGCCTGGGCCGACCGCCCGCACGCCTGGCCCAAACTGTGGAAGCACCACGCGGCCCAGGACCAGGCCGACCGCATCAACGCCCTCGCGCACGCCCGGGGCGAGAAGTGGATCGCACGGTACGGCGGGAAGATCTCCGCCGAGTGGCAGTACGCGAAGGCCCTGCAGGTCCTGGAGGAGGACCCCGCCGTCTACGCCGCTTGCGCCCGCTGGATCGAGGCGGCCGACTGGATCGTCTGGCAGCTCACCGGCAGCGAGTCCCGCAACACCTGCACCGCCGGCTACAAGGGCATCCACCAGGACGGCACGTACCCCTCGCCCGACTTCCTCGCCGGACTCCATCCGGACTTCGCCGACTTCCCCGCCACCCGCCTGGAGCACCCGCTCTCGCCGCTGGGCTCCCGCGTCGGTGGACTGAGCGCCACGGCCGCCCGCTGGACGGGCCTGCCCGAGGGCATCGCCGTCGCCGCCGGCAACGTCGACGCCCACGTCGCCGCACCCGCCGCGGGCGCCGTCGAGAACGGCCGGATGCTCGCCATCATGGGCACCTCCACCTGCCACGTCCTCAACGGCGCCACCCTCGCCGAGGTCCCCGGCATCTGCGGGGTCGTCGACGGCGGCATCGTGACGGGCGCCTACGGCTACGAGGCCGGTCAGAGCGCCGTCGGCGACATCTTCGCCTGGTGGCTCCGCCAGGGCGTCCCCGACCACTACCGCGCCGAGGCCGAGGCGGCCGGTGAGGACCTCCACCGGTTCCTCACCCGCAAGGCCGCCGCACAGCCGGTCGGCGCGCACGGCCTGGTCGCCCTGGACTGGATGAACGGCAACCGCTCCGTCCTGGTCGACCACCACCTCTCCGGCGTCATCGCCGGCCTCACCCTGGACACCCGGCCCGAGGACGTCTACCGGGCCCTGCTCGAAGCCACCGCCTACGGCACCCGGCTGATCGTCGAGACCTTCGAGAACGCCGGGATCCCCGTCGAGGAGTTCATCGTCACCGGAGGCCTGAGGAAGAACGCGCTGCTCATGCAGATCCACGCCGACGTCCTCCGCCGTCCCGTCTCCCTCGGCACCTCCGAACAGGGACCGGCGCTCGGCTCGGCCATCCACGCCGCCGTCGCCGCGGGCGCCCACCCCGACGTCCGCTCCGCCGCCTCCGCCATGGGCAGCGTCCAGCGCCACGCCTATCTGCCCGACCCCGCCAGGGCGGACGCCTACGACGCCCTGTTCCACGAGTACCGCGCCCTGCACGACCACTTCGGCACCGGCACGCACCTCCTCCACCGCCTGCGGCGGATCCGCAACGCCGCACGCGCCGCCGGCCCGACCGGCTGACCGCCCCGACCTCCCCGCCCCGCACCTCCGAGGAGCACACCCGACATGACGCCCGCCCAGCCCGACCGTGAGATCTGGTTCCTCACCGGCAGCCAGTCCCTCTACGGCGACGACACCCTCGCCCAGGTCGCCGACCAGTCCCGCGCCATCCGCGACACCCTCGCCGCCCAGCCGCAGCTGACCGTCCGCCTGGTGTGGAAACCGGTCCTCACCGACGCGGCCGCCATCCGCGCGATCTGCCTGGAGGCCGAGGCCGACGACCGCTGCATCGGCCTGATCGCCTGGATGCACACCTTCTCCCCGGCCAAGATGTGGATCGCCGGCCTCGACGCCCTGCGCAAGCCCCTGCTCCACCTGCACACCCAGGCCAACCGCCGGCTGCCCTGGTCCACCATCGACATGGACTTCATGAACCTGAACCAGGCCGCCCACGGCGACCGAGAGTTCGGTTTCGTCCAGACCCGCCTCGGTGTCCCGCGCAAGACCGTCGCCGGCCACGTCTCCACTCCCGAGGTCGTCGACCGCATCGCCGGCTGGGCCCGCGCCGCCGTCGGCCGCGCCGAACTCACCACCCTCAAGCTCGCCCGCTTCGGCGACAACATGCGGGACGTCGCCGTCACCGAGGGCGACAAGGTCGAGGCACAACTGCGGTTCGGCGTCTCGGTCAACACGTACGGCGTCAACGACCTCGTCGCGGCGGTCGACGCGGCCGACGAGTCCACCGTCACCGCCCTCGTCAAGGAGTACCAGGACCTCTACGCCCTCGCTCCCGAGCTGCGGCCCGGCGGCGAGCGCCACGCCTCCCTGCGCTACGCCGCCCGCATCGAGGCAGGCCTGCGCACCTTCCTCACCGACGGCGGGTTCCGCGCCTTCACCACCAACTTCGAGGACCTCGGCGGCCTGCGGCAGCTCCCCGGCCTCGCCGTGCAGCGCCTGATGGCGGACGGGTACGGCTTCGGCGGCGAAGGGGACTGGAAGACCTCCACCCTGCTGCGCACCCTCAAGGCGATGGCGCACGGCCTGCCCGGCGGCACCTCCTTCATGGAGGACTACACCTACGACCTCACGCCCGGCCAGGAGCTCATCCTCGGCGCCCACATGCTGGAGGTCTGCCCCTCCCTCACCACGGCGCGGCCCTCCTGCGAGATCCACCCGCTCGGCATCGGCGGACGCGAGGACCCGGTCCGTCTCGTCTTCGACGCGGACCCCGGACCGGCCGTCGTGGTCGGCCTCGCCGACATGGGCGACCGGTTCCGCCTCGTCGCCAACCACATCGACGTCGTCGCCCCGCCCGAGCCGCTGCCCCGGCTCCCCGTCGCCCGGGCCGTCTGGCGGCCGCGGCCCGACCTGCGTACCTCCACCGAGGCGTGGCTGACGGCCGGCGCGCCCCACCACACCGTCCTCACCACCGCCCTCGGCGGCGAGGAGCTCGACGACCTCGCCGAGATGCTGCGCACCGAACTCGCCGTCATCGACGAGGACACCACCGTCCGCCGCTTCGCCCGCGAGCTGCGCTGGAACCAGGCCTACCACCGTCTGGCGCAGAGCCTGTGACCGCGCCCACCGCCCCCGACAGGAGGGAGCCGACCGTGAGCACCGCCGTCTCCGAGGAGCTGCGCCGGGAGGTGCTGGAGGCCAACCTCCGCATCCCGCGGTCCGGTCTCGCCACCCTCACCTGGGGCAACGTGAGCGGAGTGGACCGGGGGGCCGGCGTCTTCGTCATCAAGCCCTCGGGCGTGTCCTACGACGTCCTGACCGCCGACGACCTGGTCGTCGTCTCGCTCGCCGACGGGAGCGTCGTGGAGGGCCGCCTGCGCCCGTCCACGGACACGGAGACCCACCGGAGCCTCTACCTGGCCTTCCCCTCCATCGGAGGCGTGACCCACACGCACTCCACCCACGCCGTCGCCTTCGCCCAGGCCCGGCGCTCGATTCCGGTGCTCGGCACGACCCACGCGGACACCTTCAACGGGCCCGTCCCCGTCACCGCGCCCCTCACCCCGGAGCAGTGCGCCACGGACTACGAGTACAACACCGGCCAGGTCATCGTGGACCTGCTCGACCGCGACGACACGAGGGCCCGCGAGGTCCCCGGCGCCCTGGTGGCCCACCACGGCCCCTTCACCTGGGGCGCCGACGCCACCGCGTCCCTGGAGCACGCCGTCATCTGCGAGGCGGTGGCCGAGATGGCCCTCCGCACGATGGCCCTGGGCACGGTCGAGCCCCCGCGGCACCTCCTGGACCGCCACTTCACGCGCAAGCACGGCCCGGATGCGTACTACGGCAACCCTTCCCCCGCCTGAACGCGCCGAGGGGAGCCAGGAACGTCCTGGCTCCCCTCCGTGGTGCGGGTGTCAGCGGATCCGGTCAGGCGCGGGTCCAGCGCTGGTTGGTGCCGTTCCAGCAGGAGTAGAGTTGGATCTGCGTGCCGTTGGCGGTGCCGCTCGCGGCTGCGTCGAGGCAGCGTCCGGACTGCACGCCGACGATGGAGCCGTCGGAGCCGAGACGCCACTTCTGGTTGTCACCGCCCCAGCAGGAGTAGATCTGCACCTTGGCGCCGTTGGCGGTGCCGGCGGCGTCCAGGCACTTGTCGCCGTAGACCCTGAGCTCGCCCGCGGCGGTGAGGGTCCACTGCTGGTTGGTCCGGCCGTTGCAGTCCCACAGCTGGACCTGGGTGCCGTCGGTGGTGACGGCGCCGGGCACGTCCACGCAACGGCCCGAGGCGACGCCCTTGATCGGACCGGAGCCGGGAGAGGGGGTGGGGGTCGGCGTCGGCGTCGGGTTCGGCGTGGAGGAGCCCGCGTTGAGGGCGTTGAGGACCGAGGTGTACGCGGGCTTCTTGCTGCCGTCGCCGTTGAAGAGCAGGGGCGTGTGCTCCGCCCGCCAGGAGTCGGTGTCGCGCACGCCCCAGACGGTGATGCCGAGGCAGCGCGGCACCGCCAGACAGTCGTTGGTCACGTTGGCGTACGTCGTGCCCGAGGCGCCCTGGATGTCGAGCTCGGTGATGGCGACGTCGACGCCGAGGGCGGCGAAGTTCTGCAGGGTGGTGCGGAAGTTGCTGTTGTACGGGCTGTCGTTGTTGAAGTGCGACTGGAAGCCGACGCAGTCGATGGGGACGCCGCGCTGCTTGAAGTCCCGGACCATGGAGTACATCGCCTGGGTCTTGGCCCAGGTCCAGTTCTCCACGTTGTAGTCGTTGTAGCAGAGCTTGGCGGCCGGGTCGGCCGCGCGGGCGGTGCGGAAGGCGACCTCGATCCAGTCGTTGCCGCTGCGCTGGAGGTTGGAGTCGCGCCGGGCGCCGGAAGTGCCGTCGGCGAAGGCCTCGTTGACGACGTCCCACTGGGTGATCTTGCCCTTGTAGTGGGTCATGACGCCGGTGATGTGGTTGTTCATGGCCTGGCGCAGCGCGCTGCCGCTCAGGTTCTGCATCCAGCCGGGCTGCTGGGAGTGCCAGGCCAGGGTGTGCCCGCGGACCTGCTTGCCGTTCTGCACCGCCCAGTTGTAGACGCGGTCGCCGGCGGTGAAGTCGAACCGGCCCTGCTGCGGTTCGGTGGCGTCGATCTTCATCTCGTTCTCGGCGGTCACCGAGTTGAACTCGCGGTTCGCGATCGTCGTGTACGTGGCGTCGCCGAGCCGCCCCGACGCGATGGCGGTTCCGAAGTACCGACCGCTCTGCGCCGCCGCGCTGCCCAGGGTGCTCTCGGCGGCCTGCGAGGGCTGCGGCGCGACCAGGACGGCGGCGGAACCGAGGACGCCGACGATGAGCGCCGCGCCCAGGCCGCCGATTCTCCGGCGGACCCCGGACGCGAGAAGAGTGGGTGAACGCATGTGCTGGACCTCCTGGGGGGAATGCGCGGAATGGTGCGAGCACGGCGCAGAGAATCCCCGTCCGCGCGTCCGCGCCCCTGCGAAAAGGGCGTGTGTCGACAGGACGCGGGATTCGAGGAACGACACCGTGGTGGCGGCGAAGAAAGTCGAGCCGCCTCGGAAATCAGTCTGGAAATACGGCAGGGGCATGTCAACGGTTTCGAGGATGTTTCGGAATTCCTGTGACGAAAGATTTCGCCGCACAGGACACGCGGAATCCTGGAGCGCGCCGAATGCTCACGGTCGGTGGGGAGAAATGCCCGCGAATGCGCCGACCGTCGGCGCCGCTACCGACCCGAAGAATTCCGCGGATGCGGATAGCTGAGGTCGAACCACGCGAAACGGGCGTCGCGGGTGGAAGGGCGCCCGTGCGACGTGGCGTAGAGACCGACCTGGACGCCGGTGAACAGCGGGATGAGGAAGTCGGCTTCGACCGTGGCCAGGTCCCGCCAGGCGCCGTCCGGTCCCGCGTGGGCGAAGGTGTGGGTGAGACCGCGGACCCGGACCCCCAGACGCACGGGGCCGGGGGACAGCCCGGTCCGGGCCAGGACGCCGGGGCCGCGCCGCAGGAGGAGGCCCTCCGCCGTGCGCACCAGGAGGAGGTGGGCGTCGTCGTCCAGGACGACGGCGAGGCCGGCCTCCTCGTGCGGCGCCGCGGGGGCGAAGTGCAGCTCGGTGGACGCGTCGCAGTCGGGCTGCTCCTGTGGCCGGACCAGGAGGGACGGGGTGCCGCGTTCGCCGAGGCGTTCCGGCCGGAGCCGGAGCCGGAGTCCGTCGCCGGTGGTCCAGAACGGCGTGCGCGGGGTGCGCAGGCAGCTCCAGTCCGCGGAGAGGACAGAGAAGTCGTCGTGGAGGGGAGGACGGGGAGGGACGTCTTCCAGGGTGACGGGGGAGAAGACCGGCCGGCCGTCGCGCCAGGTCACCTCGGCGAGGAAGGTCTCGCGTCCGAGGGCGGAGCCCGGGCGGACGCCGAGGAGGACGGCCCGCCAGTCGCCTTCGGGGGTCCGCACGAGGTCGGCGTGACCGGTGCAGGTGACCGGGCCCGCGGCGGGGGGCAGCACGGGATTGCCGGGGGCGCCCGCGTACGGGCCCGTGACGCGGGGAGCGCGGGCGGCGACGACGCTGTGGTCGGCCTCGGTGCCGCCTTCCGCGGTGAGGAGGAGGTAGGAGCCGTCGATCCGGTAGAGGTGCGGTGCCTCCGGCCATCGGGCGTCCGCCCGGCTTCCCGACCAGAGGACGTGTTCGGGGCCGGTGAGCCGCCGTTCGCGGGGGAGGTACTCGCGCATCCAGATCTCGGTGCGGCCGGCGGCCTCGTCCAGGACGCGGGCGGCGGTGAACCAGGCGCGGCCGCGGCCCTCGCCCTCTCCGCCCGTGCCCGCGCGGTCGCGGCGCGTGCCGTGGTCGCCGTCATCGCCGTCGTCGAAGAAGAGCGACGGGTCGAAGCCGTCCCCCTCCAGCCACCTCGGCTCCGACCACGGCCCCGCCGGGTCGGTCGCCGTGACGACGAAGTGGCCGGGGCCGTCCATCAGCGTGCAGACGAGGTGGAACTCCCCGTCGTGGTGGCGGATCGTGGGCGCGAACAGGCCGCGCGAGGGTCCGCACCCGTCGAGGTCGAGCTGGGACGGACGGTCGAGCGCGGAGCCGACGCGGCGCCAGTGCACGAGATCACGGCTGTGGAAGACGGGAAGGCCCGGGAACCACTCGAAGCTGGACGTCACCAGGTAGTAGTCCGACCCCACCCGGCAGACGGACGGGTCGGGCCGGAACCCCGGCAGCACGGGCTCGCCGAAGGACGCGCTCACGGGACGGGAACGACATCGGCCTTTGGGTGGCCGACCGGAGGGCCCGGGGGGACCGGCGGGTGATCGACCAGGGGCGGTGCGCAGGCCGGTCCGGGGCCGAGTCGGGGCCGGGCGGCGGAGCCCCGCGCGGGGCCGGGCCTGGAGGGTGCGCCGGCCGGTGCCGGGCCGAGCCGGGGCCGAACGGAGCCCCGCGCAGGGCCGGGCCTGGAGGGTGCGCAGTCCGGCGCGGGGCCGGGCCGGGGCCGAACGGAGCCTCGCGCGGGGCCGGGTCGGGGGCGGACGGGTGTCGGTGCGGGGCCGAACGCCGGTCGTACGGAGCCCGGCGTGGGGTCGGCCGGGGTGTCCGTGAGGGTGTGCGGAGCGAAGGCGCCACGCCCGGGCGGGGGCGGGAGGGGGGTGCGCCGGTGCTCGTTCAAGGGATGCTCCTAGGGACGAGGCGGGGCGGTGGAGAGCCGGACCTTGAGTTCGGTCGAGAGCTCCATCCGGGGGCTGACCAGGGGCTGGCCGTCCATGAGCTGGAAGAGGGTGCGGGCGGCGACCCGACCCATCTCCTCCAGCGGCTGACGCACCGTCGTCAGCGGCGGCGACAGCCAGTCGCACATCGGCAGGTCGTCGAAGCCGATCACACTGAGGTCCCGGGGGATGCTCAGTCCGCCCTGCCTCGCGGCCTCGTAGACGCCCATCGCCTGCTGGTCGCTGCCGGCGAAGACGGCGGTCGGCGGCTCGGGGAGGGCGAGCAGCTCCTGGGCGCACCGGAAGCCGCCCTCGTGCTGGAAGTCGCCGAAGCGGATCAGGTCGCGGTCGACGTCGACGCCGGCCCGCTCCAGAGCCGCCCGGTACCCGTCGATCCGGGCCTGGCTGCAGAGCATCTCCTTGCGTCCGCCGATCGCGGCGATCCGGCGGTGCCCGAGCTCCAGCAGGTGTTCGGTGGCGGCGAGGCCGCCGGCCCAGTTGGTCGCCCCGACGCTCGGCACGCCGTTGCCCGGCAGGTCGATCGGGTCGATGACGACCAGCGCGGCCCCGGTCCGCTCGACCTGGGCGCGCTGGGACGGGGTGACCGAGGCGGTGACGAGGATGACGCCGTCGCTGTGGTGCAGGGCCGGCAGGGCGGTCCAGCCGGTCGGCGAGGTCTCGCCGGGCGGGACGAGCGAGACGACGGTGGCGACGCTCCGCCGGGCGCACTCGGCCTCGACGCCCCGCAGGATCTCCACCGCCCACGCGCTGTCCAGACCGCCGATGATCAGGTCGACGAGACCCGATCTGCGGCCTCTGCCCTGCCGCCCGGGCGGGAGGTAGTTGTGCGCCTGCAGCAGCCCCTCGATCCGTTCGCGCGTCGAGGGGGCGACATCGGAGCGGCCGTTGATCACTTTGGACACGGTGGCCTGGGAAACCCCCGCCTCCGCGGCGATGACGGCCAGGGTCGGGCGCTGCTCGCTCAACTTCTCTCCTCTGCGCGGATGCCTTCGGCCGACGGGTATCGCAAACTTTCGATGAGTTTCCGGGCGGTTCGACGGCTTGTCAACCCTGCGAACAGCGGGGGGAAGCAAAGAAATTGGCACGGGGTCTTGACCGATTAGCCTTACGTTCCTAGTTTGTGGCAGCGCAGAATTCGAGAGTATTTCGAAAAAGTTTCGGCACGCCCGCCCCGGCATTCCCCGTCCCGGAGGTCCCATGGCCAGCACCCTCACGAGCCGACGTAGCTTCCTGGCGCTCACGGGCTTGACCGCCCTGTCCGTCTCCCTGACCGCGGCCTGCGGGGCCGACGGGACCGACGGCACGTCCGCCGACGGCAAGGTGTCGTTCGACTGGTGGAACATCGCCACCACCGAGCCCGGCAAGTCCCTCTTCCCGGAGATCTCCGCCGCGTACACGTCCGCTCACCCGAACGTCGCCATCCACACGACCTCGTTGGAGAACGAGGCGTTCAAGTCCAAGCTGACGGCGACCACTTCGTCCGGGAAGCTCCCGGACGTCTTCCAGACCTGGGGCGGCGGCGTGCTGCGGCAGCAGGTGGACGCGGGGCTCGTCGAGGACCTCACCGACGTCCTCGACTGGTCGTCCGAGCTCACCACGGTCTCGCTGGAGGCCTACCGGATCGAGGGCCGCACCTACGGGGTTCCGTACGACATCGGCATGGTCGGCTTCTGGTACAACAAGAAGCTCTTCGCCCGGGCCGGGATCACCGCGCCGCCCGCCACCTGGGCCGAGCTCCTCGACGCCGTCGGGAAGCTCAAGGCGGCCGGCATCACCCCGATCGCCCTCGCCGGCAAGGAGAAGTGGCCGGGCCACTACTACTGGGCCTACCTCGCGATGCGCGTCGCCGGCCTCCCGGCGCTGCAACAGGCCGCCACCGGCAAGGACTTCACCGGAGCCGGGTTCGTCCAGGCGGGCGTCCACCTCAAGGAGCTGGTCGACCTCCAGCCCTTCCAGCCGTCCTTCCTCGGCGCCGGCTACGCCACCCCCGGAGGCCAGGCGGCGACCATGGGCAACGGCAAGGCGGCCATGGAGCTGATGGGGCAGTGGGGCCCCTCGGTGCAGAAGGACGCCGGCGCCGACCTCGGAGCGGACCTCGGGTTCTTCCCCTTCCCCACGGTCGACGGAGGCGTCGGGAAGGCGACCGAGGTGTTCGGCGGCGGCGGCGGTTTCGCACTGCGCAAGGGGGCCCCGAAGGAGGCGCTGGACTTCCTCCGGTTCTTCGTCCTGGACAACCAGGCCAAGCTGCTCGCCTCCAACGGCTACCTGCCGGTGGTGAAGGGCGCGGAGAGCGGGCTCACCGACGCGAACAAGAAGGTGGTGGCCGCCAGCCTGGCCAAGGCGACGGGCTTCCAGCTCTTCCTCGACCAGGCCTATCCGCCGGCGGTCGGCCAGGAGGTCAACGACAGCGTCGCCGACCTCATCGCGGGCGAGAAGACGCCCGAGCAGGTCACCGCTTCGATCACCGAGGCTGCGAAGAGTGCCTAGCTCCGTGCCCACCCTGACGAAGGAGCGGACGGAGGACGCCGTGCCGGCACCCCGCCCGCCCGCCCCGGGCCGGCACTCGCCGCGCGGGTGGCGGGAATGGGCCTCGATCGCCTGGTTCCTCGTCCCGGCCCTGGTCCTCTTCCTCGTCTTCGTCCTCGCGCCGATCGTCGTCGCCGTCCTCACCGGCTTCTACAAGTGGGGCGGTATCGGCCCCCTGGACGACTTCGTCGGCTTCGCGAACTACACCAGGCTCTTCGACGACCGGGTCTTCCTCGGCGACCTGGGGCGCGGGCTGTACCTGATCGTCCTGTCGGTCACCGTGCAGCTGCCGTTCGCGCTGTTCACCGCGGTCCTGCTCAACCAGAGGCTGCGGGGCCGCGCCGTCTACCGGATGCTGTTCTTCGCCCCGTACATCCTGTCCGAGGTGGTCACGGCCGTCCTCTTCACGATGATCTTCCTGCCCGGCGCCGGCATGGCCGACCACCTCGCGGGCCTCCTCGGCCTGGAGGGGCTGCAGGGCAAGTGGCTCGCCGACCCGTCGACGGTCATGCCGACCCTCTTCGTGGTCATGATCTGGAAGTACTTCGGCTTCCACATGATGCTCTTCCTGGCCGGACTGCAGGGCATCCCCGCCGAGATCATGGAGGCCGCCTCCCTCGACGGCGCCGGCCCCTGGCAGCGCTTCCGGCACGTGACCCTGCCGCTGCTCGGTCCGACCGTCCGGATCAGCGTCTTCCTCTCGGTCATCGGCTCCATCCAGCTCTTCGACCTCGTCTGGGTGATGACCGCCGGCGGGCCCAACCACTCCTCCGAGACGATGGCGATCGCGATGTTCCAGTTCGGGTTCAAGCGCTACCAGGTCGGCTACGCCAGCGCCATCAGCGTGGTCCTCTTCATGATCAGCCTGGTCTTCTCCCTCTTCTACCAGCGCTACGTGCTCCGCCGCGACCTCGACGGGGCGGTCACCACGGGAGGCGGCCGGTGAACGCCCGTCGTACGGCCCGCGGCCTCTCGCTGCACGGCGTGATCTGGCTGATCGGCGCGTTCGTCGCCGTCCCGCTGGTCTACGCGGTGATCTCCGGGTTCAAGAGCACCGGCGAGCTCACCAGCAACCCGTTCGGGCTGCCGGACGAGTGGAAGGTCGGCAACTACACCGGCATCCTCGGCGACGGGATGTTCTGGCGGCAGATCGCCAACAGCGCGGGCATCGCGATCGGCACCACGTTCTGCACGGTGGCGGCCTCCGCGATGGCGGCGTTCGTCCTGGCCCGCTACGCCTTCCGCGGCCGGGAGCTGTTCTACGGGCTGTTCACGATCGGGCTGATGTTCCCGTTCGCCGTGGCCGTCCTTCCGCTCTTCCTCATGCTGCGCACCTTCGGCCTGCTCGACAACCCGCTCGGGGTCGTCCTGCCGCAGGCGGCCTTCGGGCTCCCGATGACGATCATCATCCTGCGCGGCTTCTTCCGGACCATCCCGGCGGAGATCGAGGAGGCCGCCGTCATGGACGGCTGCGGCAAGCTCCGCTTCTTCTGGAAGATCCTGCTGCCGATGGCACGGCCGGCGCTCGGCACGGTGTCCGTCCTGGCGATCGTCGCGAGCTGGAACAACTTCTTCCTGCCGCTGCTGGTGTTCAACGACCCGAAGTGGCAGACGATCCCGGTCGGCGTCCAGCAGTTCCAGGGCCAGTACTCGACCGACTACGCGCTCGTCCTCGCGTACATCGTGCTCGCCATGGTTCCCGCCCTCGCCTTCTACGCCGTCGCCGAACGGCAGCTGATCGGCGGCCTCACCGCCGGTGCCACCAAGGGCTGACCCGCTCCCCGTCCCCCCTCCCAGGAGACCCCGTGAAACGTCTGACCGCACTGACGACCGTCATATTGTTAGCGCTAACAACGCAGGCCGCGTCGGCCGACCCGCCGGCTCCCGCCGCCACCGCCCGCGCCACCGTCGACTTCCGCGGCGCGCTCCAGCCCATCGACGGATTCGGCTTCTCCATGGCCTTCCAGCGGGCCGACCTGCTGCACGGCGCCCGTGGCCTCGGCCCCGTGAAACGGCGCGAGGTGCTCGACCTGCTGCTCAGCAAGGAGAAGGGCGCCGGACTGTCCATCCTGCGCCTCGGCATCGGCTCCTCGACCGACCGGGTCTACGACCACATGCCGACGATCCTGCCGAAGGACCCCGGCGGTCCGGACGCCGCTCCGTCGTACGTCTGGGACGGCTGGGACGGCGGCCAGGTCTGGCTCGCCAAGGAGGCCAAGGCGTACGGCGTCGAGCGGTTCTTCGCCGACGCCTGGAGCGCACCCGCCTTCATGAAGACCAACGACAGCGAGAACGACGGCGGCGAGCTGCGGCCCGAATGGCGCCAGGCGTACGCGAACTACCTCGTCCAGTACGCGAAGTTCTACCAGCGGGAGGGCATCGGGATCACCGACCTGGGATTCACCAACGAACCCGACTGGACGGCGACGTACGCCTCCATGCGCTTCACCCCCCAGCAGGCCGTCGACTTCCTCAAGGTCCTCGGGCCGACCGTCCGCGCCTCCGGCCTGAAGACGCGACTGGTCTGCTGCGACGCCGCCGGCTGGGACCGGCAGGTCGCCTACACCGAGGCCATCGAGGCGGACCCCGCCGCCGACAAGGCCGTAACGACCGTCACCGGCCACCGCTACAGCGGCCCCACCACGGTCCCGCAGCCCACCGACAAGCACGTGTGGATGTCGGAGTGGTCACCCGACGGCACCACCTGGAACGAGAACTGGGACGACGGCAGCGGCTACGACGGCCTCGCCGTCGCCGCCGACATCCAGAACACCCTGACCGTCGGCAACGCCAACGCCTACGTCTACTGGACCGGCGCGTCCCTCGGGGCGACCCGGGGACTCATCCGGCTCGCCGACCCCGGCGACGACTACCGGGTGTCCAAGCGGTACTGGGCGCTGGCCGCCTTCAGCCGCTTCATCCGCCCCGGCGCCGTCCGCGTACCGGTCACCCACGCCGACCCGGCCCTCCAGGTCACGGCCTTCCGCAACACCGACGGAAGCCGCGTCATCGAGATCCTCAACACCGCCACCACCGAGACCTCCGCCGCCTTCACGCTGCGCGGCGGCCACGACCGCCACGACCGCCACCCCGACGCCTACGTCACCGACGAGACCCGCTCGATCACGCCCGCCGCGGTCGCCGCCACCCACGGCACCACCCTCACCGCCACGCTCGCGCCCCGCGCGCTCACCACCATCGTCCTCGACTGAACCCACCACCCCAGGAGCCCTCCATGCCCCTGTCCCGGCATCTCGTCGCCCTCTCCGCCGCCGTCTGCCTCGCGGCCGGCCTCGCCGCGACGCCCGCGACCGCCGAGCCCCGCCCGAAGACGCTCGCCGAACTCGCCAAGAAGCACCACAAATACTTCGGCTCCGCCACCGACAACCCCGAGTTCACGGACGCCGCCTACCTGAAGCTCCTCGGCAGCGAATTCGGCCAGACCACCCCCGGCAACGCCATGAAGTGGTACGCCACCGAACCCGAGCCCGGAGTCTTCGACTTCACCGCGGGCGACGAGGTCGTGGCGTTCGCCAAGGCCCACCACCAGAAGGTCCGCGGCCACACCCTCGTCTGGCACAGCCAGCTCCCCGCCTGGCTCACCGAGCGCACCTGGACCGCCGACGAACTGCGCGCCGTCCTCAAGAACCACATCCAGACCGTCGTCCGGCACTACAAGGGCCAGGTCATCCACTGGGACGTCGTCAACGAGGCCTTCAACGAGGACGGCACCTACCGCGAGTCGCTCTTCTACAAGACCCTCGGCCCCGGCTACATCGCCGACGCCCTGCGCTGGGCCCACGAGGTCGACTCGCACGCCAAGCTCTACCTCAACGACTACAACGTCGACGGGATCGGCCCCAAGAGCGACGCCTACCACGCCCTCATCAAGCAGCTGAAGGCCGACGGCGTCCCGGTGGAGGGCTTCGGCATCCAGGGCCACCTGGCGCTCCAGTACGGCTTCCCCGCCGACGTCCGCCAGAACATGCAGCGCTTCGCCGACCTCGGCGTCGAGGTCGCGGTCACCGAGCTCGACATCCGCATGAACCTGCCCGCCACCCCGGAGAAGCTCGCCACCCAGGCCACCTGGTACGCCGACTACGTCAAGGCCTGCCTGGAGGTCCGGAAGTGCGTCGGCGTCACCATCTGGGACTACACCGACAAGTACTCGTGGATCCCCTCCGTCTTCCCCGGTGAGGGCGCCGCCCTGCCCTACGACGAGAACCTGGCGCCCAAGCCCGCCTACCACGCGATCCGGAAGGTGCTCGGCGGATGATCAGGACGGCGATCGTCGGAACGGGCGGGATCGCCGGCATCTGCCACGTCCCGGCCCTCCGGGCACAGGCGCACCGCGCCGAGATCGTGGCGGCCGTCGACGTGGACGCCCTGCGCGCCGAGGCCTTCGCGGCCGAGCACGGCATCCCCGCCGTCCACACCGACCTCCGCACCATGCTCCGCGAGCAGCGGCCCGACGTCGTGCACCTGTGCACGCCGCCGTTCCTCCACGCCGAACAGGCCGTGGCCTGCCTGGAGTCGGGGGCGTGGGTGTGGTGCGAGAAGCCCGTGGCCCTGTCGCTGGCCGAGTTCGACCGGATCCAGGCCGCCGAGGGCCCCGCCGCCGCGGGAGCGGTGTTCCAGCACCGGTACGGCTCGGGCGCCCGGCACCTGCGCGACCGGATCGCCGCCGGAACCCTGGGCCGTCCCCTGGTCGCCCAGTGCGTCACCGCCTGGTACCGCGACGACGCCTACTACGACGTGCCCTGGCGCGGCACCTGGGGGAGCGAGGGCGGCGGCCCGACCCTGGGCCACGGCATCCACCAGATGGACCTGATGCTGGACGTCCTCGGACCGTGGGCCGAGGTCCGCGCGATGGCCGGCCGTCTGGAGCGCGACGTCCAGACCGAGGACGTCTCCGCGGCCCTGGTCCGCTTCGAGAACGGAGCCCTCACGACCGTCGTCAACAGCGTCCTCTCCCCGCGCGAGGAGAGCTACCTGCGCTTCGACCTCACCGACGCCACGGTCGAACTCCGGCACCTCTACGGCTACTCCAACGCGGACTGGACGTTCACCGCCAGGTCGCCGGGGGCGACGTGGGAGCCGCCCGACGACCTGCCCAGCTCGCACACCGCCCAGCTCGCCGCCTTCCTCGACGCGTACGAGGCGGGCACCAGGCCCGACCTCGGCCGCCCCACGATGGAACTGGTCACCGCCCTGTACAAGGCCGCGATCACCGGCCGCCCCGTCGGGCGCGGCGAGATCGACCCGGCCGACCCGTTCTACGGCTCCCTCCACGGCGGCCGCCCGGAGGTGTTCCGATGACGTTCGAACTCCGGGAGGAGAAAGACTCCTTGACCGTCGGGGCGCGCGGTGTCGACCTCTTCCGGTACGTGCACCAACCGGTCATGGACCCCTTCGAGGCGCCCAAGCCCTACCTGCATCCGGTCCGCACGCTCGCCGGCGACACGGTCACCGGATACCGGCCGCACGACCACCGGTGGCACAAGGGCGTCCAGTTCACGGCGTCGTGGGTGTCGGGCCAGAACTTCTGGGGCGGCGGCACCTACCTGCGGGGCCGGGGCTACGTGGACCTGCCGAACCTCGGCACCATGCGCAGCCTCGCCGTGTCCGCCGAGACGGAGCACGACCGCGCGCGGATCACCGAGGACCTGGCCTGGCACACCATGGCCGGGGAGCACTGGCTCGACGAACGCCGCACCCTGACCGCGTGCGACGTCGCGGCCGACTCCTGGACCCTGGAGGTCACCACCGCGCTCACCAACGTCCGCGACACCCCGCTGGTGTTCGGCAGCCCGGGCACCCAGGGCAGGGAACTCGCCGGATACACCGGCCTGTTCTGGCGGGGCCCGCGCGACTTCACCGGCGGCGAGGTGATCGGCCCCGCGATGGGGGAGGAGGGCGACTGGCTGGCCTTCGTCGGCAGGCACGACGAGGTCGACCGCGCCTCCACGCTCCTGTTCCTCGACGATCCCGCCGCCCCGGGCCGCTGGTTCGTCCGCAGCGAGCCCATCCCCGCCGTCAACCCGTCCCTGGCCTTCGACGAGGAACTGCCGCTGGCCCCGGGAGCCACCCTGGCGCGCCGCTACCGGATCGTCGTCGCCAGCGGCGCGTGGACCCCCGCCCGCCTCTCCCGCCACATCCAGGAACACCCGTGGTGAGCCCCCTCCCCGGCGCCGTGGGGGTCTCCGCGCTGACCGTGTACGACTGGGAGGCCGCCGACGGGCTGCGCGGCGGCACCCCCCACATGCACCTCGTCTGCTCGGAGGCGTACGTCGTCATCGCCGGCGAGGGCAGCGTCCAGACCCTCACCACCTCCGGCTTCGCCGACACGCCGCTGCGCCCCGGGGACGTCGTCCGGTTCACCCCCGGCACGATCCACCGTCTCGTCGACGCCGGCGGACTGCGCCTCGTGGTGCTCATGCAGAACAGCGGGCTCCCCGAGGCGGGCGACGCCGTCCTCACCTTCCCCCCGGCCGTCCTCGCCGACCCCGAGGCCTACCGGGCGGCGGCCACCCTGACCGGCGACCACGCCGCCGCGGCGCGCCGCCGCCGCGACCTGGCGGTCGAGGGCTTCCTGGCCCTGCGCGACGGCGGGCTGCCGGAGTTCCACGCCGCGGCCCACCGGCTGAAGCGGGACCTCCTGGACGTCTGGTGGGTCCGCTGGCGCGACGGCCCGCTGACGGCGACCCTCGCGACCGGCTCCCAACTGGCGGCACTCCGCGCCGGAGACCTCTCCCACCTCGACCACGGCGAGGTGGCCCGGCTGGAACGTCCGGAGGAACCGGGCTTCGGCATGTGCGGCCTCCTCCATCCCTACGCCGTCCCCGCCCCGGTCCCCGACCCCGACCCTCCGGCGCCGCCGCCGCGCGGCTCGTCGGACACACCCCAACCCCCTACCCCGAAGGAGATCTCCCGATGAGATTCCGCCGCCCGCCCCTGGTCCTGGGGCTCGTCCTCGCGGTCCTGTCGTCCCTGCTGCTGGGGGCCACCCTCCTCACGGCCCCGCCCGCCGTCGCGGCGACCGTCGACACCAACGCCTGGTACGTCCTGGTCAACCGCAACAGCGGCAAGGCCCTGGACGTCCACAACCTCGCGACCGGCGACGGCGCCCGCATCACCCAGTGGACCAGGAACGACCAGAACCAGCAGCAGTGGCAGTTCGTCGCCTCCGGCGACGGCTACTACCGCGTCAAGTCCCGTCACTCCGGCAAGGTCCTGGACGTCCACAACCTCTCCACCGCCAACGGCGGCGCGGTCGTCCAGTGGACCGACCTGAACGGCACCAACCAGCAGTGGCGGCTCGCCGACAGCCCGGACGGCCACGTCCGGCTCGTCGCCCGCCACAGCGGCAAGGCCCTGGAGGTCCAGGGCGCGTCCACCGCCGACGGCGCGAACGTCGTCCAGTACGACGACTGGGGCGGCGCCAACCAGCAGTGGCAGCTCGTCAAGGTCGCCGGCGGCGGCACCCCCGGCACCTGTGCCCTCCCCTCGACGTACCGCTGGTCGTCGACGGGCGCGCTGGCGCAGCCCAAGGCCGGATGGGCCTCGCTGAAGGACTTCACCGTCGCCCCCTACAACGGCCGGCACCTCGTCTACGCGACCACGCACGGAGCTGCCGGCACGGGCGCGGGCTGGGGCTCGATGAACTTCAGCCCGTTCACCAACTGGTCCGAGATGGCCTCGGCGTCCCAGAACACGATGTCGACGTCGGTCGTCGCCCCCACCCTCTTCTACTTCGCGCCGAAGAACATCTGGGTGCTCGCCTACCAGTGGGGCAGGACCGCCTTCTCGTACCGGACGTCGACCGACCCGACCAACCCGAACGGCTGGTCGGCGGAGCAGGAGCTCTTCTCCGGATCCATCACCGGCTCCGGCACGGGCCCCATCGACCAGACCCTGATCGCCGACGACCGGAACATGTACCTGTTCTTCGCCGGTGACAACGGCAGGATCTACCGGGCGAGCATGCCGATCGGGAACTTCCCGTCCAGCTTCGGCTCGTCGTACACGACGATCATGAGCGACACGACGAACAACCTGTTCGAGGCCCCGCAGGTCTACAAGCTCCAGGGCCAGGACCGCTACCTCATGATCGTCGAGGCGATCGGCTCCCAGGGCCGCTACTTCCGCTCGTTCACGGCCACCAGCCTGAACGGCACCTGGACGCCCCAGGCGGCCACCGAGAGCAACCCCTTCGCCGGCAAGGCCAACAGCGGCGCCACCTGGACCAACGACATCAGCCACGGCGAGCTGATCCGCACCAGCGCCGACCAGACCTTCACGGTCGACCCCTGCAACCTGCGCTTCCTCTACCAGGGCCGCGACCCCAACTCCGGCGGTGACTACGGCCAGTGGCCCTACCGCCCGGGCCTGCTGACGCTGCAGCGCTGACGCCCTCCGGCGGGACGGCCCCCGGCCGTCCCGCCGGGCCCACCACGGCCCGCGCCCTCTCCGCCGGAGAGGGCGCGGGCCCGATCCGACCGCGGCCGGCGGCCCGCCGAGCGGGGCACGGCGCCCGGCCGTATATCTTTGCCGACTTCAAGACATGCCGCCGTGCTCGGCGGATCGTTTCCCTGGAGAAGGCGGGAATGGGGCTCATCGACGTGGATCACGCGGAACTGGTCGTCGCGGCGCGGGCCGGTGACGACCGGGCGCGCGAGGAACTGATCGCCGCGTACCTGCCGCTCGTCTACAACATCGTCGGGCGGGCGCTGAACGGTCACGCCGACATCGACGACGTCGTCCAGGAGACCCTGCTGCGCGTGGTGCGCGACCTGCCCACCGTACGCGCCCCCGAGAGCTTCCGGTCCTGGATCGTGTCGATCACGCTCCGCCAGATCAACACGCACCTGCACCGCAAGCACGCCCTCGCCGAGCGCACCACGGTCATCGAGGAGGCGAGCCGGATACCCGACGCCGGCGCCGAACCCGTGGACGTCGCCCTCCTGCGCCTCCACGTCTCGGACGAGCGGCGACGGGTCGTCGAGGCCGCTCGGTGGCTCGACCCGGACCATCGCACGATGCTGTCGCTCTGGTGGCAGGAGTGCGCCGGTCTGCTGAGCCGCGAGGACATCGCCGCCGCGACCGGACTCACGGTCGCCCACGTCGGGGTCCGCCTGCAACGCATGCGCGAGCAGCTGGAACTGTGCCGGACGATCGTCGCCTCCCTGGAGGCCGACCCGCGCTGTCCGGGGTTCGAGGAGACCGTGACCGGGTGGGACGGCCTCCGCACCTCGGTCTGGCGCAAGCGGATGGCCCGGCACACCCGGGACTGCCCCGTCTGCGCGCCCGCGACGACCGGGCGGGTCCCGGCCGAACTCCTGCCCCTCGGCCTCGCGACGCTGGCCGTCCCGGCCGGACTGGTCTCCGCGCTCGTGGCCAAGGGCCTGCTGTCGGGCTCCGCCGCGAGCGCCGCCGGCCTGGCCACCGGGCCGGTCGCCGCCGCCGTCGGCACGGCGACGGGCGGAAGCGGAACGTACGGCACGCTCCTCGGCAAACTCCACGCGGTGACCGCTCACCCCCTGGTGGGCATCGCCGCCGGCGCCGTGCTCATCGCCGGGACCGCGGCCTACGTGACCTGGCCCGAACCCGCACCGCGCGGGCCCGCCGTGGCCGCAGCGCCCACGCCCGGCACCGCCGCGCCGGTCCCGACGCGCACCCCCGCGCCGCTCCCGACGCGCACGGCCACCGGTGTCCCCTCGCGCTCCGCCGCGCCGAGTCCCTCGGGCACCGCCGCTCCCGACGCGTCGGCCCCCGCGACTCCGTCCGCCGCCCCGGGCACGGTCCCGTTGGGCGCGCGGTCGCTGGAGTCCCTGGACCGACCCGGACTGTTCGTCACCTCCGCCGGTGACCTCGCCACGCTCGGACGGATCTCCGCGTCCAGCGGTGCGCAGGACCGGCGACGCGGCACCCTCACGGTCGTGGCCGGGCTGGCCGACGCACGCTGCGTCACCTTCCGTGCCGCGGACGGCCGGTATCTGCGCCACCACTACCTCCGGCTGCGGCTGAGCGCCGACGACGGCAGCGCGCTCTTCCGGGAGGACGCGACCTTCTGCCCGCGCCCCGGGGCCGCCCCGGGATCGGTGACCCTGCACGCGCACAACTACCCCGGCTCCGTCCTCCGCCACCGCGACGCGGGGATCTGGCTCGACGGGTCCGACGGCACGCCGGCCTTCGCCGGGCAGGCCTCCTTCCTCGTCCGCGGGCCCTGGTCCTGACATCCGCCCGGGGGGCGGGGCCCGGCCCGACGCCTCCTTCCGCCCGCGACGAGCGTCGGCGAAACGATTTTCCGGGGCGGCACGACTTTTCTGTTATGCGGCCGTGAGCCCGGCGGCCTCCACTTCAGGGGTGACCTTCCCCCACCTGCGTATCCCTGAAGAAAGGCCTCCCATGACGCTCCACACCCATGTGCACGGCGACAGCCGGAGCAAGGCGTGAAGGGCCTGCACCGGCTCCGCCGCCGTCGCCGGACGCTCGCGGCGGGCCTGGCCGCCGCCGCGGTGGTGGCCGGCGCCGTGACGACGCTCCTCCCCGGCGCCGCCGGAGCCGCGGGCCTCGGCACCCAGGCGGCGCCCTCGGGCCGGTACTTCGGCACGGCCGTGGCGGCCGGCAGGCTCGGCGACGCCGCGTACACCGCCATTGCGGACCGGGAGTTCACCATGATCACCCCGGAGAACGAGATGAAGTGGGACGTCGTCGAGCCGTCCCGCGGCACCTTCGTGTTCGGACCCGCGGACCGGATCGTCGACCGGGCCCTGGCCCGCGGCCAGCGCGTGCGCGGCCACACCACGGTCTGGCACTCGCAACTCCCCGCCTGGGTCGCTTCCCTCCGCGACCCGAAGGCGCTCCGCGGCGCGATGAACCACCACATCACCACGCAGCTGACCCACTACAGAGGCAAGGTCCACTCCTGGGACGTGGTGAACGAGGCGTTCGCCGACGGCGGCGGCGGCGGGCTCCGCGACTCCGTCTTCCGTAAGGTGCTGGGCGACGGCTTCATCGAGGAGGCGTTCCGCACCGCCCGTGCGGCCGCCCCCTCGGCCAAGCTCTGCTACAACGACTACAACATCGAGAACTGGTCCGACGCCAAGACCCAGGGCGTCTACCGCATGGTCAAGGACTTCAGGTCCCGTGGCGTGCCCCTCGACTGCGTCGGGTTCCAGAGCCACTTCGGGGCGAGCGGCCCCCCGGCGAGCTTCCGGACCACCCTCGCGGCCTTCGCGGCCCTGGGCGTCGACGTCCAGATCACCGAGCTGGACATCGCCCAGGCGGCACCCGCCCACTACGCGGACGCGGTCGGCGCCTGCCTGTCCGTGGCCCGGTGCACCGGGATCACGGTCTGGGGCGTCCGCGACAGCGACTCCTGGCGCAAGGGAGAGAGCCCCCTGCTGTTCGACGGCGGCGGCAGGCCCAAGCCCGCGTACGCCGCCGTCATGCGGGCCCTCGGCTCCGGCGCCGGCACCACCCCGGCCGAGCCGGCCGCCGGCACCGGGGAGATCAAGGGCGTCGCCTCGGGACGCTGCCTCGACGTCCCCGGCTCCGCCACCGCCGACGGCACACGGGTACGCCTGTGGGACTGCGGCGGACAGGCGAACCAGCGCTGGACCCGCACCGCCGCCAAACAGCTGAAGGTCCACGGGGAGAAGTGCCTGGACGCCAAGGGCAGGGGCACCGGCAACGGCACGCCGGTGATCGTCTGGGAGTGCAACGGCGGAGCCAACCAGCAGTGGGACGTCCACGCCGACGGCACGATCACCGGTGTCCAGTCCGGGCTCTGCCTCGACGCCGTCGGCGCGGCCACCGCGAACGGCACCACGATCCAGCTGCACACCTGCGCGCCCGTCGGCAACCAGAAGTGGACCGCCCCCTCCTCGACGGGCGGTGCGAGCACCTGCGCCCTCCCGTCGACGTACCGGTGGAGCTCGACGGGGCCCCTCGCCCAGCCGTCGCACGGGTGGGCCGCGGTGAAGGACTTCACTCACGTCGCGGTGGGCGGCAAGCACCTGGTCTACGCGTCGAGCGCGTCGGGGACCTCGTACGGCTCGATGGCGTTCAAGCCCTTCGCGAACTGGTCGGAGATGGCCACGGCCGGCCAGACGGGGATGAGCCGGAACGCGGTCGCGCCCACCCTCTTCTACTTCGCTCCCAAGAAGGTCTGGGTCCTCGCCTACCAATGGGGCGCGTGGCCCTTCGCCTACCGCACGTCCAGCGACCCCACCGACCCCGAGGGCTGGTCCGCGCCGCGGCCGCTGTTCACCGGCACGATCCCCCGCACGGAGTCCGGCACCGGTCCGATCGACCAGACCCTGATCGCCGACGACCGGAACATGTACCTGTTCTTCGCCGGTGACAACGGCAGGATCTACCGGGCGAGCATGCCGATCGGGAACTTCCCGTCCAGCTTCGGCTCGTCGTACACGACGGTCCTGAGCGACACGACGAAGAACCTGTTCGAGGCGCCGCAGGTCTACAAGGTCAAGGGCCAGGAGCAGTACCTCATGATCGTCGAGGCGCGGGGCGCCGACGAGCGGCGCTACTTCCGCTCCTTCACCGCCGCCGGCCTCGGCGGCCCGTGGACCCCGCAGGCCGCCACCGAGGGCAACCCGTTCGCCGGCAAGGCCAACAGCGGCGCCACCTGGACCGACGACATCAGCCACGGCGACCTGGTCCGCAGCAACCCCGACCAGACCATGACGATCGACCCCTGCAACCTGCAATTCCTGTACCAGGGCAAGTCCCCGCGGGCGAGCGGCCCCTACGACCGGCTCCCGTACCGGCCGGGGCTCCTCACCCTGCGCCGCTGACCCGCCCGAACCACAGTCGCACAAGGAGCACACCCCCCATGAACAACCCCACGAACGGCGCGCGCCGTGGGCGTCACCGGCGTAGCTGGAGCGCCACCGCCCTGCTGATCGGCGTGCCCACCGCCGTCGTGCCGTACCTCCTGTTCTCCCAGGACGACTCGCAGGCCGCGACGGTCGACGCCAACGCCTTCTACCGGCTGGTCTCCGTGCGCAGCGGCAAGGTCCTGGACGTCGACGGCTTCTCCACCGCCGACGGCACCCGCGTCCAGCAGTGGACCGACCAGAACACCGCCAACCAGCAGTGGAGGCTCCGCCCCACCGGGGACGGCCACTACGAGCTGGTGAACCGCAACAGCGGCAAGGTGCTGGGCATCGCGGGCGGTTCCACCGCACCGGCGGCCGCCGCCGAGCAGCAGACCGACAGCTCCTCCGCCGCCCAGGAGTGGCGGATCGACGTCGTGCCCGGCTCCGGCGCCGTCACCTTCACCTCCCGCGCGAGCGGCCTCGTCCTGGACGTCGCCGGCGGCTCCAGGGCCCAGGGCGCGGCGGTCATCCAGTACCCCGGCCGGGGCGGCGACAACCAGCGGTGGACGCTGGTGAAGGTGCCCGATGCCGCCGGGACGTCCGCGTCCGGGCCGTACAGGTGGCGGAACGCCCAGGTGGTCGGCGGCGGTTACGTCACCGGCCTGGTGTTCAACCCCCGCGAGAAGGGGCTGTTGTACGCGCGCACCGACATGGGCGGGGCCTACCGGTGGGACCCCGCGGCCGAGCAGTGGATCCCGCTGACCGACTGGGTCGGCGAGAAGGACTGGAACCTGCTGGGCATCGACGCCGTGGCCACCGACCCGGTGGACCCGAACCGCCTCTACCTCGCGTCCGGCACCTACACCAACGACTGGGCCGGCAACGGAGCGATCCTCCGCTCCACCGACCGGGGCCGCACCTTCCAGCGCACCGACCTCCCCTTCAAGCTGGGTGGCAACGAGGACGGCCGCGGGGCGGGCGAACGCCTGGTGATCGACCCCGCGAACCCCCGGACCCTGCTCCTCGGCACCCGGAAGAACGGCCTGTGGCGCAGTACCGACAGCGGAGCGACGTGGCGCCAGGTCTCTTCGTTCCCCGTCAAGGACGGGGCGGGCAGCGGCGCGGGGATCTCCTTCGTCACGTACGGCCCGGCCGGCAGCGGCACGGTCTACGTCGGCGTCGCCGACCGCTCGACCTCCTTGTACCGGTCCACCGACGGCGGCAGCACCTGGCAGGCCGTCCCGGGGCAGCCCACCGGCCAGCTGCCCCAGCACGGCGTCCTGTCCGGCGACGGCTCGCTGTATCTGACGTACACCGACGCCCTCGGACCCAACGGGGTGACCGCGGGCTCGGTCCGGAAGTACACGCCGAAGAGCGGGAGCTGGAAGGACATCTCCCCCTCCCGGGGCGGCTACGGGTTCTCCGGTCTGGCCGTCGACCCGTCCCGTCCCTCCACGGTGATGGTCACCACCCTCGGCCGCTGGTGGCCCGAGGACGAGATCTACCGCAGCACCGACGGCGGTGCGACGTGGCGGGCACTGGCCGGAAGAACGGTGCGGAACGCCTCGGCGGCTCCGTACGTCGGCACCCACACCGGGCACTGGATGACCGCCCTCGCCATCGACCCCTTCGACTCCGGGCACGTGCTGTACGGCACGGGCAACGGCATCTGGCGCAGCGAGGACGCGACGGCCACCGACAGCGGCGGCACGAGCCACTGGACCGGGGGCGCGCGCGGCCTGGAGGAGACGGCGCTGATGGACGCGGTCGCCCCGCCCGGCGGCGCCGCCGTCGTCACCGCGATGGGCGACCAGGGCGGCTTCCGCCACGACGACCTGACCAAGGTGCCCGCCGGGCGGCTGAGCGACCCGATGATGACCAACAGCACCGACATCGACTTCGCCCAGGCCGACCCGTCGCTGATGGTCCGCGTCGGCCGGGGCGGCGCACAGGACGGCGCCTATTCCACCGACGGCGGCACCAGTTGGACCGGCTTCAGGGCGGAGCCGGTGCCCGGCGCCCGGGACGGTCGCGTCGCCCTGGCGGCGGACGGCTCCGCCATCGTCTGGACGCAGGCCGGCCAGGCCCCGTACCGCTCGGCCGACAAGGGCGCGAGCTGGTCGAAGGTCCGCGGCCTCGGCACCGACGCCGCGGTCGTCGCCGACCGCTCCTCGGCCCGTACGTTCTACTCGCTGTCCGGCGGCACGCTCCACGCCAGCACCGACGGCGGAGCGACCTTCACCGCCCGGGCGACCGGACTGCCCGCGGCCGGCCGGCTGACGGCCGTCCCCGGCATGGCGGGCCACCTGTGGATCGCGGGCGGCGGCCGGGGGCTGCTGCACTCCAGCGACGGCGGCCGCACGTTCACCCGGCTCTCCACGGTGGCCTCCGCCTCCGCGGTGGGCTTCGGCAGGCCCGCCCCCGGCGCCTCCTACCAGGCCCTCTACCTGATCGGAACGGTCGAGGGCGTCACCGGCGTCTTCCGCTCCACCGACAAGGGCGCCACCTGGCTCCGCGTCAACGACGACGCGCACCAGTGGGGCAGCATCGGCGGGGTCGGCGTGATCACCGGCGACCCCGACACCTTCGGGCGCGTCTACGTGGGCACCAACGGCCGCGGCCTGCAGTACGGCGATCCCTCCTGACCCACCCCCGAACGGGGCCGCGGGCACGAATCCCGCGGCCCCGACGGCGGCGGCCCGCCCGGAGGGGCGATCAGCCGCGGGCGGCCACCTCCGTCAGCCAGGCCTGCCAGTCGGCCTCGTGGTCCAGGCCGGTGAGGAAGGCGCGCGCGGCGGCCCAGTTCCCGGTGCGGTAGTGGCCGAGGACGGTGGCGACGTCGGCCGGGTGCCGCTCGACCATGTAACGGGCCGCGAGGTACCCCCAGTTGTAGGTGCGGTTGACGTCGCTGCCGGCGTAGGTGGTGTCGAACAGGGTGCGCAGGGCGTACGTGTGCTTGCCGGCCTCGGCCAGCGCGTTGGTGTAGGGGACGCCGCGGTACGCGTAGGAGACGTACTCGGCGATGCCCTCGCCCCACCAGACGGTGGGGGTGGTCTGGCTGTCGGCGAAGTCGCCGTGGAGGTCGTAGCGGCCGTCGAGGTAGTGGGTGTACTCGTGGTTGAGGTTCCAGATCTGCCAGCCGGGGCTCACGTCGGTGCGCTCGTAGCATATGAACCGGGGCTGGTTTCCGGTCCTGGAGGGGTCGCCCTCCAGGTACATGCCGCCGTTGTCGGTGTCGATGCCGTAGATCCGGCCGGCGTACGCCTTGTAGTCCGCGCTGGAGTTGAAGACGTCGACTTCGAGCTTGGTGTTGTAGTCGTCCGCGACGGGGCCCGGGTCCTTGACCACGTCGTGGAAGAAGGCGTCCTGGCCGGCCAGGCTCGCGCAGGTGGCGGCCAGTTGGGCGGCGGTCATCTCCTGGGCGCGGATCCGTAGCGCCGGGCCGCAGTCGTGGACGAGGGGCAGGATCCGGGCTTCGAGTCTGCCGCCGCCGGCCGCGGTCAGGCCGGCCGCGTTCTTGCCGGTGCCGTGGGCGGGGCGCTGCCCCGCGTCGGCGAAGACGTGGTCCGGGGCGGGCTCGCCCCGACCGGTCGGGGCGGCGTGGGCGGCGGTGGGGGTGGCGGCTGCGATCAGCAGGGCGGCGGCGAGGACCAAGGCGCGCAAAGTCGGCTCCTGGAGGGGGAGTTGGGGGACCGTTCCGGTGACGGGATGGGGAGTAAAATGGCACATGTCACATGCCTTATCAAGGGTGTGCGCGGGATCGGGAGCGCGGCCGCCCCCACCTCGGCGGGCTCCTGCCCGCCCTGCCCGCCGCCCCCTCTGGGCCCTGTGCCGTGTGCTCCAGCCCGGCGAGTGGGCGACCTTCGCCGGCTGCGCGACGGACGGCAACCACGTCACCGGGCTGCGGACGTGCGACCCGGCCGTCACCACCGGTGGCTGATTCGGCCGCGACCGCCGGTGGCTGATCCGGCCAGGGCGTTTCCTTCCGGGCGTCGCCTCGTTGCCCCGCGTGGCAGGCGCACCCGGCGTCTGCCCCAGGACCCGCGGGACGAGGAGTGGTGATGACCGGTCGGGACTTTCTGACGGCGAAGATCGAGCGTGGTTTCGACCAGCTCGACGTGAACGGCAACGGCGTGCTGACGGAGGACGACCACGTGGTGATGGGTCGCCGGGTGGCGTCCTCCCTCGGGCACGCCGAGGACTCGCCGGAGGCGCGCCGGATCGTCGACGCCTACCTGGGCATCTGGCGGGAGGTGCACCTGCCGTTCCTGCCGGCCGGAGGGGACGGGATCCCGCGGGAGCAGTTCGTCGCCTCGACCCGGGCGCTGGCCGACCACCCCGACGTCGCCGAGGCCACGCTCGGCGGAATCGCCGAGACCTACCTCCAGATCGCGGACATCGACCGGGACGGGCGCGTGAGCCCCGCCGAGTTCCTCGCCTTCCAGCGGGGGCACTTCCCGGAATTCACCGAGGAGGACGCCGCCGAGGCGTTCCGCCACCTCGACACCGACGGCGACGGCACGCTGTCGCCCGCCGAATTCACCAGCGCGGTCGTGGAGTTCTGGACCAGCACGGACCCCGGAGCGGCCGGCAACTGGTGGATGGGCCGGCCGGTCGAGGCCGGGAACTGAGCCGGCCGTCCCCGCCCCTGTGCGGTCGGGCCCGAAGCGGAAGCGCGGACGCCCGGAGGCGGTGACGGCACGCCGGCGCCCCCGTGGTGCGGGAATTCCCGCACCACGGGACCCTGTTGGGGCAGACATGAAACTCGGAGCGACGCTCAGCTCGACCTCTCGACAGCTTCCCCTGGACGACACCGTCGCCCTCGCGCGCGAGGCGCGGGACGCCGGTCTCCACTCGGCGTGGTTCGGTCAGTCCTTTGCGTACGACTCGCCCTCGCTGGCCGCGATCGTCGGCCGCGAGGCACCGGGCCTTCAGGTGGGGACGGCCGCGCTCCCGATCTTCGGCCGCCATCCCCTGCTCGTCTCCAGCCAGGCGCAGACGGCGCAGGCCGCCACCGCCGGCCGCTACCACCTCGGGCTCGCCCTCGGCACCCGGCACCTCACCGAAGGCGCGTTCGGACTGCCGTACCAGCGGCCCATCGGACTGCTCAGGGAGTTCCTCACCGCCCTGCGGCCCCTCCTCGAAACGGGCCGGGCCGACTTCCACGGCGAGCTCCTGACCGCGACGACGCCCTACCCGGCGACCGTGCCGGGAGACCTGCCGCCGGTCCCGGTGCTCGTCGCGGCCATGGGGCCGCAGGCCCTGCGCGTCAGCGGCGAACTCGCCGACGGGATCCTGCCGTTCCTGGCCGGCCCGCGTGCCCTCGCCGAGCACATCGTGCCGGCCGTGACCGCCGCGGCGGACGCGGCGGGCAGGCCCGCGCCCAGGATCGTGGCGCTCGTGCCCGGCGCGGTGACGGCCGACGCCGACGGCGTGCGGCGGCGCGCGGCGGACGTGCTCGCGCTCTACGAGCGGGTTCCGTCCTACCAGCGCGTCATCGAGCTCTCCGGCGTCGACCGGGCCGCCGACCTGGCCGTCCTCGGTGACGAGGAGACCGTGGCCGCCGAGGTCGGCCGCTACCGTGACGCGGGCGCGACGGAGGTGGTGTTCACCGCCACGGACCTGAGCGGCGAGGACGACCGCCGCCGCACCTGGAAGCTGCTCGGCGAGCTCTCGCGGGCCTGAACCCCGCTCCCGCCCGCGAGCCTCCGCCACGGACGGCGACCGCGACGGAGGCGGCGGCGCGGTCGCCGTCCGTGACGAGGGGCGGCGTGGACAGGACCGGGGGGCCGGCCTGATCCGACAGGCCCTAGGAGACCGGGCCGCGCTCGCGGGGGATCCTCTCGCCCGCCTCGATCGCGACGGGCAGCCGGTTCTCGGCCGGCGGCAGCGGGCAGGTCGCGAAGTCGGTGTAGGCGCAGGGCAGATTGGTGGCGCGGTTGAAGTCGAGCACCACCGTGCCGTCGGGCCCGGGAGCGGCGATGGCGAGCCCGCGGTTGGCCGCGTACGTGGTGACCCCGGAGGTCTCGTCGGTGAACAGCACGGTGAGGCTCCCCGGCGTCTGCCCGTTGAACGCGGTCAGGCTCAACTCCCGCCCGTCCAGGCGGAAGACGACGCGGCCCGGAGCGTCGTACACGTGGTGAAGACCCTCGACGGCGGCGCCCACCGTGGTCGGGCGCGGCTCGTCGAAGGGCTCGTAGCGGCCCGTGACCACCCAGCTCGGGTCGGGCTCGTACGCGGGCGTGCCGGTGAACGCGACCCGCAGCGGATGGTCGGGGTGCCGCGGCCGGACCACGTCCTGGCCGCCGGGCTTGGCGACCTCGATCACCGTGTCGCCCCAGACGGCGTCGACGCCGCCGCGCTCCGGGACGACGCCGAAGCGGTGCCGCCCCCGCACCACGGAACCGTCCACGACGAGTTCCGTCCCCTCGTCGAGCTCGACCACGACGCCTTCGGGCCCCGTCGACCAGCTTCCCGGTATGCCGGGGAAGCTCTGGGGTTCGGCGGAGAGCCAGTGCAGACCGGTGACCGCGAGGAAGCCGTGCTCCGACGCGAGCCGGGCGTCCTTGTCCCGGTGCCACTCCCGCCATTCCGCGGCGAAGGCCTCGGGATCGGGGAGGGTGGCGGCGCCGTCGGGGACGTCGGGTTCGACGGACGCGCGGGTGTCGGGGATGTCGTGGACGCTCATGCGTCTCCTCCTGGTGCGGTGGTGGGTGGGGTGTGCGCGCCCCCATGTGCGCCGCCGGGAAGCGGCGGGCTCCGTACGGGGGCCGGGCGCGGGCGGGAGGTGAACGGATCGCGGGCGGCGGAACGAGCCCGTCGGGGGCGCCCAGGAGCCCTGGGGCGGGTGCGCCGGGGTCCGGAACGCCGGGACGAGGCCTCGGGTCAGCCGGAACAGGCCATGGTCGTGACGCGCACGTAGTCCACGTGTCGACGCGTCACAAGAAGGCTCACGGCTTCAGGAGAACACAACTCCGGTGCGCGGCGCCAGTGTTCCCCCAGGGCGCCGGCTTCGACGATGACGGTCGATGCCGGGCGGGTTCGATCGGCCCGCCGCGTTTCCGCGTCATCCACGGCGGGGCGTCACCGTCGCCGACCGGGCCCGCAGGGCGGCCAGCCGGGACCGGAGTCGCTGGACGGGTGTGGGCGGCAGCGCGCGGGCGGAGCCCCGGGCGTAGTGGCGCTCGACGTAGAACTGGCCGGCGCTGAGCACGGTGGTGACGGCGATGTACCAGAGGGTGGCCACCATCAGCAGCGGGATCACCTGGTACGTCTGGTTGTAGACCAGCTGCACCGAGTAGAGCAGGTCGTGCACCGCCAGGACGCTGACGATGCTGGTGCCCTTCAGGGTGCCGATCAGCATGTTCCCCGCGGTCGGGACGATGGAGCGCATCGCCTGCGGGACGACGATCCGACGGAGGGTGCGCCGCCGGCCGATGCCGAGGGCCTGCGCGGCCTCCGTCTGTCCGACGTCCACCGAGAGGATGCCGCCGCGCACCACCTCGGCTGCGTACGCCGCCTCGTGCAGGGTCAGGCCGATGACCGCGGTGAGCGTCGGGCCCAGCAGGTTGACCGTGGTGACGGTGACGAACTCGGGCCCGAAGGGGACGCCGAGACCGAGCGTCGGGTACAGCGCGCCGATGTTGAACCAGAACAGCAGCTGCACCAGCAGCGGAGTGGACCGGAAGATCCACACGTATCCCCAACTCAGCGCGCGCAGCACCGGGTTGGCGGACAGCCGCATCACGGCCAGGGGTGTGCCGAGCAGGAAGCCCAGCACCATCACCACGGCGGTCAGCCACAGGGTCAGCAGCAGCCCGTCGAGCACGGCGGCGGTGGTGAAGTGGCGGCCGACCACCTCCCACTGGAAGGCGCGGTTGCGGACGACGGAGTGGACCGCCATCGCGAGGAGCAGCAGTGCGGCGGCGGCCGTCAGCGCGCGGCCGGTGTGCCGGCGCGGCACGATCCGCGGGAGATCGGCCTCGGGTCCCGGGCCGTCGACGGTGCTCGGGTGTCGTGGACGCGGCCCGGCCGCGGGGACGCGGGAAGGGACATGGACGTCGGAGGGCGAAGCCATCGGAGGGCTCTCCAGGTGAGGGAGCGCGGGCGGCGGCGGCCGCCCGGGGCGCACGGACAAGGACTCCGGCCGGGCGCTGGGCGGCGGCCGGTCTTCGGCGTGGTCACACGCGCCGCGTCCCTCAACGCGGCCGGCACGGCGCCACGTCGAGGCGGAGCCGGTCCGGCCCCGATCGTACGGGCGCACCGCGCGCGGATGTCAACCTCACCGCCCGGTGAACCGCCCACCCCCGTCCGGGATCCGGCCCGTGGTTGACGAGAAGCACCATGTCCTGCTCAAGTGGTCGCATGAATGCCGAGCAGCGCCTGGTCACCCGTGACCACATCGACTTCGGTCGGGTGTGGTCCGCGGCGTGTTGCGCCTGACGCGGCAGCGGGTCGTCCCCTCGGCCCTTCCCTCCCTCGGTGACCCGTCGCGGGCCGAGTTCCTTCCCTCGTAGCAGCGCCGTACGCGCCTTCCCGCCCCGTGCCGGGACCGCGTACGGACGATCCCGCGGGAACGGGCACGCGCTGCCGCCGCCCTCCCTCCTCCGAGGCTTCCGCCCCGGCGTCGTCACACCTGTCCCGCCCCGTTCCCGAGCGCCCTGAAGCACCGTCACCCCGACGGCGCCGCAGGCCGCTCCGCTCCGCCGCGCCCGTCGCGCCGCCACCGCGGCGCCGCGGCCGGAGGACCCGAGGAAAGGCCCTCTCCCATGCCCGTGGAGTTCCTTGGCATCGCCGCCACCCACGACGGCTCCGAAACCACCCCGCGCTCCGGCCCCGCCTTCGACAAGGAGTACACGCTCAGGCTCGCCCGTGCCCACGAGGAACACGGCTGGGACCGGGTGCTGTTCGCCTACGGCTCCGGATCGCCCGACCCCGCACCGGCCGCCGCGTACGTCGCGAGCAGGCTGGACCGACTCGGGATCCTGCTCGCCCACCGGCCCAACGTCTCCTACCCCACCTTCGCCGCCAAGACCTTCGCCACCCTCGACCTGATCAGCGAAGGCCGACTGGCCGTCCACTTCATCACCGGCGGCAACGACCACGAGCAGCGCCGCGAGGGCGACACCCTCACCAAGGACGAGCGCTACGCCCGCACCCGCGAGTACATCCGGATCGTCAAGAAGATCTGGACCACCCGCGAGCCCTTCGACCACGAGGGCGCCCACTACCGCTTCCACGACTTCGTCAGCGACGTCTTCCCGCACCGACAGCCCCGCCCCGCCGTCTCCTTCGGCGGCTCGTCGCCGGCCGCGTACGCGACCGGCGGCGCCGAGGCCGACGTCTACTGCCTGTGGGGCGAGCCCCTGGCCAGGACCGCCGAGCAGATCGAGGCCGTGAAGGCGGCCGCGAAGGCCGCGGGCCGCACCGACGTCCCCCGCATCCAGGTCGCGTTCCGCCCGATCATCGCCCCGACCGAGGAACTGGCCTGGGAGAAGGCGCACCGCACGCTCGGCGCGATCCGGGAGCGGCGGGCGGCCCTCGTACGACACCACCGCGGGGACGCCCCGGAGAACACCGGCTCCCAGCGGCTGATCGCCATCGCCGAGGCGGGGGAGCGCTACGACCGCGCCCTGTGGACCCCCACCGCCGCCGCGACCGGCGGAGCCGGCAACTCCAACGCCCTCGTCGGCACCCCTGAGACGGTCGCCCGGGCGCTCCTCGACTACTACGACCTCGGCGTCGACATCATTTCCGCGCGTGGCTACGACCTGCTGGGCGACGCGATCGACTTCGGCCGGCACGTGATCCCGATCGTCCGCGAGGAGGTCGCCCGGCGCGACGCCGAGCGGGCGGAGCGCGGCACCCTCGCGGGGGTGAGGTGATGACCCGCGCCCCGGAACTGACGGTCGTCCACGTCCCCGTCTCCGACCCCCTGGTCCGGCCCCTGCTGCGCGAGCTCGGCGACGAGTACTCCCGGCGGTACGGCAGGGACGCGCACGCCGAGATCTCCCGCTATCCCGACGAGGAGTTCACCGCTCCGCACGGAGGCGTCCTGCTCCTGCTCCTGGAACACGGCGTGCCGGTCGCGGGCGGCGCCTTCCGCCGGTACGACGCGGCCACGGCCGAGCTGAAGCGGATCTGGACGCACTCCGCCCACCGGCGGCGCGGCCTCGCCCGCCGCGTCGTCGCCGAACTGGAGCACGAGGCGCGGGCCCGGGGCTACCGGCGCATCCGCCTGACCACCGGCCCGCGCCAGCCCGAGGCCCGCGGCCTCTACCTCGCCACCGGCTACACCCCGCTGTTCGACACGCGGGCCGACCCCGAGACGCTCGGCCTGCTGCCCTTCGAGAAGCACCTGCCCTCACCCGCATCCCGCAGAGAGGCGGCCCGTCCGTGAGCACCCGTCACCTCGGCACACGACTGCGCCTCGCGGCCGCGGCCACCGCCCTGCTGCCGCTCATGGCGGCGCTCACCTCCTGCGGCTCCGGCGACACCCCCGGCACGACACCGGCCGGGGCCCGGGTCTCCGCCGCGCCGACGGACGACCCCGTCGCCGCCGTGCGCAAGGTGGACTCCGTCGCCGCCCTGCTGCCCGCCGACGTGCGCCGGGCGGGCACGCTGCGGATCGGCAGCTCGATCGGCTTCCCGCCCGGGGCCTACTACCCGGACGGGCCGGGCAAGCCGCCCGCGGGCCAGGACATCGACCTCGCCGACGCCGTGGCCAAGGTCCTCGGCGTCCGGCTGGAGCGCCAGGACGCGTCCTTCGAGACGATCCTGCCGGCCCTCGCCAGCGGCAAGTACGACGTCGGCACCGGCAACTTCGGCGTCACCCGCGAACGCCTGAAGAGCGTCGACTTCGTCACCTACATCAACGACGGCCAGGGCTTCGCGGTGAAGAAGGGCGACACCACCCTCACGACGAAGGTCACCGACCTCACCCAGCTGTGCGGGCTGACGGTCGGCACCGGCGCCGGCACCACCTTCGAGGCGACCCTCACCGCGAAGAAGGGCGTGTGCGCCGAGGCCGGCAAGGAACCGTACGACGTCAAGGTCTACTCGGAGAACGGGGCGACGCTCACCGCGCTCCAGCAGGGCCGGATCGACGTCGTCATGTCGACCATCAACGGCCTGCGCCACCAGGCGGCGCAGCCCGCCGCGCAGACCGCCTTCCTCGGCGAGTTCCACCGCCTCGACGTCGGCTTCGCCTTCCGGAAGGGCTCCCCGCTCACCCCGGCGTTCCAGGCCGCCGTCAACGAGCTGATCAAGGACGGCACGTACGCCCGGATCCTCGAGAAGTGGGGCACCACCGCCTCCGCGATCGACGCGTCCCGGATCAACCCCACCGAGCACCGATAAGAGGGGAGCAGGAAACCCGATGGCCCTCGTCACCGACCCCACCGCCGTACCACCGGGCGGGCCGGCCTCCCCGGCCCCCGCACCACCGGGCCCGCCGTCCCCGGACGCCGGCCCCGGAGCACACCCCGCACCACCCGACCCGCGGCCCGTCACGGTCGTCCCCGTCCGCCACTACGCCCGCTGGGCGGCGGCCGCCGCCGTGATCGTGCTCGTCTCCCAGTTCGCGCACGGCCTGGCCACCAACCCCGTCTGGGAATGGGACGTCTTCCGCTCCTACTTCCTCTCCGAGACGATCGTCCAGGCCGTGTGGGTGACCCTCCAGCTCACCGCGTACGCCACCGTGCTCGGCTTCCTCCTCGGCACCGTCCTGGCGTTCATGAGGCTGTCGAGCAGCCCCGTGCTGCAGACCGTCGCCTGGTCCTACATCTGGGTCTTCCGGTCCATACCGATGATCGTCCAGCTGGTGTTCTGGTTCAACCTCAGCGCGTTGTACGAGGAGTTGGGCGTCGGCGTCCCCTTCGGCCCCGTCCTCTGGTCCGTCGACAGCAACAGCCTCATCGGCACCATCGGCGCCGCCGTCATCGGCCTGACCCTCCATCAGGCCGCCTACGCGGCCGAGATCGTCCGCGGCGGGGTCATCGCCGTCGACCACGGCCAGCAGGAGGCCGCCGCGGCGCTCGGCATCCCCCGGCTGCGGCAGATCCGCCGGATCGTCCTGCCCCAGGCCATGCGCGCCATCCTGCCCACGGCCGGCAACGAGATCATCGGCCTGCTCAAGGGCACCTCGGTCGTGTACGTGATGTCCATCGGAGAGCTCTTCTACCAGGTGCAGGTGATCTACGGCCGCAACGGCCGGGTGATCCCCCTGCTGCTCGTCGCCACCGCCTGGTACGTGGTCCTCACCACCCTCCTGTCGGTCGCGCAGTACTACGTGGAGCGCCGCTACGCCCGGGGCGCCGACCGCACCCCGCCACCCACGCCGCTCCAGCGCGCCCGGCGCTCCGTCCGTGCCCTGCGCGCCGCGGCCGCGCGGCGCGACCGGCCCGTCGTACCCCTCACACCCCTGGGAGAAAGCCGATGAGCGACACCACCGCGACCGCGGAGGACGCGCGACCGGCCGACGGTGCCGTGATGGTGGACGTCCGCGGCGTCCACAAGAGCTTCGGCCACCTGCCGGTGCTGCGCGGGGTCGACCTCCAGGTCCGCGCCGGCGAGGTCACCGTCATCCTCGGCCCCTCCGGATCAGGGAAGTCCACCCTGCTGCGCACCATCAACCACCTGGAGAAGGTCGACCGCGGCTGGATCGGCATCGACGGCGAGCTCATCGGATACCGCCGCTCCGGCGACAAGCTCCACGAGCTCAGGGAGAGGGACGTCCTGAAGCAGCGCACCCACATCGGGTTCGTCTTCCAGAACTTCAACCTCTTCCCGCACCTCACCGTGCTCGACAACCTCGTCGAGGCACCGGTCTCCGCGCTCCGCCGCCCCCGCAGGGAGGCGGAGCGAACCGCCCGACGCCTCCTCGACCGGGTCGGCCTCGCCGACAAGGCCGACGCCTATCCGCGGCAGCTGTCCGGAGGACAGCAGCAGCGCGTGGCCATCGCGCGCGCCCTCGCCCTCGAACCCAAGGTGCTGCTCTTCGACGAGCCCACCTCGGCACTCGACCCCGAACTCGTCGGCGAGGTCCTCGACGTCATCAAGGACCTGGCCCGCAGCGGAACCACCATGATCGTCGTCACGCACGAGATCGGCTTCGCCCGCGAGGTCGCCGACACCGTGGTGTTCATGGACGACGGCGCCGTCGTGGAACAGGGCCCGCCCGCGGCCGTCCTCGACGCCCCGCGGCACGAACGCACCCGCGCCTTCCTCTCCAAGGTCCTCTGACCCCCGCGTCCCCTCGCCGCACCCCGCCACCGAACCCTCCGCCCCCTCCCTCACCCTGAGCCAGGAGCAGAACATGTCCCTCTCGACCAGCCGCCGCACCACCACCGCCGCCGCACTGGGGCTGACCGCCGCCCTCGTCCTCGCCGCCTGCGGCAACCCCTCCGACGGCGCCACGACCGAGGTCGCGGCCGCGTCGGGCGGCACGGTCAAGATCAACCTGAGCCCTGACCAGAACCGCGTCACCACGGACAAGGTCGACTCCATAGCGGCCCGGGTCCCGGAGGAGATCCGCCGAAGAGGCACCCTGGAGATCGTCGACTCCTCCGGCTCCGCCGCACCGCTCACCTTCTTCGCCACCGACGACAAGACCGTCATCGGCGTCGAGCCCGACATCGCCTACCTGGTCGCCGACGTCCTCGGCCTGAAGCCACACATCAACACGGTCTCCTGGGAGAACATCTTCGTCGGCCTGGACAGCGGCAAGTACGACGTCGGCTTCAGCAACATCACCGTCACCGAGGAGCGCAAGGAGAAGTACGACTTCGCCACCTACCGCGAGGACAACCTCGGCTTCGAGGCGAAGAAGGGCAGCGGCCTGCGGATCGACGGGCCCGAGGACGTCGCGGGCAAGGCCGTCGCCGTCAGCAGCGGAACCAACCAGGAGAAGCTCCTCGTCGAGTGGAGCAAGGAGAACGAGAAGGCCGGCCGCGAGCCGGTGGACATCAAGTACTACCAGAACGACAGCGACACCTACCTCGCCCTCCAGTCCGGCCGCATCGACGTCTACCTCGGCCCCAACCCGACCACCGCCTACCACGCGGCCACCACCGGCAGGACCGAGGTGGTCGGCACGTACTCCGGCGCGGGCTCCACCCTCCAGGGCCTCATCGCGGCCACCACCAAGAAGGGCAGCGGGCTGGCCGAACCGCTCGCCGCCGCCCTCGACCACGTCGTCGAGAACGGCACGTACGCCCAGGTGCTCCAGCGCTGGGGCCTCTCCGACGAGGCCGTGACCACGTCCGTGGTCAACCCGCCCGGCCTGCCCAAGACCGCCGAGTAGCCGCCCGCGGGAAGCGGGGCCGCGGCCCGACCCGGCCCGCGGCCCCCGCCGTCCCGCCCGCCCCGCGACGACCCACGCTCCCGAAGGATCCGCCATGGCCACCGTCCTGTCCGTCTCCGGAAGCCCCTCCGCCACCTCTCGCACCGCCCGGCTGCTGCGCCACCTGGACCGGCGGCTCGCGGCCCAGGGACACGAGGTGATCCCCCTGGACGTCCGCACCCTCCCCGCGGACGCCCTCCTCGGCGCCGACTTCCGTCACCCGGCGATCGTCGAGGCGGCCGGCCTCTTCGCCCGCGCCGACGGGGTCGTGATCGGCACCCCCGTCTACAAGGCCGCCTACTCCGGCCTCCTGAAGTCCCTGCTGGACCTGCTGCCGCAGTACGGCCTCGTCGGCAAGACCGTCCTCCCGCTGGCGACCGGCGGGACCACCGCGCACGTCCTCGCCATCGACTACGCCCTGCGCCCCGTGCTCAGCTCCATGGGCGCCGCGCACATCGTCCAGGGCTGGTTCACGCTCGACAAGGACATCGAGGTGGGCCAGGACGGCTCCCTGACCGTCTCCCCGGGCGCGGCCGAGGCCCTCGCGCAGGTCGTGGACCAGTTCTCCGCGGCGCTCGGCAGCCGTACGGCCGTGACGGCGGTCGCCGGTCGCGCGGCCTGACCGCCCCCGGCCGCCTCTCCGTCCCGATGCCGCCCCCTTCCCTGTCCCTGTCCCCGTCCCTTTTCCCGTCCTGGTCCCCGTCCCGGTCCGGGTCGTCGGCGAGCGAGAGGCGTGCGTCCCCGTGAGCATCACCTTCCACTGGTTCCTGCCGACCAACGGCGACAGCCGCCATGTCGTGGGCGGCGGCCACGGCACCCCGGTCACCGGGACCGGAGGCGACCGGCCGCCGAGCGTCGGCTACCTCACCCAGATCGCCCGCGCCGCCGAGGACCTCGGCTTCACCGGCGTGCTGACCCCCACGGGTGCCTGGTGCGAGGACGCCTGGCTGACCACCGCCATGATCAGCGGACACACCGAGCGCCTGAGGTTCCTGGTCGCCTTCCGGCCGGGCTTCGTCTCGCCGACCCTCGCCGCGCAGATGGCGTCCACCTTCCAGCGGCAGACCGGCGGCCGGCTGCTGCTCAACGTGGTCACCGGCGGGGAGAGCGCCGAGCAGCGCGCGTACGGCGACTTCCTCGACAAGGACGCCCGTTACGCCCGCACCGACGAGTTCCTCGGGATCGTCCGCGCGCTGTGGGACGGCCGGACCGTGGATCTCGCGGGCGAGCACCTCCGGGTCGAGGGCGCCCGGCTCGCCCGGGTGCCCGATCCGCTGCCGGAGGTCTACTTCGCCGGCTCCTCGCCCGCCGCGGGCCGGGTCGCCGCCCGTCACGCGGACGTGTACCTCACCTGGGGCGAGCCGCCCGCCGCCGTCGCCGCCAAGATCGCGTGGATCCGGGCCCTGGCGGAGAAGGAGGGGAGGGCCCTCCGCTTCGGGATCCGCCTCCACGTCATCACCCGCGACACCTCCGAGCAGGCCTGGGCCGAGGCGCGCCGGCTCCTCGACGGCTTCGACCCCGAGACCGTCGCCGCGGTACAGGCGGGGCTCGCCCGCAGCGAGTCGGAGGGGCAGCGACGCATGCTCGCCCTGCACGGCGGCGGGCGCGACGGCCTGGAGATCCACCCCAACCTGTGGGCCGGGATCGGTCTGGTGCGCGGCGGAGCCGGTACGGCCCTGGTCGGCAGCCACGCCGAGGTGGCCGAGCGCATCACCGAGTACCACCGGCTCGGCATCGACGAGTTCGTGCTCTCCGGCTACCCGCACCTGGAGGAGGCGTACTGGTTCGGCGAGAACGTCCTGCCGCGCCTCGTCGCCCGGCCGCCCGCGCCGGACTCCGCACCGAAGCCGGTCGCGCGATGACGCGGGCGGGCGGGAAGGGTGCGGGCCGCCACCGCGCGGCGCCCGTCCCACGGGACCGCGACGCGCTCTCCACCTCCGCCGGTCCGGCCCTTCCCAGGATTCCGGGACACACCGTCCGAGAGCCCGCCGTGCCGGAGCCGCCGGCCGGCACCCTCTGTCGATCCCGATCCCGATCCCGATCCCCGATCCCGATCCGCTCCCCGTCGTCGAGCCCCCGTACGAGCGCCGATGACCGCCCCACGGTCGACCAGGAAGGCCTTCTCCCTTGTCCGCACATGCCCCGCTCCATCTCGCCGTCGCGCTGGACGGCACCGGCTGGCACCCCGCCGCGTGGCGCGAACCGACCGCCCGGCCCCGCGACCTGTTCACCGCCGCCTACTGGACCGGCCTCGTGACCGAGGCCGAACGCGGCCTGCTCGACTTCGTGACGTTCGAGGACGCCCTCGGCCTCCAGACCTCGCACCCCACCGAGCCCGACGGCCGCACCGACCGGGTCCGGGGCCGGCTCGACGCCGTCCTCGTCGCCGCCCGCGTCGCGCCTCGGACCCGGCACATCGGACTGGTGCCGACCGTGGTCGTCACCCACACCGAGCCGTTCCACCTCTCCAAGGCCATCGCCACCCTGGATCACGTCAGCGCCGGCCGCGCCGGCCTGCGCGTCCGGGTGACGGCCCGACCGGACGAGGCCGCGCACTTCGGCCGCCGCACCTTCCCGGCCACCCGCGCGGAGGACCGGGACACCCCGGCCGTACGCGACCTGACCGCCGAACTCCTCGGCGAGGCCGCCGACTACGTCGAGGTCGTGCGCCGCCTCTGGGACAGCTGGGAGGACGACGCGGAGATCCGGGACGTCGCCACCGGCCGCTTCGTCGACCGCGACAAGCTCCACCACATCGACTTCCAGGGCAGGCACTTCAGCGTCAGAGGCCCCTCGATCACCCCTCGGCCCCCGCAGGGCCAGCCGCTCGTCACCGCGCTCGCCGACGACACCGTGCCGTACCGGCTGGTGGGCCGTTCGGCCGACGTCGGGTACGTCACCCCGCGGGACACCGGCCACGCCCGCGCCGTCGTCGCCGAGATCCGTGCCGCCCAGGCCGCCGCGGGCAGGGCGGGGGAGCCGCTGCACGTCTTCGGCGACCTCGTGGTGTTCCTGGACGACGACGCCGCGGCGGCGGAGGACCGCAAGGCCCGCCTGGACGGCCTCGCCGGCCACCCCTACACCAGTGACGCCGAGGTGTTCACCGGTACTCCCGATCAACTGGCGGATCACCTCCAGGAGTTGCAGGAGTCGGGGCTCAGCGGCTTCCGGCTCCGGCCGGGAGTGATCGGCCACGACCTGGAACGGATCACCCGGGGCCTGGTGCCCGCACTCCAACGCCGGGGCGCCTTCCGGCACGCCTACGAGGCGGACACCCTCCGGGGTCTGCTCGGGCTCGCCCGCCCCGCCAACCGCTACGCCGCCGTCCTCTGAGCCGCAGGAGCCGTACCGCCATGACCGACCCGACCACGGGCAAGCCCTTGAAGCAGATCCACCTCGCGGCCCACTTCCCCGGCGTCAACAACACCACCGTGTGGAGCGACCCGCGGGCCGGCAGCCACATCGAGTTCGACTCCTTCGCGCACTTCGCGCGCACCGCCGAACGCGCCAAGTTCGACTTCCTGTTCCTCGCCGAGGGGCTGAGGCTGCGCGAACAGGGCGGCCGGATCCACGACCTGGACGTGGTGGGGCGGCCCGACACCTTCACCGTCCTCTCCGCGCTCGCCGCCGTCACCGACCGACTCGGGCTCGCCGGCACCATCAACTCCACCTTCAACGAGCCCTACGAGGTGGCCCGCCAGTTCGCCGGCCTCGACCACCTGTCGGACGGACGCGCCGCCTGGAACGTCGTCACCTCCTGGGACGCCTTCACCGGCGAGAACTTCCGGCGCGGCGGCTTCCTCCCGGAGGACCAGCGCTACTCCCGGGCCAGGGAGTTCCTGTCCGCCGCCACCGCGCTGTTCGACTCCTGGCGGGGCGACGAGATCGTCGCCGACCAGGAGTCCGGCCTCTTCCTCGGCGACGCGCGCGCCGGAGCCTTCGCCCACCGGGGACGGCACTTCGACATCGCCGGCCGGTTCGACGTCCCGCGCAGCCCGCAGGGCCGTCCGGTGATCTTCCAGGCCGGCGACTCCGACGAGGGCCGCGAGTTCGCCGCGGCCGACGCCGACGCCATCTTCAGCCGGCACAGCACCCTGGAGGCCGGCCGCGCCTTCTACTCCGACGTCAAGGGACGCCTCGCCCGCTACGGCCGCACTCCCGACCAGCTCCTCATCCTGCCCGCGGCGACCTTCGTGCTCGGCGACACCGACGCCGAGGCCGAGGAGCTGGCCCGCGAGGTACGGCGCCGACAGGTCAGCGGCCGGACCGCGCTCACGTACCTCGAACACGTCTGGAACCGGGACCTCTCCGCGTACGACCCCGACGGCCCGCTCCCCGACATCGACCCGGACCCGGGCGAGAACACCGTCGTCCGCGGCCGCGCCGACGTCCGGAGGTTCCGCGACCGGCTGGCCGTCGCCAGGCGGTGGCGCGAGCGCGCGGTCGCGGAGAAGCTGTCGATCCGCGAGCTGGTCATCGAGACCACGGGACGCCAGTCGTTCATCGGCTCCCCGGCCACCGTCGCCGACGCCCTCGACCACTTCGTCCAGACGGACGCCGCCGACGGCTTCATCCTGGTCCCGCACCTCACCCCCGGCGGCCTCGACGAGTTCGCCGACACCGTCGTCCCGCTGCTCCAGGAACGCGGGGTCTTCCGCCGCGACTACACGGGCACCACGCTCCGCGACCACCTCGGACTGGCCCACCCCGACGCCCGCGCAGACGCGGAGACCCGGCGGGCGGCCTCGTGAGGTTCCTCGCCATCACCCTCATCGCCCACACCCCCGACCCCGTGACCGGAGCGCGGAAGACCACCGGCGAGCGCTTCCGCGAGGTGATCGAGGACGCGCTGCTGGCGGAGGAGCTCGGATTCGACGGCTTCGGCGTCGGCGAACGCCACGAGCGGCCGTTCCTCTCCTCCTCCCCGCCGGTCGTGCTCGCCCACCTCGCCGCGCTGACCTCCCGCATCCGGCTGTTCACCGCCGTCACCACGCTCAGCCTGCTCGACCCGGTCCGCGCCTACGAGGACTACGCGACCCTGGACCACCTGTCCGCCGGCCGGCTCGACCTGATCATCGGCAAGGGCAACGGCACCGCCCAGCGCGAGCTGTTCCACGTCACGCCCGAGGACCAGTGGGAGCGCAACGCCGAGAGCCACGACCTGTTCCGCCGCATCTGGCGGCAGGGCAGGGTGAGCGCCACCCCGCGCTTCCGCCCGGCGCTGACCGACGCCGAGGTGTGGCCGAGGCCGTTCCAGCAGCCCATCCGGATCTGGCACGGCAGCGCCACCAGCCGGGAGTCGGTCGACCTGGCCGCGCGCCACGGGGATCCGCTCTTCTCGGCCAACGTCACGCACCCGATCGAGCCGTACGCGGCCCTCATCCGCCACTACCGGGAGCGCTGGGAGCACTACGGCCACGATCCGGCCCTGGCCGCGGTCGGCGCCGGCACGGCCGGCCACTACGCGGCACGCACCTCGCAGGAGGCCGTCGCCGCTTTCCGGCCGGTGTTCGAAGGGCGGCTCGCGCTCCAGAAGAGCCAGGGACTGGAGCCGGTGTTCACCACCCTGGAGGACTACGTCGAACGCAGCTCGGCGCTGATCGGCAGCCCGCAGCAGATCATCGACAAGGTGCACCGCTACCACGAGCGGTTCGGACATACCGTGCTCCACCTGCCCGTCGACGCGAGCGGTCTCACCCGCGACCGGCACCGCGCCTCCCTCGAACTCTTCCAGTCCGAGATCGCGCCGGTGCTGCGACGCGAGATCCCCGATCCGCCGTTCCCCTGGGCCCCGGTCACCGCCGCACCCGGTGCCGATGCCATTGCCGATCCCGGTCCCCTGCCCGTACCGGCGCCCGTGCCCACCGACCGCTGAGGAGCACCACCCCACCATGCCCGGCATCCCCCTCGGAGTCCTCGACCTCGTCCCGATCCCGTCCGGCTCCACCGCCGCCCAGGCGCTGCGCAACACCGTCGATCTGGCCCGGCAGACCGAACGGTTCGGCTACGCCCGCTACTGGTTCGCCGAGCACCACCTCAACCCGGGGGTCGCCGGATCCTCTCCCGCCGTGGTGCTGGCCCTGACCGCCTCCGCGACCTCCACGATCAGGATCGGCTCCGGCGCCGTGCAACTCGGACACCGCACCGCCCTGTCCACCGTCGAGGAGTTCGGGCTCATCGACGCCCTGCACCCCGGGCGGCTCGACCTCGGCCTCGGCCGCTCCGGCGGCCGCCCCGCCGGGGGGACCGCGGAGGCCCGGCCGACGGTCACCCCGGTCGTCGAAGGACGCGCGCCCAACGGCCTGCGGATCCCGCCCCGGTTCTCCCCGGAGCACCTGATCGGATCCCCCCGCTTCCGGCTCCAGCAACGGCTCCTGCGCCAGCCGGGTGCCCGCCCCCAGGAGTACGCCGAGCAGGTCGCCGACGTCCTCGCGCTGCTGCGCGGCGACTACCGCGCCGCCGACGGGACCGAGGCGCACGCCGTCCCCGGCGAGGGCGCGGACGTCGAGGTGTGGATCCTCGGCAGCAGCGGCGGCGAGAGCGCCGACGTCGCCGGCCGCAACGGCCTGCGCTTCACCGCCAACTACCACGTCAGCCCCGCCACCGTGCTGGAGGCGGCGGACGGCTACCGCGCCGCGTTCCAGCCCTCCGACCACCTCGACAAGCCCTACGTCAGCGTCTCCGCCGACGTCGTCGTCGCCGGGGACGACGCGACCGCCCGTGAGCTGGCCACCGGCTACGCCCCGTGGGTCCGCAGCATCCGCACCGCCGAGGGCGCCATCCCCTTCCCGACCCCGGCCCAGGCCCGGGCCCACTCCTGGACCGCGGCGGACCGGGCCCTGGTCGCCGACCGCGTCGACACCCAGTTCGTCGGCTCGCCGGGGCGGGTCGCGGACCAGCTCGAACAACTCCAGGAGGCCACCGGCGCCGACGAACTGGTCATCACCACCGTCACCCACGACCACGCCGACCGGGTCCGCTCCTACCGTCTCCTCGCCGAGGAATGGCAACGGCGCTGAGCCGACCGCGAGGACCACGGCCCCGGCACGGCCGCGGAGCTCCGGCCCGGCCGGATCCGCGCCGGAGCCCGTCGAGTCCCCCGGCCGCACCACCGCGTCGCCGGAGCGGGCGGGCTCAGGACCGCCCGTCCCCGCCGGCGGCGGGAGGGCCGTCCGGCTCCCACGGCTGTCCGTGGTCGCGGGCGAAGGCCGCGAAGATCCGGTCGGGGCCACCGCCCGTGCGCAGGAAACGCTCGTCGAGCACGCCGGCGAGGTCGGCCAGCGCCCTGTCCAGGACCGAGGCGGAGAGTCGCACGTCCGGATGGTCCGCCTCCGACGCACGCGCGGCGAGCCCCAGCGCGTAGCCCAGCTGCCGGGGCAGGGCCGTGTGCTCGTCGGCGTCGTGGAAGTAGTACGACTCGGCGTACTGCATGAAGTCGACGGTGACGGTGGCCAGGCCGGAGGCGAGCCCGTCGAGCATCGCCGCACCGCCCCCGGAGTCGAGGGTCCGGGTCGTGGTCGCACTGCGGCGCAGGTGCGAGAGGCGCAGCGCGAGGGTCCTGCGGCGGGCGAGGGCCGGGTAGATGCCGAGGATCCACGCGACGGTCGCGGACAGCAGGACGAAGCCCACGAGGGCCTCCATCGGGGCCAGCACGCGCAGCCATCCCGTCGTCGGAGCGATGTCGCCGAGACCGAGCGTGGCCAGGGTGACGAGGGAGACGTACAGGGCGTCCACCGGGCCCGCGTGCTCGCCGGGGGCGAGCTCCGACGCGTACGAGAAGCCGTCCGGCATGTGGGGCCAGTAGACGAGCGCCCAGCCCACCGCCACCGTCAGGGCCCACACGGCGACGACCGCGACCATGCCGAGCGGCCCGGCGAGCCCGGCCGGCCGCCGACGCGAGCCGCGGTGGGCCGACACGCGCCAGACGGTCCGCATGACGAGCCTGCTCAGACCGCCGTGACGGGTCGGATGCCACAGCGTGTGGAAGAGGTCCCGGAGGATGACGAGGACCAGCAGGGCCCCCAACGGCGTCACCAGCCAGGCCATCGCGCCTCCCCTCCGCTACGGCCCCGCACCGGTCCGGGCGGCGAGCCGGTGCCGGACCACGGCCGTCAGCGCCGACAGCCGCGTCGACGCCGAGGGGACCGGCGGGACCGGGCCGTCGATGCTCCGCGCCGCCTCCGGAAGCGCCGCGAGGTCCGCCTCGAAGCGGGCCCGGGCCGCCGCGAGGGTGTCCGGGGGCCCGGTGCGGAGCCCGCCGCGCATCACGGTCCGCAGCAGCGGCTCCGTGCCCTCGGGTGGCTCCTCGTTCGCCAGGCCGACGACGTCGCGCACCCCCGGCCCGCGGAAGACCTGCTTCGGGCCCGGGGAAGAGACCTTGGCGGCGGACAGCTTCATCACGGGTCTCCCGTCGTACTCGACCAGCTTGTACGCGGCGTCCAGATACGGCGCGTCGGAGGCCGTACCGACCTTCGTCCCGACGGCGTACGCGTCGATCGGCGCGCCCTCCCGCACCAGCCGGTCCACCCCGTACTCGTCCAGGCCGCCGCTCGCGATGATCCGGACGTCCGCCAGCCCGGCCGCGTCGAGCGTGGCACGGGCCCGGCGGGCCAGCGCCCCGAGATCACCGCTGTCCAGCCGGATCGCGCACCCCTCGGCGAGTCCGAGGTCCGCGAACACGCGTGCCGCGGTCGCGACCCCGCGCCCGGTGTCGTAGGTGTCGACCAGGAACGTCACCGGGCCGGGGTGGGTGCGGGCGAAGGCGCGGAACGCCCGCTCCTCCGAGGGGAAGCACTCGACGTACGAGTGGGCCATCGTGCCCGCCGCCGGGATGCCGTACCGGCAGGCGGCGGCGACGTTGCTGGTGCCCGCGAACCCGACCAAGGCGCACAGCCGGGCCGCCTGCGCCCCGGCCTGGGGGCCGTGCGTCCTGCGGAGCGAGAAGTCCACCAGCGGGCGCCCGGCGGCGGCGAGCACGCACCGGGCGGCCTTGGAGGCGACCGCCGTCTGGTGGCAGAGCAGCGACAGCAGGTACGTCTCCACCAGCTGCGCCTGAGGGAGCGGGGCGGTGACCTCCAGGAGCGGCTCTCCGGCGAGGACGATCCGCCCCTCCGGCACGGCCCGGACCTCTCCGTCGAAGGAGAGCCCCCGCAGCGGTGCGAGGTCCGCGACGGGTCGGCGCAGCGCCTTCGCGAACTCCTCGACGTCCGCGTCGCCGACCCGGAACCGGGCGAGGTGGTCGAGGGCCGGCTCCAGACCGGCGGCCACCAGGAAACCGCGGCCCGGTGGCAGATCCCGCACGAACAGGCTGAACGTGGCCGGCGCCCGCATGTCCTCCCGCAGGTACGAGAGCGCCATGGTGACCTCGTACAGGTCGGTGGTCGTCACCTCGGACATGCTTCGAGCATGCGCGGCCGGACGGCGCCCCGCACGCCGCCGGGGAGCGGGGGCGGGCGCGGCCGGCTCTCGATCAGCGATCACCTTTCCTTTACAGTGGTGTAGAAGATCGCGGGGCCCGCCGGCCCGGGCCCGTTCGGATCACGTCCCGTTCGGATCACCACCCCAGGACGAGAAGGAGCGAGCGACCCGCAATGGGTGAGCCTCCCCGTACGCGCGCCGTGCCACCCCCCGCTCCCTCGCCCCGACGCGTCGAGCCGGGGGAGCGGCAGGTGGCGCGGGTGACCGAGGCGCTCCTCCCCCCACCCGCCCCCGCCCTCACGCGTGCCGCCCGCGTCGCGGTCGGTGGTGAGCGGCACGCCGGCCGAGCCGTCCCCGTCCGCGCCCTCACCGTCCCGCGCGTCGCCGGACGCCACCCGGCCGCCGTCACCGGCGCGTCCGGCACCCTCCTCCGCCACGTGACGATGGAGGGTGTCCTGGAGGAGGCGGCGGAGCCCGCCACCGTGTGACCACCGCCGGCCCGCACCGCGGGCCGGCGATCCCGTGCCGTCCGTCCCGTACCCCCGCCGACCGCAACCGTCCGCACCACGAAGGAGCCCCTGCTTGTCCGCCAGAACGACGCGTCCCGCCCGCCCGAAGGGACGCGACCGCCGATGAACGCCGCTCTCGGCCTGCTGGCCGTCCTCGTGCTGACCGCCGGCACCGGCTACTTCGTGGCCCAGGAGTTCGCCTACGTCGCCGCCGACCGGATCGCCCTCGCCCGCGAGGCGGAGGCCGGCGACACGCGCGCGGCCCGCGCCCTGAAGGTCCTCGGACGCCTCTCCTTCATGCTCTCCGGCGCCCAGCTCGGCATCACCGTCACCGGCCTCGTCGTCGGCTTCCTCGCCGAGCCGTCCGTCTCCGCCCTGCTGAAGCCCGCGCTGGACGGGACCGGCCTGTCGGACGGGGCGGTGTCGGCGATCTCCGTCGTCCTCGCCTTCGTCCTCGCCACCGTCCTCCAGATGGTCCTGGGCGAACTCGCGCCGAAGAACCTGGCGCTGGCCGTGCCCGAACGGCTCGCCAAGTCCCTGGCCCCCTCCACCCTCCTCTACCTGAGGATCGTCGGACCGGTGGTCCGCGTCTTCGACGGCGCCGCGAACAGGCTGCTGCGGAAGGTCGGTATCGAGCCCGTCGAGGAACTGCACCACGGCGCCACCCTGGAGGAGCTCAGCCACCTCATCGGCGAGTCCCACGAAAAGGGACAACTGCCCGCCGACACCGCCGAACTCCTCGACCATGCCCTGGAGTTCTCCGAGCGCACCCTGGACGAGGTGATGGTGCCGCGCGCCGACGCCGTCTTCGTCCGCAAGGACGCCACCCTCACCGAGGCCGTCGAGCTCATCGCGCGGCACGGCCACTCCAACTACCCCGTCCTCGGCGACCACCCGGACGACGTGGCGGGCGTCCTCGGCGTCCGGGACCTCGCCCGGCTCGCCGCCGACCGGTTCGACGCCCTGACCGCGGGCGAGGCCGACCGGGCGCCGCTGCTGCTGCCCGACACGCTCCCGCTCCCGCAGGCCGTGGCCCGGATGCGGGAGGCGGACGACGAGTTCGCCGTCGTCCTGGACGAGCACGGCGGCGTCGCCGGCATCGTCACCTACGAGGACATCGCCGAGGAACTGGTCGGCGACATCGCCGACGAGACCGACACGGTCGTCGCGCTCGCCGTCCCGGACGGGAACGGCTGGCGCGTCGACGCGGGACGCCGCCTCGACGAGATCGAGGACGCCACCGGCATCGCGCTCCCCGGGGACGACGACTACGACACCGTCGCCGGCCTGATCATCGACCGCCTCGGCCGCTTCCCCACCATCGGCGACCACCTCACCGTCGACGACGTCCGCATCGACGTCCTCACCCTCGACCGCCACGTCCCCGGACGCGTCCGCGTCGAGTACGTCCGGACCACCACCGCCGAGGAGGACCGGGCATGAGCTTCCCCATGGCCCTTTTCGTCACCGTCCTGCTCCTCGTCGGCAGCGGCTTCTTCGTCGCCGCCGAGTTCGCGCTCGTCGCCGCCAAGCGCCACCGCATCGAGAAGGCCGTCGCGGGCGGCCGGCGCGGCGCCAGGGCCGCCCTCGCCGGCATGCGGGAGCTCTCCCTCATGCTCGCCGGCGCCCAGCTCGGCATCACCCTGTGCACCCTCGGCCTCGGTGCCATCTCCAAGCCCGCCATCTCCCACGAGCTCGACCCGCTGCTCGTCAGGCTCGGCCTGCCGGAGGCGCTCAGCTACGGCATCGCGTTCGCCGTCGCCATGATCGTCGTGGTCTTCCTCCACATGGTCCTCGGCGAGATGGCCCCCAAGTCCTGGGCCATCGCCCACCCCGAACGCTCCGCCATGCTGCTCACGCCGCCGTTCCGCGCCCTGGTCAAGGCCGTACGCCCGCTGATCTGGCTGCTCAACAAGGTCAGCAACGCGCTCGTCCGCCTGTGCCGCGTCCAGCCCCGCGACGAACTCGCCGCCGTCCACAACCGCGAACAGCTCACCCACCTGGTGGAGGAGTCCGAACGCCTCGGCCTCATCAACAAGACCGACTCGCAGCTCATCACCCGCTCCCTCACCGAGCCGCAGACCCCGGTCGCCGCGCTCCAGACCCCGGCCGCCGCCATCGTCGCGGTCGACGCGGGGGTCGGACTCGACGCGATCCTCGCCCAGGCGTCCGAGGCCGACCGCTCCCGCCTCCTCGTCCGCGACGGCGACCGCGTCCTCGGCTCGGTCCACGCCCGCGACGTCCTCGTCGCCCGCACCCGCGGCAGGGAGCTGACCGCCGCGGCCCTCGCCCGCCCCGTGCCGGAGCTCGCCGACACCACCACGGTCGCCGACGCCATCGAGCACCTCCGCCGGCGCCGCGCCTCCCTCGCCCTCGTACGCGACGCGGACGGCGGGCTCACCGGCCTGGTCAGCCTGGACGACCTGCTGGTCCGGATCATGGGCCCGCAGACGGCGGCCTGACCCCGCGCGCCGCCCGGTCCCGCGCCACCTGATAACTTCTACAGAAATGTAGAAGTTGGGTTTCGCCCGGTCCTCCACCCCGTCGGCCCGGGCGGCCCCCCAAGCGCGTGAGGGAGTTCTCGATGGCTCTGTGGGACCGCATCAAGGAATCCGCGTCGACGATGCAGACGCAGCTGACGGCGAAGAAGAACGACCTCAAGTCCGGTGCGTTCCGGGACGCCTCCATGGCGATGTGCGCCCTCGTGGCCGCCGCGGACGGCACGATCGACCCCGCCGAGCGACAGCGGGTCGCCCAGCTGATCGCCGCCAACGAGGTCCTGCGGAACTTCGACGCGGCCGACCTCCGGCGCCGGTTCGACGACAACCTGGACAAGCTCACCGCCGACTTCGACTTCGGCAAGGTCAGCGTGCTCCAGGAGATCGCCAAGGCGAGGAAGAAGCCGGCCGAGGCGCGCGCCGTCGTCCAGATCGGCATCGTCATCGGCGGCGCCGACGGCGACTTCGACAAGACCGAGCAGGCCGTCGTCCGCGAGGCGTGCTTCACGCTCGACCTGCCGCCGCACGAGTTCGACCTCTGACGGCCGCCAGGGGAATCGACGGGATCGAACGGAGCATCGGGGTCGGTCTCGCGGCGACCGGCGTGGCGGCCCTGGAGCGGGTGCGAGGCACGCGCCTGGAGCGGTGGATCCGGGGCGCCGCCCTGAGGGGCGGTGCCCCCGTACCGCAGGACAGGGGCGCCGCCCGATTCATGGCCGACCCCGCCGGCACGTCACCGGCCCGGTACGACGGCGAGGAGTTCGGCGAGGCCCCGCCGGGTGGCGGCGACGACGACCCGGTCGCGGGACCGGAGGACGTAGCCGGGGTGGAGGTCCCACAGGAGCTGGGGGTCTTCGCCTCCGTGCGGGGTGGAGGCGAGGTCGGGACGGCGAGCGTCCGGTTCGGCGGTGTCGAGGGCGACGACGCGCCACGCGTTCGGGCGGAACGACTCGGCGACGGTGCGGCCTTCGAGCTGGGGGTGGCCGGCGACGAGGAGCGCGGCGAAGAGCAGCACCTTGCGTTCGACGGGGATGGCGCCGAGGATCTGTCGGCCCATCATGGCGCCGGCGAAGGCGGGGGCGGCGAGGTGGGAGACGCTGCGGCTGCGGGTGACGGCGTCGGGGTGGGCGGAGCGCAGGGTGCGGTAGACGGCGGTGGCGAAGTCGTCGTCGTAGAGCCGCAGGACCGTCCGCAGGTCGTCCTTGAGGGCCCGGGCGGTGAGGACCGCCTCCAGGTTGGTGGTGTCGGAGCTGGTGAGGGCGAGCAGGGCGTCGGCCTGGTGCACGCGGGCCGCGTCGAGGACGCCGTCCTCGGTGACGTCGCCGAGGATCACGGGGACGCCGAGGTCGCGGGCGAGGGGGATGCCGCGGGCGTCGGGGTCCTGCTCGACGCAGACGACGGGGACGTCGTACTCCCGCAGCCGGGCCAGGACGCGGGCACCGATCCGGCCCAGCCCGAGCAGCACGATGTGGCCGGACAGCCCCCGCGGCGGACGCCGCAGCGCGCCGGACGCGCGGAACGTGCCCAGCGCCTCCAGGCCCCCGGCCACGAGCAGGGGCAGCAGGGCGAGACCGACCAGTCCGGAGAGCAGTTGGAGGACCTGCCGGGTCGTCGAGTCGTCGAGCGCGGGGTCGTTGATCGAGAAGAGGTCGAGCAGCGTCAGGTACGCCGCGTGGGTGGGGTCGGCGTCGGTCAGGACGGCCGCGGCGGCGGTCAGGGCGAGGACCGCCGCCACGACGCCGGCGACCGCCCACCGCAACCGCGAGGAGAACACCTCGCCCAGCGGCGCTCCGCGCCGCGCGAGCCGCCGGGGCGGCAGTCCGGGCCCGGACCGGCCCACGGCTTCCAGGACGACGGTCCCGCGCCCCCGGGACGCCTGCACGCTCCGGTCGTCGGGAAGCAGCTCGGGTCCCTGCACGCCGCTGCTGTCGGAGCCTTCGGCCCCCGCGGGGTCCCCGGCGGTGGAGGACAGCAGGGCCAGGGTGCACAGGCCCGGGTCGGGCGCCTCGCCCCGGTCGGGAGCCGGGCGCTCCGCCGCGCGGAGCAGCAGTCCGTCGGCCTGGACGACCTTCCGGGTGTCGGCGATGGCGGTCGCCACGAGCGCGGGCGCGGCCGTGTCCGCGTCCGACAACACGGTCGTGGACGCGTCCAGGGCGGTCCGGTCCGCGGCGGACGCGGCGACGAGGGCGGCCTGGTCGAGGAGTTCCTCCAGGTGGTCGCCCAGCTTGCGGTTGTACATGCGGACGACGAGCCGCACCCCCGGGTTGAGCCGGCGCGCCGCGAGCGCCGCCCGCAGGTTCGTCTCGTCGTCCTCGTAGAGCAGGGCGAGCGCGGCCGCCCCGTCCACCCCGGCACGCCGCAGGGCCTCGCGCGTCGGCGCCGAGGCGGCCACCTCCCGGAGCGACGCAGCCGCCCCGGTACGGCCCTCGGCGGCCGGCTCCGTCCCCGCTCCGCCCGCCCGGCCGTCGGGCACGACGAGGACGACGTGCCGCCGGTAGAGGTCGCGCAGCTCGGCGGCCAGGCGGTGGGCGAGCCCGTCGTCGCCGCAGACCACCATGTGACCGTCGGTCCAAGGCCCTTCCCGGTAAGGCGGTGCGGTCATCTCTTCCCCTCCGTGGCCCCGGACGGACCGGTCCGTCGCCGTCCGACGGCGTGCGCGCCGCCTCCCCCGCGTCCGTCGAGCGTTCGAAGGGTGTCATGACCCGGGCAGCGCGTCGCCTGCCCGACTCCGGCAATCTCGTCGCCTCTTCGGTGCCGGGCCCGCCGGATTCCCGCCGGCCCTACCGGGCCGCGTCGCTCTCCGTCCGGGAGGGCAGCCGCCCCGCCGCGTCGAGCCGGGAGAGGCGCCGGTGTTCCCGGTCGGCCCAGCGCCGGACCCGGTCGGGTTCCAGTGAGGTGCCGTGGCCGACGTGGAGGCGGGTCGGGTTCAGGGCGAGCATTTCGCGCAGGCTCGCGAGGTTGCCCAGGCGATCGTCGTGGAACGGGGGGTTGGCGGGCCGGCCCCGGACGAGACCGAAGAAGGAGTTGGCGATCAGGTCGCCGGCGACCAGGTCCCCGTGGCCGGTGAGGACGGAGACGGAGCCGGCGGTGTGTCCTGGGGTGGGCATGATGCGGGCCGACACCCCGAAGTCCTCCAGGTCGGTCTCGCCGGTGACGAGGACGTCGGGTTCGAGCGGTTCCACCTTGAGGTGCAGGTTCCGGTGCCTGGCCATCAGGCGGCCCATGGGTCCGGTGGGCAGGTAGGGCTCGCGGGCCCGGCCGCTGCGGTAGGGACCGAGGTCGGCCACGTGCCCCGCCACGGGGGCGCCCGTCAGGCGCTGCAGCTCGGCGGCGGACCCGAAGTGGTCGATGTGGCCGTGGGTGAGCACGATCAGGGCCACGTCGGTGGGGTCCACCCCGTGGTCGGCGATCCGCTCGTAGATCCTCCGGCCGCTGCCGGGCGTTCCCGCGTCGACGATGACGGGGCGGCGGCCCAGCAGCAGATACGCGTTGATGTGGTGCCGGCCGATGACCGGGAGGGGGACGACCTTGGTTCGGGACACGGTTCTCTCCTTGGGCATGACGGTCCTCCGCCGCGCGGTGGGACGTGGAGCGGGCGGTGGGACGAGGGGGCGTGATTCAGTGGAAGCGGCGCCGGTACGCGGCGGGGGTGGTCCCCAGGCGACGCCGGAACGCCCGGTGCAGGCTCTCCACGGAGCCGAGGCCGCTGAGCGCGGCGATCTCGGGCAGGGTGTGGGTGCTGTCCTGGAGCAGCCGGCGGGCGGCCTCGATCCGGACCGACTCGACGTACGCGGCCGGCGTCGTCCCGGTGCGGCGCCGGAACAGCCGGGAGAGGTGGCGCACGCTCAGGTGCAGACGTGCGGCCAGCGCTTCGGCGGACAGGTCCTCGGCGGGGTGCTCGCCGATCCACGTCCGCAGGTCGTCGATCGGGTCGCCGGGGTCGGCGGGACGCGCGAGCGGGACGCTGAACTGGCTCTGGCCGCCCGCCCGTTTGACGTACATGACCATCGTGCGGGCCGTGGCGAGGGCGAGTCCGGGACCGTTGTCTTCGGTGACCATGGCCAGGGCCATGTCCATCCCCGACGCGATCCCGGCGCACGTCCACAGTCGCCCCTCCCGGATGAAGATGGGATCCGGATCGACGGAGACGAGCGGATGGTCGGCCGCCAGCCGCGCGGCGGTCCGCCAGTGGGTCGTGGCGGAAAGGCCGTCGAGCAGGCCCGCCGCGGCCAGCAGGTGCGCGCCCGAACAGACGGAACCCAGCCGGTGCACACCGGGGCCCACCGCGCGCAGCCAGTCGATGATCCCGGGATCGAGGACCGGTTCCACGTCCTGGTCGCGCACCCGGACGGCACCCGACACCAGCAGGGTGTCCACCTCGCCGGCCACCTCGTCCAGGGCGAGGTCGGCCATCAGCCGGATTCCGCTGGAGGTCGTCACCGGCTCGCCCCGGGCCGTCGCGATGCGGACGGTGTAACCGGGTCCGCCGCTGCCCGCGACCCGGGTCGCGACGGAGAACACCTCGGCCGGACCCGTGACGTTGAGCAGTTCGACGCCGGGGAAGGCCGCGACGACGACTCTGTGCGGTGGAAGCATGCGTCGATCATGTCCGCCCGCCGCGAGGGCCGCAATGACCAGGTTCTGTCACATCCGGCCCTGCGGGCGCCGCCCGCCCCGCGCCCCCGCCCGCCCCGAGCCCCGTTCTTCCCGCCCCCAGCCGGGGGCGCGTTTCCGGTCGATCGTCGAGCGCGGGGTTTGAGTCATTCCGGTGGGTCGGAGGCGGGTGAGAAGCGTGTCGTCAGGGCACCGAAGCGCGTATTACATACTATTGCGCCAATTGTACGATCCGTACATTTTCTGAAACGCATCGGGTCGAGGTGAGCGGCGGCGGCGGACTCGGCAGACTCGCGCTCGCCGTCCCGGCACGACCTGCCGGCCGGCGACACCCTCGAATCGAGCGTAAGGACGCACACCATGCGGAACACCGCGCGCTGCGCAGCGGCCCTGGGCCTGGCGGCCACCGCCGCCTTCGGCCCCCTCACCGGAGCCGCCACCGCGGCCCCCGAGACCTCCTCCCTGGTGCTGACCGCCCGGTACGGAGACACCTCCGTCACCCTCCCCACCGACCCCGCCGCCGGGTGGTTCAGCGAGGCCACCCTCACCTGTTCTCCCTCCGCCTCGGGCACCCACCCGAACGCCACCTCGGCCTGCGCCGAGCTGCGCCGCGTGAAGGGCGACCTGGACGCCCTGCAGCCCGCGCCGGGTGTGATGTGCCCGATGCACTTCGACCCCGTCGTGGTCACAGTCAACGGCGTCTGGGAGGGCCGGAACGTCTCCTATGAGCGCACCTTCGGCAACACCTGCGTGAAGAACACCTACGGCAGCGTCTTCGCGTTCTGACGGGCCGGGCGGCCGTCCCGGTCGTCCCCACCCCCCGTGGCCCCGCGTCCTTCCTCGGAAGGGTGCGGGGCCATCGGCGTACCCGGCGCCTTCCGGGTGGGCCACCCGGGCCCGCCCCCGCGTCCGGCGCGCCACGAGGAGCCCGAACGCGGTTCCGTCAGCTGCCGTTGTCCAGGTCGTCGGAGCGGTCGACCGTCCGGATGGGTGTGCGGCCCGGCGTGCCCACCGTCCAGGGACGGGCAGAGGGCGGGCGTCCACGCCGGAGAGCCCTCAGGCCCTCGTGCCGCTCACCGCCCACGATCAGGCCCGCGAGGAGGGAACCGGTGCACGGGGCCACACCGGTGCACGGGGCCACACCGGTGCTGTTCGCCGAAGAACGCCCGCACACTCCGGTGCTCTTCGCTCCGGCGCGCGGCATCGGTGCCCTCGGGGAGCGCCCGGCGGGCGCGGCGGAACGGGCCCTGACGGGACTCATGGGAGTGACCAGGGCCGCACTGCTCACACCACGCTCGAAGCACCCGCGTCGACGGTCGAGTCGAGCCGGCGGACCGGCTGGAGCAGCGCGACCGTGTCGTACCACCTCGGCATCCTGCTGCGGGCGGGTCTGGTCGATCGGCACCGCTGAGGTCGCCTCGTCCTCTACGCGAGAACCGACCTCGGGACAGCGCCCGCGACCTCGTCGGAGGATGCCCGGACGCCCCGCGCCGAGCGGCCGACCACGGCCTACCCCGGCAACGGGCCGCCGCCCGCCCCCCGCCGATCCCGCCACCCGGCCGGCCGTAGGCGGCGTCCTGCCGACGCCGCCCCGAGCCGGATGAGCGGCGAGCGATCGGGCCCCCGTGGCCAGGGACGGAAACCCGATCCTCCGTCTTCGCGGCATACGAGGGGTTAAGGGCCGAAACATGGGCAAGCGCGGACGGGAGGGAAAACTGAAGCTTCGATCGACCAGGAGGAGCCTTGAGTGACTTCCAGGAATCGAGCCGCCGACAAGACAGCAGCACGGCGGCGGTAGCGCAGACGGCCCAGGAGAAGGCGGGCGAGGGTGCCGCGCTGGTCGGCGGGAAGGCCGCCGAGGTGGGCGGGACGGCCAAGGAACAGGCGGCCAACGTCGTCGGCGAGGCCACCGCCCAGGCGCGGAGCCTCGTCGACGACCTGCGGGGCCAGCTCCAGGGGCAGGCGCGGTCCCAGACCGAGCGCTTGGCGGAGAACGTGCGCCGGCTCGCCCAGGAGCTGCGGGAGATGAGCGAGGGCGGCAAGCCCGACTCCACCATGGCGGGCGTGGCCCGCCAACTGGCGGACGGCGGTGAACAGGCCGCCGCCCGCATGGAACAGCGGGGCCCCGAGGGGCTGGTCGGCGATCTGCAGGACTTCGCCCGCCGCCGCCCGGGCGCCTTCCTGGCGGGCGCCGCGGTGGCCGGGTTCCTGGTGGGCCGCACCGGCAAGGGAGTGGGCGCGGCCTCCTCCACCGGCACCGGCGCCGCCACCGACCCCGGACGCGACGGATCCGCCGCCCCCGAGCGCACCGCGGGCGGCGTGGCACCGGCCGCCCGCTCCGGCGTGCCCGCCGGCTACGAGGACCTCACGGACACCTACGGCCAGTCGCAGCCCCCGCACGTGGTTCCGACGCCGCCGTCCTATCCGCCGTCCGGCGGCACGCCTCCGTACGGCGGTTCGCCGCGCCCGGGAGAGGGGAGGTGACCCGTGGCCACCGCGTACCAGGAACGGCCCACCCGTCCCGCACCGCAGCCGCCGCCGACGGCGGCGGAGCCGTCGATCGGTGAGCTGGTCAGTGAGATCGGCCAGGACCTGACAGGCCTGGTCCGCACCGAGATCGAACTGGCCAAGGCCGAGCTGAAGCAGGAGACGGCGAAGGCCGGCAAGGCGGCCGGGATGCTGGGCGGCGCGGGCTACGCCGGTCACATGGTGCTGCTGTTCGGCAGCCTCACCGCCGTCTTCGCCCTCGCCCACGTCCTCGACATCGCGTGGGCCGCGCTGATCGTCACCGGCCTGTGGGCCGCCGCGGGCGCGGTGCTCTACGTCCGCGGACGCGCCGGCTGGCGCAACGTCCATCTCAAGCCCGAACAAGCCGTGGAATCGCTGAAGGAGGATGCCCGATGGGCCCGACACCCGACGAGCTGAGGACCGACGCGGAGTACCGGCGCGCCCACCTGGCGCACCACGTCGACGCCCTCGCCGACAGGATGGCCCCGCGCAGGGTGGCACGGCGCAAGGTCGACTCGGTGCGCGACCGGGTCAGCGGAGTGAAGGAGCGTGTGATGGGAAGCGCACAGGGCGCGGCAGGCGGTGCGTCCGAGAGCCTGAGCCAGGCCACGGACAGCGTGACGGCGACCGCCAGAGAGCTCGGCGGAACGGTGGGCGAGGCCGTCCAGCAGGCCCCGTCGCAGGTGAAGCGGCAGACCCAGGGCAGCCCGCTGGGCGCGGGACTGATCGCCTTCGGCGCCGGCATGCTGGCCGCGGCCCTCCTGCCGACCACGGAGGCGGAGGAACGCGCGGGACAGAAGCTGCGCGAGCACTCCGGCGACCTGCTGGAACCCGTCAAGCAGACGGTCGTCGAGGCGGCCCAGGAGGTCAGGGAAGAGATGCGGGAGCCCGCCGCCCAGGCCGTCGAATCCGTGAAGGACACGGCCCAGGAAGCGGCGGACACGACCAAGGAGCACGCCCGGAGCGCAGGCCAGGAGACAGCGCAGGGCCTGCGCCAGGTGGGCCAGGACGCCGCCGAGGAAGTGCGGCACAGCCCGGGCGGCTCGGGTACGTCGGATACCTCCGGTACATCGGGTGGCCCCGGCATCTCCGGCACCTCGGGTACCACCGGAAACTCGGGTGCACCCGGTACGGCGGCCTCCTGATCACTCTCGGTTCAGCAACTCCGCCAGGGCAGGGGCGGGCCTCCACAGGCCCGCCCCTGCCCTGGCGCGTGGCCCCCCAGGGCGCGCCCGCCCCGCCGGCTCGCGCGGACGGCGTCTCCCGCATTCCGCCCCCGAGGACGCGGACTAACCGGTCCAGACGGTGCCGCGGGCCTCGTACTCCAGCATCGCCTCCAGGCCGAGTGCCGCGTCGACGCCCAGCTCGCGGCGGACCAGCCACAAGGCGAGGTCCAAGCCGGAAGTGACGCCGCCGGCGGTCACCAGATCGCCGTCGTCGACGACCCGCGCCTTCTTCAGGACGCCGCCCTGCTGCTCAAAGGCCGACCCTCCGTCGAGCGCGAGAACCGCAACGATGTGCATGCGTCCGAGGTCACGTATCCCCCGGACGAGCCCCGCGCGGCCGCCGCGCGACCCCCGGACAGCTCCCGTACGGCTTCCGCACGGCGCCCGCATGGCTCCCGACCCTCCTGCGCACTCCGCGCACCCCGGCCCTCCCGCGCGTTCCGCGTCCCCTCCGTGACCTGCCTCCATGTGCGGCACGGAACAACCCCTGCGGCGGGCATCCCACCGCTGGAGCTTCGTTCCCGCCCACCGAGGACGTACGGAGCGGGGGCCCTCACCGAGGGACGGGGGCCGGCGTGCGGGCCGCGTAACCCGTCCCGCCCGGAGGGCGTGATCGGCCGGAAACCGGATCTTCCTAACGTCGTCCCCATGGGAGAGTTCCCATGTCGGAGACGGTGTCGGTACCGGTGGGAGGGGTGCACGTGGGGTCGCCGGAAGCGGAGGACGGAGGGGTGCGTACGGCCTGCTCGTACTGCGGCGTCGGATGCGGCATCGTCCTCGACGTCGTGACGGACCCGGCGACGGGGCGCCGCCGGGCCGTGAAGGCGTCCGGGGACAAGGCCCACCCGGCGAACGCCGGCCGGCTCTGCACGAAGGGGGCCACGAGCGCCGACATGCTGGCCGCCCCCGGGCGGGCGACCACGGCACTGGTGCGGCCGGAGCGCGAGGCCGCACCGGTCGCCACCGACGTCGACACCGCCGTCGCCGACGTGGCGCGCCGCCTCCGCGCCCTCCTGGACGAACACGGCCCCGACGCCCTCGCGTTCTACGTTTCCGGCCAGATGTCCCTGGAGGCCCAGTACCTGGCCAACAAGCTCGCCAAGGGCTTCGTGCGGACCCCTCAGATCGAGTCCAACTCCCGTCTCTGCATGGCCTCCGCCGGAACCGGCTACAAGCTGTCGCTCGGCGCCGACGGGCCGCCCGGATCGTACGAGGACTTCGACCACGCCGACGCCTTCCTCGTGATCGGCTCCAACATGGCGGACTGCCACCCGATCCTCTTCCTCCGCATGATGGACCGGATCAAGAGGACCGGGGCGAAACTGATTGTCGTCGACCCGCGGCGCACCGCCACCGCCGACAAGGCCGACCTCTTCCTCCAGATCCGGCCCGGCACCGACCTCGCCCTGCTCAACGGCCTGTTGCACCTCCTCGCGGAGGAGGGCCGGCTCGACGAGGAGTTCATCGCCGCCCACACCGACGGCTGGGACGCCATGCCCGCCTTCCTCGCCGACTACCCGCCCGCGCGGGTCGCCGAGCTCACCGGCGTCCCGGAGGACGACATCCGGCGCGCCGCCCGCTGGATCGGCGAGGCCGGTGCCTGGACGAGCTGCTGGACCATGGGGCTCAACCAGTCCACGCACGGCACCTGGAACACCAACGCCCTGGTCAATTTGCACCTCGCCACCGGCGCGATCTGCCGGCCCGGCGCGGGCCCCTTCTCCCTCACCGGCCAGCCCAACGCGATGGGCGGGCGGGAGATGGGCTACATGGGCCCCGGCCTGCCCGGGCAGCGGTCGGTGCTCGTCCCCGCGGACCGCGCCTTCACCGAGGACCTGTGGGGCATACCGGAGGGGTCGCTCCGCGAGGACGCGGGCCGCGGCACGGTCGAGATGTTCGAACGGATGGCGGCCGGCGAGATCAAGGCCTGCTGGATCATCTGCACCAACCCGGTCGCCTCCGTCGCCAACCGCAAGACCGTCATCGCCGCCCTCGAAGCGGCCGAACTCGTCGTCACCCAGGACGTGTTCGCGGACACCGAGACGAACGCCTACGCCGACGTCGTCCTCCCCGCCACCCTGTGGGCCGAGTCCGACGGCGTCATGGTCAACTCCGAGCGGAACCTCACCCTCGTCCGGGGCGTCGTCGACCCGCCCGGCCAGGCCCTCCCCGACTGGCAGCTCATCGCCCGCGTCGCCTGCGCCATGGGATTCGCCGAGGCGTTCACGTACGCCTCCGCCGAGGAGGTCTTCGAGGAGCTCAAGCAGGCCTGGAACCCGCAGACCGGCTGGGACCTGCGCGGCGTCTCGTACGAGCGGCTGCGCGCCACCCCCGTGCAGTGGCCCGCCGCCAGCGCCGACGGCCCCGACCGCAACCCGATCCGCTACCTCAACGACGGCGTCAGCCGGACCCTGCTGGAGCGCCCGGACGGAACCCGCCCCCGCCTCGCCTTCCCGACGCCCGACGGACGGGCCCGCTTCTTCGCGCGCCCGCACCTCCCGGCCGCCGAACTCCCCGACGACGACTACCCGTTCGTCCTCAACACCGGCCGACTCCAGCACCAGTGGCACACCCTCACCAAAACCGGCAAGGTCGCGAAGCTGACCAAGCTGAACCCCGGCCCGTTCGTCGAGGTCCACCCCGACGACGCGGCGACCCTCGGCGTCCACGAGGGCGACCACCTGGAGATCGCCTCCCGTAGAGGCCGCGCCGTCCTGCCCGCCGTGGTCACCGACCGCGTCCTGCCGGGCACCTGCTTCGCCCCCTTCCACTGGAACGACCTCTTCGGCGAGTACCTCAGCGTCAACGCCGTCACCAACGACGCCGTCGACCCCCTCTCCTTGCAGCCTGAGCTCAAGGTGTGCGCCGTGAGCCTGACGAAGACCCCGGCGCCGCTTCCGGTGGCGGGGCGGCTTCCGGTGGCGGCCCTCCCGACTCCCGCGGCCGCCACCCCCGCGGCCGCCACCCCCGGGACCGCTTCGCAGCCGGCTCCGGGGAACGCTTCGGAGTCGGATCCCGGGAGGGACGCGGAGCCGGAGCGCGGGACGGACCCGGAGGCGGATCCCGGGACGGACCCGGAGTCGGGTCGTGGGTCCGCCTCGGAGCCAGGACCGGGGACCGCGCCCGCGGCCACGGCCCTCGCCGCCCTGTTCGGCGTCGCGGAGCTCGTACCGCCGCCGCTGACCGAGCCGGAGCGCCGCTATCTCGCCGGGTACCTCTCCGGGCTCGCCGCGGCCCCCGCCGACGGACGGGTCCCGGTCCTGCCCGCCACCGCGCCGTTCAGCTCCGACCACGGCCGCTGGGTCGACGGGGTCCTCGCCGGGATGTTCTCCCGGACCCGGCCCCGGCCCCGGACCCGGACGGACGCGCCCGCGCCGCTTCCGGCGCAGCGGGCCTCCTCCGCCCCGGTGGCATCGGAGGACCGAGCCCGGCAGCCGGCGCCCTCCACCCGCCGGCTCCTGGTCCTCTGGGCCTCGCAGACGGGCACCGCCGAGGAGTTCGCCGCGACGGCCGCCGCCCGGCTGGCCGAGGCAGGGCACCGGCCGGAGCTCCTCCCGATGGAGGGCGCCGACCTCGCGGAGCTCCGCCCCGAAACAGACCTGCTGGTCGTGACCAGCACCTTCGGCGACGGCGACGCCCCCGACAACGGCGCCGCCTTCTGGGCGGCCCTGAGCGCGCCCGAGGCCCCGCGCCTCCACGGCCTGCGCTACTCGGTCCTCGCCTTCGGGGACTCCGCGTACGACGACTTCTGCGGCCACGGCCGCCGACTGGACCAGCGCCTGACGGAACTCGGCGCCGGCCGCCTCCTCCCTCGTACCGACTGCGAACCCGACCACGAGGAGTCCTCCGACGCCTGGCTCACGGCCCTCCTGCCGCTCCTGACCACCGAGGAGGCGGAAGCCGCCGCACCGGCCACGCCCGCCGCCGAACGGTGCCGTACCGTCCCGATGCCCGCCGCCGGTGCGCACACCCGCCCCCCGGTGTACTCGAAGTCCTCGCCGTTCGCGACGCTCCTCGTCGGCAACCGGCTGCTCAGCCTGCCCGGTTCGCAGAAGGAGGTGCGCCGCTTCACCTTCGACACCCGGGGCGGCGAGCTCGCGTACGAGGCGGGCGACGCCCTCGGCGTCTGGCCGGCGAACAGCGGCGAGCTGGTCGCGGAGTGGCTGGCCCTCACGGGCCTCGACCCCGCCGAACTCGTCACCACGGGCACGGGAGCGGAGGCCGACACCCCCCTGCCGCTCGCCGAAGCCCTGCGAACCCGCCTCGACATCGCCCGCATCACCCCGGATCTGCTCCGCTTTGTCGCCGAGCGCACCGGAAGCCAGGAGCTCAAGCGGCTGCTCCGGCCCGGCCACAAGGACGAACTCGCCAAGTGGAGCTGGGGGCTCCAGGCCCCCGACCTGCTCGCGGCCCACCCGGTCCGCGCCTCGGCCGCCGAGTGGACGGGGGTCCTGAGGCGGCTCCAGCCGCGCCTGTACTCGATCTCCTCCAGCCCCCTCGCGCAGCCGGGCGAGGTCAGCCTCACCGTCTCCGTCGTCCGCTACGCCAACGACCGGGGCCGGGAGCGTACGGGAGTCTGCTCCGCGTATCTCGCCGACCACGCCGACGACGGCCCGGTGCAGGTCTTCGTCCAGCGCTCCCCGCACTTCCGCCCGCCCGCCGACCCCGCCGCCCCGCTCGTCATGGTCGGGCCGGGCACGGGCGTGGCGCCCTTCACCGGCTTCCTGGAGGACCGCCTGGCCCGTGGCCACACGGGCCGCAACTGGCTCTTCTTCGGCGAACAGCGCGAGGCCACCGACTTCTACTACCGGGAGGAGCTCGAAGCCCACCTGGCGACCGGGCACCTGGACCGCCTCGACACCGCCTTCTCCCGCGACCAGCGCGCCAAGGTGTACGTCCAGGACCGCATGCGCGAGCACGGCGCCGCCCTGTGGTCCTGGCTCCAGGACGGCGCGCACGTCGCGGTCTGCGGCGACGCCGCCCGCATGGCGAAGGACGTCGACCGCGCCCTGCGGGAGGTCGTCGCCCGCCACGGGCGCATGACCGAGGAGGAGGCGGCCGCGTACGTGAAGCAGCTGGCCACGGAGAAGCGCTACGTCCGCGACGTCTACTGACCCGCGCCCGTCACCGCGCGGTAGGGGGCTCGGGGGCAGCCGACGCGGGTGACGCCCGGGCTCGGCGCCTGTCCGACACGGCCGCCGGGGCCACGGGAGCCCCGTGCCGGGTCGCACCGCGCCGCGTTGCGCCGCGCCGCGTTGCGCCGGGCTGCGTTGCGCCGGGCCGGGATGGGTCGCGTCCGTCCCCGAGAGGGCCCGAGTTAACGATCTTGGGCGAGGCCGGTCACGGACCCGACGGCCCGGAGGGGACCCAATGCGCGGTCTTTCCCCGCAGCGGATGAATCGTTCAGCCTTTTCGCCCCCAGCCCGCAGCCCGGGCCGCTCCCGGACCGTTAGGACAGCAGGAAACCTCCTTCCTCAGCTCCCCCTCCCACCCCCCCGTACCTCGTCGCGCGCCCGCACCGAAGCAGTGCCCGGCGCAAGCGCCTCCGGAGACCTTCATGACCACCGCCCCGGCTCCCACCCGGGCCCGGATCGCGGCAGCCTGCCGCGCCGTGACCGAGGCCCCCGCCTTCTCCCTCGTCGTCCTGACCGCGATCCTCCTCAACGCCGTCCTCCTCGGCGCCGAGACCTACCGCGGCTTCGTCACCGACCACGCGGCCCGCCTGCACGGAGCCGAACTCGCCTGTCTCGCCTTCTTCACGCTGGAGATGCTGCTGCGCCTCGGCGCGCACGCCGACCGGCCCAAGGAGTTCTGGCGGGACGGCTGGAACCTCTTCGACCTGGTCGTCGTCGCGTGCGCCTACCTCCCCTTCGTGCGTGAGAACTCGACCGTCCTGCGCCTCCTCAGGCTCGTACGCGTGCTCCGCACGGCGCGGTTCTTCCCGCAGCTGCGCATCCTCTTCATCGCCGTCTCGCGCAGCCTGCCGGGAACCGTCAGCTTCCTCTTCGTCGGCGCCGTCATCCTCTACGTCTACGCCATGATCGGCTGGGTCTGCTTCGGCTCCCACGACCCCGCGCACTTCGGCTCCCTGGGCCGCGCGCTGCTGACCCTCTTCCTGCTGATGACCCTGGAGGGCCTCCAGGACGCCATCTACAACGGCCTGGCCCTCTCGCGCCTTAGCCTCCTCTACTACGGCTCCTACGTCCTGCTCGCCTCGTTCGTCCTGGTCAACGTCCTCATCGGGGTCGTCCTGAACAGCCTGGACGAGGCGCGCGAGCTCGACACCGCCGCGTCGGCCGCCGAAGGCAAGGGTCCCCGCGCCGGGGCGGGAAAGGAGGCGGGGACGGGGACGCGCGTGAGCGCGGCCGTGACGGCTCCCGAGGACCCGCGGCCGGCGGACCTCGCGGAACGCATCGCCGACCTGCGGCAGAGCCTCGACCTCCTCGAACGGTCCCTGGCCACCCCACACCGCCCCGCCGCCGGCGACAAGGACCGCATGGCGACGATCGCCTGACCGGCCGTCTCCCCTCCGGCCATCTCTATCTCCAACCTCTGTTGTCATTAGAATGGCCGGATGGAGGACATCGAAGCGATCGCGGCGTTGCAGGATCCGGTACGCCGCCGCCTGTACGAGTACGTGGTGGCGCAGGGCCGGGAAGTCGGGCGCAACGAGGCCGCGGAGGCGGCGGGCGTGGCGCGGACGCTCGCCGCGCACCATCTGGACCGCCTGGCGGAGGCGGGGCTGCTGGAGAGCGGCAGCCGTCGCCTCACGGGCCGCTCGGGCCCCGGCGCGGGCCGCCCCGCGAAGGTCTACCGACGGGCGCCGGGCGAGCGGTCGGTGTCCCTGCCCGCCCGCGACTACCGCACGGCGGCCGAACTGCTCGCCGAGGCCGCCGAACTGGCCGGCCTGGACGCAGGCCTCTGCGCGGCCGCCCGCCGTCGGGGCGAGGCCCTGCGCGAAGCGGCCGGGCCGTGCGGGAGCCTTGAGGAAGCCATGGAGCTGCTGGCGGCGCGAGGTTACGAGCCGCACCTCGAAGCCGCCGAGGGTGCGGCTGACGCTTCTGCCGAAGTCGCCGAAGGCATGGCTGACGCCCCCGTCGGGGCCACCGCCGTCGTCCGTATGCGCAACTGTCCCTTCCATGCCGTGGCGGAGCGCTTCCCGCCGCTCGTCTGCGGGATGAACCTGGCTCTGCTGGAGGGGTTGTTGGGCGAGTCGGACGTCGTGCGGGCCCGGATGGACGCCAGGCCGGGGGAGTGCTGCGTCGTGATCGAACCTTCTAAAAACGATGATCATTGACATAGAAATGGGTGCCGTGTTGGGATGAGCCCATGACCGCATCCCCGCGCCCGCCCGCCGGTGTCCACCACCTCGCCCAGCTCAACGTGGCCACGCTCCTCCACCCCCTCGACGACCCCCGCATGGCGCCGTTCGTGGAGATGCTCGACCCGATCAACACCGCCGCGGACGGCGCGCCCGGTTTCGTCTGGCGGTTCGTGGAGGAGGGCACGTCCGACGCCACGGGCGCGCGCCCCGCGGGCGAGGACGTCATCGTGAACCTCACCGTCTGGGAGACCCAGGAAGCGCTGTGGGACTTCACCTACCGCAGCGGGCACCTCGAAGTGATGCGGCGACGGCGCGCGTGGTTCCAGCGGCACGTCGAGGCCCACCTGGTCCTCTGGTGGGTCCCCGCGGGCCACCGCCCGACCACGGAGGAGGCCGTGGAGCGCCTGGCGGAGCTGCGCGCCTACGGTCCTTCCCCTCGCGCCTTCACCTTCGCCTCGGCCTACACCGCCGCCGAGGCGGAGGCGTCCGCGGCGCACGCCACGCCACCCCGCACGGAGGCCCCGACCACGGGGCCGCGTCGCGGCGGTGACGTCGACGAACCGTGAGTCTCAGGGGCGGGGGAGCTTCGGGGGAGTAAGCGCACCGACCGAGAGGACGGAGGGGAAGGGGCAGCGGATCGGCGCTGCGAGCCACGCAGCGGGATGACCTCACAGGATCTGGAGCGCCGCCCCGATCGCCTCGACGACGCCTCCGTGCGCGGTCGGCGCGGCCCGAACGCCGCGACCCACGGGTACGGGCGCCTGCCGCGGAAGCGGTTGAACCCCTCCCGGGAGCCGCACAGGGCCCGATCCGATCCAGGATCCGGGCGAAGTGCTTGTCGGCCGTCAGGACCACGTCGCAGTCCGACAGCGCGCAGAGCGACGCGGGCCCCGACCCGGTCGGCCCCGGTGGCGTCCTCGTGCCTCAGCACCGAACGGCGGCCCACGGCCCCCGCGTCGGGCACCGCGCGCACCCACTCGGCGCGAAGGCGTCATCGGACCCGTACGCCACCGCCACTCGGGGCGGCGGCGACGGCACTCCGAGTGGCGCTCCCCGCCCCCCGGTACGTGCCCGGCTGCGGCATGCTGGGGCCTGTGTCGACACCGTTCATCGTTCCCCGGATCGCCGCGAGTGACAGCCTGGTGCTGCGGCCCTGGCGTCTCGACGACCTGCCCTTGGTTCGGGAGGCGGCCGAGGACGCGTACATCCCCTTGGTCACCACCGTGCCCAGCCCCTACACCCACGCCGAGGGCGTCGCCTTCATCGCCCGCCAGGAGGACCGGGCGCTGAGCCGCAAGGGTTATTCGTTCGTCATGGCGGAGGCGGCGGGGGACCGTGGCCTCGGCATGATCGGCCTGTGGCCGGACGTGGCCGGCGAAGGACGTGCCTCCGTGGGCTACTGGGTGCCGGGCTCCGCCCGCGGTCGGGGCATCGCCACGGTGGGCCTGCGCGCGGTCTCCACGTGGGCGCTGCGCGACCTCGCCCTCGCGCGGGTGGAGCTGTACGTCGAACCCTGGAACACCGCCTCCCGCAAGACGGCCGTCCACGCGGGCTTCACCTATGAAGGCCACCTCCGCAGCCACCAGTCGGTGGGCGGTGAACGACGCGACATGCTGCTCTACTCCCGGATCACCGCGGACCTGACCGACGCCGACGGCTGAGCCGGCGGCGCCCTCACCGACCCGGAAACCGGCGCACGGCGAACGCCTCACGCGCTACAGACCTTCGGTGAGCACCCCGGCCAGCCGTTCGGCGAACTCGGTCAGCGAGTCCAGCCGCGGACCGTCACGGGCGACACGGAAGCCGTGCCGACGGCCCCAGAACGCCGCCTGGACGGCGTGGAACTGCGCCCATCGGCGCACCCGTTCCCGGTCCAGTTCCGCGGCCTCGGCGAAGACGTCGAGCACTCGGCCGGCCGCCCCGCGCAGGTCGTCCGCCCCGACGAGCGCCAGTGCCCGCGACTTCAGCAGCGTGCCCCCGTCGTAGGCGGGATCGCCCGCGTACCCCTTGGGGTCGACGGCCAGCCACGGCTCCCGTTCGGCACGCAGGATGTTCCGGGCGTGCAGATCACCGTGGACGAGGACGTCGGGCTGCTCCCGGCCCAGTACCCGTACGGTGTCCACGGCCGCGTCCAGCACGCTCCGGGGCATCGCGTGCGACAACCGCTCGGCGTCCTCGCGGAGTCCGGCCTCCCACGCCCCGGCCCGGGTGCTCAGCCGGGGCAGACCAGGCGGCGCGGGAACGGCCAGACGGCGATTGAGCCTTCCGGCGACCGCCGCGACCTCGTCCCCGTCCTCCACCTCCGCCAGGGTCGTCGACCGAGCCCGTTCCAACAGCATCGCGAACCGCTCGTCGTCGCGCTCGTACAGCAGCACGGCCCCGCGCCCGCCCCACGCGACGAACGCGTCAGGCTCATGGACGTTCCCGGGATGGGGGAACGACACCTTCACCACCGCGCTCTCCCCGGACCGCCGCCGCACCGGAACGATGACACCGACACCCCCGTGCATCACCTCGCCGTCCGGGACGCACCGCCACCGCCCCAGCAACTCCTTCACTAGAAGAGGCAGTTGGACGAGCCAGGCCACCCCGGCCTCGCCCTCGCGGTCGATGGTGCTGCGGGCGAATTCCTCCGGCACGACGATCATCCCGGCACCATACGCGCCCGGCACGTCAGCGACGAACCGGAGGCGGCCATCGCCGGCTGCTTCGGCGTCGGGCGGGGTGGAGAAAACGAACGCCGTGGGACTTCGTCACGCGGCACACCCCGACGCCCGCGTCCGAGCCCGGGTCCCGGCGCTCCTGCGGAGCCCGGCCACCCCTCGCGCCCCTCTCGACGCGGCGGTCCGCGCCGCCCTGCTCGTACTCGCCGGGGATGCGATCGGACGGGTGGGGCAGCCGTCTCACCCCGCCTACGAACACGACCACCAGCTTTCCGCGTTGCTTTGCTGGGAGAGAAGCTGATCCGCGACCGGAGCCCGTTCACCGGAGGCTGCGGTGCGTGCAGCCCGGCAGGCCGGACGGGAGCGCACCCCAGGTTCGCGTACGGCCGGTGACCGCTCTCCACCGCAGCCGACTCACGAGCAGCGCAACGCCCTTCAACCTGGGGGTGTCCGGCGGTCAGCGCTCCGCCACCACGAACGGATCGGTCAGGTGGGGGGTCGCCAGGTGGAGGGTGTGGGTGGCCCGGGCGCGCAGCACCCGCTCGCGTGAGGTCCTGGCCTGGAGCGGGTCCATCTCGTGGGCGTAGGGGAGTTCCGGGTGGAGCAACTGGATCGCGTGGACGAGCAAGTCACCGGTCACGGCCAGGAGTTCCCCGCCCGATTCGACGAGAACGCTCTGGTGGCCAGGCGTGTGGCCGGGCGTGGCGATCAGGCGCTCGCCACCGCGCAGCGTGGCCTCGCCGTCGAGCAGCCGGAGCCGACCGGCCGACCGCAGCGGGTCGATCACGCCGGCGCGCAACGGGGGGTTGATCCGGTCCAGGGCGTCGAACTCCGCCCGCTGGAGCAGGTAGTCGGCGTTCGGGAAGAACGGGCGGGCGTTCTCGCCGCCGACGACGGCCCACCCCACGTGGTCCGTGTGGAGGTGCGTGAGCACCACGGTGTCCACCTCGGACGGATCGATGCCCGCCGCGGCCAGCTCCGCCGGAAGCGCTCCGGGCACGGGTGCCCAGCCGGCCGCCGGGCTGTCGGCCGGCCCGATGCCCGCGTCGACCAGCGTCACGCCCCGGTCGCCGCGGATCGCGAACGCCCGGAACCGGAGCAACCAGCGTCCTTGGGCGTCGAGCGCACCGGGATCGAACCGGTCGGCGGAGGCCCACTGAGCGGCGGTGGCGTCGGGGAACGCCTCCGTCCTGGGGGAGAAGAAGGGACCTTCGCCGTCCGTGAGGGCGGTGACGGTGTAGGGGCCGATCTGGAGGGAGGGCAGCATCCCATGGATGCTGCCACGGCCGGCGGGCCGCAGGTCGAGCGGGGCCCTGCGACCTCTGGGCATCGCGTGGACCGCGGATCGATGAGCGTCGCGGCAACCGCCGTCACCGCCCTGCGTCCCCGTGCCCGCGGGGGTGTAGCGGGCCGGGATGCCCGCGCCTCCCGCCCGCGGCCGCTCCGCGAGCGTGCCCTGCGGTACGAGCTCGACCTCCAGTTCCCCGCTCAGGTACCGGCGGGCGAACTCCTTGTTCTCGCCGGCGTACGAGCTCGTCACCTGGGGATCCGGGCAATCCGGCCGACCGCCGGCAGTAGTTCGAGCTCATGAGGACGGATCCCTTCCCTCGGGCAGCCGGACGGCCTGGCCGGTCGGAACCGGTGCCGGTACCAGCGACGGGCACCGCCCCCAGGGAGCGGGTGTCGGTGGCGGCCATGGCTGTCGTCCGCACACCATGCGGCTCCCGTAGGGCGCACCTCGCCGCCCCCGCCCGCCGGGCCGGTGCCGCGGCGCGCGGCGGGGCGGGAAGGGTGGTGGTGGCGCCCACCGTACGGCGCGGGACGGTGGGCCGCGCAGCCATGTCGGGCGGCCCGACGGCGGCATAGCCTCCCGCGAGTCCGCTACCGACACGCCCCTTCCACCCGTCCCTCCCGCGCCTCCGTGACCTCGCTCGTCCGGCCGCTCAGGAGGGACGGGGACGGGCGCCCCCGAGCTCGGAGGTACGCACCCATGCGTCGTCGACCCACGTTCCGCGCCTCGCCACGCCCCAGGCGGCGAGGCGCACAAGCGGCCCTGGCCGTGGCCGCCCTGGCACTCACCACCGTCCCCGCCGCCGAGGCCGCCCCGGCCCCGGCCCCGGGAGCCCACTGCGCCCGTCAGGCGCAGCTCCGCGTCCCGGGCGCGGAGCACCAGCGGTCCGCCTGCCTCGACGAGCTCACGACGGCCGGCACCGTCGCCTCGGGCCACACCGATCCGGCCGACTGGGCGGGGCTCACGCCGAAGGACCTGGCCGTGCCCAGCGGGGTCCCCGGCATCCAGATCGACGGCTACTTCCCCGACACCTCCGCCACCAACACCAACCACGGCTGGCGGCACGACGCCCAGTTCGTCATCCGGCTGCCCGACCGCTGGAACGGCGGTCTCGTCGTCGCCGGCACGCCCGGCAACCGCGAGCAGTACGCCAACGACCGGGCCATCGCGGACTGGGTGCTGGCCCGGGGGTACGCGTACGCCGCCACGGACAAGGGCAACACGGGCCTCGCCTTCCACCGCGACGGAAAGGCACCCGGCGACGCGATCGCCGAATGGAACGACCGCCTCACCCAACTCACCCGAGCGGCGCGGACGGTGGTGGCACAGCGCTACCACCGGCCAACCGCCCGCACCCTGGCGACCGGCATGTCCAACGGCGGCTACCTCGTCCGCTGGCAGCTGGAGAACCACCCCGAGCTCTACGACGGCGGCGTCGACTGGGAAGGCACCCTCTGGCGGAGCGACGGCCCCAACCTCCTCGACTTCCTGCCGAAGGCGATGCGTGCCTACCCGGTGTTCGCCGCGGGCGGCGCGGGCGCGGAGGAGGCCCGCCGGGAGCTGCACGCCGCCGGCTTCCCGGCCGGCACGGAGTTCCTGTGGCCGTACCACCACCAGGTCTACTGGGACCTGACCCAGCGCATCTACCGCGAGGAGCTGGACCCCGGCTTCGACGGTCCGGCCGAGGCGGGCACACCGTACTGCCCGCCGGGCACGCCCGCGTGCGACGCCGACTACGACTACGCGACCCGGCCCGCCGAGGTACGGCAGGCCGTGCGGAAGATCGCCCTCACCGGCCGGATCGGAAAGCCGCTGATCACCCTGCACGGCACCCTGGACGCCCTGCTGCCGATAGGCCGGGACTCCGACGTGTACGCCCGCATGGTCCGCGAGGCCGGACGCGGCGCGCTGCACCGCTACTACCGCGTCGAAGGCGGCACCCACACCGACTCGCTCGTCGACGTCTTCCCCGACGGCGGGCTCCGGCCGCTCGCCCCCTGCCACCGCACGGCCTTCACGGCCCTGGAGGGCTGGCTCGCCGGCGGACACCGCCCACCCGCCTCGCACACCGTCGCGCGGCCCGTCGGCCAGGACGCGGTGACGCTGGCGAACACGTGCGCCCTTGACACCGGGAGGGCCGCCGGCGCTCCGTCCTGAGCCGTGCGGTCACCGGACAGCGGCGATGCATGGGGACCGACACCATGGGAGCGGCCCGCACTGTGGCGGACTCACCCATGTGCCGACCCCTGAGCCCTCCCTACTGTTCGGGCCATGACGCACACACTTCCCACCCCGGACCGGCTGCCGTCGCCCGCCGGCGCGCTCGACCTGAGCGGGCGCACCGCGCTGGTGACCGGCGGCGGCAGCGGCATCGGCCGCGCCTGCGCCCTCGCCCTGGCGCAGGCGGGGGCCTTCGTCCACGTGGTCGACCGGGACGCCGACTCGGCGAAGGCCGTCGCCGAGCTCGCCGGCGGCCGGGCCCACGTCGCCGATCTCGCCGACGCGAGCGCCATCGACCTGCTGCCCGCCGAGGCCGACATCCTCGTCAACAACGCCGGCCTCCAGCACGTCGCCCCGCTGCCGGAGTTCCCCCCGGACCGGTTCGAGCTGATCCAGAAGGTGATGGTCACCGCCCCGTTCCTGCTGATCCGCAGGACGCTCCCGCACATGTACGGCAACGGGTGGGGACGGATCGTCAACGTCTCCAGCGTCCACGGGCTCCGCGCCAGCGCGTACAAGGCCGCCTACGTCGCCGCCAAGCACGCCCTGGAAGGCCTCAGCAAGGTCGCCGCCATCGAGGGCGCGCCGCACGGGGTCACCAGCAACTGCGTGAACCCCGGCTACGTCCGCACCCCGCTGGTCGAGGGCCAGGTCAGCGCCCAGGCCGCCGCGCACGGCATCAGCGAGGGCGACGTGCTGGCCGACGTGATGCTGGCCCGCTCCCCCCTGAAGCGCCTCCTGGAGACGGAGGAGGTCGCCGCGGCGGTGCTGTGGCTCTGCGGCCCCCACTCCGGCTACCTCACCGGCACCTCCCTGCCCCTCGACGGCGGCTGGACGGCCGGCTGACCACGCCGCGCCCCGTCCCCTCGTCCTCCCGGGGACAGGGGCCAGGGGTCAGTGGCGCCAGGTGTCGTTCAGCGTGATCCTGCCGTCGGCGGGGACGGTGGCCGTGCGGTCGGCGCCGCTCTCCCAGGTGACGTTGCCGGAGGCGTCCTTGCGGATGTACTTGTACGTGAAGGACGTGCCGGCGGGCAGCTTCACGTCGAGCTTCCACACCGGGTAGGCCGCGGGGTCCAGTTTGAGGGCCGCGGCGGGCGCCCAGTTGCCGAGGGCGGTGTGGCCGCCGACGACGTAGATGTTCTGGCCGGGCACGGTGGTGGCGTCGACCGCGAACGACGCGCCGGTCTCGTTCTGCTGGGCGCCGCAGGGGTTGCCCGTGCCGACGGTGCCGTCCTTGACCGTGACGTCGCCGGTGCCAAGGGCGTAGTCGGCGCCGTTGTTGCTGTCCCAGGTGCCGGCGCCGTTGTTGAAGGCCGCCTTGAGGCCGGTGGCGGAGGTGAGCGTGACGGTTTTCTTCACCCAGCCGGGGCAGGCGGGCTCCATGGCGACGCCGGGGGCCGTGGTCCAGGCGCCGCCGGTGGGGGCGTAGTGGAGGTGGTGGGCGGTCCAGTTCTTGCCGGTGCCGTAGTACACGGTGGCGGTGTTGTCGCCCGGCTTGTCGCCGAGCTTCGCGCCGATGTGGAGGGCCACCGCGTCGTTGCCGCCGATGGTGGCGGTGAACCGGCCGTCCGCGCCGACGGCGTACGTGGTGCCGGTGCAGCCGCCGCCGGTGGTCGGGTCGCCGTGCTGGACGTCGCAGTAGGTTCCGGCGGGGAGGGAGGTCTGGAAGGTCCGGGTGAGCGACCCGGCCTCGTGGTTGACGGCGACGAACGCCTTGCTGCCGCGGCCGAAGGCGATGGCGTTGTTGCCGTTGTCCCACCAGTCGGTGAGGCCGGTGCCCTCGGAGGCGTTGCGGAAGGCCACCATGTTGGCGATCTGGCGCCAGGCGTGCTGACAGCTCCAGCCGTCGCTGTGACAGGCCTTGACGTCGCCCCCGTTGGGGGCTCCGGCGTCGCGGTTGCCGAACTCGTACCCGGAGTGGACGGACGGGGCGCCGTAGGGGTGGGCGAGCATGAAGACGTGGGCGAGCGTGTAGGCGGCGCCGTCGCGGTAGCTGAGGCTGGAACCGTTGCGCTCGGTGTCGTGGTTGGCGACCATGGTGCCGCTCTTGCCGGAGGCCATGTAGCCCCAGGCCTCGCCGAAGTTCTTCAGGTGGGACAGCTTCTCGCCGGTCAGTATCCGCTTGAGGTCGGTGGTGTAGCGGAACTCCTGCACGTCGCCGGTGGTCAGGTACTCGCTGGGCGAGACGGCTTCGCCCGCGCCGTGGATGGCCTCCTGCATCCAGTGCACGCTCGGGTCGGTGAGCTTGCCGCGGATGGCACCGAGGTCGGTGGCCGGTACGTGCTTGACGGCGTCCATGCGGAAGCCGTCCACGCCGAGCGACAGCAGGTCGTTGAGGTATCCGGCGATCCTGCCGCGGACGTGGTCGCTGCTGGTGTCGAGGTCGGAGAGGGAGGGCTGTCCGGTCTCACCGAGTTCGCAGTGCTGGACGTTGTAGCGGTCGGTGTAGTTGCCGCCGATGGGACGGCGGCAGGTGTTGAAGTCGGCGTCCGTATAGGTCCCGGGGTAGTCGTACTTGCCGTACCGCGTGCCGGCGGTGCCGGTGCCCGAGCCGGACGTCATGTGGTTGAGCACGGCGTCGACGACGACCTTCACACCGGCACCGTGGCAGGTGTCGACCATGTTCTTGAAGGCGGTGCGGTCGCCGAGCGGTCCCTGGATCTTGTAGCTGACCGGCTGGTACGCGGTCCACCATGTGCTGCCCTGGATGCGCTCCTGCGGCGGGGAGACCTGAACGTATCCATAGCCCTTGGGGCCGAGGGTGCGCGTGCACTCGCGGGCGATCGAGTCGAAGTTCCACTCGAACAGGACGGCGGTGACCTTCTTGTCGCCGTTGGCGGTCGGAGCGGCCACCGCCGGCTGGGCGGACGCGGTCAGGGCAGTGGTCAGGCCCAGGACCAGGCCGGCGCCCGTCAGGGCGGCGGAGATTCGTCTGGGCGCAGGTGCTGTCGAGCTCATGCGGCGGCTCCTGGAGGGGTGGGGGCGGGGATACGAGTCGCGGAGGTTACGGTTCCCACGTTGCGCAAAACATTGCTGTAACTTTCAGCAAGCGTCTGAAAGTTAGGATGCCGGCCGTACCGGGTCAAGACCTCCGGCGTGACCATTTCCGTGACTGACGCCGGAGCAGGGGCTTTGCCGCCGACGTGCGGAGCCCGGAGGGTGAGGCGGCGCTGCGGGCCGAGGTCGGGGCGCGCCCTGAGGTGCCCACGGAAATCGGGTCTGCCCGCCTGTCGTCCACTCTCGGTCCTGCGGCTCCGCCGAGCCGCACCGGACGGGCCGGCGGCATGACGTCGGTGGCCGAGAGCGTGACGCCGCCCCGGCCGTGCGGCACTCGCGGCGCCGGGGGGACGCACCGGGCCGGCTTTGCGCAATCACCTGAAAGTTTTTGCGCGAGAAGGTTGACCGGCTCTCACCCGGGAGAGAGGGTCTACCCCATGCCCGCACACGTACCGCCCATCGCCGACGAACGCGAAGGCCTGCTCGCCTACCTCGCCCAACAGCGCCGGGCCCTGCGCGCCACCGCCCACGGACTGACGGAAGAACAGGCGAGGATGAGGCCCACCGCCAGCGAACTGAGCATCGGCGGCCTCATCAAGCACGCCGCACGGTGCGAGGCCGGTTGGACCGACCTGGTCCTCCAGCGGGAGCGCGGCCGACGGCGGACCGCGGACGAGAGCGACTCCGCCGAATTCGTTCTCGCCGACGAGGAGATACTCGCCGACGTGCTGGACCAGTACGAGGCCGCAGCCCGGGAGACGGACGCGGTGATCGCCGAGATCGCCGATCTCGGCCGGGCCGTACCCGTCCCACGGGGACTGCCGTGGTTCCCCGCCGACGTGGAGAACTGGTCCGTTCGCTGGGTGCTGCTGCACCTCATCGAGGAGACGGCACGGCACGGCGGTCACGCCGACATCATCCGCGAGACCATCGACGGCGCCACCCTGTTCCCTCTGCTGGCCGCCGCCGAACAGTGGCCCGACCCGTGGTTCCAGCCCTGGCAGGCTCCGACCGGCTGAACAGCCGTGGAGCGGCCGACGATCCCGCACGTGCCGCCGGTCCGGCACGCGCGGAGCAGGCTCACGGTGCCGCCACCGTGAGCCTGCGGCGTTGCACGGATCGGTCGATGGCGTCGACGACGTCCCCGAGGTCGACGAACTTCACGTCGCTTCCTGGGTGGTGACCTTCAGTCAGCAGGTGAGGCTTCGGGGTGCCGGTGCAGGACACCGCGATGTTCGACTGGGACAGGGATTCGACCGGGACAGTGATCTGCCGTCGGCGGCGGGGTTGTCCATCCGGCGCATGTAGCCGCCGGGCATGTTGAGCTTCTCGCCGATGCAGTAGTCGCCCGGGTCGCCGGTGTTGCCGGCGGAGAACTCGACCATGGCCCCCAAGCTGTCGGGCGCGGGGCGGAAATGTCGTCGAGGCGCCCGTCGTGGGCGGAGTCACCGGGTCGGCCGTCGGGAGGCGCAAGATCCACCGCATGGGGCGACGGCGTGGTGCGGAGGTGACGAGGCAACCCCCGCACCACGCCGTCCATCGGAGGTGTCAGGTCTCAGGCGCCGCTGAGGGGGTCGCAGGTGCGCACCCCCGTGACGTAGTTGCCGTCCGTCCCGTAGCCGGCGAAGGTCGCCCACTGGCCCGGCCCGATCACGCGGCACGGGGCCCACTGGCCGTTCGTGTACTCGACCGTGACGGAGACGGTGTCGCCGCAGCCGTTGTGGACGTCGGTGTACCGCCAGCTCTGGAAGTACTCCACGCACGCCGGCGCCGGCGATCCGGTGGCCGCGGCTGCGGACGGAGCGGCGGCCAGGGCCATCAGAAGTCCCGCCGTGGTCGTGGCGGCGAGGGAGGCCGGGCGCGCTATGCGCTTCATGAGGTTTGTCATGTCCCGAATCTTCGAGGCAGATGAGGCCCTTGCGCAAAATCTTGCAAAGCTTTTCAGTCACTCCCACTGTCTGATCATTAACATGCAGGTCATGCGCGCTTCCCGCAGCTGTAAGAAGTTGCATTCTTTACGGCCACTGGGCGCGGTAAAGACCCCTGATGTCGCGTGCGGCAGCCCTTCTTTACGGCCTCGACCACGGCCGAGCTCACCGCGGCCCCGGGTGCACAGTGGCCGAGATTCGACGACTCACGGCTGCGGCCGAGGGGACGGCACGGGCCCCAGGAGCGTCCGGCGTGCTCCCGCGCTGAACGGCCGCCCCGGAGGGTCGGGCCCGATGGCCTGGTTGTGCGCTGTCGTGCCAACCTCTGAGCGCGAGCTGTCAATTCGGTCGGCCGTGTCATTCGTAGCTTGAGGAGGTGCCGAGCCGCGGAGGCGGTGGGCACGTCACCGACAGCTCCGGAAGGACCCCTCATGTTCGACATCGCCAAGGTGCAGGCCGCCCCGAGCAAGGACCTGCTGACGCCTGACAACTCGGTCATGCTCTTCGTCGACCACCAGCCGCAGATGTTCTTCGGTACCGGCAGCGGCGACCGTGCGGCGATCATCAACAGCACCGTGGGTCTCGCCAAGGCGGCGAAGGCGTTCGACGTGCCGGCCGTGCTGACCACGGTCGCCGCCGAGTCCTTCTCCGGTCCTCTGCTTCCGCAGCTCGCCGAGGTGTTCCCCGAGAACGAGATCGTCGACCGCACGACCATGAACGCCTGGGAGGACGAGGCGCTCGTGGCGGCGGTCAAGGCGACCGGGCGCAAGAAGATCGTTCTGTCGGGTCTGTGGACCGAGGTCTGCCTGGTGCTGCCCGCGCTCTCCGCGCTCGAGCAGGGCTACGAGGTGTACGTCGTCACCGACGCCTCCGGCGGTGTCAGCCCGGCCGCCCACGAGCACGCCCTGCAGCGGATGGTCGCCGCCGGCGCCGTCCCGGTGACCTGGGTGCAGGTGCTGCTGGAGCTGCAGCGCGACTGGGCGCGCCAGGAGACGTACGGCGCGGTCATGGAGATCGTCAAGGCCCACGCGGGCGCGTACGGCCTGGGCGTCGTGTACGCGCAGAGCGTCATCGGCGCGCACGCGGCGGGCTGACCTCCGTGGACACCGGCATTCTGATACTGCGTCTGCTGGTGGGACTGCTCGTTGCCGGGCACGGGGTGCAGAAGGTCAGTTCGCACCTCGGCGGCAAGGGACTCCAGGGCGGGACGGAGGAGTTCCGCGCCGACGGCTTCCGGGGTGGCGTCCTCACCGCCCTGGCGGCGGGCGTCGGCCAGATCGGCTCGGGCGTGCTGCTCGCCGCCGGCCTCCTGACCCCGCTGGCCGCGACCGGCACCATCGGGGTCATGACGGTCGCGCTCACCGTGAAATGGCGCCGCGGCCTCTGGGTGCAGAACGACGGATACGAGTACCCGCTCGTCCTCGTCGGCACCGCCGCCGCCCTCGCCGCCACCGGCCCCGGAGCCTGGTCCCTCGACGCGGCCCTCGGCCTCACTCCGTATCCGCTGTGGTGGGCCGCCCTCGCGCTCGCGGTCGGGCTCGGCAGCGGACTCCTCACCCGGCTCGTCCTGCACCGGCCCGCCGCCCCGGCCACCGCCGGGCGCTGAGCGCGCGTCCCGCAGACCGGGTCCGGCCGCTCCTGGACCCCCGACCGGGCGGCCGGGCCCTTCCCACCCCTTCCCCTCAGGAGCACTCGATGGACACCCTCACGACCCCGCACGGCGGCGGTCAGCCGCTGCTGCACCAGAAGGGCTCCGAGACCCAGGCGTTCGGCACGCTCAAGCAGCTGCCGATCGGCCTCGGCCACGACACCCGCATGTACGCGTGCCAGCGGCTGAACCGGGTCCTCGCCGACACGCAGATCCTCTACTCCCTGTACAAGAAGCACCACTGGCTCATGCGCGGTGCGACCTTCTACTCCCTCCACCTCATGCTGGACAAGCACGCGGAGGCCCAACTGGCCATCGTGGACGCGCTGGCCGAGCGGGTCCAGAGCCTCGGCGGCGTCGCGGTCGGCGACCCGCGCCACGTCGCCGAGCTGACGGGGATCCCCCGGCCGCCGGACGGCGTGGAGCCGGTTCCCGTCATGCTGTCGCGACTCCTCGACGCGCACGAGCGGATCCTGATCGACGCCCGGGACGCCGCCGCCCGGATCGCGGCGGAGGGCGACGAGGGCAGCACGGACCTGCTCGTCTCCGAGGTCGTCCGCACCGGCGAGGCACAGGTGTGGTTCCTGGCCGAGCACCTCGTGGACACACCACTGGTGCGCGGCTGATGGACACCTACGACGCCGTCGTGATCGGCGGCGGACCGGCAGGCGAGGTCGTCGCCGACCGACTCGTGCGGTCCGGGCTGACCGCCGTCGTCGTCGAGGCGGAGGCCGTCGGCGGCGAGTGCTCCTACCGTGCCTGCGTGCCGAGCAAGGCCCTGCTCCGCCCCGGCGCCGCCCGGGCGGAGGCCCGATCGGTCGACGGGGCCCGGCAGACGGTCACGGCGGCCCTCGACCCGGCGCACGTCCTGGCCCGCCGCGACCGCTTCACCGGACGCGGCGACGACACCGGCCAGGCCGACTGGCTCGACGGCGCGGGCATCAGCCTCGTACGGGGCCACGGGCGGCTCGTCGGTGAGCGCCGGGTGGAGGTGACGGGGGCCGACGGCACCGTCCGTACCCTGCGGGCCCGGCGCGCGGTCGTGGTCTGCACCGGCACGGAGCCCGCCCTTCCGCCGGTCGAAGGGCTCGACCGGATCGGCGTGTGGACCAACCGGCAGGCCACCACGGCAGAGGCGGTGCCCGGGCGGCTCGTCGTCATCGGCGGGGGAGTGGTGGCCTGCGAGATGGCCACCGCGTGGCGCTCGCTCGGTTCCTCCGTCACCCTGCTGGTCCGCGATCGGGCCCTGCTGACCGGCTGGGAGCCGTGTGCCGGCGAAGAAGTCACCCGGGGGCTGAACGACCTGGGCGTCACCCTCCGCTTCGGGGTGACGGCCGTCCGGGTCGCCCGCGACGACGACACCCGCGCGGTGACCGTGCACACCGACGACGGCGCCGCCCTCGTCTGCGACGAGGTCCTCGCCGCCGTAGGGCGCCGCCCGCGGACCTCGGACCTCGGCCTCGACTCCGTGGGACTGCCGGCCGGCGACTGGCTCCAGGTCGACGACACCTGTCGGGTCACCGCGGTCGAGGGCGACTGGCTCCACGCCGTCGGCGACGTGAACCGCCGTGCGCCGCTGACCCACATGGCCAAGTACCAGGCCCGTGCCTGCGCGGCGGCGATCGCCGAGCGGGCCGCCGGCCGCCCGGCCCTCACCGGCGGCCGGCAGCCGTGGAGCGCGGAGGCCGACCGCTTCGCCGTCCCGCAGGCCGTCTACACGCGTCCCGAGGTCGCGAGCGTCGGCCTCACGGAACACGCGGCACGCGAAGCCGGCCTGACGGTGCGCACGGTGGAGTACCGCGTCGACGACGTCGCCGGTGCCGCGCTCCACGCGGACGACTACCGCGGCCTCGCCAAGCTCGTCGTCGACGAGCGCCGACGGGTCGTCGTCGGCTGCACGTTGACCGGGCCGATGGCGACCGAGCTCATCCACACGGCCACCGTGGCCGTCGTCGGCGAGGTCCCCCTGGAACACCTGTGGCACGCCGTGCCCGCCTTCCCGACGGTGAGCGAGGTCTGGCTCCGGCTCCTGGAGGCGTACGGCCTCTGAGGCGGAACCCCGCCCGACCGCCACACCCGCCGGGCCCGACCCCGCACCGCTGGGCCCGCCCGCGTACCACTGGGCTCGCCCGGCGCCCCCTCGGTGAGCCCACCCGCGCGACCGCCGTACCCCCCTGGGCCCGGCCGCCGCCTGTGGGGCCCGCTCGGCGCGCGCTCCCGCCCGACCGAGCACACCCGACCCCGCACATTCCGAAGGAGAGCCCCTCATGAGCAACCGTCCGGTCCTCGAACCCGCCGCCCAGGCGTTCGCCGAGGCCACCGCCCAGCCGCCCTACCTCTACCAGCTCCCCGTCGCCGAAGGCCGGAAGGCCGTGGACGACGTGCAGAGCGGCGAGGGGGTGCACCTGCCCGAGGTCGACGAGGAGTGGGTCACCGTCCACGGCGGCCCGACCGGCGACGTCCGCGCCCGGATCGTCCGTCCGCGCGGCGTCACCGGCGCGCTTCCCGTCGTCCTCTACATCCACGGCGCCGGATGGGTGTTCGGCAACGCCCACACCCACGACCGGCTCGTCCGCGAACTCGCCGTCGGCACGGGGGCGGCCGTGGTGTTCCCCGAGTACGACCTCTCGCCCGAGGCGCGCTATCCCGTCGCCATCGAGCAGAACTACAGCGTCGCGCAGTGGGTCGCCCGCGAGGGCCACCACAAGGACCTCGACGGCACCCGTATCGCCGTCGCGGGCGACTCCGTCGGCGGCAACATGAGCGCCGCCCTCACCCTCATGGCCAAGCAGCGCGGCGACGTGAGGCTCGTCCAGCAGGTCCTCTTCTACCCGGTCACCGACGCGAGCTTCGACACCGACTCGTACCACCGGTTCGGCGAGGGGTACTTCCTGCGCCGCGACGCCATGAAGTGGTTCTGGGACCAGTACACGACCGACGAGGCCGAGCGCGCGCAGATCACCGCCTCCCCGCTGCGCGCCTCCGCCGCGCAGCTCAGCGGCCTGCCGCCCGCCCTGGTCATCACGGCCGAGGCGGACGTCCTGCGCGACGAAGGCGAAGCGTACGCGGCCAGGCTCCGTGCCGCCGGCGTCCCCGTCACCGCTCTGCGCGTCCAGGGCGCCATCCACGACTTCGTGATGCTCAACGCGCTGCGGGACACCTGGGCCGCGGACCTCGCCATCGGCCTCGCCACCGACATCCTCCGCAAGGCCCTCGCATGACCGGCCCGTCGACCGGCATGCCAGTGGCGGGCCTCGTGCCCGCCCCCGTGCGGGAGTCCGCACACGCCGATCTCCTCGTCCGCAACGCCAAGGTGTTCACGGGTGACCCCGACCACCCCGAGACCAGCGCCGTCGCCCTCCGCGACGGCCGGGTCGCCGCCCTCGGCGACGACCAGGACCTCGCCCACCTCGTCGGGCCGGACACCAAGGTCGTCGACGCTCTCGGCCGCCGGGTGATCCCCGGCCTGAACGACTCGCACCTGCACGTCATCCGGGGCGGACTGAACTACGTCCTGGAGCTGCGCTGGGACGGCGTGCGAAGCCTCCGCCAGGCCCTGGCGATGCTGCGCGAGCAGGCCGGCCGCACGCCGAAGGGACAGTGGATCCGGGTCGTGGGCGGCTGGACCGCGGAGCAGTTCGCCGAGCGCAGGATGCCGACCGTCGCCGAGCTGAACGCCGCAGCCCCCGACACTCCGGTCTTCGTCCTGCACCTCTACCAGTCGGCCCTGATGAACCGGGCCGCGGTGAAGGCCGCCGGATTCACCCGCGACACCCCCGATCCCCGCGGCGGGCAGATCGTCCGGGGCCGGGACGGCGAACCCAACGGCGTCCTCCTCGCGGCGCCGAGCGCGCTGATCCTGTACTCGACCCTGGCCAAGGCACCGGCTCTCGACGAGGCAGACAGGCGGACGTCGACGCGCCACTTCCTGCGTGAGCTGAACCGCTTCGGCCTGACGTCCGCCGTCGACGCCGCCGGCGGGTTCCAGAACTTCCCCGACAACTACGCCACGGTCGTCGACCTCGCCCGTTCGGGGGAACTGTCCCTGCGGATCGCCTACCACCTCTTCCCGCAGACGGCCGGGCAGGAGCTCGCCGACCTGAAGCGCTGGACCGAGATGGTCAGGCCCGGGGACGGGGACGAGTGGCTCCGGCTCAACGGCGCGGGCGAGAACCTGACCTGGGCCGCCGCCGACTTCGAGAACTTCTCCGAGCCGCGGCCCGAGCTCGCCGCGGGGTACGAGACCGAATTCGAGCAGGCCGTAAGGCTGCTGCTCCAGAACGGCTGGGGCTTCCGGCTCCACGCGACCTACGACGAGACGATCCGCCGCGACCTGGCCGTCTTCGAGAAGCTCGCCGCGGAGGGACTCTTCCCCGACGGCAACCGCTGGCTCTTCGACCACGCCGAGACCGTCTCCGACGGCAGCCTCGACCGGATCGCCACCCTCGGCGGAGCCGTCTCGGTCCAGAACCGGATGTCCTTCCAGGGGGCCGCCTTCCTCGACCGCTACGGTGCCGAGGCCGCCGCCCGCACCCCGCCGGTCCGGGCCATGCTCGACCGGGGCCTGACCGTCGCGGCCGGAACCGACGCCACCCGCGTCTCCTCGTACAACCCGTGGGTCGCGCTGCACTGGCTGGTGACCGGGCGCACCGTCGGCGGCACCGCGCTGTACCCGGCCGCGAACCTGGTCGACCGGGAGACCGCCCTCGGCCTCTACACCCGGGGCGGAGCGCGGCTCACCGGCGAGGAGGACGTCAAGGGAACCCTGCGAGAGGGGTCCTACGGCGACCTCGCGATCCTGTCCGACGACTTCCTCACCGTGCCCGAGCACGTCATCCCCGACATCGAGTCCGTCCTCACGGTCGTCGGCGGCCGGATCGTCTGGGCAAGCGCGGAGTACGAGGGACTCGACGAGGCCGTCCCGCCGGTGCGGCCCGAATGGAGCCCCGTGGCCCACTTCGGGGGCTACCAGTCGGGCCAGGGGGGTGCCCACCAGGCCTTGCTGGTGGCCGAGGCCGTCGCCGAGTCCGAGCAGCACCGCCGGTGGCGCGTCGCGCGCGGCTCCGTCCGCGAGACGACGCCGTCCTTCGTCGACCCCTGCTTCGACCACTGAAAGAGAGACACCTCATGACTGCCGCCCCCTCGGCCGCCGACGGCGGCGAACAGGACCCGGCCGCCCCTCAGGGACGCCGTTTCGAGCCGGACCTCCGGTCGATGACCCGGATCACCCTGCGCCCCATCGCCTCTCCCATGCCGCTCGGCTTCTTCACGATCGCCCTCGCGTCCGTGATGACGGGCTGCCTTCAGCTCGGGATCCTCGGTGAGGAGGCCCGCGCCGCCGTCGCCTTCACGGTGCTGCCCGCCTTCGTTCTCCAACTCCTGGTGAGCTTCCTTGCTTTTGGCGCCCGTGACGTGATCGCGGCCACCCTGATGGCGGTGTTCGCGGGAAGCTGGCTGCCGTACTCGCTCATCATGCTCAGCGGCGCGGCCGACGGCCCGAAGGTCCTCGGCGTCCTCAACCTGGCACTCCTCTGCTTCGGCGCGCTGATGACCGCCGTGACCGGGCCCAAGCGGGCGCTGTGGCTCGTACTCGCGGTCTCCCTACCCCGGTGGGCGGCCACGGGCCTCGCGGGCGTCACCGGGGCCGAATGGCTGACGCGCACGTCCGGGGCGCTCGGCCTCGTGGTGGCGCTCGTCGCGATGTACACGGCGTTCGCGCTGATGCTCGAGGACATGCGCGGCGAGCAGGTCCTGCCCATCGGCCGCAGCGGCCCCGCCCACCTCGCCGTGGAGGGCGACCTCGCCGTCCAGCTCCGCAACCTGGAACGCCAGGCGGGCGTGCGCCGCACCCTCTGACCGCAGCCACCGACCCCGTCGCACCCCCATTGGACAGGAGCACCCATGGACCCCCAGATCGTCGACCGACCCGAGAAGTCCCGGTACGAGATCGTCGCCACTGACGACGACAACGGCACCGACACCGCCGGCTTCGCCGAGTACCACCTCTCGGAGGGCGAGATAGCCTTCCTCCACACCGAGATCGATCCCCGTTTCGGCGGCCGGGGCCTGGGCGGGCTGCTCGCCCGCGGCGCCCTGGACGACGCCCGGGACCGCGGCCTGCACGTTCTGCCGTACTGCCCCTTCATCCGCGGCTGGATCGGCAAGCACCCCGACTACGCCGGCCTCGTGCCCGAGGCGCGCCGCGGCCGCTTCGGCCTGTGAACCACCGGCACCTACGTCTCGGTGGCCGTCGACCGGTTCCCCGCCCTTTTCGCGGCGGACGTCGCCCCGGGCCTCGCCGCGGTGCTCGCCGTCTCCCCGCGTCCGCGCATTGACCCGACGCTTGAACATCGAACGATTGGTCTCTGTCGTTCGAACGAGGTAGCTTTCCGACACGCCCGCCGAGAACACGCGGCGGACGATCGGAGGAAGCACACCCATGAGGTACGGCGCGAGGCTCGCGCTCGCCGTCATCACCCTCGCCGTCACCACCACGGCCTGCGGCACCCCGCGGGACGGCGGTCCGCGGTCGCACACCACCGCGGACTGCGCACCGTACGCCCGGTACGGCCAACACCCCGGCACCGAGGTCACCGTGTACGCGGAGAACCGGGACCGGGAGGCCGACCTGTTCGAGGAGACGTGGGCGGACTTCGCCGATTGCACCGGAATCGACGTCCAGTACGAGGGCGACGGGGAGTTCGAGGCCCAGATCCAGATCCGCGTCGACGGCGGGAGCGCCCCCGATGTGGCGTTCTTCCCTCAGCCCGGGCTCCTGGAACGCTTCGCGCGGGCGGGGAAGCTGAAGCCCGCGGGTCCCGGGGTCGTGAGCCTGGCGAAGGAGGGCTGGTCGGCGGACTGGAACAGCTACGCGACCGTGGACGGCACCCTCTACGGCACCCCGCTGGTCGCCAACGTGAAGTCCTTCGTCTGGTACTCCCCGACGTTCTTCCGTGACAACGGACTGAGCGTTCCCCGCACGTGGTCCGAGCTGATGGCCGTCACCGAGGAGATCGCGGCGTCGGGAGTCACACCCTGGTGTGCGGGCATCGAGTCCGCCGAGGCGACCGGCTGGCCCGTCACGGACTGGATCGAGGACGTCCTGCTGCGCCAGCAGGGCACGGACGTCTACGATCGGTGGGTCGCCCACACGATCCCGTTCAACGACCCGCGCGTGATCAGGGCCATGGACACCGTGGGCTCCGTGCTCAAGAACGACCGGTACGCCAACGGCGGTTTCGGTCCCGCCCGTTCGATGGCGTCGATCTCCTTCCAGGAGGCCGGCACACCGGTTCTCTCCGGCGACTGCGCGATGCACCGCCAAGCCTCGTTCTACGCCGACATGTGGCCGCAGGGGACCGAGATCGGACCGGACGCGGACGTCTACGCCTTCCTCCTGCCGGGGGCCGACCCCGCCGCCCGGCCCGTACTGGGCGGCGGGGTGTTCACCGCGGCGTTCGCCGACCGCCCCGAAGTGCGAGCGTTCCAGGAATATCTGGCCACCGCGGACTTCGCGAACGCGCGGATGAAGAAGGGCCCGTTCGTCTCGGCGCACAGGAGACTGGATCCGGCGAACGCCGCGACCCCGGTCGACAGGCTCGCGATCCAGCTGCTCCAGGACCCGAGGACCCGGTTCAGGTTCGACGGTTCGGACCTGATGCCCGCCTCGGTCGGCGCCGGAACGTTCTGGAAGGGAGCCGTCGACTGGATCGGCGGCGCCGACACCCGGCAGGTCGCCGACTCCATCGAACGGTCCTGGCCGAAAAAGTGATGTCGTTCGACGCCGTCGCCCAGCAGCCGAAGCTGCTGTACCTGTTCCAGGGCGTCGCGGCCTTCGCGGCCGTCGTCTCCCTGGTCCTCCTCGCACTGCACCGGGGGCCGGTACGGAGGAGGGCCGCGGCCCTGATCCTGCTGACCCCCGCGGTGGTGCTGCTCACGATCGGTCTTCTCCTGCCCGGCCTGCGCACTCTGGCGCTGTCGTTCGCCGACGGCCGGGGAGACGCGTGGGTCGGCCTCGACAACTATCTGTGGACGCTCACCGACCGCCGAGCGCTGCTGGCGCTGCGCAACACATTGGCGTGGGTGGTCCTGGTGCCGCTGACATCCACCGCGGTCGGCCTGCTCTACGCGGCGGCCGTCGCACGGTCGCGGATCCGAACGCTCGCACTGTCGCTGATCCTGATGCCGATGGCGATCTCCTTCGTCGGCGCGGGCGTCGTCTGGAAGTTCGTCTACGCCTACCGTCCCGCGGAAGCCGGGCAGGTCGGACTGCTGAACCGGCTCGTCGTCGCGTTCGGCGGCGAACCGAGACAGTGGCTCGTGGACTCTCCCTGGAACGTCCTGTTCCTCATCGTGGCGATGGTGTGGACACAGGCCGGCTTCGCAGCCGTCCTGCTGACCGGCGCGATCCGAGCCGTACCCGCGGAGCTGACCGAGGCCGCCCGGCTCGACGGCGCGTCCCCCGGGCAGACGTTCCGGCGGATCACCATGCCCTCGATCAGGCCCACGCTCCTGGTCGTGCTCCTCGCCCAGGCGATCGGCACCTTCAAGGCCTTCGACATCGTCAAGACCATGACCGGCGGACAGCTCGACACGGGCGTCATCGCCCACGAGATGTACGACCAGGCCTTCCGCTACGGCGAGACGGGCCGCGGCGCGGCGCTCGCCGTGCTCCTCTTCCTCCTCGTCACTCCCTTCGTCGCCCACCAGGTCCGGGCCCAGCGGAGGAGGGGGTGAACGGCGTCCGGGAGCGGCTGGCCTCCCGTGCCGTCACGTCGATCGCCGTGGTGATCGCGGTCCTCTGGGCGACACCGACCCTCGGTCTTCTGATCTCCTCCTTCCGTCCCGAGGAGGAGATCAAGAGGACGGGCTGGTGGACCGTCTTCGGTACGCCGCACCTCACGCTCGACAACTACGGCGAGGTGCTGTCCGGCGGCGGGAACGGGTCGGGGCGGCTTGCGGAGCACTTCGTGAACTCCGTCGTCATCACCGTTCCCTCGGTGTTGTTCCCGCTCGTCCTGGCCTTCTTCGCGGCGTACGCCCTGGCCTGGATCGACTTCAAGGGGCGCGACGCGCTCGTCGTCGGCATCTTCGCGCTCCAGGTCGTGCCGCTCCAGATGGCGCTCGTCCCGCTCCTGAAGCTCTTCTCCCAGGGCTGGCTGTTCCTGCCCTCGTGGCACCTCACCGGTCCCGCGCGGTTCGGCCAGGTGTGGTTCGCCCATACGGCCTTCGCGCTGCCCTTCGCGGTGTTCCTCCTGCACAACTTCCTGGCCGCTCTGCCCCGGGAACTGATCGAGGCCGCCCGCGTCGACGGCGCGTCGCACGGGACGCTGCTGCTCCGGATCGTGCTGCCGCTGGCCCGCCCGGCCCTGGTCGGCTTCGCCGTCATCCAGTTCGTCTGGGTGTGGAACGACCTTCTCGTGGCACTGACCCTGTCGGGCGGAACGGCCGAGACCGCGCCGATGACGGTCCGGCTGGCGAGCCTGGCCGGAACCTACGGCAACGACTGGCAGCGGCTCACCGCCGGAGCCTTCGTGGTCGCGCTCGTCCCGCTGCTCGTCTTCTTCTCCCTCCGGCGGCGCTTCGCGGAGGGCCTGCTCGCCGGATCGGTCAAGGGATGAGCGGGACGAGCCCCCAAGGGCCCGACGGGCAGGGCACGGCGACAGGCCTGAGCCGGCCCGGGCTGCGGGGCCGCGAAGCCGAGCTGGAGCAGCTGCGCGCCCTGGTCGGAGCGGTGCGGGACGGTGAGGGAGGAGCGGTCGCGCTGCTCCTCGGCGAGCCCGGGATCGGCAAGACCGCGCTGCTGCGGGAGACCGTCCCGCTCGCACGCGCCCAAGGGTTCCTCGTCAGCCAAGGACGCGCCGAGGAACTGCACGAACTGGCGCCACTCGCCTCCCTGGCATCGGGGCTCCTGCACGGTGACCCGCCGCTGCTCTCCGGCACGGACCTGGAGGACCTCGCCGGCCACCACGACCAGCGCATCTGGCTCGTCGAACGGCTCGCCCAGCTGATCGAGGAACGCTCCGCGGGCAGACCCGTACTCATCGCGGTCGACGACGTCCAATGGGCCGACCCGCTGAGCCGCTTCGCCCTGAGCGTCCTGCCGGCACGGCTCCTCAGCTCCCCGGTGCTCTGGCTGCTCACCAGCAGGGAGGACCCGGAGCTGTACGGCCAGGGGCCGCTGACGACGACGCTCACCCTGCGGCCGCTGTCCGAGACGGCCCTGGCCGAGCTGGCACGGGACGTCATCGGCGGGGAGGTGCCGACGCGGGTCAGGGAGCTCCTCGACGGGGCGGGCGGCAACCCCTTCCTCGCGGCCGAGATGCTCTCGGGACTCGCGGCGACGGGCGCGGACGGGCCGGAGCCGCCCGAGCGGCTCGTCCTCGGCGTACGCGGCCGCCTGGCCGACCTCCGGCCGGACACCCTGCACTTCCTGCGGATCGGCTCGGTCCTCGGCCGTGCCTTCTCGCTCACCGACGCCGCGGCCCTGTGCGGCCGGCCCGCTTCGGGACTCAGCGCCGAAGTGGACGAGGCGATCGCGGCCGCCCTCCTCCACGACGACGGCGAACGCCTCCAGTTCCGCCACGACCTGCTCCGCCAAGCGGTGTACGCCGACCTCGCCCCCTCCGTACGCAGGGCCCTGCACCGGGAGGCCGCGAGCCGGCTCGTCGCCACGGGCCGGAGCTCCGGCGACGCCGTCCCGCACCTGCTGAAGAGCGCCGAACCCGGCGACATGGAGGCGATCGGACTCCTCGGCACGGCCGCCGAAGATGTGATCGCCGTGATGCCCGACCTCGCCGCCGACCTGGCCGTACGGGCCCTGGAACTCGTACCGGCCCGTGCGCCCGAGGCGTACGACGTGGGGGAGCGCGCCATCGTCGCGCTGACCCGCGCGGGCCGGTACACCCGGGCACGGGACATAGGCGACGCGCTGATCGCCCGGCAGCCGCCCCTGGACGTCTTCGCCCGTCTGCAGTCGGTACTCGGCGATACGCTCTGGCACCTCGACGATGTCCACGAGCTGACCCGCCGCACGACGACGGCACTGGCAGCCGTCACCGACCCGGCGGTCCGTGCCCGGTTGACCGCCCGGCAGGCTCTGGCCCGGTCCCGCGGCAGCGACCTCGCGGCCGCTCGGGAGACCGGCGAACGGGCACTCGCCGAGGCCGAGCGAGCAGGCGACCGCGAGGCTCGCGTCCTGGCACTCTGGGGCCTCGGCGAGATCGCCCTCAACGCGGGCGACTGCGCCGCGGCCGTCGAACACCACACCGCGCTCAGCGTGTTCGACTCGGCCTTCCTGCCCGAGGAGGCCATCGCCCTGATCCACATGGACGACTTCGACGCCGCACGGCGACTGCTCCGGACGGCGGGCGACCTCCCCCTGCGCCCCGCCATGCTCCACTGGACCCAGGGAACCCTGAACATGGGGCTCGGGCGGCTCGACGACGCGGACGCCGACTTCGTCACCGCCGAACGTCTCGAAGCGGACCTCCACGTGCCCGGCAACCTGGTCAACATCCGCGTCAACCGCGGCCTCCTCGCCATGCTGCGCGGCGACCGCGAGGCCGCGCGGGAACACCTGGACGTCGTGCGGGCGGCCGTGGCCGACCGGCCGAACACGGGCAACCACGCCACGCACCGGTACTTCGAGGCCGTCGTCGCCGACGAGGGAGGCGACCACGCGGCAGCGGCCGAACTCGTCCGGTCGGTGCAACGGGACCACCCCTTCCTCCGGTGGCGCCTCCTGCGCCCCCATGTCGTCCAGGCCGTGCGGATCGCCCTGCGCGGCGGGGATCGGAAGCTCGCCGAGGACCTCGCGGCACAGGCCGCCGCACACGCCGCCCGCAACCCCACCGTGCCGACCGCCCAGGGGACGGCCACGCACGCGTCCGCCCTGGTGAACGCCGACCGCGACCTCCTGGAGCGGGCGGTGGCCATGCTCCTGCACGGACCCCGGCCACTGCCCCTGGCAGCCGCGTCCGCCGACCTCGGGCGGGCGCTTCTGGCCTCGGGCGATGCCGCCGCGACACCCGCCCTGAGCAGAGCGCACGACATGTACGCCCGGGCGGGGGCCGACGCCGAGGCGGACCGGGTCCGGGCCGAACCGGAACGGACCGCACGCCGCCCCGGCCGGCGCACCGGACGTCCCAGGGCGCGCACCGACCAGGGCTGGGACGCGCTGACGGCCTCGGAACGGAAAGTCGCCCGGCTCATCGCCGCGGGTCACACCAACCGCTCGGCCGCGGAAGCCCTCGTCGTCTCGCCGCACACCGTCAACACCCATCTGGCCTCGATCTTCCGCAAGCTCGCGGTGCGTTCCCGGGTCCACCTGGCCAGGATCGTCCTCGCGGAGGACGACCGGGGAACGGCCGACGACGACTGAGCACGAGTTCTGCGCCCCCGTGCAAGGTGTGGTGCGCCGTACGGCAACGGGAGGCACGGGGCCGGTCCTAGCGTGACGGGCACACCGCGCCGCTTCGACGCGCGGACCAGCCACCCCGAATCGAGGAAGCATCCCCATGCCGTACATCACCGTGGGCCAGGAGAACACCAACCCCGTCGAGCTGTACTTCGAGGACCAGGGCGCCGGGCAGCCGGTCGTCCTCATCCACGGATTCCCGCTCGACGGCCACTCCTGGGAGCGGCAGACCGCCGCGCTGCTCGACGCCGGGCACCGTGTGATCACGTACGACCGTCGCGGGTTCGGGCGCTCCTCGCAGCCGACCACCGGCTACGACTACGACACCTTCGCGGCAGACCTGAACACCGTGATGGAGACCCTCGACCTGAACGACGCCGTCCTCGTCGGCTTCTCCATGGGCACCGGCGAGGTCGCCCGTTACGTGTCAACGTACGGCTCCGCCCGCGTCGCCAAGGTCGCCTTCCTGGCCTCGCTGGAGCCCTGCCTGCTCAAGACCGACGACAACCCGGACGGCGCGGCCCCCAAGGAGTTCTTCGACGGAGTCGTCGCCGCTGTCAAGGCCGACCGCTACGCCTACTACACCGCCTTCTTCAACGACTTCTACAACCTCGACGAGAACCTGGGCACCCGGATCAGCGAGGAAGCGGTCCGCAACAGCTGGAACACCGCGGCCGGCGGCGGCTCCTTCGCCGCCTCAGCGGCCCCGTCGACCTGGTACACCGACTTCCGCGCCGACATCCCGTCCGTCGACGTGCCCGCCCTGATCCTGCACGGCGCCGCCGACCGCATCCTGCCCGCCGAGAACACCGCGCGCCCCTTCCACAAGGCGCTGCCGTCGGCCGACTACCTCGAGATCGAGGGCGCCCCGCACGGTCTGCTGTGGACCCACGCGGAGGAGGTCAACGCCGCGCTCCTCGCCTTCCTGGCGAAGTGACCCCCACCGCTGAACCACCGGCGTGACGCCGCGGCCGAGCACCGCGATCGGCGCGGTCACGGGCGCCGACGGCCTGATCGTCGTGACGCCCGTGTTCGCGCCTCCTACAGCGGACTCTTCAAGTCCTTCTTCGACGTGATCGACCCCGACGCCCTCATGGCGGCCCGCCCGGTCGGGGAAGAGCCCGAGGACGACGTCACCGTCCTCGAACGACGACTCGCCGACCTGCGCTTCGACTGAGGCGCGCCATCGGGCGGGGCGTCGCCGGGGTGTCGCACATGGTTCATACTGATCCGCCGTATGAGCGTGAACCCAGTGACGACAAGGACCGCGCCCGAGAGGCCCCGCGGCGTACGGACACCCCTCCGGGGCAGGGACGCCGCGATGGCGTTCATCGGCGAACGGCTCGACGCGCTCGGCCCGGGCCAGGGCGGGATCGTCCGCGTCGAGGGCCCCGCAGGCATCGGCAGATCCAGGATCCTCGCCGAAGCCGCGGCGTCCGCGAGGCGGCGCGGGGTGCGGGTGTTCGAGGGAGCGGCGGACCCCGACCAGCAGTTCGTACCGCTCGGCCCGCTCCTCGAAGGCGTACTCTCCGGCGAGGAACCGCTGCCGGGCGCCCCACGGCTCCGGGACCTCGCCGCCACACCCGGCCAGCGGTTCTGGCTGCTCCAGGAACTGGGGGACCGCCTCCGGGAAGCGGCCCGGAACGGACCCCTGCTCGTCGTCCTCGACGACCTCCAGTGGTGCGACGACCTGACCCTCCTCACCTTCCACACCCTCGCGGCGGGACTCTCGTCGCACCCGATCATGTGGCTGGTCGCCGTGCGCGCCGGCAGCGTGCCGTCCGGGGTGCGCACCACACTGGACAGGATCCGTCAGGCGGGGGCACGCGAGCTGGTCCTCGAAGCGCTGGACGACCGCGCGATCGCCCGGATCACCGGAGACGTCCTCGGCGCCCGCCCCGACCCGGACGTCCTCCGCCTCGCCCGCCGCGCCGAGGGCGTGCCCCGACTGCTCGTCGAGCTGCTCGGTTCGCTGCGCGAGGAGGTGGTGACGATCGAGAACGGCTGGGCCCGGCTGCCGGCCGGCCCCCCCGCCCCGCGGCAGCTCCCCTCCGTCGCACGCCGCCTCGACCAGCTGTCCGACGACGCGCGGGAGCTGGTGCAGACGGCGGCCGCCGTGGGCGGCACGGTCACCGTCGCGCTGCTCGCCGAACTGCTCGGCAGGCCCTCGGCGGCGCTCATCACGGCCGTACGGGAATCCCTCGACGCCGACCTGCTCGCAGAGAGCGGCGATCTCCTCGCCTTCCGCCACGACCTCGTCCGCGAGGCGGTGGAAGCCGGCCTCCCGCTGCCCCTGCGGCAGGCCCTGCGCCGACGTGCCGTCGGGCTGCCGCCGGGCTCGCCGCCGGCCGACGTGACGGAGGCCGGGAGCGCGACCCCTGGAGCAGCGGCGGAGGTCGACCGGCTGCGAACCGAAGCGGCGGAACTCGCCGGAACCGCCCCCGTCGCCGCCGCCGAACGCAGCCTCAGGGCCCTGGAGCTCATCGCGGCGGACGCTCCGGAGCGGCCGCGGGTGGTGGCCGAGACGATTCCGCTGCTCTGGCAGACGGGCCGGGCCGCCCAGGCACGTGAGCTGGGAGCGACCGCCCTGGCGGCCGGCGGTCTCGGACCCGAGGACGAGGCGTTCATACGCCTGGCCCTGGCACGCCTTTTCGTACAGTCCGACTTCTCCGAGGCGGTCAGGCAGTCCCGCGCCGGGGCGGCACTGCCCGGGATCTCCTCGACCGCGAGGGGGCGACTGCTCGCCATGCTCGCCGTCGGCCTGTCCATGTCGGGCGAACACGCGGTGGCCGAGCAGGTCGCCGCGCAGGCGTGGGAGACGGCGGAAGCAGCGGGGGACCGCACCGCCGAGGCCACCCTGACGACGGTCCGCTCGGCCCTGGCCTTCCACCGCATGGACCTCGCCGAGGCGTTCCGGCAGGCCGAGCGGGCCGCCGCGCTGGCCGACGCCCTGGGCGTCAGCACCTCGCAGTGGGTGCCGGAGGCCCTGTGGCACGCCCTCCTGTCGAACACCACCGGACGCACCGCGGAGGCCCTCGCCGTCGCCGAGGAGGGCATCCGGACCACCGGGCAGCAGGGCCGGACGGCCGCCACCCGCATGTGGCTCATGACCCGCACCCGCATCCTCCTCGAAACCGGACGGCTGACGGACGCCCAAGCCGACGCGGAAGCCGCTTCCCCGGCGGCCGAGGAACCCGGCCCGGGCAACCTCGCCGACGTCACGCTCCGGTACGTGATGCTGCGCGTCGCCCTCCACACCGGCGACCGGCGGACCGCGGAGGCGTACGCGGCGGAGGCGAGGCGCATGCGAGACGACGACGCCCTCGTCGTCCGGCACTTCGGCACCTGGATGCTGGCTCTGGTGGCCGACCACGAAGGCCGGCCCGATCGCGCCATGGCCGAACTCGACGCGGTGATGACGTCACCCGCCGCGGACCGGCCCGCCTACGCCGGCCTGATCGATCCGGCCGACGCCCCGGTGCTCGTCCGCATGGCGCTGCGCGCGGGCAGGCACGAACGGGCCGTTCAGGCGGTCGCCATGGCCGAGAAGCGAGCCGTGCTCAATCCCGGTCTGCCGTTCCTCGCCGCCACCGCCGCGCACGCCCGGGGGCTCCTCGACAACGACCTCGCCCCTCTCGTGCGCGCCGTCCGACTGTACGAAGACTGCCCCCGGGTGCTGGCCCGGGCCTCGGCGCTGGAGGACGCCGGACGCAAGCTGGCGGCCACCCGCACGCCCGAAGCGGTGCCGTACTTCGAGAAGGCCCTCGCGCTCTACACCGGGGCGGGCGCCGAACGGGACGCCGCCCGGGTGCGCCGACGTCTGCGGGCCGGCGGTGTCCGCAAGCGGCCCTCGCCGGCCGGACCGGTCGGTGAATGGCCCGAGCTGACGGCCGCGGAGACACGGGTGGTACGGCTCGTGGCCGAGGGGTTGACCAACCGGCAGGTGGCCGCACGGCTCTCCCTCTCGCCGCACACGGTGGGTTCGCACCTGCGCCGGGCCTTCACCAAGCTGGACGTCACCTCGCGCGCGGAGCTCACCCGGCTGGTGAAGCCCGGCGACAGCGGAGAGTAGTCGCTTCGCATCCCCCGTGCGCGTCACGGCAATGGACGATTCATGCGATGTGCCGACGTCGTCGATTCCTCAGACTGATCAAGAACCGCGGAAGGGAGAAGCCCGCGGGGACAGGCGATCGAGAGAGGAACAACGCATGACCGGAAGGCTCCAGCGAGCCCGCCCCGGCAGCCCCGAGCTCCAGGCACTCGTCGACGAGCTCGCGGAACGGCTCGGCCGGTCCGTCGCCGTCGACGACCCGCTGGTCCGCATGGTCTGCACGAGCCGCCACTTCGGCGACGAGGACCCGGTGCGCATCGGCACCCTGCTGCAGGGCCGCGCCGACAACGCCGCCATCCGCTACGTCCTCGCCCAGGGCGTGACCCAGTGGTCGAGGCCCGGTTTCATCGACGGCCGCGACGATCTCGGACTGCTGCCCCGGTACGTCGTGCCGCTGCGCGAGCGCGGGCATCTCCTCGGTCTGCTCGTGGTGGTCGTGCCCGAGAAGACGCTGGTGGAACAGGAGACGACCGCCATCGCCCGGGCCGCGGACGCCATGTCGGCCCAGATGTACGGAGAGCAGATCGCCGCCGACACCCGGAAGTCCGAAGTGCGGGACCTGACCCTCGAACTCGTCGGCGCCGACGCCGCCGCACGCACCGCCGCGCGTCGGCGCGGCAGGGAACTGGGGTTGCTCGGCGAGGCGGAGCACGTCCTGGTCACCGTCGTCCGGCTGAGCTGCGGGGCAGAGCTCGCGCGCCGGCCCGAGGCCGCTCTGTGGGCGGCGCTGGAGGGGTACCGGCAGACGCGCTCCGCCCAGGGCCTCATCGCGATCGGCAAGGAGCGGGCGATACTGCTCCAGCTCCGCGACCGGCCGCCGCACCGGGACGAGGTCGCCGCCCAGTCCGCCCGCATCCTCGGCGAACTCCGCACCTTCCTGGACCCGTCGGCGGACCCCGTGGTCGGCGTCGGGGGCCGGCACGCCCGCCTGGACGACGCGTGGACGTCGTACGAGCAGGCGCTCGTGGCGGCCCGCGCGGCACGCCGACTGCCCTCTCTGGAGAAGACCGGTGACTGGGAGGCCCTCGGTGAGCTCGCCGTGCTGCTCCAGCTCCCCGAGCACGCCTTGAACGCGTCGCTGGTCCCGAAGCCGCTCCGGACCCTGACCGACGCTCACGGCGGTGACCGCCTGCGGGACACCCTGCGCTGCTTCCTCGAACACGCGGGGTCGGTCCCCAGGACCGCGGAGACGCTGGGCATCCACCGCACCTCGCTGTACTACCGCCTGCGCCAGATCCAGGAGATCACCGGTCTCGACCTCGACGACGGCGCCCACCGGCTCACTCTGCACCTCGGTCTCAGGGTCGGCGAACTCCTCCACGCAGGTGCCGACGGGTCTGTCTGACCCCGATGCGCTTCGACAGAGCGAGGAGGATCCACAGCCCGATTCCTACAGCTCGCGGTGGTGCGGGCGACGGGCCCGATTCGATGATGTACGGGACGGGCGGGGACCGCGTACCGCCTCTGACCAGGGGAGAGGTCATGGAGCAACTGATCGCGACGGACGGCGCACGGCTCGCGTACCAGGACACCGGCGGCGACGGCGTCCCGCTGGTGATGCTGCACGGCTGGGGGCAGACGCAGGCGATGTTCCGCCACCAGATCGAGGGTCTGGCGCCCGGTCGGCGCGTCGTCACCGTCGACCTGCGCGGCCACGGAGAGTCCGGCAAGCCGCGTCACGGGTACCGCATCGCCCGGCTCTCCCGCGACGTACTCGAACTCGTCGACCATCTCGGTCTCGACCGCTTCGACGCCCTGGGGTGGTCCATGGGCGTCTCGGTGTGGTGGAGCTTCGTCGACCAGTACGGAACCGGACGGATCCGGCGCTTCGTCGCCGTCGACCAGCCCGCGGCGGTCGCCGCCGTCCCCTGGATGACCGAGCGGGAACAGCGGGAGTCCGGCGCCATCTTCGATGTGTCGGGGCTGTTGTACCTGGGTGCGGCCCTCGCGGGGCCGGAGGGCGACACGGTCCGCGCGGAGTTCGTGCGCGGCATGTTCTCAGGCGAGCCCGACCCCGCGGTACTGGCCTTCGTCGCCGAGGAGATCGGGTCGACACCCGCCCACGCGGGCGTGCCGCTGCTGTTCGACCACTGTGCGCAGGACTGGCGGGACGTGCTTCCCCGGATCGACGTGCCGACCCTCGTGATCGGCTGCGAGGGAAGCCATGTGCATCCCGACTCGCAGCGCTTCGTCGCCGAGCGGATTCCCGGCGCGCGCCTGCACGTCTTCGCCTCCGACGTGGCGAGCTCGCACTTCCCCTTCCTGGAGAATCCGCCGGCCTTCAACGCCGTGGTGGAGGAGTTCCTTTCCGAGGAGCCGGCGAGAGGGGCGTGAGCCCCGCCCTCCCCCCGCACGAACCCACCGCTAGGAATTGCCATGCCCCTCACACTCGTGTCACGTGCGCCCGAACGGGTGCCCCGGCAGCCGGCCGCTCCGGCCTCGCCCTCCTCCCGCTCGGGGCGGCTGGTCCAGGTGCTCTCCGAGATGCCGGACACGAAAGACCGGAACCACGTCTACCTCGGCGTCCACGTCCGTGGGGCCGTCACCGTCGTCCGCGAGCGTGCCAGGACCCTGCTGGAGCCGAGCGACCTGATCTTCTGCGACCCGGCCCGACGGCACCTCCTGCGGTTCGGCGAGGACTGCCGGATGATCTTCTTCCAGGTGCCCCGTTGCTATCTGGGCGTCTCGGAGTCGGAACTGGACCGGGTGCTCGGCGTCCCCGTGAGCGGCGGGGAGGGCCTCGGGGCGCTCGCGTCCGACTTCCTGGCCGCGCTCGCCGCCGAGGCGGAGTTCCGCCGGTCCACGATCGGGGACCGGCGTGCCCGGACGGCCGTACAGCTCCTCTCCGTCCTGGTCATGGAGCTCCTCGAAGCGGAGACGGCGGACGCGGCCGACGAGGCGCTCGGAGCCGGCAACGAGATGCTGTCCCGCATCCACGCCCACATCGAAGAACACCTGATGGACCCGGACCTCTCGCCGGAGTCGATCGCACGCGCCCACCACATCTCCGTCCGGTACCTGCAGAAGCTGTTCCAGAACGACGGCAGCACGGTGAGCCAGTGGGTACGGCAACGCAGGCTCGAATCCTGCCGGTTCGAGCTGGGCCGCTCCACCCGCAGAACCACGATGGCCGCGGTGGCCCACCGCTGGGGCTTCAGCAGCCCCTCACACTTCAGCCGTACCTTCCGCGGGGCCTACGGCATGAGCCCCAGTGAATGGCAGGCCCTGGCGACCTCGGCCTTCGCACCGATGCGCACTGACGCCCAGGACGATCCACGACGCTGAGACACGTGCGCTCCGTCATGCCCGACACCGAGAAGAGAGCTCGCATGCCCCACCCCACCGTCGTCCTCGTCCATGGTGCCTTTGCCGACGCGACCGGCTGGATGGGCGTCATCGCGGAACTGCGGAGCAGCGGTATCCCGGTGATCGCCCCGCCGAACCCGCTCCGGGGCCTGACGTCGGACGCCGCCTATCTCGCCTCCGTCCTGACGCAGGTCGAGGGGGCGGCCGTACTCGTCGGGCACGCGTACGGAGGTGCGCTGATCACCGTGGCCGGCGCCGCGGAGAACGTGGTGGGGCTCGTCTACGTGGCCGCCTACGTCCCCGACGAGGGCGAGAGCCTCGGCCGGCTCCAGGAGGGATTCCCCGTCCCTCCGCTGACGGACAGCCTGAAGGAGTGGACCTACCCGCTCCACGACGGCGCCCCCGCGGTCGAGGTCACCATCGAGGAGCAGGCGTTTCCCACCGTCTTCGCGGCGGACGTGCCCGAGGACATCGCCGGCGTCCTGGCAGCGGCCCAACGCCCGGTCGCCGCGGCCGCGTTCACCGAGACGGCGGCCGTGGCGGCGTGGCGGACGAAACCGTCCTGGGCCCTGGTGGCCGGGGCCGACCGCACGATCGGCCCCGAGGTCCAGCGCTTCGGCGCCGCCCGGGCCGGCGCCCTCGTCGCCGAACTCCCGGCCGCTTCCCACGCCGTCGCCCTTTCCGAGCCCAGCAGGGTCGCCGACCTGATCAAGGCGGCGGTACGGGCGACGAGCTGCCCGCCCGCCCGCCGACCGACAGATGGACAGACGGACCGGGCCCCTCGGCCCCGGCTTTCCGACCAGGGCGTCCGGCAGCCGTGAGCGTCGCTTCCGGCTTCTCCTACCGTACGGTCTTGATCCTCACGAACGTGACCGAGTGGGCGGGGAAGGTGTACGTGAAGGTGCGCCCCACGCCTTCCAGGATCGATTCACGAGGCCGGACGGGGGAGGCGTCGGCGCTGTTCACGGCGTCCGGCGCGCCTTCCAGTGTCGTCACCCGGGCGGTCGGGGCGACCTTGGAGGTGCCGAGGTCGATGCTCGTGCGGGCCGCGGAGGCCTGGGCGTTGACGACTTTGACGATCAGATCGCCCTTGTCCCGGGTCACCACCTGGCGGAAGGGCTCGGCGGCCTTGTCGTCGGTGAAGGAGCCCCACCTCTGCCCGTCGAGGTAGAGGGTGACCTGGCGTCCCCGCACCTGGACGCGAATGTCGTAGGTCCGCCCCGTCTCGATGGTGGTGGGCTGCTCCAGAAGGGTCTGCTTGCCCCCGTCGACGGCCTTCTCGACGGCGGAGCGGGTGTTGCCCCAGCCGCCGAGGTTCCACCAGTAGTGGTTTCCGGTGTCGCGGACGCCGAAGGCGACCAGGAAGCCTTCCTTGCCGGACTTCTTCGTGGCCCTGACCTTCAGGTCGTAGTCCTGCCAGCCCGGGTCGCCGGCGGTGACCAGGGTGTCCTCGGCGGCCTCGTCGGTCTGGGCGTACGCCCCGTCCTTGACGGCCCAGGTGCCGCGCCCGGCCGCCGGCGTCCATCGGGTGGCCCCGGCGGAGAAGTCGTCCTTCAGCAGGGTGGCGCCGTTCGCCGCGGTGACCTCGACGTCGTCGTAGGCGGCGCTGGTGGCCCAGGTGGACAGGCCGACCGCACCGGTGATCGGTCCGGAGACGGACGGGGTGGTGGAGGCGCGGCTCGGCACGACCCGGTCGCCGGTGTTGTTCATGAACAGTTTCTGGACCTCGTAGCTGGTGGAGCCCCAGGAACGGTTGTTGTCGAACCAGATCATGTCAGGCCGCCACTGGTTCGCGTGCACGTCGGCGAGCAGCGGTGCGTAGGAGGCGAGCTTGACGACGTCGGCGTTGCGCTCCAGGCCGGTCATGAACGCCGCCTCGGACAGGGCGTTGGCGAAGCGGTTGTCGCGGGAGGCGTACTCGCCGAGGAAGACCTTGGGGCCGTTGCGGTCGTAGGAGTCGTAGCGGTTGTTGTTCTCCAGGAACCACTGAGGGGAGTTGTAGTAGTGCTCGTCGACCATGTCGACGCCCGCCCGGCGGTTGAGGTCCCACAACCGTTCGAAGGTGGCGCCGCTGGAGGCGGGGCCGGAGTTGGAGACGATCCTGATCTCGGGGTGCTCGGCCTCGATGGCCTTGCGGAACTCGGTGAAGCGGGTGAAGAAGGCGTCGGGCAGGTTCTCCTCGTTGCCGACGCCCAGGTGGGTGAGGCCGAAGGGCTTCGGGTGGCCCATCTCGGCGCGCTTGCGGCCCCAGGTGGAGGTGACCGGGCCGTTGGCGAACTCGATCAGATCCAGGGTGTCCTGTACGTGCCGCTTCAGCAGGGCCGGGTCGTCGGTGGCCTGGTTCTGGCCGCAGCCGGTGACCAGGGCGGGCACGACGGGCAGCGGCATCGCGCCGATGTCCTCGGCGAACTGGAAGTACTCGTAGTAGCCGAGGCCGTAGCTCTGGTGGTAGCCCCAGAAGTTGGCGTTGACGGCCCGCTGCTCGACCGGGCCGATGGTGTCCTTCCACTGGTAGGAGCGGCGGCGTTCCCAGTTCGGCGCTTCGTAGGCGTGGTGGCTGCCGGTGTTGACCAGGCAGCCGCCGGGGAAGCGGAGGAAGCCGGGGTCCAGCGCGGCGATCTTTTCGGCGAGGTCCTTGCGCAGCCCGTTCGCGCGGCCCTTGAAGGTGTCGCGGGGGAAGAGCGACACCATGTCGAGGCGGAGGGTGCCGGAGCCGGCGGCCGTCACCGCGAGCCGTCCCGCGGCGGTGGTCACCTTGGCGACGAGCGTGCCGGTGTACCTGGTCCACCGGTCGCCGCGCACGGTGACGCCGAGCGGTGCGGTCAGGACGGTGCCGTCGGCGGTGCGCAGGTCGACCGTGAGGCGCGTGCCGGCCGGGTTGTCCGTGCGCGCCCAGACGGAGAAGTCGTACCGCCTGCCCTCCTTGAGGGCGATGCCCGCGCCGTATCCGCTGTTGACGACGCCGAAGCGGCCGGTGGTGCCGCCGGTGCCGGCGAGGTCGAGGCGCAGATGGTTGCGGTTGCGCTCGTTCAGCCGCTCGGCGTCGTCGACGACCGTGAGGGTGCCGGTGGCACCGCCGGCCGCGGTCTGCTGCCAGGCGGTCATCGGGGTGTAGGACCGGTTGTCGACGGGGCTGTACTCAAAGGAACGGTTCTGTACGAGCTCGGCGTACAGGCCGCCGTCGGCCGCGTTGTTGATGTCCTCGAAGAAGACGCCGTACATCGTGGGGTCGATCGTCGGCCCCGTGCCGGCGGCGTCGACGGAGAGGGCGTAGTCGGTCACGGCGGGGTCCGCCGCCGCCGGGGTGTGGGCGAGGAGACCTGCGGCCAGCGAGGCGGCCAGTAGTCCGCCGGTGAGGACACCGGCTTTCCTGGTGGTGCGGTTGCGTGTGCGCAAGGCGGCTCTCCTTGAGGTGGACGGTGCTGGGCGTCGTACTCTCGGTGCGCAGTGCGGTATGCGTGGGCTCTGGCATTCGCCGCCACGCGGACTCCCCTCGCCGGGGCGGTCGCGTTCGCCTCCGTGGGGGTGTCACGGCCGCGGTGCGCGGATGCGCGCGTGCCGCCGTCGTGACGAGAGGGGCACAGCGCCGGAGCGTTGCCGTGGCGGGCATCCCGGGCCGTGCCACCGGGTCGAGGACAGGTCCTCGACGACGGCGTGGCGGTACGCGTGGGCCGGCGTACCGAGTTCGGCACCGTCCCGGGCCCCCACCACGACGACGCGGCTGGCGAGCGTGTCGAAGCCGACGCCAAGGATGTGCCTCGGGGTGGTCGCGGGCCGCAGGACCGGAAGGCCACGGGTGAGCTCACGATGCGGTCTCTCTCGTCAGGGGTAAAGGCGGGCGATGACGCGCCTGTTGATTGTTAGCGCTCACAGTTGAGTTCGACAAGGGTTGTGTACGCATCTGCTGCCCCTGCGAAGCCGTACGCCTCCGCGGTAAGGGCATCCCTCCCTCGGGGTGGACGCACACCCGTCATTCTCTGCTCGGCAAGAGGTCCCGAGCCCTGTGGCGGCGCACGCGTCTCACCAGGCATTTCAGAAGCATGGTGACCGTCTCCCGCCCGTGGAAGTCGCCGGCCCTCCACGGAAGCGCCAGGACCCGGCTCCACTCGCGCCGCCCGCCAGGTCGTCCCCCAGGTATTGACCAGACTCTTGTGAGCGTTAACACTCGGCGACGTCATTCGTTCCGCGAGGAGGAGGAAGCGTCGACGATGTGTCGCCCTCACGCCCGCACCGTCCGCCGGAACATCACCGGAGTCCACCCCCGACCCTGTGGGTCACGGCAGGTCCCACCGCCCGGCCGTCGCCGCACGCGCTCCTGTCCCCACCCGGTTTCCTGCCCTGACCGGCGACCTGCCTCCGCCCCGCCGATGCGCTTCGGCGACCGGAACTCGCTCACCGCCGGGCCTTCTTCGGCGAGGGCCTGATCGACGGCGTCCCGGATCCCTTAGATCCCGGGGCGCTCCGCGCGCCACCGGAACCACCGGCTGCGGCTCGACGCCTATGGGGCGGGCGAGCCGTACGCCTTCGACCGCCCCTTCCTCCTGATCCGAGTCGCGCGCACGTGTGCGCGGCATCACTCCTCCACGAGAAAAGGTGCACCATGTCCTCCTCCGTCAGCAGACGGCACCTTCTCCAGCTGACCGGTGCCACCGCGGTGGCTTCTGCCGTCGGCCCCTTCTTCGGCGGTTCCTCGGCGGCAGCCGCCGTACCTCCGGCCAGAACGGACATCGGGACCCTGGCCTCTCCCTTCGAGCTCGGCCAGGTCCGGCTCACCGCGAGTCGGTGGCTGGACAACCAGAACCGCACGCACGACTACCTCCGGTTCGTCGACGTGGACCGGCTGCTGTACAACTTCCGGGCCAACCACCGACTGTCCACCCACGGCGCTCTCCCCACCGGCGGGTGGGAAGCCCCTGATTTCCCGTTCCGCAGCCACGTCCAGGGGCACTTCCTCACGGCATGGGCGCAGGTGTACGCCGTGACCGGGGACACGGTGTGCCGGGACAAGGCCCTGTACATGGTGGCGGAGCTGGCACGGTGCCAGGCCAACAACCCGACCGCGGGCTTCAGCGCCGGGTACCTGTCCGGTTATCCGGAGTCGGACTTCACCGCCCTGGAAGCCCGGACGCTGTCCAACGGCAACGTCCCGTACTACACCATCCACAAGACCCTGGTCGGCCTGCTGGACGTGTGGCGCCACATCGGCAGCACCCAGGCCCGCGACGTGCTGCTGGCCCTGGCGGGCTGGGTCGGCCGGCGGACCGACCGGCTGAGCACCGCACAGATGCAGGCGATGCTGGGCACCGAGTTCGGTGGCATGAACGCCGTCCTCACCGACCTCTACCAGCAGACGGGTGAAGCGCGATGGCTCGCCGTCGCCCAGCGGTTCGACCACGCCGCGGTGTTCGACCCGCTGGCCGCGAACCAGGACAAGCTGGCAGGACTGCACGCCAATACGCAGGTGCCGAAGTGGATCGGCGCCATCCGCGCGTACAAGGCGACCGGCGCCACTCGCTACCGCGACATCGCCGCCAACGCCTGGGGCGTGTGCGTCGGAACGCACACCTACGCCATCGGAGGCAACAGCCAGGCGGAGCACTTCCGCGCCCCGAACGCCATCGCCTCCTACCTGCGCCACGACACGTGCGAGAGCTGCAACACCGTCAACATGCTCACCCTCACCCGGGAGCTGTTCGCGCTGACCCCGGACCGGGCCGAGCTGTTCGACTACTACGAGCAGGCATGGCTGAACCACATGATCGGCCAGCAGAACCCGGCCGACCCCCACGGCCACGTCACCTACTTCACACCCCTGAACCCCGGAGGCCGGCGTGGTGTGGGCCCGGCCTGGGGCGGCGGAACCTGGAGCACCGACTACACCACCTTCTGGTGCTGCCAGGGCACAGGGCTGGAGATGCACACCCGCCTGATGGACTCCATCTACTTCCACGCGGGCACCACGCTGACCGTGAACATGTTCGTGCCCTCGGTCCTCAGCTGGCAGCGACGCGGCATCACCGTCACCCAGACCACGTCGTACCCGGCGAGCGACACCACGACCCTGCGTGTCACCGGCAACGCCGGCGGCACCTGGGCCATGCGCATCCGTATCCCCGGCTGGACCGCGGGTGCCACCATCAGCGTCAACGGCGTCCGCCAGAACATCCCCACCGCGGCCGGCGGCTACGCGACCCTGACCCGCACCTGGGCTCCCGGAGACACGGTGACGGTACGCCTGCCCATGAGCGTCACCGTGCGCCCGGCCGCCGACAATCCCCAGGTCGCCGCGGTCACCTACGGTCCGGTCGTCCTGTCCGGCGATTATGGCTCGACCGCCCTCGCCTCTTTGCCGTATCTGGACACGGCCTCCATCAGGCGGACCGACTCCGCCTCGCTCCGCTTCACCGCGACCGCCGACGGCTCCGCCGTCGCCCTCGGACCATTCCACGACGCGCACGGTCACAACTACACCGTCTACTGGCGCACGGTCCCCACCGTCCGGCTCGTCAACGCGGGCAGCGGCCTCGTCCTGGGCATCCACGACATGTCCACGGCCGACGGCGGCCGGGCGCTCCAGTGGACCGATTCGGGCACGGCCGACCACGACTGGGAGATGGTCGCGGACGGCGATGCCGTCCGGTTCCGCAACGCGCACAGCGGGAAGGTCCTGGGCGTGCTGAACATGTCCACGGCCGTCGGGGCCGCCGTCCTGCAGTGGGCGGACAACGGCACCGCCGACCACCGGTGGACCCTGCTCGACCAGAGGGACGGCACCTTCAAGATCCGCAATGTGCACAGCGGCCGGCTCCTCGCGATCGAGAACGGTTCCACCGCCGTCGGCGCCCTCGCGATCCAGGACGCGGACGACGGCACCGCCGACAACCGGTGGCGCATCGTGCGCGTCTGAGGCGGACCGGGGACCCGGGAGGCCGAGCAGACCCTTCCCGTGGAGTGCGACCCGCTCGTCACGGCCGCCCGACGCCGGTCGACGAGACGTGAGGCCGACAGCTGTCGACGGAGACTGCCGGCCTCACGTGTCCGCTCACCCCTGGCCATCCCCCTCCCGCGGCGGGTGCGGACCACTGCCCGGGATGCGCTCGACCCCCTCCGAGGGCCTTCGCATGGTGGCCGCCCGCACCCTCGGGCGGCGAACTATGGTGTGCAGCCACATACACGCGTGACCAGCCGGTTTCTACGGTGTGGCGACACGAACACGTCCCCATCACCTGCTCGGAAGTGGTGCCCATGGCCGCCGCAAGACCCACTGCCACGTCCCCCGGATCCATCAAGCGGATCGTCGCCGCCAGCCTGATCGGCACCACCATCGAGTGGTACGACTTCTTCCTCTACGGCTCGGCCGCCGCCCTCGTCTTCAACACCCTGTTCTTCCCCAGCGCCGACCCGCTCGTGGGCACCCTGATCGCCTTCATCACCTACGCCATCGGTTTCGCCGCCCGTCCGCTCGGCGGCATCGTCTTCGGCCACTTCGGCGACAAGATCGGCCGCAAGAAGCTGCTGGTGCTCAGCCTCCTGATGATGGGCGGCGCGACCTTCGCTATGGGCCTGCTGCCCACGTACGAGTCGATCGGCGTGTGGGCGCCGATCCTGCTGACGCTGCTGCGGCTCGTCCAGGGCTTCGCCCTCGGCGGCGAGTGGGGCGGAGCCGTCCTGATCGTCTCCGAGCACGGCGGCGACAAGCACCGCGGCTTCTGGGCGTCCTGGCCCCAGGCCGGCGCGCCCGGCGGCAACCTGCTCGCCACCGGTATCCTGTCCCTCCTCGCCGCCGTCCAGTCGGACGCCGCCTTCCAGTCCTGGGGGTGGCGCATCCCGTTCCTGCTCTCCGGACTGCTCGTCATGATCGGTCTGTGGATCCGCGTCTCGGTCTCCGAGTCCCCGGTCTTCCTGGAGGCGCAAGCCAAGGCGGAGGCGGCGGCCGCGGCGGGCGCGAAGGAGGAGGCGCCGGTCGTCGAGGTCTTCCGGCGCAGCTGGCGCGAGGTCCTGTCGGCCATCGGCACCCGCTTCGGCGAGAACATCTCGTACTACATCCTCACCTCCTTCCTCCTCGTGTACGTCACCGTCCACCTGGAGCTGCCGAAGAGCACCGCCCTGAACGCCGTCCTCATCGGCTCGGCCGTCCACTTCGTCACCATCCCGCTCTGGGGCGCGCTCTCCGACCGGATCGGCCGGCGCCCCGTCACGCTGATCGGCTCGGCGGGCATGGCGGTCTGGGCGTTCGTCTTCTTCGGACTCGTCGACTCGAAGTCGTTCCTCGTCATCACCCTGGCCGTCACGGCCGGTCTGCTGCTGCACGGCGCGATGTACGGGCCGCAGGCCGCCTTCATCTCCGAGATGTTCGACACCAAGGTCCGCTACTCGGGCGCCTCCATGGGCTCCCAGCTCGCGTCGATCCTCGCCGGAGCCCTCGCCCCCATCATCGCGGTCGAGCTCCTCAAGGACTACGGCAGCTCCACGCCCATCAGCGTCTACCTCTGCGCGGCCGCCGTGATCACCACGATCACCGTCGCCGTCACCCGCGAGACGCTCGGCCGGGACCTCGCCCGCAACCGCCGGGACGAACCGGCCACCACGGCCCCCGCGACTACCGCCACCGCCGTCGGAGACCGCGCGTAGCGCTCGCGTCGCCCCGGCCGCCGTCATCCCGCGCGACGACGGCGGCCGGGCCCGTCCGTCCCCTCACTCGCGCAGACCGCCCGCCCGTACGCGAGCGCCGACTACCGCTGCCGGTACACCGGGCCCATCGACGACGTCGTCGCGGAGGAGGCCTCCCCGGCACCCCCGACGTCCCGCTCCGGCTGGGGTCCTCTTCGCGGCCGACCGTTACCGCGCGAGTGCACCCCCGGGGCCATCGCGCTCCCCGCCTCGCTCGCCGACCACGCCGCCGTCGCCATCGACAGCGCCCGCCGCCCGGACGAGAGCCGTACCGCCCTCACCCGGCTCGAAGCCGCCCACGCGACCGCCCGCGCCCGCAGCGAGGCCCTCCGCCTCGCGTCCGACGCCCACGACCGGCTCCAAGCTGATGCTGCGCGGCGCCGGAGTCGACGAGGTTGCCGCCGAGATCGGCGTGCTCGGCGGGGGAGCGGCCCCGTCGACACGGTCGTGCTGCGCCTCGACCGCGTCGCCCAACTCCTCGGTGCGCCTGGAGCATTCCCGACAGCGCCCTGGAGTTCCGCCTGGCTCTCCGGCTGCACCGACTGTCCCGGGGGAGGGGGGTGAGAGGTCCGGCGGCCGGAGAGAAGGTCTGAAGGACGGCGCGATCCTCCGAGGGCCGTTCCTGGTATGGACCTGACAAGTGAAGCCCGCTACCGTGCCGTGAGAGCGCTCTGAGAGCGCTCTCAGCGTGCGCTTCCCCCACACCAGGAGGTTCCGTGAAACGCTCAACCCCCGCCCGCTCCGCCGCCCGGCGCTCCACATCCGTCGGCGCCGCCCTCGGTGCCCTGCTCCTGACGGTCGGTCTGGGCGCGGCCGCGGCGACCGCCGCTCCGCTGCCGGAGCCCGCCGCACCGCCGTCGGCGTCCGCCGGACTCCTCGACGCCATGCGGCAGGACCTCGGGCTCACCGCGGCGCAGGCCGAGGAACGGCTGCGCGCCGAGAAGGCGGCCACCGAGGTGGAGAGGACCGCCCGACAGCGCGCGGGCGCCGCCTACGGCGGCTCGTGGTTCGACCCGTCGGCCGGCCGGCTCGTCGTCGCCGTCACCGACCGCGCCAAGGAACCCGAACTGCGGGCCCTGGGCGCCGACATCCGCCTGGTCCGCCACAGTGCCGCCGCGCTGGACCGCGCCAAGGCCCGCCTCGACGGCCTCCGTGCCCCCGCGGGCGTGGCCGGCTGGCACGTCGACCCGAAGGCCAACGCCGTCGTGGTCGACGTCGTACGCGACGCACGGCGCACCCCCGCCGTGCTGGCCTTCCTCGACCGGGCCCGCGCCACGGGCCTCGTGACCGTCGCCGAGACGGCCGAAGCGCCCCGCACCTACGCCGCCGGGACCGTGGGCGGCGACCCGTACTACACCGGCAACGTCCGCTGCTCCATCGGCTTCTCCGTGCACGGGGGCTTCGTGACGGCCGGTCACTGCGGGCGGGCCGGTGCGGCCGTGCGCGGCTGGGACGGCTCCGCCATGGGCACCTTCCAGGGTTCGTCGTTCCCCGGTGACGACTACGCGTACGTCTCCATCCACAGCGGCTGGTGGACCGTACCCGTCGTCCTCGGCTGGGGCACCGTCCCGGACCAGCTCGTACGCGGCTCCGCCGAGGCCCCGGTCGGCGCGTCGATCTGCCGCTCGGGCTCGACCACGCGCTGGCACTGCGGCACCGTCCTGGCCAAGAACCAGACGGTCAACTACAGCCAGGGCGCGGTGTACCAGATGACCAAGACCAGCGTCTGCGCCGAGGGCGGGGACTCCGGCGGCTCGTTCCTCAGCGGCGACCAGGCCCAGGGGGTCACCTCCGGCGGCTGGGGCAACTGCTCCACCGGCGGCGAGACGTGGTTCCAGCCGGTCAACGAGATCCTGGCCCGCTACGGCCTGCGACTCCACACGGCCTGAGCCGGGTACGAGGTGAGGGGGGTCGAGATCCGTCGAGCCCCGCCGTCGAGGCCCCTCGAACCTCGTCGAGGTCCGCCATTGAAACCCGTCGAGGCCGGTGCACCCGCCGGCCTCGACTCCGGCCTCGCCGGCCGGACGGTCAGTCGCTCAGCCCGTGCTCTCGGTCAGCCCGTGATCTCGGTCAGCCGGTGGCGGACGAGATCGGCCACGACGTCATCGGGGAGGGGGCGGCCGGCGGTGAAGCGGACGGTTCCCTTCGACAGGTCGAAGCCGCTCAGCCGGTCCCGTACCGCGTCGACCGCCGCCGGACTGAAGGGGAAGACGCTCAGGTGCTCCTTGGCGGCCCGGAACCCGAGGAGCGGTCTGCCGCCGTGCCGCAGGGCCGGCATGCCGTAGCTCCGTCCGTCCTCCGCGTCCGGAGCGACCTCCAGGGCGATCGCCCGGATCCGCCGGAAGGCGTCCCGCGAGTCCGCGTCCAGACCGTCGAAGTACTCCTCTACCTCGGTCATCCCCGCACTCCCCTTCTCCACGAGCCGGCCGAAGCGGCGGACACGGTCGGGTCGGCCGGACCACCCGGATCCGTCCGGAACGGAAGCATTCCACGGCTTCGACGGCGCCGCGGTGAGCGACGCCGCCACGCGCACCGCCGTGTCGACACCCGCCTACGGCTCCGAGCGCGAGCGTTCTGCTTCGAGGGCGTCCGCGCGCGCCGCGAGGTCCGCCGCGATGTCGTCCCGGTCCGGCCCGTGCAGCCACAGGTTCTCGGCCGCCTCCCGCAGCGGCGCCGGCTCGTCCGGCCGCTGAAGGAGCAGCAGCCGGTAGGCGAGGTTCCGTACCCAGACGGGGAGTCGGCCGTCGACGACGTGCGGACAGAGCTCGCGCAGCATGGCGTGGATCTCGTCCGCGTCGGCGAACGTCAGCCGTTCCACGAAGAGGAACTCCCGGTGGTCGCGGTCGCACTCGGGGGTGGGGGCGTACTCGTCGCCGTACAGGCACCGGGCATGCGCCGTCAGGGTGCTGTGCATGAGGGGACCCCGATCCTTCGTCGTTCCCGTTCCCGCTCCCGTACCGGGCGGTGCGGTGCCTAGCCGCGGTACTCGCAGAGGTAGGCGGTCTCCTCGGCGACCTTGAGCTGGAACGTGCTGTCGGCGGGGACGTCGAACTTCTCGCCCGCCTCGAAGGTCCGCCAGTCGTCGGAGCCGGGCAGCCGCACGGTCAGCGCACCGCTGACGACGTGCATGATCTCCCGCTTGCCGGTGCCGAACTCGTACTCGCCCGGGGCCATGACGCCGACCGTCGCGGGCCCCTCGGCGCCCGTGAAGGCGATGGACTTGACCGTCCCATCGAAGTACTCGTTGACCTTGAACATGCGTGTCTCCAGGAAGCCAAGCGGGGCTGGTCGCCGGCTCGGCTACGCCGGCCGCTGCAGCCTAGCGGCACCCCGCGCCCCTCCCGATGTGGGCCCGACGTTCCGCACACGGCTAACGGAGCGCCGCGGCGACGAGCCCTTCGAGGGCCTCGCGCGCCACTTCGCCGCCGCCGTTCACCAGCCGGTCGAAGACCAGGCCGTCGACGCAGGTCAGCAGGGTGTGCGTGCGGTTCTCCACGTCGTCCACGCCTCGGTCGGCGAGGAAGGTCCGGACGGCCTGGCGGCCGGCGTTCTCGCGGGGGACGAGGATCTCGCGCAGTTCCGGGTCGCGCACGCTCTCGACGGTGCAGGCGTAGCGGGCGAGCGACCGGCGGCGGCCCTCGCCGTCGAGCCGCTGCCGGGTGAGCGTCACGAGGCCGTCCACCAGTTCGTCGGTGGTGCGCAGGGGCGGCAGCCGTTCGGCCGTCGTCCGGAGCTCCTCCTGGTCGAGCCGGACCAGGCGGGTGACGAGTGCGGTGAAGAGGGCCGCGCGGGTGCGGAAGTACGCCGACGTGGTGCCGGACGGCAGCGCGGCCCGGCGGTCGACCGCCCGATGGGTGAGGCCGCGGATCCCCTCGTCGGCGAGTACGTCGAGCGCCGCGTCCGCGAGAAGGGTGCGCCGGTCCGAAGTCATGCCTCCTTTCTACACCCGTAGAAGCAGGGCGCGGGAGTCACGCTAGAGTCGGGCTTCTACAGATGTAGAAAAATGAGGAGGCAGGAATGGTCGGCACGGCAGTGGTGGTCGGAGGCGGCATCGGCGGGCTCGCCGCCGCGATCGGCCTGCGTCGCATCGGATGGGAGATACGGGTCGTCGAGCGCGCGCCGGTGCTCGAAGACGCGGGCGCGGGCATCTCCCTGGCCGCCAACGGCCTCCGGGCGCTGGACGAACTGGGCGTCGGCGAGGCCGTCCGGAGCGCCGCGCGGGGCCAGTACAGCGGCGGCACCCGCACACCGGCCGGCGGCTGGCTCACGCGGATGGACGGCGCGCTCCTGGAGAAGGCCGTCGGCACGCCGATCGTGGGCATCCCGCGCGCCACCCTCCACCGGCTGCTGCGCGAGGCCCTGCCCGCCGAGGCGCTGCTGATCGGCTACGACGCCGGCGCGGTCCGGCAGACCGCGCCCGGCAGGGTACGCGTCGAGGACGGCCGGGGGGGCGTCCTGGAGGCGGACCTGGTGGTGGCGGCCGACGGCATCGGCAGCAGGATCCGCAGCGGCCTCTTCCCCGCCCACCCGGGCCCGGTCCACAGCGGCTCGACCGTGCTCCGCGCCCTCACGGAGGAAGCGGTCGACCTCCGCACCGACTTCGAACTGACCTGGGGGCGCGGGGCGGAGTTCGGGCACATCGCCTTCCACGACGGGCGGGCCGAATGGCACGCCGTCCTCAGCCTTCCCGCCGGCACGCGCTTCCCGGACCCCCTGGCCGAACTGCGCCGACGGTTCCACGACTGGCACGACCCGATCCGCGCGCTGCTCGACGCCACCCGGCCCGAGGCGGTGCTCCACCACGACATCGGCGAACTCCGTACGCCGCTCCCGTCGTACGCGGTCGGCCGCATCGCCCTGCTCGGCGACGCGGCACACGCCATGACTCCCCACCTCGGTCAGGGCGCCTGCCAGGCACTGGAGGACGCGGTCACCCTCGCCGCGGCCCTCGCCACCGCGCCCACCACGGAAGCGGCCCTCGCCCGCTACGACGCCGAGCGGCGGCCCCGCAGCCAGGCGGTCGCCCGGGCCGCCCGCCAAGCCGGGCGGATGGGCCAGCGGCTCACCCATCCCGTGGCCGTCGGCCTGCGCAACACGGCGATGCGCCTCACCCCGTCCCGCACCGCGACACGCATGATCCTGCGCCACCACGCCTGGACCCCGCCCCGACTGCGCTGACCGCCGGAACGGAGCGGGGCCGGGGCCCGCCGAGGTGCCGGGCGGGGAACGGTCCGGGGCGGGGTGCCGAGCCCGGGCCGGCCTCTCGCGGCTTCCGGTCCCCGTGACGGCCTTTGCGGAGCGGCCTGTCCCCGGCTCCGACCCCTTCCGCCCGCCCCTCGGGTCCACCCGCCCAGGCCCGCCCCCGGGTCCGCCCGTTCAGGCCCCCCGGTCCACCCGTTCAGGTCCGCCCCCCCGGGTCCACCCGTCCAGGCCCGCCCCCGGCTCCACTCGTCCAGGTGAGTTCACGGCCTCCGCCGGAACCCGGTCCCCACCGGAACGTTCCACCCGGTGTTCCCCGTGCCGCCCTCCCCGCCTCCTGGAGCACCGTCGATGCGATCCCCGGCGTCAACCGCCCGCCATGCGACCGGAACCGGCGGCCCGGAGGGACGGAGGTGACGCGCGGCGTGCTGGTGGGGCGGGCACCCGCCCCGGGGGAGGTGGGGGACGCGTACGACGCGGTCGTCATCGGCTCCGGGGTCGGCGGCCTGACGGCGGCCGTCTGCCTTGCCCGGCAGGGGCGCCGGGTGGCGGTCTTCGAGCAGCACTACACCGCGGGCGGATACACCCATGCCTACCGGCGGCGCGGCTGGGAGTGGGACGTCGGCATCCACTACGTCGGGCAGCTCGCGCCGCGCGAGCCGGTCCGGGTGCTGTCCGACTACCTGACCGGCGGCGCGCTGCGGTGGGCGCCGCTGGGGGACCCGTACGACGAGTACCGGCTGGCCGGCGAGGTGTACGAGGCGCCCGTCGGACTCGCCGCCCACCAGGCCGGGCTGATCGCCCGGTTCCCGGCCGAACGCCCGGGCATCGAGGCGCTGTTCAAGCTCGTCGCACGCTGCCGGGCGACGCTTCCCGTCCTCGCCCTCGGCCGCCTCTCGGGCCCGGTGGCGCGGCGCCTGACGGGCCTGCTGCGACCGGCTGCCGTCCCGCGCGAGGCGCTGCGACCGGCCAGGGAGGTCGTCGCGGGCCTCGTCCGCGACGAGCGGCTGCGGCAGGCCGTGCTGACTCCCGCCGTCCTGCTGCTCGCCGACTCCTCCGCCCGGCTGCCGTTCTTCCTGGTCGCCGTCCTGTTCGAACACTTCAGGAAAGGCGCCTGGTACCCGGTGGGCGGCAGCGCCGCCATCGCCCGGGCGATGCTCGACCCCGTCCGCGCCGCCGGGGGAGAGGTCTACGTCCGGACGGCGGTGGACCGGATCGAGCTGGACGGGTCGCGGGCGAAGGGCGTGGTGCTGGCGGACGGCACGCGGGTACGGGCCCCGATCGTGGTCAGCGCGGCAGGCGCCCACCACACGTACCGCACCCTGCTGCCGAGCCGGTCCGCATCCGACGCGCGAACCGACCCCGTGCACGGCATGCGCGAGGGCTTCCCCTTCGTCCTCCTCTTCCTCGGCTTCGACGGCGAGCCGCAGGAACTGGGCCTGCCCCGGCACAACCTGATGGTCACGGACGGCGACTGCGACGCCTTCTTCGACCGCGCCGGCCGGGGGGACGGCCGCAGCGAGGGCGAGGGTGACGCTCTGCGGACCAGTGGCCTCTTCCTCTCCTTCTCCTCCGCCAAGGACCCGACCTGGACGGACCGGCACCCCGGCCGGTCCACGGGCGAGATCCTCGCGTACGTCGATCCGCGCCTCTTCGCCCCCTTCCGCGGCTCGCGCCACCGCGACCGCGACCCCGCCTACCTGGCCCTGAAGTCCGAGCTCACCGAACGCCTCCTCGACCGGCTGTACGTCCATCTGCCCCGCACCAGGGGCCGGGTGGCGTACCACGAACTCGGCACCCCGCTGACGGCCGAGCACTTCACCCGCTGGCGGGGCGGGAGCCTCTACGGGCTCGCCAAGGACGTCGCGGGGTTCGGCGACGGCACCCGCCCCGGCCTCGCCGACCGTCTGCGTCCGCGCACCGAGTTCGAGGGGCTGTACCTCGCCGGTCAGGACGTCCTGGCCGGCGGTTTCCTCGGCGCGGCCACCGGCGGGCTCCTGGCCGCCCACGAAGCCCTCGACCGCCCCGGCCGCAGCCGCCTGTGGCGGGCCCTCCTCGGGAAGGCTCTCCGCCCCACCGCGTAGGACCGCCTCGGTCGGATCGCGGCGACGGGTTCCCGGAGGCGCTCGCGGGTGCCCCGCCGTCAGAGCGAGGCGAGCCGGTCCACCAGGAGGTCCGTCCTCCGCTCGGCGTCCTCCGGGGGCAGCCGCCGTGCCTGGGTGAGGGTGGCGAGGCCGTGCAGCGACGCCCAGAACACCTCGGTGAACAGGCCCGGGTGGACGCCGTCCCCGGCGACCTCTTCGAGGTTCTCCAGCAGGGCGGCGAAGGCGTCCTTCAAGGGCTGCGGCGTGGACTCCTGCGCGAACGCCAGTCCGCCGTCGAGCTGGAACATGGCCTCGTAGACGGCCGGGTTGCGCCGGGCGAAGTCCAGATAGGCGCGGGCCAGGGCGGCGGCCCGGTCGCGGGGCCCGTCCGCCGCGGAGGCCGCCGCGCGCATCGACCCGGCCAGTTCGGCGGCACCCTGGAGGGCGACGGCCCCGATGATCTCGCGCTTGCCGCGGAAGTGGCTGTAGAGGACGGGCTGGCTGTACTCGATGCGCTCGGCGAGCCGGCGGGTGGTGACCGCGTCCCAGCCCTGGTGCTCGGCGAGTTCGCGGGCCGTGGCCACGATGAGCCGCTCGCGGTCCGCCCGCTCGCGCTGCTTGCGTTCCTGTACCGACATACCTCGACCCTAGCACTGCTAGACAATCGAGCGACTGTAGAGCTAGCGTTGACCCATCACCTAGCAACGCTAGATGTGAGAGGTCGGACGTCAGAAGGGGTGGTCATGCTCAACGCGCTCGAGGTCCTCACCACGGTGGTCGTCGGGGTGATGGTGGGGGTGGAATTCTCCGTCGCCTTCGTCATGAACCCGATATTCAACGGACTTCCCGACGACAGCACCGTGCTCGCCCGGGCCCACGGCGGCCGGATGCTCGGCGCCGTGATGCCCGTCTGGTATCTCGGCTCGCTCGCCCTGGTCGCGGTCTGGGCGGTCGCGGGACGGCACCAGGGAGGCACCGGCCTCGTCGTCACCGCCGGCGCGCTGCTGCTCGTCAGCGTGATCATGTCGGTCGCGCTGCTCGTCCCGATCAACAACCGGGGCAAGACGTGGACGCCCGAGAACCGGCCCGCCGACTGGAAGCGGCAGGCGAGCCGCTGGGACCGGTACCACTACGTCCGCGTGGCGGTCATCATCGCCGCCTTCGCCCTGCTCGTCACCGCCCTGGTCTGAGCCGGAACGCCGGCGACCCGGCTCGGTCGCCTCGCGGCGCGGGTGCGCGAGGTCGACGAGGGAGCCGGGTCGCGGGCCCTGTTCGAGGACGAGGGCAGGCCCAGGGGGGGGCGGGGTGCCGGGGTGCCGGGGTCAGGAGAAGACGACCGACCGCACCAGCAGTCGGTCCGAGGCGCCGCCGCCCGGCCGCAGGGCGTAGAAGGCGTCACCCTGGCAGTTCGCCTCCAGGAACACCACGGCCGTCGCGTCCGTGCGGTTCTTCGGTGCGTAGGCGGGCGAACCCGGCTCCGAGCCCGGCCCCTGGATGTCGATGCAGGTGCCGCTCTGGGGGTTGTTGAGGAAGCCGACCGCCTCGTACCCGTCGGCCGTCCGGTACGTGTAGCGGAACTGCCCCTCGGCGGCGGAGGCCGAACCGGGGGCGGTGAGGAGCAGAAGGGCGGCACCGGCGGCCGAGGCCAGGGTGGAGCGCAGACGCATGGGGGTTCCTTGTTCGCGGTCGAACTCCGCCGAGGGGCGGAGAGGGCACTGCGAGCGTTGCCCCCGGCTACGGCGAGGCACTCCTGCTGTCACCCGCACGGGTGCTGCGGAATCGTTTGCCCAGCTCAAGTGGCGGTGCGGTCCCCGAACCCGCGCGATCACCCGCGCCCCCAGGACGGCCTCGGCGGCGCCCCTCACAGGTGTGCCGGCGGCAGCAGGTCGCTTTCGCTGACGGTGTAGGTCAGGTCGGGGTAGATGAAGTCGGTCTCCTCGTTCTCGCGGCGCCGCAGGGTGAAGAACTCGCGCCGCTGCTCCTCGTCGGCGGCGGTGAGGCGCGCACCCCGGGGGAGGTACGGATGGCCGTCGCGGAAACGCAGGAGCGTCTTGGACGTGCGGAACGTGACGCCCAGCCATTGATGGTCCTCGGCGCCGGGGGCCGGGGGCACGTCGAGGACGATCCTGTGCCGGAAGCGGCTGTTGGACGCGACGGAGAACGCGACGACGCTGTTGTGGGTGAGGGCGATCTCGTACGTCTCGCCGTCGTCTCCCTTCGACTCGAAGACGAGTTTCCTCGGCGGGCTCGCCTCGGGGGTGCGGTAGCAGGAGAAGACGGCGATGGACGAATCCTCGGCCAGGTCCAGGGCCTGGTCCGAATGACCGCCCATCTTCCGATAGGCGCCCGTGTACATCTCGATGAGCGCGTTGTCGAAGCCGACCGGAATTCCCGCACACGCCCGAACCCGCTCCGCCAGCCACTCGTGTACGGCACGGAACCGCTGCGTCGGCCTGGCGTAACGGGTGGTGGTGCGTACGAGGGGAACGCCGCCCGTCGCGTCGACCTTGGTGAGCGTCGCTCCCCGCCGGCCCTTTCCGAGGGGTTCGAGGTGGGCCGAAGCGGACAGTTCCGCGAAGAGATTCCCGTCGACCGGCAGGGTCCGGCAGGTGATCTCGTCCGAGATCCTAGGGGCGGGGCGCAACGTAGTCTCCCGTGTTCATGCTGAACAGGAAATCGCTTCCGTAGTCGATGAAGGAAGACGTCCTGTTCTCCTCGGCGTACAATCCGCGGAGCCTGTCCATGCCCTCCTCCGTGGGAGGCTCCAACGGCACCAGGTCCTCGGCCGCTTTGAGGAACGTCCGACCGCCCCTGTGCACGGCCTCCGTGCGGGAGCAGCGCACCACGTAACCCAGACGGGTCGGGAGCAGCGACGCGTCGAGAGCCGACGGGCGGATCTCGTGGGTGTACAGGCGGTTGGTGGACAGCGGCATGAAGAACACCGAGCCCGGATGGAGGGTGACGGTGAAGTGCGGCGGAAGCGCCGCCCCGTCGAGTCGGGCATCCGGCTCCTTGAGGCGGAAGCGCAGCCTGGTCAGCCCGCTGACGCCCTTGACACCCCGGTCGAAGGGGTCCAAGGGAGCCTCGCCCAGAGGGCGCAGCTTGTCCAGCCCGTCGTAGAAGGTGCAGAAGGCCATGATGCCGTCGGCAGGCATGTCCTTGGTCTTGTCGGCGTGCGCCGAGATCTTCGCCTTCGACTGCTTGCGCTCCGCCGTGGCGAGCGTGTTGTGGTAGACCTGCGCGAGGACGTGATTGAGCGGCGCGTGGTTCCGGAAGACGGTGGCCGCCTCCCGGTTCAGGTCGTCGACGATGAGCGTGTCGGTCGGCCGGAATCCCTCCGTCGGTCCCGACAGATTGGTCGAGCACCGGAGCAGGCGGAAATGCAGGTCGTCGCCGACCCGGGTGACGGGCGTCAGATAGATGCCGCTGCGGTGAGCGGTTCCGGGCTTGGTGGACTCCGTCAGCGACTGGAACGCGTGCTCCGCCCGGATCCGACCGAAGTGATCGACTTCCGGGTCGAAGAAACGGGGATAGTGGACACCGACTCCGTGGACGCGCAGCGGGACCCGGCCCGGATCGATGAGGACCCGAGGCGGATGAGGGCCGTCGCCGTGGCCGGACGATGCCTCCCGGACGACGAACACCCGGGCGGCCGTACCCAGGCGAGGGTCGTCCAGGCCGGAAACGTCTCCCACCAGGTACACGGTCCTGCCGGTGAGGTCGTGCGCCCCGGAAGCCAAATCCTCCGGGGTGAGGACGGTCCCGAAGAAGTCCCTGGCCATGTCGTGATCGCGGGACAGGGCGGAAGACACCACCAGGACATGGCGCGCGGCGTCGAGGCGCGCCTCGCCCGGCTCGGCGGAGCCCGAGGCCGAGGCGGAAGCCGAAGTCATAGTCGTAGTCGAGTCGGTCATTCGTTCCCCGCTATCCGTCGTCCGTCGTCCGTCATGCGACATCGTGGGTGGTCCGTTCCTCGTCATCCGTCACTGGGCGCCCGGCGTCGGAAGGCGTAGGTGCTGGGACGGAGTTCGACGAACCGGTGGGCGTTCCAGCCGCCGCCGGCGCGGGCGCGCCGCGCGCGAGGCGGGCCGACGGAGACGGGCGCACGGAACCCCCTGTTGTGTGCGTACGGTGGGCGGATCCTACGTCACCGGCCGCCGCGCCGAGGCGAGGGTGCCGGCCGGGACGTCGCGACGCGGCGCGGCACCGCACGTACGGTGACCCTGACGAGTACGACGACGAGCGCCACGGAGCGCCCGGCGGGACCGCCCCGCCGGACCCGTGCGACGGCGCCCGGCAGAGAGAGCGATGAGGCCGCGATGAGTGAACCGACGAAGCCCGAGGTCGAGGTCCCCGAGGGCGACGCCCCCACCGAGCTGACGGTTCGCGACCTCGTCGTCGGGGACGGCGCGGAGGCGAAGCCCGGAACGGTCGTCAGGGTCCACTACGTCGGCGTGACGTTCGAGACGGGGAGGGAGTTCGACGCTTCCTGGGACCGGGGCGAGCCGTTCAAGTTCGCCCTGGGCGGCGGCAGGGTCATCAAGGGCTGGGACCGGGGCGTGCGGGGCATGAAGGTGGGCGGCCGGCGCGAGATCGTCGTCCCGCCCCGGCTCGGCTACGGCAAGCAGTCGCCCACTCCGCTGATCCCCCCGGGCTCGACCCTCGTCTTCGTCGTGGACCTTCTGTCGGTCGTGGGACCGGGCTCAGGGCGATAGACGCGGTGGCGGCGGTGGGGGAGGGGCATCCGGCCCGGTGGCGTTCCGGCAGTCGGCAGTCGGCAGTCGGCAGTCGGTACCGGTACCGGTGCCCGGCAGCCGGCAGCCACGACGACCCGGCCGAGCCGAGTACGCACGCGGGAATGCGGACGTTTCCGTGACCCGGGCCCTGGGCGCGAGCCGCGTCACCGCTCTGCTGCCTTCTGCGACGCCCTCGACGGCTTTCCGCTGGCTGCTGCGCCGCTGATCCCCGGAACCGCATGGCATGCGCCGGTCGTGGAGCGGGTGCGGCCCGCAGACGGTCCCGCGGACGGTTCTTGACCGATGAAGCCGCGGGGCCCTAGTTTCATGCGCACCGACTCGCGGGCACGGAAAGGGGGCGAGGGCGGATGTCGATCTTCTCCGACCTGAATCGCCTCGCTCACCGGGCTGCCTGGGTTCCGGGTCGTGTAGCGCACGGCTGCTGACGCGGCCGCTGTTCCGGCCGGCCCTCTCGTGGTGCCGCCGTTTCCTTCTCTCCTCATACGTGCCGGCTCCTGCCGTGTGTCGTCGTGCGGACATCCGACGCGCGCGCCCCGGGCCGGTCCTCTCACCGCGCACCGATACAGAAGGCCTGACATGGCGAACCATCCCCGTCCCCGTCCCGTTCTCCCTCCCTGTCCTTGTTCCCCTTCCCCTTCCCCTTCCCTTTTCCTTTCCCTTTGCCCTTCCCTTTGCCCTTCCCTCCCTACGACCCTGCACCGAAGCGAGGAACCGTCGTGACCGAGGCGCGGATCACCGTGAACGGGCAGGAGGCGCCGATCGCCCCGGCCGCGGCGCACACCACGGTGCTGGACTTCCTGCGCGAGCGCGGGCTCACCGGAACCAAGGAAGGCTGCGCCGAGGGCGAGTGCGGTGCGTGCTCGGTGCTGGTGGCTCGGCCCGGCGTGCACAAGCCCACCGACTGGGTCGCGGTCAACGCCTGCCTGGTGCCCGTGGCGGCACTCGACGGCCAGGAGGTCGTCACCGCCGAAGGGCTCGCCACCCCTGGCACGCCCGGCACGCCCCCCGCCCTGCACCCCGTGCAGGAGGAGCTGGCCGTGCGCGGCGGCTCCCAATGCGGCTACTGCACCCCGGGGTTCGTCTGCAGCATGGCGTCGGAGTACTACCGGCCCGACCGCCGCGCCTCCCTCGGTGCCACCGCTGCCACCGCTTCCACCGCTTCCGTCGATGTCGCCGTTCCCAGCGCTCCCGCCGAAGGTGCCCCTGATGCGGACCACCACCACGAGCACGGCCCCAACGGCTTCGACCTGCACGCGCTCAGCGGCAACCTCTGTCGCTGCACCGGCTACCGGCCGATCCGGGACGCGGCCTTCGCCGTCGGAGACCCCGCCGCGGACGACCCGCTCGCGCGGCGCCGGGACCAGGCGCCGCCGGAGCCGGTAGCGACCCACTACACCCAGGACGGCGGTACGTTCCTGCGGCCGGGCAGCCTCGCCGAGGCACTCCGCGTCCTGCGCGAACGGCCCGAGGCGGTGGTCGTCTCCGGCGGCACCGACCACGGCGTCGAGGTGAACATCCGCGCCCGCCGCGAGCGTTGTGTCGTCGCCGTCGACCGCCTGCCCGAACTGCGGCAACTGCGCGTCGAGTCGGACCGCATCGAGCTCGGCGCGGCCCTGACCCTCACCGAGATCGAGCGCCGACTCGACGGCGAAGTGCCGCTGCTGGCAGCGCTGTTCCCGCAGTTCGCCTCGCGCCTGATCCGTAACAGCGCCACCCTCGGTGGCAACCTCGGCACCGCTTCCCCCATCGGCGACAGCCCGCCGGTGCTGCTCGCCCTGGAGGCGTCACTGGTGCTCGCCGGCGCCGACGGGGAGCGGGTGGTCCCGCTCGCCGAGTACTTCACCGGCTACCGGCAGAGCGTCCGCCGCCCCGACGAGCTGATCCGCGCGGTCCGCGTCCCGCTGCCGCAGGCGCCCGTCACCGCCTTCCACAAGATCGCCAAGCGCCGCTTCGACGACATCTCCAGCGTCGCCGTCGCCTTCGCGCTCGACATCGACGCCGAGGACGGCACGGTCCGGAAGGCGCGGATCGGGCTCGGCGGCGTCGCCGCCACCCCGATCCGCGCGCTCGCCACGGAGGCGGCCCTGGAGGGCCGGCCGTGGACGGCGGAGACCGTCGAGGCCGCCGCGCGCGAGCTGCGCGGCGAGGGCACGCCGATGGACGACCACCGCGCCAGCGCCCTCTACCGCTCCGCGATGCTCGGCCAGAGCCTGCTGAAGCTGTACGCCCAGACCACCACCGAGGCGGTGTCGTCATGAGTCATCTCTCCGAACGTCCCGAGAAGGCCGTCGTCGGCGTCTCGATGCCGCACGAGAGCGCCCGCCTGCACGTCACCGGCGCGGCGCTCTACACCGACGACCTGGTGCACCGCACCAAGGACGTGCTGCACGCCTACCCCGTGCAGGTCATGAGGGCCCGCGGCCGGATCACCGCGCTGCGCACCGAGCCCGCGCTCGACGTGCCCGGCGTCGTCCGCGTCCTGACCGGCGCCGACGTGCCCGGCGTCAACGACGCCGGCATGAAGCACGACGAGCCGCTCTTCCCCGACGAGGTCATGTTCCACGGCCACGCCGTGGCCTGGGTGCTCGGTGAGACCCTGGAGGCCGCCCGGCTCGGTGCCGCGGCCGTCGAGGTGGAGCTCGACGAACGCCCCGCCCTGGTCACCCTGGAGGAGGCGATCGCGGCCGGCAGCTACCACGGCGCCCGGCCGCTGATGGAGACCGGCGACATCGACGCCGGGTTCGCGGACTCCGCGCACGTGTTCAGCGGCGAGTTCCGCTTCTCCGGGCAGGAACACTTCTACCTGGAGACCCACGCCGCCCTGGCCCTGATCGACGAGAACGAGCAGGTGTTCGTCCAGAGCAGCACCCAGCACCCCTCGGAGACGCAGGAGATCGTCGCGCACGTGCTCGGCGTGCCCGCCCACGAGGTCACCGTGCAGTGCCTGCGCATGGGCGGCGGTTTCGGCGGCAAGGAGATGCAGCCGCACGGCTTCGCGGCCGTCGCCGCGCTCGGCGCCAGACTGACCGGCCGACCCGTCCGCTTCCGGCTCAACCGCACCCAGGACCTCACCATGTCCGGCAAGCGGCACGGCTTCCACGCCACCTGGCGGATCGGCTTCGACGCCGACGGCCGCATCCAGGCCCTCGACGCCACCCTGGTGGCGGACGGCGGCTGGAGCCTGGACCTCTCCGAGCCGGTGCTCGCCCGCGCCCTGTGCCACATCGACAACACCTACTGGATCCCGAACGCGCGCGTCGCCGGCCGCATCGCGCGGACCAACACCGTCTCGAACACCGCCTTCCGCGGCTTCGGCGGCCCCCAGGGCATGCTGGTGATCGAGGACATCCTGGGCCGCTGCGCGCCCCTGCTCGGCCTCGACCCGACGGAGCTGCGGGAACGCAACTTCTACCGGCCCGGCCAGGGGCAGACGACGCCGTACGGCCAGCCGGTCACCCAGGCCGAACGCATCACCGCCGTCTGGCGGCAGGTCCAGGACGACGCCCGGCTCGCCGACCGCAGGCGGGAGATCGACGCCTTCAACGCCGCGCACCCGCACACCAAGCGGGCGCTCGCAATCACCGGCATCAAGTTCGGCATCTCCTTCAACCTCACCGCCTTCAACCAGGGAGGCGCGCTGGTGCTGATCTACAAGGACGGCTCCGTCCTGATCAACCACGGCGGCACCGAGATGGGCCAGGGGCTGCACACCAAGATGATGCAGGTGGCCGCGACCACGCTCGGCATCCCGCTGCACCGGGTGCGGCTGGCCCCGACGCGTACCGACAAGGTGCCCAACACCTCCGCGACCGCGGCCAGCGCCGGCACCGACCTCAACGGCGGGGCGATCAAGAACGCGTGCGAGCAGCTGCGCGAGCGCCTGCTTCAGGTGGCCGCCACCCGGCTCGGTGTCCACGCCTCCGACGTACGCGTCGTCGACGGCGTCGCGCGCGCCCTTGGCAGCGACAAGGAACTCGCCTGGGAGGATCTGGTGCGCACCGCGTACGTCCAGCGTGTGCAGCTGTCCGCGGCGGGCTTCTACCGCACCGAGGGCCTGCACTGGGACGCGAAGTCCTTCCGGGGCTCCCCCTTCAAGTACTTCGCGCACGGCGCCGCCGCGACCGAGGTGGAGGTCGACGGCTTCACCGGCGCGTACCGCATCCGGCGCGTGGACATCGTCCACGACGTCGGCGACAGCCTCTCCCCGATGATCGACATCGGTCAGGTCGAGGGCGGATTCGTGCAGGGCGCGGGCTGGCTGACCCTGGAGGACCTGCGCTGGGACACCGGCGACGGCCCGCACCGAGGCCGGCTGCTGACCCAGGCGGCGAGCACGTACAAGCTGCCCAGCTTCTCGGAGATGCCGGAGGAGTTCCACGTCCGGTTGATGGAGAACGCCACCGAGGAGGGCGCCGTGTACGGCTCCAAGGCCGTCGGCGAACCCCCGCTCATGCTCGCCTTCTCGGTGCGCGAGGCGCTGCGGCAGGCCGCGGCGGCGTTCGGCCCGGCCGGCGTCAGCGTCGAGCTCGCCAGTCCGGCGACCCCGGAGGCGGTGTACTGGGCCGTCGAGGCGGCCCGGGGCGGTGGGTCGGGCGCGGGCCCGTGGGACGTGGCGGGAACCACGGGCACGGGCAGCGGCACAGTGCCGGAAGTGAACGTTCCGAGTCATGTCTGACATGACCTGGATCGCCGCGGTCGCGCGGTTGCGGGGACGCCGTGAGGCCGGCGTCCTCGTGACCGTCGCGGCCGTGCGCGGTCACGCACCCCGCAAGGCCGGCGCGAAACTCGTCGTGGGAAGGACGGGGGTGTGGGGCTCGATCGGGGGCGGCAACATCGAGGCCGTCGCGATCGACCGGGCCCGGGAACTGATCGACACGCCCGGGGCGGAGGCCGAGCCGGAACTGATGGAGTTCGCCCTCAACGACAAGGTGACCGGCCCGCACGGCGTCCAGTGCTGCGGGGGCACGGTCTCGGTGTTCCTGGAACCCCTGCCGGTGCCGCCCGCGGTGGCGGTCTTCGGCGTCGGACACGTCGGCATCGAACTGGCCCGCATCCTGGCCCGGCACGACCTCGACCTGCACCTGATCGACAGCCGCCCCGACATGCTCACCGCGGAACGCCTCGCCGTCCTCGACGACGCGGTGGCCCGACTCCACGTCCACCACACCCCGCTCCTCCCCGAGGCTGTCCTCGAAGAACTCGCGCCCGGCACCCACGTGCTGATCGCCACGCACGACCACGCCGAGGACGCCGCGCTGTGCGACGCCGCACTGCGCACGCCCGGCCTCGGATCCATCGGCCTCATCGGCTCGGCCGCCAAATGGGCCCGCTTCCGGCAACGCCTGGCCAAGGAGGGCGGTCACGATCCCGCCGCCATCGACCGGATCAAGACCCCGATCGGCCTCCCCGGGATCACCGGCAAGGAACCCGCCACGATCGCGGTCAGCGTCGCGGCGGACCTCCTCCTGACCTTCCAGAAGGCCGGCCGCTGATCGGGTCTCCGCGGGCGGACGTTCGCAAAACGCGGCCCGCTCGCGGGTGTCGGACGGAGCCCGCCGCCTCCGTCCCCGGTATACCGGTGGCTCGAAGTCCCGCACGGCCGAGGGTGCCACGGCCCGGACGGCATGACGGCCCAGGCCCCCGTCAGAGGAGAAGCGCCATGACACTCGAACGGATGGACAACGTCGGCATCGTCGTCGAAGACCTGGACGCCGCCGTCGCCTTCTTCACCGAACTGGGCATGACGCTCGACGGCAGGGCGCAGATCGAGGGCCTCTTCGCGGACCGGGCCGTCGGTCTCGACGGGGTCCGCAGCGAGATTGCGATGCTGCGGACCCCGGACGGCCACGCCAAACTGGAACTCGTTCGATACCGCACCCCGGAGGCGATCGCCGACGGTTCGCCCCACCCGCCGCCGAACACCCTGGGCCTGCACCGGGTCATGTTCGCCGTCGACGACATCGACGACACCATCGCCCGCCTCCGCCGCCACGGTGCCGAACTCATCGGCGAGGTGGCGCAGTACGGTGACGTCTACCGCCTCTGCTACCTCCGCGGCCCCTCGGGCATCATCCTCGCCCTGGCCCAACGGATGAACTGACGCCCGGGCATCGGGCGCTCCTTCCCGACGTCGACCCCCGCCGGGATCGCGCAGCCGTCGGTGTCACCGGACACGTGACCGATGGGGTCTCGGCGACCAGGGGGTCACGGGGCGTGATGCCGCCCACATGCGGCGGGGCCGCCGCCCGGGGCGTGTTAGCTTCCGGCAGTGATATCCCAGGTCGCGGATGCCCGCGAAGTCGACGAGGCAGTCAGGTCCGGTTCCTTCCCGTCGGACGGCCGGCCGTCCGACGGTGCCGCGCACGCGGACGGGTCCCTGGGGCTGCTCGACCTGTTCGGCGACTCCTTCGTCCGTGATCCGTATCCGTGGCTCGAGCGGCTGCGCGCCGAGGCGCCGGTGCACCGGGATCCCGGCACGGGACTGTGGCTGGTCAGCCGGCACGAGGACATCCGGCGCGTCCTGCTCGACACGGACCGGTTCCTGCCGGACAACGCCCAGAACGCGGTCACGCCGCTGCCCGTCGCCGTCATGCGGGTCCTCGTCCGTGCCGGGTTCACGCTGCCGCCCGCGCTCGCCAACAACGGGAGCCCCAGCCACGCGGGGCTGCGCCGTGTTGTCATGCGGTTCTTCGACGCCCGGAGCGTCGCCGCCGCCGTACCCATGATCGAGCGCATCGCCGACGAGCTGATCGACCGGCTGCCCGGGACGGCGACGGCCACGTGCGACCCTTTCGACCTTTTCGTCCCCTTCGCCCAGGTCCTCCCGTGCCGGGTGCTGATGGAGCTCCTCGGTATCCGCGGCGTCGACCCCGTCACGCTGATCGCCTGGAGCGACGCCGCGCTGGAACTGTTCTGGGGGCGGCCCACGCTCGCCCGCCAGCTGGAACTGGCCGAGCCCGTCGCGGCGTTCCACCAGTGGCTCACCGCGACCGTCCGCGATGACGACGCGCCGTCCGGCTCCTTCATCCGCGCCCTCGCCGACCACCGGCTGCCCGACGGCACCCCTCTGGACACGGCCACCGCCGTCGCCGCCTGCTTCTTCGTCTTCGTCGCCGGCCAGTCCACCACCGGCCAGCTCATCGCCACCGTCCTCCGCCGGGCACCCACCGACCCGGAGGTGTGGCAGGGCGCCGCCGCGGAGGACGGCCTCGCGGAGGCGTGGGTGGAGGAGGTCCTGCGCCGTGAGCCGCCGGTGACCACCTGGCGCCGGGTGACCGCCGAAGCCACCCGCCTGGGCGGCGTGGAGCTGCCGGCGGGCGCGCAGGTGCTGCTGATGCTCATGGGCAGCGGTTCCGATCCGGACGTCTTCCCGGACCCGGAGCGCATGTGCCCGGGACGGGCGAACGCCCGCCGCCACCTGGCGTTCGGGGCCGGCCGCCACCTCTGCCCCGGCGCCACGCTCGCCCGCACGGAGGCGGCGGTGGCCCTGCGGGTCGCTGCCCGCCGCCTGCCCTCCCTCCGGCCGGCGGACCCCTCGGACGGACCTCCCATGCTGGGGCTCCTGTCGTTCAGGGCCCCGCTGCGGGTGGCGGTGGAGCGCAGGACCCAGCGGCCGTGAGGGGGCCGGGCCTCGGCACCGGTGACCGGGGCGGGCACTCGTAACGGCGGGCGGGCCCGCCGCGCCGCCCCTTCCTATGGCACCGCGCGCCACATTCCCGGCCCCGGAAGTGGCGGCACGCCATGTGGGCCGGGATCCCCGCCGTTCACCAGGATGTCCGCATCTCACCCCCACCCGCACCCGGAGATGCGCATGAAGATCAGAAGGATCGGCGGCAACAGCGGCAGCGGCGGCCACCGCGGGGACGGCGGGACCATGCGGGTCCGCCGGTTCGGCCGGCTCCTCGTCGCCGCCCTGGCGGCCGCCGGCATCGCCGCCACGACGGTCGGCGGGGCGACGGCCGCGGTTCCGCCGCCGACGTCCGGCACGCTCCAGCGGTACGACATCAGCGCGACCTACGTGAGCGGCCTCTCGTCCGGCGGCTTCATGGCCAACCAACTGCACGTCGCCTACTCGGACGTCTTCGCGGGAGCCGGCATCTTCTCGGCCGGCCCGTACGACTGCGCGCAGAACAACCTCAACACGGCCCTGTACGCCTGCATGGACACGCTCATGGCCCGCAAGACCCCCGCCCAGCTGGAGCAGCTGACCCGCGACAGGGCCGCGGCGGGCAAGGTCGACCCGGTCGCCAACCTCTCGGGCGACAAGGTCTGGCTGTTCCACGGCACCAACGACGCCACCGTCAAGGCCCCCGTGAACGACGATCTCGCCACGTACTACCGCGACTTCGGCGCCGACACCGTCTACGACGACACGTCCGCGTCGGGCCACGCCTGGGTCAGCCCGATCGGACCCAACGCGTGCACGTCGACCAGCTCGCCGTACGTCAACAACTGCGGCGGCGACCCGGTGAAGGACATGCTGACCCATCTGCTCGGGAGCGTGGAACCGGCGACCTCCGCCGCGCTGACGGGCAAGCTGGTCAGGTTCGACCAGAGCGCGTACGCCCCCGGCGGCAGCTCCAGCGCCATCGGCATGGGCGGCGAAGGCTTCGCCTACGTGCCGCGGTCCTGCCAGAACGGCGCCTCCTGCACGCTCATGGTGACGCTCCACGGCTGCTACCAGTACTACGGCCTGGTCGGCAACGCCCTCATGGACAAGGCGTACCTCAACGAGTACGCCGACACCAACGACATGATCGTCCTCTACCCGCAGGCCACCACCATGACCGGCAACCCGCGCGGCTGCTGGGACTGGTGGGGCTACAAGTCGGCCGACTACGCGCAGAAGAGCGGCCCCCAGATGAGGGCCGTGACGAACATGGCGAAGGCCCTCGGCGCCGGCACCACCGGCACCCCCGCCCCCGGCCTCCCCGCCCCCACCGGAGTGACCGTCACCGCCACCACCGCTTCGAGCGCCTCGCTCTCCTGGAACGCGGTCCCGGGCGCGGCCTCGTACGACGTCTACCGCGACGGCGCCAAGGTGAACGCGACCCCGGTGACGTCCACCGGCCACACCGACTCCGGCCTGACCGCCGGCACGGCGTACGGCTACACGGTCGCGGCCGTCGACGCCTCCGGAGCGCCCGGCGCCAGGAGCGCCCCCGTCACGGCCACCACCACCGGTGCCGCGCTCTGCGTGACCGCCGACAACTACGCCCACACCCAGGCCGGGCGGGCCCACCAGTCCGGCGGCCACACCTACGCCAACGGCTCGAACCAGTACCTCGGCCTCTGGAACGTCCTGGCCTCCAGCACCATCAAGGAGACCTCGCCGGGCTACTGGGTCAGGTGCTGATCGCCCGGCGTCGCCGAGCCCCGTGCGTCGACCCCGACGGCGGGGCTGCGGCGTTCGACGAGGACGACGTCGCGCCAGGCGCCGTGATGGCGGCCGATGCGTTCGCGGGTGCCGATGACGCGGAAGCCGGCGCGCCGGTGCAGCGCGAGGCTGGCGGTGTTCTCCGGAAAGATCCCGGACTGCACCGTCCAGATCCCGGCGGCGTCCGTGGAGGCGAGCAGGGCGGTCAGCAGGGCCAGGCCCACACCGCGGCCCCGGGCGCCGGGATGGACGTAGACGGAGTGCTCGACGACACCGGCGTACGCGCACCGGTCGGAGACCGGGACGACGGCGGCCCAGCCCAGGACCCGGTCGGCGTCGAGGGCGACCAGGCGGTGGTCGGGCAGTTTCGCCTCGTCGAACGCCTGCCAGGTGGGGGCGGCGGTCTCGAACGTCGCGTTCCCCTCGTCGATGCCCAGCTGGTAGATCCCCAGCACCTGTGCGGCGTGCTCGGGCCGGAGCGGCGCGATGCGTACGCCGCTCTCCGCGGCCGTCACCGTCACACCGCCGCCTCGACGCCGAGTTCCGCGAGCAGGCCCCGGACGCGGCGTTCGATCTCGTCGCGGATCGGACGGACGGCCGCGACGCCCTGGCCAGCCGGGTCGTCGAGCTGCCAGTCCAGGTACCGCTTGCCGGGGAAGTACGGGCAGGCGTCGCCGCACCCCATGGTGATCACCACGTCGGAGGCCTGGACCGCCTCGGTGGTGAGGACCTTCGGCGTCTCGGCCGAGATGTCGATGCCCGACTCCCGCATGGCCTCGACCACGGCCGGGTTCACCGTGCTCGCCGGGGCGGAGCCGGCCGAGCGGACCTCGACCCGGTCCTCGCCGAGGTGGGTGAGGAAGGCCGCGGCCATCTGCGACCGACCGGCGTTGTGGACGCAGACGAACAGCACGGAGGGAACGAGGGAAGGGGTGGGAGCAGGAGTGGGGGCGGTATTCATCGGGCTGGGGCGCTTTCTTCAGTGGGTACGGGTGGCGGGCTGCCGCGTCGGGTCCGAGGCGTCCGTCCCCGGGGCCGGCGACGTGAACACGGCTTCCGTGGGCACAGCTTCCGTGAGTACGGGTGGCGTGGGCGCAGGTTCCGTGGGCGCAGGTTCCGTGGGGCTCTGGACCTCGCGGCCGAAGCAGAGTGCGACCAGGCCGAGGCCCGCGATCGCGCCGACGAGCTGCGCGGCGAGGAAGGGCGGCACGGAGGCGGGGGCGATGCCGGCGAAGGTGTCGGTGAACGCCCGTCCGATCGTGACGGCCGGGTTGGCGAAGGAGGTGGAGGAGGTGAACCAGTACGCCGACCCGATGAAGGCGGCGACCAGCGCCGGCGCGAGGTGGGCCCGGCCCGTGCGGGCCAGGCCGAAGACCAGCCACACCAGCCCGGCGGTGGCCACGACCTCCGCCAGCCACAGGTGCCCGGCGAACCGGTCGTGGGTGGACAGGCGCAGCAGCGGCTCGCCGAACATCGCGTCGGCCAGTACCGCGCCGGCGATCGCCCCGGCGATCTGGGCGGGGATGTACGCCGCGGCCTCGCGCGCGGTGAAGGCCTCGGCGCCGGCGCGGCGGCGGCCGGTCGACCAGGCGGCGAGGGTGACCACCGGATTGAAGTGGGCCCCGGACACCGGGCCGAGCAGGGCGATCAGCACGCCGAGGCCGAAGACGGTGGCCAGGGAGTTGGCGAGGAGCTGCGTCCCGACGTCACGGGTCAGCGCGGTGGCCTGGATCCCGGAGCCGACGACCACCGTGACCAGCGCGGCGGTGCCGAGCCCCTCGACCGCGGCCCGTCGCGGCAGAGGCGCGGTCACACCGACGCCTTCGCGGTGACGGCGGGGATCTGGAGCAGGGCGGACAGCTGCGCCAGGGTGTCGGGCAGCACCCAGTAGTACACCCACGTGCCACGTCGCTCGGAGCCGACCAGGTCGGCCTCCCGCAGCACCTTCAGATGGTGGGAGATCGTCGGCTGGGAGACGTCGAACGGGCCGGTGAGGTCGCACACGCACGCCTCCCCGCCCTCGTGGGACGCGATCAGGGACAGCAGGCGCAGCCGGATCGGGTCCGACAGCGCCTTGAACATCCGCGACAGCTCGACCGCCGCCTCCTCGCCGAGCGGCTCACGGACCATCGGCGCGCAGCACGCCGCCTCGTCCTGCCCGAGCACCGGCAGACCAGCTTGTTTCGACATTCCTCAATATTGACAGCGGTCGATCCCGATGGCAAGGTCGGCTATATCGACAGACGTCGAAACAGTGGGTGCGTGGGCGTGGTGCCCATGCGCCACGCCACGAAGGGGAGACAGTCATGTCCCGTGTCCAACTGGCCCTGCGCGTAGCCGACCTGGAAGCGTCGGTCGCCTTCTACGCCAAGCTCTTCGGCGCCGAGCCCGCGAAGCGCCGCCAGGGCTACGCCAACTTCTCCCTCGTCGAACCCCCGCTCAAGCTCGTCCTCATCGAGGGCCAGCCGGGCGAGGACACCCGCCTGGACCACCTCGGCGTCGAAGTCGCCACCTCCGCGCAGGTCCACGCCGCGACCGGCCGGCTGAAGGACGCCGGACTGTCGACCGTGGAGGAGAACGACACCTCCTGCTGCTACGCCCTCCAGGACAAGGTGTGGGTCACCGGCCCCGGCAAGGAGCCGTGGGAGGTCTACGTCGTCAAGGCCGACGCCGACCGGCTGGACAAGAGCCCCGCCCCCGACACCGAGGCTTGCTGCGCCTGACCGGCAGGGGGGCGTACGCCTCACACCCCGAACCCGACGAGGGCGGACGACCCGTACCCGGCGAGGCGTCACCCCCCGAACCGGGCGAGGCCGGACGCCACGAACCGGCGTCCGGCCCGCGAATCCGGCTATGGCCCCCGTTTCGGTTCACCATCGGGTTTCGGCGGGTACTCGATCGGATCGGCCTTCCAGTACCAGTCCTCGCCCTGGTGGACCGCCCGCCCGGGCCGGGGACTCGGCCCGCCGTCGCGCCCCGCGAGCCAGTGGATGAAGGCGACCACCGCGACGAGGAACAGAACCATGCCGAACACGGTCCACGCCCCCGCATCCCCCTCGGCGAGCCGCGGCACGCCCGTGGTCCACAGATAGCGCCCGAGCCGCCAGGCCATCATGAGCAGCGCATACCCGAGCCCCACCGCGAACGGCAGGAAGATCAGGCCGAGACCGAGACAGCCCTTGTCCACGCCCTTGCGATCCATCCCCGCCCCCGTGTGATCTGATCCGCCAGGTGTGGCCGAAGCTGGGGATACCCCCTCGCGAGGGCCCCCACACCAGGTGCGCCACCGCAGGTGAGCCCGACCGGATGCGTCCCCGGGGCCCGGTGACCGACAACCGACGACCGCGTGAACAGGGAAGAACATGAACGAGGATTCCGCGGCCCGGGCGGACCGCCCGCGAGCCGGAGTCCGGCTGCGGCCGGCTACCGCGGACGACGCCGACTTCCTGGTCGAGATGCTGCTGGAGGCGTTCAACTGGAAGGGGCCGCGGTTCCGTCGGGAGGAGATCCTGGCGACGCCGCACTTCGCCCACTACGTCACCGGGTGGCCGCGGGCAGGGGACTTCGGCGTGGTCGCCGAGGACGCCTCGGGCGAGCCGGTAGGGGCGGTCTGGGCCAGGACCTTCCCCGCGGACGATCCGGGGTACGGATACGTCGACCCGGAGGTGCCCGAGCTGACCGTCGGCGTGCTCCCCGGACACCGGGGCCGGGGCGTCGGCGGCGCTCTGCTGGACGCGGTGGTGGAGAGGGCGGCCCGGTCGGGCGTCGCGCGCCTGAGCCTCAGCGTCGAGGACGGCAACCGCGCCGCCGCGCTCTACGCCTCCCGCGGATTCGTCACGGTCGGGCGGGAAGGCGACTCGGACACCATGGTGCTCCGCGTGCGCACGCCCTGAACGCCGCCCGGGCGGGCGCAGGGGCCGAGGACCACCCGGGACGCCCGGCATCCGGGCACCGTCGCCGCCGGGGGTCAGGGGACCTCGCGGACGACCTGGTTCGTCAGTTCGTAGCGTGCGCCGACGACGGCCAGCCGGCCCTCCGCGATCCTGGCGGCCAGGTCGGGCTCCGCGGCGAGCCGGGAACGTACGAGCCCGACCTGCGCGGTGACGGCGGCGTCGACGCGTGCGGTGAGAGGGAGGGAGTGGTCGATCGCGGGCTTGATCTGCTCGGCGAGGTACTGGATGTGGGCGGGCAGCGTCTCGCCGGTCTCGTCCGCGTGGACCGCCGCGGACACCGCGCCGCACGACTGGTGCCCGAGGACCATGACCAGGGGTATCCCGAGGTCCAGCACTCCGTACGCCACGCTGCCGAGCACCGCCTCGTCGAGGACCTCGCCGGCGGAGCGGACGGCGATCAGGTCGCCCAGCCCCTGGTCGAAGACGAGCTCCGGCGGGACCCGGGAGTCGATGCAGCCGAGGACGACCGCGAACGGGTGCTGCCCCGACACCACCTCGGTGCGGACGGCGCGCGTCTCGTGCGGATGCCTCTCGCGGAAGGTGCGCCAGCGCCGGTTGCCCGCGTACAGCTCGCGCAGCGCCGCTCCGGGCGTCGCCGGCCGGATCCGCCGCCGCGGGGCGGGAGCCGCTGTCGCTGGCGGGGTGCCCAGGGCCCACGCACCCGTGGTCACGGCCGCCCCGGTCACGGCGGTACGCAGTAGACCGCGGCGCGAGGGCGTCGCCCTCCGGACGTCACCGGCGGAGGGAAGGGGTTCCGAAGATTCGTTCATGGCGGGAACGTACGGCTGGTCCGGACGGCTCCGTCCGTCTGTTTGCCGAATGCACGAGGTCTCTTTGATTCCCATTGAACTCGGGGAGGAATGAGCCGAGTTGGATCCAGGAAATTCCCGCCTCGGGGTGAGCCGATGGCAGGCGCTCGCTGTCCGTCGCCGGTCCGCCACGCTCGGTGGCATGATCGCTGATGTGGACTACCGAATGTGCGTCGACATGCTGGCGAAGGTGCACGAGAACCCCGGCGGGGTTCCCCGGACGGTGCGCCAGGCGAACGTCTCCCGTCTGCTGGAGGTGCTGGGCCGTCCCGAGCGGGGGCTCCGCGGGATGCTGGTGGTCGGGACGAACGGCAAGGGATCGACGTGCGCGTTCGCCGTGTCGGCGGTGACCGCGACCGGCGCGCGGGTCGGCAGCATGCCCAGCCCGCACCTGCAGGAACTCAGGGAACGCATCCGGATCGACGGGATCCCCGTGACCCGCGCCGAGTACGCCGCGGCGTACTCCGAGGTCTGGCGGGCGATCGAACGGCACGACCTGCCCGTCCTGCCCCAGGGCATCCACGCGACCACCGCGGCCGTGCACTTCCGGCGGGCGGGCGTCGCACTGACCGTCGCCGAGGCGAGCATCGGCGGGAGCCGGGCGGCGGCCGCCGAACTCGGCCTGGACGTCAAGGTGGTCACCGGCGTGGGCCTCGACCACACCCGCCTGCTCGGCACCTCCCTCGCCGAGATCGCCGAGGCGAAGGTGGGGGCCGCACGGGACGGGGACCACGTCGTCCTCGGACGCCTGGACCCGGAGGCGGCCACGGCCGCCGAGCGCGTCCTCGGGGAACGGACGGGGCTGACCGTCTGGCGCCTGGGCCACGAGATCCGCTACACCACCCGCCTCGCCCGCCCCACCGGTCAGGACGGCGGCCCTGGCGGCCCGGTGACGCTCGTCGACGTCTCCACGCCCCGCGCCGTCCACCGCGACCTGCCCTGCCCGCTCCCCGGGGCACATCAGCACCACAACCTCGCCGTCGCGATCGCCTCCGTGGACGCCCTCGCCGAACGCGGCCACATCCAGGAGCCGGACGGTGACCGGCTCCGCGCCCGGCTGGCGGCCACCCGCTGGCCCGGCCGCCTCGAACTGGTCGAGACCCGCCTCGGAGACTGGACGGGCCGCGTCCTCCTCGAAGGCGCCACCAACCCCCAGGGCGTGGAGACCGTGGCCCCGGAGATCCTGCGCCGCGCCCGCCGCGACGGAGACGGGGGAGCGCCCGTGCTGCTCTTCGCGTCGATGGGCGACAAGGACGCCTCCGGCATGCTCGCCCCGCTCCCCGCCGACTGGCCCCTGGTCCTCACCCGCACCGGAGCGACCCGGGCCGCGGACCCCGACGCCCTGCACGCCCGGTTCGCCCCGGCCCGCCGAGGTCCGTGCGTGATCGCCGAGGACACGCCCGCCGCGCTCCACCGCGCCGCCGAACTTGCTGGAGCCGGCGGCCTGATCGTCGTCATCGGCTCGCTGCGCCTGGTCGGCGAGGCCCGTACGGCGCTGGGCCTGCCGTCCGCGTGACGGCGGCGCGGCGGGCGGTGCGGGGCGTCAGACGGGCAGCGCGTGCAGCTTCTTGCCGTGCAGGGCGAACACGTGCTTCCCGTCGGTGGCCACCAGCCACGCGTGGTAGTCACCGGAGCCGTCGTTGAACGTCCACCGCACCGCACCCGACTTCGCGTCGATGGCGATGACCCCGCCCCGCTGGTCCAGGTCCGTCGCCGCGTACAGGACGCCGCCGGCCTTCACGTACTGGCGCGGGACCGTGATGTCCGCGTCGGCGAGCGCCTGGGACGTCCAGAGCACCTTGCCGGTGCGGGGGTCGAGGGCGCGCAGCGTACGGCTGCTGTCCGCGAGGTAGAGGACGCCGTCCAGGACGGCCGGCTCCTTGAACGAGACGTAGCTCTCCGCCGTCTCCGCCGACCACTTCAGCGCACCGTCGGCGAGGCCGAAGGCCTGGAGCTTCGGCCCCTGCGGAACGATCACCAGGTTCTCGTGCACGGCGAAGAAGCCGTAGTTGGTCTTCGTGGTCTTGTGCGTCCACACCTGCCTGCCGGTGGTGGTGTCGCGCACTGTGAGGTTCTTCTTGAAGTCGGTGTACACGAGGTGGCGGCCCTGCGCCTGGGCGTGGATGCCGTTGCCCTCGGTGCCGACGTCGCGCCGCTCCTTCCACGCCAGGCGACCGGTACGGCTGTTCAGTGCGGCGATCACGTTGGTCCTGGACGACCCGTCGGCTTCCAGGACCTCGGCGATGACGTACACCTGCTCGTCGTCCACCGCGATCGGTCGCGGCTGCCGGTAGCCCTTGCCGAGGTGGCTGCGCCAGGTCTCCTTGCCCGTGGCCGGGTCGTAGCCGGCGACCGTGCCGTCGTACGTGGCGCTGGCCAGGTACAGCGTTCCGGCCCCGAGCAGCATGGGCGCGCCGGGCACCGCACCGTCCTTCAACGACCACCGCTCCGTGCCCGACGCGGCGTCCAGCGCGGCCAGCGGCTCGCCGCTGGCGATCACCACGCCGTTCGCGGCGACGAGTTCGTCGTTGTCGCCGTAGGTCTGCGCGGACGTCGTTCTCGTCCAGAGCGGTCGGGGCGCCCGGCCGTCCTTGCCTGCGCCGCCCCCGGCGGGCTGGTCACCGCCGACCGGCTTGCCGTCGCCGGGGCTCTCGGATGCTCCTGACGCGCCCGATCCCGCCGGGTTTCCCGACCCGCCGAGGTCGGCGCCGTCCTCGCGGCAGCCGGTGGCGCCCATCGTCAGGGCGGCGAGGGCGAGTCCGCCGCCGGCCAGCCGCAGTGCGCGCCGCCGGGAGAACCCGCCACCCGGCACGCCGTCGCCTCGCATGATCATGTCGCTGTACCCCCGTGGAGCCGTCGGATCGGAAGAGTGCCCGGGGTCGACGCCGTCCGTACGTCCGTACGTCTGTGCCTGCGTACGTCTGTGCGTGCTTCCGTGTGACCCCCGCGGCCTGGAACCTATCCGTCGTCGCAGGCCGGACGCGGTGTCGGGGTCCAATCGGGACGTCCTCGTGAACCAATCGGGACACTGCGGCGGCCTTCGCGGCGCACCCGGCGGAGGGCACGGCTCCGCGCCTACCGCTGCTGTTGCTTCTCCTTCTGCTTCTCCTTCTGCCGGGCGTAGTAGGCGCGGGCGCGGTTGCGGTCGCCGCAGTCCTTCGTGTCGCACCAGCGGCGGTTCCGTCGCGGTGAGGTGTCCAGGTAGACCCATCCGCACGTGGCGTCCTCGCACTGGTGCAGACGGTCGAGGTCGTCGCGCTGGGTGAGGGCCACCAGCCCCCGGACGATGCGGTGGCGGGGGAGGCGGAGGTCGGGCTCCCGCTCCTGCCACCGCCAGCGGCCGTCCGAGGGGACCAGGTCCGCCGCGGCGACCGCTGCCCGGTACAGGCGAGCGAGGCCGGCGGCGGCTTCGCTGTCGTTCTCGAAGAGGACCCCGTAGACGTCCTCCCGCGCGGCGACGACCAGTTCGCGTTCTCGTTCGGCCGCGGGCCCGTCCCGGTCGGCGAGCCCGTTCAGGGTGGCGGCCTCGTCCTCGTCGATCAGGCCGGATTCGAGGCACCACTCGACGACGTCGGCATAGGTCCTCAGGGACTCGGTGCGTTCGGGTCCGCCGCGTCGCCACGCGACGGTGTTCACCAGGTCGAGCATGCGGTCGCCCGCGATGTGACCGAACCTCACCCTCCGCTCCTCTCGTCGAAGTCGACATCTCATGGGTGAATCCATCATTGCATGTGAGACTCCCCTCTGTGATCATGAGGCTCATCCATTCTCATGTCCAATCGACCAATCACCCATGAGACTCCCAGGAGGGGAGCGACCGTGCCCGTCGCCGTCGTCAGACCGTTCACCGCCCTGTGGGCGTCCCAGGCGTCCTCGAACCTCGCCGACGGCCTCCTCCAGGCCGCGGCCCCCCTCCTCGTCGCCACCCTCACCCGCGACCCGCTCGTCGTGTCCGGCATGACGGTGGCGCAGTTCCTGCCCTGGCTGCTCGCGACCCTCCCCGCGGGCGCGCTCGCCGACCGCATCGACCGACGGCGGATCCTCGTCGCGGGCAACCTGCTGCGCGCGGCCGGGTTCGCGCTGCTCGCCCTCGCCCTGGCCGGCGGAGGGCGCCACGTCGGCCTCCTCTACGCGGCGGTGTTCATAGCAGGCTGCGCCGAGACGATGGTCGACAACGCGGCCCTGGCCATCCCGCCCCGCCTCCTGCCCCGCGCGAAGCTGGAGCGCGCCAACGGCAGGCTGTTCGCCACGCAGGCGCTCGTCAACACGTTCGTCGGCCCACCCGCCGGCGCCGCGCTGTTCGCGCTGACGGCGTCGGCGGCCTTCTTCACCGGCGCGGCCGCGTTCGCCGTCGCCGGACTCGCGGCCCTGCTGCTGCCCGCACTGCGCCCCGCAGGCGAGGAGGACGGCCCGGGCGACTCCGGCAGGGCCACCCTGGCCCAGGACATCCGGACCGGATGGTCCCACTTCTGGCGCCACGACCTGCTGCGCCGCGTCGCGTTCATCTCGGCGGCCATCAACTTCTTCGGTGCGGCCACCGGCGCTCTCCTCGTCGTGCTGGTCACGGGCCCGTACGCCGTGGCCCTCTCGCACTACGGCCTCTTCATCGCCGTTCCCGCGGCCGGCGCCATCGCCGGATCGCTGCTCGCCGAACGCCTCGTGCCCCGCGTCGGCGGCGGCCCCACCACCTGGCTCGCCGCCCTCGTCCCCGCCGCCGGCTACGCGGTCCTGGGGCTCGGTCACAGCACGCCGCTCGCCCTCGCCGCGATGTTCGGCGCCGCGTTCGCCGGCTCGCTGAACCAGATCGTCGTCAGCACCCTGCGCCAGGCCGCCGTACCGGACGCACTCCTCGGCCGCGTCACGGCCGCCTACCGCCTGATCGTCCTGGGCGTCGTCCCCCTCGGCGCCCTCGGCGGCGGCCTGCTCGGCCGCCACCTCGGAGTCCGTGCCGTCTTCCTCGCCGCGGCCGCCGGACTCGCCCTCACCGCGGCCCCCCTCGCCTCCCGGGTCACCACCCGACGCCTCCGCGAGGCCGAGAGGCTCCCCGTGCGCCCCGTGGGCCCCGTGGGCTCTACCGGGTCAGACGAGTGACGACGCGTCGGCCTCGACGGCGTCGGCCGGCACCCGCACCTTCACCGGCTCGCCCTGCGCGGTGAGGGTCAGCGTCGTCGTGGACTTCAACAGACCCTCCAGGTCCATCTGCAGCCGCACCCGTACGAGCCGGCCCCGCCGGTCGATCCACACGTCGGCGGTGGCGGGAATCGGGCCGCCGAGCATGTCGCGCACCTGGTCGACCTTCTTCCGTGCGTCCGCGGACATGCCGAGGGTCAGCGCGGCATGGGTGAGCGCGCCCTGGTAGCGGGTCGCCGGGGCTCCGGCCACGTCCTCCACTGCGAGCTGCCGATAGCGCTCGCCCAGGAGCACCTGCCGCATCAGGAACTCGGGGTCGTTGCCCGGCGCCTTGAGGAGGCGTTCGGCCTTGATCTCGGCCCGGTCCACGTACATCCAGTCGACCGATTCCTTCGTCGTCGTCCCCCGCACGTAGAGCCGCTCCGGCGTGAAGACCTGATCGAACCGTGCGACGTCCTCCAGCCCCACGGCGAACGTGCCCCGCCTGCGCGCGAAGTCGTGCCCGCCCTCGCCGGTGAGGGCGTACGTGCTGCCGCCCGTCTGCCCGACCTCCCAGCGGTACGCCGTACGCGCCGTGGTCAGCCCCTCGACGGCCGCGCGGACCGTCCGCAGGTGATCGACATCCGCGGTCGCCGTCGCGGCTGCGGTGGCTGTCGCTGTCGTCGTGGACGTCGTGGACGTCGTGGACGTCGTGGACGTCGTGGACGCCGTGGACGCCGCGGGTGTGGCGGCCGTGCCCGCCGGACCCCTCGCCGCGCACCCGACGGTGAGCAGCGCGACGCAGACGAGGGTGGAAGGCAGGGCACGGCGCATGGCGGCGGAACTCCAGGAAAGGCAGGAAGCGGCGGAACAGGCGGGAACAGGCGGGAACGGGAAGGAACCGAAGGGGCGTGACGAAGCCGTACGCACCCGCCTCCTGACCTGTGCACGTCGACCGTGCCCGCAGCCTATCCGGGCCCCGCACCTCCCTTGACCTGGGGTTCACCGGAGATCCCGGTCTCACCGGCAGCGACGGTCACGCCGACGCCGTACGACCGCCGTCCCGGCCGGCACAACCTCGGCGTCCCGATCAGGAGGGGTTGTCCCCGTGGGTGAGGGTCTCCCAGGCGACGAAGAGATTGTTGCTGCCGGCCGGGCGATTGCGCTTGGTCAGCGCCTCGGTGTTGGTCATGGCGAAGCCGAGACGGTTGTGCAGGGCGTTGTAGCCGACCTCCGTGACGGGACCGAGCCCCAGGTGCAGGGTGCCGCCGCACAGCGTGCTCGGCACGGTCGCGCCGAGTTCGTACCTGGCCTGGAAGCCGAGCGCCTGGCGCAGCCGCTCGCCGACGTCCGTGCCGTACAGGTCATGGCCCTGGATCCGGCTGGTCTCGGCGACGTGCGCGATGGCGGAGATGCCGTAACCGGTGTGGGTGAGGTCGCGGCAGGTCTCTTGGGTGAGGCCGGTGGTGAAGGTCGACTGACCCTGCCAGTACTTGACGATCTTGTCTCGGGTGTCGAGGTTCTGGCTCGGCACGGTCTTCGGCAGCGCGCCGTCGGAGGCGAGGTACACGTAGGCGGCGGTGCGCGTGCGGAATTTCGCCATGGCCTTGTCGTACGACGCCCTGTCCTCCAGGAAGACGGAGATGCCGACGGCGGCCTCCATCATCGACAGCTCCCAGTTCCCGTTGGAGTGGGAGCCGTTGATGACCTCGGGGAGGTAGACGTCGCGGAGCATCGTCCCGAAGCGGCCGGAATTCGGCCAACCCCCGCTGTACGTGTGCTTGATGATCTCGGCGGCCCTTGGCCAGGAGGAGCCCGCCCAGCCGGTCTGGAGCGGGGCGTTGCTGTTGGTGTGGTCCGTGATGACGGCCGACCAGGCGTCCATCAGCTGGATGGACTTCTGCGCGTGGCGGGCGTCGCGGTTGATGTACCAGGCGAGGGCGTGGGTGTACGCCGCGATCGCGTCCTCCCGCTCGTCGGTGCAGCCGTTGTTGGGGTTGGAATACGAGCCGCACTCCACGACCGAGCGGGGCCTCGGGGTGCGGTTCAGGTCGGCGTACCTGCTCGCCATCATCTGGTCGTACGCACCCTTCCAGGGCTGGGCGCCGGCCAGGACCTTGGCGCGGGCAAAATCCAACTGACCCTGGGAGACGGTGACTCCGGGGTGGACGAAGACGGTGGGGGCGGCTTCGGCGCGGGGTGCGGACGGCCAGGCGAGGGCGCCGGCGACGAGGGCGGTGACGGCCGTGAGGAGTGCGGTTGTGCGCATGGGTGGGGGGCCTTCCGTTCTGGAACGAACGTGAAGCGCCTTGCAGGGCAGGCGCGTTGGCGAGACCATAGGTCTGGACCAACCTTCCGTCAAGGTGTGAGGGAAGGGGTGGGGGCGCGCGGAGGAAACACGGGTGCCCAGCAGCCGCGCTCACCCTCCGCCCCCGGCCCGGCCGGACCGCCCCTCGTCCGGGTCTCGTCGATGGGCGGCCCTCTGATCGCCCTCCGCGTGTCCGCGAGGGGCGCCTGGCAGGGGTGCGTGAAGGAGGGGCAGGTCAACGGGGACGGCGACGTCCCGGACGACGCCGAACTCCTCGCTGACGCCCGGACCGACCTCACCGCCCCGGCGACCGGGTGGCAGGAGTGCGAGGCCTGGGAGACGGACGGACCGGCGGTCCTCATGGACTCCGTCACAGCCGGAGCCGACCTGGACGTCGAGCACCCCACAGCGGAGCACTCCCCGAACAGGCACCCCCCCCGATTCGGTCCGATTCCGTCCGGCCGCTGGTCCGTCCGCGCCCCGGCGGACGACACGCCAGGGTAGGCCTGGTCCAGCTGCTGCCCTCCCCGAGCCCGCCCACCGCCGAGAGCCGTGCCTTCGGCGGCCGTCCGACCGAAGGGCCCCCGGCTTCCTGAGGACCGTGCACGAAGACGCCCGGGGAGCGCACCCACGCCGACTAGCCCTGAAGCACCACCTCACGACCCCACCCGACCGCCGCGCGCGCCGACGCTGCCCGCAAGCATAAGGAGATCCTCGAACGGGATTCCCCACGAGCCGCCGCGTCACGCGATCGGTGAGGCGACGCTCGGGCAAGGTGCTCGGCCGTTCCCCCGCGACGGCTCAGCACCGCACGTCGGTCTCGTGGCGGTCGCCGGTCAGCACCGCACGTCGGTGGCGGGGCGCTCGCCGGTCAGCAGGAAGCGGGTGACCGTCCGGTCGCCGCAGGCGTTTCCGGTGCCGCCCGCGGCGACCAGGTACGCGCCGTGGCCGCCCCGGTCGACGGAGACCAGCCGGGCCCGGTCGCCGAGGGCGCGGCGCATCTTCAGGCCCGAGGAGTGCGGGGTGGACGGGTCGCGCATGTTCTGGATCATCAGGATGTTGGACGGCCCGTCGTCGGTGAGGCGCACCGGCTTCTCCACCGCCCCGCCCTTCCAGAAGGCGCAGGGCGTGATGTTCACGGGCATGCCACCGGTCAGCGGGTGACGTGCCCGGTCGGCCGCGACCGCCCTCGCGTACGCCGGGACAGCACGGGGCCAGTCGACGTCGTTGCACACGACGCCCACCGTGATCGCGGCGGCCTCGTCGGGCATCGCCCCGGTCAGCTCCGGCGGCAGCGCGGGTACGGCCTCCGGGTCGCGTGCCTGGCCGACCAGACGCGCGAACCCGGGGAAGGCGGCGTCCGAATAGAGAGCGGACTGCAGCGCCTGCCGGAAGGCGGGGCCGGTGAGGAGGGCCCCGGGCACGCCGGTGGCGCGGGGCGCGCGGTCGAGACGCGCGGCGAGGTCGAGGACGAGGGCGCGCACCTCTTCGGGCCGGTCGCCCAGCCGCAGGCCTTCCGCCTCCCGGTCCGGGTGCGAGGCCCAGGCCGCGAAGTCCGGGAACCTGTCCTCGGCGCCCTTCCCCATGTCGGCGAGCCAGCCGTACGCCAGCCGGCGCGGATCCGGGTCGGCGCTGCTGTCCAGGACCCAGCGGTCGGTCCGGCTCGGGTACTCCTGGGAGTACCGGGCGGCGACGTACGTCCCGTACGAGTTCGCCCACGCCGACATCTTCGACTCACCGAGCGCCTGCCGCAGAACCTCCGTGTCCCGCACCTGGTTGGCGGTGGTGAGGCTCCGCAGCAGAGCGCCCCCGTTCCGCTCGCACGCCTCGGCGACCCGGCGCGCCCGCTCGACGTTCGCGCCGATCGAGCCGTCGGCGGTGGGCCAGGACCGCAAGGTCACCAGCCACCGGTCCTCGGCCGCGAGCCCGCACCGCGCCTGCGTCGAGCCGCCTACCCCGCGAGGATCGAAGGCCACGAGGTCGTACGCGCCGCCCGTCTCCGCCGCGAGCGCCGCACCCTTCTGCGAGAGCCGCTGCACTCCGGAGCTGCCGGGCCCGCCCGCGATCAGGAGCAGCGTCCCCCGGCGCGCCTCGGGCCGCGCGGAGAGCAGCCGCGAGACGGCGATGTCGACACGCGGCCCGGCCGGATCCCCGTGGTCGAGCGGCACGGAGAGCGTGGCGCACTCCTGTCCCTCGCCCGGCTTCACCGAGGCGGGACAGGCGCCCCAACGCAGACCGTCAGCAGCCGCGCCCACGGCCCCCGTGTCGGTGGCGGTGGCGGTGTCGGTGTCGGTGTCGGTGCCGGTTCCGGCACCGGATGCAGAGACCGCACGGGCCTGACTTCCGGTCCCGCTCGCGCTCGCGGGTCCTCCGGCGGCGGCGAGTGCCAGGGAGGCGAGGGACGCGATGGCCAGGGTCGAGGCGGCGAGTGATGTACTCGGACGGCGTGTCGTTGTCATGCCTCAACCATGTCGCCGAAAGCCCCGACCCCCCATCCGGCCACCGGCCCCATCGGGGGTGAGGCCACCCCCCCCAGGCCGTGACGGCCGTCCTACCGGTCGACGTCATCACCCACGCCGTCGACGCGCAGATCCGCTGGCCAGGCTGCTCAACGCCCGCCTCCGGCCGACACCCAGGCCGAACGAGCACCACTCCGGCGGACGCGGGACGGTGCGAGGCGCACGGCTGCCGCGCTTCGCGAAGACCCTGAGGGGTGGGAGCGATCGTGCTGTGAGGCATGTACGGCATGCGCGGACGGCGGGAGGGGCGCAGCGAGTGCCGCGCGGGTGTACGAGTGGAGCGTGCCGGTCCGGGGGAAGCACAGTGTGTCGAGGCCTTGGCCCGGGTGCCGACCGCCTCCGCCCCGTAGGCGCGCAAGTACGCCTCGACGCCCGACCCCACGGCGGCAGCCGGATTATCACCGAGTCATTGAGCCACCCGAGCCACCGAGTCAGGCAAGCCACCGAGTCATCAAGCCAGCCAAGCCGGCTATGCCTCCCGAGGCTCCGGGGCCGGCCGACCTCCTGAGTCGGTGATGGGAGGCAGTGAGCCCGCCGAAGCCGTCCGCCTCGCGAGATCCCGTGGCGCGGACTCTTCTCGTACTCACCGGCGCGTTTCCGCCCTCGGCCACGAGCCTGGCGCCGCGAATCGCCTCCGGCGGCACGTAGCGCCGTTCGGATCGTCGACACCGCCCGGGTCGAACTCGGCGGCACTGCGACACCGGGGAGCTCCGCAGCCTTGGAGGGCGCCCCGGTGTCGCAGTGCCGCCCGGCGGGTGGGCGAGAATGATCGCCGAATCATGTCGGCCGGCGACGGGCCGGCCGGCGACGAGAGCGAGGAGCGGGCGATGGCCCTTGAGCGACCGGAGATCGAGTCCCCCCGGGGCAGGCCGTCCCCCTATCTGCACATCGAGGATCTGGTGGTCGGGGACGGGGCCGAGGCGACCAAGGGCTTCATGGTCGGGGTCCACTACGTGGGCGTGGCCCACTCCACCGGCGAGGAGTTCGACGCCTCGTGGAACCGCGGTGAGGCCTTCGAGTTCGAGCTGGGCGGTCGACAGGTCATCAAGGGCTGGGACATGGGCGTGCGCGGCATGAAGGTCGGCGGCCGCCGGAAGCTGGTCATCCCGCCCCACCTGGCCTACGGCGACCGCTCGCCGTCGGCGGCCATCAAGCCGGGCGAGACACTGATCTTCGTAGTCGACCTCCTCTCGGTCGGCTGACGCGACACACGAGCGCTGCGTCCGGTGAGGGCAGGCCCCCCTTCCGAAAGACAGGGGGCCTGCCCTCACCGACGAGGGAACCGGCTGGCAAAGGCTCGACGACTCCTCCCAGCCGTCCCAAGAGCGAACGGCTGAGGGGTGCGACGCCGAAACCGACGGCGACGGCATCGCTGCCCGCGTGCGTCGCGGAGGTCGGGTAACAAGGCGGGGGCGGCGTGGATCCAGGGGCTGGGGCAGGTCAACCCAGCGCGCGCGGTGACGCCGTCGTCCCGCTGACGCTCCGGCCGTACACCGCGATCACGCCGATGAAGGGCGCCGAAGAAATAGGCGACCTGCGTGGACCACACCATCAAGGGTGTGGTGCCTGGTGGCCATTCCGTCTCCGGCTACCCGAGTCCACCGAGACGGAGCGCATCCTCGATCTCGCTGAGCTTCGCGGAGGGCAGGACCCCCGCTCTCTCGATCAGGTCGTCCCGGGACACCGTGGTCAGCCATGTGCAAGGGGTCAAGCCCGGACGCGGCAACGCGATCCGCAGCACGCCTTCAAAGGGCAGCCCCTCCACGGCACCTACCGCCACTTCGACACCCAGACCGCTGATGTCCACGCCCGCCGGAGCGACGACCTGCATCGCCCGGATCCCGGATGCGTCGTCTCCCGACAGCAGGACGACCGGCCGCCGCTCGTCGAACGCGACCCACCAGACTTCGCCACGTCGCACATGTCCTCCAGACCCAGGACGCCAGTCGGAGGCTGCGCGCCCCTGACGCGTTGGGGAGACCGTCGCGACCACCGCTGCTCATCGCTGTGCGAAAACAGAAGACCCTGCGGTGCCCGCGGTTCACAGCGTAACCCCCACCCACTGACCGGAGGCGTCCGAGGTCCTGATGAGCCGGTGAGGACGCGTTGAACCCCGGCGCCGAGTGAGGGACTTGACGCTGGTCCCCTTGCCGGGCCCACCCGCAAAGCCGCTGGAGTATCGCCGAGTGGGCCGGGCGACCAGTCCGGGCGGCACGCGGCACGCGGCACCTGCCCGGGCGGGCCACGCGGGATGCCGACGCTGTACGCGAGTACGTACGAGAGCACCTGCGCGACGACGGGGCGGTGCTGGTGGTCGACAAGACGCCAACCCTGAGTCGGCCGCCCGGGCGGTCGGCAGGTTCCTCGGCCCCGGAAACCCCGCGAAGGGGGTCGCGGGCGACGAGGCCCACGGCGGCAACTCCACGCTGCGGCCCACGCCGGAAACGCGCCGCGTGGGCCAGGGTGCTCGTCGTCGTGGTCGTCGCCCCGGGGGTCGCCGGCTTTGGGCCGTGACGCCGAATCAAGTCGCCGGCGGCGATGCGACAACGCATCCGCACCCGCCTCGAGGCGGGAGGGCGAGGTGGTGGGCGCGTACGCCGGCGGGCCGGGCCCCCCGGACGGTGGGGGGCCGGCCCGCCGGGCGCGGGGGGTGGTGTCAGCCGGTGAAGCCGGCGGTGATCCGGGTGAACTCCCAGTCGGCCTGGGCGATGCCGGAGCAGGTCTCGGTCACTCCGCCGCCGGCGCAGCCCCGGTCGCGGTTGACGGACCAGAAGGCGAGCCGGGCGATGTGGTGGGTGTTGGCCCAGTCGCGGATGTTCGTCCAGGTCTGCGGGGTGGTGACCTCCTGCTGGTCGGACAGGCCGTTCATGCCGGAGATGCCGATGTGGGCGTAGGCGGTGGCGTCGTCCCAGCCGTAGACGGCCTTGAGCTTGGTCTTCAGGCCTTCGGCGGCCTTGATGGTGTTGCCGTACATGTCGGCGCCGCCGCCGAAGTCGAACGGCATGATGGTGAAGACGTCGATGCCCGCGTCGAGCGCCTTCGACCGTTCGATGAGCCGGTGGCCCCAGGAGGTGGGCCCGGTGGTCGACGTGCCGAAGGTGAGGATGGTGCGCAGGCCCGGGTTGTTCGCCTTGACGATCTTCAGTGCGCCGAGGACGCGGTCCTGGACGGCGGCGTTCTCGAACTCGTCGGTGTTCTCGATGTCGACGTCGATGGACTTGAGCCCGTACGCGTCGATGACCTTCTGGTAGGCGCCGGCCAGGGCCTCCGGGGTGGCGCAGTTGGGGCCGAGCTTGTTGCCGGACCAGCCGCCGATCGACGGGACGATGTCGCCGCCGGCCGCTCGGATGGCGTTGATGGTGGACTGGTCGATCCCGCCGGTGAGCGGGCGCTGGCCGTCCCAGGCCGGGTTGCAGCCGCCGGAGGAGAGGATGAAGGCCATGGTGAAGGTCTTGATGCCGGTGGCGTTCATGACGGTGGCCGGGGACGGCGGGTTGCCCCAGCCGAGGTACAGGTAGGGCGCGGCCTGCTTGAAGCCGGTGCCGCCCCCGCCGCCCGCCTCGGTGCTGACCGTGACCGGTGCGGACGCGGGGGAGGCGTTGCCGGCGGCGTCGCGGGCCTTGACGGTGAAGGTGTACGCCGTGCTCGGGGCCAGCCCTCCGACCGTGGCGGTCGTGCCGGTCACCGTGCTGACCTTGGTGGTCCCCTGGTAGACGTCGTACCCGGTGACGCCCACGTTGTCGGAGGCGGCGGTCCAGGCGAGGGACACCGAGGAGGCGGTCTTGGAGGTCGCCTGGAGGCCGGTGGGCGCGCTCGGCGCCTGGGTGTCGCCGCCGCCCCCACCGCCGGGGCCGTCGAGGCTGAGGTCGTCGGCGTAGTAGGTGCCCTGCCCGTACCAGCCGTGGGTGTACACGGTGGCGCTGGTCTGGCTCGCGCCGGTGGTGAAGCTCAGCGAGAGGCGCTGGTACGAGGGGGCCGACGCCGTCCAGGTCGAGGCGCCGCCGTCGACGCCGAGGTACACGTAGTTGCCGCGCACCCAACCGGCCAGCGTGTAGGTCGTGCTGGGCTGCACGGCGACCGTCTGGGCGCACCTGGCGGTGTCGGACGCGCTCGCCGCGCCGGCCAGTGCCTTGGTTCCGCTGTGGACGGGGCTCGACACGACCGAGCCGGTGCCGCCGGAGCAGCTCCACCCGGACAGGGAGCCGGACTCGAAGCCCGGATTGGTGAGCAGTTCGGCGGCCTGGGCTGGGGCGGGCAGGGCGACCAGCGCCGCCGCGCCCAGAAGCGACGCGCCGAGCGACGCCACCAGACGATTGCGTACGAGCACCATTCCTCCAGGGGAGCTGTGGGGGTGGCAGGGAGGGGCAAGCGCGTCACACATTGGACTGGACCAATCGCCTCGTCAAGACCTCCGTCTCACCTTCTGGGTTGCGCCAGGGAGAAATGCCTGGTCACGACAGTCGGCGAGATAACCAGACGGGGAGGGTGCGGAGTTGGCCGATGGAGGGGGCGGGTGGGGTGGGGCGGCACGCGGTTGGCGACAGAGGCCTGGGCGTCAGGTGCGAGGCGCAGAGGCCTGGGTGCCAGGTGCGGGCGCAGGGGCCTGGGCGACGGGTACGTGGCGGCAGGCGGCAGGCGGCAGGCGGCAGGCGGCAGGGGGGGGCTGGGGCTCGGCCGCCGGCTCCCCGGTGCCGCCGCAGCTCCGGCGGCGAGCAGGGGCACGTCCGGCGCCGGCGCCGAGGCCCCGGTGGTCGTACCCCCGGCAGGGGAGGGCGCTCAGGCGGTGGGCTGGGAGAGGAAGACCCGCTCCAGCAGGCCCCTCAGGCGGTCCCGGTCCTCGTCGTCGAGCCGGTCGAGGCCCTCCTGGGTGGTGCGCATCCCGTCCCGGATCGCGTCGGCGACGCGCTCGCCCTCGGCGGTGAGGACGACGTTCTTGACGCGTCGGTCGGACGTGCCGGCCTCGCGGCGCACCAGGCCGCGCTTCTCGAGCCGGTCGACGATCCCCGTGATGTTCGAGGCGTCGCAGGTCATGGTCTCGGCCAGGGCCCGCATCGCCGCAGGTCCCCGGCGCAGGACGGTGAGGGCCTTGCCCTGGCTCGCCGTCAGGTTCTCGCTCGCCGCCGCGGCGATGAACTCGCCGTAGTAGACGCCGAGGGACAGGGAGAGCAGCTCCATGAGCTGGGCCGTGTCGGCGCGGGGAGCTTCGGTCATGGGGGCAGTCTACCCGGAGATACTTGACTACATCAAATATCGACCTCTACCGTCTTCCTTATTGCGTGAGGTTCTCAAGCATCGAAGTTGTCAAGCAGTAGCCATGAGGAGCGTTTCTGTGACCGTCACCGCGTCCCCCGCCTCCCGCGCGGCCGAGATCCTGTCCCGGCCCGTCACGCTGAACGGCCTGACCGTCCCGAACCGCATCGCGATGGCGCCGATGACGCGGATGTTCTCCCCGGGCGGCGTCGCCGGCGAGGACGTCCGCTCCTACTACGCCCGCCGGGCCGCCGCCGGCGTGGGGCTGATCGTCACCGAGGGGACCTACGTCGGCCACGACTCGGCCGGCCAGAGCGACCGGGTGCCGCGTTTCCACGGCGAGGAGCAGCTGGCGGGCTGGGCGAAGGTCGCCGAGGCCGTCCACGCGGAGGGCGGCACGATCGTGCCGCAGCTCTGGCACATCGGCATGGTCCGCAAGGAGGGCCAGGCGCCCTACCCCGAGGCCCCGGCCGTCGGCCCCTCCGGCATCCGCACCGACGGCACCGAGGGCGCCGGCAAGGCGATGACGCAGCGCGACCTGGACGACGTCATCGGCGCCTTCGCCGAGGCCGCGGCGGCCGCCGAGCGCATCGGCTTCGACGGCGTCGAACTGCACGGCGCCCACGGCTACTTGATCGACCAGTTCCTGTGGGCGGGGACGAACCGCCGTACCGACGCCTACGGCGGCGACCCCGTGGCCCGTACGAAGTTCGCGGCCGAGATCGTGGCGGCGGTGCGGGCGAACGTCTCGCCCGACTTCCCCGTGATCTTCCGCTACTCGCAGTGGAAGCAGGACGCCTACGAGGCCCGGCTCGCCGAGACGCCGCAGGAGCTGGAGGCGATCCTGTCCCCCCTCGCCGCGGCCGGCGTCGACGCCTTCCACGCGTCCACGCGCCGCTACTGGATCCCCGAGTTCGACGGCTCGGACCTGAACCTCGCCGGCTGGACCAAGAAGCTCACCGGCAGGCCCACCATCACCGTCGGCTCGGTCGGCCTCGACGGCGACTTCATCGGCGCCTTCATGGGCGAGGGCTCCTCGGTCCAGGGCATCGACGACCTCCTGGACCGCCTGGAGCGGGACGAGTTCGACATGGTCGCCGTCGGCCGCGCCCTGCTCCAGGACCCCGAGTGGGCGTCCAAGGTCCTGTCCGGCCGGTTCGACGAACTGAAGCCCTACGACGCCGCCGCGCTGAAGACGCTGAGCTGAGGTTGCCGTAAGGGATCCCTTCGAGCCACTTCGCACTCGCCCGGTCGCCGAGGCCCGCTGACCGACCGGGCGAGGGCGTGGCCGTGCATGCGGCCGCTGGCGAGCGGCACGGCGCAGTGGACGCCCTTGTTTCGACAGCGCTCGGGACGGTGCGGGATGACGAGTCCGGTGCCCGGGTAGCCGCCGTCGGCGATCGTGGTGGTTCTTGCCCACGATGGCCTTCCGGACGGCGGCCTTGGTGCCGGACTCCTCCCACGCCTTGCCGCGGTCGCGGTTCGCGAGGAGCGGCTGACCGACTACGGCGACAGGGGTGATCGCGGCCGGCACCTGGCGGTTTCCGTACCGGCGTCGTCCGCCTTCCTGCGGCGAGGCTGGAGCGGGCGGAACACCTGCTGAAACGGCTCCGACAGCGCGTCCGGCAACAACTGAGCTGGACCGGAGAGATAGGTCGTCGGTACAGCGAAACGGTTCGCCGGGGGATTTGGCGAACCGTTTCTGCGGAGAAGTTCCTCAGGAGTTCCTCAGGATTTTCCCGGGGGCATCGAAAACTCCTCCGGTCCCATCCGGTCTCTTCGGGGCTCTTCGGATTCCTCGATCTCCTCGGGGGGCTTCGTCATGCCTTGGAAGGGTGCTGGACGCGAGCCCTCCTGCGGGTTCGGCGCTCGCAGGAGAACTGGCCGACGAGCTCCCAGAAGCACACGAGCGAGGTGATCGGCGGGATGCCGAGCGTCACGTACGCCAGCACCGAGCGGGACGAGTGGCTCACGCACAAAGCCACCGCCATGGCCGAGGTCACGAGGAGCACCCCCCAGGAGCGCTTCGCCGGCTGTCGCTGGACGGCCGCGCGGAGGACCGACAGGGCCGCGACCGACCAGGGGCCGTACAGCGTGAGCGGCCACCAGTGCGCGAGGTTCATCGGGAGCACGGACGCCGCGGTCTCCGAGAGTTGTCCGTACGTGTAGGTGATGGACCACACGAGCAGACACGCCGCGCATACGGCGATGGCGGCGAAGAGCGCCGTCACCTGCGTGATGCGCCGGTAGAGGCCGAGGAACTGCGGTCGGGGCCGGGTGCGCCGCCTGTCGATCCTCGGGGCCTGCCGGTCGACCGGGTCCACGTCCTGCGAAGGTCCCGGCTCCGCGGCCAATAGGTGAGCGAGCTCCTCCTCCAGGTGCCGTTGGCTCATCGTGGTGTCGAGCCCGTTGTCGTCCCAGTGCTGCCGGGTGGGAAGGGGGCCGGCGTCGTACGGGACGTGCTCGTCGCGGCCGGAGCGCGGGGGAAAGAGCGGAACCTCACGCCCCGTCCCGGGGTGCTGCGGCATCTCCCGTACCGGCCCCGCCGCGTACAGCGGGATGTCGTCCTCCACGCCTGGGTAATCCCGTACGTTCCAGCCCGATGCCGTCGGGTACGGCGGGACCTCGTGCCCCACGCCGGGGTACGGCGGCATCTCCCGAACCGGCTCCATGGGGTGCTGCGGGATGTAGAAGTTCGTCTTGTCTCTGTACCAGTCCATCTGACTTTCTTCGTGCCCTTGTTTCAGATCGTTCCGTCGAGAGCACGGAGTGCGGAGGCGCGCACGTGATCTTCTCCGGTTAACTCGTGGGTGTGTCCGCGTTCCATGGAAGAACCCTTTCTGCAAGCACCCCTTCCGACGTCATGCCCAGCTAACGACCGAGGTCGGAGGAAGGTGGCACCACCAATGGGTGATCAACTCGCCTGATGGAGGGATGCAGGATCCGCCTTTCAAACGCCAGAGCGAAATGTGGGGCGGGTCGCGGAGTGGACGCCGGGACGGGTAGCGCGGAGGTCTCATCGCGCGTCAAGGCGGATTGACCGGAGGAGTTACCGAGATCTTGCAGCATCGTTTCCTCGGGCATGAGCTTCTACCCTCGCGTCACCGTCCTAGCCTTGGACGAAACGGTTCTGCGTGAGTCTCCGATCTTCGCCGCGCTCGCCTGTCAGTGGCTCGAGAACGGCCGGTTCGTCCCGGGGCCGGCGACCCAGGACCGCCCGCTGGCCCTCGTCTCCATCACCGCGGCCCTGCCGGCCCCGACCCCGGTCACCCCCACCCCGGTCGCACCGATCCTGCCGGAGCTCGTCCCCGCTTCCCGCGGCGTACGGCGCCTGACGTCGGGGGTGGAGCGCCCGTGACCGGACACCACTCGAAGAAGGCGCCCGGCCGCGCACCACGGACCCCGGACTGCGTCGTCCCCCTGACCCTGGCGGCGTACACCGCCCCGGACCGGACGACGCCCGTACCCGCCCGGCTCCGTTATCACCGAGGGGATCCGTACGCGGTGCACCTGGACTGTCAGGTCGACCGGCCGACGCCGGTCACGTGGGTCTTCGCCCGTGACCTCCTCGCCGAGGGGCTCCTCGGCTGGGCCGGGCCGGGCGACGTCTCCGTCCATCCGTCGCTCGACCCCGCCCAGGACGTCGTTTACTTCTGGCTGCACCCGCCCGGCTGCCCGGTGGCCTTCCACGCACCGAGAACCGCCATCGAGACGTTCCTGGCGGCCTCGTACGCGATCGTCCCGGTCGGCGGCGAGACCGCGTACCTCGACCTTGAGGAGCTGCTGGTCCGGCTCAGGAGCCGCGACGCCCCGCCGCCTGGCTGACGCGGGACGCGGGACCGGGGGGCGTGGGACGGGGGGCGTGGGATGCCGGACCCGGGTCGGGGGATCCGGGACGCGGGTACGGTGCGACCTCCAGGCGGGCCGGTGCCTCGCGGCTCGGGGCAGGGCGTCTCGCGCGCGTAAAGCGTTGGCGAAGGGGCTGCCGCCGTCATCGGTCAGCGTGACGCCGTCGTACGAGAACCGCCGGGGGCACCGCGGATCAGGGCCCGCCACACCGCCGTTGAGCACCACACCGCCGTTGGGTACCGCGCCGCCGTCGAGTGCCGCGCACGGATCTGCGGGCCGCGGCCAGGGTCTTCTCCGCGTCGTGGGTGAGTGCGCCGTCGACGTCGCGGACGGTCCGGGCACGGCGTCCCGCTGCGCCCCGGCGGGCGCCGGCGGAGAATCGGCGTTTTCGGCGCGGGCACCCCGAGTCCGCCGTACCCGTCACAGGGAGCACCGTCGGAGAGGTGGGGGAGGGGCGGCGGTACGGGCACGGGTGGGCGTGGACGAAGGGTGTTCGACGGTGGTGGGCCTGAGGTCGTCGGCGTCGCCGCCGCCGGTCGCAGCCGACGAGGGCGATGGTGAGGGTGGCGACGACCGAGGCCGCTGTGGTGCGGATGCGCGTGGTTCCCCGGCGCGCGGTGAGTTCGGGGCCATGGTGCGTCAGGCGAGGCGACGGCGCGGCGGTGATGACGACGCTGTGCCGTCGCTCGGACCTACCAGAAGAGATCGGCTCCCCAAGGCAGTCACCGTGCCAAGGTCGTCACCGCACCGCACCGCACCGCACCGCACCGCGACCGTCACCGCACCAAGGCAGTCAACGTGCCAAGTCAGTCAACGCACCGCGCCCGTCACCGCCCCGCCACCGACGGATCGTCGGCCTGGGACTGGGACTGGGCCTGTGGTGAGCGGCCGTCGTCGCTGTCGGGGCTGTCGGGCGACGGGGCGAGGGCGAATGCGCCGGCGAGGACGGCGAGGGCCGCGGTCGCCGCGAACACCACGAGGGTGAGAGCGCGTGCCCGGCGCTCGCTCGCGGCGCGGACGCACCAGGGCTGGGCGAGGGTGGCGACCGAGGCGTCCTTGACGCGCCTTCGGAGCGGGTGGTCCGGGGCGCCGGCGACGCCGTCGGGCAACCGCCCGCTGATGACCGCACGGGCATGCCGCAGCCTGCCCGCGGTGGCGGCGGGGGACGCGTGCGTCTCGGCGGCGGCCTCCGCCACGCTCAGGTCGAGACCGTCGCACAGCAGCGCCGTACGGCGCTGCCACGGCGGGAGTTCCAGGAGCACACGCACCACGGGTTCGGCGGTCAGCGGGTCGGGCCGGGGCCTGCCCGGGCGCAGGCGGTGCCAGGGGGCGAGGGCGTACTCGTGGACCCGCGCCCTGACCCATGCCTCGGGGTCGGGATCGTGCGCGACCTCGGGCCACTGTTCCCAAGCGCGGTGGAACGCCTGCTCGGTCGACTCGAAGGCGAGGCGCCGGCAACCGGTCAGCACGTACGCCTGCTGCGTGAGGCCGGCCGCCGTGGAGAGGTACAGGGCGTCGAAGGCCGCCTCGGCGGAGTCGGCCACGCCCTCCGGCGCGTGGCCCGGTGCGCGATCCGGATCGTCGTCCCCGACCGGGAAGCCCGCCGCCGACCGCTCGCGGGACGGGGCCGGGGCGCCGGCCCCGAGAGGGTCCGTCGCCGTTGCCGAACTCGTCCTTTCCCGAGTGTCGCCCGGGCGGTCGATCGGATCGCGATGCATGGGTGTCCTTTTCACGCGGTGCAGAATGGTTTCGCTTGAGAACCGGTCGGTGGATGGTGGGGAGGAGGGGGACGGCAGGGCCGATCGGCAGCCCGATGCGGCTGCGCCGACCCGAAGAAGAATCCTTTCTCCGTCCCCGTTTGCCCCTCTCACGTCCACATAACGACCAGATCGGGGCATGCGATGTCCGTCAATCTGGTGACTGCTTCACACGAAGGAGTGACAACCCACCCGGGTGCGACTCCAGAACCCGGATACGCCCCCTTGGAAACGATACGGCTCCAGCTCGCCGCATCCCTCCTGGCCGCAGCGGGGGCAGCCGCCCCTGACTCGCTCCCTGGGAGGAAGGAATCCCGCCCCCTGCTCGGCCGGCGCCGTCGCCGGCCCAGCAGGCCGAACTCATGAAGTCCCGGGCGCGGAGGCCGGGAAGAGGCGGGTCATCCGCATCAGAGCCGGATCGCCGGCGAACCCGAGCTCCCTGTAGAGCGGAGCAGCCTCGTCACTCGCGTGCAGTTCGAAGAGCGTGACTCCGTCGCGCTGGAGACGGTCCAGAAGCGCGGACACCGCCGCCCGGGCGAACCCCCGACGCCGATAGGCGGGTTCGGTGGCCACGACGTGGATGCGGGCGGCCAGCCCCCGGGGGTAGCGCGGGCCCGGTAGAACGCGGTGGGTCAGCCCGAGAGCGCACGCCGCGAGCCCACCGGGCGCGTCGACCACGTACGCGAGCGCGTCGCCTCCGGCGTCGAGCCTCTCGGCCAGTTGCTCCCGGCAGACCGCGAGCCACTCCTCTCCGAGGGGCTCGGCCAGGACGTACTCGGAGCGCAGCCTCGTGATCTCCCCCGCATCGGCCGGGACGGCAGGCCGGACGGCACCGGCAGCGGCGAACGACCCAGGGCGGTGCGGCATGGGCGGGTACCTCCATCAGGCGGTCTCGGAAAGCAGAGTCTTCCCCACGCACGCGATGCGGCAACGGCGGCGGCAGCGCACCCGCACGGAGTCGCGCCCCCCGTGCGCTCCCCGACCTCCTGCGCGGCAAGCCAGCAAGCCAGTCAGCCAGCCAACCGGCCGCGGTCGACACGTCGGCGGGCGAGGCCGCCGCCTCGGGGAGGGCTACGGCCGTCGTCCCTGCGCGCCGCGCGTGGTGCGCCGTGCGTGGAGCGCCGTGACCCTCCTCCCCGCTCCTCGACGTCGAAGGCCGTCACCAGCCGTCACCAGCCGCCAGAAGGCCTCCGAGTCCGCCTCCGGCGGACACCCGCCCCCGTGGATACGATGCCGGCATGTCCCACGCTCTCTGCGCCCTCGTCGTGGCCGGGCAGGTGGATGCCGCCCGCGCCGAAGCCCTGGGGCTGTACGCCGCGCTCGCCCACGGGGACGTCACCGTGTTTCCGATCGACCACTACTTCTCCGCGTACTGGGCCGCGGTCCGGGGCGACCGCGGCGAGCTCGATCTGCCGGCCGGGATTCTCTCGGAGAGCGTGACGTTCCCGACCGAAGCGGTCCTGCGCGACCTCGCCCGCGAGGTGACCCGCGGGGGCACGCCCCGCTTCGCCGTCATCCAGACCGAGTACTTCGGCGGCGTCGGCGACCAGTGGGCGGCGGCGTTCGAGGGCGAGGTGCGCGTGACGCCCGACGGAGCGACCATCGATCAGGCCCTGGCGGCGCTGGGCGTGCGGGCGACCGCCACGGAGGACGAATTCGACGTGATCGGCCTGGGCTCCCTCCGCGGCAGCCCTGATCACCTCCAGGTCTACGCCGCCCTCTGCGACGAACTCGGCGTGTAGTCCGACCCCTCAGAACACGCCGCCGTACTGGGACTCCGCGAGGGCGGCGGCGCGCTGGTCGCGGAAGTTCGCCACGTACGCGTCGTGCATCTCCGGACCGACGTACTTCAGGAGTGCCTCGTCGTTGGCGGTGAGTGCCAGGCCGGTGTACGTGTGGCTGCCCGTGAAGACCAGCTTCTGGTCCTTCACGCCCTTGTACGAGCCCTCGATCAGCAGGTACTTGGTGTGGCTGGTCGTGCCGGGAACCTCGGGCGCGGCCGGGTTCGTCGCCTCGTCGTTCGCCAGGCGGTGGAGGGAGATCTTCCCCTTCGTCGTCGACCGCGTCAGCCAGTACGCCGTCTCCCGGTGCGTGCCGACGGCCGCGTAGTCGGAGAGCTTGCCGTACACGACGTCGACGTAGCAGCCCGCGTCGGCGAGCTGCCACAGCTTCTCCGCCACGGCCGGCCGCGAGATGTGCCCGTTGGCGATGCGGAGGACGGTGCGGCCGTCCGCCGTGCCGTGCCCCGGGCTGTTTCCGTGGCAGACGGGGGCGGTGGACCCGTCGGCGTTCGGCACCCGGGTCTCGACCATGCTCAGGATGTTCTCGACGACGTCGGTCGAGGAGCGCGGGAAGAAGTAGCCCTTGGCCGGCCCCGCCTCCACGTCGATGGCCAGGTCGCTCACCGTCTTCGAACCGTCCGGCTGCGCCTGCGACGCGGCCATCAGGTCGAAGTAGCGGACGTACCCGGCGTGCAGGGCGGCGTTGCCGGTGACGGTCATGGCGTCGTTCCAGCCGGACGCGCGGTCCCAGGTCGTGAGGTTCCCCGAGGACTGCACCACAATGTCCTCGACCACCGAGCCCGTGGCGGGCGAGCCGCTTCCGGTGGAGCGCGAGAACAGGAAGAACTTGTTGTGGTTCACCCCGCTCGTGCCCGCCGCCAGGCACGGTCGACCCGCCGCGCACACCCGGAACCACGATGTCTGACCGGGCGCGGACGATGCCGCGAAGGCCGTCTGGAGCTTGTCCCGGACCGTCTTCCCCGACGTGCCCATCCAGGCCGCGGAGACGCTCGTGTCGTCGACGAGGACCTGCACGTTCACGTTGCGCTGGTGCGCCTGCACGAGCTGGTCGGCGAGCCACGACGACCCGAACGCGTACAGGGATATGCGGATCGTCGATCCGCCCGGCGCGCCGTTGACGAGGCGTCCGAGGTGGCTGAGGATCGCGCCCTGCTCGGCGGTCGTGCCGTTCGGCTTGTTGAAGACGACGCCGGTCTTCACGTACGCCTCGTCCTGCGCGGTGGCGGCCGGCGCACCGGCCACGAGGAGCCCCACGATGAGGAGGCCGGTAAGGAACCTGTTCTTGATCACGGCCGTCACCCTAGTGCGGGGTGAACGGCCCGACCGCACCCCTATGGCGTTCATGGCGTCCATCGCCGCCGCGGCCGCGGCGACCTCCGTGATGCGGGCGCAGGCGGCCGGCCAGGGGCGGGCGGGCCGGTCGCCGGTGGGGAAGGGCCGCATGGACGCGCGGGCGGATGCACACGCGCACACCAGCGGAAGCTCGCGCTCCAGTTGACGGAACGGCCCGAACGTGGCGGGCTCGGCCCGCCGAACTGCCGTCCTGACGCGGCCAGTTCCTCTACCGCCCGGGTCCGACGGCGCGCTCGCTTCCGACGGCGTCGCCCGAGGGTGCCCCACGGTGACCCACTCCGGGGTCACCACTCGGCGATGAGCGGGGTGCCCGAGACTCCGTACCGCCGCCAGGCCTCGGTGAGGCGGGTGAGGCGGGCAGGGGCGGCGATGCCGCGCACGGTGGCGATCTTTCCGTCGACGATGTCGAAGGTCACGGAGCCGACGACCCGATCGCCGACCACGGTGACGATGGCGGGGGAGCCGTTGACGAGGGCGTAGTGGATGGCGGGAGTGCCGCCGACCAGCCGGCGCTTGGCGGGGGTGGGCTTGAACCCGGCCCGTGCGATGGCGGCGACACGCTGCGGGGTGTCGTACCGCAGCAGCCTCTCCGCGAGACCGGCGCCGTCCGAGATCGCGGTCGCGTCGTCGGTGAGCAGGGCCACCAGCCGTTCGGTGCGGCCCGAGGAGGCGGCGGAGAGGAACTCCTCCACGATCCTGCGGGCCGCCGTCCGATCGACCTCGGCGCCGCGGCGCCGGGCGGCCGTGACGCGCTGCCGAGCTCTGTGCAGGTGCTGCTGGCTCGCGGACTCAGAGATGTCGAGGATCTCGGCGATCTCGGCATGGCCGTACGAGAAGGCTTCGCGCAGGACGTAGACGGCCCGCTCGACCGGTGACAGCCGCTCCATGAGCATGAGCACGGCCAGCGAGACCGACTCGCGCTGCTCGACGGTGTCGGCCGGACCGAGCATCGGGTCGCCGTCGAGGAGCGGTTCGGGCAGCCAGGCGCCGGCGGTGCGTTCGCGGCGCGCCTGGGCGGAACGGAGCCGGTCCAGGCACACGTTGGTGACGACCTTGGTCAGCCACGCCTCGGGCACCCTGATCTGCTGCCGGTCGGCGGCCTGCCAGTGGAGGTACGCGTCCTGTACGGCGTCCTCCGCGTCGACGGCCGAACCGAGGAGCCGGTACGCCAGCGAGGCCAGTCGGTTCCGGCCTGCCTCGAACCGAGCGGTGTCGAAGGGATCGGTGACGGTGCTGTCCACATGGACCACCCTAGAAGATCTCGCGGAAGGGGAGACGGGAAGGAGCCGGGCCGCCGGAACCGCCGGAGCTGTCGGTGCCGCCGGAGCCTGCGGCGGCGTCGGCGCGGGGTCGGGCACCCGCGCGGGGGCGGCACCGGTACCCCAGCCGCCGACCAGGCACGGCCCCGGTCCCAGGGCGAGCCGGGCCGCCACGACGACGACAGGGCGGGTGGCGCCCTGACCGTGGAAGAAGGCGGTGGAACGCAGCAGTTGGCCGCCGGCCCGGAGGGCAGCGGTTGCCCGAGGGCGCCCGACCAGCCCGGCAGCATCTCGGGCGCGGTCGCGGTGCCCCACGAGGGGTTCCCGACGAGCATCGTGACGGCGCCGGAGCCGACGGGACCCGAACAGCGGCTGGAGACCGAGGAGGCCCGGGGCGCCCACGGCCCCGGCCTCACCCAAGGCACCCGCGTGCCCGGCCTGGCCCGAGGCCCCGGCTTGACCCGAGGCGCCCGCGTGCCGCCCTGATCCGAGGCGCGCCCGCGCCCCGCACGCGGGCGCGAGGCACCCGCCGGCCCAGAATGCCCCAAGACACCCGCCAGCCCACCCCGACCCAAGACGCCCCTCGCATGTCTACGCCGCCCTCGACCCAACAGGCGAGGTGAGCGCCGTGGCGGGCAGGCGGTGCTTGCGCTGGGGAAGGCCGAAGGTCGGGTGGGAGGTGGCCCACAGCGACATCCGGACGATGACCGCCTTGAAACGTACGGCCGCGCCGCCGCCCACGTACGTGGGCTTCGCGTGCCCCTCGCCGTCGACCATCTGCAGGATCGCGTCCCGACGGCCGAGGCTGATGTGGTTGCCGACGTAGTCCAGCTTGGTCTCCGGGGTCGTCCGGCCGGTCAGACGGGCCATGATCGCGTGGACGGCCCGCCGGCCGGTGTAGCCCGCGGAGGCGCAGGACATGGGCAGCGGCCGGCCGTTGTCGCCGATGGCGAGCGCGCTGTCGCCGACGGCGTACACGTTCGGGTGCGACACCGACCGCATGGCGCGGTCGACGACGATCCGGCCGTTGCCGGTGACCTCGAGCCCGCTCGCCGCGGCGAGCGGGCCGACCGCGAATCCGGCCGCCCAGACGGTCGCGTCCGACGCGAGAACGGTGCCGTCGGCGCACACCACGCGCCCCGCCTCGACGGACTCGACCTCGGTGTGCTCCCACACGGTGATGCCCAGCCGCTCGCACGCCCGGCGCAGATGGCCGCGCGCCCCGGCCGAGAGCCGGACACCCAGCTCTCCCCGGGCGACCAGGGCGACCGACAGGCCGGGCCGCGACTCGGCGACCTCGGTGGCGGTTTCGAGCCCGGTCAGCCCGTCACCGACGACCACCACCCGTCCGCCCTCGTCCAGGCCCCCGAGGCGCTCGCGCAGGCGCAGTGCGGCGGGCCGGGTGGCGACATCGAAGGCGTGCTCGGCGACACCGGGGACGCCGTGGGCGTCGCCGTGGCTGCCGAGCGCGTAGACGAGCGTGTCGTACGCGAACTCGTCGCCGCCGGCGGCGTCGGCCACGGTGACGACCTGCCGTTCGGGGTCGACCGCGGTGACCCGGGCGATACGGAGGCGGACCCCCGTACCCGCGAACACCTCGGTCAGCCGCGGCGCCTCGATCTCCTGGCCGGCCGCCAACTGGTGCAGCCGCAACCGCTGTACGAACTCCGGCTCGGCGTTGACCACGGTGATCTCGACGTCCTTGGGCGACAGCCGCCGGGCGAGGGTCCCGGCCACGTACGCCCCGGCGTACCCGGCCCCGAGGACGACGATGCGGTGCTGCTCCATGTCTCGCTCCTGTCGTTGTCTGCGTGCTCTCGACGGTTGAGCGGGGCAGCCCGTCGATTCCTGACAGGAGGGCGATGTGACATGGGTCACGTGGTGGAGTGGGGGTCATGACGGTCGAGGCGCTCGGCGGCGCGGTGGCCGGGGACTAGGTTGGGGGGATGACTACCGGGACGGCGCCACGCCACACACGGATCGGTGACCCGGTGCTCTCCTGAGCGCCGTGCGGGCCGGCGAGGGCCCGCTGTTCGATCGAGGAGCGTGCGCCGTCGCGCGGGCTCCGCCTCCGTCGTGTTGACCACAGGCTCGACACATCGACCACGACTGGAGGACCTTCATGCCGCTCACGACCCTGCGGATTCCCACCGCGGACGGGCAAGCCGACGCGTTCGCCGCCTTCCCCGACCGCGGCGGACGGCACCCGGGGGTGCTGATGTACCCGGACGGCTTCGGTATCCGGCCCGTACTGCGCGACATGGCCCGCGAACTGGCCGAGCACGGGTACTACGTGCTCGTCCCCAACCCCTTCCACCGGCACGGCCCGGCACCCGTCGTCGAACTGCCCGCGCACATCGGGGAAGAGGACCGGCCCGCCGTCTTCGCCCGACTCATGCCCTTGATCGAGGCGCACACCGCCGAACGCGTCCGCGGCGACGCCGAGGCCTACCTCGGCTTCCTCGCCGCCCAGCCCGAGGTCGACGCCGGACCGGTCGGCGTGACCGGCTACTGCATCGGCGGCCTCTACGCCATGCGTACCGCCGCGGCCCACCCCGCCCGCGTGGCCGCCGTCGCCGCGTTCCACGCTCCCGTGGGCGTCGACGGCCCGGGCCTCTTCGCCCCCCTCACGGCCCAGGTGCACCTCGGCCACGCCGAAGGCGACATGACGCCCGAGGCACTCGACGAACTCCATCGTGCCCTCGACGCAGCGGGTGTCGGCTACACCTCCGAGGTCTACCCCGGCACCGTCCACGGCTTCACGATGCCCGACACCGACGCCTTCAGTGCCCCCGGCCTCAAGCGCCACTGGGATCGCCTGCTCCCCCTCCTGGACCGCACCCTGACCCGAAGGGAGTGAACCCCCTCGCGGGCCTGGGATCCCTGGGCCGGCCCGCGCTCGGTACCGGCCGGTGCTCAGTACCGGGCGGTGCTCGGTACCGGCCCGCGCTCGGGGCCGGCCGGTGCTCGGTACCGGCCGGGCTCGGTACCGGCCCGCGCTCCGCGCCTGCTCGACCGGCCGGGGGACGGCGAGTGAGGCCGTAGGGTCTGCTCGTGCACCAGTACGAGATATCCGACCTGATCACGGTGGTGGAGCCACACAGCGGCCGCCGGCTCCCGGTCCGGCGCGCCGACGTGACGCGGCTGCTCCGCGAGAACGGGGACCGGCGCGCGGCCCGGATCGTCGCCGAGCTGCCCGTGGACCGGGACGGCGTCCTCGACCCGCACGCCGTGGACCGCCTGCTCATCAGCGTGCACACCGAGCTCCAGCGCCTGAGCGAGGAGCTACGGATCGGTGAACGGCTCATCCACGTACTCCGTCCGCTCTTCTCCGCGATCCGCTCGACGGCGGGCGCGCCATCCGGCCCGTACCGCCTCGTCGACGTCGGCTGCGGCCTGGGCTACCTGGTCCGCTGGCTGGCGGCCACCGGCGCCCTGGGAGCGGACGTCGAGCTGGTGGGCGTCGACCTCGACGCCGCGCTGGTGGGTGAGGCGGATCGACTGGCCCGCGCGGAGGGGCTCGACTGCCGCTTCGTCCACGGCAACGCCTTCGACCTGCCGGAGGCGGCGACCGTCTACGTCTCCACCGGCGTGCTGCACCACTTCCGCGGGGCGGCCCTGACCGACTTCTTCCACGCCCAGGCCGCCTCCCCGGCGCAGGCGTTCTGCCACTTCGACATCGCCGCGACCCGACTTGCCCCCATCGGAGCCTGGGTGTTCCACCGCGCCCGGATGCGGCACCCCCTGGGCCGCCACGACGGCGTCGTCTCCGCACGGCGCGCGCACAGCGACGAGACGCTGCTGCGCGCCGCCGCCGCACCCGGCATCCGGCCTCTGCTGTACGAGCCGCGCGGCTCGGCCAACCCGTTCTGCACCACGCTCCGGCCGGTCATCGGCGTACGCCCGCACCTGGAGGCGCCGCTCCGACTGGCGCTGGGCCGCGCCGCCCGCCGCCTGGTCGGCCCGGAACAGCCGGCAGAGGCCGCCCGATGACGACCGCCGCACTGCTCGTCCTCCTCGGCCTGATCGACGCGTCGTTCAGCGGCTTCCGCGCCTACGCCGGCCGCGACGCCCGCATCCGCAAGCACCGGCCCACGGCGCGAGCGGCCCTCCGCGGGCTCGCCGTCGGAGCCGTACTGCTGCTCGCCCCGACCCTGACCGCCGTCCTCCTCCTGCTCACCGCGGCCGACCGGTCCCGGACCTTCGACACCCTGGCCGCCGGAGGCCTCGGTTACCTGCTCCCGCTCGCCCTCTACACCGCCGTCGTGACGGTCTCGCTCGCCGCGTACCTGGCCCTGCCCTTCCGCGCCAGCACCCTCGCCGTGGTCATCGGCCTCGGCCCGCTGACCCTGCTGCGCCCCCTCGCCGTCGCCGCCGCCTGCCTCGGCGCCCTCCTCAACGGCGGCGGACTCCCGTCCCTCCTGGTCGGCGCGACCGCAGGCGCGGCTGTCCTGTCCGTGGAACCTCTCGTGCACCGACGGTGGTACCGGCAGGTGCGGTAGGGGAGTGCGGCCCGGTCCGACGGCCCACGCCGCCTACCTACCGTGCCCTCCGCTTCGTCAGCCGGTCACTGTTCCCGGAGAGTCCGGAGAGCGCAGTGGATGGGGAGACTTCGGCGAGTTCGGCGAGGGCCCCCACCCACAGCTTCGGGAGGTCGGCCGCCGCCGCGGACGACCGGTCGTGAACGACCGTCATGCGAGCCGTCCCCGTCGTGCGGACGAGGGAGAAGTAGCCGAGCATGCCGGGACTGTTCAGCGCGAAGACGCCCCCTCCCAGAAGGGGCGCGTCGAGGACGCGATAGGTGCCGTTGAGGTTGATGTTGCTGATGGCCAGGCGGAAGCCGACGCGTTCCGTCGTTCGGCAGAGCAGGCGGGGTGGGATGCGGAGGAGGGCCCTCCAGCCGCTCTCCCGCAGCCCGGAGCCCTTGTGCGCGAGGGTCTGTCCGGCCAGGTCCGCCAGGCGCTGCTCCGGCGCCGCCGTGGTGCACGGCAACCGTACGATCGCCGGCAGCGCCGCGTTGCCCGGCGCGAGCGAGGCCCCCTGGGCGCGGACCGACATCGGCATCACCGCCTTCAGGTCCCTCGCCCGGCCCGTCCGCCGCTCCTGGAGGGCCGTGAGCGCACCGGCCACCGCGGCGAGGTAGACGTCGTTGACCGTCACCCCCCGACGCGACGCCACCGCCCGGAGTTCCGCCTCCGGGACGTCCGCGTACGCCATGGCCACCTGCCCGCTCCGCGGGGCGTCGCAGCCGGCCGGCACCGTCTCCCCGTCGGGGAGCTTCCCGAGCGGCCAGGTGGCCGCCCACGATACGGAGCCGCGCCGCCTTCGCACGGGCGGCCGGTAGGGGTACGGCCCCGCGCACGGCTCGTCGGCCAGCAGCGCGGCCAGGAGATGGGCGGCGCCGACCCCGTCCGTGATCGCGTGTTCGATGCGGAAGCACACCCGTTGCACGTTCTCGGCACGGCAGGTCAGCAGCCGCAGGTCCCAGCGGGGCGCTGGACGGGCGGGCAGCGGCCGGTGCTGGGCCGCGTCGGTCGCCTCCGCGAGCCGGCCGTCCGCGTGCTCTCCGCCGACGTGCAGCTCCGCCAGGGGCGGCGCGGTCCGCGTCCACGACCGCGCTCCCGGCACCGCCGCGAGATTCAGGGGTTCCAGCCCGGGCGCCCGTTCGGCCACGCGGGCGCGCAGGGCGTCGAGCGTGAACGATTCGACGGGAAAGTCCAGGACATGGCCGACCATGAACGGCTCGGCACGGCGGTCGGAGAGGAACGCGAACGCCCGGTCGAGGGCGTTCATCCTCCCCGGCCGTACCGACCCGGCACCGGACTCCTCGCCCGCGTTCCCCGACATCTTCCTGACCTGCACGAACCCACCTCGTATCCGACCGACGCGCCCTCCGCCGTGCGAACGAGCGCGCCTGCGAAGGGACACGGCACCGACAGGCGGCCGGGACGGCGCCGATCACCGGGCCGACGGCGAGGCGCTCAGAGGCGAGGCGGGGCGGCGCCGCCGTCGGCGAGAGGTCGGCCGTCGGACGCGCACCCGCCGGCGCTCACGATTCGGTCGGTCCGCTCGCGTCGAGGGCGGCCTCGACGCGGGCGGGAGCCCGCCCAGAGAACGGGCCGTACAGGGCCGCCCATTGCAGGAGCAGGATGGTCTTGCCGTCGACGATGCGCCCGTCGTGGGCCATCGCGAGGGCCTCGGCGAAGGGCAGTTCGAGGACTTCGATGTCCTCGCCGTCCTCCTCCAGTCCTCCGCCGGTGCCGGTCCGGTCGGCCGGGGTGTAGGGGGCGGCGAAGAAGTGGAGGCGTTCGGTGACGGACCCCGGGCTCATGTAGGCGTCGAGCACGGGGGTGGGCGCGCCGAGGTCGACGCCGAGTTCCTCCGCGCTCTCGCGGCGGATCGCGGTGAGCGGGTCGTCGGCGTCGAGGAGGCCCGCGGCGGCTTCGATGAGCATCCCGTCCGGGTGGTCGTTGACGTACGCCGGGTAGCGGAACTGCCGGATCAGCAGGACGCAGCCGCGTTCGGCGTCGTAGGGCAGGACGACGGCGCCGTCGCCGCGGTCGTACGTCTCCCGCTGCTGGGTCACCCACCGGCCGTCGCGGCGACGGAGGTCGAACGTCGTGCGGCGCAGAACGTGCCAGCCCTGGGAGGTGAGTTCGACGTCGCGTATCCGGACATCGGGGTTGCGGTCGAGCTCGCGCCCGGCGAGGTGAAGGCCAGTGCGCTCGCGGTGATCGGGGACGTCGACCCCCGGGCGCCCGGTCACGCCCGCCGCGTCGGCGCCGTGGCGGGAACGCCCGGCGGTCGGGAGGGGCTTCGGGTCGTCGTTCATAGCCGCTAAGGTACATGCAGAATCATGCAAGAACAGGAAGGAACGTGCATGCTGGCTGCTGAACGGCGCGAGCACCTGCTCGAACTGCTCGCCCGCAACGGGAAGATCGTGGCCAAGGACGTCGCCACCGATCTGCGCCTCTCGGAGGACACCGTGCGGCGCGACCTGCGGGACCTCGCCGCCGAGGGGCTGTGCCAGCGGGTCTACGGCGGCGCGCTCCCCGTCTCCCCTGCCGTGGTGGACTACGACGCCCGGCAGGCGCTCGCCTCCGACGCCAAGCGGAAGGTCGCCTCGCTCGCCGCGGGGCTCGTCCGACCGGGCGGCTCGGTGATCCTCGACGGCGGAACCACCGCCCTCGCGGTGGCCCGCGCCCTCCCGCGCGACCTCGCCTGCACCGTGATCACCCACAGCCCGACGATCGCCACCGCGCTGATCGACCATCCGCGTGCGGAGCTCTTCCTGATCGGCGGCCGCGTCTTCAAACACTCGGCGGTCACCTGTGGCGCCGCCGCCGTGGAGGCGGCGCGGAACGTCTCCGCGGAACTCTGCCTGCTCGGCGTCACCGGGGTCCACCCCGAGGCGGGCCTGACCACCGCGGACGCCGACGAGGCGGCGATGAAACGGGCGCTGTCCGCACGGGCCGCCGACACGTACGTCCTCGCCTCCTCCGAGAAGATCGGGACGGCCTCGCCGTACCGTGTCCTGCCGTGGGAGTCGATCACCGGGCTGATCACCGACGCGGACCCCGGGGACGCGACGGTCGGCCGGCTCCGGGCGCTCGGTGTCGACGTCCTCACGGCGGACTGAACACCGAACCGCCCGCCGCTCCAGCGCCCCCGGGATGGACGGCAGGGGAGCGGGAGGATCGGCCCGGCCAGGCCCGGGCTCGTCCGAAGGCTCCGTGCCGTTGCCGTTTCGGCAACACGGCTGGCCCGGCGCGGAGGCGCTGGGCGACGCTGGCGCCATGGCCGACGACACCGCAGCAGAAACCCTCCCCGCCGACGACTCCTCCTTCGGCGACTCCGACGACTCCCTCTTCGCCGACGGGTACGTCGGCGACCCCGCCGTGCGCGACGAGTGGGACAACCGCTATGCCGAACGCCCCCGGCTGTGGAGCGGACAGCCCAACGGGGCGCTCGTCGCGGGCGTCGCCGACCTCACGCCCGGGCGCGTGCTCGACGTCGGGTGCGGAGAGGGCGCCGACGCCATCTGGCTCGCCCGCTCCGGCTGGGACGTCACCGCCGTGGAGGTCTCCGGCGTGGCGCTGGCCCGGGCCGCCGCCCACGCCCGGGAGGCCGGCGCCCGCGTGCGCTGGGTGCACGCCGGTCTGACCGAGGCGGCGCTCCCGCCCGCCTCCTTCGACCTCGTCTCCGCGCAGTACCCCGCGCTGCTCCGCACCCCGGGATCGACGGCCGAGCGCGCCCTGCTCGACGCGGTCGCGCCCGGCGGCGTCCTGCTGTTCGTCCACCACGCTGGGATGGACGAGCACCACTCCGGCCAGGACGGTGGCTTCGACCCCGCCGACTACGTCTGGCCCTCCACGGTCGCCGCGCTCCTCGGCGACGACTGGCGCGTCGAGGTGGACGAGGAGCGGCCCCGCGTACTGCCCGGGGGCGGCGCCGGCGCCCATCACACCCACGACGTCGTGCTGCGGGCCCGCCGCCTGCGCTGACGCCGCGGAACGGCTGACGCCCCGGAACAGCGGGTCCCGGGCAGTCCCGGATCGGGCAATGGCCGGGAATCGATGACACCTCCGAGTGAAGTACGCCAAAAGGGGCGAGTCGCCCGACGTGGGCCTCGACACTGTGCCGGAGCCGGCAAACCCGGCGGAACGACATACACCCCTACCGGAGGTGGGCCCATGTCACGAGGCAGCGTGCTGCTGGCACTGCGCGAGAATCCCTTGGCCGGCGGCGTCAGTACCGAACAGGTACGGCGCATCGGCAAAGAGCTGGAGGGCCGGGGCCTGGAACCGCGCTGGGCCGCCGGGGCCGAAGAGGCCCGCGCGATCCTGCGGACCGAAGCCGGACTGGGGGCCGCGGTGGTCGCCTGGGACCTGCCGGGCGGCGCCGACGAGGAAGGCGGCGGCGCGGAGGTCCTCCGGCAGATCCAGCGCCGCTGGAAGCGGCTTCCGGTGTTCCTCCTCATGAACGACGACTCCGACCACGACCTCGAACGGCTGCCCCTGTGGGTGTCGGAGACGGTCGTCGGCTACGTCTGGCCGCTGGAGGACACCGCCGCGTTCATCGCCGGACGGATCGCGGCGGCGGCCGGCGCGTACCAGCAGAGCGTCCTGCCCCCGTTCTTCAAGGCCCTGCGGCGCTTCGACGACGCCCATGAGTACTCCTGGCACACCCCGGCACACTCCGGCGGCGTCGCCTTCCTCAAGTCCGCCACCGGCCGCGCCTTCTTCGACTACTTCGGCGAACGCCTCTTCCGCAGCGACCTGTCCATCTCCGTCGGCGCGCTCGGCTCCCTCTTCGAGCACAGCGGTCCCATCGGCGCGGCCGAGCGCAACGCCGCCCGGATCTTCGGCGCCGACCGGACGTACTTCGTGCTGCACGGGAACTCCACCGCGGACCGCATGGTGGGCCACTACAGCGTCACCGCCGACGAGATCGCCCTGGTCGACCGGAACTGCCACAAGTCGGTGCTGCACGGCCTCGTCATCTCGGGCGCCCGCCCCGTCTACCTGGTGCCGACCCGCAACGGCTATGGCCTCGCCGGCCCCCTCCCGCCGCATGCCCTCGCCCCCGAGGCCATCGCGGCCCGCGTGGCGGACCACCCCCTGGCGGCGGGCGCCGTCTCCCCCGAGGCGCAGTACGCCGTCGTGACCAACTCCACCTACGACGGCCTGTGTTACGACACCGTCGCCGCGGCCCGCACCCTCGCCCCCAGCGCCCCGCGCCTCCACTTCGACGAGGCCTGGTTCGCGTACGCCCGCTTCCACCCCCTGTACGCCGGCCGGTACGGGATGGCCGTCGGCCCCGACACCCTGCCGGACGCCGAGCGGCCGACGGTGTTCTCCACGCAGTCCACGCACAAGCTGCTGGCCGCCCTCTCGCAAGGAGCGATGGTCCACGTCCGCTCGTCGCCCCGGGCGCCCGTCGAACACGAACGCTTCAACGAGGCGTTCATGATGCACGGCACGACCTCACCGCTCTATCCGGCGATCGCCTCCCTCGACGTGGCCGCCGCCATGATGGACGGCCCCCAGGGGGAGTGGCTCATCGGCGAGGCCGTGACCGAGGCGATCCGCTTCCGGCAGGCCGTCGTCCGTGCCGGCCGCCGGATCGCCGAGGCCGGCGACCGCCCCGGGTGGTTCTTCGGCGTCTGGCAGCCGGAGACCGTCACCGACCCCGCCACCGGCCGCACCCTCCCCTTCGCCGACGCGCCCTCCGAACTCCTGCGTACGGAGGCGTCCTGCTGGCAGCTGGAGCCCGGTGCCGCCTGGCACGGCTTCGAGGGGCTCACCGACGGCTACTGCATGCTCGACCCGATCAAGGTGACCCTGACGTGCCCCGGCGTCACCGCGACGGGAGAGGTCGCGGACCGGGGCATCCCGGCCCGGATCCTCACCGCCTATCTGGAGAGCCGGGGCATCGTCGTCGAGAAGACCGACAGCTACACCGCCCTCGTCCTGTTCTCCATGGGCATCACCAAGGGCAAGTGGGGCACCCTCATGGACGCCCTGATGGACTTCAAGGCGCTGTACGACGCCGACGCGCCGCTCGACCAGGTCCTGCCCGACCTGGAGGAGCAGTACCCCCTGCGGTACGGCGGCCGCACGATCCGCGAGCTGTGCCAGAACATGCACGACCACCTCACCGGCAGCGAACTGATCGCGGCCCTCGACGCCGCCTTCCAGCAGCCCTCGGAGCCCGTCGAACCGCCCCAGCGCTGCTACCAGCGCCTCATCCGCGGCGGCACCGAACGCCTCCGCCTCGCCGAAGCCGCGGACCGCGTCGCCGCCGCCATGGTGACCGTCACCCCGCCCGGCATCCCCGTCCTCATGCCCGGCGAATCCACCGGCACCCCCGACGGTCCGCTCCTGCGCTACCTGCGGGCCCTCGAAGCGTTCGACAGGGAGTTCCCCGGCTTCCACAGCGAGGCGCACGGGGTGACGATCGACCCCGACTCCGGCGACTACCTCATCGAATGCGTCCGCCGCAGCCCCGCATGACACCCGCCGAGGCCCTGAGCGGGACGTGAAGAAAGGGGGCCCGCCTCGCCGGCGGCCCCTGATCCGCGCGAGGTGGGCCCACTTCGTCCGCCGGGGGAGGGCGCGCCGGCCTCACGACGCGCCGCGGCCGGTGCCTTCCGCCCCCTGCCCGGACACCTTCCGCCTCGGGCTGGGGACGACGCCGAGGACGAGGAGGGGGAGCGCCCCCAGGACCAGCCACGGCAGGGGGCCGCCCCGGTCGAGGAGCGCGCCGACGGGGGCGCCGGCGGCGAGCACGGCCAGGCCGGAGAGGGAGGACAGGGCTCCCGTGAAGAGCCCGAGGTGCCGGTGCTCGACGAGGTCGGGGAGCATGGCCCGGGTGGCGGGCAGGATCAGCAGCTGCCCGAAGGTGAGCAGCACCGTGAGGACGAGCGCTGCCCCTATGCCGTCCAGCGGGCGCAGCAGTGCCGCCGTGACGAAGGCCCCGGCGATGGCGAGGAGACCCGCCCGCGCCGCGCCGGGATGGTCGAGGCGCGTGGCGGCCAGCTTCTCGACCGGGCCGGAGCCGCACACGACCAGTGCGGCGGAGAGCGCGAACAACCAGCCCAGCGCGGCCTGGGAGCCGGTGGACCGTTCGAGTTCGGCGGGCAGCGCCAGGTAGAGCTGGTTGTAGGCCAGCAGGTAGACCGCGTACGCGGCGGCGAGCCGGAGGAAGCGCCGGTTGCCGAGGACGAGCCGAGCCGCCGCCGGGACGCCCGGCCCGTCGGGCGGAGTCGCCGACCCCGCTCCGTCCTTCTCGGGCATCAGCACGAAGTGGGCCGCCAGGACGACGACGAAGACGGCCGCACCGGCGAAGCACGCCCCACGGAAGGCGCCGTCACCGCCCCACGTGAGGAGGAGGGATCCGACGGCCGGGCCGACGAGGGCGCCGGCCTGGCCGCCGGCCGAGAACCGGGCGAGGGTCCGGGTGCGGCGGGGACCTCCCGCGTCCTCGACACGCAGCGCCTCGCGGGTGATCTCGGACTCGACCGCCGGGGAGAACAGCGCGGCGGCGAAGCCGACGAGGGTGACGGCCCCGATCACCGCCCCGACGCCGGTCGCCTCCGCCAGCCAGCAGAATCCGGCGACCCGCAGAGCACAGCCGACGAGGACCACCGGACGCGGCCCGTACCGGTCGGTGAGCATGCCTCCGACGACGAAGAGGCCCTGCTGGCTGAAGGTCCGCAGCCCGAGGACGAGCCCGACGACGGCTCCGCTCAGGCCGAGCGTTCCGGCAAGGTGCTCGGCGAGGTACGGCAGGACGGCGAAGAACCCCACATTGAAAGCGAATTGACTGCCGATCAGGAGTCGGCCGAGGGACGTCACGGGGCGAGCTCGCCGTCACGCATGGTCAGGACGCGGTCGCTGACGTGCCGGACGGCCGCGTGGTCGTGGGAGATGAGCAGGAAGCCGACGCCCAGGGAGTCCCGCAGGTCCATCAGCAGGTTGAGGATGCCCGCCCGCAGTGACGGGTCGAGGGCGGAGGTCGGCTCGTCGAGCACGAGGAGATCGGGGCGCGTGGCCAGCGCCCGGGCGATGACGACACGCTGGCACTGCCCTCCGGACAGCTCGTGCGGGAGCCGCGGCCCGTGGGCGGGGGAGAGCCCGACGCGTTCCATCAGTTCGTCCACGCGGGCCGGACCGGCCGCCCGGGACCAGCGGCCGTGCACGCGCAGGGGTTCCGCGATCTGGTCGCGGACCCGGCGGCGCGGGCTCAGGGCCCCGTGGGTGTCCTGGAAGACCGGCTGGAACCTGGGCCGCAGACGGCGCAGTTCGCGCTCGGGCAGGTGGGTGAGGTCGACCCCGGCGAAGCGCACCGTGCCGGCCGTCGGCCGGAGCAGGCGCAGCACGGCCAGCGCGGTCGTCGACTTGCCGCAGCCCGAGGGGCCGACCAGCCCGACCGCCTCCCCGGCACCGACCGTGAAGGACACCCCGTGCACGACCTGCCGGGCTCCGTACCGTACGACGAGGTCACGCACGTCCAGGAGGGGATTCACGCCGCCTCCCCGGACGGGTGGTGGCAGGCGACCGCACGGCCGTCCACCGTACGGAGCGCCGGTTCCTCTCGCCGGCAGAGGTCGTCCGCGCCCGGGCAGCGGGGGGCGAAGCCGCACCCGGCGCCGGCCGTTCCCGGAGCGGGCGGGGAGCCGGCGAGGACGGGCAGGCGCGTCCGGCGGGGGACGCCGGGCCGCGGGAGGGAGGCGAGCAGGCCCCGGGTGTACGGGGCGACCGGCCGTTCCAGTACCGGCTCGTCCCCGCCGAGTTCGGTGATCCGTCCGGCGTACATGACGGCCACGCGGTCGGCGTGCCGCCGTACCGCCGTCAGGTCGTGGCTGACGAGCAGCAGCGTCGCCCCCGCGGCCGCGCAGCGCTCGCGGAGGAGCGTCAGCACCTGTTCCCGGCGTTCGGGATCCAGTGCGGTGGTCGGCTCGTCGGCCACGACCAGCGCCGGGCCGTTCACCAGGGCCAGCGCGATGACGGCGCGCTGCCGCATTCCGCCCGACAGGGCGTGCGGGTACGCGCCGGCCGCGTCCGGACCGAGGCCGACCGCGGCGAGCGCGCCCCGAGCCGCCGACAGCGCCTCGCGCCGTCCCGCATGCGCCACCGTCCGCACGGCGAAGGCCAGTTGGTCCTCGACGCGGTGCACCGGCGACAGGGCCGACACCGCGTCCTGGGGGATCCACGCGACACGGCGGCCGAGATGGGCACGGGTGACCGGACCGCCGTCCAGCAGCACCCGTCCTCGTACGGTGACTCCGCGCGGCACCATCCCCAGCAGTGCCCGCGCGGTGAGGGACTTGCCGGCCCCGGACTCGCCGACGAGGGCGAACACCTCACCGGCGGCCAGGTCGAAGGAGACTCCGCGGACGGCCTCGTCACCGTCGGGGAAGCGGATCCGCAGACCGTTCACGCGCAGCAACGGAGCCGGAGCGTCGGACAGGGGGAGAGACGGGGGGACGGCCGGAGAGGGAGCCGGGCGGGGCGGGGGAGAGGAGGGAGACGGGGGGAGGTGCGGAGGGAAGGGCACGGTGGAGGACTTTCATCGGAGCGAGCACGGAACCGGGGGAGCGCGGCCCGGGGCGGCGGGTCGTGCCGAGGGACGAGAGGCAGACCGCCAGCGCGGCGAGCAGGGCGAGTGCCACGGCAGGGGCGAGAGCGGGGACGGGGGCGCGCTCGACGTAGTCGGCCGACTCGTCGAGCAGCAGCCCCCACTCGGGCGAGGGGGGCCGGGCGCCGAGGCCCAGGAAACCCAGCGACGCCAGGGCGAGCGCGACGCCGGGCAGGCGCAGTACGGCGTGCCGGGCGACCGGGCCGGCCACCGACGGCAGCACGTGCCGCGTCCACACCCACAGGGGGCCGGCACCGATGGCCCGCTGGGCCGACAGGAACCGGGAGGCCCGTATCTCCTGGACCAGGGCGGCGGCGTGCGCGGCGAGCGGCGGCCAGGACACCAGGGTCACGGCCAGCGCCGCCGCCCCGCTTCCCGGACCGGTGACCGCGGCGACCAGCATGCCGGTGAGGACCGGCGGCAGCGCGTTGGCGACGTCCGAGAAGCCGGTCGCCACACCCGGGACGAAACCGAGGAGGAGCGCGATCAGCCAGCCGGTCGCCGTCACCGCCGCGGCGGTACCCACCGTCGCCGCGGCGCCGTGCCCCAGGCGGGCGAGCACGTCCCGGCCGAGCGCGTCCGCGCCGAGCGGATGCGCTCGGGACGGCCCCGCGAGCCGAGCGGCCACGTCCACCGCGTACGGGTCGCGCAGCAGCCCCCACCCGACCACCCCCAACAACACGAGCGCGAGCGCCACCGGCACGGCGAGCGGGATCCGATGGGGACGCGGCGTCGGAAGCGCGAGCCCGGCCTCCCGCAGCGCGGGCCCCAGCAACCGGCGCCGGACCAGCGCCGCCGCGGCCCCGGCGAGCAGCCCCAGAGCCAGCAGCGCGAGGACGCAGCCCTGGAGCAGCGGCAGGTCCTGCGACGTCGCCGCCCCGAGCGCCGTACGGCCGATCCCGGGCACGGCGAACACCGTCTCCACCGCCACCGCCCCGCCGGTCAGGCCGACGGCCACCATCCCGAACTGAGCGGCGAGGGCGGGCATCGCGCGGCGTAGCGCGGCCCCGGTGATCCGCCACCGGCCGATGCCCGCCCCGCGCCACGCCTCCACCCACCGCTCCTCGAACACGGCGGGCAGGGCGTCGGCGACCAACCGGCCCAGGAGCGCACCGGCCGGCACGCCGAGCGCCACGGCCGGCAGCATCAGGTGCGACGGCCCCGCCCAGCCGGACGTGGGCAGCCATCCCAGCCACACGCCGACCGTGAGCAGGAGGATCAGGGCGAGCAGGAACTCGGGCACCGCCGCGAGCACCGCGCCAGACGTCCCGCCCGTGGGCCGTCCCCGCAGGAGCGCCGGGGCGGCGAGCAGCGCCCCCACGGCGAGGGCGACCGCCAGGGCCGCCCCCATGAGGGTCCCCGAGACCCCGAGCCCGGAGACCACCGCCGCCCGCACGTCGCCGCCCGACACCCACGAGACCCCCAGGTCGCCGCGGAGCAGCCCGGCCAGCCAGTCGCCGAGAAGCCCGCCGGGGCCCGCGTCCAGGCCGAGATCGGCGCGGATCGCGGCCAGCGCCTCGGGCGTCGGAGCCTGCTCAGCGGACCGGGCGCGCAGCAGCGTGAGCGCCGGATCCCTGCCGGAGAGCCACGGGAGCAACCCGACCGCGGCCATGACGGCGGCCAGGGCGACGAGCCGAGCGAGGCCAGACCGTACGGCGGCGGCGGAAGGCGTACGACGCGGCGCGAGAACGCGCTCACGCGCGGACGCGTGCGAGCCGTGCGGGGCGGGGAGCCCGCCCCTCGAAGGCGCGCACAGTCCGGGGCGACGGAGGACGCCGTGCGGTGACGGAGCGGTCAGACGGAAAAGGCGGCGCCTTGTCGGCGCGAGGAGGCGGAAGAGGCGACGCCTTGTGGGCGCGAGGAGGTGGATGACGTGGCGCCTCGTGGGCGCGAGGAGGTGGGAGGCGCGGCGCCTTGTGGGCGCGAGGAGGTGGATGACGTGGCGCCTCGTGGGCGCGAGGAGGTGGGAGGCGCGGCGCCTTGTGGGCGCGAGGAGGTGGAAGACGTGGCGCCTCGTGGACGCGAGGAGGTGGAAGAGGCGACGCCCTGTGGGTGCCAGGAGGTGGAGGACGCGGTGTCTCGCGGGCGCGAGGAGAGCTCGGAGGCGGTGCCTCGGAGGCGCGTTCTCGCCGGTGCCCTTCCGTCCTGCGCGTCGGTGGGGCGCCCTCACCGGACGTGCGTGTCGAGGGTGACGAGCTCGCGCTCGCGCGGATCGTGCGCGGCGCCCACCACGTTCTCGGCGTCGCCCTGGATCACCCGCTCGTGCAGGAGCGGCACGGCCGCGTCCGTGGCGAGCACCGCGGCCTCGGCCGCGACGACGGCCTTGCGCCGGGCCTCGCCCGTCCCCGTCGCCGCGGCGGCGGAGAGAGCGGAGTCGACGGCGGGATCGGAGAGCTGGGAGATGTTGAAGGAGCCGTCGCCCGCGAAGTCGCTGTACAGGTACGCCGCCGGGTCACCCGAGTCGAGGACGGTGGCCCGGGAGAGGACGAAGGCGTCGAACTTCCCCGCCAGGGCGTCGGCTTCGATGTGCGCGTACTCCCGCACGTCCAGCTCGACCTCGAACCCGGCCTCGCGCAACTGCTGCTGGAGCAGCTGAGCGACCTCGGGCAGCTCGGCCCGGTCCGTGAACGTGCCGATGGTGATCCGGGCACCCTTCGGGTCTCCGGCCGTCGTGCGCCGCGCCGGGCCGCGCAGCTTCGCCGCCCACGGCAGGGCCGGTCCGAGCAGTCCGTGGGCCAGGTCCGCACGGCCCTCGTACACCCCCGCGACGAGGCTCCGCGCGTCGACGGCCTCACGGGCGGCGGCCCGCAGCGCGGGATCGCGGAAGGCGCCGCGCTCGGTGTTCAGGTACAGGGTGTTGGTCCGGGGCATCGGCACCTCGGTGACGAGGTCCGGGTCCAGCAGACCGGCCTGGGCGACGGGCACCGCCTCCACGATGTCCGCCTCACCGCTGCGCAGCGCGGCGGCCCGGGCGGTGCCGTCGGGCACGTAGCGGACGTCGATGCCCGCGGCCTTCGCCCGGCCGCCCCAGTAGCGGTCGTACCGGTCGAGGGTCGCCGACGAGGTGCCGTCGGCACGCACGAGCACGAACGGTCCGGTGCCGGCGCCGACCGGGTTCACGCTCCTGCCCCGGTACGCCTTGGCGGAGAGGATCGACAGCTGGGGGGAGCTGAGTCGCTGCGGCACGAGGGGGTCGGCCCGGGAGGTGGTCACGGTCACCGCGCGCGGGCCGTCAGCCCGGACGGTGAGGTCGACGCCGTCGAGGATCCGCGGCTTGGGGGAAGCCGTCGCGGCGGCGGAGAGGGAACGGACGACGTCCGCGGAGGCGAGCGGGCTGCCGTCGTGGAAGGTGACGCCCTCGCGCAGGGTGAACGTCCAGGTCCTGCCCTGCTGCCGCCACTCCGTGGCGAGGGAGGGAAGGGCGTCGCCGTCGGGGTTCAGCCGGACGAGCGTCTCCGCCGTGGACCAGCGCGACAGCTTGAAGGCGTCGTCGGAGAGGGGGGAGAGCCCCGAACGGGGCGGCTGCATCATCGCCACGCGTATGCGTCCGTCGTCACTCCTGGACCCTCCGCCGGCCCGGCTACCGCCGCCCGCGAAGCAGCCGCCGAGGAGGGCGGTGGCCGTGACGGCGGAGAGGAGGGCGGTCACGCCGCGGCGGGTGCGGCGCGGTTTTTCGGAAGGGCGAGACATGCGGATCCCCAAGGGTGTGGTGCGGTGAGGATCCAGACCTTAACAGAATGAAAATCATATTCGTTAACGGGGTGATGGGGTACGGGGGCGGGTCCGAAGGTGCGGCGAGGGCGAGGGGAGGGCGGGGTCGGGGTCGGGGTCGGACGTGTGCGGCCGGTGCGCGGTCAGGCGGCGCGCAGGTGCCGTACCGCGTCTTTCGACAGGCCGACGCGGACGAGCGCCGCGGCGAGGCTCGCGTGCTCCTCCGGAGGCACGAGGTCCCCGAGTCCGCGAGGTGTGTGCGGGAGGCCGAGCTCCTGCGCCGTCCGGCACGCCCGGTCGTCGAAGTACGGGCGCAGCCACGGCCAGACCGCCTGGACCTCCCGGCAGAAGATGTCCGCGCCGACCGGGCCGATCCGCGGAACCTCCCGGAGCAGCCCGCGCAGGGCGTCCGGGTCGCCGTCCGCCTCGTCCCCCAGGCGGCGGAGGTCACCGCCCCAGCGATCGAGCACGAGGCGTGCGCCGTCGCCGAGTGCCGTGGCGGTGCTCTCGTCGTACCGCACGTAGTGGGCCCGGCCCAGGGCGTCCACCCGGGCCTGCCAGCTGGAGCCCGCCATCGCCCGGGGCGTCCGGAACCCGGCCCGCGACAGTTCCCGCGCCGCCGCGACCGCCGTGTCGGCGCCGATCCGGATCGAGCAGAGCACCGTGAGCACCAGGAGCCGGTACAGCGGGGAGGGCTTGTCGCGCAGGGTGATGCCCGCCTGCCGCGCGTAGGTCCGGCCGTACTCGGACAACAGCCTGGAGGTCATCGTGTCGGCGGTCATCGGCCGGGCACCTCGCCTTCGTACGCCGGTGTACGTCGTCCCGTACGCATCCCCCGTCGAGCGACTGCCCCGCGGGGGCGCTGTCACACCGCGGCGTGTCCCCGCCCGGTCCACGGGGTAGACGCGGAAACCGGAGAGGAGGAGACGGGAGGGCAGGGGAGGGGAGAGGCGAGCATCATCCGCGAACGAAGGAAGCCATGACCACCACCGCCATCCGCGTGAGCGGCCGGACCGTCGAGATCAAGCGCGCGGGCAAGGAACTCTTCCCCGACGACGGCATCACCAAGGCCGACCTCGCCGCCTACTACCGCAGGGTCGGCCCGCGCATCCTGCCGCACCTGCGCGGGCGCCCGCTGATGCTGGAGCGGTACCCCGACGGCATCGCCGAAGGCCGCTTCATGCAGAAGGACACGCCCGACCACTTCCCGGACTGGATCCACCGCGTGGAACTGCCCAAGGAGGGCGGCACCGTCACGTACGCGGTCTGCGACGACCTGGCCTCCCTCCTCTACCTCGTCGACCAGGCGTGCGTCACCCCCCACCGCTGGCTGTCCAGAGCGGACCGGCCGGACCACCCCGACCGCCTGGTCTTCGACCTGGACCCTCCCGGCGAGGACTTCGAACCGGTCAGGCGGACCGCCGCCCGGCTTCGCGAGCTGCTCGCCGAGCTCGACCTGCCGGCGGCCCTGATGACCACCGGCTCGCGCGGACTGCACGTCGTGGTGCCGCTCGATCGCCGTACCGCCTTCGACGAGGTACGGGCGTTCGCCGGCGACGTCGCCGAACTGCTGGCCGCCCGCCACCCGGACGAGCTCACCACCGCGCCCCGCAAGCAGGCCCGCGAGGGACGGCTCTACCTCGACATCCAGCGCAACGGCTACGCCCAGACGGCCGTCACCCCCTACGCCGTCCGCGCCCGCCCCGGCGCCCCGGTCGCCACCCCGCTGAGCTGGACCGAACTCGACGCCCCCGATCTCACCGGGAGGCGCTGGACCCTCGCCAACCTCGACGAACGCCTGGAGGAAGACGATCCCTGGAAGCGAGAACTGCCCCGAGGCCGCTCCCTGAAGGCGGCCCGCGGGCGGCTGGAGAAGCTCACCTCATGAGCTGGTCTGATCATGGAGACTGACGCAGGGACCGGCCCGCCGACCCGTCCGACCCCGCCGAAGCCCGACGACCCGACAGGACCATGAGGCCTGCCGGACCCGTCGAAGCCGCGCCCCGCACCCCCGACGAACCCCTTCCCGCCGGGCCGTCCGGCGCCCCGGCCCGGGCCGGGGCCGGTACCGGAACGTGAGTCCTGGACCCGTCCGCAACGAGCGACAGAGGTCCGTCCACCCGCCCGCTGACGGGGGCGGGCGGCACATTCGCCCGCCGCGTCGTCTGCGACGATCGCGGCATGACCGCCCACCGCACACCTCCACCGCCGGAAGCGCCGCGCCCGGCGGCGTGCCCCGTGTCGGCGGCGTCCTCGGCACCGTCCACGTTCTCCGCGCCGGCCCACCTCTCCGCGTCGGCCACGGCCGTCCTCGCGGCGCTGCTGGACCGTTCGGTGGACCGCATGGCGGAAGCCGCGGCGGACGTCCGCCTCTTCGACCGGGAGGCGGTGCGCGAGGCGGCGGACGTATGGGACAACAACCTCTTCCCGCTGTTCTGGGCCATGAGCACGCCGCGCGCCGGAAGGCGCGAGCGCCGGGCGGCGGCCGTACTGGAGTGGATGGCCGGTCTCGGCGAACGGCGGCGCGTGTGGATGACCGAGCAGGCGGCCGTGGTCGGCTACGACGTGGCGGCGCTCCTGTCGGCACCGGACGAGCCGTACGCACCGGGCCGGGACTACCGTGGGCACGTCATGGCGCCGCAGGGCCGGCTCACGCGTGAGCGGATGGAGGAACTGGCCGCCGACTACGACATGACGACCGCGACCGTCCGCCACCTGAGGGTGGAGCGTGCCGGGAGCGAACTGACCGCGTTCCTCCGACTCGACGTCGCCCGCAGGTTCGCCGTCGAAACTGCCGCGCCTGCCGCCCTGTTGAGCCTGTGGCTGGACCGCGTCACCGACGCCGACTTCACGGCCCCGGGCGAGGGCGGTGTGACCCTGGACGCCGGGCCGGGGGAGATCGGGATAGCCCTGGGCAGCGGCGGACGACTCCGCGCGGCCGGCGCCTTGTACCACCCGGACGACCGCTCATGGCACCTGTCGGCCGCCGGTCGACGCGCGGACGCGATCACCCCTCCCCGCCCCGAGCGGCCGGAGCGCCGGCGGAAGGCGCCGGGCGGAGCCCTGGGACCCGACGCGCACGCCGCCGCCACCCTCCTGCGCATGGCCATGCTGGAGCTCCGCTCGGTGCGTTACCCGGAGCGCGCGGATCGCGTCCCGGTTCTGGAGCTGTGCCGGGCGTTCTCCGGGGCGGGCCAAGGGATCCTCGCCGCCGGGTCGAAGGTCTGCGCACGCCGCCGGGAGGCGGCCTTCCGCGCGCTGATCCGCGAATGGGCCGTCCGGGGCGGCCCCCGGCTCGCGCGCGGGTTCGCGCGCGTCCTCAAGACCGCGGCGGGCCGCACGGACCTCATCGAGGCGCCGAAGACCGCCGACCGGACGCCGCCGTCCCCCGTGGCCGACGCACCCGGGCGCGGAACGCCCTCCAGGGCGGTGCTCGTCATGGCCTCGTGGACGGCCGCGCACACCGACTACGGGACGGAACGACCGGCTGCCGCGCAGTTCCAACTCGCCCTGCCACCCCGCCCCGACGACCCGGCGCCGGGACGCTGGAGACTCCGTACGGTCGGCTGCGCGGAGCCGGTAGCCTTCCGCCTCCGCGCAGCCGCGTTCGAGGGGGCGGGGCCGCTCGTCCAGGTGGAGGCGCCGAACGCGGCCCGCGGTCTCGACCTGCATCAGGGGGCCTTGCACGTCGCAGCCGAGGACGGCTGGAGCGCGTCCGCGAGCTGACCGCAGGGAGGGGGCAGGGGGCTCAGCGCAGCGAGGACCTGTCGGTCGGGAGCAGCCGCAGCCTCTGCGGTGCCCTCGCCCAGCGGTCCGAGAGGATCGGCAGGAGCTCCTCGCGCCAGCGTTCCACCCGCTCCAGCCGCTCCAGATGCCGGTCGAGCTCGGCTTCGTCGGCGAAGCGCGCGAACCAGACGAACACCTCCTCGTCCCGGCGTACCGGCAACGCGGGGAAGGTGTTCGGCGCGTGTTCCGACCGGAGGCACGCCAGGGGCTCGCACCCGGTCTCGGCCAGGACGGGCCGCACGCGCCGCCGGAAGAAGTCGACGAAAGCGGCGTCGAACGGGCCGCGCCCGTACCAGATCGTGGCGAGGAAGAGCGACCGCCGCCGAGGAGGCGGCGCGCCGGGAGCCGGCCGGGAGCCGACCGGCACCGGGAACCCGCCGTGCGCCGAGGCGGGTCGCAACAGCAGCACGTCATCGGAGTCGACCATCGTCGCGTTCGCCTCGCGCCGGTGGGCCGCCCAGACCGGCCCACCGTAGAAGTCCTCCAGGGCCTCGGCACGACGATCCATGTCCGCGAAACCGCGCAGCCAGACGAACCGGTCGGGATCGTCCAGGTCGCGGAACTGGCCCAGGAGGGTCGCACCCACGGCCTCCTGGGACTCGACGAACTCCCGGTCGAACAGGTCGATCAGCGCGTCTCGGCGTCCCGGGCGCAGCGTGTACTGCCGCAGCTCGACGACGCCGGCGGGACACCGCAGGGCTTCCACCACACGTGCTCCTCGTTCATTGCTGGAACAGAAATTGTTACGACAAGTGGCAGGGTGAGGGGATGGACTGCCGACCCGCTGGCCCGGCCAGCCGCATGGCCTCCCGCCCGCCCGCCCGCACCGTCGCCGGCCCGTGTCCGTACCACCTGACCTGGCCCTGACCTGCCTGGCCCGCCGGCCCGCGCCCTTCCGTCAGTTCGCCAGCGACTCGCGCAGGACATCGGCGATCGACGTGGCCGCCAGCTCCTGCCGAAGGGCCTGCTCGACCCGGTCGTAGACCCCGCTCAGGGCGGGGCGGATGCCCCGGCCGACCGGGCACTCCAGGTTGGGCTCGGTGCGGTGCAGGCCGAACGGCGGCTGCGCGTCGACGGCGTCGTACACGTCGAGCAGCGTGATCCGCTCGGGCTCGCGCCCCAGGCTCCACCCGGCGCCGGCGCCGTGGCGCACCTTCACCAGGCCGGCGCGCCGCAGGTCGCCCAGGCTGCGCCGGATGACCACGGGGTTGGTGTTGACGCTGGCCGCCACCTGCTCGGACGTGAGGACCTCCTGGCCTCGGCGCTGTGCCAGCGCCAGCCAGGCCAACGCGTGTGCCGCGATGGTCAATCGACTGTTGGCCGCCATCATCCCTCCTTGTCGCAACAGCTTCTGTTACAGCCGACGCGGTTGTCAACGCCGAGCCCCTGGCCCACACGCTCACCGGCCGCTTCGCCCTCCAGCCTGCGCGCGAGGTGGGCCTGATCTACCGTCACCTCAAGCCGTCCAACGTCGTCGTGACCATGGACCGCCCCGCGTCATCGACTCCGGCATCGCCCGGGCGATGGACACCGGCCTGAACGCCCACCTCTTCCGGGTCGCCGACGAGGAAGCCGTCTCGTTGCGGCGTGCCGGGCCCGCTCATCGACCTCGTACGGCCATGCCGCGACAAGGAGCCGACCACGCGGCTCGCCCCGCACGAGGCGGCCGCGCGCACGGCCAGCGCCGAGGCGGGGGAGTGGCCGCCCGGAGCGGTAGTCGCCCAGCTCGACCGCCGCCGCGCCGCGCCCCTGCTGGGACTACGCTCCTGCTGCTCCTGCTGCTCCTGCTGCTCCTGCTGCTCCTGGTGCGCCCGGCGCGGCCGCCCTGACCGATGTCGGCGTCGGCCTCCTGCTCACGGGCGTCGGACACCTTCCCTATCGGGGCGTGCGGGGCAACGGCCCGTCCCTGCGGTCACCGACCGACGGTGTCGAGGAGGACCTGCGCCAGTTCGCGCGGCTGGGAGAACATCGGCCAGTGGCCGGTGTCCATCTCGACCAGCCGCCAGCGCTCGCCGGCCAGCAGCTTCGCCACGTCATCGCTCGGTTCGGGGTCGCCGAGCGTGCACTTGACGTACGTCGCCGGGAGGTCGCCCAGCGGCCGTTCCAGCGCGGCGGGTTCGGTCAGCGTGGCGCCCGGGTGCGGCGTCGAGCCGCGCACGATGCGTGCGATCTGCTCGTCGGTGAGCCCGTGGCCCTCGAAGTGGGCCGCAGTCGCGACCGGCCAGAATCCCTCGTTCTCGGCGAGCGATGCCCTCATCGCCGCCCCGCCGTCCGGCCAGGAGGAGACGAACGGTTCGCCGTCGACCGGAACGCTGGAGTCGACGAAGACCACGCCCGCCAGCCGGTCGCCGATCCGCTCGGCGGCCTGACCGACCGGGATGCCCGAGTAACTGTGACCTACCAGGACGACCTCGCGAAGGTCCTGGCGCTCGACCTCGTCGACGATGTCCTGAACATGGGTGCGCTGCCCGGCCGGCACGCCTCGCTTCTCCGCGAGACCGGACAGCGTCAGCGGGTGGACACCGTGTCCGGCCGCCTCCAGATGCGGCACCACCCCGTCCCACGCCCACGCTCCGAGCCGAGCACCTGCAACCAGCACGTAGTTCACCATGGCCGCACCCTAGCGAAGCGCCCGTACAGCGGCTCCGGAAATATTTCCGATAGCTCCCAGGCCCCCTGGAGGTGGTCAGCGATCAGGGCCGATGTCGCGGTGCGTGAGGGGTACGGGCCCGCTGCTTGGCCTCTCCGGTCGTGCCCGAGGGCGATCGGTTAAGACGGCTCTCATCTGGGGCGCCTAGCGTGCGCCGCATGGATACGAAGACGACCGAGAAGACCGACGGGGCGGCGGTACGCCTGGACGGCGAAAGCGTCGGCGACCGTACGGACCTGTCCGACGAGCTGCACGACGACGCACGCGCAGACGCCCACGAGGACGCCCGCGACGACGAGGGCGACGGTGCATTCGTCCGGGACGAGGAGGCGGACGACGACACAGACGGTGGGGCCGCCCGGCCGGATGCCACCGGTGTCGGTGCCGCCGCCGCGGCCGTCGTCTCCGCCGCGCTCTCCGTCGTCGCCCTGACGGGCACCTGGACCGGCAGGGTCGTCGCCGAGCGCGAGACGCTCGTCGGCCAGATCAAGACCTCCGGCACCGGCACCCCGGCCCAGCAGATCAGCGAGATCTACGGCGACGCCTGGCACAGCACCGCGCTGGTCAACGGCATCTTCGCGCTCCTCGCCGTGATCGTCGCGGGCCTCGTTCTGACGCTGCCCCGGCGCCCCGCCTGGGTGCGCGCGGTCGCCGTCGCGGGCGCGGTCCTCGGGGGCGTCGGCCTGCTCCTCTCGGCCGGCACCTACTTCGACCTGTTCCTGAGCCTCCCGACCGCCGGATCCTGACATCCGTCCGGCGTGGCCCTGCCGCGCAGAGCGGGCCACGCCGCACGCGCCCCCCGCGGAAAGGGCCCCTTCACGCCCCATCCACCCACGCGTGCCCGAGTGGCGTGAGGGTCTCGGCGCGGGCGTTCCGCCGGCTCGGCCAGCGGCTCGTCGACCTGGCTCATCCACCGGATCGTCCACCGGCTCGTCGACCTGGCTCATCCACCGGATCGTCCACCGGCTCGTGCGTCGGCCTCTCCGTCGGTGGGGGCCACCGGCTCGGCCGCCGGTCGGGCCACCGGCGGACGGGGACGGTCTCAGACTCCGGCGGTCGCGGTCCGTGCGATGCGTGCGAGGGTGGTGCGCATGCCGGCCCGGTTGAGTGCCACCCGGCGGGCGGGATTCGACCCCGCGAAGACCGTTCCGAGGAGTTCGGCGGCCCGGGCGCGGAATCCTTCGGTGCGCAGGTCCTGCCAGAACTCGGTGACCCGCGTGCCCGAGCCCTCCGGTTCGAACCGGTAGCCCCAGCGAGCGATCGGCAGTCCGAAGGCGCTGATGTCGAAGACGAAGGCGCTGTCCCGGCGGGCCTGGGTCACGCGTCCCACGGTCGGCCACAGGAACGGGCCGCGCCGGTTGAACCCGATGAACCGGGAGCCGGGGCGGGCCGGCGGCCGCGGCACCCACACGCCCCGGCACTCCGGGCTCCAGCGGCCCATGTTCCGGAGGTCCGACACCAACGCGTAGACCACCACGGGCGGCGCGTCGACCACGACGCTCTCCTCCAGGCTCCACTGCCGGTCCATGGCCCGCTCCCTCCGCACCGCGCGACACCGTCGCCGCTCATTCCTACTCGCGGGTACGTTAGTTGCCGCGGCGGCCGCCTGTCCTCCGTTCCCGGGTTCGGGTGTCGCGGGCGGGACGACCTGCCGCTGAGCGAAGGAGAAGTACATGACCGAGGTCTGCGTCATCCTCGACATCGGCGGCGTCCTGGAGTTCACCCCCGACACGGGCTGGGTGCAACGGTGGGAGGACCGACTGGAGTTGCCACACGGCACCGTGCACGCACGGATGCACGACATATGGCGCGCCGGGAGCGTTGGGAGCGTCGGCGAGCCGGAGGTGCGCGCACAGGTGGGGGTCCGCCTGGGGCTCGACGCGCCGCAGGTCGAGGCCTTCATGGCCGACCTCTGGACGGAATACCTGGGGACACCCAACGAGGAGCTCATCGCCTACCTCCGAGGGCTGCGCGGAACCTGCAGGCTGGGCATCCTCAGCAACAGCTTCGTCGGCGCCCGCGAGCGGGAGACCAGCCTGTACCGCTTCGACGAGCTGGTGGAACAGATCGTCTACTCGCACGAGCTCGGCATCGAGAAGCCCGACCCCCGCGCCTACGACGCCGTGTGCGCCGCCCTGGGCGTGCGGCCGGAGGACTGCCTGTTCGTCGACGACGTCACGGTCCACGTCGAGGCCGCGCGGGCGAGGGGCATGCAGGCGCACCTGTTCGAGGACAACGCCCGCACCATCGCGCGCATCGCGGCCCACCTCGATCGGGCCCCGCTCCCACGGGTCGCGCGGCGTCCCTCCGACCGGACGTGATCAGGACGCCGGCTCCTCCGGAGGCGGCGCAGCGCCCGTTCGACCGGCCTGCGGGGCGGCGGCGCCCGCCACAGGAGGGCCGGAACCGCACGCGGCGGCGTCAGTCGATGCGGATGGCCAGCATGCAGGCGTCGTCGTCGTGGCCCGTCTGCTGCTCCGGGTCCGCGAGGATCGTGTCCATCAGGGCCCGGGGCGTCGGGTCGGGGACGGCGGCGACGAGGTCGGCGAGGCGTTCGATGCCCTTGGTGACGTCCTCGCCCCGTCGCTCCACCATGCCGTCCGTGTAGAGCAGCAGCAGGTCCCCGGGGCGCAGACGCGTCGTGGTGGTCTGGTACGCGTAGCCGGGCAGCGCGCCGAGCAGGGGCCCGCGTTCGGTGGTGCGCAGGGGCCGGGCACGCCCGTCACGGAGGAGGATCGGGGCCGGGTGGCCGGCGTCCGCCCAGTACAGGTCGCGGGCCTCGTCGATGTGGCCGGTGACGACCGTGGCGGTCTGCTCGACCGGGTCGCTGCAGACCAGTTCGTTGAGCCAGGTCGTGATCTCGCCGGCCGAGGCGCCGGTCTGCGCCAGGCCGGCCAGGGCGTGGCGCTGCTGGGACATGCGGGCGACGGCGTCCAGGCCGTGACCGGCGGCGTCACCGATGGCGATCAGGACCCGTCCGTCGGGCAGCAGCCGGCACTTGTACCAGTCGCCGCCGACGGCCGCGTCGGGTTCGGCGGGCCCGTACGATGCCGCCACGGTCAGCCCGACCGCCGCCAGCGCCTCGGAGTGGGTCGGCAGCAGTGCCTCGCGCAGCGCGTCCGCGACCCGCCGTTCGGCCCGTGCCTGGCGCCGGAGCCGGTCGGACTCGCGCTCCGTCTCGGCGAGCCTGCGGCGGCTGCGGATCTGCGGCGTGAGGTCGCGGGCTATGAGGTTCACCGCCCAGGGCCTGCCGTCGGTACCGGCGACGGGCCTGCCGAGCAAATCGAGTGTGCGGACCTCGCCGAGGACGAGGAAACGGATGCGCGTCCAGGCGGGTTCCTCGCCCGCGAGGACCGAGGTGATGAACTCCGAGAAGGCGGTGAGGTCGTCCGGGAGGAGGGCGTCGCACAGCTGCTCCAGCGACCAGGGCATCCGGATGTCGGCGTGGAAGATCCGGCTCAGCCCCTCCGACCAGGTCACCTTCCCGGACAGCAGGTCCCAGTTGCCCCAGCCGAAGGACGCGAGGTACTGGGCGTCGATCGTCAGGAGCTCGGTCTGGCTCTGCACGGGCCGCCACGTCGCCAGGATCTGCTCGCCGCAGCGCGCGGCCGAGTAGAGGAGCGGTGCGCGGTGCAGCCGCCCCAGCCGCTGCTCCGTGTAGTCGACGACGCGGCCCTCCAGCGGGCCGCCGCCCGCGGCGACCTCCGAGAGGCCCGCGAGCAGCCCGCTCGTCGCCGCCCCCGGCCGGGCCTCCAGGAACCGCTGTCCGACCTGCCGGTGCGGCGCCTCCAGCCACTCGGCGGACCGGATCCGATTGCCGGCGACGATGCGGAAGTCGCGGACCGCCCCGGCCTCGTCGCGCATCGCTTCGAGGAGGACGGCGGACGCCGGAATCGCTTCCAGGACGGAGCACGTACCGGTGGCACCGGGGTCATGGGTACTGCAGAGGCAGCCGTCCGACGAACCGTCCCGCGTGGGCAGGCTGGGGGTCGGCGACAGCGCCTGCGCGGACGCGGTGACCTCCTCGCCGGGCCCGGGAGCGGCCGGCCGGTCGGTGGCCCTGCGGACCGCCGACCGCAGACCGGCCACCTCCTCGCCGATGAGGACCTTCAGGTCCTCGACGTTGTCGGGCAGCGGAAACCCCATGATCGCCTCCCGTGGCCGGTGGACGCACCACCATGCCGGCGGCCCCGGCCCTGCCACCACCGACGCGCTCTTCCTCCGGCCACTGCCCACCCCACGGACCCCCCATGCGCGGGCCCGAGGACGACCGTCGCCGTTCCGCGTCCTGCGGGGCGGCGTGACGCCCGTGCTCAGCATCCCGTCCTCCGCCGTGGGACCCGGCGGGTCGCACCCGGAGACAGACGCCACCCGGACCTTCCCCTCCACCGCGCCCTCCCCCCCCCGCGCCCCCGAACGAAGGGAATCCCCACGCCTCCCGCCCCCGCCGTCCCGCCGCGCACGTACAGTGACAGGACGACGTCCCTCCCGGAGGTGCCGATGAGCGCGGAGCCCGACCACACCCCGTTCACCCCTCACGCGCCGGCGCCCGGCGCACCGGCGGAACTGCTGGCCCGGCTGCGTTCCAGCGACCGCGCGGAGCGGTGGGCCCCGGCCTTCGAGCGGGAATGGACGGCGGCGCTGGAGGAGTCCCGGCGGACGTTCTCCCTCGCCGGGCTGTACGAGGTCGTCCGGGCCTGGCAGGGCCGTCTGGCCCACGCCTCGGCGGTCGACGCCTTCATCAGCTCCGGCTACGACGACAGCGACGCCGTCGACATGGCGGAAGTGCGGCGACGGCGCCCGTGACCGGCGCCCCGTACGCGGTCCGCCTCTCCTCCACCGCCGCCAAGGTCCTCGACACCCTTCCCGGTCAGGCCGAGGACACGGTGTGGGACGTCCTGGACGCCGCCGCGACCGACCCGTGGGGCTTCCGCCAGTGGAACGCCGACGACCCCGAGGGCGGCGACGTCCGCTACGCCTCCGTAGGCCGCCTGTCCCTCACCTACTGGGTGAACAGACCCCTGCGCCACCTCACCGTCCTGAGCATCGTCTGGCTCGGCTAGGCAGTCCCGGGCGGACCAGCCCCACATGATCGCGAGCCGAGACCCGTCCCCGCTCGGCACGCACGTCCGCGAGATCCAGAGGGAGGGACCGGTTTCCGGGGTCCAGGAGCAAGGCGCTCTCGAAGCCCGCCGCCTGATCCGGGTCGCCCGTCACGCGCCGGGTGGCGGCCCGCGCGACCGCCGTCCGCATGACCCGCTCCACGGCGTCCGCGCGGTCGCACAGCGTGGAGACCGGCTCGTACCGGCCACAGACCCGGGCCGACCGGGACACGGCGGCCGGCGACCCCGGCACGGGATCGCGTTCGGACACGCGGCCGGGCCTGTGGGCGGCGGTGTCCCGCACGAGCAAGTCCCGGCCGTGCAGGGGCGGTCCGCACCTGCACGGAACGAAACCGTCCGACCCCTCGCCGTGGGACCGTTGGGCTACTCTCCTTCCTCGTGGACCAGTTGACCGCCGAAGATCCGCCGCGCATAGGCGCCTACCGTCTCATCGCCCGCTTAGGTGCCGGCGGCATGGGGCGCGTCTACCTGGCCCGCTCCGAAGGCGGGCGCACGGTCGCGGTCAAGGTCGTACAGACCGAGTTCGCCCAACATGCCGAATTCCGCTTGCGGTTCGCCCGCGAGGTCACCGCCGCGAAGCGGGTCGGCGGGGCCTGGACCGCTGCCGTGCTCGACGCGGACACGGGCGCGGAGACGCCCTGGGTGGCGACCCAGTACGTTCCCGGACCCGATCTGCACGCCGTCGTGGCCGAGCGGCACGGGCCGCTGCCCGAACAGTCGGTGCGGGTCCTGGCCAACCGGCTCGCGCTCGCCCTGCAGGCCATCCACGGGGCGGGCCTCGTCCACCGCGACCTCAAGCCGTCCAATGTCCTGGTCACCGTGGACGGGCCCCGGGTCATCGATTTCGGTATCGCCCGGGCGCTGGACAGCATCACCGGGGACAGCCTGCAGACCCGCACGGGCATGGTGATCGGTTCGCCCGGCTTCATGTCCCCGGAGCAGGTACGTGGGCTCCACGTCACCACCGCCTCCGATGTGTTCAGCCTGGGTTCGGTGCTCGCCTACGCGGCCACGGGGCGCCAGCCCTTCGGGGCGACCGGCAACGGCCTGCACGCCCAGCTGTTCCGGGTCGCCGAGGAGGAACCCGACCTGGACGGGGTGCCGGAGGCGCTTCTCGGACTCGTACGGGACTGCCTGCGGAAAGACCCGGCGCAACGCCCCACGCCGGAGCAGATCGCCGCCCGCACCGCCACAGAAGGCGTCGGCGAATGGCTTCCGGGCGCGCTGCTCGGCCAACTGGGGCGGCACGCGGCACAATTGCTGGACTTCGATCCGCTGCGGCCGCACACGGCCCTCGTGCCGGGCCAGGTTCCCACTCCACCGGCGCCCGCCCGGCCCGTGCCCACGTCCCGGCCCGTGCCCACCGCCCGGCCCGTGCCCACCGCCCGGCCCGTTCCCGGTCCCGCCGCACCTCAGCCGGTGCCCGCGCCCGCCGCGGCCCCGGCGGACGCGCTCGCGCAGGCGCCCACGGTGGGGCCGGGACACGACGAACCGGCACGCTCGCCCGGGTCGGCGCAGCCCCCGGAACAGCGGCGTCGCCCCGCCGTCGTGGCGGGGACGGCAGCCGCCGTGGTGCTCGTCGCCGTCGGTGGCCTGCTCGCGCTCCGTCCGTGGCAGGGCGGGGCGGGGGAAGCACCGTCGCCGTCGCTGAGTGCTCCGAAGGCGTTGCAGGGGAACTGGGAGGCGCGCCTGAGCAAGGGCGACCTGCACAGGGAAGGAGCGCTCGCACGCCTGCTCGTCGATGGGAAGGGCACCGTCCAGTACTCCCTGCTCAACGAGGTGCGGCTGTGCGTCTGGGAAAGCACCATCACCGCCTCCAGAAGCGACGCGATCAAGCTCGGCTCGAGCCGGCTCAAGAAGGTGAGCCCCCAGTCCGAGGCGGAACGTTGCGAAGACAGCACCGAGGACTACAGCTCCTCCCGCCCGGACGGTACCGGGGCGTTCGTCGCCTCATGGAACGGTGCGTTCCAGTGGGAGGACGACCCGAGCTTCTACGACCGCCACAACGACCGACAGGCCTCCTACGAACCTGCCATGTTCGAGAAGGTGCCGCCCGCCACGGGCGCGCTGCCGGAGAAGTTCCGGGGCTCCTGGGGTGGCCGGGCTGCGGACGGCACCTACCGCTTCGAAGTCACGATGGGTCAGGGCGCGGCGAAACGCGACATCCGTCTCGTGTCCATCAGCGCGGTGGGCCAGAGGTGCACGTACAAGGCGGAGGTGTTCTCCCAGGATCCGACCCGGCTCCGCACCGCGCCCGTGGAGCTCGCCGACAACAAGCAGCCATTGGGCTGCTCCAGAAGCACCGCCTCCCTGACGTTCTGGGTGAGCGAGGAGAAGGGAAGACGGAAGCTGTCCTCCGGTCCCCTCCTCGGCGCCGACACACCCTGGGCCGAGGCCAGCCACTGGGTAGCACAACTGACCCCCGCAGGCACCTAGGTGTGCGGTTCGGGGGCGTTGGCCTACCTCCGCACCACCCTCGACGACCACAGCCGCATCGCCTACACCGAGAACCTGCCCGACGAGACCGCCCCGACCTGCGCGGCCTCCTCGTCCGGGCCACGGCCTACTTCGCTCCCTGGGCATCCGCATCGAACGGGTGCCGACCGATTACGCCTGGGCATACCAGAGGCCCTACACCTCAGACCACGAACGCAGGGAAGCGTTCACCCACTGGCTGCACTGGTACGACCACCACCGAACCCACACCGGCATCGCAGGCCGAACCCCCGCCAGCCGCGGCACCGACCCCTCCGGGCGACACACCTTGCCGGCCGGCTTCCTCCGCGGCCGGCCGTGCGCCGCCGGGCCCCGCGGTTCGTCGTCCGTCCGTCGGGGGTCACGCGGGGGTGCCGAGCGGCGGGTGGTCGAGCACGCGGGGCTTGTACTCGACCAGTTGGATGCGGCCGTCGAACGTGCGGTGCCCGGTCATCTCCAGAGCGACGTCCGGATAGCCGTCGTAGATGCGTTCCTCGCCCGTGGCCCCGGTGATCACCGGGAACATCACCACCCGGAAGCGGTCGACGAGACCGGCCCGCAACAGGGACCGGGAGAGGCTGAGGCTGCCGATCGTGCTGAGGAGCCCCGAGCCCGTCGCCTTCATGGCGCGGACCGCCTCGACGGCGTCGTCGCGGACGAGCGTGCAGTTGGCCCAGGTCAGCGGCGCGTCGAGGGAGGAGGAGAACACCACCTTGGAGGCGCGCGTGAGCTCGTCCACGGACGCCTCCTCCTCGGGCCTGAACTCGTCCTGGCCCGCCGGGACCTGCCCCGCGGCGAAGCCCGACATCAGGCGGTAGGTGTTCGCTCCCATGAGATACGTGGCCTCGGGCTGCTCGCCGAGCCACGCGAGGTACTCCGGGCCCTCCAGCCCCCAGAAGCCGGGCCACCCCTCTCCCGACGCGTAGCCGTCGAGCGAGGTGATGAAGTCGACGAGAAGCTCCGACATGGCGGTGTCCTTCCTGCGGGGGATGTCACGAGTGTGGACCGCCCGGAAGCCGCGAACTCATCGGCCACGCTGTGGAGCGCCGAGAAAACTTCGCCGCGAGGGGGCACCGGAGGTGACGGCGGCGGCGGGGCCCTGTCCAACGCACGGCGGGGGGCCTGCGAGCGCACGGCGGGGCCCGCCCAGCGAACGGCAGAGCCCCGCCCAGCGAACGGCGGGGCCCTGCCGAGCGTACGGCCGGGCCCCGCGAGAGTACGGCGGGCCCCGCCGTACTCAGCGCAGGATCTCGAGCCGCACCCGCTCGTCCGGCGTCGCGATGTCCCAGAAGCGGGCGATGCCCCGTGCGTCGCGGTAGACGCCCGTACCGCCGGTGATGGCCATGTCGAGGGAGGCGCCCGCTCCCCGCGTCCACAGCGACTGCATCGTCAGGGAACCCCGTTCGACCTCCATGGTGATCAGGCACTGCGAGGTCGTCTCCTCGCCCTTCAGGTGGATGACCTGGCAGTGACCGCCGCCGCGTCCGACGGTCCGGCCGTCCTTGACGGCGGTGCCGGAGTACACGTCCATGTCGCCCAGGCTCGGTCCGGCGGGCCCGAGATCCACTGCCGTGTACTGGTCGTTCCGGACGGCCATTTCGATGACCTCGGGCCTCTTCGGAGGCGCTGCCCCCGCGCCCTCGACCGCCCCCATGCCGACCGCGACCGCGGCGAGCGACGCCGCGACGAACCTCTTCCTCTTGGCTGCCATGACCGATGCTCCTCGATGTGAAGGAATGCCGTACGCGAACGGGGGTCAGGCGAGCTGGTCCTTGTCGGACGGAAGCCAGACGGTCAGGGTGGCCGGGTCGATCGGGATCGAGACGTGCTCGTGGGTGATCGACCAGGTGCCGTCGCCGGCCTTCCGGAGGCAGACGCTCTCCCGTACCCAGATCGAGCCCTGGAGCCCGCCCTTCCGCTCTCCCGAGTCGCGGTGGAGCATGTGCGCGAACGCGGTGTCCCCGCCGGCCGTGAGGGTGAGGTCGTGCGTCTCCAGGCTGATCCCGCCGACGTATCCGTCGAACCAGCGCAGGAAGTTCCGCCGGATCTCCTCGGTTCCCGTGAACCGCAGGGGCGGGACGACGTCGTAGTAGACGGCGTCGGGGGCGTAGAACGACATGAGCCGGTCGATGTCCTTGGACTGCTGGGCGTCGGCGCGGCTCGCCAGAAGCGCCCGGATCTCGGACTCGCTGGTGGTGGTCATCGTGTACTCCTTCGGTGAGGGCCATCGGCACGGCCGAGGTGCCGTTGCCGGGTACGACGAGACGGCCCGGCGGAATGTGAGGTGGGCCGCATCACATTCCGGGGCGCCGGCGCGTCATAACGGTGAAGGAAGATCCGACCGAGGAGCCCCAGGACCATGACGTACCGTGCGACCACGCCCCAGGACGGCCGACAGGACTCGACGGTGAGCGCGCTCGCGGCCGAGCGCCGCCGGCTGATCAACCTCGCGTACCGGATGCTGGGTTCCCTGGCCGAGGCCGAGGACGTCGTGCAGGAGACGTACGCCCGCTGGTACACGATGCCCGCGCGGCAACGGGAGGCGGTGGCTTCCCCCGGGGGATGGCTGACGAAGGTCGCCGGCCGCATCTGCCTGGACGTGCTGCGCTCGGCCAGGACGCGGCGGGAGCGTTACGTGGGGGAGTGGGTGCCCGAGCCACTGCCCGCGCACGCCGAGTGGCCGGCCGGCGGGGCGGACGGCGGCACGGCGGATCCGGCCGACCGCGTCACGCTCGACGAGTCGGTCGGCATGGCCTTCCTCGTCGTACTCGAATCGATGACGCCGGCGGAACGCGTCGCGTTCGTCCTCCACGACGTGTTCCGCTATTCCTTCGGCGAGGTCGCCGACATCGTCGGCCGCACACCGGCGGCCTGCCGCCAGTTGGCTGCCTCGGCCCGGCGCCGCGTCGACGCCTCACGGCCGCCCCGGTCGCCGTCCGCCCAACGAGCCGCTGTCGTACGGGAGTTCAAGCAGGCGTGGCAGGCCTCGGACATCAGCGCCCTCATCGGCCTGCTCGACCCCGACGCCACCGCGGTCGGGGACGGCGGCGGACGCGTCACGGCCCTGCCCCATCCGATCGAGGGCGCCGAACGGATCGCCCGCTTCTTCGCCGCACGCACCCTCCCGGGCCGACTCGCGCTCCGGGAGTGCACGGTCAACGGGCAGCCCGGCCTGGCGGCCCACCTGGACGGCACGGTCGTCTCCGTGTACGCGTTCGACATCGTGGACGGCCGGATCCACCGGATCTGGGCGGTCCTCAACCCCGAGAAGCTCCGGCCGTGGCGGGAGGAATGACCGGCGCGGCAGCCGCCGGCCTCCGGCGAGTCCGCGCCCGCCGCCCGTGTCGCCGATCCGCCGAGGAGGGACCCCGGCGACGGCGAACCGTGCCCCGGCCGCCGACGTCGAGACGGGCTCGGCCCCACCAGGAGCGGATCAGAGGGCCTGCGCGGTCGAACGCGGGTCGGACGTGTCGATGCCCTCGACGAACCGACGGACTTGGTCCTCGACGGGGTCGGCCCCGGTGACGGCCATGGTGTAGCGGAAATGCGATGCCGTCGCGAGGACCGCGTCCTCGACGCGGAACCACATCGTGACGCCGGCCTCCTCGCCGCGGCCGCGGACCGAGACGCCCAGCCCCCACGGCGGGGCCAGGCAGTTCCACCGCTGGTGCCAGTCGCGGGCGGCCAGTTCCCGCGCCAGGAGGCGCGCGGCGGTGTCGACCGGCTCCTCCCAGCTGTGGTCGGCGGCGAAACGGTCGAGCTCGGCGTCGTACTGGACGGCGTCGAAGTGGCAGTCCGGCGGCAGCGGAACCCGGACGTCGTCCGTGTTCTCCCACGTCCAGACCACCAGGCCCGCGCATCGCTCGACGGTCACGAAGACGCCCCCGCAGCAACCGCTGTCGCAGTAGTTGTTCGACAGCTCGACCCGCCGCGGCTCCGTGCCCGCCGTCAACGGCCACGACTCCGGCGGGCCGATCAGCATGTCGCGCAGGAGGCTCGCATCGCTGTCGGGGTGGATCGTCTCCACGACATCCACCCCGTCGACCAGCACGCGGAACCGCGCCGACGCTCGCCAGGAGCAGGGATCGGCAGGGGCGTGGCGAAGCGAGAGGACATCGAACGGCTCGGACGGTTCCATCCGCCCATCATCACACCGCCCTCACTCCACGAAGCCTCCGATGCCCTCCACATCCCGCCGCCGCGCGCATCTGGAACTCGTCCGGTCCGAACTGCTCGCCGCCCCGTCGCGCGGCGAGTGAACCGCACCCGGAGGCGCGTCATCGCGAGGATCACGTGGTGCGGCTGATCCACCGTCGGAGCGCGGCGTGAGTGGTGTCGTCCAGCCTGCACAGCGCTTCGATGGCGTCGAGGTCGCCGGGCCGGGGCGTGACGCCCGCGACGGTGAGGGCGGCGTGCAGGTCGAGGCGACGCCGGTCGACCGGCGCGAGGGACGAGAACACGCGGCTGTCCGGTTCGGACGCGGGCAGGGGGACGATGTCGGGCTCCACGGCGCCGCGGGTCGTGTGCGTCGGCTCCGGCACGTCGTCGACGAGTGCGGCGGGGAAGCGGTACGGGTCGAGGTCCGTCAGTCCCACGGTGCTCCAAGTGAAAGCCTGAAAACCAGTCACAGTTGCCTCCTTGGTCGTCATACCACTGCAGCAGACGACTACGTGCGGCGCACGGCCGGTTGCGGACCGCGACGGATGCCACCCGGATGTCCCCTATGACATCTCGTCACAAGACCGATGAGCCGACCGTCCGCCCGCCGGTCCGCCAGTGCGGTCCGTCGGCTCACCGGTCCGTCCGCCCGTCCGCCGGACGGCACAGCCACCAAGGCAGCCACGCCCCCTCAGTCGCGTCGCTGTCCGACCCCGCCGGCTTCTTCCATGAGCCCGGCAACCTTTCCGTGCCCGGTGGCGACTGGAGGTCGACCACCCCCTCCACGGAAACGGACACTGCACATGACCTCCCACCATCGCGCCGCGCGTCACCGCAGGCCCCGCAAGGTTCTGGCGCTGGGGCTGCCGGCGGCGGCGGTAGCCGCCGGCGTTCTGGCCTACGGGTCGGTGTTCGGCCTGGGGCTCGGCGAGGACGGCAGGGCCGTCGCGGCCGAGGTGCCCGCGGGGGCGGCCGACGCCGCCGACGGCTTCGCCTCGGTCGACGCCCTCGGGCAGAACGGTACGTACGGCGGACGGAACGGCAGGACCGTCACCGTCACGACGCTCGCCGACCTGGAGAAGTACGCGACCGCCCCCGAGCCCTACGTCATCGTCGTCGCCGGCACCATAGCCGTGGCCCCCGTCGGCAAGGAGATCAAGGTTGCCTCGGACAAGACGATCATCGGTTCCGGAACCTCGGGGCACATCGTCGGCGGCGGGTTCTTCCTGGGCCAGGGCGTGCACAACGTGATCATCCGGAACCTGACGATCCGGGATTCGTACCAGGGCGTGTGGAACGACAAGGAGCACGACTTCGACGCCGTCCAGATGGACGGCGCCCACCACGTGTGGATCGACCACAACGATCTCCGGCACACCGCCGACGGGCTGATCGACGTCCGCAAGGACAGCACGTACGTCACCGTCTCCTGGAACCGCCTGAGCAACGCCAACAAGGCGTTCGGCATCGGCTGGACCGAGAACCTGGTCACCGACATCACGATCCACCACAACTGGATCCGCGAGACGGAGCAGCGCAATCCGTCCACGGACAACGCCGCCCACGCCCACCTCTACAACAACTACCTGGAGGACGTGGCCGGCACCGCCATCACCTCCGCCTACGGCAACTACGCCCGGGGCCGGACGCGGATGGTCCTGGAGAACTCCTACTTCCAGGGCGTCCGCAACCCCGTCATCAAGGACGCCACCGCCGCCCTCGTGCAACGCGGCAACCTCTTCTCCGGCACCAGCGGCCGCAACGAGAGCGGCGGGACGGCCTTCGACCCGAGGGCGTCCTACGCCTACACGGCGGACGCGGCCGCCGACGTACCGGCACGGGTGAAGGCGGGAGCCGGTCCGAGGACGTCCGTGGGCAGGCCGGCCACCGCCGCCACCACCGGCGCGGCCGCCGGGACCCTGACCGTCGCCAAGGACGGCACCGGCCAGTACCGGACGGTCCAGGCCGCCGTGAACGCCGTACCCGCCGGCAACACCAGCCGCGTCGTCATCTCCGTGAAGCCGGGCACGTACCGCGAGACGGTGAGCATCCCGGCGAACAAGCCGCACGTCACCATCCAGGGCTCGGGCGCGAGCCGCAAGGACACGGTCATCGTGTACGGCAACGCGGCCGGGATGCCCAAGCCCGACGGTTCGGGCACCTACGGCACTCCCGGGAGCGCCACCGTCGCCGTCCGCTCGGACGACTCCCACCTCCGCAACCTCACCGTCTCCAACGACTTCGACGAGGCCGCCCACCAGTCCCTGACGGGCCACCAGGCGGTGGCGCTGCTCACGACGGCCGACAGGATCGTGCTGGACAGCCTCATCGTCACCGGCGACCAGGACACCCTGGAGCTGGAGACCGCGGCGAAGGACAAGCCCGGCCGCGTCTACATGAGGAACTCCTACGTCATCGGCAACGTCGACTTCGTCTTCGGCCGTGCCACCGCCGTGATCGACCAGTCGATCATCACCCTGAAGAAGCGCTGGAACGGCACCTCGGCCGGGTACGTCACCGCCCCCAGCACCCCGGCCGGCCGCAAGGGCATCCTCATCAACCGCTCCACGATCAACGGTGACGTGACCGCGGGCTCCTTCCACCTCGGCCGCAACTGGCACCCCGGCGGCGACACCACGGCGGACCCCCAGACCACCGTCCGCGACTCCGAGCTCAGCGCGGCGATCAAGCGCACGCCCTGGACCGACATGGGCGGCTTCTCCTGGAAGGAGGACCGCTTCGCCGAGTACGGGAACACCGGCCCGGGAGCAGGCCCGGCAAGCACCGAACGTCCCCACCTGACCGCGACCCAGGCCGCCTCCCAGGAGGTCGCGGACTGGCTGGGCGACTGGACCCCGTAGGACGCTGCGCCGCCCCGGCAGAACTTCGGTGAGCCCGGGGGTGATCCGGAGCGCGCCGCCGGTGCGCCGTCGGAACGGGCGGCCCGCCTCCGGGACCGACGGCGGGTTCATCCGTCTGCCGCACGGCGCGCGGCCGCCGGCCGCGCGGCGGGGGCCGCTGGTACAGACTGGCCTCATGGGCGAGACCTCCGCCCCGGCGGCGACGTCCCGCCGGTTCCCTCCGGTCCCGGTGAGCGTGGCCCGGGCCCGGCGCTTCGTGCGGGCCGCCCTCGCCGGCACCGCGCCGGAGGCCGTGCCCGGCCTGTCGGACACCGCCGAACTCCTCGTGAGCGAGCTGGCGACCAACGCGCTCCTGCACGCCAGGACCGAGATCGAGGTCTCCGCCCAGGTGTCCGGCCACCGCGTCCGCGTCACGGTCCGCGACCGCCGGCCGTCGCGCGCCCTGGTGCCGCAGGACTGTCCCCCGTACGCCGGTACGGGACAGGGGCTGGTGCTCGTCGCCCGGCTGGCGTCGCGGCACGGCGTCGACGCCGGCGACGACACCAAGGCGGCGTGGTTCGAGCTGGGGCCCGACGGGAGACCGCCCCCCTCGGCCTGGGAGCTCCCGCCGCCGCCCGCCGAGACCGCGCGGACGGTGACCCTCGTCGACGTGCCGGGCGCGCTGTACTCCGCCGCGCAGCAGCACCGGCACCTGCTGCTGCGGGAGCTGGAGCTGGCCTCGGCCGCGGGGGAGGACCTCGTCCCGCCGCGCGACCTCGCCACCGCCCACGACATCAGCAACGTGATCAGCGGGTGCGTCACCGCGGCCCTGCGCCGCGAGCCCGCCGAAGGGGAGATCCGCTCCCTGCCCCTGGCCGTTCCCGCCGACGCCGCACCGGCGGTCGGGACCCTGCGGCAGGTACTGGACGTGGCCGAAGGGGCGGCCCAGGAGGAGCGGCTCCTCTGCCTGCCGGCCCTGCCCCGCAACCGGGTCTTCGAGCGGTGGCTGCTCGACGAGATCACCGGCCAGCTCGCCGGCGCCCACCCCACCGCGTGGACCGTGGTGCCGCGCGAACCCGGCGCCGGCCCGGCGGAGCTCGTGCCGTGGGACCCCGCACACATCCACTCCAGCAGGGCGCCGACGATCGCCGCCGACGAACAGAACCGCATCATCGCGGCGAACGGCCCCGCCGCGGACCTCCTCGGCTGGCACGCGGACGAGCTCGTCGGACAGCGGCTCACCGCCATCATCCCGGAGCACCTGCGCGCCCGGCACATCACGGCGTTCACGTCCCTGCTGCTCAGCGGAGAGCCCCGCATCCTGGGCCGCTCCGTCCCGCTCCCCGCGCTGCACCACGACGGGATGCTCGTACCGGTCCGGCTCTTCATCCAGACGCAGGAGACGGCGGACGGCCGCACCGTGTTCGTCGCCCGGCTCTCCCCCCGCGCCGCCGTGTCCAGCGGTACCGCGGCGCGCCGCCCCGGCGACCGGCGCCACGCCGCCTTCGGGGAGCAGGCGGGACGGCGGCGCCTCGAAGCGGTCCCGGCGACACCGCACCCGGTGTCGCTCATCGCGGAGACGGGAGCGGCGATCAGCAACGCCCACGGCCTGGACGACGTCCTCCATCGGGTCTGCCAGATCCTCACCAGCCGCCTCGCGGACTGGTGCGCCGTCGACCTGTTCACCGAGGACGGGGGCGTCGAGCGGGCGTGCGTGGTCCACCGCGAACCCGGTGGCACGCACGCGGAGGACTTCGAGCGCACCTTGCCGCCGCTCACCGACGAGGCGCGGGGCCCCCTCGCCCGGGCCCTCAGCGGAGCCGGCCCGCTGCTGCTCACCGAGCCCCCGCCGGCCGGGACGGGTGGCCCGCTGGACGCGGACTTCGGGGCCCTGTTCGAGCAGCTGGGCGCGCGCAGCGCCGTCGTCGCCCCGCTGCGCGCCCGGCGGGAGACCATCGGCGCGCTGACCGTGGCCCGTACGGGACGGGCGCAGGCGTTCACCGAGGAGTACCTGCCGGTCGTCGACGAGCTCGGCCGCGCGCTGGCGCTGGGCGTCGACAACGCGCGCCTCTATCAGAACACCCGGAACATCGCCGAACGGCTCCAGCGGTCGCTGCTGCCCGTCCTGCCCGAGGTCCGCCACCTCGAACTGGCGGCCCGGTACGCCGCGTCGTCCGCCACCGCGCAGGTCGGCGGCGACTGGTACGACAGCTTCATCCTGCCGAGCGGCGACACGGCGCTGGTCATCGGTGACGTGACCGGGCACAACCTGGACGCGGCGATCGCCATGAGCCGGCTGCAGAGCATGCTCCGCGGCATCGCCGTCGACCGTCAGGAGCCGCCGGAGACGGTGCTGCGCCGTCTCGACCTGGCGAACCACACCCTGCACCAGGAGGCGACCGCGACCTGCGTCTACGGTCTGATCAAGGGCCCGGAGGAGGGTCCGTGGGAACTGGAGCACTCCTCGGCCGGGCACCCGCCGCCGCTGCTTGTCACGGACGACGGCCGCACCCGCTTCCTGGAGGACGGCTCCGGGTTGCTCCTCGGCATGGACCCGGACGTGCCCCGCCGCAGCGCGCACGACGCCGTCCCCGCGGACGCGACGGTGCTGTTCTACACGGACGGGCTGATCGAGCGCCGGGGCGAGTCGCTGAGCGACGCCCTGGAGCGGCTCCGTCGCCATGCCGCCGGGCTCGCGCGCGAGCCGCTCGACGTCCTCTGCGACGAGCTGCTGATCGGGCTCGGGGCCGACGGCGCCGACGACATCGCGATCCTGGCGGTACGCCCCAAACCCTCCTGACGCGACCGCGCCGCGGCTGTTCCGGCACCATCCTCCGGCAGCCCGCTCCTGTGCCCGGAGCCCTTCGCCGGCCGGCGGGCGGCTGCCGACCATTGGTCTTTTGACATAGGTATCCGCACATATCTAAACTCGCCGCATGCCCCCGCACCGCGCGTCCGAACAGGACATCGACCGTCTGGCCCTCGGCCTCGCGGCGTGCCTGCCCGCGCTCGCCCGGGCCCTCGAACGGCACGTCGACCGCGACTACCCGCACCCCAAGCCCTCCGACGCCCAGCTCACCCTGCTGCGGTACGTCGAGACGCACGGCGGCACCACGGTCCGTGAGGCCGCCGAAGCGGTGCGGATGAAGCCGAACAACGTCAGCGCACTGGTCACACAGCTCACCGAGCAGGGACTCCTCGAACGCCGCCAGGACGGCGCCGACAGGCGGATCGCCCACCTGCACCTCACCCCCGCCGCGCGGCGGCGGATCGGCGAGGTCACGCAGCTCATGGGAGACCAGGCCGCGCGGATCCTGCGGACCATGACCGACGGCGAACTCGACGCCCTCGGCTCCGCCCTCGGGTCCCTCCAGTCACTCACCGAGCACCTCCACACCGCGCGCTGAACCCTTCCGGCCCGGCATGCCTTTCGGACGCACCGTCGTGTGCCCGAAGGGCCCGCCGCCGTACCCCGCGCCCCTCCCCTCCCTGCCAGCCGCGGCCGGCCGCCCCCGGGCGCCGCGCGGCGGCTCGGCGTTCCCCACGACGAAGGAACACCACCCGATGGCCCCCGCCGGCACCCTGGCCGAACCGTCCCACTCCCCGCCCGCCCACACGGCGCGCGACCGCCGCTCCCGCCCCTGGCTGACCCTGGTCGCCGTCGCCTTCGGCCTGTTCATGGTCGGACTCGACGGCTCCGTCGTCTCGATCGCCAACCCCGAGATCGGGCGGGACCTCCACGCGTCCACCTCCGACCTGCAATGGGTCACGAACTCCTACCTGCTCGCCCTCGCCGCGGCGCTGATACTCGGCGGCAAGCTCGGTGACCGCTTCGGCCGCCGCACCTTCTACCTGGTGGGCGTCGCGGGCTTCACCCTCGCCTCGGTCGCCATCGGCCTGGCCGGCTCCATCGAGGGCGTCATCGCCTTCCGCGCCGTGCAGGGCTTCTTCGGCGCCCTGCTGATGCCCAACACCCTGGGCCTGCTGCGCGCGGTCTTCCCGCCGAGGAAGTTCGGCATGGCCGTCGGCATCTGGGCCATGGTCTCCTCGGTCTCCACCGCCCTCGGTCCCATCGTCGGCGGCTTCCTCGTCCAGCACGTCGGCTGGGAGTCCGTCTTCTACATCAACGCCCCGATCGGCGTCCTCGCCCTCGTCTTCAGCGCGGCCGTCCTGCCGCAGAGCCGGAACGAACACGCCGCCCGGGAGAAGTTCGACGTCCTCGGCGTCGTCCTGCTCGCCCTGGGGCTCCTCGCGCTCGTCTTCGGTGTGGTCAAGGGCGAGACCTGGGGGTGGACGTCCGCCGGCACGCTCGGCGCCCTCGGCGCCGGCCTGCTGCTCCTGGTGCTCTTCGGCTTCCGGCAGTCCCGGATCGCCGCGCCTCTGCTGCCCATGCGCCTGTTCCGCAATCCGGCCCTGACCATCGGTACGGTCATCACCGCTCTCAACTTCTTCGTCCTGCTCGGCGTGATCTTCTTCGTCATGATCTACCTGCAGAACGTCCGGGGCTTCACCCCGGTCGAGGCGGGCGTCCGCACCCTGCCCCTCAGCCTCGCCTCCGTCGTCGCCTCCCCGCTCGGTGCCGCGCTCACGGACAAGTACGGTCCGCGCCTCACCATGCCGCTCGGCATGGTCCTCCAGGCCGTCGCGTGCTTCGCCATGCTCACCTGGGACGCGCACAGCGCCTACGCCCTCATGTGGCCGCCGTTCATCGCCCTCGGCCTCGGCGTCGGCATGGTCATGGCCTCCTCCTCCGACGCCATCGTCGGCAACGCCCCCGTCGAGGACGCCGGCGTCGCCGGCGGCCTGCAGGCCACCGCCCTCCAGATCGGCGGAGCCCTCGGCACCTCCGTCCTCGTCTCCCTCATCGCCGGCCGCGTCGGCACCACCCTCACCGGCGAGCTCACCTCCGCCGGCGTGCCCGCCCCCGCGGCGACCGCCCTGCTGGAGGCCGAGGACGCGGTGGCCATGGGCGTCGCGCCCGTCGCCCCCGACACGCCCGCGCACCTCGCGTCGGCGATCGTCGAGGGCAGCCACCACGCCTTCATGAACGGCGTCCACACGGCCGTCCTGACGGCGGGAGTCCTCTGTGTGGCCGGCGCCGCCCTGGCCGCCGTCGGCGTACGACGGGCCCCCGGCGACACCCACCACTAGACGCGCGCGCCGGAGTCGCCTCCCCCCGGACGTATGGATGTTGGATGCGTGGCTGCGAGGCGGCGGGGCGTTCCGGCCGTGGTGACGAGGAGAGTCGGCCATTCCGCCTCCGGACGCGCACCGCGGGACAAACCGGGTGTCAGGCTGCGCGCATGGCCCGGCCGTCGAGTGTGGGACGGGCCGGGGAAGCGCACAACTACGGGGGGAACGCATGGCGTTGCGTACACGTCGGTACGGTCTGCTCACCGCGGCCGTCACCACCGCGCTGCTGGCGGTGGCGTCGGGGACCGAAGCCGCGGCCGTGGAGTGGCGACCGCGACCGGGCATGGTCTACCTGTCCGACATGCCCAAGGACGGAACGACCTGGTACGGGCTCCCGGCCGTGCGCGGCTGGAACACCATGACGGCCTGCTCCGGGTTCTGGCCCCAGGGCCAGGCGCCCGAGGTGAACGTGTGGAGTCGTGAGGTGGCCACGTCCGAGACCGCGGCCGGTGTGCAGAACACCGTGGTCTTCGAGACGGAGGCCGAGGCGATCGCCTTCGCGACCCGCGCCCGCCAGGCGTACGCCGACTGCCCGCGCGACTACGAGGGCCCCGACACCCTCGTCACCGGGTACGACTACGGGACCGTGAACGTGGAGGAGGGCGCCGCCGTCCTCGGCATGCGCACCCAGGCCGCCTGGGACAGCGGCATCTACCACAACCACCTGTTCGGCGTGGGACGTGACGGTGACACCGTCACCCTCATCGAGTGGCAGAGCAACTGGAGCGCCCCGCCGGTCGACCACTTCAAGAACACCACGGTGAAGAACGTGGTCAACCGTCTGTACTGAGAACCACCACGGGTCCGTCGGCGGAGGCCGCCCACCCGGCCCCGGGGTCCGCCGGGGTCGAGGTGGGCCGGTCGGGCGCGGAAGGCGCCCCGGGGCGTCGGGAGGCCGGGATCACGGGGTGCCGACACGTTGCTGACCGGCCCGCTCCGCCTCGCTCTCCACGAGCAGGGAGAGGAGGGAGGCCAGCGGCAGTCCGGCTTCCGCCGGGTGACGCAGCGCCTTGCCCGGTTCTATGCGGTACGTGTTCGTCCGCCCTTCTCGCGTGTGGGAGAGGTAGCCGTCCTGTTCGAGGTCGGCGATGATCCGCGACACGGCGCGCTCGGTCAGCCGGCAACGGGCGGCGATCTCACGGATGCGGGCGTTCGGGTTGTCCGCGATGGCGGCCAGTACGCGGGCGTGGTTCGTGACGAACGTCCATCCGGTGTGGGATTCAGGGACTCCAAGCATGGTCCGTGATTTTACGCGACCCAACTTGCCAGAACGAGAATGCATGACATAAATTTCCTGCATTCGACGTCTCGCTTCCCTCTCGTGGAGGGATCACCGGAGGGGGCCCAGGTATGCCTTGGGACGATGTTGCCGCCGTCGAACTCCTCTCGGAGCCCGGAGACGAGCCGCCGACGGGGGAGGCGGCCGAGGAACCGGGTCCGCAGGACGCGGTACTCCGATACGAATACCGGGGCGCACAGGTCGTGGAGGCCCGCGGCGACTACGACATGCACTCCCTCGGACCTCTGAGCGACGCCCTGAACGCGGCGGCCGCCACGCACCCGAAGGTGATCCTGGACGCCTCGGGGGTCACCTTCGCGGACTCGTCCTTCCTGAATCTGATGATCCTGGCCCACCGGACGGGGAAGCTGCGCGTCGCGGCACCCTCGACACAGGTCCGGCGCCTGTGCGCGATCACCGGTGTCGAGGACGTCCTGGAGATCCGGGACACGCTCTCCGACGCCGCCGCCACGTAGCACCGCACCGTGGGCCGCCCTCGCCGGATCGCCCGACGACCGAGGCGCCGCATTCCGGTGGTGGAGTCCGTCCGCCTCCCGTTGCCCCCGGACACCGGTTCTCCGCCGTCGTTCGGCCTCCCCGCGCCGCTCTGACCTGCGAGGTGTGCATTCGGGCCGAGAGGAGAGGATGGTGGTCGGTACCGGACCGATCCGGGTTACCGTCGGCGTCCCACCTTCCCGCCGACGGCGATGTCGCCTCGAAACCAGGCTTCGACGCCTGGAATCCCGCGGAGGCCAGCGGGTGCACCTTGCCGAAGGGCTCTGCTCACGGATCGAGGCGCATCCCCGTGATACCCGACCGACACCAGGACGACCGAACCCCTGTCCGTCTGCACCTCGTCGACGGCGCACCCGCCTGGCGCCCCGCCCGAGGCGACGCCCTCGTCCGCTACGCCCCCTGCGGCAGCCCGACCACGGCCCTCCTGCTGCTGAGCGGCGACTTCGACGCCGACACCGTTCCCTGCCTGCGCGAAGCCCTCGACGCCGTGCGCACCCCGCAGATCGAGCTGGTGCTGCTGGACCTGGCAGGCGTGAGGTTCGGCGACTCCGCGCTCGTCCATGAACTGACCGACACCCGGTTCCGCCCGCAGCGGCACGTCCTCATGGGCCCCCTCACCCGGCAGGTCGCCTGCCTGCTCGACGTCACCGGCACCCGGGACATCCTCGACATCACGCTCGACGACGCCTCCTGAGGACCGGCGCCCGGACCCCGCGTACGACACGTCAGACTCGGTCTCGCCGTAATTGTTCGACCGAGCGGGAACCCCGGGGCGGGTGCCGGACACGAAGAGGACATGGAACTGAACGACGTCGGTCTCGCTGCGCCGGCCGAGGCGATACCCGACCGGGAGTTGTGGGCGGCGGCCGTCGACGGCGACCGGGAGGCGTTCGGCCGGATCTTCGACCGTCACGCGAAGGCCGTGTACAACCACCTCTTCCGCCGAACCGCCGACTGGGCGGAGGCCGAAGACCTCACGTCGACGGTCTTCCTGCACGCGTGGCGGCGGCGGTCGGAGGTCGTCCTCGACCGCGATTCGGCCTTGCCGTGGCTGCTGGGTGTCGCCGACGGCCTGTGGGCGAACACCCGGCGGAGACTGCGACGGGCCGAGGCCCTCTTCCGGCGACTCGTCTCCCATGACGAACCGGTACGCGATCACGCGGACCGCGTCGCCGCGCGGGTCGACGACGAGCACCGCATGTCGCAGCTCCACCGGGCGTTGGCCCGGCTACCGCGGCACGAGCGCGACGTCGTCGAGCTGTGCGTGTGGTCAGGTCTGGATCACCAGGCGGCCGCCGTCGCCCTGGGGATCGCGGTCGGCACCGTCAAGTCCCGCCTGCACCGGGCGCGCCGCAGACTGGGCGCCGAGCTGGTCGACACGGGCGCGGTGGCGGCGCCGTTCGGTTCCACCCGTCCCGTCCCCACGGAGGAAGTCGCACGATGAACGACAACCAGGGCATTCCCGCGGCTCCTTCTGATCGTGACCTGCCGGACCACCGGCGGATGCGAGAGGAGCTACTGATGAAGATCGGCACACAGAGCGGCCGGAAGGGCCCCGAGTACCGCGCACCCCTGCGACGCGGCTGGCTCGTGCCGGCGGGCGCCGCCGCGGGCGTGGCGGCGGTGGGCGTGGCGGCCGTCGCCGTCTTCGGCCCGGGCGCGGAGGCCCAGCCGCCCCTCGGAGGCGCTGCCGGGAACCCGACCCGCGCCGCCGAGGCGCCGAACCCCCGCCCCACGGGCGGCACCGACCGGCCCCGGCCCACGGCCGACGGGCAGTCCGACGCCTTCTCGCTCACCAGCGCCAGGACGACGCCCATCGACGCGCCCACGGTGGCGAAGATCCTGCGGACCTGCCTCGGCGCGGACGCCTCGCGATACGAGGCGGTCGTCGCGGTACGGGCCCCCCTCGCCTCGCCCGACCGCGACGGCCTGGTCGTCGCGGTCGACTCCGCGGGCAAGTACGTGCAGTGCCACTCGAAGGGCTCCAAGGGCACCAGTCAGAACGTCCCGCCCACGTTCATCAACGACCGGCTCTGGGGGACCGGACGGCTCGTCGAGTACTTCGACTCGCTGGGCGAGCTCGCCGGCAAGGACCAGTACCTCATGACCGGAGCCGGCCACTACACCTCCGACGTCGCCAGGATCACCATCAGTTTCGGGGACCAGAAGAAGGAGTACCCGGCGGTGATGGCCGGCGGAGCGTTCGCCTACGCCGCCGCTCTCACCCCCGACACCCCTCCCGGCCCCCGCTACGTCGGCCCGTCCCCCTACGTCCACGCCTACGACGCGGCGGGGAAGAAGATCTACGACCAGCTGACGGACCCGCAGTTCGCCGACCAGCCGTAGCCGGCGGGGCCGACGGCCCGGCTCCGACGCTCACCGTCACCGGCCTGGACCGAGCCGCCGGCGCCCCGCGACGGGTCCGGGTCCGGCCTCGCCTGAGCGGCCACGTCACGGCGGGAGGGCGGAGGCGTGGGCCCCGGGCTCTCAGGGGTCAGAAGGCGTACCGCACGCGCAGCCAGGGGGCATGGGACCCGATCAGGCGGGACAGCGCCTCGACGGCCTCGCGCTTGACCGCGTTGCGGTAGCGGACGTTCAGGGCGCCGTTCTCGGACCTCTTGACCTGCTGGAGGTCCGGCTGCCACAGGACGTCCTCGGCGCGGGGGTGCCAGCCCAGGTTGACGCCGTGCAGGTCCTCGTTGTGGGTGAGCATGATGATCTCCGCCGCGGCCTGCTCCTTCACCCGTGGCGGGAGCACGTCGTCCATCATCCGCAGCAGCTCGGCCCAGGCATCCCGCCAGCCCGGGCGGATCACCACGGGGGAGAGGTTGAAGTGCACCTCGTAGCCGGCGTCGAGGAAGTCCGCGGCGGCCTCGATCCGGGCGGGGACGGGGCTGGTCCGGATGTCGAGGAGGCGGGAGTCGTCCGGCGGCATGAGGGAGAACCGGATCCGGGTGCGGCCCCGCGGATCGAGCCGCAGGAGGTCCGGGTTGACCAGCTTGGTCGCGAAGGACGCCTTGGCCGTGGGCCAGTGCCGGAAGGCGTGGACGAGGTCGGCGGTGTTGTCGCTGATCAGGTCGTCCACCGAGCAGTCGCCGTTCTCCCCGATGTCGTAGACCCAGGCCCGCTCGTCGCACTGGTTGGGTTCCGTCTTGGGTCCGGCGGCGGCGATGTGCCGGCGGAGGGCGCCGAGCACCCGGTCGACGTTGGTGAAGACGGTGATCGGATTGGCGAAGCCCTTCCGGCGCGGGACGTAGCAGTACGCGCAGGCCATCGCGCATCCGTTGGAGAGGCCCGGGGCGATCCAGTCGGCGGACCTCCCGTTGGGGCGGACGGTGAGGGACCCGCGTTCGCCCAGGACCAGGGTCTCCCGCTTGATCCGCACCCAGCGCCGTACGTTCCCCTCGTTGCCGTGCAGGTGCGGGATGCGCCAGTGGGAGTCCGTCTCGACGAGCCTGGCTCCGGGGAAGCGGGCGATGATCTGCCGGCCCCGCCAGGACGCGGCCGCGGCGGGCTCCGCGTGGATCTCCGTCACCCGCAGCAGCCGACGGCCCTCCGGACCGTCCCGGAAGAGCCCGGCCTCCGGCTCGCCCCCGGCCGCGGCCATGAGGTCGTCCATGCCGAACAGTCCCTCGGCCCCGTCACCGGGCTCGGCCCCGGGACGCCGTCCCATGTTCACGCGACTCCGTCTCGTCGACGCCCCGTACATGCCGGGGCGTTTTGCCCCAGTCTAGGGACCGGGCCGGGGGAAGGACGCCCGGGCATCCGCGTCACCGGTTCCTGCCCGACCACGCCGGATCCCACGGCAAGCACGCCGGCCGCCTGCCGCGGCCCACGCAGGGGCTCGCGGCGACCGCACCCCCGCTGCCGGGTCGGTCTTCCGGCCGAGACCGGGGGTCGTACTGTTGCGGGCATGACGATCAGCCGCCCGGGACTCCCCGAGGACCTTCCGCCCGCCGGCACGCTGTGGGCACGCTGGGCCCTGGTGGCCGCCTTCGGCACGACGGCGGCGACGGAGGAGCGGCCGAGCGCGCACCGCACCGGCCACTGGGTCCACGACGACGGCCTGCACCGGGACGACGGCGGCTGCACCTGGTGGGTGCTCTCCCGCAGGGGCGAGGGCCGCTACGTGCTGTACGGCGAGGACGAGTCCAGCACCACGAGATGGCACCGGCCTCCCGTCGACGTCCTCGCGGGCGGTCCCGCGTGGCTGCCCTGGGACGAACTGAACGACCGGCTGTCCGGCGACGAACTCGGCTGCGTCTACTGGTACGAGGAGGGAGCCTGGGCCCGCGCCCCCTACCCGGACGGCCTCGACGACGACGGCCTGGACTGCGGCATGAGCGAGCTGACCGACCGCGCCGGGGCGGCGCGGCTCCTCGCCGAACGACTCGCGTCGGCGGACGGGGGCCCTGACGCCGAAGCGGTCCTCGCCGAGGTCGAGTCCCTGGCCGGGGCGGGGCGGCCGCTCCAGGAGGTCCAAGCGCTGCTGGCGCGGGTGCGCGACCCGGACGGCGGCGAGCCGGACCCGTCCGCCGTGGCCCGAGCCCTGGCGCGCGCGGGCCTGACGGACGGGGTCGTCATCGTCTGACGCCGTCACCGCCTGATCCTGCCGTCACCGCCTGATGCCTGCCGTCACCGCCTGGTGCCTGCCGTCACCGTCCGCCGCCGTCTCCGGTCGGCGCCGGTGCCGGGCCGGTGACGGGCAGACGCCGGGGTCGGGGCCGGGGACCCGTCGGGGCCGAGACGGGGCAGACGCGGGGGGCGTGACCGGACCGGGTGACGAGTACCGGCCACCCCGTCGTGAGGACCGCCCGTCGGCCCGGTGTCTGCGAGGGGCGCCAGCGGGCACACGGGGTGCATGACCGTTCACAAGACGAGCGTCCTCGTGCTCGACAGCACCGACCCCGAGCCCCTCGCCCGCTTCTACGCCACCCTGCTCGACGGTACCGTCGAACCCGGTGGCGCCGACCACGACCTGCTGCTGATCTCCGGCGCGGACGGCGTCCTCCTCGGCATCCACCGCGATCCCGGCCACGCTCCACCGAGCTGGCCCCGACCGGAGGACTCCCAGCAGTCCCACCTGTGGATCTTCGTCGCCCCCGAAGCGCTCGACGAGGCCGAACGCGAGGCGGTCTCCCTGGGCGCCCACCCCGTGACCGCCGAACACAACGGCAGCCGGATGGACCGCCGTACCGATGTGCGCCGCTTCATGGACCCGGCAGGGCACGCCTTCGTGCTCGCCGCGCGCAACGCCTCACCCTGACCGGGGCGGACGCGGTCACGCCGCCCGAGCCGGCGAGCCCTGCTCCACGAGGTCGAGGACCGGGTCAGAGGAGGCGCCGCAGACCCTCGACGAGGAGGAAGACCCCGAACGCGGCGAGGGGGAGCGCCACCCAGAGCTTGAAGGTGATCACGCCGGTGCGCTCGGCCTTCCACGGCTGTTCGGGGTCGTAGCGCACCGGTATGCGGGAGCCGACCTTGGGACCGGGGAAGGTGGCCGCGGAACTGGTGACGTCGAACGTCCGGCCGTCCTCGGTGGTGAGACGGAAGACCGCCGAGCGCCGCACCCGTCCGGGGTGCGACGAGGTGTTCGCCCGCTCCACGACCAGCGCGGTCGTGTCGACCAGACGTCGACGCCCGCGCAGATGCTCCACCGTCTCCGCGAGAACGGCCCACGTCATGTAGGCCCCGGCCAGGACCGCGATCACCGCCTTGATCACACCCACGACCCCCCTCGTGCGAACGGCCTTGCAGAGACGTTCCGTTCACACGATAGAGGTGTGTCGCCGCATGGCGTCAGCCCGTCCGTCGACTTTCGGTCGCACCGCCGCCCTCACCCCGTGGGCCACGGGCCTACGGGCCGACCAGGGCGTCGATGCGGGCCAGCTCCTCGGCGTCGAATTCGAGGTTCCCGATGGCCGCCACGCTGTCGTCCAGCTGCCGGGTGCTGCTCGCTCCGATCAGGGCCGAGGTCACGCGGCCCGCGCGCAGCACCCACGCCAGGGCGAGTTGCGCCAGAGTCTGACCGCGCTGCTCGGCGAGGGCGTTCAGGGCGCGCAGCCGGGCCACCAGGTCCTCGGTGACGGCCTCCCGCCCCAGGAAGGGGCTGTCGCTCGCGGCCCGCGAGTCGTCGGGGACGCCGTTCAGGTAGCGCCCGGTGAGCAGTCCCTGTTCCAGCGGGGAGTAGGCGATGGAGCCGACGCGGAGTTCGTCGAGCGCGTCGAGCAGACCCTCGGTCTCGGGGCGCCGGTCGAGCATCGAGTAGCGCGGCTGGTGGATGAGCAGAGGGGTGCCCAGCTCGCCGAGGATGCGGGCGGCCTCACGGGTCTGGTCGGCCGAGTAGTTGGAGACGCCGACGTAGAGGGCCTTGCCCTGCTGGACGGCGGAGTGCAGGGCACCCATCGTCTCCTCAAGGGGGGTCTCCGGGTCGAAGCGGTGCGAGTAGAAGACGTCCACGTGATCCAGGCCCAGGCGGGTCAGGCTCTGGTCCAGCGACGACAGCAGGTACTTGCGCGACCCCCACTCGCCGTACGGGCCCGGCCACATCAGGTACCCGGCCTTGGTCGAGACGACGAGCTCGTCGCGGTGGGCCGCGAAGTCCGTTGTGAGGAGAGCGCCCAGGGCGGACTCGGCCGCGCCGGGCGGCGGCCCGTAGTTGTTCGCCAGGTCGAAGTGGGTGATCCCGAGGTCGAAGGCACGGCGCAGGATCGCGCGCCTGCTCTCGTCCGTGCGGTCGGGGCCGAAGTTGTGCCACAGGCCCAGCGACAGCGCGGGCAGCTTGAGGCCGCTGTTCCCGGCACGGCGGTAGGGCATGTGGGCGTATCGGTCGGGGTGTGCGGTGTACAACACGGCTCCAGGGGGTCTAGGGGTGCCGGCCGCCCGCGGGGCCGGGCCGGGTCCAATCTGCACCCGCCCCGCACCATCGGTCCAACAGGAGAATCCGATGGGATCCAGCGGCTACGCTTCTCAATCATGGAACTGCGCCACCTCCAGCACTTCGTCGCCGTGGCCGAGGAACGTCACTTCACCCGCGCCGCCGAACGGCTGATGGTGTCGCAGTCGGGCCTGTCCGCGTCCGTCCGGGCGCTGGAGAGGGAGCTGCGGGCCCCTTTGTTCCTGCGCACCACCCGCCAGGTGACCCTGACGGAAGCGGGCCGGGCGCTGCTGCGCGAGGCCGAGCGGATCCTCGCCCAGGTGCGGACCGCGCGCGAAGCGGTGGCGGCCGTGCAGGGGGTGCTGCGCGGAACGCTGGCGCTGGGCACCGAGCAGTGCGTGGCCGGCGTGTACGCGGCCGGGCTGCTGGCCGCGTTCCGCCGGCTCCACCCGGACGTGGAGATCCGGCTGCGCCAGTCCGGCTCCCTCGACCTGGCCGAGGAGGTCTCCGGCGGTCGCCTCGACCTGGCCTTCGCCTACCGCGCGCAGTCCCGCGACGACTCCGACCGGCTGCGCGCGGTGCCGCTCGCCACGGAGCCCATGACCCTGCTGTGCCACCCCGCGCACCCGCTCGCGACGGTCGGGGCGCCCGTAGCGCCCGACGACCTCGCCGGGGAGGTGTTCGTCGACTTCCACCCCGACTGGGGTCCGCGGCGGGCCACCGACGCCGCCTTCGCCGCCTCGGGCGTACGGCGCACGGTGGCCCTGGAGGTCAACGACGTCCACACCCTGCTCGACCTGGTCGACGAGAACCTGGGAGTGGCGGCCGTGCCGCGGCACTTCCGGCAGAAGCGCGAGACCCTGCGGGCCCTGCCGGTGAAGGGAGTGGGCGCCACCGTCTACGAGACGGTGGCGCTGCTGCCGCCCCCGCACGCCACCAGCCCCGCCGCCCGCGCCCTGATGGCGCTCCTCGAACGCCCCGACGCCGAGCCGTCCTGGTAACGGGCGGTTCGCGCAACGGGCCGTAAGCGCAACGGGCCGTTCGCGCAACGGGCCGTTCGGGACGCGGGCCGGTCCCGGGGGCCCGCCGCCCCGCCGACCCGCAGACCCCGCCGCTCCACCGCCGCCGGAAGCGGCGTCGCCCGCCGTGGACCACACTCGTAGGAGATGGGCCGACGTGCCCGGCGCGAGGGCCGAGGGGAGTGTGGCCGGCATGCTGGAGGTCCCGATCTGGCTGTGGGTGGCGTTCGCCGCGACCGTGGTGGTGTCCCTCGCGGTCGACCTGCTCGCCCACCGCACCGCCCACGTGATCGGTTTCAAGGAGGCCGCCGCGTGGAGCGGTCTGTGGGTGGGGCTCGCGCTCGTCTTCGGCGCGGTCGTCTTCCTCGTCCTGGGGACGACCGCGGGGACGGAGTACACGACGGCGTGGCTGCTGGAGAAGAGCCTGTCGGTCGACAACCTGTTCGTCTTCGCGGTGATCTTCGCCTACTTCAAGGTGCCCCGGGCCTACCAGCACCGGGTACTGTTCTTCGGCGTCATGGGCGCGCTGGTCTTCCGCGGGGTCTTCCTCTCCCTCGGCGTGGCCGTGGTCAGCCGCTTCACCGCCGTGCTGTTCGTCTTCGCGGCGGTGCTCTTCTACAGCGCCTACAAGCTCCTCAAGGACGAGGAGGAGAGCTTCGACCCGGGCAACAGCCTCGCCGTGCGGCTGCTCCGCAGGATCGTCCCGGTCCGGGACGAGTACGCCGGTGCGAAGTTCTTCGTCAAGGAGGCCGGCAGACGGGTGGCCACCCCGCTCCTGGCGGTGGTGGCCGCGATCGAGGCCGCCGACCTGATCTTCGCGGTCGACAGCGTCCCGGCCGTCCTCGCGGTCAGCGACGACGCCTTCATCGTCTACACCAGCAACGCGTTCGCCATCCTCGGCCTGAGGGCCCTGTACTTCATGCTCGCCGGGCTGCTGGACCGCTTCCATTACCTCGGCAAGGGCCTGGCGGTCATCCTCGCCTTCATCGCCGTCAAGCTGATCCTCCAGGCCTCCCACAAGATGATCAGCCCCGATGTGCCGGAGATCCCCTCGCCGGTCAGTCTGGCGGTGATCGTCGTCGTCCTGGCCGGTTCCGTCGCGCTCAGCATCCTGAGGCCCCCACCTCCGCCGCCGCCCCCACCTCCGCCCTCGGAGTCCACTGACCGGGACCCGTGACCCTCCCGCCCGCGTCCGCAGGGGCGCGAGGACTTTCCAACGGGCATATACGGGCATATCGTAAAGAAATGGTCAAGAAGAAGAACAAGGGTGACTCCTACGTCTGCCCGACCTGCCAGCGATCCGTGCCGATGAAGCTGCACCGGCACAAGACCCTCGGCGTGTTCGTCCCCGTCGCCGGCCCCGGCCCCTGCCAGAACCGCCACTGCCCCGACTACCGTCTGGACCCCAGCCCGTCGACCGCCCGGTGACCCGCACGGCACGTCGGGAGATGACGGCCCCCGACGCGGCCCCTCGGCCCGTCGGCGCGACGCGCCCGCCGAAGAGACGCGCCCGCCGGGGTGTCAGCTCGCGTCCGTGAGACTCCGGTCGAGGACGCCGGTGAGCCGCGCTCCCGCGCGGTCGGTCCCGCGCCGCTCCCGCCGCCCACCCGCGGAGGCCTTCTCCAGCCGGAGCCGCGCCGTGCGCCCCCGCAGGGTCAGCGTCATCAACTGGTTGCCGAACCACGGCCCGCCGGTGCGCTCCCACCGCACCGCCGGCCTCGCGACCCGCCCGTGGCGGGCCAAGAGGTGCCCGATCCCCTTGGCGAACCGGCTCCAACCGAAACGGAACGCGACCCGCATCGCCGCGGGCACCGAGTTGTGCAGCGGTGAGCAGGTGAACTGGAAGACGCGCGAGCGCGGCTGCCGCCCGGAGGTCCAGACGGGCTCCGCCACGTACGCGTGGTGGACGTCCCCGGAGAGCACGCACACCGTCGCCGGGGCCTCGTCGGCCCTCCCCACCCGGGCGACCGTCTCCGTCAGCCTCTCGAACGACGAGGTGAACGCCGCCCAGTGCTCCAGGTCCGCCCGTCGGCGCAGCCACTCGCCGAACCGCGCCCAGCGCGGCCCGTGTTCGCCCCGGCAGAGCGCCGCGTGCCAACCCTCCGCGAAGTGGACCATCGGCGGCAGCAGCCACGGCAGCGAGGTCCCGACCAGCAGGTGGTCCACGTCCCCGAGGCCGTCGAGCGCCTGAGCCCGCAGCCAGGCGGCCTCCTCGGCGTCCAGCATCGCCCGGCGCCGCTCCTCCAGCACCCGCGCGGCCCGGGTGTCCACCATCAGGAGCCGGGTGCGGCCGAAGTCCCTGCGGTAGCTCCAGCGCACCGTCGCCGGATCGGCGTCGGCACGCTCGGCGAAGGCGCGCAGCACCTCCGTGCCGTCGTCGGCCGCCCGGACCGCCGCGTACAGTTCGTCCTCCTCCAGCTCGGCGGGGGAGAGGTTCCCGAGGTGCTGGTAGACCCAGTACGACATGAGGCCGCCGGTGATCCGCTCGTGCCACCAGGCCGTCGCCCGCATGTCCGCGACCCAGGCGGCACTGGTGTTCCAGTCGTCGATGACGTCGTGGTCGTCGAAGATCATGCAACTGGGCACGGTCGACAGCAGCCAGCGCAGCTCGGGATCGCCCCAGGACTCGTCGTAGAGGCGGGTGTACTCCTCGTAGTCCGCGACCTGGTCCGGCGGGGCGGCGGAGCCGGTGCCACTCGCCTGCCGGTGCCGGGCGATCCAGGCACGGGTGTCGGCGGACGTCTCGTCCGCGTACACCTGGTCGCCCAGGAGGACGAGAACGTCCGGGCGCTCGGCGTCCGGGTCGGCGGCGAGCCGGGCCGAGAGGGTGTCGAGGACATCGGGGCCCACCGGATCGGACTTGCCCGCGGCAGGCGCCGCCCACCGGCACGACCCGAAGGCGACGACCACGTCGGCCGCCGGGACCGGGGGCGTGCGGATGGTGCTGGCCGGCTGGGAGGAGTCCGCGAGGGGCCACACCCGCTCGCCGTCGAGCAGCACCTCGTACGGGGTGACCGTCCCGGGGGCGAGCCCGGTCACGACCACCAGCGCGTAGTGGTGGCCGGCGACGCGGAACGTGGGCGTGGAACCGCCGGCGCCGCCCGGACACCGGACCTCCGCGGTGCACGCCCGGTCGGTCTCGACCCACACCGTCGCCTTCGTGCCCGACTCCCAGTCCACGTGCCGCAGGACTGGACCCAGCCTCAGACCGGCCACCGCGAGCCCCCTTCCCGTGCCCCGCGCGGTATGGAACCGTCCCTCCGTACGCTACTCGACCGCGCCGGAATCAGCGCCGCCGTCCCAGCCGGTTCCCGCCCGTGCGGAGTTCGGCACGGGCGGGAACCGGGGCCGGGAGCGCCGGGACCGCGGGTCGGCGGCCCGGGTCCCGTGTCACCTGCCGCCGGTGAGGTACTTCCGGAAGAAGGCGTCGACGAAGGCCGCGCCGCCGCGGCGCTGGGCCTCCTCAGTCAGCTGGGTCTCGTAGACGGAGCCACCGGGCTCCGTGCACGCACCGGGCCGGGAGGCGTCGTGGGCGGCGTCGTCGCGGGCCGCGACCTGGCCGCCGGCCGGTGACCACTGCGTGTTGAAGAAGTTGTGGTTCGCGCCGGGCATCTCGAACGAGTGGAAGCCGGCCTTGCTCCCGGCGGCCGCGTCGGCGGCGAAGGAGAGCGCTTCGCGCCCGACCTGCCCGTCGCAGGTGCCGCGCACCACGGCCAGGGGCGTCCGGGTGATCCCGTACGCGGCCGCGTCCTCGGTCATGACGTTGTAGGCGGGGGCCAGGGCCAGGGCGGCTCGGACCGTGACGCCGGCGGGCCACTGGCCCCTGTGGCGGTCCGACGCGTGCCACGTCACGCCCGCCCCGCCGCGCGAATGGCCCAGGGTGCCGACGTTGCCCAGGTCGACGCGGTGTCTGAAGTCGACGTTCCGCGGCTTGCCCGTGACCGCGTCGCGGAACGCGCCGTCGAGGCCGCCGCGGCCCGAGGCGTCCAGCTTCTGCCACAGGGCGAGGTGCTTGTTGATCAGGTCGGCCCGCGCGGAGGCGTTCCGGTCGCCCCACACGGACGAGGCGTTGATGCCGTTGGCGCGGACGGACACCACGATGTAGCCGCGGGCGGCGAGCCTCGTGCCCAGGTAGTCGTAGCCGCGCTCGTTGGGGAGGGGGCTCGTGCCGGGTGCGCAGGGCCAGCTGAACAGCTTCTGGTTCGCGGCGGCGTAGGCGTCCCAGTCACCGGCCTGTTCGGCGGCCTCCCGGGCCGCCTCCGCCGTCCTGTCGGCGCAGGTCTCGTGCCAGCCGTGCAGCAGGACGACGAGGGGCCGGGGCGAGGCGCCGAGGTCTTTCGGATAGTGCACGACGGCGGCCATCTCGACCGGTTCCCCGGTGTCCGGCAGCCGGTAGGCCCGGTCGCCCAGGTCGTAGGTGACGGTGCCGACGCCCCGCGCGGCCTCCGGGAAGGAGGTGCCGAGGGGAGCGGCGGACGCCGGGGTCCCGGCGATGGCCTGGGGCAGGAGGAGGGCCGCCGTGGTCGTGGCGAGCGCGCACGTCCGTACCAGGCGGCGGCGGGGGTTCGAGGCGGGACGGGATATCCGCAAGAGACGATCTCCGTAAGGGGGGAGGGACGGCGCCGACAGGGGGTTGCCGAGCGCCGGACCATGACGTCATGACGCAAGATCGTCGAATCGGGCCCGAGGTTGCTCGCCACGGTGTCCGAGAACAGGAACTTCCGGGACGGCGGAGGCTCGGGGACCGGGCGCTCCGACGCCCAGGGGCGCCCGACCCCTGAAGGCCGGGCGCCCCCGGGCTCCCGGCCTCACGGGCCTGGCGGGCACGCACTCGGGGGCTCCGCGCGGACCCCCGTTCCCAGGGGCTCGGTGGTCAGGCGTGGTGCCTGAGCGTCTTCCGTATCCACTCGGCGTAGGAGGGCGCGGCGGCGTACAGACCGGGCCCGGCCGAACAGGCGACGCCGGGCGCCCCGGGACCGGACGTGACCCCGACGAGCTCCCACCGCCCCGCCCGGCCCTTCTGGAGCTGCGGCCCGCCGGAGTCCCCGAAGCACGCCATGGCGCCGGGCACTCGGCTGATGGTGCACAGCCGGTTCCCGGCCGCGTAACCGGGGGCGCACTCGGCCGCGGCCCCCCTGCGCGTGTCGAGCTCCCGCAACCGGTCCGCGAAGACCAGCCCGGTGTCGACGGTGGTCCCGAAGCCGAGGATCCGGGTCGGGGTTCCGGGTCGTCCGGCCCGCTCCGCGATCCGGATCGGCTCCTCGGTGACGGGACGATCCAGGCGCACCAGCGCGATGTCGTGGCGGTTGGGGCCCGTTCCGTCGCCGTTCGCGTAGCCGGGATGGACGACGGTGCGCTCGATGGCCCGGACCGTCCCCCCGGACTTCCGCGTGTCGCCGCCGACGCGGACGGTGCCCTCCAGGATCAGGCCGTCCCCCCGCACACAGTGGGCCGCCGTCAGCACCCACCGGGGATCGATCAGCGACGCCCCGCAGACGCCGTCGTGCACCCCCTGTGCGGGCGCCGACTCCGGGATCACCGCCATGAACGGGTAGCGCTCCGTGGCCTCCCTTCCGCCGACGATCGCCGAGGCGCTGCCGGCCGTCATCACGGCGCACATCGTGGTGGCGAGCGCGCCGACGGCCACGACGCGCGCCACGCGGCGGCCGATCGCTTGAGAACCGAACATGAGAAACCTTCCGAAGGGGTCCGGGACGTGTCCGTCCACCCTGCTCGTTCCAAGATCCACCGGGCCATCCGGACACCCGCCCGACTTCCGTGGGGACATCCCCCGGCCGGCGTCGGGGCAGCCCCCGGCCGGCACCGGGGGCGCTCCCGGAGGAAACCGGTGGATCACCCCAGCGCGGCCCGTCGGCACCGTCCACGAAGATCACTCCATCGGCGGACAACCGCCCCAGGCGAGGAGAGACGCGACATGCACGGGTACAGGAAGACGACCGGACGGCGAGCGGTGCTCGCCCTCGCGGGAGGCATCGCCGCCACGATGCTGAGCACCACCACGACCCACGCCGCGTCACATGCGCCGCCGCCCGCACGCGTCGCACCGCCCTCCTCGGCCCCCCCGGCGGCGGCCGGTCCCGCGGCAAGGGGCGGGGACGCGGCCGTCCTGCGCTCCCTGGAACGGGCCGCGCACCCGCTGCGGTCGACGGATCCCGGCGGCCGGACCGCCGACCTCCGGGCCTTGGGCCGGATGGTCGGGGACGCGAAGGTGGTGGGCCTGGGGGAGGCCACGCACGGCTCGCACGAGTTCTTCGCCATGAAGGAACGTGTCTTCCGGTACCTCGTCGAAGAGCGGGGCTTCACCGCCTTCGCCCTGGAGATGAGCTGGTCGGCCGGGCTCAGGATCGACGAGTACCTCCAGGGCGGCCCCGGGGACCCGCGGCAGATCGCCCGGGAGGCACTGGCCGGATCCCCCTGGGAACGCGAGGAGTTCGTCAGCCTGATCGGCTGGATGCGCGAGCACAACCGCCGCCACCCCGACCGCCCGGTGCACTTCATGGGGGACGACCTGGGGGCGCCGAAGCTGGGCGACCCCGTCTTCGAGCGCTTGCTGGCCTCCGTCCGGCAGACCCGTCCGGAGGCCCTGCCCCGGCTCACCGAGCTGTACGCCGGCCTGCGCCCCTTCGACGACGTGTTCGCCTACCTGCGCAAGCCCGTCGCCGAGCGCGAGGCGAACGCCGCACGGGCCCAGGAGGCCTTCGACCTCGTCGCCGCGCACCGGCACGCCGAGGGCGACGCCTACGCGTGGACGGTGCAGCACGCCAGGAACATCGCGCAGACCTTCGCCTTCGCCACCGTCGACCTCGCCGACCCGGCCTCGGTCACCACCGCCGAGCGGCTGCGCGACCGGGCCATGGCCGACAACGTGCTGTGGTGGCAGCGCCAGACCGGCGACAAGATCCTGCTGTCGGCGCACAACGGCCACGTCGGCCACCTCTCGACCCACCCGGACATGTACCCGGTGACCCAGGGCGCCGTGCTGCGCGAACGCCTGGGCCGCGACTACGCCGCGATCGGCTTCACCTTCGCCGCCGGCTCCTTCCTCACCAAGGACACCTCCCTCGACGGTGCCTGGAAGCCGGTGACCGTCCCGGCGGCCGTCCCCGGGATGAACGAGCACACTCTGGACCAGGTCCGCCACCGGGACTTCTACCTCGACCTGCGGACCGCCCCCGCCGCGGCCCGCGCCTGGCTCGACCGCGCCCGACCCGTCTACGACGCGGGCTCGACCTTCACCCCGCACCCCCTGCCCTCCCTGGCCCTCGGCCGGGCCTACGACGTCCTCGTCCACCTCCACAACGTCCGGGCCGCCGACGAGCTCGCACCCGAACCCCGGCACCCGAACGACTGACCCCGACCGGCGTGGCACCGCATCTCCGCGGAAAACCCCGTTTGCCCCTGTGCCGCGCGGTCAAGAGATCCCTGTCCCGAGGGGGACGACGCACGCCCCCGCCCGCACGAACAGAACAGACGAGATCTCATGCCTTCCCGCCCCGCGGACGCCGTCGGCGCGCCTCAGCCGCTCCGCCAGGTCCTCACCACGCGCCTGCTGTACTTCTTCATCCTCGGTGACGTCCTCGGCGCCGGCGTGTACGTACTGATCGGGGAGGTCGCCGCCAAGTCGGGCGGCGCCGTGTGGGTGCCGCTCACGTGCGCGCTGCTCCTGGCGCTCCTCACCGCCGCCTCGTACGCCGAGCTGGCGACGAAGTACCCGAAGGCCGGCGGCGCCTCCCACTACGCCACGCGCGCCTACGGGCCCGCCGTGGGGTTCTTCGCCGGATACTGCATGCTGGCCGCGGGCATCGTGTCGGTCGCGGCGCTCGCCCGGGGCTTCGCCGGCGACTACCTCGCCGCCCTCGTGTCCGTGCCGGTGGTCCTCGTCGCCGTGGTCTTCCTCGTCCTCCTGGCACTGCTGAACGCGCGCGGCATCCGTGAGTCCACCCGCTTGAACACCGTCGCCACCCTGGTCGAGACGGGCGGTCTGCTGCTCATCGTGGGACTCGGCGCGTGGATCGTCCTCCGGGGCGACGGCGACCTGGGCAGGCTGACGCAGCTCGGGACGGAATCAGCCTCGCCCACGGCGGCCGTGCTGGCGGGAGCGGTACTCGCCTACTACTCCTTCGTGGGCTTCGAGACCTCCGTGAACGTCGCCGAAGAGACCCTCGACCCCGCACGCTCCTACCCGCGGGCCCTCTTCGGAGCGCTCGCCACCGCGGGGCTCATGTACGCCGCCGTCGGCGCGGCGGCCTCGGCCGCCGTGCCCACGGCCACCCTGGCCACGTCCGACGGTCCCCTCCTGGAAGTGGTGCGAGCGGCCGGAGGGGTACCGCCGCGGCTGTTCGCGTTCATCGCGCTGGTCGCGGTGGCCAACGGAGCCCTCCTCACCGGGATCATGAGTTCCCGGCTCGCGTACGGGATGGCCAGGGAAGGCCTCCTTCCCGCGTTCCTCACCCGCGTCCTCCCGAACCGGCGCACCCCCTGGGCCGCGATCGCCGCGACCACCGTCGTGTCCGCCTTCCTCGCCGCGACCGGCGAGGTCGACGTCCTGGCGGGCACCCTGGTGCTGCTCCTGCTGGTCGTCTTCTTCATCGTGAACACCGCGGTCCTGGTCCTGCGGCGTGACGGGTCCGCCCCCACTGGCCACTTCCGCGCCCCCACGGTCGTGCCCGTACTCGGCGCCCTGTCGTGCGTCGTCCTGGCGACGCAGATCGAGGCCGGAGTCTGGGTGCGCGGGCTGGTGCTGATGGGCGTGGGCGCCGGCCTCGGCGTCCTCATGCTGCGGCGCCGGGGACGACGGACCACGGACGACCGGGCCGACCGCGCCCCCGTCCGCTGACCGGCCCCGCCCCGGGGGCCCACCGCTCACCGCCTGCGCGAGGAGTGCGGCGCAGCGACCTGGGTACTCGTGGGGGCGGCGAGTCACCAGGGACAGCCATCGGGATCCGGTCACCCGGACCCGCCGCCACCGCCGACCGACACGGAGGACCGTCCATGAGCGAGCAGACACCGTCCCAGGCCGAGGGCGAACGCGAGCCCGAGACGACCGATGGACCGCCCACCCCCGAATCCCCGGAAGCGCCCCGTACGACGCCCTCACAGGCGGAGGGCGAGAGGACGGACGAGGACGACGAGGCCGGCTCCGAGGACGCGACCGAGGGCTGAGGCGTGGCAAGGACGCCGAGCCGCCGCCCCGTCCGGCTGCTGCTCGTCTCGGACACCCACGTGCCCCTCCGCGCGAGGCGGCTGCCCGACGAGCTGCTGCGCGAGACGGACCGGGCGGACGTCGTCCTCCACGCCGGCGACTGGGTCGACGCGGCCACGCTCGACCTCCTGGAACGGCGCGCACCCCGCCTGATCGGTGTGTTCGGCAACAACGACGGCCCGGACCTGCGCGCGCGGCTCCCGGAAGTGGCCCGCGCCGAGCTCGGCGGCCTGCGGTTCGGCGTCGTTCACGAGACGGGGCCGGCACGCGGCCGGGAGGCCCGGTGCGCCGCGCTCTACCCGGACCTCGACGTCCTGGTCTTCGGCCACAGCCACATCCCCTGGGACTCGGAGGCGCCCGGCGGGCTCCGCCTCCTCAACCCGGGATCGCCGACGGACCGCAGACGTCAGCCCCACCGCACGTTCATGACCTGCGTGGTGGCGGACGGCACGCTCGACGAGCTCGTGTTGCACCGCCTGCCCGCGCGCTGACCTTCTCCCCTCACGGGCTGCCCGCCCGAGCGAGACGGTCCTGCCGTTCAACCGTCGCGCGCCTCCGCGTCGTGCGTCGGTCGGCCTTCCCGCGGTGGCGTCTCGGCTCCGCGGCCTTGGCGGGATCCGGCGTAGGCGGCCTCGCGTACGGTACGGAGACGGTCGGTGGGCGGCAGGTCCGCGAGACTCGCGGCATACGGGTCGAAGGCCACCGTGTCCGGCGCGGGGACGGGACGTGCGGGGTGCACCGAGAGGACGGCGAACGGCCGCCACGGTTCGCCGCGCGCCGCGGCGCAGAGCCGGAAGCGTGCCGGGCGTCGGGCCAACGCCGCAGCGAGCTCGGACGGCCGTACGGGAAGCCCGCGGCCGGGTTCGGCGGGGAACGCCGCGACCACCCGTACCCGGTCGGGGAAGCGGTAGCCGCTCAGTGAGGAGTAGGGACCGGCGAGGGCGTCCGTACGCGGCAGCGGCAGGTGCCGTGTGAGGGAACCGCTGCCGCTTGAGGTGAGCAGCAGGTCCAGTGGCCGGTCGGGGCCCCCGGCGTCCCGTACCTTCAGCGCCAGCCCCAGCCCGTCGGGCAATCGCCCGGGCAGCCCGGCCGCCCTCGACCAGCGCACGGTGACGTCGTACCGCCCTGGCGAGTCCAGCCATGCCACGCCCCAGGGCCGGTGACCGACCGGCAGGACGTCGAGCACTCCGGACAGGACGACACCGTCCGGATGCAGAGCGGGCCGCCGGCCCCGGCGTCGTGCCAGCCCGCGCGCCAGCGCCTGAAGAGAGGGCGCCGGTGCCGGACGAGAGGGGCGAGGAGCCGTCAACGCCACCACCCGCCCCGTGCCGGACCGGAAGCGCCGCCGGAGCCACGAACCCCTGACCGTCGGTACACCTCGGCGTGAACGGGCATCCTCTTCGCCTCCTTGCGCGCTCGCTTCCTCGCGCGCTCGTGTCCGGGGCGTCTACCCCTCCTGCCGCCACCGACACGAGAGCGGTGCGCGTCCTCCAGGGAGGCGCCGGCCGTCGCCACGAAGGCCCCGGCGCCGGGCGCGTAAGTGGATCATCAGCAGGACGTTAGGGGCGCTGCCGAGGATGGGGAGCGACTGCCGATCTTTCGCGTCCCGTCCCGAGGAGTCTGCTGGTGAAGAAGCACAAGGGCACTGTCGTGGCCGCCGCCGCGTGTGCGAGCGCCCTGTTGGTCGGAGCGGTGGCGCAGCCCGCCTGGGCGGACGGCGCCGCGGACAACTGCAAGCCGGAGGACACGGTCGTGCCGGGGTCGTACGGGTCGGGCACGCTGACGTGGTGCATCCTGGCGGTCAAGGAGAGCAGCGAGGCGAAGACGCTCGACCGGGAGAACTTCGTCAAGGAACTGCTGCAGATGCTGACGGACTACACCGGCGGCAACTACAACATCATGATCTTCGACATCAAGGGCAAGAACGCCTTCGGGGACCCGTGGTTCTACAACCACTACACGGAGAACCTCCGCGACGTGGCGTTCCAGGGCGACGTCGAGTACAGCTCCCCGAACTCGCGCGAGGACCAGACCTTCCGCATCTGGATCTTCTCCGGCGGTGGCAGCTTCACCAACCACGGTGACGGCGGCTGGATCAACTGGGGCTTCTACGGCCTGTGGGACCGCAACGGTTCTACCGTCGACTTCCGCCCCACACTGGCGCCCACCACTCCGGGCGTCCCCAAGGGCGAGACCCCGGCCCCCGGCGGCGTCACCCCCATCCCGGGCGTGCCCGCCCACCCCGGCACTCCGCCGGCCTTCCGTTCCCACAGCGGACCGGAGGCGCCCCTGACGGAATCCGAGCGCCCGCCGGTCGGCGTCCCCGTGCGGTTGAGGACCGTCAACTCGCTCGGGGCCGTCGCGACGAACAGCGCCTCCGGTTCCTCCGTCGTCGCGGGCACGCTCGGCACCACGGGCGGCCAGTGGACCTTCAAGGACGCCGGCGACGGGCGGTACGAGATCGCCAACGGCCACGGCCCGGCCCTCACCATGAACACCAGCACCTACTACGCCCAGATCGGCACCTGGAAGGGGAGCACCACACAGAAGTGGGAGGTCCTTCCCCTCGGCGGCGCCGCCTACCAGATCAGGATCAGCGACCAGGACTGTCTGACCTACCACGAGGACTACAAGAAGCTCGGGGTGTGGACGTGCGACGGCTCCGAGGGCCAGCGGTGGACCATCGCGCCCTGAGCGCACGGCTCGGCGCGGACGGGGCGTCACGGGGTAGGAGGGAGGAATGGACAACACCCTCTGGCTCACCGTGGCGGCGGTGCTCGCGCTCGCCGCGGCAGGCACCGCGGCCGTTCTGCTCGTCCGTGTGTTCCGCGCCCGCAAGCTGCTCCTGGACGCCGGTATCCCTCTGAGATCGAAGGCCCTGTACTGGGCGGCCGTGGTCTACACGATCTCCCCGGTCGACCTCGTACCGGACCCGGTCTACCTGGACGACATCGGCGTGCTCCTGGTCGCGCTGCGGGCGCTGCACGCGGCGGCCGCGAGGAGCGGGGCCCTGCCGAAGGCCCCGACGGAGACGCCGGACCTCCTCGGCAAGAGGGGTGGCTGACGGCCTGCCGGAGGGAGTCGAAGGCCGTGGCGGCCCGCGCCGCCTGATTCGAAGCGCGCCGCCGGGGCATGCGAGGGGTCTGGACGAAGGTGAGGAAGGGGGGCCGACATGACCACCGCCGGTTCGTCGTGGACCGCCGCGAGGCGAGCGGCCAGGGGAGACGTCGTACGCACGGGCGCCCGCGTGGGTTTCGCCGCGCGCGGTGTGCTGTACCTGCTCGTCGGGGTCCTGGCCGTACGCATCGGCCTGACCGGCACGAACGAGCAGGCCGACCGCGGCGGGGCCCTCACCGAGGTCGCCGCGACGCCCTTCGGGGCCGTCCTGCTGTGGGCGCTCGGCGTCGGACTCGCCGGGATGGCGGTCTGGCGGCTCTCCGAGGCGCTGTTCGGCTCGGCGGGACCCAAGGGCGACGGCGCGGGCAAACGCCTCCTGTCCGGCGCGCGGTTCGTCTTCTACGGAGTCTCGTCCTTCCTCGTCCTCGCCTTCGCGGCCGGCGACCGGAGCAGCGGCGCCGGGTCCACCGACCGGCAGAGCCAGGACATCACCGGGCGCCTTCTCGCGCTGCCCGGCGGCCAGTGGTGGGTGGGCGCCGTGGCCGCGGGATTCCTCGGCGCGGGCCTGTGGATCGCGGGCCGGGCGGCACTGCGCTCGTACCGCAAGCACCTCACGTGGGACCGGATGTCGCAGCACCAGCGGCGGTTCATGGACGTGACGGGCATCGCCGGGGGAGTGGGCCGCGGGCTCGTCTTCGGCGCCGTCGGCTACTTCGGCCTGAAGGCGGCGGTCACCTTCGACCCGAAGGAGTCCAAGGGCATGGACGACACCATCCGCTCCTTCGCCCAGACCCCCGCGGGACCGTGGCTCCTGGTCGCCGTGGCCCTCGCACTCGTCCTCTTCGGCCTCTTCTCCTTCGGCCAGACCAAGTGGCGCGACGTCTGAGCTCGCCCTTGGTCCCTCGCCCGCGTCTCTCTCGGTGCCCACGGGACGATTCGGAGCGCTCGCGAAATGGGGCGGGGGTTCGGTGTGAGGTCGCGTTTCGCGGGTAGACGGGCCGCGCAGAGAGTACGGCGCGAGGAGAGGGCAAGGATGCTGACGACAGCTGGCGGTGTGGAGGGACGGCCGCTGATGACGGACGTCCTGTCGGTGTCGGGTCTTTTCGAGGGCAGCGAGGACATCGCCGTCGCTCGCGAGCTGGCCCGTGCCTTCCTCGCCGACGCGCGGACGGGGCACGGCCTCGCGGTGTCCGAGGACGCGGCGGGCGCGGTGGAGCTGGTGGTGAGCGAACTGGTCACCAACGCCCGCAAGCACGCACCGGGCCCCTGCCTGCTGACCCTGGAGGTCGTCGGTGGCGCCGTCGAGGTGAGCGTGTGGGACAGCAACCCCGCCCTCCCGGCCGTCCACGGCCCTGACCCGACCCGCATCGGCCGGCACGGGCTGGAGATCGTGATGGCTCTCGGCCAGAGCTTCGCCGTGCACCGCGAACCGGTCGGCAAGCGCGTCACCGCGGTGGTCGCCCTCGCCGACGGCATCCCCGGCGCACCCGTCGACCCCGTGCCGCAGCACAAAGGCGAAACAGGGGCAACCCGTGCGCTCGACTCGCCCGGCCACGGCCACTAGGGTGCCGAGCGTGGAGATGCGGACGGTCATCGAGGAGCTGGCGGAAGAGGCCGAGCGGCAGCTGCGTCATCAGACCTGGGTCCCGACCCCGGCCGACCGCACCGTCGCCGAGAAGGCCGCCACCGAGCTGTACGCCGCTGTCGGCGCCCCGGAGGCCCAGCAGACCTTGCCCGAGGTCGACCGGCTGGCCCACCTGCGCGAGGCCCTCGCCTCCCTGGCCATCGCCCTCGCCCACGTCCACGGACGCCTGGCGTGGTTCCTGGGGGCGTCCGTGACCGCACTCAACCCGATCCTGCACTGGCGCGCCCTGCCCTCCGGCGACGGACTCACCTTCGGAGCGGTCCAGCCGACCCACGAGCAGTACGTCGAGGCCGAGGACGCGGTCCGGCTTCTCCGCGGCACCCTCGCCCGCATCGCCACCGTCTGACCCCACGGTCGGAGGGGCGGTGTCCCGCGCTTCCCGGTGCCGCCGACGTGTCGCCGCGCGGCTCGTTGGCTCGGCGCACAGCGGTCCTCCTCGCTCAGTGGCCGCGCAGGAGGAGCAAGGCGGTGTCGTCCGTGCGGGTGTGCCGGAGGCCGGCGTGGTGGAGGAGTCCGTCGGCCAGGTCGTCGAGGGGCAGGGCGGCGCTCCGGGCGAGCTGACGGGTGAGTGCGGCGATGGAGTCGGTGATGTCGGTGTCGGGGGTTTCCACCAGACCGTCGGTGTAGAGGGCGAGGAGGGCCCCGGCGGGAAGGGGAGCGGTGGTGCGGGGGTAGTCGGCTTCGGTGCACGCGTGGACGCCGAGGAGGGGCCCGGGCTCCACCCGGAGCGCGACGGCGCGCGCGGCGGTGCCGGGGGAGTACAGGAGCGGGGGCGGGTGCCCCGCGCTGGCGAGGAGCAGCCATCCTTCGGCCAGGTCGATGTGCACGTACAGGCAGGAGACGAACAGGTCGGTCTCCAGGTCCATCAGGACGCGGTTGACGCGGGCGAGGACCTCACCGGGTCCGGCTCCGGCGGTGGCGCGGACGGCGGTGCGGACCTGGCCCATGAGGGCCGCGGCCTTGATGTTGTGGCCCTGCACGTCTCCGATGACCGCGGCGGCCGCGGTGTCGCCGAGGCGGATCAGGTCGTAGAAGTCGCCGCCGATGTCGACGCCGCGGCTGGCCGGCAGGTAGCGCGCGGTGACGTCGAGGCGGGGGACGGTCGGCAGGGCGGCCGGCAGAAGGGCCTGCTGCAGCCCGTGGGCCAGGTCGTGCTTGGCGTCGTACAGCAGGGCCCTGTCCATGGCCTGGGCGATGAGCCCGGCCAGGGACACCAGGACGGCGCGGTCGCTCGCACCGAAGGGGTGGGGGTGGTCGTAGGACAGGATGCAGCAGCCGACGCGGCGCTCGGACACCATCAGGGGCAGGAACGCCCAGGCCTGTTTGCCGCTGAGCGCGGGAGCCCGCGGGTGGGTGGCGGTCATGTCGGCGGGGTCCGCGTAGAAGGCCGGGACACCACTGCGCAGGACGCGCCCGACGGGGGTGACGTCGGTGTCGACGGGCAGGCCGTTCAGACGGGCGATGGTGCGCGGATCGTAGCCGCGGTGCCCGATGATCTTCAGCCGGCCGGCGTCGGCGGCGGAGACGACCATGCCCTGGGCCTCGAAGGCGGGCAGGATCTGGTCGGCCACCGTGTCGACGACGTCGGCCACGGTGACCGTCTGGCTCAGCGCGGCCGCCAGGTGGAGCAGCTGGTGGATCCGCCCTGTGTCGGGGGCCTGCGGAGAGGGGTCCGGAGCCGTGGTGACACGCGGCGGCGGAGCGTCGGCCGACGGCTCGCGGAGGCTGGGGGAGAGGAATGCGGTGATGCCGCTGTCACCGGGGTAGAGCCGGATGTCGAACCAGCGGTCGTCCGGCCCCGGCGCGGTGTAGCCGACGGGCTCGCGGCCGAAGAGGGCGGCGCGGTAGTGGTCCTCGTGGACCGGTGCGTCGAGCCAGGGCACGGCCTGCCACGGCAGCGTGCCGAGGAGGCTGTCGGCGCTGCGGCCGAGCAGCCGGGCCGCCGCGTCGTTGAGGTAGGTGATCCGGCCCTGCAGGTCGAAGCCGAGGGCGCCGACCGGGAGCCGCTGCAGCAGGTCGTCGGCGGCGAGCCCGGTCCGCGCCGGGTCCCGGCCGTACCCCAGCACGGGCACGGCGCGCGGTTCCGCGGGGATGCTCCAGGCGGTGGGGGACCGGTCCAGGAGCCGGGTGATCCGGTTGGCGGTGGACAGGATGTGTCCGCGCTCGCGCCGGGTCAGCGAGGGCGGGTGGCTCTGGGGCCACATCAGCGCCAGGGCGCCCCACCGGCGGGCTCCGTGCAGGGGAGCGAAGGCCAGCGCGAACTGGTAGGGCAGTCCGGCCGCCGCGTTCGGGTACAGCCGGGCCATGTCCTCCTGCCGTCCCACCCACACGAGGCGGTCCTCCCGCACCGCCTCGGACAACGGACCGGCGGCCGACACCGCCACCCTCCACCACGGCGCCACCGTCCTCGTCGGCAGCCCGCACAGCGCCGTCAGCCCCAGCACCGGCTCGCCCGGGGACAGCAGGTACACGCCCGCCGCCACGGCCCCCGTGCGCCGCACGGTGCCGCTGAGCGTCTGTTCCAGAGAGGCCCATTCCGCAGACGTGACGCCGGCATCACCCACAGGACAAGACATTACGGGGTCGGGGAAAGAGGCGCGATCACGTGCGGGGGGCGCGCCCGCGGGGCCTCGCCGGCGGACCGGTGGACCGGCCTGCCCGGCCGGGATGGATCATGGACTTGCGGAGGCGGGAACTGTCACCGACAATAGTTGAATCACTAACTAAATTGGAGGAGGGGTCGGCGATGGGCGACACCAAGGTCGAGATCCTCACGCCCCGGGACGTCCCGCTGGGCGGTCCACGCGCCATGACCGTACGACGCACGCTGCCGCAGCGGGCCCGTACCCTGATCGGCGCCTGGTGCTTCGCCGACCACTACGGCCCCGACCCGGTCGCCGAGACCGGCGGCATGGACGTCGCACCCCATCCGCACATCGGACTCCAGACCGTGAGCTGGCTGTTCAGCGGCGAGATCGAGCACCGCGACAGCCTCGGCAGCCACGCCGCCGTGCGCCCCGGCGAGATCAACCTCATGACCGGCGGCCACGGCATCGCCCACTCCGAGGTCTCCACCCCGGACACCACCGTCCTGCACGGCGTGCAGCTCTGGGTCGCGCTCCCCGAGGCCCACCGCGACACCCCGCGCGACTTCACCCACCACGCGCCCCGCCCGGTCCGCCTCGACGGCGCCGAACTCCGCGTCTTCCTCGGCACCCTCGCCGGCGACACCTCCCCGGTCCCCACCTTCACCCCGCTCCTCGGCGCCGAACTCCTCCTCGACCCGGGCGCCACCGTGACCCTCGCCGTGGACCCCGCGTTCGAGCACGGCCTCCTCGTCGACGAGGGCGACCTCACCCTGGACGGCATCCCCCTCCGCCCCGCCGAACTCGGCTACACCGCCCCCGGCCGCGCCGCCCTCACCATCACCAACACCGCACCGCACCGGGCGCGCGCGGTCCTCCTCGGCGGCCCGCCCTTCGACGAGGAGATCGTGATGTGGTGGAACTTCATCGCCCGCACCGACGCCGAGATCCGGCAGGCCCGCGAGGACTGGGCGAACGCCTCCGACCGCTTCGGCGCCGTCCCGGGCTACCCCGGCGACCGCCTTCCCGCCCCCGAACTTCCCACCACGCCCCTCAAGCCGCGCCGCAACCCGCGCTGACGGACCCGACCGCGCCACGCGCGCCGAGCCGGCGCCACCGCCCCGGGCGGTGACGCCGGCTCGACGGGGCCGACCCTCAACCGGCGGTCGTCACCTCCCGATCCACGCGTTGCGGATCGACAGCGTGGACGTGTTGCCCTGCCGGTCCGTGACCTCGGCGGCGAGCGCGATCCCCGCGCCCTTCGCCGGGTTCCTCACGAGGATCCGGCCGCCGACGACCGGCACGGCCTGCCACGTCTTCCCCTCGTCGTAACTGGTCTTCACCGTCAGGGACTTGAGGTTCTTCCCGGCCGCCGATCCCTGCACGGTCACGGGGACCGAGGCCCAGACCCGCTCCGGAGCCCGCGTCTCCAGGTCCACCGGCGCCGCGAAGCGGACCGTGGACACCGGCAGCGACGTGGTCTCCGCGACCTGCTTCGACCGGAACGCGAACGAGGTCTCGACCCGGGTGGACACGCCGGCGACCTCCGCCGGCCGCTCCACCGAGGTGACGAGGCGGTACGCGGCGTCGGCGCCGTCGACCACGAAGGGCTCCGTGCCGCTCAGCGGGTCCTCGTTCGATGCGACCTTCTCGCCGTCGCGGTACAGCGTCGTCGTGGTCGACGAGTAGCGGGTGGAGCCCAGGTGGCCCCGGCCGTCGGCCAGCAGCGGCACCGCGCCGACGAGCCGCTGCTCGCCCGTCGCCGGATCGGGCGCCGTACGGAAGACCCCCGTGCCCTCGCCCAGAAGCGGACCGAAGACGCCGGAGTTGAACCGCTCGCCGTACGTCCGGCCGGCCTCGTACCGCTTCGGCGCGGCCATCTCGTAGCTGCCCTCCAGAGCCGGGTAGCCCCACTCGTCGGGCGCGCCCAGCTGGTTGAACCGGGTCAGCCAGCGCACGCCGTCCGCCGTGGAGACGTGGAAGGTGCGGGCGCCGGGCGCCGGCTGCGGGGCGGAGAAGCCGTTGCCCTCGGGCGCCCCCGGCAGGTGGGCGTACGGGGAGGCGAGCGCGGACTTGCCGGGCGCGGACGCCCCGAGCTCCACCTTCAGGGTGGCGAACTCCTCCGACTTCACGTGCCGGGCGTAACCGGTCGCGACCGTCTCCGCCTTCCCCCCGAAGGCCACCGCGTACTGGCTGGTGGCGTCCTTGAGGAAGTGCGCGTCCCAGGTCTGGAGCAGCGAGCCGTCGGTGACGGCCGGGCCCTGGTGGGCGGTCCTGAACCCGTCGAAGCCGCGCAGCACCCAGCCGTTGCCGACCCGCCCGATCTCGGTGTCCCGCTCGTAGTAGGTGCCCGCGTAATCCGCCCGGTCCATCCCCGGCACCGTCAGCTCCACGGGCTTCGTGGTGCGCGCGTCGACCGTGACGGAGGTGTCACCGGAGACGTCGAGCTTCGGCTGCGCGATCCAGTCGGTGCCCTTGGCGTAGTCCGAAGGGTCCTCGTAGACGGCGGTGTTGAGGGTGTACGACCCCTTGGGCACCCGGAGCGTGTGGCTGCCCGGCTCGTTGTCGATCCGGGTCTGGAAACCCGCCGCCGGCCCGGCGACGCCGGTCAGGGTGTTGGCGAAGTCCCGGGCGTCGGAGCCGTCGCGGCCGAGCGTGCGGACGGTGAGGTCGTACGACTCCGCCTCCCGCACGGCCACCGCGGCCGTGCGCACCGACCCGCCCGCACCCGTGGCGGTGACGTACCCGGTGAAGGTGCCGTCGATCCCGCCCACGCGGGTGTCGGCGACGAGCTCGACCTCCGCGGTCCCGCCGGCCGGCACGGTGACCCGGGAGGCGCCGAGCGTGAAGAAGCCCTCCGGGGCGGGCCGGCCCGCCGGGTCCAGGCCGGAGACCGACAGGTCGAGGGTGACGTCGGTGGTCCCGAGGTTGCGGTAGCCGACCTTGCGGGTGACCGGCTCGTCGTCGGCGTGCGGCCACCGGGCCGTGCCGAAGTTCAGCGACACGGGGCTGGGGATCACGGTCCCGGCCAGCGCCCGGTCGACCTGGACGCGGCCGGTGCCCTGCTGGAAGGCGGTGAGTCCGGCGCCGCCCTCGGCGGACCCGGTCAGCGCGCCCTTGAGTTCGGCGGCCGACCAGTCGGGGTGCCGCTGCTTCAGGAGCGCGGCCGCGCCGGCCACGTGCGGGGTCGCCATCGAGGTGCCGTCGATCTGGAGGTAACCCGGCGCCGGGTGCGGGGTGCCGGGCCGGGTGTCGATCGCGCTGCCCGGCGCGGCGGCGGCCGTGATGGCGACACCGGGCGCGGTCAGGTCCGGCTTGACGGCGCCGTCGCCGAGGCGCGGACCGGTGCCGGAGAAGGGGGCGAGCCGGTCGTCGTGGTCGACGGCGCCGACGGTCAGCGCGGCGTCCGCGCTGCCGGGCGACCCGACCGTGGAGGCACCGGCCTCGCCGTCGTTGCCTGCGGCGACGGCGAAGAGGACCCCCTTCTCAGCGGAGAGCCGGTCGATCGCCGCCTCCAGCGGGTCGACACCGGGGCTGTCCGGGCTGCCGAGGCTGAGGTTGACCACGTCGGCGCCCTCGGCGACCGCCCATTCCATGCCCGCGAGGACCGCGGAGTCGTCGCCGTACCCCTGGTCGTCGAGGACCTTCCCGCTGAGCACCTCGGCGCCCGGGGCCACGCCCTTGAACCGACCGCCCGACCGCGCGCCGGTGCCGGCCGCGATCGAGGCGACGTGGGTGCCGTGGCCGACGCGGTCCACCGCGTCGGCGGAGGCGGAGAAGTTCTTCTCGCCGACGACCCGGGTCCGCAGGTCCTCATGGGTCTTGTCGACGCCGGTGTCGAGGACCGCGATCCGCACGCCGGTGCCGTCGTAGCCGGACTCCCAGGCCCGGTCGGCGCCGATCTGACGGACGCTGCGGTCGAGGCTCGCGCCCCGCACCCCGTCCAGCCATACCGTGCCGATGCCGGCCGCGGCGACCCGGGCGCCGCTCGCCCGCCGGTCGGTCAGCGCCTCCCACACCCGGGCCAGGTCGTCCTGAGAGGCCGTCAGGGCGTCGGCGCCGAGCGTCGGGAAGGTGCGGCGCACCTCGGTGTCCCCGGCCGCGCGGAGCGACGCCCGCGCGGGGGTGGCGTTCCCGTCGTACCGGACGATGAGGTTCAGCCCGGAGCGGTGGCTCGCCCGCAGCCGGGGGTCGGTGAGTACGGAGAGGTCGAAGAGCCGCTGGTCGAGCCGGCCGTCCGCGATCAGGGACCGCGCGTCGGCCGGCACCACGAGGGTGCGGTCGCCGGTGCGCCGCACCTCGACGGGTATGCGCTCGCGGCCGGGAGCGGCTTCGAACCGCACCATCCGGCCCTCGGCGTCCACCACCACCCGGTCGCCGGTGACGAGCGGGATCCGCTGGTCACCGCCGACCCGGGCCCGGTGCGGAGCGGAGGCGTCCGAGGTGCGCGGAACGGTCGGGGTGGTCGCGATGGCCGGGCCGGTCATGCCGGCCACGAGAGCCACCGAGGTGGCCGCCGCGATCGTGAAGGCGCGTGCTTTCTGCACGGGTGCGCGCAAGTCTCCCCCAGGAGCTTGGGATGAGGTCGAATGGTGGAATCCGGCCAGCGGCGCGAACGGCGCTCGCGGTCGGTCAGCGCAGTATCCGAGGTCATCGGCGTGGTGATCAACGCCGTTGGGGGAGAGGGGCGTTGGAGTACATGGTTTTCGGCCACGCCGGAGGGTGCGAGTGAGATGGGGTGACGACAGGTCTGTGACAACCGTGTGACCCCCGTGCGATGGCTGCGCGACAGCGGCCCCGACGCGGGTGCCGGCGCCCCAGGTACGGCGGGGTTTTCCGCCTCCGGCGCCGCCCGGGCCGGAGCCACCCTTTCCGATTGGCCGTATCAGGGCCACGAGAGCCCGGCCCTCGGCCGACCCGGCGACGTGGCCGGGGCGAGCGACCGCGGGTGCGGAACGGCCTCCCCTCCCGGTGCGGGCGGCGCCCGCGTTCGCACGTGGCGGCATCGGCCGTCGCGGCCCGTCGGCATCGACCTCGGTCGACGCCGTCGACCGCACGACGCGACAGCGGGTGGCGGGCGTCCCTCCCGAGCACGTGCGGGCCTCCCGACCTGGGGAGACGAACAAGGCCCCTGCTATCGTGCGCCGATGTCAACGATCAGACAGTTCCAAGTGACCTTCGACTGCGCCGAGCCTGCGCGCCTCGCCGCCTTCTGGTGCGAGGTACTGGGGTACGTCGTGCCGACGGACGTCCCCGAGGGCTTCGCCACGTGGGAGGAGTACCACCGCTCGCTGCCGCCCGAGGACGAGATCTACTTCGGGTGCACCGACCCCTCGGGTGCGGGCCCCCGCTTGCTCTTCCAGCGCGTCCCCGAAGGCAAGGTCGTCAAGAACCGCGTGCACCTCGATGTGCGGGTCGGCACCGACCTCGTGGGGGACGAGCGCCTTGCCACCCTCGAGGCCGAATGCGCACGCCTGATGGCACTCGGCGCGAAGCACGTGCTGACGCAGCGCGCCGACGGCGTCAACGAGTCCTGCATCACGATGCAGGACATCGAGGGCAACGAGTTCTGCCTCTGCTGATTCTCCTCCGAGAGGGGGAAGCGGGGAGACAGGCCGCGGTCTGCCCTCGGTGAACACCCGCCCGCGCGGGCGCCACGGTCATTACCGTCGAGTCGCATGACGACGATCACAACCCGTACGGTCTCGTACCCGGCGGACGGCCTGACGATGATCGGACATCTCGCGCTCCCGGCCGGTGCCGGGCTCCGGCCCGCGGTCCTGGTCGGACCGGAGGGGGTGGGGCTCAGCGACGTCGAGCGCGGGCGGGCCGAGGCCCTGGCCGAGTTGGGGTACGTGGCGCTGGCCTTCGACCTCCACGGCGGACGCTATTTCGACGACCCGGAGGAGATGCTGGCCCGCTGCATGCCGCTGCTCGCCGATCCCGACCGCATGCGGGACATCGGACACGCCGCGCTCGACGTGCTGCGCGCCGAACCACGTGCCGACCCCGACCGGATCGCCGCCGTCGGCTACGGCACCGGGGGCGCCATCGCGCTGGAACTCGGTCGCGACGGTGTCGACCTGCGGGCGATCGGGACCGTCAACGGCCTGATCACAGGCCGACCGGGCGAGGCGGCGCGCATTCGCTGCCCGGTATGGGCGGGGGTGGGGTCGGAGGACCCGATCATGCCTCCCGCGCAACGGGAGGCGTTCACCACGGAGATGCGGGAAGCGGGTGTCGACTGGCGACTGGTGGTCTACGGAGGAGCCCTTCACGCCTTCCACCACCCACCGGTCGACCACGCCGCGCCGCCCGGCGTCGGCCACCACCCACGGCACGCGCAGCGCGCCTGGCAGGACATCGTCGGCCTCCTCACGGAGTGCCTGCCCCTCGCGGGGTGAGCCGATCGGCTTCCTGACGACCGTTCCGTCCGCAGCGTCGTCCTCGTCGAGGTCCGGGGCCCCGGCGTGGCGCATCAGGCGCGGTGCCCCGGCGGCGGCCGGACGTGAGACGCAGGCACGTGGGTCGGGTGACCGTTCCTCTCCGTCCAGCACGCCCGTACCGAGCGCTGGTCGGGGGCGGTGCGGGGCGGCCGTGGAGCCTCGGCCCCCTGGGGGTCCGAGGCTCCTTCCCGTCGACCCGCGCTCGGGCGGGCCGGGCGGCGGGCGGTCAGGCCGTGGCGGGGAAGCGGTCCCAGGCGCGGTGGGCCGCGAGCAGTTCGATCAGCTGGGGCAGGCCCTCGGCGGCCTCCGAGAGGACGACGCCCGGTTCGTCGGCGGAGATGCCGGCGGCCTCGAAGAGGGCCTCGGCGCCGCCCCAGCCGGCGAGTGCCTTGCCGTGCCGGTACGCCTCGGTGAGCAGGGCCAGGACGCGCGGGTCGCTGGGGGCGGGCCGCGGGTCCGCGGCCTTGGCGTCGCGGGCGCCGAAGGCGTCGGCGCCCGCTCCGGGCGACCCGACGAACGCCAGGGCGTCGAACTCGACCGAGCGGGCGGTGGCGAAGGTGCGCTGGACCGTGACCGGGTCGCCGTCCGATCGGAGCACCCCACCGGACGGGGCGACGACCAGCGGCACCATGCCGGCGTCGAGCACCGCCTCGCGGGCCGCGCGGACGGCGGCCACGTCCGCCGCGGGGTCCGTCACGATGCCGACGACGCGGCCGTCCACGGGCCAGGTCCGGCCGATCTGCGACAGCGCGGGGCTGGGACGGACGTCCGCGAGAGGCTCGGTGGGGGCCGGTGCCGACAGGCCGAGTCCGGCCGCGACCTGGGCGCACAGTTCGCCGTCGATGTTGGCGAGCACGGCCAGCGTGCGCTCCTTGACCGCCTGCTCGTAGCACTTGCCCAGTTCGAAGGTGTACGCGGCGATGATGTGCTCGCGTTCGGTCGGCGTCATGCTCTGCCAGAACAGGCGCGGCTGCGAGAAGTGGTCACCGAAGGAGGCGGGCGCCTCGCGGACCTTGCGTCCGGTCGGGACCACCACCGGGACGTCGATGAACGCGCCGGTGTCCGCGCCGGCGAAGAAGGGGCAGCCGCCGTCGAGGCTGTTGGGCTTGTAGGGGGCGGCGCCCCGATGCACGGCCGTCTGGTGGAAACCGTCGCGGAGCATGTCGTTGACGGGGGCGTGCGTGCGGTTGATCGGGAGCTGCGGGAAGTTGGGACCGCCGAGGCGGGTCAGCTGCGTGTCCAGGTAGGAGAAGTTCCGGCCCGCCAGCAGCGGGTCGTCGGTCGCGTCGATGCCCGGGACCAGATGGCCGGTGTGGAAGGCGACCTGTTCGACCTCCGCGAAGAAGTTCGACGGATTCGCGTTCAGCGTCAGGAGGCCGATCGGCTGCACCGGCGCGAGCTCCTCCGGCACGAGCTTCGTCGCGTCGAGGAGATCGATCCCCTCGAACGTCTGGTCCTCGGTGTCGGGGAAGGCCTGGATGCCCAGCTCCCACTGCGGGAACGCACCCGCCTCGATGGCGTCGAAGAGGTCACGGCGGTGGAAGTCGGGGTCCACCCCGGCCAGGATCTGCGCCTCCTCCCAGACGAGGGAGTGGACGCCCAGCTTGGGCTTCCAGTGGAACTTGACCAGCGTCGTGGCGCCCTCGGCGTTGACGAGGCGGAACGTGTGGACCCCGAAGCCCTCCATCATCCGGTACGAGCGGGGGATGCCCCGGTCGGACATGTTCCACAGGGTGTGGTGCGTGGCCTCGGTGTGCAGGGAGACGAAGTCCCAGAACGTGTCGTGCGCGGACTGGGCCTGGGGGATCTCCCGGTCGGGGTGCGGCTTGCCGGCGTGGATGATGTCCGGGAACTTGATCGCGTCCTGGATGAAGAACACCGGAATGTTGTTCCCGACCAGGTCGTAGACGCCCTCCTCGGTGTAGAACTTCGTCGCGAAGCCCCGGGTGTCACGCACCGTGTCGGCCGACCCGCGCGAACCGAGGACGGTGGAGAACCGTACGAAGACGGGCGTCTCGACGTCCCGGGCGAGGAAGGCGGCCTTGGTGACCGACTCCGCGGTCCCGTAGGACTGGAAGACGCCGTGCGCGGCCGCGCCGCGGGCGTGGACCACGCGCTCCGGGATCCGCTCGTGGTCGAAGTGCATGAGCTTCTCGCGCAGGTGGTGGTCCTGCAGCAGCACCGGCCCCCGCGGGCCGGCCTTCAGCGAGTGGTCGGTGTCGGCCAGCCGCACGCCCTGGGCGGTCGTCAGGTACGCGCCGCTCTGCGCCATGCGGGCCCGGTCCGCGCCGGTGGGCTGCCCCGTCGGCCCGACCGTCTCGGGACCGCTCTGATCGGCCTTCGGCGGCAGCGGCTCGGCCGGCGTCGTCGGCTCGACGAGCTGCGGGGAGGCGGAACCCGGCTTGCCGGGCACTCCCTCCTCCGGCCCTTCCGCCGGATCACCGCGCACGACATCGGCGATCTTGTCGACGACGGCCTTCGCCGGATTCTTCTCTGACATCACCACTCCAGACGCAGCAGGGGGAGCCCTCGGGCCATACACGTGTGACCTGCGTCCCGCGCGCCGAAACCCGCCTTAGCCTGTCTGACGCGCCCCCCGAACCCCCACCGACTCCTCTTCCACCGGATGCCTCGCCCGGGTGGTGCGGAACCCGGTGCGGGTGCCGACGAAGGGGCGGAAGGGGCGCCGCCCCGCTACGTCCCGGATCAGGAGCTCGACCGGCCCGGTCGTTCTGCCGGGGCGGGCGCCGGCGTGCGCGGCTGTCGCGGCTGGTCACCGGTCCGCGGGGAGAGGGGCCGTTCGAAGAAGGTCTCCAGGACCACCGTGGCCTGCGTTCCGCTGACCCCGTCGATGGCGTAGATGCGGCGCAGGACGTCCTGCAGCTGCTCGGTCGTCGCGGTCCTGACCTTCACCAGCACCGAGGCGCTGCCGGCGATGACGTGCGCCTCCATGATCTCGGGGAGCGCGGCGAAGGCCTGCGCCGAATCCCCCATCCAGGACGTCGAGTCGACCATCACGTAGGCCAGCACGGCACTGCCCACGGCGGCGGGGTCCACCTCCACCGTGGTGCGCCGGACGACCCCGCGCTCCCGCAGCTTGCGTACGCGTTCGTGGGCGGCGCCGGCGGAAAGGCCGACGGCCCGGCCGAGCGCGGCGTAGGACTGGGTGGCGTCCTGCTGGAGCTGGGCCAGCAGTTCGCGATCGATGTGATCCACAACTCCCCATTCGGAATCTCCTTGCGGAGACCATATCTCATCTTGCAATCTTCGCCTGAAGCCGATCGACGTTCGGCATCTGACGGTTCTTGTGAGGAGTGGACTCCATGAGTGGCGAGCGCCCCGGGCTGTACGAGATGTTCGACGACCGGTTCCGCGCCGGGAGGTGCATGAACGGCGACGAGGCCTTGGAGGTCCTGTACACGGGCTGCCGTTGGGCCGAGGGGCCCATCTACGTGCCGGCCTGGCGTCAGGTGGTCTGGAGCGACATCCCCAACGACCGGATGCTGCGCTGGGACGAGGAGACCGGCGCCGTCGGCGTGTTCCGCCGCTCCGCCGGACACACCAACGGCAACACGCTCGACCGAGAGGGGCGGCTGATCACCTGCGAGCAGGGCAACCGCCGGGTGACCAGGACCGAGCACGACGGAACCCTCACCGTGCTGGCCGACCGCTGGCGGGGCAGGCGCCTCAACAGCCCGAACGACGCGACCGTGAAGTCCGACGGCTCCGTCTGGTTCTCCGACCCGGACTTCGGCATCACCAGCGACTACGAGGGATACCGCGCCGAGAGCGAGATCGGCTCCAACAACGTCTACCGGATCGACCCCGACACCGGTGAGGTGCGGCTGGTGGCGGACTCCTTCGGCGCGCCGAACGGGCTGGTCTTCTCGCCCGACGAGCGTCGGCTGTTCGTCTCCGACACGCGCGCGGGCTCCATTCGGGTCTTCGACGTCCGCGACGACGGCACCCTGTCCGAGGGCGGCGTCTTCGCCGAGGCGGGACCCCGCGCGAAGGCCCGCTTCGACAACCTCCGCTTCGACGACGACGGACGGCTCTGGGTCGCCGCCATGGACGACGGCGTGCACTGCTACGACCCCGACGGCACCCTGATCGGCCGCCTGAACGTCCCCGAGGCGGTCGCCAACATCTCCTGGGGCGGCGCCAAGCGCAACCGCCTCTTCATCGCCGCGGAGACCAGCCTGTACTCGGTGGTCATGGGCGTCACCGGCACCCACCCGACCGGACCCGGCCGACGACCCTGGCTGTAGCCGACGCGCCGGTCTCCTCCCGTCGGCCCGTCGCCACCCCGCCGAGGCGCGCGGGCCGCGGACGGGGCGCGGCTCACCCCGCCGGAGTGGCGGCGCCCCGGAACGTGCGCCGGTACGCCAGCGGCGAGACGCCGATCGCCGCGTGCAGGTGCTCGCGCAGAGAGGTCCCGGTGGCGAAGCCGACCCGCCCGGCGATGTCGTCGACGGGCAGGTCGGTGGTCTCCAGCAGGTGTTGCGCCCGGGACACGCGCTGCTGGATCAACCACCGCCCAGGACTCGTCCCGACCTCCTCGTTGAACCGGCGGATGAAGGTGCGCAGGCTCATCCGGGCGTGCCCGGTGAGCTCTGCCAGCGTCAGCGGCTCGTGGAGGTTCTCCAGCGCCCACTGGCGGGTGGCCGACGTGCCGTTCGCCGACGGCGGCGGCACGGGGTGCTCGATGTACTGGGCCTGGCCGCCGTCCCGCCAGGGCGGCACGACACACACCCGTGCCACGTGGTTCGCGACGGCCGCGCCGTGGTCCCGCCGCACCAGGTGCAGGCAGACGTCCACGCCGGAGGCTGCGCCCGCCGAGGTCAGCACATCGCCGTCGTCCACGAACAGCACGTCGGGGTCGAGCTCGACCGCCGGGTACCAGGACCGGAAGACGTCGGCGACGGCCCAGTGGGTGGTGGCGGGCCGGCCGTCGAGCAGTCCGGCCGCCGCCAGCATGAACGCGCCCGTGCAGATCGACACGATTCGGGTCCCGGGCCGGACCGCCGCGAGCGCCTCCGCCGCCCCCGGCGGCAGCTCGCGCGAGATCCGCGACAGCTCGAAGGGCGGCAGCAGCACCGTGTCCGCCGTGGCGAGAACCTCGGGACCGTGCCCCACCGTCACCGAGAAGTCCGCGTTCGTGGCGACGGGCCCGCCGTCGACGGAACAGGTCAGCACCTCGTAGCGGTCCTGGAGCGCGCCGAAGACCCGGCTCGGGATGCCGAGCTCGAAGGGGTACACCCCCTCCAGGGCGAGGACGACGACACGATGCACAGCGGTCATGGCACGATCCCGTTGTAAGTTGGCATTCATGCCATGGTACGTGGGAGGCGCCTTCCGCGAGGCTGGTGCCCATGACGAACCACGCCACCATGCGCGCCATCACCCAGGACACCCACGGCACCCCCGAGGTGCTGAAGCAGACCGTGATGCCGCGCCCCGCGCCCGCCCCGGGCCAGATCCTCGTCGCCGTGCGCGCCGCCGGGGTGAACCCGACCGACTGGAAGCACCGCGCCGCCGGCCTCTTCCTCGACCGTCTGCCGCTGGTCCTCGGCTGGGACGTGTCCGGCGTCGTCGAGGCGGTCGGCTTCGGCGTCACCCTCTTCAAGCCCGGCGACGAGGTCTTCGGGATGCTGCCCTACCCGCAGGGCGTCGGCTCCCACGCCGAGTACGTGACGGGCCCCGCCCGCGCCTTCGCGCGCAAGCCCGCCGGCATCGACCACGTCCAGGCCGGGGCGCTGCCGCTCGCCGCCCTCACCGCGTACCAGGCGATCGTCGACACCGCCGCGGTCCGCGCCGGACAGCGCGTCCTCATCCACGCGGCCGCCGGCGGGGTCGGCCACCTGGCCATCCAGATCGCCAAGTCCCGCGGCGCGCACGTCATCGGCACCGCGAGCGCCCCCAAGCACGACTTCATCCGCTCCCTCGGCGCCGACGAGGTCGTCGACTACCGCACCACCGACTTCCGCGACGCCGTCCAGGACGTCGACATGGTCCTCGACCCGCTCTCCGGGGACACCCGGGCCCGCTCCCTCGACGTCCTGCGCCCCGGAGGCGTCCTCGTCTCCCTCCTGCCGGGGACGGACCCGGACGAGGCGGCGAAGGCCGAGGCCCGGGGGGTCCGCGTCGAGACCCTCCTCGTCGAGGCCGACCACGCCGGCATGAGCGCGGTCGCCGACCTGGTCGCCTCCGGCGCCCTGCGCGCCCACGTCGAGGCCGTCTTCCCCCTCGCCGACGCGGCCGAGGCCCACGCCCTGGGCGAGACGGGCCGCACGACGGGCAAGATCGTGCTCACCGTTTCCTGAGCCACGACACCGCTCCCCGGGCCCGAAGGGACACCCGCCTACAGCGACGACCGGCCGGACAGGTCCTGGCCGAGGAACGCGAACGGGTTCGAGAACGAGGTCGGATCGCTCACGCGTACCAGGGCGAGTTCACCCGGTTCGGTGCCGGATCCGTACACCACCACGTCCGTGTGCGCGACGCGTCCGCGTGCGATCCAGTAGCCGTTGGCGGCGTTCCGCCAGAGTTCGAACGTCGCGGGCACTCCGTCCACGGTGAGGGTGACGGGTTCGGAGGCGGGCAGGTCGGCCGGGAGATTCTCGTCGGGGTAGTGGTAGTGCTCGACGGCCCGTTCCATGGCTTCGCCGGTCTCCGCGTTGCCAGGGGACGCGCTGAGGACCGTGAGGTGTGCGACCTCGGGATCGAAGTGCGGGGAGCCGAACCACAGGTACACGTGGGAGTCGCCGCTCGTCCGGTCGTGACCGTGGCCCGTGACCTGTCGCGATTCCGGCCAGTCGGCGTCGACGGCGAAGACGTCGAGGCCTGCCGCCGCGCCGAAGATGCCTTGACCGTTCATGGGGCCTCCCGTGTGTCCGACCGTGATCAGGCATCCTGCCACCGGGCCTGAACCGGCGCGAAGGCGGGGCGAGTTCGGCGGCGGGCGCGGCGCCCGGCGTGGCGGCACGCGCCCCGGCGAAGCCGGCCGTGCCGCCCGTGCTCACCGACCCCCGTGGAGGCCGAGGGCGCCCGGGCGGGGGGCGCCTCCGCCGCCCAGGGCCGGGCGCCGCTCCGTGGGGCGGGCCCCTCGGCCGGTCGCCGCTCCGTGGGGCGGGCCCGGAGCGGGGGGCGCCCCGGCGGACCGAACCGGGCCCGGACCTCGCCGGATTGTTTGGCCGGGGTCTCGCTGGTCAGGCGGGAGAGCATGGAGAATTCACTGCGGCTGTTGATCGCCCTGTGCGGCTCCGCGCTGGTCGCGTACGCCGTCGTGCACGTGGCCGACCTCGCGGCCCGGCGCGTGGACGCGCGGCGCCCCGGCACGCCCCTGTGGGGGTTGCTGCGCCGGTGCCGGACCCCCCTGTTCGTCGTCCTGTTCACCGCCCTGCTCGGCTGGGCGATGCGCACCACCGGCTGGACGCCCGCGCAGGACCACGCCGGGCTCGTCGACCGGCTCCGGGTGCTCTGCCTGATCGCCAGCGGCGCCTGGCTGACGGTCCGCGTCGCCACCGCCCTGGTGGAGTCCTCGTACGCGCGCTACGCCGGGCGCACCCTGGACCGGGCGCGGGTGCGTCGGGTGCGGACCCAGATCACGCTGATCACGCGCGTGGTGTCGGTGGCCGTCGGGGTGATCGCCGGCGCGGTGGCGCTCGTGACCTTCCCGTCGTTCCGGGCGCTGGGCACGTCGCTGCTGGCCTCCGCCGGAATCATCGGCATCGTGGCGGGCGTGGCCGCGCAGTCGACCCTCGGCAACCTCTTCGCCGGCTTCCAGATAGCCTTCGGCGACATGGTCCGCATCGGCGACACGGTCGTCGTCGACGGGGAGTGGGGCCTCGTCGAGGAGATCACCCTGACCTTCCTCACCGTCCGCACCTGGGACGAGCGGCGGGTGACGCTGCCGGTCTCGTACTTCACCTCGCGCCCCTTCGAGAACTGGTCACGCGGCGGTGCCGAGATGACCGGCACGGTCTTCCTCCACTGCGACCACGCCACTCCGGTCCCGGCGCTCCGGGCCCACCTGCGAAGCTTCCTCGACGAGTGCCCCGGCTGGGACGGCCGAGGCTGGGACCTCGCCGTCACGGACACCTCGCCCACCGGCATCACCGTCCGCGCAATGGTCACGGCGAAGGACCCGGACGAGCTGTGGACGCTGCGCTGCGCAGTCCGCGAGGAGCTCGTCAGGTGGCTCGCCCGGGAGCACCCGGTCGGCCTGCCGAAGATCGTCATGGGCCCGCCCCCGCACGACGAGGACGAACCCGCGTCCCTGGACTGAGGCGCTCAGCCGCGCCCGCCGTCCTCACGCCGCTCGTCGGGCGTGGACCAGGAGTCGTCGCGGGGCGCTGCCGGCTGCGAGGCCGCGGGGTCGCCGACGGGGCGACGCCGGCGCGCCACGCGGCGGGAGCCCCACCAGAAGGCCCCCAGCAGCAGGACGACGACGACCACGCCGATGACGAGGGCGAAACCGAGGGCGTTCGAGCCCGCCGAGGCGAGCGCGGGTGCGGCCGTGTGAAGGATTGCGCTGGTCATGGGCGCCTTCCGGGTCGGGAGCGGGCGGGCGGCCGACCCTGCGGGCGGGCCGCGCGACGGAACACAGGGCGCGTCTCTCCCGTACCGGGGCCCGCAAACGTACCGGACGCCCCGCACCGCGGCGGGGCGTCCGGCAAGCTGGGGGCATGACCGTCCCGTACGGTGCCGCCGTCGTCCTCCGTCCCTCGGCCCCGGAGGATGTCCCCGCACTCGCCGCCATCCGGGCCACGCCCGAGGTACGCGTCCGCTGGCGGGGCGAGGACGACCTGGCGGCGGAGGTCGCCGCCGACCTGGAGGACCCCGACAAGCGCTGTCTGACGATCCGGTTCCAGGACCGGATCGTCGGCATGATCCAGTGGTACGCCGAGGACGAGCCGGACTACCGGCACGCCGGGATCGACCTGTTCCTCGACCCGGCGGTGCACGGCCGGGGCCTGGGGACGGACGCCGTCCGCGCCCTCGCCCGCCACCTCGTCGACGACCGGGGCTTCCACCGGCTGGTCATCGATCCGGCCGCCGACAACGCGGCGGCCATCCGCTGCTACGAGAAGGCCGGGTTCCGCCCCGTCGGGGTGATGCGCCAGTACGAGCGGGGCGCGGACGGCAGCTGGCACGACGGCCTGCTGATGGACCTGCTGGCGGCGGAACTGGTGCGCTGAGCCGGCCGACGCCGAACGCCCTCGGGACGCGGCCGACCGCCGCGGCCCCCGCCGCCACCCCATCCGCCGGGGCCGCTGCCTCGCGGTTCCAGCGGGCGTCGGCCGACCCGTCCGGCCGAACCTCGTGGTCGGGCGATGAGTTTCCCTGCCCGTCTCTGTCCTCCCTGGTGGACAGTGAGGAAAAGGAAGGGAAGGCAGGGATGAGTACCAGGACCCGCATCACACAGGTGGCCACGGTCGGGATTCGCGTGTCCGACCAGAGGAAGGCGACCGGGTTCTACGTCGGCACGCTCGGTTTCGAAGTACGCCGGGACGTGCCCTTCGGCGACGGCCGCTGGATCGAGGTGGCACCGCCGGGAGCGGCGACGACACTCGCTCTCGTCCCCGAAGGGCTCCCGACCGGCATCCGCCTGACGACCCTGGACGTCGACGCCGACCACGCGGACCTGCGGGCACGCGGTGTCGACGCGGACGCGGAGGTCCTGCGGATGGGACCCGCGGTGCCGCCGATGTTCGCCGTGCGCGATCCGGACGGCAACCACCGGATTCTCGTCGAACACTCCTGAACGGGCGGCCACGTCATGCACAAGCAGTTCACCGCGACCCTGCGGAAGAGCCCGGCCAAGGGCGGCTGGACCTACGTCGTGTGGCCCGAGTCGGCCGCGTTCTTCGGCACCCGCGGCCTGGTGAAGGTCCGGGGCACGATCGACGGCCACCCGTTCCGCAGTTCGTTCATGGCCCTGGGGGACGGCACGCACAAGCTGCCGGTGAAGGCGGACGTCCGGAAGGCGATCGGCAAGGAGGAGGGGGACACCGTGACCGTCGTCCTGCAGGAGCGCCTGGACACCTGACCGGCTGTCAGCGATTACCGAGGAACTGGATCGTGAGTTCCAGGAAGTCGTAAGGATCGCCGTCCTTCGGAAACTCGACCAGCGCCAATCCGCCCTTGCCCGACTCGAAGCAGAACCGGCTGCCCGCCTCCAGGGTTTCCAGGTCGATCCCGCCGATGAAGCGAGTGACGGACCGGCAGGTGGCGAGTGTGCCCGGCTCCTCGGGCTTCAGTGCCACGATCCGTGAGCCGTTGATCGCCCAGAACTCGTCGAAGTCCCGGTAGAAGTCCAGGGTGTCCGCGTCGTACCGTTCCACGGCGGGCGCGGGTCCGCGTAAGCGGAACCCGTAGTCCTGGGACAAGGTGATCAGGGTGCCGTCGACGGCGGGATGCGAGGAGGGGGCCGCCGACGGGCTCGGCGCACCGCCCGTACCCGGGGTCGCAGCGGTGGACGGCACCGCCGGTGCGGCCGTCGGGGTCGTTGTCGGCGGCGGCGAGGGAGTCACGGTGACGTAGACCGTCTCCGTGCGCGCGGTGGGCGACTTGACGAGCGCCGGCAGGCCGAGGAAGCCGAGCGCCACACCGGCCACCGCGGCGACCGCGGAGATCAGGGCTGCCCACTCGCCCAACCGTCCGTTCGACCGCCGAGATCCCTCCGAAGCTCCGTCCCCCGGCCCATCGGGCGGGTTCTGCGGTGGAGGGGGCGTCCCGGGCGGTACGGGCCGGGCGCCCGGGGTCCCCGAATCGTCGCCTCTGTCCTGCGGGCTGCTGCTCATCCGTCTCGGCCTCCGCTGCTGGACGCTTCTCGTCGTCACGCAAGAAGATTCATACAGTCCGAAGAGCGAGCGGCCCCAGTGGTTTCACCATCTCGTGACGCTCCGGCCGGTACGGGAGCCCGCGCGCTCCGGCGCGCGCCGGTCGAACGCCTGCGTGCCGCGCGCTTGCCCGAAAGGATGAACGGGAGCGGTCGGCGGCGTTTCGCGCCGGGGCTGCCGTCACCCTGCTGCCGTGCGTAAGGTGCGCGAGTCCACGGTCCCCTCCCAGCGGACGCCGCGGCGTCCCCGACCCGGCGCCGGACAGCACGTCCGGCCGGTGCCGGTGCCGGTGCCGGAACCGGCGACCGGGCCGGGGCTGCGGGCCCGGGCCCGCTACTGGGTCGACCGGACCGTGGTGCGCGGGGTGAGCGCACTCGTCGGCTGGCTCGCCCTGGCCTGCCTCGGCCTGGTGGCCCCCGTCAGCGCCCTCCTCGTCTGGACCGACAGCAAGGCCCCGGACACCCTCCAGGGGAAGGCCGCCACGGTCTGGCGCACCGTCGGCCAGACCCTCCGCCTCGGCGGCGAGGTGGGGCCGCCGCTGCGGATGGTCCTCTCGGTCTTCCTGGCCCTGGTGTCCCTGCTGTACGTGTCCTTCCTGGTCGGCATCGTCACCACCGCCCTCACCGACCGCCTCGCCGAGCTGGAACGCGGCCAGACCACGGTCGTCGAGCGCGGCCACACCCTGGTCCTCGGCTGGTCGGAGCAGACCCCCACCGTCGTCGCCGAACTGCTGGCCGCCCACGCCCAGCACGGCCGGGGCGCCGTGGTGGTCCTCGCCGACCGCGACAAGGGGGAGATGGAGCGGGAGTTGCGGGACGCCCTGCCGCCCCGCGCCCGGGTGCGGCTGCTGTGCCGCAGGGGCCGCCCCACCGACCCCGCCGCGCTGGCCCGGGTCACCCCCGCCGCCGCCGGTGCGGTGGTCGTCCTCCCCCCGGACGCCCCCGGCGCCGACGCCGAGGTGACCAGGGCGCTCCTGGCGCTGCGGGCGGTGGTGGGGGAGGGGTGCCCGGTACGGGTCGTGGCCGCCGTCAGGGACGGCGCCCGCCTGCCCACGGCCCGCCTGGCCGCCGGGCCCGGCGCGGTGGTCCTGGACGTCGACGACCTCGCCGCCCGGCTGCTCGTGCAGTGCGTCCTCGAGCCCGGCCTCGCGCTCGTCCTGGAGGACCTGCTGGACTTCGCCGGCGCGGAACTCCACATCCTCCGCCCACCCGGCCTCCCGGGCCGGCGCTACGGCGAACTCGCCGCCTCCTGCCCGGACTCCTGCGCCGTCGGGATCGTCCGCGCGGACGGCACCCCGCACCTCAACCCGCCCCCGCAGACAGTCCTGGCCCCTGGCGACGGCCTCGTCGTCCTGGCCGAGGACCACCGGGCGACCGTCCTCCCCGCGGCCCCGGCGCCCGGCCCCGCCACCGTCCCCTTCCCCACCCGGCCCCGTACCGCCGCCGCCCCCCGCCGGGCCCTCGTCCTGGGCTGGAACCACCGGGGCGAACGCGTCCTGGAGGGCCTGGCGCAGGGCGGTGTCGCGGCGGTGCGGGACGACGGCGCCGGGCGTCCGGCGGCACCGGAGGCGTACGACCACGTGGTGGTGCTCGCGGGACGGGACGGTGACGGACAGTCCGATCCCGACGGTCCGGTCCTCGAAGCCCTGCTGCATCTGCGCGCGGGGGCACGGGAGTCGGGCCGGAGCGTGTCCGTGGTGGCCGAGCTCACCGACGCCCGCAACCGCCGGCTGGCCCCCGCCGGCCTCCGCGCCGACCTCCTGCTCACCGGCCGGCTCGCCGCCCTCCTGATCGCCCAGGTCTCCCAGGACGTCCACCTCGCGGCTGCCTTCGACGCGCTCTTCGCCGCCACCGGCGACGGCGTCCGCCTCCGCCCCGCCACGGACTTCGTCCCGCCCGGCACCGAGGCCCCCTTCGGTTCCCTCGTCACCGCCGCCGCCCGCCACGGCGCCGCCGCCATCGGCTACCGCCCCCGCCACTCTCCCCGGCCCCGCCTCAACCCGCCCAAGAACGAGAGCCGTCACTGGGGTGCCGGAGACGTCCTCGTCGTCGTCGGACCGCCCCCGGGGCGACCCTCGGAGCCGCGCCCCTGACACCCACCCGCCGCGGCGGGGTGAACGCCGTCGAGGGCGGCGACGCGGGGCGAGCGGTCGCCCGGTGGGCGGACCGGCGACCGCTCGCCCCTTCGTTCGTTCGCCGCCGTCCCTCTCCGGCTTCCGGCTTCCGGCTCGTCGCGCCACGGAGGGACCGGACTCGTCACCGGGGGATGGTCTGCTCCGTCCAGATGGTCTTCCCCGTCTCGCTGTAGCGGCTGCCCCACCGCGACGTGACCTGCGCGACCAGGAACAGGCCGCGGCCGCCCTCGTCGGTGCTGACGGCCCTGCGCAGTCGTGGATGGCTGTTGCTCGTGTCGGTGACCTCGCAGACCAGCACCCGGTCGCGGATCAGCCGCAGGCCGACGGGGCCCGTGGCATAGCGCATCGCGTTGGTGACCAGTTCGCTGACCACGAGTTCGGTGGTGAACACGAGCTCGTCCAGATGCCAGTCGGCGAGTTGCGCGCCGACCAGCCGTCGTGCCCGCGCGACCGCCTCCAGATCCTGCGGGAACCGCCACTCGGCCACGTCGCCCGGGGCGATGGCCCGGGTCCGGGCCAGGAGGACGGTGGTGTCGTCGGCGTGCCGGCGCGTGGGGGAGGCCGCGGCGACGAGGTCCAGGCCCGCCTCCTCCAGCGGCCGCCCCGGCCGGCACGCGGAGCGCAGGAGGTCGGTCACGTCCGCCTCGGAGGCCCCGGAGGCGTCCCCGCCGGCCGCGTCGGCGGTGAGGAGACCGTCGCTGTACAGCGCGATCACGCTGCCGGGTGCCAGCTCGGTCTCGACCAGCTCGAAGGGCATGCCGCCCACCCCCAGGAACGGCCCCGGCGGGACGTCCACCAGGCGCACGCCGCCGTCCGGATCGATCACGGCCGGCGGAGGATGGCCCGCGCTGGCGAACCGGCACACCCGTGACACCGGGTCGTAGTCCGCGTAGAGACAGGAGGCGCCGACGGAATCGGGGTGCTCCGACTCCGCGGCCATCCGGTGGACCAGGTCGTCCAGGCGGGTCAGCAGCTCGTCCGGGGGGAGGTCGAGATCGGCGAGCGTGTGGATCGCCGTTCTCAGCCGTGCCATGGTCGTCGTCGAGGGAAGCCCGTGGCCGATGACATCGCCGACCACCAGAGCGGTCCGCAACGACGACAGGGGCAGCGCGTCGAACCAGTCCCCACCGACCCCGACGTCCCCGGCGGCGGCCTGGAAGAAGCCGGCCGTGTCGACGGCGGCGGTGCTGCCCGACACCGGCGGCCGCAGACTGCTGCGCAGCGCCGCCGCCGTGCGGCGCTCGCGGGTGTAGCGGCGGGCGTTGTCGATGGCGAGGGCCGCGAGGTTGACGATCTCCTTCATCAGCTTCGCGTCCTGCCCGTCGAAGCGGTGCGGCCGCCGCGTGCGGAAGACCTGGACGTAGCCCAGGACGTGCCCGCCCGCCACCAGCGCGGCCCCCATGGACGCGTGCGTGCCCGCCGGCACCATCCGGCCCGCGCCGGGGCCACTGCCGAGGAACTCCCGGTAGTCGCCGGGCCCGTTGCCGACCAGCACGTCCCCCCGCTCCAGGCTCCGGAAGCCGGGCCGGTCGGGGACCAGCGGCAGGACCTCGCCCACCGCCACCTGGTCGTCGGGCCAAGGTCCGTGCGCGTGTTTCACGGCGGCCCGCCGGAAGTCGGCGTTCAGGCCCTCCACGCGCGTGGGCGGCTCCGCACCCGAGGCGAGCCCGTCGAAGAACTCCACCGCCGCGAGGTCTCCCAACGCGGGTACGAGGAAGTCCACCAGCTCCTCGGCGATGCGCTCGGCCACCAGGCTCCGGCTGATGGCGCGCGAGGCCCGGTAGACCAGGTCCAGCCGGTCCGCCGACCGGAAGCGTTCGGTGACGTCGACGAGCGAGGAGAACACCCCGTCGATCCGTCCCCGCAGATCGCGCACCGGGGCGGCGGTCAGCGAGTAGACCCGGCCGCGGGCCTCCGGCGGCGACCCGCGCAGGAGGCCCGACTCGTCCACCACCGACACACCGGTCGCCATGACCTGGCGCAGCACGTCGCTCGCGGAGCCCTCCACGCCGACCCGCGCCATCGCGCAGAGCAGGTCCCCGTCGTCGCTCAGCCGCCCCGCACGGGCGACCTCGGGGCTGCTGCGCCGCACCCGCAGGTCGCGGTCGTGGAGGGTGATCTGCCACTCCTCCTGCCGCAGGGCCGCCGCCCCGATGGCCAGGCCGTCGCGCCAGTCCGCCAGCGTCTCCATGGGCAGGCCGAGGACGAGGACGCCGTCTCCTCCCGCGTCCGAGGCGAGCGGCACGAGCCGCACCCAGACATCCACGACGCCGCCGTCCCGAGTGCGCAGGCCCAGCACCCTGCCGCCTGGGGCGCCCCCGTACGGTTCGAGCCCCCCGGAGGAGCGGCGTACGGCGACGAGGTCCCGTGCCCGGCGGCCGAGCGGCGGCCCACCCGGGCCACGGTGACCGAGCAGGCGAGCCGCCCCGGCGGTCCACGACACCAGGGTGCCGCTGGCGTCCACGACCGCGGCGACGGCCCCGTCCAAAGGGGTCGGCGGGCTGGACCCGGCCGAGTGGGAATCACGCATGAGACCTCCGGAACGCATTTCTCAACACTTGCCCCCTTCAGCCTTTTCTGTCTACTTGTCCCGGCGAAAGCACATGCCACACCGAGGCCTCGGGAGCGCACGACACGCCGAGCGGCGTCGAGGTCGAGCTCAGCGGCGCCGACGTCCGGAACCGCGCCCGCGTGCCGCCGGCCGACCCTCCCCCGCCGAAGACACCCGCCGACGGGCGCGGGAGACGCCTGCTTGCAGCTTCCGTCCGGCAGGAACGTGACACCCCCGCATCGCCGCAGGCCGGGGCCGCGCGGAGGCGCCGGTGCGGGGTGGCGTCTAACGCCCGGACGGTTGCTGCCAGCGCGGAAGGACTGACACCGGCCCCTCGGTCGAGCAGTCTGGGACGTGTCGAAAGGGCCCCGCCGAGGGGCGAACGACACGAATCCCGAGAACCGCTCCCACCGGAGGTCTCCGCCATGCGCTCTTCCGCCCGCCGCGCCCTTCTCACCGCTCTCGCCCCGACGGCCGTCGCCGGTGCGCTCCTCCTCGCCTCGCCGGCCCTTGCCTCCGAGACCGCCGCCCCCACCCCGGTTCCGGCGCCGTCCGCCACCCCCTCCGCCCCCGCGCCCGCGCCCGCGCCGACCGATTCCACCGACGGCTTCTCCTGGGGCTGACCGGCCCGCTCCACCAGGACCGCACCATCTACCTCATCGGCATCTCGCTGTCCGCGTCCGCCGCGGCGGACAGCACACGCCCCACCTCCAGCGGCATCCTGCGCACACTGCGCCAGGCCATCCACCCCACGGACCCCGTCGAGGTCAGCCGCGCCCTGGTCGTGGACGGCTCCGTCAGGATCGCGCTCTGCCTCGACTGCCGGGACGAACTCGACGCCGTCGGCCGGGCCCTCGGCATCTGCCGGCGGATGCTCGCCGCCGACCCGCCCGAACTCCGCGGCTACGCGGTGGCCGACTGCCGCCTCCTCTGAGCCTGAGCGCCCCACCCCCACCCGACCACCCTGAGAAGCGAACGGGGAGACTTCGCCGTGTTCCTGCATGTCCTCGGCCCGCTGAGGGCCACCGTCGACACCCGCCCGGTGCCGCTCGGCGGCCGACGGGCCCGGACCGTCCTGGCCACCCTCGCCCTCGAACCCGACTGGGCCGTCTGCGTCGAGAGCCTGGTGGAGGCCGTCTGGGGGCCGCGCCCCCCGGCCAGCGCCCGTACCCAGATCCGCATCTGCGTCTCCGCCCTGCGGCGCGCCTTCGCCGAGGCCGGGGCGCCCGAGGCGATCGAGACCCTGTCGAACGGCTACCGGCTCCGCATCGACCCCGGCGACCTCGACTCCGCCGTCTTCGAGTCGCGCACGCACCACGCCCGCGCCCTCGCCGAGAGCGGGCGCAGAGCCGAGGCCGTCCTGGAACTCCGCAGCGCGCTCGCCCTGTGGACCGGTCCCGCCTTCGCCGGCGAGAGCGCCCCGGCCCTCGAACCCGCCGTGCTGCGCCTGGAGGAGCTGCGGATCCGGGCCGCGGAGGAGAAGCTCCGCCTGGAACTGGCGCTCGGCAGGCACGCCGACGTCATCGGCGAACTGATGGCACTGACCGCCACCCACCCGTTCCGCGAGCAGTTGCACGGTCAGCTGATGCTCGCCCTGCACGGGGCCGGGCGAACCGCCGAGGCGCTGGCCGCGTACCGGAGGATCCGTCTGACGCTCGTCGACGAGCTGGGCATCGAACCGGGGTCGCGGCTCAGCGGCCTGGAGCGGTCCATCCTGATGGGCGAGCGGGTCGAGTGCCTCTCGGCGTGACCCCGACCCGCGTCACGTGCCCCCGGGCTTCCCTCACAGAGCGGTGTGCATCGTGAGCCGTCACTGACCCCGCGGCGGGATGACGGCAGAACCGTGCGACGGCCGAACGGCGGCTATGGGCGGCTTGATCACTCTTCGTTCACCTCGGGGTAAAACCCAGTCACTTTACGGCGCTAGAGTGCTCGTTCCCAGGTTCGAGGACTTCCGTCCGGTTCAGGTGCGGGACCGCCTGGCCAGCCGGGGTGCTCGCGCCGAGCCGGGCCCCGCGGCCCGGGCGGCAGGCCGGGGTCCCACCTGCCGTTCCGAGAGAGAGTGCCTCCTCCCATGTCCAACAGAGATCGCCGCAGCATGCGGCTGGTCTTCGCAGCCGTGGCCGCGCTCACGGCCGCGCTCGTCGCCTCCGTCCTCCCAGGGGCGGCCGTCGCCGCGCCGGGACCGCCCAACCGGCTCGGGCCGGTCCAGATACAGAACGCCGTGAACGGCCTCGCCGTGGACGCCGAGGCCGGGGACATGGAGGAGGGCCGCAAGATCCTCCAGTTCACGTACGGCGGCCGGCACGGGCAGCAGTGGTGGTTCGAGGCCGCGACCGGCTCCTCGTACTACCTGAAGAGCAACGTCAACGGTGCCTACTGCATCGGCCTCGACGGCACACTCGCGGTCCTGAAGCTGTGCGGCGGCGACGGTACGACCTGGGAGTTCGACCAGGTCCAGGCCGATACCTACCTGCTGAAGACGCCCGGCGGCGAGCAGTACCTCACGTCCCCCACCACGGCGGGCGGCAGGTCCAACAGCGGCGTCCAGCTCGCCCTCGGCAGCCGCGCCGACGCCGACACCGGCCGCGGCCACTGGCACCTGACCGACCTGGTGCTGGAGGAGTACACCCCGCCGGCCGACCCCCGGCTCGACCAGGCGACGTTCCTCACCAGCCACAACGCCTTCAACTCCTACGGCGACGGCTACTCCTTCCCCAACCAGTCCCGCAGCATGGCCACCCAGCTGGACGAGGGAGTCCGCGGCATGATGCTGGACGTCTACGACGACGGAGCCACCGTCGAGGACCCGCTGCGCATGTGCCACGGCACGTGCTCGATCGGCGGCGACCGGCGCTTCGAGTACGGCCTCGGCGACATCGTGAAGTTCCTCCAGAAGGACACCGACGCCGTCGTCACCGTCTTCCTGGAGGACTACGTCGCCGACCGGGCGAAGATGGCCCGCGAGATGAGCGCCGTACCCGGCCTGAAGGAACTGGTCTTCGACCCCGTGGCGCAGGGGGTGGCCACCCACGGTTGGCCGACCCTCTCCCAGATGCGCGGGCTGGGCAAGCGGCTGCTGATCTTCTCCGACAAGGGCGACGTCCCCGAGGTCGGCGTCCGCGCCCAGCGCGACTGGACGGTCGAGAACTACTGGAGCATGGGCGGCCTCGCGGGCAACAAGGACTGCTACACCCGCTGGGACGAGATCCCGCTCACGCGGCAGGAGCCCGGCTTCACCCCGCTGTTCGTGATGAACCAGTTCCGCGACGCTCCCACCGTCATCACCGCCGCCATCGACAACGGCGACTCCCTGGTCGACCGGGCGCTGAACATCTGCGGCCCGGCCGCCCGCAAGACCCCCAACTACGTCGCCGTCGACTTCTACGAGCTGCCCCTCGGCGGCTCCACCCACCGCGCCATCGAGACCATCGGCCGCCACCGGTACACCTCCGAGGCCGCCGCGAACCCGAACCCGCCCTCCCAACTCCTGAGCGCCTACAACCGCAAGGCGCAGCTGCCCGGCATGCCGAACTGGTCGGCCGCCGGCTACCGCGGCGGCAGCCCGCTGCCCGGCGAGGCGCAGCACACCGGTGACGAGGCCTGCCGCATCACCCCGGAAGAGCTCGACGGCACCTACGGCGTCAAGCCGGACGACGAGGCCGACGACTCCGCCGGCCTCCAGCGGGCCATCGACGACATCCGCACCCGGTGCGGGGGCGCCGCGCAGTTCGAGCGGCTGTCGCTGATCACCCTGCCCGCCGGCAAGCTGAACGTCAGCCGCCAGATCTCCGTGGACGCCAGCTACCTGACCATCCGCGGCCAGGGCAGCGACCCGGCCCGGCCCGGGGGCACCCGGATCGTGTTCCGCCCCGACGACAGCACCACGTACGACACCCTGACCCCGGACGGCAGCCGCTGGGACCAGGACGCCATGTCCTACGGGTCGGGCGCGGACACCGGCAAGGGCGGCTGGATGTGGCCCGGCCGCGGCCTGTTCCGCGTCTCGACCCGCGAGGTCGCCCCCCGGTACGCGGACGAGCTGGCCGCCGCCCCCGCCAACCGCAAGGACATCTTCGAGGGCTCGGTCAACCAGCACTGGGCCTCGGGCGTGAAGCTGCGGACCTCCGCGGCCGCGCCGGGCTTCTCCGCGAAGGAGGGCGACCGGGTCGTCCACCTCGACGCCAAGGCCGACCCGGCCCGCTTCCCGGTCGGCGGGCACGTGTGGGTGGGCGCTGCCAACAGCCGGAAGTTCTACGCCCTCCAGAGCGCCACGGACGAGGGCCGGTACGAGAACCTGCACATGCGCCAGCAGGTCTTCCGCATCAGCTCCGTCGATGCGGCGAACCGTACGCTGACCCTGGACAAGCCGCTGGAGTTCGACCTCCCGGTGGACTCCACCTCGGACGGCTCCGCCGCGATCGACGGCACCGTCTACCCCAGCAAGGTCACCCCGCTGAAGATGGTGGTCGGCGTCGGGTTCGAGAACTTCTCCTTCACCCAGGACATGCCCGGGATGACCCCCGAGCAGGCCCGGCACAACTACGGCAACCTGGCCCCCGCGTACGCCATGCACGGACTGGTCTTCAAGTGGGCCGCCGACTCCTGGGCCCGCGGCGTCCGCGCGGAGATGACCGGATCGCACCCGATCGTCACCGAGGTCGCCAAGAACCTCCAGTTCGAGCGGAACCACCTCGACGGCGCGTGGAACAAGGGCAAGGGCGGCAACGGCTACTTCCGCGGCAGCCGCGTCTGGGACTCCCTCTACGCCTTCAACACCACCCGCAACCTGCGCCACTTCACCCTCCAGTGGTCGGCCTCGGGCAACGTGGTCTACGGCAACGACTTCGACTCCGACCTGAACCTCCACGGCGGCTGGGAGCGCCGCAACCTCTTCGAGAACAACACCGTCCGCGTGCCGTACGAGCACTACTCGGGCAACTGCACCGCCCGCTGCGGCGGCGAGGGCGGCGACGTCGAGGGCGGGACCTGGTACCCGATCTGGTGGGCCGCCGGGGCCAAGGCGCTCAAGTGGTCCGGCTCCTCCGGCCCGCAGAACGTCTTCCACAACAACACCCTGTCCAAGCAGCTCACCCCGGGCGGCCCGTACACGGACTACCTGCCGTACGGGAAGACGGGCGCGGGCGCCCAGCCGGTCTACCAGTTCGGCTCCGCGCCGGGCGACCCGTCCCGCTTCCAGCACCTGACCCAGGGCGGTAGCCCGATCGCCGACTGGAACGGCCGCGAGAAGGACGACTTCTCGGCGGGTGCGGGCGTGGACTCCACCCACACCGCACCGCTCACCTCCGTGTTCCTCAGGAACGCGGGGTAGCCGCAACCCGCTGAACGCGCGGCCCGGGCAGTCCCTCTGCCCGGGCCGTCGCGTTCGATACGGGCGCGTCCCGACACGGGTGCGTCCGCACCCGGAGGCTGCTTCGAACCGCCGATGGTCCGGAGCCGAGAACCGGAAGAACTACTCCCGGCAAGCACACATGCCATGGCACGAGCACCCCGAAGCCCATGCACACCAGCCCCGTGACCTGCAACTTCACGATGCACACAACTCACAGGGTGATGCGGAGCTCCTGCATGCGGTGTTCCGAGATTCCCTCCGTCGGCAGGAAGTCGTAGCGGTGCACGGTCGTGCCGCCCTTGGTGAAGGCCCAGTCCATCCGGAAGAACGGCAGGTCGCGGTTGAACAGCGCGTCCTCGCCGAATTCCCCGAGGGAGGCGAACTTCCAGCTCAGCGGCAGGAGTTCGGGGTTCGCGGGGGTGGCGTCCTCGGCCACCTCCCGCAGCCCGTCGAGCGAGCGCATCGCGTCCGTGGCGTTGAAGTCCCCGGCGATCAGCACCGGGTTGCCGTTCGCGGCCACGTCCTTCTCCAGGCCGGCGAACTCCGCCTGCCGCCATGCGTGCTTGCGCCGCAGGTAGCGGTCGTGGTCGAAGTCCGAGAGGAGGTTCAGGTTGTCGAGGGCGAGCGGCACGGTGATGTGGACGTTGTACAGGCTCAGGGTCCTGCCGGCGACGGCCACGTCGGTGCGCATAACCTTCTCGCGGGCGAAGACCTGCCCGAAGTCGGGTTCCTCGCCGAAGGCGAGCGCCGGTCCGGGACCCACCGGGTACCGTCCGACGATCGGGAACCGGGAGACCGTCAGGAGCTCCCCGCGGCGGGCGATGTGGTAGCCGGGGAAGGCGCGGCGCAGTTCGGCGTCGTCGTCCAGCGGCCAGTACCCGTCCTCGCCGAGGCCCGGGGTCCAGCCGACGTGCTCCTGGAGGAGGTAGACGTCCGCGTCGCGGGAGCGGAGGAGGGCCAGCAGCCGGTCGGAGTCGGTCGCCATCGCCCAGTACTGGGTGTTGAGGGAGACGACCCGCAGCGCGTCGGCCGGCACCGGGCCCGGCTCACGCCACAGCGCGGGCCAGTTGATCCCGGGGCCGGTGGCCAGGGCCAGCGCGAGGGCCGTGCCGGAGACGGCGGCGGCGACCGGGCGCCGCCGCCCGCAGGCCGCGGCGGCGGCGACGAGCAGCAGGAGGGGGACGCCGACCAGGAAGAGCGGCGGGACGACGTCGAGGATGAGCGACCAGTGCCAGCGTCCGCTGACCAGCCACCGCACCACGGCGTAGACCAGCCACACCAGGGCGGCGGCCACGACGGCCCGCCCGTACCAGAGCCGCAGGCCGCGGGTGATCCGCCGGGCGGCGCTCGGGGCGGGCCCGCCGGCGGGGTCGGGCGTCCGTTCGCCGCCGGCGTCCGTGGGCACCGCGGTGGACGCACGGACCGGGGGAGGCGCGGTGCTCATGCCGCCGCCTCGGCCGGCCGGTACATGCGGCGGAACCGGCCGCTGGCCGCGTACTGGGTGAGGCCGGTGGCGAGCCCGGCGACCACGGCGCTGTTCACCAGCAGGTGGGCGCCGGTGAAGAAGGCCGTGAAGGCGAGGCCGCGTTCCTTCGCGACGAAGCGGTACTGGCCGAGGTCCGCGAGGACGGAGCCCGCGAGGGCCAGCGCCGACACCGGCAGGGCGGCCGTCGGCCAGGCCGCCGCGAACGGCAGGGCCGCGACGGCGAGCCCGCCGAGGGCGGAGGCGACGGCTCGGCCGCCGGTCTCCATGCCCTGCATGGCCCGGCCCCGGTCGAAGTAGAACGGCACCCGCAGCCGGCTGCGGACGAAGGCCTTGCGCAGCAGGGGGCGCATCCGGCTCTCGTCGGAGAGACGGCCGCGTATCCGTGAGGTCAGCAGCATGGGCCACCGGGCGGCGAGCCGCTCCGCGTGGTCGATCTCCTCCGTCTGGCGCAGGGCCGTGTTGAACCAGCCGGCCTCCATGAAGGCCGATCTGCGGACCGCGCCGAGCGCGTAGAAGCCGCCGCTGACATCGCCCTCGGCGCTCTTGCGCCAGTAGTGGTACTGGAGGATGCGGTACTGCCCGACGAGCGGTTCGGGGAAGAGCGGTTCCTTGTCGGGGACGCCGAACACGGCCCCGTACTCGGGATGTTCCCGGAAGAGCGCGACGGCCTCCGCCACCGCTTCGGGATGCATGGTGAGGTCGGCGTCCAGGAAGAAGACGATCTCCCCGCGGGCCCGGCGGACGCCCTCGTTGCGAGAGGCGCCGGGACCGCCGTTCTCGGTGACGCGGACGAGCCGGACCGGGTGCCGGGCGGCGATCTCGGCGCAGCCGTCGGTGCTGGCGTCGTCGACGACGATCACTTCGAGGTTCGGGTGGGTCTGCGCGAGGACGGAGCGCAGGCAGAGGTCGACCGTGCGGCGGTCGTTGTACATGGGGACGACGACGGACACGAGGGGTGCGGACATCGGGACTCCTCGACGGTTCGGGACGGACATGGGGGGAGGCGGCGGGGTCAGGCGGCGAGCTGGGGCAGGAGGAGGAGCCCCCAGGCGGCGGAGTTGGCGAGCATCACGCGGTCGCGCAGCAGCGTCCTCACCGGCTCGCCGCCTCCGCCGTCGACGACCACGACCTGGAGGTAGCGGAAGAGGGCGAGGAGCGCGCAGACGACGGTGAGCAGGGCGTAGGGTCCGAAGCCGGACTCGGTGCGCAGGTAGAGCAGGTAGCCGACGACGGCGAGGGCGGAGCACAGGACGAGGACCATGTCGAGGAAGTGCGCCGAGTAGCCGACGAGGGCGGGGCGGTGACCGGTGCCGGAGACGCTCAGCTCGTGGCGGCGCTTGCCCAGGATGAGGACGAGGCAGAAGGCCAGCACGGTGAGGACGAGCCACATCTCCGCGGGCCGGCCGGTGGCCTCGTATCCGCCGAGGAGGCGCAGCACGAAGCCGGTGGCGACGATGAACACGTCGACGAGCGGCAGGTGCTTCAGCTTCCAGCTGTAGGCGCCGTTCACGGCGAGGTAGGCGCCGACGACGAGCGCGGAACCGGGCCCGAGCACATGGAGGAGGGGGCCGAGGAAGGCCCCCAGCGCGGCGGCGGTCGCCCAGGCCGCCGGGACGCCCATCCGGCCGGAGGCGAGCGGGCGGTGGCGCTTCACCGGGTGCCGCTTGTCGCGTTCGACGTCCGCGATGTCGTTGAGGACGTAGACGAGCGAGGAGGCGAGGATGAAGGCGCAGAGGGCGAGGCCGACGCGGACCGCCCCGTCCCCGCTCCAGCCGCCTCCGAGCAGCGCGAGCGGGACGACCAGCAGGTTCTTGGGCCACTGGCCGGGCCGGAGCAGGGCCAGCGGCGCGGGCAGGCCGCGCCGGCTTCGTCCGTCTGGATCGGGCGGGGAGGGCTCGGGTACGGCTGCCGGCGCCTCGGCCTTCGGCGGGGCGGACGGCTCGGAGGCCACCGCCGGGCGCGTCGGCGGGTGCGTGCCGGGCGCGGTGTCCGGACCGGCGGGCGGGTGCGCGCCGCCGCGGGTGAGCTGGTTCATGGCGGTGGCCCCTCAGAAGAAGATCTTCGCGGTGGACAGCAGCCCCTGCTTCCACGGGTCTCGGCTGGTGCGTCCGGTCGCGCCCGCCGCCGGCGCGGTGTGCCGGGAGGTCCGCCACCAGTCGTAGGTGCGCAGCACGGCCTCGGCGTTGGAGAGGCGCGGCGTGAAGCCGAGGCGTGCCTTGGCCTTGTCGATGCTGACGTACGAGTCGTCCATCAGCTTGTGCAGGAGGCGCCCGTACACCGGGGACAGCTTCAGCCGCTGGAGGAGGCTGAGCAGGGCGAGCGCGGGGCGGGCGGGCAGGCCGACGACCCGCTTGCCGTGGCCGGCGGCGTCGAGGACGGCCTGGAAGTCCTCGCGGAGGGTGCCGAACTCGGCGGCCGCGAGGTTGTAGGTGTCGTTGGCGATGTCGTCCTCGGCGTGGATGACGGTGACGACGGCGTCGACGAGGTCGTCGACGGCGAACATCTGGATCTTGACGTTCCCCTTGCCGAGCACGGGGAAGTTGCGGCCTTCCTCGGCCCATTCGAAGAGCATCGAGAAGAGGCCCATGCGGCCGGGGCCGACGAAGGTCTTGGGGCGGAGGATCGGCACGCACATGCCCTTGGCCCGGTACTCCTCGGCGATCTCCTCGGCGGCGGCCTTGGCCCGGCTGTACGTGTCGACCGGCTCGCGCGGGTACTCCTCCGGGGTCGGCACGATCGTCGGGAGACCGTAGACGGCGGTCGAGGAGATGTGGACGACCCGCGGGGTGCCGGCGGCCGCGGCGGCGGCGAAGACGTTGCGGGTGCCGCCGACGATGATCGAGCGGATCTGCTCGTCGGGGTAGCTGGGCAGGGCGGCGGCCGCGTGGACGAGGACGTCGGCGCCGTCGAGCGCCTTGTCCATCAGGGTGCGGTCGCGGATGTCGCCGGTGAGGACGACGCCGGGGCCCGACCGCAGGTCGACCCCGCGGACCTCGTGTCCTTCGCCGAGGAGTCGTTCGGCCAGGCGGGAGCCGAGCATGCCGGCCGCGCCGGTGATCGTGATCACCACTGGGAGCTCACCTTCTGCTTGATGAAGCGGGCGACGAGGCCGGTGAGGCCGCGGGAGAGGACGTCGTCGAGGGCGTCGATCACGCGCTCGGCCTCCTCGGGTTCGGTGACGAGGGAGGGGCCGATGATCAGCGGGTTGTTCCCGTTGAGCGTGTAGTACGTGTAGATGTCGTGGTCCTGATAGAGCGCGTTGATGACGGCGCAGGTCACGAGCTTGGTCTTGAAGCGGGGGTCGCGGGCCATGCCGCCGGGGGCGAGCTTGGCGACCAGGTCGAGGATCTTTGGGCCGCCCTCGATGAAGACGCCCCAGAGGGCACCGGCGCCGGCGATCCGGCCGATCTCGTCGGGGTACTGCTTGGCGAGCCGCTCCAGGCCGGGTTCGAGTACGGCTCCGAGGGCCCGGGCCCGGGCCGGGTAGTCGTCCTCGACGGCGATGTTGACGGCTTCGAGGGCGGTGGCGCACTCCTCGCCGAAGCCGTAGTAGGTGGTGGAGGTGGAGTTCATCAGGGCGTCGCCGAGGTTGTCGTACGCCTTGCGGAAGACCGGCTCGCGGGCGATGTAGGCGGAGACGGAGGACTTGCCGCCGCCGAAGGACTTGGACGTGGTGAGGACGTCCGGGACGAGGCCGGGGTAGCGCATGAAGTGGAAGAGGGAGCCGGTCTTGCCCCAGCCGGTGTAGATCTCGTCGAAGATCAGGACGATCTTCTCGCGGTCGCAGATCTCGCGCAGACCGCGCAGGAACTCCTCGGAGCACTCCTGGATGGTGGAGGCGCTGAACGGCTCGATGAGCAGGGCGTAGACGTCGCCCTTGTGGGTGGCGACGGACCGGCGGACGGAGTCGAGGTCGCCGTAGCGGAAGGTGGCGACGCCGGGGATGGTCGGGAAGCCGAACTGGGCCTGGCCGGTGAGGCCGCCGGAGCCGAGCAGCTTGCCGTGGAAGGCGCAGTCGGCCCGCAGCACCGTGTTCCGCTTGCCGTTGTGGTACTTGTACGCCAGCTTGACCGCGCCCTCGACGGCCTCGGCACCGGAGTTGGGCAGGAACGCCATGTTCAGGTCGCCGGGGAGGATCTCGGCCAGGTTGTGGCCGAGGGCGGCGAGGTAGGGCGAGAAGTAGGTCTTGTGGACCTCCATCCGCTTGTCGCGGGCGAAGCGTTCGCGTGCGGCGAGGATGCGCGGGTGGTTGTGGCCGTGGTTGAGGACGCCGACCCCGCCGGTGAGGTCGAGGACGCGGCGGCCGTCCGTGAGGGTGAGGTAGGCCCCTTCCGCGCTCCGGACCAGCTCGCGGCCGAAGCCGAACGACGTCATGAGGGAGACCTGGCTCTTGTTGACGTAGCGGCGGTACAGGTCGTGGACCTGACCGACGTCGAACCGCTCGGCATCGTCAAGGGTGTACATGGGCGTTCTCTCCGATCGGGAGGGCGAGGGCGTAAGGGTGGGGCTGGGGGTGGGGGAGGCCGGCGGGTCCGGCGGCGGGGGCGCCGCTCTCGCCGGGCGTGGGGGACGACGGGGTGCGGGAGGGGGCGCCGGCCGGTACGGGGCCGGGAGCCTCCTGCGGTTCCCGTACGTCCCGTCCGGGCTCCTCCGTCGCGGTACGGACCGGCGGCGTGCCGTTCCGGGCGTCGCGGATCCGGGCCCAGGTCAGGACCACCGCCGAGCTGCCGAGTTCGGCGAGGACGCAGACCAGGCGGCTGGCCAGGGCGGCCGCGGCGGCGAGCCCGCCGGGCAGCACGGTGGCGAGGGCGGCGGTGAGGGTGAGCTCCCGGACCCCCCAGCCGTCGGGGACGATCACGGCGAGGCTGCTGACCACCGTGGCCAGCGCGAAACCGCCGACGGCCGCGCCGAGGCCCGGCCACGGGGGAGCGCCGATCGCGAGCAGCAGGAACCACAGGTGGAGCCCGGAGGCACCCCAGGACGCGAGCGCCAGGAGCACGGCCCGGCGGACCGCGGTGTCCGGCGGCGGCTCGACGGGGCGGCGTACCAGCCGGGCCAGCCGGGCGACGGGGCGGGTGAGGACCGAAGGACGAGCGACCCCGGCGAGGAGGACCAGGACCGGCGGGCAGAGCCAGTACCAGTGCTGCGGCAGGGCGGCGGGCGCGGCGGCCAGGCCGACGGCGGCGCCGGTGAGCAGGGTGAGGGCGAGGCTGAGCACGTACGCCGAGGTCATCCGGGCGCCGGGAACGCCGGCCGCGCGGCCGTGGGCGACGTGGGTGAGGACGCCCCAGACGCGGCCGGGCACGTACTTGCTGAGCTGGCCGAGGAAGTAGATCTTGGCGGCGAGCAGCCCCCGGATCGGATGCTCGCCGGAGATGAGGACGCGCCAGGCGTGGACGGCCAGGACGAGTCCGGCGATGTTGGCGAGGACGGAGGCGACGAGGAGCGGCACGGCGTCGGCGCGGGCGAAGGCCCTGGCCGCTTCGGCCCCCTGGTCCTCGACGAGGAGGAGGACGCCGAGGAGGGCGGCCGCCACCACGACGGGGGTGAGCCAGCGGCGGATGCGGTCCATCACCGGCCGCCCGCTCCCGCCGTGGCGGGCGGGGCCGCGGGCGCGCTCGGGGACGTCCCGCCCCGCAGGGCTCCCACCGCCGCCCCCGCGAGGAGCGCGGCGTGGCAGGCGAGGTGGACGCCGGTGAAGAAGGCGGCGAACGCCGCGCCCCGGCGGCCGGCCGCGAAGCCGATGAGCCGGCCGTTCGCGAGGCCGAAGGCGAGCAGGCCCGCGGCGCTCGGCAGCGCGAGCCAGGGGCCGGTCGTCCCGAGGAGCGCGAGGAGCGCGGCGACGACCGGGGAGCCGAGGAGGAACGCGGCGGCCAGGACGGAACCGGGAGTGTTGGCGGTCAGGTTGGTGCGACCGCCGGCCCGGGCGGAGCGCAGGGCGGGTACGAGGAGGAGGGCCCGCCGGTACGTCTCGGCGAGGAGCGGCCCGAGCCGGTGCTCCTCGTCGTGGTGGGCCATCACCCGCTCGGTGAGGACGATCCGGTAGTGCGGGGCGAGCCGGTCGCTGAACTCCAGGTCCTCGGAGTCCCGCAGCGACTCGTCGAAGCCGCCGAGCCGGGCGAACACCTCGCGGGGCACGGCCGCCTGGGCGAAGAAGGCGGTCTCGACGACGCCCGCGCCGCGCGCCCGCCACCAATAGGCGTGGAGGGTCTTGTACCACTCGACGGGCCCGTCGTCGAAGAGCGGCTCGGGGGCGATCACACCGTGCACGCAGCCGCACGCGGGGTCGGCGCGGAGGATCTCCAGGGCCGCTTCGACGGAGCCCGCGGTGAGGGCCTCGTCGGAGTCGAGGAAGAACAGGACGTCCCCGGTCGCGGCGGCGATGCCCGTGTTGCGGGCGGCGGAGACGCCTCGGTTGGTGCCGTCGCCGAGGAGGGTGCAGGGGTGACGGCGGGCGATGTCGGCGGTGGCGTCCGTGGAGCCGTCGTCGACGACGATGACCTCGTGGACGGGGTGGGTCTGGGCGAACACGGATCGGAGGCAGGCGTCGAGGGTGCGTGCGGAGTTGTGGGCCGGTATGACGACCGACACGGTTTGCGTCATGGGAGGAGCACACCGGGTCGGCGTATGGGACGCGTATCGTTCCCGTATCGCCTCTTCTCGCAGTTCGAGACGGTCAACTCACGGACGGATCAGCTGACTTGGAGGCTGCTAGCGTTCCCGGCCGTGAACCCTGCCGTGAACCAGGTCGCACGCCCGGCCGAGAGCCCCGGGCCGGAGCGCGCCGTGAACCCCGCCGTGACCCCTCGGACGGCCTTCCCCCGCGTGCTCGCGTCGGCCGCGGCGGGGTGGGCCCTGCTCGCCCTGCCGGGCCTGTTCCTCAGCGGGGCGTGGTGGCCGTGGCTGCTGCCGGACCTCGTGCCCCCGCTCGCCTTCCTCGCCGTGCCGCTCGCGCTGCTCGCGCTCTGCGCCGTCGTACGGGACCGGGTGCGGCGCCGGCGGCTCGCCGGCGCCCTCGCGGTGCTGCTGCTCGCCGGGGCCGGGCGGGCCGGGGTGAACTGGGGAGCCCTCGTGCCCGGTGGCGGGCCGGCGCCGGCCCCCGCGACCGCACTGCGGGTCTTCTCCTGGAACACCCTGTACTGGGACACCACCGACGACCCCTCCGCCATCCACCGCTTCCTGCGCGCGAAGGACGCCGACGTGTACCTGCTCCAGGAGTACCTGGCCCGGGAGGACGGCAAGCACACCGAGATCGACCGGTCGGCCGCCCTGCGCGCTGCCTTCCCCGGCTACGAGGTGGTGGTGCGCGGCGAGCTGGTGACGCTCTCGCGGTTCCCGGTGGTGGCCACCCCCGCGGTCGGCCCCGGGCAGGCGACCGACGACCGGTCGGTGCCGTGGCGGGAGCGGTTCGAGCGGAACAAGGTGCTGCGCACCGACATCGCCCTGCCCGGCTCGGTGGTGTCCTTCTACAACGTGCACGTCCCGGTGCAGCTGGACGTCGAGCGCTCCCCGCTGAGCGGGGACTTCTACCGGGTCGTGCGGGACACCGATCCGGTGCGCAAGGAGCACTACGCGGCGTTGCTCGCGGACGTCCGCGCGAACCCGCGTCCGCTGCTGGTCTCGGGCGACTTCAACACCACCCCGGCGATGGGCGATCTGGACGGGCTGCGGGGCGCTCTCGCGGACGCGGCGACCGCGTCCGACGAGGTGCTGCCGGTGAGCTGGGGCCCCGGCCCGCTGCCGCTGTGGCGGCTGGACTGGACGTTCACGGGCGGGGCGCTGCGTGTGCACCGGTACGCGCTGACGGACCCCGGCGGTCTGTCCGACCACCGGGGCCAGGAACTGCTGGTCTCCCCGGCCCCGACGGCGGGGCGGGCGGGCGGGAGGTGACCGTCAGGCGCCGGCCTCGTCGAGGCGGCGGCGCTGCTCGGGGTCGAGGGTCAGCGTGAGTGCCCCCATGACCTCCTCGATCTGTTCGACGCGGCTGGCGCCGACGATCGGCAGGATCCGCTGCTCGCCGCCGAGCAGCCAGGCCAGGACGACCTGGTTGACGGTGGCGCCGAGCTCGCGGGCGGTCTCGGCGAGCGCGGCGAGCCGGGGCGGAGTGCCCGGGTGGTCGTACGCGTCGGGGATGCCGACCTCGGGCCGGGTGTATCCGCCGGAGAGCAGCGAGCTGTAGGCCCAGACGGGCAGCTGCTCGGAACGGGCGTAATCCAGGTGTTCGCGGGTGACGTGGACGTGGGCCGTGGACGGCAGGGCCTTGTCGAAGCGGGGCAGCAGATAGGAGTGGCGGTTCTGCAGGTGGGTGAACCGGGGGCGCTCGCCGGCCAGGGCGCGGGCGCGCTCGACCCGCCAGACGGCGTGGTTGCTGGCGCCGAGCTCGCCGGCCTTGCCCTCGTCGACCAGGTCGGCGAACGCACCGACCGTCTCCTCCAGCGGCACGGCACGGTCCTCGACATGGGCCCAGAAGACCTCGACGCGGTCGGTGCCGAGGCGCGTCAGGCTGCCGTCGAGGGCCGTCTTGACGACCTTCTCGGAGAGGCCCTCCCACTCGTCCGTGCCGGGCCGGGGACGGGCGCCGCACTTGGTGGACAGCACGACGGAGTCGCGGTTGCCGCGGGCGTCGAGCCAGCGGCCGACGGTGAGCTCGGACTCGTCGCCGGTGGCGCCGTCGAGCCAGTACGAGTAGTTGTTGGCGGTGTCGACGACGGTGCCGCCCAGTTCGGTGAAGCGGTCGAGGATCGCGAACGAGGTGGCCTCGTCGACGCTGGTGCCGAAGGGGAGGGCGCCGAGGACGATGGTGCGCTGCGGGATCGCCATGGGGTGCGGTCCTTTTCGATGGAGCGGCGGACAACGGATCGAGCGGGTTGGACTAGACCAACCCGCCTCCATCCTGGATCACGAACTCCCCTTCCGCACCGCCTTGTTGGTAACCACCCGTCTCGACCTGACGAACTCCGAGGAGTTTGGATTGGTCCAGACCTTCACCCGTGCGGCGGTCTATGATGCCCCCGCACGCGAGACGTACACAGGGCTTTGCCAGGGGGGATACGCCTTGTTGGAGGCGCTGGGAATCCAACGGTCGGAAGAGACCGTCTACCGACTCGTCCTCGACCACCCCGAGGAAGGCGTGGCCGAACTTGCCGCGCGCCTCGCGTGGCCGGAGGAACGGGTCCGCGAGGCACTCGGGCTCCTCGCCGAGGCCCGGCTCGTCGCCATGGGCGACGGCGCGGACCGCCCCGTCCCGTTCAGTCCCGAGATCAGCTTCTCCTTCCTCCTCGCCCGCGCCGAGGCCGAACTGAGCCGCCGCCGCCGTGAGGTGGCCCAGGCCGAGCGCGCGGTCGCCGGCATCCTCGCCGGCTACGCCGACGGCACCGGCCCCCGCCCCGCCCACGACGTGGTGGAGCGCGTGATGGGCCTGGACGCCGTGCGCCAACGGCTCGAAGAACTCGCCATGGGAGCCCGCGAGGAATGCCTCTCCCTCCTGGTGGGCGGCGCGCAACTGCCCGACACCATGGACGCCAGCCAGCCCCTCGACCAGCTCGCCCTGGAACGCGGCGTCAAGATCCGCTCCATCTACCAGGAGAGCTTCCGCAACGACCAGCCCACCGTCGACTACGTCCGCTGGCACTGCGAACTCGGCGGCGAGGTCAGGACGGTGCCGGTGGTCCCCCTCCTCATGGTCATCGTCGACCGGGAGTCGGCCCTCGTCCCCGTCGACCCCGACGACGGCCGGGCCGGCGCCCTGGAGGTCCGCAGCCCCGGCCTCGTCCACGCCCTCACGATCCTCTTCGACCGCCTCTGGGAGACCGGCACCCCCTTCGGCCAGGCCCCCCGCCGCGACGCCCACGACCTCTCCCCCCAGGAGCGCGAACTCGTCATGCTCCTCGGCATCGGCTGCACCGACGACATCGCCGCCCGCCGCCTCGGCGTCTCCCTGCGCACGGTCCGCCGCATGAGCTCCGAACTGATGTCCCGCCTCGGCGCCCGGAGCCGCTTCGAAGCAGGCGTCCGCGCGACGAAGGAAGGCTGGCTCTGACGGATGGAGGGGAGCGGACCGCGCGGTCCGGCCTCCGGGCGGCGGGCCGAAGGGCGTCCGTACCCCCTGAAGTCGGACAGGGCAACCCGCTCGCGGACCGGTTCCCGACCGGGAGCAGGGTCCCAGGCCTCCTCCCGTCGACGGACGGGCTGACCCCCGGGCCGGTCGGGGGGTGCGTCGGATGGTCCGGGGTGTCCTCGCCCGGCGAGAGTGAGGATCATGAACACGCACAAGATCCTGCTCGCCGCCCTGATGGTCCCGCTCGGTGCCACCCTGGTCGTCGCCCCGGCCGCCTCCGCCGCCGCCCCGCCCGCCGTATCCGTCTCCACCGGCGCCGCCGTGCCCGCCGGACCGCGGGGGGCCGCGGCCGAGACCTTCCGCTCCCCGGAGGCGGCCCTCGGCCGGGTGGCCCACCCGCTGCGCACCACCGAGTCCCACGGCGGCCTGTCCGACCTCCGCGCGTTCGGCCGGATGGTCGGCGACGCCGAGGTGGTGGGCGTGGGCGAGGCCACCCACAGCTCGCACGAGTTCCTCACCCTCAAGCACCGGCTCCTGCGGTACCTGGTCGAGGAGAAGGGCTTCCGGGCCTTCGCCCTCGAAGCCCCGTGGAGCACCGGACTGCGGCTCGACGCCTACCTCCTGCGCGGCGAGGGCGACTTGAGGCAGATCATGGACGAGGAGTTCCAGGGCACCTACCGGTGGTGGAACAACGCCGAGTACCGGGATCTGCTCCAGTGGATGCGCGCGTACAACGTCCGGCACCCGGAGGACCCGGTCCGCTTCGTCGGCGACGACGGAGGGTTCGCCGGCGCCGAGCTGTACGACAGGGTGAGCGCCTACGCGGCCGCGGCCCGCCCCGACCTCGCCCCCCGGCTCGCCGACCTGTACCGCGGCCTGCGGCCCACCACCGACGCCGAGACGTACGTCGACGACTACCTGTCGAAGCCGCTGGCCGAACGCGAGGAGCTCGCCGGACGGACCGCCCGGGCACTGGAACTGCTCAAGCGGCGGCCCGGCGGGGCCGCCGACGCCGACGCGCACGCCTGGGCCGTCCAGCACGCCACGGCCATCCACCAGATGACCACGCTGTACGCGTTCGACTGGGACGACCCCGAGCGGATCCCCGACGCCATGCTCCACCGCGACCGGACCATGGCGGAGAACGTCGCCTGGTGGCAGCGGCGGACCGGCGACAAGATCCTCCTCGCCGCCCACAACAGTCACATCGCCCTGCGGACCCCCGTCCCCGGCACCTATCCGAAGGTCCAGGGCGAGTTCCTCCGGGAGCGGCTGGGCCACGCCTACCTGAGCGTCGGCCTCACCTTCGACCGCGGCTCGTTCAACGCCTTCGGCCGGGACGGCGACGTCCACCGCTTCACCGTCGGCCGGTCCGCGCCCGACTCCGCCGAGCACACCCTCGACCGGGTACGGTTCCGCGACTTCGCGGTGGACCTGCGCAGCGCCCCGGAGGCGGCCCGTTCCTGGCTCGCCGCGCCGCGCACCGTCAAGAACATCGGCGCCACCTACCCCGGGATCGCCGACGCCCCGAGGATCGGGCTCGCCCGGTCGTACGACGTCCTGATCCACCTCCAGCAGGTGGAAGCGGCCCGTCTGCTCTCGTAAGTAGCGCCGGACGGGCGCGGGCGGGGCGGGAGGCATTATCCCTTTTCCGCCGCCGGTCCGGGTTGAACTGGGCATTTCCTGCTGATGAAGCAATTCGGAAGCGTTCGGGCGTCGAATGCGCTCCGCGTCTTCCCGGCCCCGGTACGGAATCGCGGTGGTCGTTCCCAAGGATTGATCCAGTATGTCCAGAATACCCCGCTGCCCGGCGGAATTTGCCGCAGTGTACCGGTGAAGGAGAAAGGCCCTCCTGTCAAGAGGGCCTTTCTTCGATGCACTCTTGTGGCGGGATGGAAGCCGTGTATACGGTTTCCTGGCGCGTCCTCCGGGGCGGCATGGTGAAGGAAAGCGGACAAAGGGGTCGTTACCGTGGCCTACGGTGCAGTCGTCGCCGTTTCGTGCCCGCGCGGTATGCGGCCTGCTGTGCGCTGGGCCGGTATTTGCTGGGCGGGATGACTTTTCCATTCGTTCCGCAGAGGGCTCCGCAGAGGACTTCGAGTAAAAAAGCGCGATCCTGATCACAAAAAAGGATCAGCCCTGTATGGTGGTGCCGGACAGTCCGATTCCCCGGATGGGGGAATCGGGTCACACGGTTTTTCCTGAGGATCAGCGCGTGCGTACGACCTGTAAAATCCGCCGCTTCACGGGGGTCAGCAGAGAGTGTACGACCACGGAGATCCGTACTCCTTAGCCGTTCGGTCGGCGTACCGGAAAGTGCCGCCGCGCCTCTTGGCCGTCCGCGGTGGCGGCCCCGCCGGCCTGGTGGCCCGAGACCACGGGAGCGCGTCCTGCGCGCCGGCCGCCGCGGCCCCGAGGCCGCGTGCCGGCGGGAGACGAGGGCCGCTGCTGTGAGCAGTCCTTCGGTGAACCCGCTGGCCGGCCCCCACCTGGTGGCCGCGATCTCCGCGACGGCCGAGGCCCACCCCGAACGCAAGGCCGTCGGCCTCGTCCGGGATCCGGACCGCGAAGGCGAAGAGGCGTTGCGGAACTACGCCTGGCTCGACGAGACCGCCCGCCGCGTCGCCGTCCTCCTGCGCACGGCCGGCCTGGGCGCGGGCGCGCGCGTCCTGCTGCTCTTCCCGCAGTCCGCCGAGTTCGCGGCGGCCTACGCCGGATGCCTCTACGCGGGCATGGTCGCCGTCCCCGCGCCCCTGCCGACCGGGACCTCCCTGGAGGCCGCCCGCGTCGTCGGCATCGCGAAGGACTCCGAGGCGGGTGCCGTCCTCACCGTCTCCGAGACCGAGGAGGACGTCCGGCAGTGGGCGGCCCGCACGGGCCTGGGCGCACTGCCCCTCCACTCCGTCGACGCACTGCCCGGCGACGCCGACCCCGACACGTGGCGGGAACCGGAGATCCGGACCGACACCGTGGCCGTCCTCCAGTACACCTCCGGCTCCACCGGCAGCCCCAAGGGCGTCGTCGTCACCCACGGCGCGCTCGCCCACAACGTGCGCAGCTTGCTCACCGGCTTCGACCTGGGATCCGGCGCCCGACTGGGCGGCTGGCTGCCGATGTACCACGACATGGGGCTCTTCGGACTGCTGAGCCCGGCCCTGTTCAGCGGCGGAACCGCCGTGCTGATGAGCGGCGGCGCCTTCCTGCGCCGACCGTCCCAGTGGCTGACGCTGATCGACCGCTTCGGCCTCGTCTTCTCGGCGGCGCCCGACTTCGCCTACGACTACTGCGTACGACGGGTGAAACCCGAGGAGACGGACCGGCTCGACCTGTCGCGCTGGCGCTGGGCGGCCAACGGCTCCGAGCCCATCCGCGCCGAGACGCTCCGCGCCTTCACCAAGGAGTTCGCCCCCGCCGGACTCCCGCCGAACGCCACGACCCCCTGCTACGGACTGGCCGAGGCGACCCTGCTGGTGACCCTGTCCGGGGGGGAGCTGCGCACCCGCCGGGTGGACGTCGAGGAACTGGAGAACCACCGCTTCGTCGAGGCGGCCGCCGGACGCCCCTCCCGTGAGGTCGTCTCCTGCGGCCGGCCCCCGGCCCTGGAGATCCGCGTCGTCGACCCCGCCACCGGCAAGCCCGTCAGGGGCGACCGGGTCGGCGAGATCAGAGTCCGCGGTGCGAGCGCCGCCAGCGGCTACTGGCAGAAACCCGAGGCGAGTGCCGAGACCTTCGTCATGGACGCGGACGGCACCGGGCCCTGGCTGCGCACCGGCGACCTCGGCGCCCTGTACGAGGGCGAGCTGTACGTCACCGGCCGCATCAAGGAACTCCTCATCGTGCACGGCCGCAACATCTACCCCCACGACATCGAGCACGAACTGCGCGCCCGCCACCCCGAACTCGGCACGACCGGGGCGGCGTTCTTCCTCCCCACCGAAACGGGCGAGGCCGTGGTCGTCGCCCACGAGGTCAACCCCTCCGTCCGGCCCGAGCACGGCCCCGCGCTGGTGACGGCCCTCCGGGCCACGCTCGCCCGCGAGTTCGGACTCGCCCCGGCCGGAGTGGTGCTGGTACGCCGCGGCTGCATCCCGCGCACCAGCAGCGGAAAGGTCCAACGCCGCCTGACCGCCCGGCTCTTCAGCGCCGGGGAGCTCGCCCAGGTCCACGCCGACCCCGGCGCCCACCGTCTCCTGGAGACGCTCCGGGAGACGGGCGACCGGGACGGCACCCTCCCGTCCCCCTCATGACCGCGCCCCCCCCACAGACGCCCCGCCCCCCACATGTCCGCCGCTCCCGCATGATCATGCCTCCCCCATGACCATGCCCCGCCCCTGACACGCGACCGTCCCCCCGCCCTGATCCGCTCCCGGCGCCGGGCTGCCCCCACCCCGGGGCACGGCGAAGCCGAGGTCCCGGCCCGCTCCACGGCGCCGGCCCCGACGCCGTCCTGAGCACCGACCGTGCGCGCCCACCGAAGGCAGAGGTTTTCCCCGCATGTCCCCCTCCCCCTCCCCGTCCCCCTCCCCCTCCCCGGCCGCTCCCCACGACCCCGACGCCCTGCGGCAGCGGCTGCGCGAGCTGTCCGCCGACTGCCTCGGCGTCCCCGCGGACTCCCTCGCCACGGACGTCCCCCTCACCGACTACGGGATGACCTCCGTCACCGGCACCGCCCTGTGCGGCATGGTGGAGGAGCAGCTGTCCGTCGCATGCGACCTCGGACTGCTCTGGCAGGAGCCGACGATCGACGGGCTCACCTCCCGGCTGGCCTCGCGCACCGTGCGCTGACGGCCGCCGCCCCCGTACCACGCGCAGACCGTGCCCAGGCACGCGTGCGTCCGGACGCCTCCGCGCGCCCTGGCGCGCCGACACCCCTTCAGTCCGAGAGCGGGAGAAGCATGTTGGAGTCCCCGGCACACCGTGTGGCCGCCACGTCGGCCCAGTCCGGGATCTGGACGGCACAGCGTCTGCGCTCGGACGACAGGCTCTACGCCTGCGGCCTCTACCTCGAACTCGACCACGTGGTGGAGGAGGTGCTGAGCGAGGCGATCCGACGCGCCGTCGCCGACACCGAGGCGCTGCGCACCGCGTTCCGCGAGGACGCCGACGGAGCACTGCAGCAGCACGTGCTCGCCCGGCCGCCGAGCACCCAGACCCGCCTCTTCCGCGCCGACCCGAGCGGCGGCGCCCCCTCCCGAGCCGCGTCCCTGGAGTGGATGGACCGGCAGCGGGCGGAACCCTGGGACCTCGCCGCGGGGGACACCTGCCGCCACACCCTGATCCCGCTCGGCGGCGAACGCGCCCTGCTGCACCTGCGCTACCACCACCTCGCTCTGGACGGGTACGGCGCCGCCCTCTACCTGGACCGGCTCGCGGCGGTCTACCGCGCGCTGCGCACCGGCCAGCAGCCGCCCCCCTGCGCGTTCGCGCCGCTGGCCCGCCTGGTCGAGGAGGACCACGCCTACCGGAGCTCCGCCCGCCACCGCGCGGACGCCGACCACTGGCGCGACCGCTTCGCGGACCTCCCGCGCCCCACCAGCCTCGCCGACGCCCCCGCGCCCGCCGCGCCCGACGAACTGCGCCGCACGGTGCGCCTGTCCGCCGACCGGTCCGCCGCGCTGCGCCGCGCGTCCGACCGGAGCGGCCGGCCCTGGCCCGTGTACGCCACGGCCGCTGTGGCCGCCTTCCTGAGCCGTCTCGCGCCGGGGGACGAGGTCGTCGTCGGCCTCCCCGTCACCGCCAGGACGACACCCGCCGCGGTGCGCACACCGGGGATGCTCGCCAACGTCGTACCGCTGCGCCTGTCCGTGCGGCAGGGCACGTCGATGGCGGCGCTCCTGGAGCTGACCGCGGCCGAGATCAGCACCACCCTGCGTCATCAGCGCCACCGCACCGAGGACATCGGCCGGGCGCTCGGACTCCACGGCGCGCCGCCGGCCACCACCCTCGTCAACGTCATGGCGTTCGCCCCGGTGCTCGACTTCGGCGACTGCCGGGCGCCGGTGCACCAGCTCGCGGCCGGTCCGGTCGAGGATCTGGTCGTCAACCTGCTCGGCACTCCGGGCGACGGCGGCGAGCTGGAGCTCACCCTCGCCGCCAACCCCCTGCTCCACTCGGCGGACGCGGTGGCCTCGCTGGCCGCGCGGCTCGCGGAGTTCCTGACGCGCGTGGGCCAGGACCTGGAGGCGCCCCTCGGGCGGACCCGGCTGCTCGGCGCGGAGGAGGAGGCCTCTGTGGTGGCCGCAGGACGCAGCCCCCGGCGCGACCTGCGCCCCCGGACCCTGCCCGAACTCTTCGCCCGGCAGGTCGCCCGCACCCCCGACGCCCCCGCCGTCTCCTCGGACCGGGCCACCTGGACGTACGCCCAGCTCGACGCCCACGCCGAGAGGGTGGCCCGGCGGCTCGCCGCGCGGGGCGTGGGCCCGGAGAGCATCGTCGCGCTCGCGGTGCCGCGGGGCGTCGAGCTGGCGGCGCTGATCCTCGGGGTCCACCGGGCCGGAGGGGCGTACCTCCCCGTCGACCCGGAGTACCCGGCGGAACGCATCGGTTTCCTGCTGCGCGACGCCCGCCCCGCCCTGCTGGTCGGCGGGGCCGGGACCGAGCCCCCCGCCGCCGACTGCCCGCGCGTGCCGGCCGAGGACCTCCTCGACGCCGGGGCGCGGTGCGCCGAGGCCGACGTGCCCCCGCCCGGAACGCTCCCGGTGGACCTTCCGGCGTACGTCGTCCACACCTCCGGCTCGACCGGGCGGCCCAAGGGGGTCGTGGTCACGCACGCCGGCCTTGCCGCCCTGGCGGCGGAGCAGATCGAACGCTACCGACTGGGCCCCGGCTCCCGGGTGGCGCAGCTCGCGGCCCTCGGCTTCGACGTGGTGGTCGCCGAACTCGTGATGGCGCTGACGTCGGGGAGCTGCCTCGTCCTCCCGCCGCACGGCCTCGCCGGCGACGAGCTGGCCGCGTTCCTGCGCGACCGGCGCGTCACCACGGCCCTCGCGCCGGCCGCCGTACTGGCCACCCTGCCCCCCTGTGACCTCCCCGACCTGACCGACCTGGTCACCGGCGGCGAGGCGCCCCCGCCCTCGCTGATCGCCCGCTGGGCGCCCGGCCGGCGGATGTTCAACGTCTACGGGCCGACCGAGGCCACCGTCCAGGCCACCTCCGGGCGGTGCGCACCGGACGAAGACCGGACGCCGGACATCGGGAACCCCGAGGCCGCGGTGGACGCCTACGTGCTGGACGCCGCGCTGCGACCCGTGCCCGACGGGGTGACGGGAGAGCTCTACCTGCGCGGCGGCGGCCTGGCCCGCGGCTACCTGGGCCGTCCCGGCCTCACCGCCGACCGGTTCGTCGCCGACCCGTACACCGGGACGGGCGAGCGGATGTACCGGACCGGCGACCTGGTGCGCCGGGTGCCCGGCGACGGAGGAACCGTGCTGAGGTTCGTCGGCCGGGCCGACGACCAGGTGAAGATCCGGGGCTTCCGGGTCGAGCCCGGCGAGGTCGAGGCGGCCCTCGCCGAACTCGACGGCGTCGCGCTGGCGTTGGTGACCGTGCGCGAGGACCGGCCCGGCGACCGAAGGCTCGTCGGCTATCTGACGCCCGCGCCCGCGCACCGGGGAGCACTGGACGTCGAGGGCCTGCGCCGCGTACTCGCCGACCGGCTTCCCGCCCACCTCGTCCCCTCCCTCTTGGTGGAGCTGGCGGAGATCCCGCGCACCGCCAACGGCAAGGTGGACCGCGCGGCGCTGCCCGCCCCCGCGACCCCGGCCCCGGCCGTCGGGCGGGCGCCGCGCGACGCCCGCGAAGAGGCCCTGTGCGGGCTCTTCGCCGAGGTGCTGGGCGTCGATGAGGTCGGCGCCGACGACGACTTCTTCGCCCGGGGCGGCGACTCCCTGCTGGCCGCCCGGCTGGCGAGCCGCGTACGGGGCCGCCTGGGCAAGGCCGTCACCGTACGAGAGGTCTTCCGCTTCCCGACCGTCGCCCGCCTCGCGGCGGAACTGGGAGAAGGGGCCGTGACGGACGACCGGGTCCGCCCGGTCCGGCCCCGCCCGGAGCGGGTGCCGCTCTCGTCCGCGCAGCGCCGGCTGTGGTTCATCGACGAACTCAACGGCGCGTCGGCCGCCTACAACATCCCCACCGTCCTCCGCCTGGACGGACCCCTGGACGTCCCCGCCCTGCACGCCGCGCTGGGCGACGTCACGGACCGGCACGAGACGCTCCGCACCACGCTGCGGCCCCCGGCGGACGACACCTCGGCGGCGGGCGCACCCGAGCAGCACATCGCGCCCCCCGGCGGCCACCGGATCCCGCTGCCGGTCGTCGACGTCGCCCCCGACGCGCTCGCGGGGGAGCTGCGCGCCGCCGCCGGCCACGTCTTCGACCTCGCGCGGGACCTTCCGGTGCGCGCCACCCTCTACCGCACCGGCGAGCAGCGGCACGCCCTGCTGCTGCTCGTCCACCACGTCGCCGCCGACGGCGCGTCGATGGGGCCCCTGATCGGCGACCTGGCCACCGCCTACACGGCCCGGCTCGCGGGACGCGCCCCCGTCCTCCCGCCGCCCGAGGTGACGTACGCCGACTTCGCGCTGTGGGAGCGGGGGAGCCGGGAGCGCTCCGCCGCCCACGCCGAGGGGATCGCGTACTGGCGCCGGGCCCTGGCCGGGCTGCCGGACCACATCCGGCTCCCCGCCGACCGGCCCCGCTCGCAGGAACCGGTCCGCCGGGGCGGGGTCGCCCGGTTCGAGGTGCCGCCCGCCCTGTACGCCAGGCTGGAGGAGCTGGCCGGAAGCGTCGGCGCCACCCCGTTCATGGTGCTCCAGACCGCGATAGCCGTCCTGCTCGGCCGGATGGGCGCCGGACCGGACGTCCCCCTGGGCACGCCGGTCGCCGGCCGCCCGGACGAGGCGCTCGACGGACTCGTCGGCTGCTTCGTCAACACCGTCGTCCTGCGCACCGACGTCTCGGGCGACCCGACCACGACCGAACTGCTGGCCCGGACCCGCGACGGGGACCTGGAGGCCTTCGCCCACCAGGACGTGCCCTTCGACCGGGTCGTGGACGCGGTCAACCCCGTCCGCTCCACCACCCGGCACCCGCTCTTCCAGGTCATGCTCATCCTCAACGGCCCCGAGCAGGACCGGGGCCGGGCGCGGTTCCCCGGACTCGCCCACCGCGTCGAGACGGTGGAGTCGGGGGAGACCAAGTTCGACCTGTCCTGGCACTTCACCCACCGCGACGGGCCGGACCGGGCACTGGACGGGGCCCTCGTCCACGCCGCCGACCTGTTCGACGCCGCCACCGCGCAACGGCTCACCGAACGCCTGCTCGACCTCCTGACCGCCATGGCCGACGCCCCCGACCGGCCCATCGGGACCCTCGACGTCCTCAGCGCCGCGGAGCACCGCCTCGTGCGCGCCTGGGGGACCGGCACGCCCCGCCCCCGGGGCAGCCGCCCGGAACCGGTCGCCGCGCGGATCGCCCGCCGGGCCGCCCGCACACCGGACGCGCCGGCGGTGATGGAGCCCGGACGGGTCTGGAGCCACGCCGAACTCGACGCCCGCGCCGACCGGGTCGCCGCAACCCTGGCCGCCCGCGGCATCGGCGCGGAGGACCTCGTCGCCGTCCTCCTGCCCCGCGGCGCCGAACTGATCGCCACCCTGCTGGGGATCCTGCGGGCCGGCGCCGCCTACCTCCCGCTCGACGCCGGACACCCCGCCGACCGCAACCGCTGGGCCCTCGCGGACTCCGCCCCCGCCCTGCTGGTGACCGACGCCGAGCGGCTGCGCGCGCTCCCCGGCACCCCCGGGTGCGCCGCGCTGGTCCTGGGCGAGCAGGACACCGAGAGGGAACTCGCGGACCGCGCCCGCCTCCCGCGCGCCGGCGCCGACCCCGTACGACCTGTGACCGGGGACAACGCCGCGTACACCATCTACACCTCCGGCTCGACCGGTCGCCCCAAGGCCGTCGTCGTGACGCGGGACGCGCTGGACGCCTTCGTCGAACGCGCCCTGGACACCTACGGCGACGCGCTGAGCGGAGGGGTCCTGCTGCACTCCCCGGTCGCCTTCGACCTCACGGTCGTCTCCCTCTACGGGCCGCTGGCCGCGGGCGGGCACGTCCGGGTCGGCGACCTCGACGAGACCGGGATCGCCCAGTGGGACCGGGACCGCCCGGCCTTCGTCAAGGCAACGCCCTCCCACCTCGCGCTGCTGGAGGAGTTCGGCGGCTCCACGGCCCCCGGAACGGTCGTCCTGGCGGGCGAGCAACTCGTTGGCGCACGCCTCGACCGCTGGCGCACCCGCCACCCCGCCACCACCGTCTTCAACAGCTACGGGCCCACCGAGACCACCGTCAACTGCCTGGAGCACAGGATCGCCCCGGGCGCCGACGTGCCCTCGGGACCCGTGCCGGTGGGCCGGCCGGTGGCGGGCGTCCGGGTGCTGCTCCTCGACGACCGCCTGCGCCCCGTCGCGCCGGGCGTCACGGGCGAACTGTACGTCTGCGGTCCCGGCGTCGCCCGCGGGTATCGCGCCAGGCCGGCCGCCACCGCCGAACGGTTCGTCGCCTGCCCGCACGGGCGGCCGGGGGAGCGGATGTACCGCACCGGCGACCTCATGCGCTGGACCGCCGACGGCGAACTGGTCTACGAGGGACGGGCCGACGCCCAGGTGAAGGTGCGCGGCTTCCGGGTCGAACCCGGCGAGGTGGAGGTCGCGCTCCTCGACCTCCCCGGCGTCCGGGAAGCGGCCGTCACCCTCGTCGAAGGGCCGGAGGGCGAGCCCGGAGGGGCGGCGGCCCCCGCCCGCCTCGTCGGCTACGTCGTCGGCGCCACCGCCGGCCCGGCCGCCCTCCTGGAGCGGCTGCGCGTCCGCTTGCCCGACCACATGGTGCCCGCCGCCCTCGTGGAGCTCGACGCCCTGCCGCTCACCCCGAACGGCAAGCTCGACCACCGCGCCCTGCCCGCGCCCGACTTCGGCCGCCACGCGGGCCGCCGCGCCCCGAACGGGCCGACAGAAGAACTGCTCTGCGCGCTCTTCGCCGACGTGCTGGGAGTCCCCGACGTCGGCGCGGACGACAGCTTCTTCACGCTCGGGGGCGACAGCATCGTCAGCATCCAGCTCGTCGGCCGCGCCCGCCGAGCCGGACTGCACCTCACCGTGCGCGACGTCTTCGAACACCCCACGGCCGCCGGTCTCGCGACCGTCGCCCGCCCCGCCGGACCGGACGAGGACCCGCACCGCCCCGCGCCGGAGGCGCTCGCCCCGAGCGGGCCGCTGCCCCACCTCCCGGCCGCCGCGCGGCTCGTCGCCAGGACCGGGTCGATGCGCGCCCGGGGCGCCGACCGCTTCCACCAGTCGGTGGTCCTCACCACCCCCGCGCGCGCGTCCGCCGACGACATCCGGCGCGTGCTCCAGACACTCGTCGACCACCACGGGGCACTGCGCCTGCGGACCGCCACCGACCGGGACGGATCGCCGGACGGCCTGGTGATCGCCGAACCGGGGACGGTCGCCGCCGCCGACCTGCTGCGCCGCCGCGACGCCGCCGGACTCGAAGGCCCGGCGCTGCGGGAGTTGGTGGAGCGGGAGGCCGAGCACGCCCGCGACGCCCTCGACCCCGGCACCGGTGCCGTGCTGCGCGCGGCCTGGCTCGATCGGGGCGAGGACCGGAGCGGCCTGCTCGTCCTGGTGGCCCACCACCTCAGCGTGGACGGCGTCTCCTGGCGCATCCTGGCGGACGACCTCCGCCAGGCCTGGACCCGGGGCGACGACCCCGCCCCGGCGGCGCCCCTGCCGCCGGAGGGCGCCTCCCTCAGGGAATGGGCCACCCGGATCGCCCGGCGCGCCACCGAGCCCGCCGTGACCGACCGGCTTCCCCACTGGCGCGCGACCCTGGCGGGCGTCGAGGACCCGGACGGCGACGTGGTCGCCCTGGAGACGCGGCTCGACCCCGACCTGGACACCCACGGCACGGCGCGCGAGCACGCGCACGGCCTCGCGCCCGATCTGACCGACACGCTCGTCCGCACCGCGCCCGCGGCGCTCCGCGCGGACACCGGCGAACTGCTGCTGGCCGCCTACGCGCTGGCCGCGTCACGGGTCCTGGGCGACCGGCCCGTGTTCGTCGTGGAGACCGAGAGCCACGGCCGCCAGGACGCCCTCCTGCCCGGTGTCGACCTCACCCGCACCGTGGGCTGGTTCACCTCCGTCCACCCGGTGCGCCTGCGGCCCGGAGCCGGGGCCGCCCGGCTGCTGAAGGAGACCAAGGAGCGCCTGCGCACCGTGCCGGACGCCGGTCTCGGCCACGACCTGCTCCGCCTCGGCGGCGCGGCGTCCCCCGCGGAGGGCGGCCGGAAGCTGCCCCGCCCGCAGTTCGGCTTCAACTACCTCGGCCGGGTCGACGTGGCCGGCGACCTCGCCGACGGGGGCACGGAGCCCGCCGGGGCCTGGGCATTCGCGGGCCACAGCGTCGTCCCGCAGCCGCCCGAACTGCCGCTCGCGCACGAGGTGGAGCTGACCGTCGTCCTGGAGGACGGCCCGCGGGGACCGGTCCTCGCGGCGCGCTGGAACGCCTCCGCCCGCTGCCTGACCCCGGCGCGGCTGACCGCGCTGGCCCAGGAGTGGGAGAAGGCGCTGCACGAGCTGACCGCCCTGGCCGGCGTCGCCGGGAGCGCCGGCCTGATCCCCTCGGAGACCGGCGCGGGCGACCTGGACCAGGACGCGATCGAGGAGTGCGAGGCGGCGGCGGACTTCGAGATCGCCGACCTGCTCGCCCTCGCGCCCGCCCAGGAGGGACTGCTCTTCCACAGCACCTTCGACGAGGCGGCGGAGGACGTGTACGTCGGCCAGCTGGCCCTCGACCTCCACGGAGAGCTGTCGGGCCCCCGCATGCGCGAGGCCGCCCGGCACGTCCTCGACCGGCACGACGTGCTGCGCGCGGCCTTCCTCCAGCGCCGCTCCGGCGAGTGGATCCAGGCGATCGCCGCGGGCACGCCGGTGCCCTGGGAGGAGCACGACCTGTCCGCCCTGGACGGGGAGGAGCGGCAGCGGCGCCTCGACGCCCTGCTGGCCGGGCAGCGCACCCGCCGCTTCGACCTCGCCCGGCCGCCGCTGGTGCGCTTCCTGCTCGTACGCACGGCGGCGGACCGGCACGTGCTGGCCGTGACCAACCACCACCTCGTCCTGGACGGCTGGTCGCTGCCGCTGGTGGTGCGCGACCTCATGGCCCTGTACGCCACGGACGGCGCCGCCCTGCCCGCCGTACGGCCGTACCGCGACTACCTCGCCTGGCTCGCGGACCAGGACGCCGACGCGGCCCACGCCGCCTGGGAACGGGCGCTCGCCGGGCTGCAGCCGTCCCTGATGGCGCCCGACGCCCCCCGCGACGGCGCGGCCCCGCTCGCGCACTACCGCACCATGGACCCCGACGTCGTCGCCCGCCTCACCGACTGGGCCCGCCGCCTGGGCGTCACCCTCAACTCGGTGGTCGAGACCGCGTGGGCACTCCTCCTGGGCCGGCTCACCGGCCGGGACGACGTGAGCTTCGGCATCGCCGCCTCCGGCCGCCCCACCGACCTGCCCGGCGCGGGGGAGATCGTCGGCCTGCTGATGAACACCGTGCCGGTACGGGTCTCCCTGGACCCCGCCGAACCGCTGGAGGCACTCGTCCGCCGCGTGCAGCGGGAGCAGGCCGCCCTCCTGGACCACCAGTTCCTCCCCCTGGCGCAGGTGCAGCAGCGCCTCGGCGCGGGTGACCTCTTCGACACCACGCTGGTCTTCGAGAACTACCCGCTGGACCCCGCCGAGGGCCTCGGCGACGGCGACGGGCTCCGCCTGCTCGGGGCGCGCGGCCACGACGGCAACCACTACCCCCTCAGCATCACCGTCGGCCCCGCCCCTGACCTCCAACTCCGCTTCATCCACCGCCCCGACCTTTTCGCACCCCCGTGGGTGGAGGACCTGGCGGCGCGGTTCGAGCAGGTGCTCGACACCATGGCGACGTCCGGGGACACCCCGGCGGGCCGGCTGGACGTCCTGCTGCCGCGCGAACACGCCACGCTGCTGGGCGACTGGGCCCGCGGTGAGGCGGCGAACGCACGGGAATGCCCCGTCGCCCTGTTCGAGGAGCAGGTCGACCGCACCCCCGACGCCCTCGCGCTGGTCGAGGGCGGTGACGGTGCCAGGCTGAGCTACGCCGAGTTCGACGCCCGCGCCAACCGCATGGCGCGCTTCCTCATGGCCCGGGGCCTCGGGGCCGAGGACCTGGTCGGCCTGGTCTTCCCGCGCGGCGCCGACCTGCTCACCGGAGTGTGGGGAGCGCTCAAGGCCGGAGCGGCCTACCTGCCGGTCGACGTGGACTACCCGGCCGAACGGATCGCGCTGCTTCTCGGCGACGGGAACCCCGCCGTCGTCCTGACCACCTCCGCCCACGCCCACCTGGTGCCCGAGGCACCGGGACGGCAGATCCTCTGCGTCGACCTGCCCGGTCCCGCGGACGAACTCGCCCGCGCCGCCGAGGGAAGGGTGACCGACCGGGAGCGGCCGCGCCCGGTGGGAGCCGACACCCTCGCCTACGTCCTCTACACCTCGGGCTCCACCGGCCGCCCCAAGGGCGTGGCGGTGAGCCGGGGTTCGCTGGCCGCCCACGCCGTCCGCTCCCGCGACCGCTACCCGGACGCGGCCGGGGTGTCGCTGCTGCACTCGCCGGTCGCGTTCGACCTGACGGTGACCGCCCTGTTCACCACGCTGATCTCCGGCGGGACCCTGCTCCTCGCGGAGCTGGACGAACACGCCCAGGGCTCCGGCGTCACCTTCGTCAAGGGCACGCCCTCCCATGTCGCCCTCCTGGACGAGCTGCCCGGCGTCCTCGACGCCACCGGAGACCGCCCCGGCACACTCGTCCTCGGCGGCGAGCCGCTCACCGGGGAGATGCTGGAGCGCTGGCGGGCCCGTCACCCTCGGGCCCGGATCTTCAACGACTACGGGCCGTCGGAGACCAGCGTCAACTGCTCCGACCTGCTGTTCGAACCCGGCGACGAGGTGCCGGACGGCCTGCTGCCGATCGGGCGCCCGCTGCCCGGCAACCACATGTTCGTCCTCGACCACCTCCTCCAGCCCGTGCCGGTCGGCGTCGTCGGGGAGATCTACGTCTCCGGCGTCGGAGTGGCCCGCGGCTACCACGGACGGCCCGGACTGACCGCCGAACGCTTCCTGCCCTGCCCGTACGACGCGCCGGGCGCCCGGATGTACCGCACCGGGGACCTGGGGCGCTGGCGGCCCGACGGGATCATGGAGTGCCTGGGCCGTACCGACGACCAGGTCAAGGTGCGCGGCTTCCGGGTGGAGCTGGGCGAGGTGGAGGCCGCGCTCGCCGCCCGCCCCGACGTCGCCCGCGCCACCGTCGTCGTGCGCGAGGACGAGCCGGGGGACAGGCGGCTGACGGGCTACGTCGTTCCCGAGGGCGGACCCGAGGCGGGCTTCGACCCGGCGGCCGCGCTGCGCGACCTGGCCGCCGCCCTGCCGGCGTACATGGTCCCGGCCGCGATCGTGGTCCTGTCCGAACTGCCGCGCACCGAGAACGGCAAGCTCGACCGCAGGGCGCTGCCCGCGCCCGAGTACGGCACCGGCTCCGCCGGACGCGCCCCGCACACCGCCGCCGAGACCGCCCTGTGCGCCCTGTTCGCCGAAGTGCTCGGCGTGCCCGGGTTCACCCTGGACGACGACTTCTTCGCCCTGGGCGGCCACTCCCTCCTCGCCGTCCGGCTCGCCGGCCGCATCCGGGCCGAACTGGGACTGCGGCTCGACATCCGGACGATCTTCGACCACCGCACGGTCGGGGACCTCCTCGCCGATCCGCAGATCGCCGCACAGCTCACCCCCGCCGCCGGGACCAACTCGGGGATCACCGCCGAGACGCCCGGCGGGGCCACTGCGGGGCCCACCGGCGAGACCACCGCGGAGGCCCCCGGCGCACGCGTGCCGGTGCGGCCCGAGCGGCTGCCCCTGTCGCCCGCCCAGCGCAGGCTGTGGTTCCTCAACCGCTACGACAGGGAGGCCGGCGGCTACCACATCAGCGTCGCCCTGCGGCTCACCGGCGACCTCGACGTCGACGCCCTGCACGCGGCACTGGCCGATCTGACCGCCCGGCACGAGAGCCTGCGCACCGTCTTCCGCGAGGACGAACAGGGCCCGTACCAGCTCGTCCTGGCCCCCGGGGCCCCGGCCGCCCCGGCCGTCGTCCCCGCCGCCGCCCACCGACTCGACACGCTGGTGCGCGAAGCCGTCCGCCGCCCCTTCGACCTGGCCGACGACACCCCGCTGCGCCACACCCTCTTCGCGCTCCCGGAAGGCGAGCACGTCCTGCTCCTGGTCATCCACCACATCGCCGCCGACGGCTGGTCGATGTGGCCGCTGGCACGGGACCTGGCCGCCGCCTACCGCGCCCGCGCCGCGGGCCGCGCGCCCGACTGGCCGGCCCCGGCCCCCAGCCCCGTCGCCCACCTGCTCGGACAGCACCGCGAGGCCGGGGACGACGCGGACGCCCCGCTGGACCGCCGCGTCGCCCACTGGGCCGAGGAACTGCGCGGACTGCCCGACGAACTCGCGCTGCCCTACGACCGGCCGCGCCCGACGACGCCCCCCGGCCACGCCGAGCGGGTCGCCTTCCGCGTCGACGCGGAACTGTACGGGGACGTGCGGGCGCTGGCCGCCCGTCACCGGGCCACCCCGTTCATGGTCCTCCACGCCGCCCTGGCCGCCCTGTGGCACCGGCTCGGCGCCGGCCCCGACATCCCCGTGGGCACCCCGTCCGCCGGCCGCGACCGGCCCGAGACCGCCGACCTCGTCGGCTTCCTGGTCAACACCCTGGTCCTGCGGACCGACACCTCGGGGGACCCGGCCTTCGCCGAACTCCTCGACCGGGTGCGCGAGACCGACCTGCGGGCCTACACCCACCAGGACGTGCCCTTCGAGCGGCTGGTGGAGGCGGTCAACCCCGCCCGCTCGCCCAGCCGGCACCCGCTCGTCCAGACGATGCTCACCTTCGACAACGCCGCCGACGGAGCGCTCGACCACCTCCTGGACCTGCCGGGTGTGCGCGTGGAGCCGCTGCCGACCGCCGAGGGCACCGCCCACACCGACGTCGAACTGACCTTCACCGAGACCACGGCCGCCGCGGACGGGACCGGACTCGACGCGTCCCTGCGCTACCGCCCCGACCTCTTCGACCGCACGACCGCGGCGGCTCTGGCGGAGCGGTTCGTGGCGCTGCTGCGCACCGTGACGCGCGAGCCCGGCCTGCGGCTCGCCCAGCTCGACGTCACCACCGCCGGGGAACGCCGGCGGCTGGCCGAGGCCGACGCCGCCGCACGGGCCCGGACGGCCGCCACCCCCGTCGCCGACCTGCCCGCCCTCTTCGCCGCCGCCGTCCGCCGCGCGCCCTCCGCCCCCGCCCTCACCGACGGCCCGACGACCCTGGACTACGCGGAACTCGACGCCCGCTCCAACCGCCTGGCCCGCGCCCTGCTCGCACTCGGCGTGGGACCGGAGGACTTCGTCGCCCTGGCCGTGCCCCGCTCGGCGGACCTGGTCGTGGCCGTGCTCGCCGTGCTCAAGTCGGGTGCCGCCTACCTCGCCGTCGACCCCGACCACCCGGCCGAGCGCACCTCGTACATCCTCCACGACTGCCGGCCGGTCGCCGTGCTCTCCACGACCACCGTCCGCGATACCCTGCGCGGCACCGTGGACGCGGCGGTGGGCGAGGTCCCGTGGCTGCTGCTCGACGCGCCCCCGGCCGACGACACGACAGCCGGCCTCGCGGCCGCGCCGGTCACCGACGCCGACCGCCGGACCCCCCTGCTCCCCGACCACCCGGCCTACACCATCTACACCTCCGGCTCGACCGGGCGGCCCAAGGGCGTGGTCGTCAGCCACGCCAACGTCTCACGCCTCCTGACCGCCTGCCGCGCGGCCGTGGACTTCGGGCCCGACGACGTCTGGACCCTCTTCCACTCCAGCGCCTTCGACTTCTCGGTCTGGGAGATGTGGGGACCCCTGGCGCACGGCGGCCGGCTGGTCGTCGTCCCGCACGACGTGGCCAGGTCGCCCGGCGACCTCCTGGAACTGCTGGGCCGCGAGCGCGTCACGGTGCTCAGCCAGACACCCTCCGCCTTCCTCCAGCTCCTGCGGGCCGAGACCGAGCTCGGCGTCCCCCCGCGGACCACCGCCGCCCTGCGGTACGTCGTCTTCGGCGGGGAAGCGCTGGACACCGCCCAACTCGCCCCCTGGCGGGGCCGCCCGGTCCGCCTGGTCAACATGTACGGGATCACCGAGACGACCGTGCACGTCACCCACCTGGAGCTGGACGACGCCGCCGTGGAGCGCGGCGGCAGCCCGATCGGCACGCCGCTGGACGACCTGCGCGCCCACGTGCTCGACCAGGGGCTGCTTCCCGTGCCGGTGGGCGTCGTGGGCGAGCTGTACGTCTCCGGCCCCGGCCTGGCCCGCGGCTACCGCCGCCGCCCCGGCCTGAGCGCCACCCGGTTCGTCGCCGACCCGTTCGACGCCGGCGGCCGGATGTACCGGACCGGTGACCTCGTCCGGCGCGGCCAGGACGGCGGCCTCCACTACGTCGGCCGGTCCGACTCCCAGGTGAAGCTGCGCGGCTACCGCATCGAGCCCGGCGAGATCGAGGCCGCCGCCCGCCGCCACCCGGGCGTCGCCCAGGCGGCCGTCGCCGTGCGCGGCGAAGGACCGGACGACCGGTACCTGGTCTGCTACGCGGTGCCGGCGGCCGACGCAGACCCCGACCCGCACGAGGTGCGCGCCCACCTGGCCGGCGCCCTGCCCGGCTACATGGTCCCCGCCGCCGTCGTGCTGCTGACCGCCCTGCCGCTCACCCCCAACGGCAAACTGGACCGAGCGGCGCTGCCCGCCCCCGACCGGACGGCGTGGGCCACCGGCGGCGCCCCCGCCGGACCGCGCGAGGAAGCGCTCTGCGCCGCCTTCGCCGACGTCCTCGGCGTCCAGGAGGTCAGCCGCGACGCCGACTTCTTCGCCCTCGGCGGCCACTCCCTCTCGGCGGTCCGGCTCATCAGCCGGATCAGGTCGGCGCTCGGCGTGGAGATCGGCATCCGCACGCTCTTCGAGGCCCCCACGCCCGCCGCACTGTCCCGGCGCCTCGACACGGCCGGGACGGGACGGCCCCGCCTGCTCCCGCGCAGGCGGCCGGACCGCGTCCCGCTCTCCTCCGCCCAGCGCAGGCTCTGGTTCCTCGGAGAACTGGAAGGACCCAGCGCCACCTACAACATCCCGCTCGCCCTGCGCCTGCGCGGCCCCCTCGACGTCGGCGCCCTGCGCACCGCCCTCGCCGACGTGGTGGGCCGCCACGAGGCCCTGCGCACCGTCTTCCCTGCCGAGAACGGCTCCCCCCACCAGCATGTGGTCGCGCCCGAACGGGCCGCGCCCACCCTCGACGTCGTGGACGTCACCGAGGAAGAGCTGCCCGCCGCCCTCGCCGAGGCCCGCGGACACGCGTTCACCCTCACCGAGGACCTTCCGCTGCGGGCCGTGCTGCTGCGCACCGGCCCCGCCGACCACGTGCTCTCCCTCGTCCTCCACCACATCGCGGGCGACGGCTGGTCGCTGGCCCCGCTCGCCCGCGACCTGAGCACCGCCTACGCCGCACGGCGGGAGGGCCGCGCCCCGCAGTGGCGGCCCCTGCCGGTGCAGTACGCCGACCACACCCTCTGGAAGCAGGAACTGCTCGGCGCCGCCGACGACCCCGACAGCCTCGCCGCCCGCCAACTCGCCTTCTGGCGCGACGCGCTGGACGGCGCGCCGGAACAGATCGAACTGCCCACCGACCGGCCGCGCCCCGCGATGGAGAGCCACCGCGGCGCGATCCACCGCTTCACCCTCCCCGCCCCGCTCCGCGACCGGCTGCGCGCCCTGGCGCACTCGCGGCGGGCGACCCTCTTCATGGCCCTGCAGGCCGGACTCGCCGCGCTGTTCGCCGCCCTCGGGGCCGGACGGGACATCGTCCTCGGCACCCCGGTCGCCGGCCGCGGCGACGAGGCGGCCGACGACCTCGTCGGCTTCTTCGTCAACACCCTGGCCCTCCGCACCGACCTGGGCGGCGACCCCACCTTCGAGGAGCTGCTCGACCGCGTCAGGGACGCCGACCTGAACGCCTTCGCCCACCAGGACATCCCCTTCGAGCAGCTGGTGGAGGCGCTCAACCCCACCCGCTCCCTCTCCAGGCACCCCGTCTTCCAGGTGCTGCTGGCCCTCCAGAACAACGAGCGCGGCGAAGCCGTGATGCCCGGTCTGGAGGTCACCGTCGAACGCCCCGCCCAGGCGGCGGCCAAGTACGACCTCTTCGTCAACCTCGTCGAGACCCGGAACGAGGACGACGGGGCGACCGCCGTCGAGGGCGCGGTCGAGTACGCCACCGACCTCTTCGACGCCCGCACCGTCGCCCGGCTGACCGAGCGCTACCACGACCTGCTCCTCGCCGCCGTCGAGGCGCCCACGACACGCCTCAGCCGGATGCCCGTCCTTGACGCGGCGGAACGCGCCGCCCTGAGGGCCGAATGGGACGCCTCCGCCGCGGGCCCGGCCGAGGACCTGATCGGCCTCTTCCGCGCCCGCGCCGCCGAGACGCCCGACGCGGTGGCGGTCCGCAGCGGCGGGGACAGCCTCACCTACGCCCAGCTCGACGAACGGGCCGGACGCGTCGCGGCGGCCCTCTCCGGGCACGGCGCCGGCCCCGAGAGCCGGATCGCGGTGTGCCTGCCGCGCACCGCCGACCTGGTGGCCGGGCTGCTCGGCGTCCTGCGGGCCGGCGCCGCCTACGTACCGCTGGACCCGGAGTACCCGGACGAGCGCATCGCCGCGATCCTGGCCGACACCCGCCCGGTGGCGCTGCTCACCACGGCGGACTGCCGCCCCGCGATCACCGGCGCCGCGACCGCCGCCGGCGGAGCCGTCCTCCTGGCGGCCGACGCCGCACACGGCGCGGGACCCGTCCCCGAGGCCCGCGCCGCGCTGCCCGGCCAGGCCGCGTACGTCCTGCACACCTCGGGCTCCACCGGACGCCCCAAGGGCGTCGTCGTCAGCCGGGGCAACCTCGCCAACCTCCTGGCCGACATGCGGGACCGGCTGCGCCCCACCGCCGACGACCGGCTGGTCGCCGTCACCACGGTCAGCTTCGACATCGCCGCCCTGGAGCTCTTCCTCCCGCTGGTCAGCGGCGCCGGACTGGTCCTGGCCGACCGCGCCGAGGCACGGGACCCCGAGGCACTGGCCGCGCTGCTCACCGAGAGCGGCGCCACCCTCCTGCAGGCCACCCCGACCACCTGGCAGCTGCTGGCCGAGACCGCCCCCGACGCCCTGCGCGGCCTGCGCAAGCTGGTCGGCGGCGAAGCACTCCCCGCTTCCCTGGCCTCCCGCCTGCGCGACCTCGGCGGCGAACTCGTCAACGTCTACGGGCCCACCGAGACCACCATCTGGTCCACCGCCGCCCACCTCGACCGGGACACCGGCAGCGCCCCGCCCATCGGCCGCGCGCTGCGCGGCACCCGCGCCTACGTGCTGGACGAGTGGCTGAACCCGCGCCCCGAAGGCGTACCCGGCGAGCTGTACCTCGCCGGCGCGGGCGTGGCCCGCGGCTACCTGGGGCGCGGCGGCCTGACCGCGGAACGCTTCACCGCCGACCCCTTCGGCGCGCCGGGCAGCCGCATGTACCGCACGGGCGACCTGGTCCGCCGCCGCGCGGACGGGGAGCTGGAGTTCCTCGGACGCACCGACCACCAGGTCAAGGTCCGGGGCTTCCGCATCGAGCTGGGCGAGATCGAGACAGCCCTCGGCGCGCACCCGGACGTCGCCGGGGCGGTCGTGGTCGCCCGCGCGGCGTCCGGCGCGCCCTCCGCTCCGGGCGACCCGGCCCCGCGGCGACTGGTGGCCTACGTGGTCCCCGAGCCCCACCGCGCCACGCCCGACGACGGCCGGGAGCAGAACCGGCTCGACGAGTGGCGGGAGGCCTACGACACCCTCTACGGCGGCTCCGCACCCGCCCCCCTGGGCCAGGACTTCGGGATCTGGCGGAGCAGCCATGACGGGCAGCCCATTCCCCTGGACGAGATGCTCCAGTGGCGGGCGGCCACGGTGGACCGCATCCGGGCGCTGCGGCCCGCGCGACTGCTGGAGATCGGGGTCGGCACCGGACTGCTGCTCTCGGAGCTGGCGGAGGAGTGCGCCGCCTACCACGGGACCGACCTCTCCGCCCGGGCGATCGAGACGCTGCGCGAACAGGTCGACGCGGAACCCGCCCTGAAGGAGAAGGTCGAGCTGCACGTCCGCCCGGCCCACGACTTCGGCGGCCTGCCCCGAGGCTTCTACGACACGATCGTGCTCAACTCCGTCGTCCAGTACTTCCCCGACGCCGACTACCTCACCCGCGTCCTGCGCGGCGCGCTCGACCTGCTCGCCCCCGGCGGGCGGCTCTTCGTCGGCGACGTCCGCGCCCTGGCACTGCTGCGCGCCTTCCGCGCCTCGGTGGAGACCGGCAACAGCGCCGTCTCCGCCACCCCCGCCGCGGTGCTGGCCGCCGCCGACCGCAGGACGGCCGCGGAGAACGAACTCGTCATCGCCCCCGACTACTTCGCCCGGCTGCGGCGCGAGGCCGGCGAACCGCTCCTCCTGGACGTACGCCTCCGGCGCGGAAGGCCGCACAACGAGCTGACGCGCTACCGCTACGACGTCCTGCTGGCCAAACAGGGAACCGCGCCCCCCGCCGCGCCCCCGGCCACCGAACTGCGCTGGACGCCGGAGGACGGCGACGCCGGGCGGCTGGCCGCGCTCTGCGCCGCGCACCCCGGCGCGCTGCGCGTCACCGCGATCCCCAACGCCCGCGTGCGGCGCGAGACCGCCGCACTCGCCGCCCTGGAGGACGGCCGACCGGTCACCGAGGTGCGGCGGATCCTGGACGGTCCCGCCGACGGAGTGGACCCGGAGGACCTCTACGACGCCGCGGCCGCCGCCGGACGCACCGCCTGGGTGACCTGGTCGGCCGAGGGCCGGCCGGACACCGTCGACCTCGTACTGGCCCCCGCGGACGGGGGCGGTGCGGCGCCGGTGGCGTCGCCGGCCGAGCTGTGGACCGGCGAGCCGGACGCGGACCGGGCGGAGACGAACGACCCCTCCGCCGGGGCGCACCACCGCGAACTGGCCGCCCGACTCCGGTCCCACCTGGCCGAACGGCTGCCCGACTACATGGTCCCCTCGGCCGTCGTCGTCCTCGACGCCCTCCCGCTGACCGCCAACGGGAAGGTCGACCGGAACGCGCTGCCCGACCCCGACCCGGCGGGCACGGACGCCGGCCGCCCGCCGCACACGCCCCGCGAGAAGCTGCTCTGCGCGCTCTTCGCCGACCTGCTGGGCCTCGGCCGGGTCGGGGTCCAGGACAGCTTCTTCGCCCTGGGCGGTGACAGCGTCCTGTCCGTCCGCCTCGTCAGCCGCGCCCGCGCACAAGGGCTGCCCCTGACCACCCGCGACGTCTTCGAGCACCACACCGTGGCCGCGCTCGCGGCCGCCCTGGAAGGCAGGGAACCGGAGGACGAACCGGCCGGCGACCCGCCGGACCCCGGCGCCACCGCCCCGCGGCCCATCAGCGTCGAAGAACTCGCCGAGCTGGAGGACGAGCTCGGCGCGGACTGGGAGGAGATGCAGTGAACGGTCCGCAGCGCAGGGTCGAGGAGGTCCTCGCGGTCACCCCGCTCCAGGAGGGGCTGCTCTTCCACGCGGTCTTCGACGAGAACGTCCCCGACGCCTACGTCAGCCGACTGGTCCTGGCCCTCTCCGGAGAGCTCGACGCCGACCGGCTGCGACGGGCCGCCCAGGCGCTGGTGGCACGCCACCCCGCCCTGCGCTCGGCCTTCCGGCAGCGGCGCTCGGGCGAGTGGTTCCAACTGGTCGCCACCCGCCCGGCGGTGCCCTGGCAGGAACTGGACCTGCGGTCCGTGGGCAGCCCGGCGGAGGCGGACAAGCACCTGGAGGCGCTCCTGGACGAGCACCACCGCACCGGATTCGACCTCGGCCGACCGCCCCTGCTGCGTTTCCTGCTGGCCAGGACCGGCGAGGACCGCCACCAACTCGCCGTGACCTACCACCACCTCGTCCTCGACGGCTGGTCCATGCCCATCCTGATGCGGGAACTGGCCGCGCTGTACGGCAGCGGCGGAGACCCCGCCGCGCTCCCGCCCGTCCGCCCGCACCGCGACCACCTCGACTGGCTGGCCCGCCGCCCGCCCGAGCAGAGCGCCGCCGCGTGGCGGGAGGCGCTGGCGGGACTGCCCGGCCCCACCCTCATCGCCCCGGACGCCGACCGCAACGGCCCGCCCCCCAGGTCGGTGTGGACCCGGCTCGGGGAGCGGGACACCCGCGCCCTCGGCGCCTGGGCGCGCGCCCGCGGAGTCACGGTGAACTCGGCGGTGCAGGCCGCCTGGGCGACCGTCATCGGCCGCCTCACCGGCCGCGACGACGTCGTCTTCGGGACGACCGTCTCGGGACGGCCGCCGGAGCTGCCCGGCGCCGAGGAGATGGTCGGCTTCTTCATCAACACCGTGCCGACGCGCGTGCGGATGCGACCGGCCGAGCCGGTCGGCGACCTCGTCGTCCGGATCCAGCGCGAGCAGACCGCCCTCATGGAGCACCAGCACGTCCGGCTCTCCGACATCCAGCGCTGGTCCGACCGGCCCGTGCTCTTCGACACCTCCACCGCGTTCGAGAACTACCCCGCCGACGACCTCTCCGCCGTCGGCTCCGCCGACCACGCCGGCCTGCGCATCGAGGGGGGCTCCGGCCGCACCACCAACCACTTCCCCCTCTCCCTCTACGCGCTCCCTGGCCCGGCGCTCCGCCTGCGCCTGGACCACCGACCCGACGCCGTGGACGACGTCACCGCACGCCACGCCGCGGACCTGCTGGAACGCGCCCTGACCGCCGTCCACAGCGCCCCCGGGACCCCGACCGCCGCACTCGCCGCCACCCCCGCCACACCCCGCGCCGCCCGGGTGCCCGCACCCCGCGCCGCCACGCCGCACGCCCCGGCCACGATCGTGGACGCCTTCGAGGCGCGGGTGCGGGCGACGCCCGAGGCCCCCGCCGTCCTCGCCGGCGGTGAGGAACTGACCTACGCCGAACTCGACGCCCGCGCGAACCGCCTCGCCCGGCTGCTTCTGGAGCGAGGGGTCCGACCCGAGAGCCGCGTCGCCCTCACCGTCTCCCGGAACGCCTGGCTGCCCGTCGCCGTCCTCGGCATCCTCAAGGCGGGCGGCTGCTACGTGCCCGTGGGCGCCGGGCTGCCGCCCGAGCGCGCCGCCCGCATCCTCCGCGAGACCGCGCCGGTCTGCCTGCTCACCGACCCCGACGCCGAGGCCGCCCGGCACACCGCCCCCGCGGGACCCGACCGCCCCGAGGCCGCGCCGGGCGGCGTCGAGCGCGTCGTCCTGACCGGAGCGCTCCTCGCCCCGTACGACCCCGCCGCACCGACCGACGCCGAACGGGCCGGGCCGCTGCTCCCCGGTCACCTCGCCTACCTCCTCCACACCTCCGGCTCCAGCGGCCGGCCCAAGGGGGTCGCGGTCGAACACGCCCAGGTGACCGCCCTGCTGTCCTGGGCCGTCACCGGCGTCGGAGCCGACCGGCTGCGCCGGACCGTGGCCTCCACCTCGGAGAGCTTCGACGTGTCGGTCTTCGACACCCTCGTCCCGCTCCTCACCGGCGGCCGCATCGAGATCGTGGAGAACACCCTGGCGGTCGCCGACCGGAACGGCGGCGAACCCTCCCTCCTGAACGCCGTCCCCTCGGCGCTGCAAGCGCTCCTCGAACGCGGCGAGCCGCTCGCCGTCCACACCTTCCTCTGCGCCGGCGAGCCCTTCCCCGCCCCGCTGGCCCACGCCCTGCGCGCCGCCTTCCCGCGGGCCCGCGTGGCCAACCTCTACGGCCCGACCGAGACGACCGTCTTCGTCACCGCCCGGTTCCTGGACGGGACCGACGACGGCGCGCCCCCCATCGGCCGCCCCCTGCCCGGCGTCCGCGTCCACCTCCTCGACCCCTGGCTCCGCCCCGTGCCGGACGGAGTCGTGGGAGAGCTGTACATCGCCGGGGACCACGTCACCCGCGGCTACTGGCGGCGCCCCGACACGACCGCCGAACGCTACGTCGCCGACCCCTTCGGCGCGCCCGGCGCCCGCATGTACCGCAGCGGCGACCTCGGGCGGCTCCGCCCCGACGGCGACATCGACCTGGTCGGCCGGGCCGACGGCCAGGTGAAGGTGCGCGGCCACCGGGTCGAGCTGGGGGAGGTGGAGGCCGCGCTGGCCTCCCACCCGGACGTCCTGCAAGCGGCCGCCGCGGTGCACGACGGCGGACCCGCGGGGCCGCGCCTGGTGGGCTACGTCGTCCCCCGCGGCACGACGCCCGACACGGCCGCGGTCCTGGACCACGTGCGACGCCAGGTGCCCTCGTACATGGTGCCCTCGGCGCTCGTGGTGCTGGACGAGCTGCCGCTCACCGTCAACGGCAAGCGGGACCGCGCCGCGCTGCCGCCACCGCCCGACCGGAGCGACGCGGCGCGGGCGCGCGCCCCCCGGGGACCGCACGAGACGATCCTGCTCGGCCTGTTCGCCGAAGTGCTCGGCGTCCGCCCGGCCGGCATCGACGACGACTTCTTCGCCCTGGGCGGCCACTCGCTGCTCGCCACCCGCCTGGTCAGCCGGGTGCGCACCACCCTCGGAGCCGAACTGTCCGTGCGGGACCTCTTCGAACACCCCACGGTGGCCACGCTGTACGCCAGGATCGCCCGAGCCGGGTCGGCCCGGCCGCCGGTCTCCCGCGTCCACGAGCGGCCCGACCGCGTCCCCCTCTCGTTCGCCCAGCGGCGGCTGTGGTTCCTCCACCGCCTCCAGGGCCACAGCGCCGCCTACCACGTCCCGCTCGCGCTCCGTCTCACCGGACGCCTCGACACGGCCGCGCTGCGGGGCGCGATCGCCGACACGGTCGCCCGGCACGGAAGCCTGCGCACCGTCTTCCAGGAGGACGCCGACGGCGTCCACCAGGTCGTCCGGGACGCCTCGGCCGCCGCCCGGCTGATCACCCTGGTCCCGGAGCCCGTCGAGGATCCGCTGCGGGCGGCGGAGGAGGCGGTGGCCGAGCCCTTCGACCTGACGGCGGGCCCGCCCCTGCGGTGCAGGCTGTTCACCCGAGCCCTCGACCCGGCCGACCCGCGCGCGGGCCAGGAGCCGGAAGAACACCTGTTCCTGCTGCTGGTGCACCACATCGCGGCCGACGGATGGTCGCTGCGGATCATCGCGCGCGACGTGGCCGCCGCGTACGCCGCCCGCGTGCGCGGCGAGGACTTCGCGCCCGCCCCGACCCCCGTCGACTACGTCGACCACACCCTGTGGCAGCACCGGGTGCTCGGCGACCCCGACGCGGCCGGCCGCCCCGACGCGGCCGACGGACCGCTCGACGCCCAGCTCACCCACTGGCAGAAGCGGTTGGCCGGCCTGCCGCAGGAGATCGCGCTGCCGGCCGACCGGCCGCGCCCGGCCGCCTCCTCCCACCGGGGCGCGGACGTGGACTTCACCGTCCCCGCCGCCGCGACCGCGCGGATCAGGGAGCTGGCGGGAACCACCGGCACCACGCCCTTCATGGTCCTCCAGGCCGCGCTTGCGGTCCTGCTGCACCGCATGGGAGCCGGGACCGACATCCCGCTGGGCACCCCGGTCGCCGGGCGCACCGACAGCGCGGTCGAAGGGGTCGTCGGACTCTTCGTCAACACCCTCGTCCTGCGCACCGACCTGAGCGGCTCGCCCACCTTTGCCGAGCTCCTGGGCCGGGTCCGCGCCACCGCCCTGGACGCCTACGCCCACCAGGACGTGCCCTTCGAGCGGCTGGTCGAAGTGCTCGCCCCCGAGCGCTCCCTGGCCCGCCACCCCCTCTTCCAGGTCTCCCTCGTCCTGCAGAACCTCGACGAGGCGGCGGAGCCGGTGGAGGGACTGCCCGGACTGCGCGCCGAGGCGGTCCGCCCCCGGCGCGACGGCGCGAAGGTCGACCTGTCCTTCGTGCTGGCCCCGGGCGGGCCGGAGGGCGGCGACATGCCGGGAGTCCTCACCTACAGCGCCGACCTCTTCGACCCCGCGACCGCGCGCGGGCTCGTGGACCGGCTGCTGCGGGTGCTGGACCAGGTGCTCGCCGCCCCCGCCACCCCCGTCGGGCGGGTGGACGTGCTCCTGCCCGGCGAGGCGCGGCGCGAGGTGGAGCACAGCCGCGGACCGGGCACGACGGGCGCGGCGGACGAACCGCTGGCCCGCTTCGAGAAGTGGGCGGCGACCACCCCCGACGCCCCCGCCCTGCGGTGGGATGGCGGCCGGCTCACCTACGCCGAGCTGAACCGGAAGGCGGACGCGGTGGCCCGCGTGCTCAGCGGTCGTTCGCTCGGACCCGAGGACGTGGTCGCGGTCGTCGCCCCGCGCGACCCGGACGTGGTGGCCGCACTTCTCGGCGTGCTCAAGTCCGGCGCCGCGTACCTCCCGATCGACGGGACGTGGCCGCTCGAACGGCGCCGCCGGGTGATCGCCGACGCCGGGGCGCGCCTGCTCCTGGCGGCAGGGGACACCGAAGCTGCTCGGACCGCCTTCGGCCCCGCGTGCGGCCCGGACACCGAAGTCCTCGGCCTCGCCGACCCGGTCTTCCGCGCCACCGGAGTCCCGGCCCTTCCGGCCGGGCGGAGCCACCCGCGCTCCCTGGCGTACGTCCTCTACACCTCGGGCTCCACCGGGCGCCCCAAGGGCGTAGGCGTGGAGCGCCGGGCCCTGGCGCACTACGTGGAAGGGGCCGCCCGCCGCTACCCGGACGCGGCGGCCACGGCCCTGCTCCACTCGCCGCTGACCTTCGACCTCACCGCCACCGCCCTGTTCACCCCCCTCGCCTCGGGCGGTTGCGTCGTCCTGGGGGAGGTGGACCGTGCGGCGGACGCCCACCCGGTGGCCTTCGTGAAGGCGACGCCGTCCCACCTGCCGCTGCTGGAACGGCGTCCCGGCCTGCTCGCGGAGCACGGCACCCTCGTCCTGGGCGGTGAGGCGCTCGACGGGCGGGCCCTGCGCGACTGGCGGGCCGCCCACCCGCACGCCGAGGTCGTCAACGCCTACGGCCCCACGGAGCTGACCGTCAACTGCGCCGAGCACCGCATCGCCCCCGGCGACCCCGTGCCGGACGGGCCGGTGCCGATCGGCCGTCCGTTCGCCGGCGTCCGCGCGATGGTGCTCGACCCGGCACTGGCCCCCGCGCCGCCGGGCGTGGCCGGGGAGCTGTACGTCGCAGGGCCCGGAGTGGCCCGCGGCTACCTGGGGCAGCGTGCCCTGACCGCCGAACGGTTCGTGGCCTGCCCGTTCGGGGAGCCGGGGGAGCGGATGTACCGCACCGGCGACCTCGTCCGTCGCCTCCCCGACGGGGAACTGGAGTACGTGGGCCGAACGGACGAGCAGGTGAAGCTGCGGGGCTTCCGCATAGAACTGTCCGAGGTGGCCCGTGCCCTGGCCGCCGAGGAGACGGTCGCCCGCGCGGTCGCCGTCGTACGGGAGGACCGGCCGGGCGACCGGCGGCTGACCGGCTACGTGGTCCCGGCGGCGGGAGCCCGCCCGCACGAGGACGAGCTGCGCGGCGCGGTCGCCCGCACCCTGCCCGACTACATGGTGCCCTCCGCCGTCGTGGTCCTCGACGAACTGCCCACCACGCCCCACGGAAAGCTCGACCGGCGCGCGCTCCCCGCCCCGGCCCACCGCTCGAAGGGCGGCCGCCCGCCGCGCGACGAGCGCGAGCGGCACCTGTGCCGGATCTACGCCGACGTGCTGGGCCTGCCCGAGGTCGGCGCCGAGGACGACTTCTTCGCACTCGGCGGCCACTCCCTGCTCGCCACCCGGCTGGTCAACCGCATCCGGGCCGAACGCGCCGAAGAGCTCGACGTACGGACCGTGTTCGAAGCCCGAACGGTCGCCGCGCTGGCGGCCCGGCTGCGGACCGGCCGCCCTGACACCCGCCCCGCGTTGCGACGGATGTCGCGGTCGGAGGACTTGTGATGCTTCCCCTCTCCCTCGCCCAGCAGCGGCTGTGGTTCCTCCACACGATGGACGGCCCCAGCTCCACCTACAACATCCCCACGGCACTGCGGATGACCGGCGCGCTGGACGTCGGCGCGCTGGGCGAGGCCCTGCGCGACGTCGTAGGGCGCCACGAGACCCTCCGCACCGTCTTCCCCGACACCGGCGACGGCGCCCGGCAGCACGTCCTGCCCGCCGACGCGGCCGCCGTCGAGCTGGCCGTCGCCCGGTGCACCGAGGACGAGCTGCCCGCCGCCCTGGCCCGCGAGGCCGGCCACGCCTTCGACCTGGCCCGCGACGTCCCGATCCGGGCGAAGCTGTTCACGCTCGGCGAGCGGGAACACGTGCTCTGCCTGGTGATCCACCACATCGCCAGCGACGGCTGGTCGCGCACCCCGCTCGCCCGCGACCTCGCCACCGCCTACGCCGCCCGCACCGCCGGGCACGCACCGCGGTGGGAGGAGCTCCCCGTCCAGTACGGCGACTACACCCTCTGGCAGCGCGAACTCCTCGGCTCTGAGGACGACCCCGAGAGCCTGCTCAACCGCCAGACGGCCCACTGGAGGCAGCGACTCGCGGGCCTGCCGGACGCCATCGAACTGCCCCTGGACCGCCCCCGCCCGCCGATCGCCGGCCACCGCGGCGACACCGTCCCCTTCACCCTCCCGCCGCGGACCCACGAGAGGATCGCCGCGCTCGCCGCCCGCCACGGCGCCAGCACCTTCATGGTGGTGCAGGCGGCCCTGGCCGGCCTGCTGTCCCGGCTCGGCGCGGGCACCGACATCCCCCTGGGCACCCCGGTCGCCGGACGCACCGACGAAGCGCTGGAAGGCCTGATCGGCTTCTTCGTCAACACCCTGGTGCTGCGCACGGACACCTCGGGGAACCCCACCTTCGACGAACTGGTCGAGCGGGCCCGCGCCTGCGCCCTCGACGCCTACGCCCATCAGGACGTGCCGTTCGAGCGCCTGGTGGAGGCACTCGCCCCCGAGCGCTCCCTGGCCCGGCACCCGCTCTTCCAGGTGAGCCTGAGCCTCCAGCACGCCACCGACCACACCGCGCTCCTGGACGGACTGGAGATCGCCCCCCTGGACACGGGGTGGCGGGCGGCCAAGTTCGACCTGTCCTTCGACCTCCTGGAGAAGCGCGGCCCCGACGGCCGCCCGGACGGCATCGCCGGCACCGTCGAGTACTCCACCGACGTCTTCGACGCCACCACGGTCCGCGGGCTCGGGGAACGCCTCGTCCGCCTCCTGGAGGCCGGAACCGCCGACCCCCGGGCGCGGCTGCTCTCGATCGACCTCCTCTCCGCCGCCGAACGGCGGCGCGTCCTCACAGAGTTCGCCACCGCGCCCGCCGTCGTCGAACCCGCGCCCGCCTCCGGACCCGCGCCCGCCTCCGGCGATCCCGCCTCCGCCGCGCCCCCGATCGGCGACGCGGCCGACGAGGGCCTGGAGGCGGTGTGCGACACCTTCGCCCGCCAGGCGGCGGTCACCCCCGACGCCCTGGCCGTCGTAGGCGGCCCCGTCGCGCTCACCTTCGCCGAGGCCGACGCCCGCGTCTCCCGGCTGGCCCGGCTGCTCATCTCCCGGGGCGCCGGCCCCGAGGTCCGCGTCGCCGTCTGCCTGGACCGGGGCGCCCTGTGGCCGACGACCGTCCTCGCGGTGCTGCGCAGCGGCGCGGTCCACGTCCCCCTGGACCCGCGCTCCCCGCACGAGCGCCTGGCCGCCGTCGAACGCGACGTCGCCCCCCTCCTCGTCCTCGCCGAGCGCGCCACCGAGGCCGCGGTCGCCGAACTCGACGCCCCCGTCCTCGTCCTGGACGACCCGGACACCAGGGCCGCGCTCGACGCCCTGGACCCGGGCCCGGTCGGCGACGCCGACCGCACCGCTCCCCTCCTGCCCGCTCACGCGGCCTACGTCATCCACACCTCGGGCTCCACCGGCCGGCCCAAGGGGGTCGTGGTGGACCACCGGGCCCTGACGCGGCTGCTCCAGGCGCACCGCCGGGTCACCTTCTCCCGCGTCCGTCCCTCCGCCGGCGGCCCCGGCCGCGCCGCCCACGTCGCCTCCTTCTCCTTCGACGCCTCGTGGGACCCGCTGCTCGCGATGGTCGCCGGCCACGAACTGCACATGATCGACGAGGACCTGCGGCTGGACCCGCCGGGCGTGGTGTCCTACTTCCGCGACCGCCGCATCGACTACGTCGACCTCACCCCCACCTACTTCCGCAGCCTGCTCGACGCCGGGCTGCTGGAGGAGGGCGCCCCCTGCCCGTCGCTGCTCGCGCTGGGCGGCGAGGCCATGGACGGCGAACTGTGGGAGCGGCTGCGGGCGGCCGCCCCCCGGGTGACCGCGATGAACACCTACGGCCCCACCGAGACCGCCGTCGACGCCGTGGTGACCGCACTGGGAGACCTGCCCCCGGGCACGATCGGCCGGCCCGTGCCCCGCTGGCGGGCCTACGTCCTCGACGCCGGACTGCAGCCGGTCCCGCCCGGCGTGCTCGGCGAGCTGTACCTCGCCGGACCCGGCGTCGCCCGCGGCTACCTGGGACAGCACGCCCTGACCGCCGAGCGGTTCGTGGCCTGCCCGTTCGGGGCGCCGGGGGAGCGGATGTACCGCACAGGCGACCTGGCGCGCTGGCTCCCCGACGGCCACCTGGTCTGCGTCGGACGCGGCGACGAGCAGGTCAAGATCCGAGGGTTCCGCATCGAGCCCGGCGAGGTGGAGGCCGCCCTGCGGGAGCTGGCGGGCGTCGCGGCGGCCGCCGTGACCGTCCGCGAGGACACCCCCGGAGCGCGCCGACTGGTGGGGTACGTCGTCGGGGCCCCCGACGCCGACGCCGACCTGCTCAAGCCCGCCGAGGTGCTGGCGCGCCTGCGCGACCGGCTGCCCGACCACCTGGTGCCGTCGGCGCTCGTACGCATCGGCGAACTGCCCGTCAACGCCAGCGGCAAACTGGACCGGGCCGCGCTCCCGGCCCCCGATCCCGCGGACTTCCCGGCCGGCCGGCGACCGCGCACCGCCCTGGAACGGGAGCTGTGCGCGCTGTTCGCGGCCGTCCTCGGCGCCGGGAGCGTCGGCATCGACGACGACTTCTTCGGCCGGGGCGGCGACAGCATCCTCTCCATCCAGCTGGTGGGCAGCGCCCGCCGGGCGGGCCTGGAGTTCACCGTCCGCCAGGTCTTCGAGCTGCGGACCCCCGCGGCCCTGGCCGCCGCCGCCCGCAGGACCGACGCCGCACGCGACGAGGAACCCGCCCTCGCCGTCGGACCGCTGCCGCAGCTCCCCGTGGTCGTCGACACCCTGGCGGCCGGCGGGCCGGTCCACGCGTACAACCAGTCGGTCGTCCTCGCGTCCCCGCCGGACGCCGCACCCGACGACGTACGCGACGCGCTCCAGGCCCTCCTCGACCGGCACGACGCGCTGCGCGTCCACGCCGCCCCGGCGGCCGACCCCGGCCGCCTCTGGGACCTGCGGGTGCGGGAGGCCGGCGCGGTCGAGGCCGAGCGGTGCCTGCGCCGGATCGACGCGACCGGAATGTCCGACGAGGAGCTGGCGCGGGCCCAGGCCGCCGAGGCCGTCACCGCCCGCGCGTCCCTCGACCCCCTCGCCGGGGCCCTCGTCGCCGCCGTCTGGTTCGACCGGGGCGACCGGCCGGGCCGGTTCGTGCTGGTGATCCACCACCTCGCCGTCGACGGCGTCTCCTGGCGCATCCTGCTCGGCGACCTCCGCGAGGCATGGCGGGCGCTGCGCGCCGGCCGCCGCCCCGACCTGCCCCGGACGGGCACCTCGCTGCGCACCTGGGCCACCCGGCTCACCGAACGGGCCGCCGACCCGGCCGTCACCGCCCAACTCGACCACTGGGCGGCCACCCTCGCCGACGACGCCCCCGCCCCGGGCAGCCGACCGCTGGACGCGGCCCGGGACACCGTGGCCACCTCCGCCGTCCTCAGCGGCGAACTGCCCGCGTCCCTCACCACCGCCCTGCTCGGTCCCGCCCCCGCGGCCTTCGGCGCCGGGGTGAACGACCTGCTGCTGACCGCCTTCGCCCTCGCCGTCGCCCACTGGCGGGGCGATGAGGACGCACCGGTCCTGGTGGACCTGGAGGGCCACGGCCGGAACGAGGAGCTGGTGCCGGGGGCCGACCTGTCCCGCACCGTCGGCTGGTTCACCACCGTCCACCCGGTGCGGCTCGCCGCCGGGAAGGTCACCGCCGCCGACCTCGCCGAGCACGCCCCGGCCGTCGGCGACGCGATCAAGCGGATCAAGGAGCAACTGCGCGCCGTCCCCGACGGAGGCCTGGGATACGGGCTGCTGCGCCACCTGAACCCCGACACCGCCCCCCGCCTCAGCGGCCTCGCCCGCGCGCGCTTCGGCTTCAACTACCTCGGCCGGTTCGCCGCCGAGCAGGGCGCGGGCGAGGACGGCTGGCCGCTGCTCGGCAGCGGCCCCGCGGGCCAGCACCCGGACACCCCGCTCGACCACGAGATCGAGGTCAACGTCGTCACGGCGGAGGGCCCGGACGGGCCCCGGCTGATCACCCGGTGGACCTACGCCACCGGCCTGTTCACCGACGAGGAGGTGCGCCGCCTCACGCGCTCCTGGTCACTGGCGCTGCACGCCGTCGTCGGCCACGCCACCGCCGCCGGAGCGGGCGGCCTCACCCCCTCCGACGTGGCCGTGCCCGACCTCGGCCAGGCCGAGATCGAACAACTCGAACGCCACTCCGGCACTGCCCTGGAGGACGTCCTGCCGGTCGCCCCCCTCCAGGAGGGACTGCTCTTCCACAGCGTGTACGACCGGCGCGCCCTGGACGTCTACGTCGGCCAGCTCGCCTTCCGCCTGGACGGAGAGATCGACCAGGACGCCCTGCGGACGGCCGCGGCCGCGCTGCTCGCCCGCCACACCAGCCTGCGGACCGGCTTCCACCAGCGGGAATCGGGCCAGTGGGTGCAGGCCGTGGCACGGTTGGTGGAGCTGCCGTGGCGCTTCCACGACCTGCGCGACCCGCACGGCGGCCCCGGGGACGCCGGCTCCGCGCGGCGGCTGGAGGAGCTGGTCGCGGCCGAACGCGCCGAGCGGTTCGACCTCACCCGCCCGCCGCTCGTCCGCTTCCTCCTGGCCCGCACCGCCCCCGAGCGGTACCAGTTCGTGATCACCACCCACCACACCATCGTGGACGGCTGGTCCATCCCCATCCTGCTGCGCGAACTGCTCGCGCTCTACGGCGGAGACCCGCTGCCCCCGGCCCCCGGCCACCGCCTCCACGCCGACTGGCTGGCCGCGCGCGACCTCGTCGCGGCCCGCGAGGCGTGGACGCGGGCGCTCGCGGACACGGACGGACCGACCCTGCTCGCCCCCGGCGCGCCGCGCGTCGGAGCGGTCCCCGAATCGGTGCGCCTGAACCTGCCCGAGGAGGTGTCCGCCCGGCTGCTGACCCGCGCCCGCGAGGCCGGCGTCACCCTCAACTCCGTCGTCCAGGCCGTCTGGGCGCTCGTCCTCGCCCAGGAGACCGGCCGCTCGGACGTCACGTTCGGCATCACCGTCTCGGGCCGCCCGGCGGAGCTCCCCGGCGCCGAGGACGTCGTCGGCATGCTGGTGAACAAGATCCCGCTGCGCGTCCGCCTCCGCCCGGCCGAACCCCTCATGGAACTGGTCCGCCGGCTGGAGAAGGAGCAGCTGGAACTCCTGGAGCACCAGCACGTCCCCCTCACCACCCTGCACCGCTGGAGCGGACTGCCCGAACTCTTCGACACCACCATGGTGTTCGAGAACTACCCGGCGGAGGTCACCGCACGGCAGGCGCCCTTCCGCGCGTCGGGCACGGCCAGTTACAGCCGCAACCACTACCCGCTCACCCTGGTCGGCTCCATGCGCGGGACCGAGCTGACCGTCCGCGTCGACTACCGCCCCGACCTCTTCGGGGAGGACTGGGCCCGCTCCGTGGGCGAGCGGGTGATCGCCGCCCTCACCGAGGCCGTCGACCGCCCCTCCGCCCCCGCCGGCACGCTCGACCTGCTCGGGGCCGAGGAGCGCGCCCGACTGCGCGCATGGGGCACCGGCGCCGCGCCGGAGGACGCCCCGCGCACCTATGTCGAGCTGTTCGAGGAGCAGGCCGCCCGCACCCCCGACGCCCCGGCCGTCATCTCGTCCGACGGCGCCCTCACCTACGCCGAACTGGACCGGCGGGCGAACGGCGTCGCCCGGTGGCTGGCCGACCGCGCCGGGACCGTCGACGGCGCCGAGGTCTTCGTCGGCGTACTGGCCCCCCGCCGCCCCGACGTGCTCGCCGTCCTGCTCGGTGTCCTCAAGTCGGGGGCCGCCTACGTCCCCCTCGACGAGCAGTGGCCGGCCGAACGCCTCCGCACGGTCCTGGCGGACTGCCGCCCCGCGCTCGTGGTGGCCCCGACGGGCGCCAGGAGCGGCGCCGCGCGGGAGTCCGGCGCCACGGTGCTCCCCGTGGACCCAGGCGCCCTCGCCGTACACGGGGCCCAGGCCCCGACCGACGCCGAGCGGATACGCCCCCTGACGCTCGGCGGAGCCGCGTACGCCCTCTACACCTCGGGGTCCACCGGCCGCCCCAAGGGCGTGGTGATCGACCACGGCGCCCTCGGCGCGTACGTCGCCGGCGCGCGCCGCCGCTACCCCGACGCGGCCGGGACCTCGCTGGCCCACACCTCGCTCGCCTTCGACCTCACCGTCACCGCCCTCCTCACCCCGCTCACCGCGGGCGGCGCCGTGCGCCTGGGCGAACTCGACGAGTCCGCCCGGGCCGCCGGGGCCACCCTGATCAAGGCGACACCGTCCCACCTGCCCCTGCTGAGCGAGCTGCCCGGAGCCCTGAAGGACGGGGGCACCCTGATCCTCGGCGGCGAGGCGCTGACCGGCGGACGGCTGCGCCCCTGGCTCGAACGGCACCCCGACGCCCAGGTCGTCAACGCCTACGGACCGACGGAACTCACCGTCAACTGCACCGAGTACCGGCTGCCGAAGGGAGAACCCGTCGGCGAGGGACCGGTGCCCATCGGGCGCCCGTTCGCCGGGGTACGGGTCCACGTGCTCGGCCCCGGCCTGCGTCCGGTCCCCGCCGGGGGCCCGGTCGGCGAGCTGTACGTCAGCGGCACGGGGGTGGCCCGCGGCTATCTGGGCCGGCCGGGTCTGACCGCCGAGCGGTTCGTGGCCTGCCCGTTCGGGGAGCCGGGGGAGCGGATGTACCGCACCGGCGACCTCGTCCGCTGGCGCACCGACGGCCAGCTGGAGTACGTAGGCCGGAGCGACGACCAGGTCAAACTGCGCGGCTTCCGCATCGAGACCGCGGAGGTCGCCCGCGCCCTGGAGACCTGCCCCTCCGTCGCCGGCGCGGTGGTGGTGCTGCGCGAGGACCAGCCGGGCGACCAGCGCCTGGTCGGCTACCTCGTACCGGCCGCCGGAAGCGGTGGCCTCGACACGGAAGCGGTGTCGGACGCGGTGCGGGCGGTCCTGCCCGAGTACATGGTCCCCTCGGCGCTCGTGGTGCTGGAGGACGGGCTGCCGCTGACGGTCAACGGCAAGGTCGACCGGAGCGCGCTGCCGGCGCCGGAGGCGGAACCGGCCCGCCCCGCGGGCCGGGCGCCGCGCGGGCCGCGCGAGGAGATCCTGTGCGGGCTCTTCGCCGACGTGCTGGGCGTGCCCGCGGTCGGCGTGGACGACGACTTCTTCGCCCTCGGCGGCCACTCCCTGCTGGCCATCGTCGTGATCAGCCGGATCAGGGCCCTGCTCGACGTCGACGTGGCCATCGACGCGCTCTTCGAGGCCCCCACGGTCGCCCGGCTGGCCGCCCAGCTCGACGGGCCCGGACGCGGCCACGGCGCGGTGCGCCCGGCGGTGCCGCGCCCCGGACGCGTCCCGCTCTCCTACGCCCAGCGCCGCCTGTGGTTCCTCCACCAGATCGAGGGGCCGAGCGCCACCTACACCATCCCGCTGGCGCTGCGCCTGACCGGTCCGCTGGACGTGGCGGCGCTGCGGGCCGCGCTGGGGGACGTGGTCGCCCGGCACGAGAGCCTGCGCACCGTCTTCGTCGAGGACGAGCACGGCCCGCACCAGATCGTCCTCGCCCCCCGGCACGCCGAACCCGGCCTCAAGGCGGTCCCCACCACCGAGGACCGTCTGAGGGCCGACCTGGAGGCCGAGGCCGCCCGGCCCTTCGACCTCGCCCAGGAGCCGCCGGTCCACGCCCGGCTCTTCGTCCTCGACGAGCGCACCCACGTGCTGCTGCTGGCCGTCCACCACATCGCCATGGACGGCTGGTCGGTCCGCCCGCTGGTGCGCGACCTGGCGTCCGCCTACGCGGCCCGCCGTCGCGGCACCTCCCCCGACCTGCCCGAACTGCCCGTCCAGTACGCCGACTACAGCCTGTGGCAGCACGAGGAGCTGGGCTCGGAGGACGATCCGGAGAGCCCCATCGCCGCGCAACTGCGGTACTGGCGCGAGACCTTGGCCGGACTGCCGCAGGAGTCGGCGCCGGCCGCCGACCGGCCCCGCCCCGCGACCCCCTCGTACCGGGGCGGCCGCGTCCCCTTCACCGTCCCGCCGGGGTTGCACGGGCGGGTGGTGGAGCTGGCGCGGGAGTTCCGGGCGACGCCGTTCATGGTGGTGCACGCGGCGCTGGCGGCTCTGCTGACCAGGTTGGGGGCGGGGACGGACGTGCCGATCGGTTCGCCGGTGGCCGGGCGTGTGGACGACGCGCTGGAGGACCTGGTGGGGTTCTTCGTGAACACGCTGGTGCTGCGGACGGACACCTCGGGCGACCCGACCTTCGGTGAGCTCCTCGAGCGGGTACGCGCCACCGACCTGGGGGCGTACGCGCACCAGGACCTCCCCTTCGAACGCCTCGTGGAAGTGCTCAACCCGGCGCGCTCCCTCGCCCGCCACCCGCTCTTCCAGGTCCTGCTGGCCTTCAACAACGGCGCCGCGCCCGACGAAGGACCCGCCGACCGCGCCTCGGACGTCCTGGTGCGGCCCGAGACCGTCGAGATCGCGGCGGCCAAGTTCGACCTGTCGCTGTCCTTCAACGAGGACCGGGCGGCCGACGGCACGGTGGCCGGGATGCGGGGCGTCCTGGAGTACAGCACCGACCTGTACGACGAGACCACGGCCCGTAAGACGGCCGAACGCTACCTCCGGCTGCTCGAAGCGGCGGTCACGGAGCCCGGCACCCCGCTGAGCCGCATCCCCGTCCTCAGCGAGGCCGAGCTGCACGACGTCCTCGTCCGGCGCAACGACACGGCCCGCGCCCACCCCGACCCCTCCCCGCTGCGGCGGTTCGAGGCCCAGGCCGCCAGGAGCCCCCGCTCCACGGCCCTGGTCGCGGGCGAGGAGCGGATCGACTACGCCGAACTCGACGCACGGGCCGACCGGCTCGCCGCACTGCTGTCCCGGAGCACCGCCGGGCGCGGCGGACCCGTCGCCGTCGCCCTCCCGCGCGGCGCACTGCTGCCGGTGGCCCTGCTCGCCGTCTGGAAGGCGGGCCTGCACTACCTGCCGCTGGACCCCGACCACCCGAGGAGCCGCCTGGCGGACATCCTCGCCGACGCCGCCCCCGACTGCGTCATCACGACGACCGGCCTCGCGCCCGGCCTCCCGCCGGTGTCCGCCCCGCTGCTCGTCCTCGACGACCCGGCCACCACCGCGCGCCTGGCCGCCGCCCCCGGCACCGCACCGGCCGACGGCACGCGGACCCGCGAGCCGGAAGCGGGGCAGGAACTCGCGTACACCGTCTACACCTCCGGCTCCACCGGCCGTCCCAAGGGCGTCATGGTGACCCGGTCCGCCGTGGCGAACTTCCTCGCCGACATGACCGAGCGACTGGAACTGGGGCCCGACGACCGGCTGCTCGCTGTCACCACGGTCTCCTTCGACATCGCCGTCCTGGAGCTCTTCGCCCCGCTGCTCACCGGCGGCACGGTCGTCCTCGCCGACACCACCGCCCAGCGCGACCCCGCGGCCGTGAGGTCCCTCTGCGCCCGCGAGGGCGTGACCGTGATCCAGGCCACCCCCGGTTGGTGGCACGCCATGGCCGTCGACGGCGGCCTCGACCTCACCGCCCTGCGCGTCCTGGTGGGCGGCGAGGCGCTGCCGCCCGCCCTCGCCCGCACCCTCCTGGAACCCGGCCGCGCACCGCGGGGCGACCGCCTGCTCAACCTGTACGGACCGACGGAGACCACCGTCTGGTCCACCGTCGCGCAGATCACCGCCGAGACCCTGGAGGCGCACGGCGGCGCCGTGCCGACCGGGACGCCGATCGCCCGCACCGCCGCCTACGTGCTCGACGCCGCGCTGCGGCCCGTGCCCGACGGAGTGCCGGGCGAGCTGTACCTGGCAGGGGCCGGGCTGGCCCGGGGCTATCTGGGCCGGCCGGGTCTGACCGCCGAACGGTTCGTGCCCTGCCCGTTCGGGGAGCCGGGGGAGCGGATGTACCGCACCGGCGACCTCGCCCGCTGGCGCCCGGACGGACGCCTGGAACACATGGGCAGGACCGACGACCAGGTCAAGGTCCGCGGCTTCAGGATCGAACTGGGCGAGGTCGAAAGGGCCCTGGCACAGGCCCCCGGCGTCGGCCGGGCCGCCGCCGCCGTGCGCCCCGACGCCGCCGGCTCCGCCCGACTGGTCGGCTATCTGGTACCGGCCGGCGGGAGCGGCGTCCTCGACCGCAACGCCGTGGCCGCCGCCGTCCGGGCGGTGCTGCCCGAGTACATGGTCCCCTCGGCGCTGGTGGTGCTGGACGACGGCCTGCCCCTGACCGCGAACGGCAAGCTGGACCGGGCCGCGCTCCCCGCGCCCGAGGCGACGGCGGGCCGGGGCCCGGGCCGGGCGCCGCGCGGACCGCGCGAGGAGATCCTGTGCGGGCTCTTCGCCGACGTGCTGGGCGTGCCCGCGGTCGGCGTGGACGACGACTTCTTCGCCCTCGGCGGCCACTCCCTCCTCGCCACCCGGCTCGTCGCCCGCGTCCGCAGCACGCTCGGCGTCGAGCTCGGGGTCCGCGAGGTCTTCGAGACACCGACCGTGGCCGGCCTCGCCGCCGCGCTCTCCGCGGCGGGCGAGGCCGGACCCCGGCTGCGCCCCGCCGACCCGCGCCCCGAGCGGTTGCCCCTCTCCTACGCCCAGCGCCGCCTGTGGTTCGTCCGGCAGCTGGAGGGGCCGAGCGCCACCTACAACGTCCCACTGGCGCTGCGCCTGACCGGTCCGCTCGACGTGGCGGCGCTGCGGGCCGCGCTGGGGGACGTGGTCGCCCGGCACGAGAGCCTGCGCACCGTCTTCGCCGAGGACGAGCACGGCCCGCACCAGGTCGTCCTGCCCGCCGACCACCCGGCCCCGCTCACCGGCCCCGTCCGGACCGACGAGGAAGCCCTTCCCCGCCTGCTGCGGGAGGCGGCCGACCACGCCTTCCGGCTCGACGCCGAACCACCGCTGCGCGCCCACCTGTTCGCCACCGCGCCCGACGAGCACACGCTGCTGCTCGTCCTGCACCACATCGCCACCGACGCCTGGTCGCAGCGGCCGCTGATCGCCGATCTGGCCGCGGCCTACGCCGCCCGCCACGCCGGACGCGCCCCGGCCCTGCCGCCGCTGCCGGTCGCCTACGCCGACTACGCCCTGTGGCAGCAGGCCCGCCTGGGGGACGAGCACGAGGAGGACAGCGCCCTGTCCGCCCAACTCGCCTACTGGCACGACGCGCTGGCCGGCTCCCCCGAGGAGCTGCCGCTGCCCGCCGACCGGCCCCGGCCCGCCGTCCCCTCGCACCGCGGGGACAGCGTCCCCTTCACCGTCCCGCCGGGGTTGCACGGGCGGGTGGTGGAGCTGGCGCGGGAGTTCCGGGCGACGCCGTTCATGGTGGTGCACGCGGCGCTGGCGGCTCTGCTGACGAGGTTGGGGGCGGGGACGGACGTGCCGATCGGTTCGCCGGTGGCCGGGCGTGTGGACGACGCGCTGGAGGACCTGGTGGGGTTCTTCGTGAACACGCTGGTGCTGCGGACGGACACCTCGGGCGACCCGACCTTCGGTGAGCTCCTCGAGCGGGTACGGGCCACCGACCTGGGGGCGTACGCGCACCAGGACCTCCCCTTCGAACGCCTCGTGGAACTCCGCGACCCCGAACGCTCACTGGCCCGCCACCCGCTCTTCCAGGTCTCCCTGAACTACGACACGGCAGAGACGGCCCGGGCGCGCGAGGCCGCACCGGAACTGGACGGCCTGACCGTGAGCGGACAGCGGCTCGGCGTCACCACCTCCAAGTTCGACCTCACCTTCGCGCTCACCGAGACCCGCGCCCACGACGGCGGCCCCGCCGGACTGCGCGGGGTGCTGGAGTACAGCACCGACCTCTTCGACCGCGGCACCGCCGAGCGCCTCGCGGAAAGGTTCGGCCGGCTCTTGGAGGCCGCCGTGGCCGCGCCCGGCGCCCGGCTCGACGAGATCGACATCCTGCTGCCGGGCGAACGCGCGCTCCTGGAGGGCACGTGGAGCGAGCCCGACCCCGGACCGGTCGCCGCGCCCGAGGACGACGCGCGCTTCCCCGACCTGTTCGAGGCGCAGGCCGCCCGCACCCCGCACGCCCCCGCCGTCCGCCACGGCGACCGGGAGGTCACCTACGCCGAGCTGAACGACCGGGCCAACCGGCTGGCCCGGCTCCTCTCCTCCCGTGGAGCGGGCCCCGAGGACACCGTCGCCGTCCTGCTGCCGCGCGGCCCCGAACTGCTCACCGCCCTGGTGGCCGTCCAGAAGGCCGGAGCCGCCTACGTCCCGCTGGACACCGAGCTGCCCGCCGAGCGGATCGCCCACATGCTGGAGGACGCCCGCCCGGTGCTCGTCCTCGCCCTCACCGGGACGCAGGGCGCCCTCCCGGCCGGCGCCGGCCCCGTGGTCCACCTCGACGCCCCGGACACCGAGGCGGCGCTCGCCCGGCTCGACGGCGGCGACTGCACCGACGCCGACCGCCGCTCACCGGCCGCGAGCCACGACCCGGCCTACGTCGTCTACACCTCCGGGTCCACCGGCACCCCCAAGGGCGTCGTGGTCGAACAGCGCTCCCTCGCCGCCTTCCTGGTCCGCTCGGCCGCCCGCTACCGGGGAGCCGCCGGAACCGCGCTGCTGCACGGCTCCCCGGCCTTCGACCTCACGGTCACCACCCTGTTCACCCCGCTGATCGCCGGCGGCTGCGTCGTGGTGGCGGACCTCGACGCTCCGGAGCAGGACGCCCCGGCCCGCCCCGACCTGCTCAAGGTCACCCCCTCCCACCTCGCCTTCCTGGACACGATCGCCTCCTGGGCGGCCCCCGCGGCCGACCTGGTCGTCGGGGGCGAGCAGCTGACCGCGGCCCGTCTCGCCCGGCTGCGCCGCGCCCACCCGGGCCTGCGCGTCTACAACGACTACGGACCCACCGAAGCCACCGTGAGCTGCGCGGACTTCGTCCTGGAACCGGGTGACGCGCTGCCCCCCGACACCGTGCCCATCGGACGCCCGCTGGCCGGACACCGGCTGTTCGTCCTGGACGAACGCCTGCGTCCGGTGCCCGCCAACGTCCCCGGGGAGCTGTACGTCAGCGGCGTCGGGGTGGCCCGGGGCTATCTGGGCCGGCCGGGTCTGACCGCCGAGCGGTTCGTGGCCTGCCCGTTCGGGGAGCCGGGGGAGCGGATGTACCGCACCGGCGACCTCGCCCGCTGGCGGACCGACGGCAACCTGGAGTACCTCGGCCGCCGCGACGGCCAGGTGAAGGTGCGCGGCTTCCGCGTCGAGACGGGCGAGATCGAGACCGCCCTGCTCGACCGTCCCGAGATCGGCCAGGCCGCCGTCGTCCTGCGCGAGGAACGCCTCCTCGCCTACGTCGCGGCCCCGCCGGAGCGGTTCGACCCCGACGCCCTCCGGCAGGCGCTCGCGTCCCGGCTGCCCCGGTACATGGTCCCCGCGGCGTTCGTCCGGCTGGACGCCCTGCCGCTGGCCCCGGGAGGCAAGCTCGACCACCAGGCGCTGCCCGAGCCGCCGGCGCCCGCCGACGCCCCGCACCGGAGCAGGCCGCCGCGCGACGCGTGGGAAGGCGCGCTGTGCGAGGCGTTCCGTGAGGTGCTGGGGCTCGCGGAGGTCGGCGCCGACGACGACTTCTTCACCCTCGGCGGCGACAGCATCGGCTCCATCCAGCTCGTCGGCCGGGTGCGCGCGGCCGGCGGCCGGATGACCGTCCGCGACGTCTTCGAACAACGCACGCCCGCCGCGCTCGCCGCCCTCTCGCGCCCCGGAGGCCCGGCGACCGAGGTGCTCCGCGGCCGGGGAACCGGCCCAATGGCGCCGACGCCGATCAGCTCCTGGCTCGCCGAGCTGGGCGGCGCGGTCGACGGGTACAACCAGTCCGTGCTGCTGCGCGTCCCCGCCGGGGCCGACGCTGCCGTGGTGACCGGGGCCCTGCAGACGCTCCTGGACCACCACGACGCACTGCGGATGCGGGCCGAACCGGAGGACGGCCACTGGCGGATGGAGATCGCCGAGGCGGGCGCGGTGGACGCGGCCACCGTGCTGGAGCGGGTGGACGCCGCGGGCGTCGAGCAGGAGGAGCTGGACCGGCTGGTGCGGACGCGCTGCGCCGCGGCCCGTGACCTGCTCGCCCCGCGGAAGGGCTCCGTCCTGCGCGCCGTCTGGTTCGACCGGGGGCCCGCGGAGCCGGGACACCTCGCGCTCGTCGCCCACCACCTCGTCGTGGACGGAGTCTCCTGGCGCATCCTCACCGCCGACCTCGGCAGCGCGTGGGAGGCACTCGCCGAGGGTCGGGAGCCCCGCCTCGACCCGGTGGGCACCCCGCTGCGGATGTGGGCCCGGCACCTGGCGGAGCTGGCCGCCGACCCGCGCCGCGCGGAGCGGTGCGCCCACTGGGAGGAGCAGTCCGCGCGGCCCTGGGAGACCGGGCGCCTCGACCCCGCCCTCGACGACCGGAGCACCGAGGAGGCCCTGTCCCTGACCCTCCCGGCCGCCGCCACCCGCGCCGTGCTCGGTCCGGTGCCCGCCGCGCTCGGCGTCGGGGTGAGCGAGGTGCTCCTCGGGACGTTCGCCGCCGCCGTGCGGCGCTGGCGCCCGGCGGAGGCCGCCGGCGGCGTCACGGTGGACCTGGAGGGCCACGGCCGCGAGGAGCACGTCGTCCCCGGAGCGGACCTCTCCCGCACGGTCGGCTGGTTCACCGCCGTCCACCCCGTCCGGGTGCCCGCCGCCGGGCCCGGCGACGATCGGACTGCCGCGCTGCGGGCGCTGCGCGCGCTCCTGGACCGGGCGCCCGACGCCGGTCTCGGCTACGGCCTCCTGCGCTACCTCAACCCGCGGTCACGACAGCGGCTCGCGTCCCTGCCCGCACCGCGCTTCGGCTTCAACTACCTGGGCCGCTTCGGCGGTTCGGGCGGCCACCGGGACGCGTCCGACCGGGCCACCGACTGGTCGCCGGTGGGCAGCGGGCTCGCCGGCCAGCCCGACGGCCTCCCCCTGGCCCACGAGATCGAGGTCACCGCGGTCGCCGTCGAGGGGTCCGAGGGCCCGCGCCTGATCGCCACCTGGTCCTGGGCCGGCCGGCTCCACCGGGAGCGGGACGTCCGCGAACTGGCCGACCTCTGGTTCCGCGAGCTGGAGGAGCTCGCGTCGGCCGAACCGCCCCCGGCCGGCCCCCCGCCCCTGTCGGACCCGGCCCCCCTGGTCGAACTCTCCGACGCCGAACTCGACGAGCTCGAAGCAGAGTGGAAGGCCGGCTGATGCGCGGATCCCTACAGGACGTCCTGCCCCTCTCCCCGCTGCAGGAGGGTCTCCTCTTCCACAGCGAATACGCCGGGGACGAGGCCGTCGACGTCTACACCGTCCAGACCGAGGTGGAGCTGCGCGGACCGCTGGACGTTCCGGCGCTGCGCGCCGCGGCCGGGGCCCTGCTCCGCCGCCACGACAACCTGCGGGCCGGCTTCGCGACCCGCGCCCTGAAGGACCCGGTGCAGTTCGTCCCCCGAGAGGTCGAACTCCCCTGGGAGGAGGCCGACCTGCGCACGGCCGACGACCCGGACGCGGAGGCCGCCCGACGGCTCGAAGAGCACCGCTGGCGCCGTTTCCGGCCCTCCAAGCCGCCGCTGGTGCGGTTCCTGCTGCTGCGTATGGCCCACGACCGCCACCGCTTCGCCCTCACCAACCACCACATCCTGCTGGACGGTTGGTCGATGCCGATGCTGCTGCGCGAGCTCATGCTGCTCTACCGCACCGGGGGAGACGCCTCCGCCCTGCCGCCGGTGCGCCCCTACCGGGACTACCTCGCCTGGCTGGCGGGCCGCGATCAAGGGGCCGCGCGGGAGGCCTGGAGCGGGGCCCTGGCGGGACTGGAGGCCCCCACCCTCGTCGCCCCGCGGGCCGACCGGGCCGCGGAGGCGCCGACGTGGCTCGACTTCGAGCTGCCGGAGACCGCCTCCGCCGGTCTGACCGCGGCGGCGCGAGGCGCCGGCCTCACGCTCAACACGGTCGTGCAGGGGCTGTGGGCCCTGACCCTGGCCCGCACCACCGGCAGCCAGGACGTCGTCTACGGGGTGGTCGTCTCCGGACGCCCGCCGGAGCTGGACGGCGTCGAGTCCATGATCGGCCTGTTCGCCAACACGGTCCCGCTGCGGGCCCGGATGCCCGTCGGCGAACCCCTGACGGCTTTCCTGCGGCGGCTGCAGCGCGAGCAGAGCGCGCTCCTCGACCACCAGCACCTGCGGCTGGCCGACATCCAGCGCCTGGCCGGCCGGGGCGAACTGTTCGATTCCGTGATGGCGTTCGAGAACTACCCGGACGGCCCCGCCGACGAGCCCTCCGACGCGTCCACCGACACGCCGGGACGCGTACGCGTGGTGGCCTCCAGGATGCGCGACGCGATGCACTACCCGCTCGGCCTCCTGGCCTCCCCGGGCCCGCGGATCCGCTTCCGCCTCGGCCACCGGCCCAGCGCGGTCACGCCCCGCCTGGCGGCCGCCCTGCGCGACCGCCTGCTGCGGCTCGTCGACGCCTTCCTCGCCGCCCCGGACCTCCCCCTGGGCAGGCTCGACGTCCTCGACGACACCGAACGCTCCCTGGTGCTGGAGAAGTTCAACGACACCGCGCGCCCGGTCGAGGACACCACCGCCATCGAACTGTTCCTCCGGCAGGCCGCCCGGACCCCCCGCCGGACCGCCGTGGAGACGGCCGAGCGCTCCCTCGACTACGCCGGGCTCGCCGACCGCTCCGGCCGCCTGGCCCGACTGCTGGCGGAGCACGGCGCCCGGGCCGAGCGGTTCGTCGCCCTCGTACTGCCGCGCTCGCCCGAACTGGTCGAGACCGCGCTCGCCGTGTGGCAGACCGGAGCCGCCTACGTCCCGGTGGACCCCGCCCACCCGGCCGACCGGGTGGCCCGGCTGCTGCGGGAGGCCGACCCCGTCCTCACCGTCACCACCGCCGACCTGGCCGACCGGCTGCCGGCCGGACTCCCGCTGCTGGTCCTGGACGGACCGGACACCGCCGCCGCCCTCCGGAGGCTGCCCGGCGGCCCCCTGGACCCGCGCGAACTCCCCGCGCCCGTGGACCCCCGGAACGCCGCCTACGCCATCTACACCTCCGGGTCCACCGGCCGCCCCAAGGGCGTCGTCGTCGCCCACCGCTCCCTCGTCGGCTACCTGCTGCGCGGCTCGGAACAGTACCCGTCCGACGGCCGCTCCCTGGTGCACTCGCCCGTCTCCTTCGACCTCACCGTCGGCGCCCTGTACGTCCCGCTGATCAGCGGCGGCACCGTGCGCCTCGCCTCCCTGGACGACGAACCGGTCCTGCGCCCCGGCGAGGCCTCCCCGGACTTCGTGAAGGTGACCCCCAGCCACCTGCCCCTCCTCGAAGGGCTTCCGGACCGGGTCAGCCCCACCGGGGCGATCACCTTCGGCGGCGAGCAGCTCACCGGCCGCCACCTGCGGCGCTGGCGCGCCGACCACCCGGACGTCACCGTCTACAACGTCTACGGGCCCACCGAGACGACCGTGAACTGCTCCGAACATCACATCGCCCCCCGCGAACCGGTCGGCGACGGGCCGGTCCCCATCGGACGGCCGCTGTGGAACACCCGCCTGTTCGTGCTCGGCCCCGGCCTCGCCCCGGTGCCGGTCGGCGTCCCGGGCGAACTGTACGTCGCCGGCGCCGGCCTGGCCCGCGGCTACCTCCGCGACCCGGGCAGGACCGCGGAGCGATTCGTCGCCTGCCCCTACGCCGCCGGGGAGCGGATGTACCGCACCGGCGACCTCGTGCGCTGGGACGAGGACGGCCGGCTGGAGTACCTGGGCAGGGTGGACGACCAGATCAGCCTGCGCGGCTTCCGGGTGGAGCCCGGCGAGGTGGAGGCGGCGCTGGCCGCCCACCCCGCGGTCCGCCGCGCCGCGGTGGTGCTGCGGGAGGACACGCCCGGCGACGCCCGACTGGTCGCCTACGCCGTCCCCGCCGAGCCGGAAGGAGCGACGAGCACCCCCGCGCACCCGCTGCCCACCGAGCGGATCCTGGAGCACCTGCGCCGGACCCTGCCGCCCTACATGGTCCCCGCGCACCTGGTGGAACTGCCCGCGCTGCCCGTCACGCCCCACGGCAAGATCGACCGGGCCGCGCTGCCCGAGCCCTCCGTCGCCGACGCACAGGCCGGGGGAGCGCCCCGCTCTCCCCGCGAGGAGATCCTGTGCGGCATCTTCGCCGACGTGCTGCGGCGCCCCCGGGTCTCCATCGACGACGACTTCTTCGCCCTGGGCGGGCACTCCCTGCTGGCCACCCGGCTGGCCAGCAGGGTGCGGGCCGCCCTCGACACGGAGCTGCCGGTGCGCCGCCTCTTCGACCACCCCACGGTGCGCTCCCTGTCCGCCCTGCTGGACTCCCACGACGGCCGCCGCCCCCCGGTGACGCCCGTGCGGCGGCCCGAGCACGTCCCGCTCTCCTACGCCCAGCAGCGGCTCTGGATCATGCACCGGCTCACCGGCCCCGACGCCACGTACAACATCCACCGGGCCCTGCGGCTCGACGGCGACCTCGACGTCCCGGCGCTGGAAGCCGCGCTGCACGACGTGACCGAACGGCACGAGACGCTGCGCACCGTCTTCCCGGAGGGCCCCGAGGGCCCGTACCAGAAGGTGCTCCCGGCCCGACGCGAGGACGGGGCCCTCACCGTCGTCCCGGTCGCCGACCAGGACGTCGACCGCACCCTCGCCGAGCTGGCGGCCCACCGCTTCGACCTGGAGACCGAGCCGCCGCTGCGCGCCTGGCTGCTGGAGAGCGGCCCGCGCAGCCGGGTCCTCGTGCTGGTGCTCCACCACATCGCCACCGACGGCTGGTCGGGCAGGCGGCTCCTGCGCGACCTGTTCACCGCCTACACCGCGCGCCGCGCGGGCCGGGCGCCCCACTGGCGACCGCTGCCGGTGCAGTACGCGGACTACGCCCTGTGGCAGCGGCGCCACCTCGGCGACCCGACGGATCCCGCGAGCCTCGCCGCCGTCCAACTGGACTACTGGGAGAAGCAGTTGGCCGGGCTCCCCGAGGAGCTTCGGCTGCCCGCCGACCGGCCGCGCCCGGCCCGCCCGACCCGCACCGGAGGCCAGGTGTGGCTGACGCTCCCGGCGACGGTCCACTCCGCCGTGACCGACCTGGCCCGAACCTGCCGGGCCAGCGTGTTCATGGTCGTCCAGGCCGCCGTCGCGGCCTTCCTCACCCGCATGGGCGCCGGTGAGGACATCCCCATCGGTGCCCCGGTCGCCGGGCGCACCGACGAAGCGGTGGAGGAGCTGGTCGGATTCTTCGTCAGCACCCTCGTCCTGCGGACCGACACCTCCGGCGACCCCACGTTCGCCGAACTCGTCGGCCGGGTCCGCGAGACCGCGCTGGCCGCCTACGCCCACCAGGACCTGCCCTTCGAGCAGTTGGTGGAGCGGCTGAGCCCCACCCGGTCCCTCGGCCGCCACCCCCTCTTCCAGGTCGCCCTCTCCTGCAACAACACCGAGGAGCAGATGGACCGCCAGGGCGGCCGGCCCCCCGGACTCTCCGTCACCCCGCACCACGTGGACGCCGACCGCTCGAAGTTCGACCTGATGTTCACCTTCCTGGAGACCCACGCGGAGGACGGGCGGCCCACGGGCATCGAGACCGCCCTCGAATACAGCGCCGACCTCTTCGACCGGGAGACCGCGCGCGGCCTCCTCGACCGCTTCGCCCGGATGCTGGCCATCTGGGCGGCGGAACCGACCGCCGCCATCGGCACCCGGGAACTCCTCGCGGCCGACGAGCGGCACACGGTGGTCACCGCGTGGAACGCCACCCGGCGCGCGGGCCTGGTCGCGACCCTGCCGCGGATGTTCGAGGAGCAGGTCGCCCGCACCCCGAACGCCACCGCCCTCGAACACGCAGGTCACCACCTGACGTACGCCGAACTCAACGCCCGCGCCAACCGCTTGGCCCGACGGCTGGTGCGGCGCGGCATCCGCCCCGAACAGCGCGTCGCCGTCCTGATGCCGCGCTCCCTCGGGCAGATCACCGCCCTGCTGGCCGTCGCCAAGGCCGGCGGCGCCGCCGTACCGGTGGACCCCGGCCACCCCGGACCGCACATCGCCTTCATGCTGCGCGACAGCGTCTGCGCCCTGGTCCTGGCGGACGACCCGTCCGCGGCGGGACGCGAGGAGATCGCCGGCGTCCCGGTCCTCGTCCCCGCCGACGAACCGGACCGGGAGCCGGACGCCGACCTCACCGACGACGACCGCAACGCCCCCCTCACCGCCGGCAACGCCGCGTACGTCGTCTACACCTCCGGCTCCACGGGCCGCCCCAAGGGCGTCGTGACCGAACACCGCGGCCTGCTGTCACTCGCCACCGCACAGCGGGAGCGGTACCCCGTGGAGCCCGGCAGCCGCGTACTCCAACTCGCCTCCCCGTCCTTCGACGGCGCCGTACTGGAACTCCTCATGGCCCTCACCACCGGAGGGACCCTCGTCCTGCCCGACGGACCCCTCCTCGCCGGGCAGCCGCTCGCCGACATGCTGGCCGAACACCGCATCAGCCACGCCTTCATCCCCCCTGCGGTGCTGAGCGGCCTCCCCTCCGAAGGGCTGGAGGGCCTGCGCTGCCTCGTCGTCGGCGGCGAGGCGGTCACCACCCCCCTCGTGGACCGCTGGGCCCCCGGCCGTCGCATGCTCGACATCTACGGGCCCACCGAGGCCACCGCGGTCACCCTGACCAGCGAGGCCCTGACCCCCGGCGGCCCCCCGCCCGCCATCGGCACCCCCGTGCCCAACACCCGGGCCTATGTGCTCGACGACCGGCTGCGCCCCCTCCCGCCCGGCGTCACGGGCGAGCTGTACCTCGCGGGCGCCTCACTGGCGCGCGGCTACGGCGACCGCCCGGCGCTCACCGCGAGCCGGTACGTCGCCTGCCCCTTCGGAGAACCGGGGGAGCGGATGTACCGCACCGGCGACCTGGCCCGCCGGGACCGGGAGGGCCGCGTCCACCACGTGGGCCGCGCCGACGAGCAGATCAAACTGCGCGGCTTCCGCGTCGAGCCCGGGGAGATCCGGGCCCGGCTCACCGAGCACCCCGCCGTACGGGAGGCGGCGGTCGTCCTGCGGGAGGACGGGCCCGGCGGACGCGCGCTGGTGGCCTACGCGGTACCGGCCGACGGACCGCCCCGCCCCACCGCGACCCAGCTCCGCGCGCACCTGGCCGCCCTCCTTCCGCCCCACATGGTGCCCGCCGCCTTCCTGGTGCTGGACGCCCTGCCGACCACCGCCAACGGCAAACTCGACCGGGACGCCCTGCCCGCGCCCGAACCACTGGCCGAGGAGGCGGGCCGGCCGCCGCGCGACGACCGCGAGGCCGCCCTCTGCGAGGTGTTCGCCGAGGTCCTGGAGCGCACGTCCATCGGCGCCGACGACGGCTTCTTCGAGAACGGCGGGCACTCGCTGCTCGCCGTCCGCCTGGTCACCCGGGTCCGTGAGCGCCTGGGCGTGGCCGTGGCCGCGCGGGACCTCTTCGAGGCCCCCACCCCGGCCGCCCTCGCCGCGCACATCGGCCGGGGCGCCGAGCGCCGCGCCCCGGCGCCCCTGCTCACCCTGCGGGGCCGCGGCGACCAGCCGCCCCTGTTCTGCTTCCACCCGGCCGTCGGCCTGGGATGGGCGTACGCAAGCCTCCTGCCCCGGCTCCCCACCGACGTCCCCCTCCACGCGCTGCAGGCCCGCACCCCAGCGGACGGTTCCGGTCTGCCGGCGAGCGTCGAGGAGATGGCCGAGGACTACGTCCGGCTGATCCGCCGCGTCCGCCCCCACGGCCCCTACCGGCTGCTCGGCTGGTCCCTGGGGGCCCACGTCGCCCACACCGCGGCGGGCCTGCTGGAGCGCGCCGGGGAGCGGGTGGACCTGCTCGCCATGCTGGACGCCTATCCTCCCCACCGCACCGGCGACCCCGGCGGACGGTCCGGGGGGTCCGAGGCCGAGATCGTGGCGGCCAACCTGCGCGACTCGGGGTTCGCCTGGGAGGAGGACGACCAGCGCGCCGGGCGCTTCCCGCTGGAGCGGTTCCGCGCCCACCTGCGCCGGGTCGACAGCTCGCTCGGCCACCTCGACGACGCCGAACTGACGGCGGCCAAGGACGTCTACGTCAACAACGTCCGCCTCATGCGCTCCTTCACCCCCGGCCGCGTCCGCTGCGGCATCGTCCTGATGACCGCGGAACGCACCCGCACCCTCGACCCGGCGGCGTGGGAGCCGCACACCGGAGGCGGCGTCGAGGTGCACCGGCTGGACGCCGCCCACATGTCCATGCTCACCGAACCGACGTCGGTCGCCGAAGCCGGCCGCGTCCTGACCCACCGACTGGACTCCCTGCGGGGAGCCACCACGAAGAAACGAGAGGTATGACGATGACCAACCCCTTCGACGACGCCGAGGGTGTCTTCCACGTCCTGGTCAACGACGAGAACCAGCACTCGTTGTGGCCCCACTTCGTCGAGATCCCCGAGGGCTGGCGGGCCGTGGTGCGCGAGCGCCCGCGCCAGGAGTGCCTGGACTACATCGAGGCGAACTGGACCGACATGCGCCCCCAGAGCCTCATCGACGCCATGGAGGCCCACGAGAAGACCGAGGGCGCGACCCGGTGACGTCCGGGCGCGGGCGGGCGGCCGGTCCACGGCCGCCCGCCCGCGCCCTCCGCGCCCGACCCCCGACCCGACCCCGGTCCCGGAGACCGCCGACGAACTGCGAGGAAGCCTGGATGCTGGCACGGATCAACGGGATCGACCTGGACCACGAACGCACCGGCAACGGGCCCCCCGTCCTCCTGATCATGGGGAGCGGCGCCGCCGGAACGGGCTGGCACCTGCACCAGGTGCCCGCGCTGGTCGCCGCCGGCTTCGAGGCCGTCACGTTCACCAACCGGGGCATCCACCCCAGCGGCGGCGGCGCCGGCTTCACCCTTCAGGACATGGCCGCCGACACCATCGGCCTGATCGAGCACCTCGGCCTGGGCCCGTGCGCGGTCGTGGGCACGTCCCTGGGGGCCAGGGTCGCGTGCGAGGTCGCCCGGATCCGCCCCGACCTGGTCTCCCGCTGCGTCCTGATCGCGCCACGGCCCCGCGCGGACCGGATGAGGGCCGCCGCGACCGCCGCCGAGATCGACCTCGCCGACAGCGGCGTCACCGTCCCGCCCCGCTACCGGGCGGTGGTGCGGGCCCTGCAGAACCTCTCGCCCCGGACGCTCGCCGACGACGAGCGGATCACCGACTGGCTCGACCTCTTCGAACTGGCGGGGACCGCGGGCCCCGGCGTCCGCACCCAGCGCGAGATCAGCACGGCCGACGACCACCGGGAGGACCTCGCCCGGATCACCGCCCCCTGCCGGGTGATCGCCTTCGCCGACGACCTCGTGGCACCGGCACACCTGGCCAAGGAGGTCGCCGACGCCCTGCCCCGAGCCGACTACCACGTGGTGCCCGACTGCGGCCACTACGGCTACCTCGAACAGCCCGACCGGGTCAACCGGCTCATCACCGAATTCCTCGACGCATGAAAGAGCCCTCCATGGAACCGACCACCTCCTGGCGGCCCGCCGTGATCAGTCCGGACAGCCACGCGCTGCCCGCCACCGCCGACGCCCTGGCCGACCTCCTCCAGGACTCGGCGCGCACCGACGAACTCCTCGCCGCACACAAGGTGCTGGTCCTGAGCGGCTTCGGAGTGGGCCCGCGGGAGCTGGAGAAGATCATGCCGCTCCTGCTCCCCGACCGCCTGCCGTACGTCTTCGGCAACTCCCCGCGCACCAAGGTCGGCCACAACGTGTACACCTCCACCGAGTACCCGGCGGAGTTCACCATCTCGATGCACAGCGAGATGTCGTACGCCGCGCAGTGGCCGGCCCGGCTGCTCTTCTACTGCGAGCGGGCGGCCGACAGCGGCGGCGCGACACCGGTGGTGGACAACGCCGCCTGGTACCGGGCCCTGGACCAGGACGTCCGCGACGCCTTCGCGGGCGGCCTGCGCTACACACAGAACCTCCACGGGGGACGCGGGCTCGGCAAGAGCTGGCAGGACACCTTCGAGACGGAGGACCGCTCGGAGGTCGAGGAGTACCTCTCCGGCACCGGGGCCACCTGGCAGTGGAACGCCCGCAACGGACTGCGCGTCAGCCACGTGCGGCCCGCGACGATCGAGCACCCCGCCACGGGCGAGCCGCTGTGGTTCAACCAGAGCGACCAGTGGCACCCCGCCACGCTCGGCGACGAGGCCGCCGCCGCACTGATGCAGATGCTGCCCCCGGAGGAACTGCCCCAGTCCGTCGCCTTCGCGGACGGCTCCCCGATACCGGCCGCGTACGCGCGCCAGGTCCGCGACCGCGGACTGGAGCACGCCGTGGACAACGACTGGCGGCCCGGCGACCTCATGCTCGTCGACAACGTCCAGGCGGCCCACGGCCGCAGGCCCTTCACCGGCGACCGCCGCATCCTCGTCGCCATGTCGGACCAGGGCGGCTCGCCCCGCCCCGGACAGCCGCCGCGGGCCCCGCGGGAGGGTGACCGATGACCATCGCCCTCACCGACGTGGAAGGACTCAACAAGCACGAGACCGAGTTCCTCTACGACGAGATCTTCACCCGCCGCGCCTATCTGCCCGAGGCCCTGCACCTGCCCGAGGCCCCGGTGGTCTTCGACGTCGGCGCCAACATCGGCATGTTCACCCTCTTCGTGCGCTCCGAGAGACCCGGCGCCACGGTCCACTCCTTCGAACCGGTCCCCCCGGTGTACGACATCCTGCGCCGCAACCGGGAGCGCCACGCGGTGGCGGGGCTCGTCCATCCCTACGGCCTCGCCGAGGCGGAACAGGAGGTCGAGTTCACCCACTATCCGGGCTACTCGACCATGTCCACCCTCAGCACCCTGGCGGACACCGAGGCCGAACGCGCCTTCGTCCGGGGGCAGGTGCGGACCGACCACCTGCCCGAGGCCGAGCGGATGCTGGACGAACTCCTCGCCTTCCGGTTCAGGGAGGAGAAGGTGACCTGCCGGCTCCGCCCCCTCTCGGCCGTCCTCGACGAACACCCCGTGGACCGGATCGACCTCCTGAAGATCGACGTCCAGCGCGGTGAGCGGGAGGTGCTGCGGGGCCTGGAGGACCGGCACTGGCCCCTGGTCCGCCAGATCGCCATGGAGGTGCACGACAGCCCCGGCAGCAGCACCGCAGGCCGGCTGGGCGCGGTGGCCGACGAACTGGAGCGGCGCGGGTTCCGCGTCCTCACCGAGCAGGAGGACCGGTACGCGGGCAGCGACCGCCACAGCGTGTTCGCCGTCGCGCGGCCGCGTCGCGGCTGAGCCCCCTCCCCGCCCGGCCGCCCACCGCAGATCCGAACCGAACGGTTCCCCACCCCGGAGAGACAGCATGGAACCCGAGAACACCTTCACCCTGTCCGAGGCCGAACGCGACGACGTGGCCGCCCTCGCCCTGGAGTTGACCCGCACCCGCCCGGGCCTCGTCGACGAGGGGGAGTGGCTCGACCGGTGCCGCGCCCTCTCCTGCCACCTGCCCGCCCGCCTCCAGGACCGCATCCGCGCCTTCCGCCACGACCCCGGCCCCACCGGCAGACTGCTCCTGCGCAACCTCCCCGCCGCCGACCGCGTACCGGCCACTCCGCGGGAGGCCGACTCCGTGGAGCGCACGGCGACGCTGAGCGCCTCCGTGCTGTGCGCCCTGTCCATGGAACTCGGCGAGGTCATCGCCTACCGCAACGAGAAGCAGGGCGCGCTCGTGCAGAACGTGGTGCCCGTGCCCGGCCGGGAGGGCCAGCAGTCCAACGCCGGCTCCGTCCCGCTGGAGATGCACACCGAGAACGCCTTCCACCCCCACCGCCCCGACTACGTCGGCCTGTTCTGCGTCCGCAGCGACCACGACCGGGCCGCGGGGCTGCGGGTCGCCTCCGTCCGCGCCGCGATGGACCACCTGGACGCCGGCACCCGCGAAACGCTGCGGCGACCCCTGTTCACCACCGAGCCGCCGCCCTCCTTCGGACGGCCGGACAGCGGCACCAAGCCGCACGCCGTGCTCACCGGTGACGCGGAGGACCCGGACATCCGCGTCGACTTCCACGCCACCCACACGAGCGACCCCTGGGGCAGGCAGGCCTTGGAGGCCCTCGCGGACGCCGTCCGCACCGTCTCCGAGGAACTGGTCCTGGACCCGGCCGACCTGGTGTACGTGGACAACCGGGTCGCGCTGCACGGGCGGACGGCCTTCGTCCCGCGCTACGACGGCCAGGACCGCTGGCTCCAGCGCACCTTCGTCCACCTGGACCACCGGCGGTCCCGCGCGGCGCGCGCCCATCACGGGCGCGTGCTGAGCTGATGGCGGTGGACCAGGTGATCCACGCCACCGGCCTGCACAAGCGCTTCGGCGCGGTCCAGGCCCTCGACGGCGTGGACCTGACGGTGGCGCGCGGGGAGATCATGGGCCTCCTGGGCCACAACGGGGCGGGCAAGACCACCCTCGTCAACGTCCTGTCCACCCTCACACCCCCCACCTCGGGCACCGCCTCGGTCGCCGGCTTCGACGTGGTCGGCCGCCCCGACGAGGTGCGCCGGCGCATCGGGGTCACCGGACAGTTCGCCGCGCTCGACGAGGAGCTCTCCGGCTACGACAACCTCGTCCTGGTGGCCCGGCTCTGCGGAGCCTCCAGGGCGCAGGCGGCCGGCCGGGCGGACGAGCTGCTGGAGGCGTTCGGCCTCCGTGCCGCCGCGCGACGCAGGGCGGGGTCGTATTCCGGCGGGATGCGCCGCCGGCTCGACCTGGCGCTGGGACTGGTCGGCCGACCCGACGTCCTGTTCCTGGACGAGCCGTCCGTGGGACTGGACCTGCCCAGCCGCCTCGGCCTGTGGGAGCGGGTGCAGGGGCTCGCGCGGGAGGGCACCGCGGTTCTGCTGACGACGCAGTACCTGGAGGAGGCCGACCGGCTCGCCGACCGGATCACCGTCCTGGGCGCGGGCCGGGTCCTGGTGTCGGGTACGGCGCCGGAGCTGAAGGCGCGGGCCGGCAGCGGTTCCATCTCGCTGCGCGTCGGACCGCAGGGCGACAGGACCGTGGCCGCCGAGGCCCTGCGCCGGGCCGGCTTCCCCTCGGACGGCGACGCAGGGCCCGGTGAACTGACCGTGCCGGCGGGGGATTCGGCGGATCTGGCCGTGGTGATCCGGGTGCTGGACGCCGTGGGACAGAACGTGACCGAGATCCGCTACGCGGAGCCCTCCCTGGACGACGTCTACCTCGCCTTCACCACGACGGCCCCCGATGGCCCCGCCCCGGCGACGGGCGGCCCCGCCCGCCCCGGCACCCCCGCTCCGGCGCGCACCGCCCACCGGATCACCCTCCCGGCGGCCGAACGGCGCACCGGCGACACCCCGGAGACCCCGTGAACGTACCTGGGACGATGGCGCCCTCGGCCGAGACCGCCGCGGAAGAGCGCGCCCCGCGCTGGAGACCGGCGGGCAGGGCCGCGCAACTGCGGGTCCTCACGGCACGCCAGATCCGCCTGGTCTACGCGGACCGCAGGGTGGTGCTGTTCAGCGTGGCGCAGCCCGTGGTGATGCTGCTGCTCATCAGTCAGGTCTTCGGCAGCCTCGCGGACCGCTCGATCCTGCCGCGCGGCGTGTCCTACATCGAGTTCCTGCTGCCCGCCCTCCTCGTCACCACCGGGATCGGCACCTCGCAGTCCGCGGGGGTCGGGCTGGTGCGGGACATGGAGGGCGGGATGGTACGCCGCTTCCGCGTCCTGCCGTTGTCGCTGCCGCTGGTGCTGGTGGCGCGTTCGATCGCCGATCTGACGCGCTCCGGTATGCAGCTGCTGGTCCTGGTCGTCGCGGGCCATCTGCTGTTCGGCTACCGGGCCGGGGGAGGGGTGGGAGGCCTGGTGGCGGCGCTGGCGCTGTCCACGGTGGTGATCTGGTCGTTGATCTGGATCTTCATCGCGCTGGCCGCGTGGCTGCGGAAGGTGGAGGTGCTCTCCAGCATCGGGTTCTTCGTCAACTTCCCGCTGATGTTCGCCTCCAGCGCGTTCGTGCCGGTCGACGTGCTGCCCGGCTGGCTGGCGGCCGTCGCCACCGTCAACCCGGTCAGTTACGCGGTGGAGGCGTCACGCGGCCTCGCCCTGGGAGGGCACGTCGGCGGCGAGGTGCCCGCGGCGCTGTGCGCGGCCCTGGGCCTGATGGCGGCGATGATGGTCCTCGCCGCACGCGCCGTCCGCCGGCCCCCCGACGAGTGACATGACGAAGCGCCGACGGATCCCACCCTCCCGGGCGCGCGGCGTCGGACGCCGCGGCGCGCGGTCAGGAGCTGCGGCGGCGGTGCTTGCGCCGCCACCACACGGTCGCGAGCGTGAGGGCGACCGCCACGCCCAGCAGGGTCCAAAGGATGGTGGAGAGCACGCTCTCGGCCTCGCGCAGGGAGGCGGAGACCAGCGTTCCCGCGGACACGTAGAGCGCCGACCACATCGCGGCACCGGCGAGGGAGGCGGGCAGGAAGCGGAGGTAGCGCACGGATCCGACCCCGGCGGTCGCGGGGGTGAGCGTGCGCACCACGGGCAGGAGCCGGGTCAGGAAGACGGCACTCGCCCCGTACCGGTGGCAGAGTTCCTGCGCGCGGTCCCAGTGGTGCTGCCCGATCCGGCGCACCAGGCGGGTCCCCCGCATGCGCTGCCCGTAGCGGATGCCGAGGAAGTAGCCGATGTGGTCGCCGGCCGAGCTGCTGATCGTGACCACGAGGAACAGGGCCAGCAGCGGGCGTGTCCCCTCCGTTCCGGCGCTCAGCGCCAGGACGGCGACCTCGCCCGGGACGACCATGCCGGCGCCGAGCCCGGACTCCGCGAACGCGAACGCGGAGGCCAGACCGAATCTGGCGACCGGGCTCATGTCCGACACCGCTGTCAGTACCTCGTTCACCCACGACATGGCAGCCCGATCCGCCTCTCCTCGCTCAGGGAGCCCTCCCGGCGGCGCCCCCGGGATTCGCGCGTCCTTCTTCCGAGAACTCACCGGAGGGAACGGGGAGACGACTTCCCGGAATCGCCGGGCGCATACCCGGACGGCCGGTATGGGCGGGGAGAAGGACGAAGGGACGCCAACCTACCAGGGACCGCCGGACGATTCCTTCCTCCCGACCGCGATCACCCCCTACGACGGACCCGCCGCCCGACGCGGCGACCGCCTTCCCCGGCCTCCGCGCCGACGGGGTATGGCGGACGCCCTTCCCGGAGGCGCGGAGAGGCGATTCACTGAACGGATCCGACGGGAAGAGGAATATCGGGGAATGTCGGTCTGAATCGAAATGCCTGAGGAAGCCCCTTCCCTTTCCCCGGAGTTCGACCACCGGACGGGACGACCGACACGGCCCGCACAAGGGTGCCGCACCCCGGCGTGAGCACTCTTGACGCGGGATCGGTGCCCTGAAAGGGTGCGACGGTGAAACTGCGGACCGGACTGGCCGAACCCCGGGGGCCCCGAACTCCGCCCGGCACGCACCCCGGTGCCGACCGGCGGAATAACGGGCCGCACATGAGTTGCGGAGGGTGAGAGCCCCGCACACGGAACGACCAGTCGTCCACGACGGGATCCATCGACTGACCGGATTGGTGGAAATGCAGGCGGATGCACCGGCGGGAACGGAAACCTACTTACCGTCCCTGACCCTCGAAGATTATCTGCGCGACACGGTTCCGGCCCACCCGGTCCTGAAATCGTCCGTGGACTTCGCCCGACCGGGCGCCGACAAAGCGCTCAGAACACTGGCCGCGACGACCACGGAATTCGATTCCGACGACACCGGACGCGGCGACTCCTACCGCAGGGCCCAGCAGGACTCCTCCGTCCGCTGGACGGGAATGCGACAACTGCTCGAACTGGCCGCTCCCTCCCGCGCCACGCACGACCCGGCCGCCCCCCGCACCGTCCTCGACGTCCTGGGCGGGGACGGAACCATCGCCCGCGCCGTCCACGAGAACGCCCCCGACCTGCGCGACCGCCTCCACATCCTCACCGGCGACCTCTCGGGGGACATGGTCGAACGGGCCCTCGCCCAGGGCCTGGCCGCCATCCGGCAGGCCGCGGACCACCTCTTCCTCGCCGACGGCACCATGGACGCGGCACTGCTCGCCTACGGAACCCACCACATCGCGCCGCACGAGAGGCTCGACGCCGTCACCGAGGCCCTGCGCGTCGTCAGGGACGGCGGCCACGTGGTCCTGCACGACTTCGACGACACCAGCCCCATGGCACGGTTCTTCACCGACATCGTCCACCCCCACACCACGGCCGGCCACGACTACCGCCACTTCTCCCGCGACCTCCTGACCGAACTCTTCGCCGAGGCGGGCACCCCCGCCCGGGTCGTCGACCTGTACGACCCCCTCGTCGTCCGCGGCGCCACGCCGGAAGAGGCACGCCGCCGGATGTGCGCGTACGTGGCCGACATGTACGGAGTGGGCGCGTTCTTCGCCACCCTGGGCGGAACCGACGCCCGCTGGCGACTCCTGGAGGAGTACTTCCAGCACGAGACGTACCTGGCGACCCTGCCCGGGACGACCGACTTCACACCGGCGCCGACCGTTCACCGCTCCGAGGACGGCTTCGTCGCCGAGGTGCCCCGCGCGGCCATCGTCGCCGTCGCCCACAAGCCGCCCACCTGACCCCCTCCGCCTCCGAAGCCCGCGACCGCCCGCCCCCGCCCCTCCCGCGACCGCGCCGGAGGGGCGGGGGCGGGCGGTCGCGGACCCCTGCCCGGCGGAAGGGCGGGGCCGGCGGTGTCCGGGAAGATCCCGGGGAGCGGGCGGCCGCGCGCTGCTACGGTCGGGCGCCATGAGCTGGCTTCCCGAAGACTTCGTCCACCCCGTCCTGGTACCGCTACCGGGCGGCGTCCATCACCTGCGGCCGATCCGCGAGGCGGACGCTCCGCTCGACCACCCGGCCGTGATGGGTTCCCGCGAGCGGCTCTGGAGCCTCTTCGGCCCGGCCTGGGGCTGGCCCGCGGCCACCCTGACCTACGAGGCGGACCGAGCGGACCTGGCGCGGCACGAGAAGGAGATCGCCGCCCACCAGTCCTTCAACTACGCGCTGTTCGACGCGGCGGAGACAGCCCTGCTCGGCTGCGTCTACATCGACCCGCCGGAGAGGACCGGCGCGGACGGCGAGATTTCCTGGTGGGTGGTGGACGAGCTGGTGGGCGGTGAGGTCGAGCAGGCCCTCGACGCGCTGGTGCCGCGGTGGATCGCCGCCGACTGGCCGTTCGAGCGGCCACGCTTCCTCGGCCGCGACATCTCCTGGTCGGACTGGCTCGCCCTGCCGGCGCACCCCGGCGCGTAGGCGCGTCGACGCCGGGCGGCGAACGGCCCCGGCCGCGGAGCCGTGGCATATTCACTCGCGGGTCCTGCGAGACTGTCCCGATGGACATCGCCCGCAGGAACAATGTCACGGTCACCGGCAACCCCCAGGGCCCCACCGTCGTGCTGGCCCACGGGTTCGGATGCGACCAGAACATGTGGCGGCTGACGGTCCCCGCCCTGGCCCGGGACCACCGGGTCGTGCTCTTCGACTACGTGGGATCCGGGCGCTCGGACCTGACCGCCTTCACCGAGGACCGGTACGGCACCCTCGACGGCTACGCCCGTGACGTCGTGGAGGTGTGCGAGGCGCTCGACCTGCGCGACGCGGTGTTCGTCGGGCATTCGGTCAGCGCCATGATCGGCGTCATGGCCGCCGAGGCGGCCCCCGAGCGGATCGGGGCACTCGTGATGGTCGCCCCTTCCCCCCGCTACATCGACGACGAGGGCTACCGCGGCGGCTTCAGCGCCGCGGACATCGACGAGCTCCTGGAGTCCCTGGAGGCGAACTACCTGGGCTGGTCGGCCGCGATGGCCCCGGTGATCATGGGCAACCCCGAGCGCCCCGAACTGGGGGAGGAGCTCACGAACAGCTTCTGCGCCACCGATCCCGACATGGCGCGGATCTTCGCCCGGGCCACCTTCCTCTCCGACTCCCGGGACGACCTGAAGAAGGTCGCCGTCCCCACCCTCGTGCTCGAATGCGACCAGGACGTCATCGCGCCCCGGGAGGTCGGCGCCTTCGTGCACCGGGCGATACCCGGCTCGCACCTCGTCACCCTGCGGGCGACCGGCCACTGCCCGCACCTGTCCGCACCAGAGGCCACCAACGAGGCGATCCAGGACTTCCTGGCCGGTCTGCGCTGATGTGCCGCGCCGCGCAGCCCGACCCGTACGACCCGGACGCCGGTACCACGTACGACCCCGCGTTCACCGCGCTCCTGGAGGACAGCGCCGAAGAGCTGTACGAGGCCGCCCCCTGCGGATACCTGTCCACCCTGATGGACGGCGTCATCGCGAAGATCAACAACACCTTGCTGGACTGGCTCGGGCTGCGGCGCGAGGCGGTGGTCGGCCGGATGCGGTTCACCGACCTGCTGACCGTCGGCGGCAAGCTGTACCACGAGACGCACTTCGCTCCGCTGCTGCGGATGCAGGGCGAGATCAGCGGCATCGCCCTGGAGATGAAGCCGGCCGGCGGGGGTCGGATCCCGGTGCTGATCTCCTCGATGGTCAAGCTGGGGACCACGGGTGAGCCCCTGCTGATCCGCACCACCGTCTTCGACGGCCGCGACCGGCGCGCCTACGAGGAGGAGCTGCTGCGCGGCAGGAAGGCGGCCGAGGAGGCGCGCCGCCAGGCCGAGGAGGCGCGCCGCCAGGCCGAGGAGGCGCGCCGGCAGGCCGAGGAGTCACGTCGGCAGGCCGAGGAGTCACGTCGGCAGGCCGAGGCGGCCCGCCAGGAGGCCGAGGCCGACCGGGCCAGGCTGCAGGACGCCCTCGCCGCCCTCCAGCGCTCGCTGGTGCCCGACGACCTGCCTCGGGTCCCGGGCGTGGAGACGGCGGCGTACTACCACACCGCCTCGCCGGACCGGCTCGGCGGCGACTTCTACGACGTCTTCCCCGTCGACGGCAAGCGCTTCGCCTTCTTCCTCGGTGACGTGTGCGGCAAGGGCCCCCAGGCCGCCGCGGTCACCTCGCTCACCCGCTACACCCTGCGCGCCGCCGCCCTGCACGACCCCGACCCCGTCTCCGCCCTCGGCACGCTCAACAAGGTCCTCCACGAGCGCTACGCCGTCGGCGGGGACCCGCGCTACTGCACCGCCATATTCGGCACCCTCGAACCCGACCCCACGACCGGGCAGGTCGTCGTCAGCCTCGCCTCGGGAGGCCACCCGCCGGCCCTGGTGCTGCGCGCCGACGGCACGGCCGAATACCTGCACACGCCCGGCGGCCTCCTGGTCGGCATCCTGCCGTCCGCCCCCTTCACCACCGCCACCACCACCCTCGCCCCCGGCGACACCCTCCTCCTCTACACCGACGGGCTCACCGAGGCCCGCACCGGCGCGGACCGCACCAGCCTCTTCGGGGACGAGGCGCTGCTCGCCTTCGCCACCGCACACGCCGGCCGTCCCCCCGAGGCCCTCGTCCACGCCCTCACCGGCCTCCTGGAGGACTTCGGCGCGGGCCTCGACGACGACACCGCGCTGCTCGCCCTCGGCACGCCCGCCGAGGGTCCCGCCCGCCCCTCCACGAGAAGCCCCGCATGAGCCCTCTGAAGATCACCGTCCGAGACGCCGCGACCGGTCCGGTCATGGAGATCGTCGGCGACCTGGACTACGCCCACGCACCCGAGCTGCGCCGAGAACTCGACGCCCTCGCCCTGCGGCCGGGCGAGCGACTCGTCCTGGACCTGTCCGGCATGACGTTCTGCGACTCCAGCGGAATCACCGCCATGATCGTGGCCCGCGGCCGGGCGGAGGCGTCGGGAGCCGGGTGCGCGCTCGCCGCCGTACCGGACTTCGCCCTGCGCGTACTGCGCATCGCCGGGCTGGACCAGATCTTCCCCCTGTACCCCGATGGGGCCTCCGCCACCGCCGCCGTGTAGGCACCCGGACAGGCACCGGGCCGCCCGGGCGGCCTGGTTGTCCCCGGACGGCGGTACAGTGGCGGCCGGGAAGAGCCTCCTGGTGCCGGTGGTGGGCTCGGACTGCCGGTAGACGGCCGAATGACAGAAGGAGTCCCGGCGTGGAAGCCCGACGTGCGAAGGGCGGGCAGGGCCCGGCTGTTCCGCAGAACACCGCCTTGGAGGTGAGCCCGTTGTCCGGCCGTCCCGGGATACGTGTCCGCGGCGAGATCGGCGAGGCCACGCGTCCCTCCTGGGAGCGCGCGCTCGCCGAGCTGTCCCGGCGTCACCAGGACGTCTCCTACGTGGAACTGTCAGAGGTGGCCTTCGTCGATGTCGCCGGAGTGACGGCGCTCGCCGTGACCGCCATGGACCTGCCGGACGGACGGTTCGTGATCGAGGCGCCGCCGCCGCAACTCCCACGGGTCCTGGAGTTGTTCTGGCCGGACCTGGACCGGATCGAGGTGACCGCGCGATGACCTCGACGACCACCGACGCGGCGTTCGTCCACCCCGCCCTCTTCTACCGCGACGAGGACGAGTACGTCCGCCGGACGGCCGCCTTCCTGGCGGAGGGCCGCGCCCACGGCGAGCCGATGGCCGTCGCCGTGCCCGGCCCCAACCTGGAGCTGATCAGGACCGCCCTGGGCGCGGACGCCGAGGGCATCCTGTTCCTCGACATGACCGACGCCGGCCGGAACCCGGGACGGATCATCCCCCGGGTGCTGCGGGGCTTCGCCGACGCCCACCCCGGCGGCCGGGTGCGGATCATCGGCGAGCCCATCTGGGCGGGCCGGTCCGCGGCCGAGTACCCGGCGTGCGCCCAGCACGAGGCGCTGATCAACGCCGCGTTCGAAGGCCGCGCGGTGACGATCCTCTGTCCGTACGACGAGTCGGCGCTGGCCCCGGAGGTGCTGGCGGACGCGCGCGCCACCCACCCGGTGCTCATCGACGGCGAAGGACGGCAGGAGGCCAGCGACGCCTACGACTGGCGGGCGGTGGTGGACCGCTACAACCAGCCCCTGGTACGCCCGGCGGACGTCCCCGCCTTCCCCTTCGGCGGGCAGGACCTTCCCGGGGTCCGCCACTACGCCGCCGCCCGCGCCAAGGACCTGGGCGTGGCGGGGGAGCGGCTCATGGACCTGGAACTGGCGGTGGCCGAGCTGACCACCAACAGCGTGGTCCACGGCGGGGGCAGCGGAACCCTCGCGCTCTGGACGGAGTCCGGCCGACTGGTGTGCGAGGTCCACGACGGGGGCCGCCTGTCCGACCCCCTCGCGGGCCGCAGGCCTCCCGAGCCGGGCCAGATCGGCGGTCGTGGCCTGATGCTGGTCCACTACGTGGCCGATCTGGTCCGCCTCCACACGACGGCCGAGGGCACGACCGTGCGGTTCTACCTCGACCTGTGACGGCAGGGGCGGCCCCGAGAGGCCGCCCCTCTCCGCCTGTCCCCGCCGTGCGCGGGAGGGCGTCGAAAGCCCCCTCGAACGGCCCGTCCCCGCGCAGGGGCGGTCACTGCCTCTCCGGCGCTACCCGTTCCCGGTTGCCGGAAGGGTGCCCGGTGCGGGGTCGACGGTTCGGCCGGCAGCGGCGTCGAGGAGGGGGCCGAGTTCGTCCACCACGGTCGTCAGGGCGCGGACGCTCCGCTCGGCGCGGGCGATGAGGATGGCCCCTTCCAGGGTGCTGATCATGAGCGTGGCGAGCGCGTACGACCTGTCCGGTGCCACTCCCATGTCGGCCAGGGCCTGCGCCACCGGCCCGGTCCAGGTGGCGAACGCGGCGGCCGCGGCCTGCTGCGTGGACTCGACCGACTCCGCGCAGTCGACGGTGGCGGCGGCCACGGGGCAGCCGGCCGCGAACCCGTGCTCGCGGTATTCGTCCGTCCACTGCCGCACCATCTCGGCGAAGAGCCCGCTGGGTGTCGGCTCGGGCAAGGCCGCCAGGAAACGCGCGACGCGGCCGGCGGCGAACCGCCCCGCCCAGTCCAGCGCCTCGTTCACCAGCTGTTCCTTGCCTCGGGGGAAGTAGTGCTGGAGTGAGCCGCGGGGCGCCCCGGCGTGCGCGGCCACCTCGCGCATCCCCGTCGCGGCGACTCCCTGGCGTCGAATGAGCTGGGCCGCACTGTAGATCATCCGCTCGCGCGGCCCGCGCTCCCGCATCGCCATCTCCGCTCTCCGTCCGTCACCTCACGAGCCTCCACTCTATGACCGCTGTCATAGATGGGCCTATTATGACAGCGGTCATAATCATGGACCGCGGATCGGAAGGGGTGGTCCCCATGCGTGTGGGTTTCATCGGCCTGGGTGTCATGGGTCGACCCATGGCGCTCAACCTCGCCCGTGCGGGCATCCCCGTGGTCGTCTGGAACCGCACCCCCGAGCGGTGCGAACCCCTGGGGAAGGCCGGAGCCAGGATCGCCGCGAGCATCGACGAGGTCTTCGAGCACGCCGGGACCGTGATCCTGATGCTGGCCGACGAGAACGCCGTCGACGCCGTCCTGGGCCGTGGCACGCCCGACTTCGTCGCCCGGGTCGCCGGCCACGGCGTGGTCCACATGGGCACCACCTCACCCGGCTACTCCGCCGCCCTCGAGGACGACATCCGCGCCGCGGGCGGACGGTACGTCGAAGCCCCGGTCTCCGGATCCCGCGTTCCCGCCGAACAGGGGCGGCTCGTGGGGATGCTGGCCGGCGACGAGGAGGCCGTGGCCGAGGTCCGCTCGCTGCTGGCCCCGGTGTGCCACGAGACGTTCGACTGCGGGGCCGTCCCCGGAGCCCTGCTGATGAAGTTCTCCGTGAACCTGTTCCTGATCACGATGGTCACCGGCCTCGCCGAGGCCTTCCACTTCGCCGACCGGAACGGACTCGATCAACAGCTGCTCCAGGACGTCCTGGCCGCGGGCCCGATGGCCAGCGCGGTCTCCCGCCTCAAGGGCCAGAAGCTCCTGACCCGGGACTTCACGGTCCAGGCCGCCGTCGCGGACGTCCTCAAGAACAACCGACTCGTGGCCCAAGCGGCCCGCGGCGCCCACATGGCCTCCCCGCTGCTCGACGTCTGCCACGCCCTCTACGGCGAAGCCGTCGAACACGGCCACGGAAGCGAGGACATGGCGGCGGTGGTACGGGCCCTGGAAGCGCGCAGCGACCGCGTCCCCCCGAGCGGATAGCGGGCGCCGGCCGAGCCGTCGGGCGACCCGCTCACAGCACTGCCGTGACGCGGCCCCCGGCGGAGCGGAGCTCGAACCGGCGGCCATGGCATCGCACCTCCCGGAGGGACCGGGTGGGGGAGACGTCGGTGACCGGAACGCCGTGACGAGGTACGGATCGGCCGGGCGGGCCGGGTCCGAGGCCCCCTCCCTCAGGCCCCCTCCCTCAGGCCCCCTCGTTCTCGTCGTCGGCCCGGCCGGCTCGCGAGAGGGGGATGCGGGTCTGCCCCTCGATCGGCGGCGGGGTGCGCTCCCCGAGCCGGTCCTCCAACTCCCGGAGCCTCGTGCGCGTCTCCTCGGTCGTCATGGGCCCTCCCCTCACCGCTGTCGCGGACCGGTATCCGACGGGCGGTCCTGCCCCTGGGCCGCCGCCGTCGCCACGGTCCTGGCGTCCTCGCCGGCGAGTCGGGCGATGCGGTGCGGCGGCACCCCGGCGGCCGTGGCCCGCGACAGCAGGGCGTCCCGCTCGCCCGTGCAGTCGCGGTAGGCGAGCAACTCTTCCTCCACGCGGGCGAGGGCGCCCGGCATCAGCGCGCGGCGCAGCCGGTCGAGTTCGTCGTCGTTCAACGGGACGGGCAGCTTCTCCGCCCCGTCCGGAATGGCGTCCGTCTCCTCCGGCGGCAGCAGCCGGACGCCTGGGGAGGTGGCGCTCACGCCGTGCGCGTCGAGCCAGGCCCGTACGGCGGGCGTCTCCAGGCACGTCAGGTCTTCCACAGCGGTGACGGAGGCGCCCAGCGGGACCGCCGGGTCGTCCACGAGGAACAGGTAGGCGTCGTCGGTCATGCTCGTCTCCTTCGCAGGCGCGATGATCATGTGGGGCCCTCACCTACCCCCTCAGCCGCGAGTCATCACCGTTCCGGCAGCCTTCGTCGCGGCGGGCCGACACCGCGCACGCCGCCCACCCACCCGGCTTCCCGCGCCGGTGGGCCACCACCGGCCGGTGGCAAGGCCTGCCGCGTCGACGGCAGTCGGTCCTCCTTGCCGCGAAGTCGTGTGCGGGGAGGGGGATGTCCGGCGGCTGAGCGGGCACACGTGCACAGGTGCTCGCACCCACGCGGCCCGGAATGCCCTCGGCCGCGCACCTGGGCGGGCGGACGACGGCAGGTGACAACAGGACGCAGGGAGCGCAGTGATGAAAGTCCGCTCGTGGCCGATCCGACCGGACCTCCGGCTCACCGCCCACGTGGTGGCCGGCCGCTACCGGCTCGACGACCTGCTGGGCCGCGGCGGCGCCGCCGACGTGTACGCCGGCATGGACCTGCGCCTCAGGCGGCCGGTCGCCGTGAAGGTCTTCCGCCCCGACGGTGCCGCGGCCACGGAGGAGCGGTTCGACGGCGAGGGCCGGCTGCTGGCCCGGCTGCAGCACCCCGGCCTGATCACCGTGTACGACTGCGGCCGGGACGACGGAACGCCCTATCTGGTGATGGAACTGGTCAGGGGCACGACGCTGCGCCGGAGGATCGCGGAGGCCGCGCTGGCGCCCGCCGAGGCGTGCCGCATCGGAGCCGCGCTCGCCCGGGCGCTGGCCCATGTGCATGAGGCCGGAGTCGTCCACCGGGACGTCAAGCCCGCCAACATCCTGCTGGACGAGGCGGGCACCCCCCGCCTCACGGACTTCGGCATCTCCCGGCTCCTCGGCACCACGGCCCAGACCGCGACGGGTGCCCTGGTGGGCACCGCCGCGTACCTGGCCCCGGAGCAGGTGCTGGGCCGGGGCGCCGGGCCGGCGGCGGACATCTACAGCCTGGGTCTGGTGCTCATCGAAGCGATCAAGGGTGAACTGGAGTACGACGGGGCGCCGCTGGAGGCGGCGATCGCCCGCCTGAACCGCCCCCCGGTCATTCCGCCGGACCTGCCGTCGGCCCTCGTCGAACTGCTGGAAGCCATGACCGACGCGGACGAGAGCCGCCGACCGGACGCCCGGGTCTGCGGGCGCGCCCTGGCCGCCTTGGCCTCGGAGGCCTTCGCGGGAGCGGCCGACGTCCCCGCGGCTCCGCCCGTCAGCACGGAGGACGGCGCCGACGAGCGGAATCGGGACACGCTGAGGCCGGACAGGGCGGCCGCCGCGGCGAGTGCCACCGGCGGGGAGGCAGCCGCCCCCGCACACGGCGGTCCGCTGCCCGCACCGCCTTCGTCCGATCGGCCCGCCTCACGCCGGACCGGCCGGATCCTGCTGACCGTCGGCGCGGCACTGACCGTCCTCGGCGTCGGTCTCGCCGGTTCGGTGGGCGGCCCGCCCGCCGAGGCGGAGAACGTCGAGTCCGTTCCGTCCCGCCCCGCCGCGACCGAGCCGGCCTCCCCGACCGGTCCGCCGACCGGAGCCGCCCCCGTCTCCACGTCCCCGCCGCGGTCCTCCTCGTCCACCGGCGACCGGCGGACCTCCGGTTCCGAGGACACGGCGGTCGACAGCGCGAAGCCGCCGGCTCCCGGCGTCCGGGAGCGTCCGCGCGGCCGTGCGAACCGTCCGGAGGCAGCCGGTCCGGCCTCCCGGAAGGACGATTCACGGCCGGGGAATCAGAAATCGGCCAAGGGCAAGCACGCGCGATGACTCGTGAGAGATTCGTGAAGGATCGGAGCGTCCTCTGTGAGGAGTGCGGGCCGCATCTCCCCCTTTTCGCCGACGAATTCCTCACCGCGACCGGGCGGACCCCGTGCGTCGCCTCGCTCGAACTCATCGGTAACAGGTGACGGGGGTCGCCGCCTTGCGCCCGCGCGCACCGCTGACCAGCGGAAACTCCAGAACAGTGGGCGATGCGAAGATCCTGCTCATGGATTCACGGAAGCGGGGTAGGGTCGGTCTCGTTCGAACATCCGGACGTGCGTCGTGCATCAAGTGCGGGGCGTACCGCCGGATTTGAGGAAACGGGGCAAAGCGCCGGGAATTCCGACGGAAAGGAAAACGGGACACGCGTGAGCCCCGTGAGAAGACCAACCGAAAGTTGTTCGAGGCGAGGCGAACCGATGGATGCTCCGACCACCACGTCGGCCTATGGAGACGGGTCCGGCGACAGCGCCGGCGGCGGCACTCGGGACGCCGGCTGGTTCGGCCGAAGCCCCCGGCAGCACCGGGGGGAGACGCCCTCGGAGACGGAAGGCCGACTTCCCCGCCGCCCCGCCACCCCGATACGCCCCGTGGGCAGCGGGACCGACCGGAGCGGTACGGCACACGAGTCACCGGCCCCGGCGCAGGCCGCGGCCTACGGCGCGGTACGCGCACAGGGCCAGGCCGCACCCTACGGCGGGGTACCGGCCCAGGCGCAGGCCGCGGCGTACGGCGGTGTGCCGCCCCAGGCCCAGACCCTGACGTCGGAACGGGTCCCGCCCCAGGCTCAGCCGCCCGCGCCGAACCGGCCCCAGGCCCCGGCTTCCGAGCCGGCGCCCGCCCCGGCCCCGACGGCCGCCCCCGAGGACATGTCCGCCACCGCTCTCCTGCGCCGCACCATGGCCGAGATCGAGCCGATCGCCGACAAGGTCACCTCGCACTTCTACGCCCTGCTCTTCCTCCGCCACCCCGAACTGCGGGCCCTCTTCCCCGCGGCGATGGACGCCCAGCGCGACCGCCTCTTCCGAGCGTTGCTCACCGCCGCCACCCACGCGGAGGACACCGCGACCCTGACGACGTACCTGTCCCACCTCGGCCGCGGCCACAGGAAGTACGGCACCCTTCCCGAGCACTACCCCGCCGTCGGCGAATGCCTCATCGGCGCCCTGTCCAGCTACGCCCCCCGGAGCTGGGGGCCCCGCACCGAGGCCGCCTGGGTCGGCGCCTACACCACGATCTCCCAGATCATGATCGACGCGGCGGCCGCGGACGAGCTGCGCGCCCCCGCCTGGTGGCAGGCGGAGGTCGTCGGTCACGAGATGCGCACCCCGGACATCGCGGTCGTGACCGTCCGTCCCGACCAGCCCTACCCCTTCCTCGCCGGCCAGTACGCCGCCCTGGAGACGCCCTGGTGGCCGCGCGTCTGGCGGCACTACTCCTTCGCCTCCGCGCCCCGCGCCGACGGGCTGCTCTCGTTCCACGTGAAGGCCGTGCCGGCGGGCTGGGTGTCCAACGCCCTCGTGCACCGCGCCCGTCCGGGAGACGTGATCCGTCTCGGCGCCCCCGCCGGTTCCATGACCGTCGACCACAGCACCGACAACGGGCTGCTCTGCCTCGGCGGCGGCACCGGCATCGCGCCCATCAAGGCCCTCGTCGAGGACGTGGCCCAGCGCGGCCGTCATCGTTCCGTCCAGGTGTTCTACGGAGCGCGCCGCGACCACGACCTGTACGACATCGAGACCATGCTCCGCCTGCAGCAGTCGCACCCGTGGCTCTCGGTCCGACCGGTCGTCGACGACGGCCACGTCGGCGCCCTCGGCGACCGGCTCCCGGAAGCCGTCTGCGAGTACGGCCCCTGGCACACCTACGACGCCTACCTGTCCGGCCCGGCCGGCATGATCCGCCGCGGCGTCGACACCCTCGTGGGCATGGGCATCCCCACCCACCGCATACGGCACGACTCCATCGAGGAACTGGTCGGGGCAAGGAATTGAGCACCATCGAACAGACCGGGCACCCGCAGGCGCAGCCACCGCGCACCACCCGCCCGGGGAGCGACGGCGAGCATCTGGTCCAGCAGCGCACGGGTACCACCGCGCGCGCCGACAAGTTCTACGCCGAGCAGGTCCTCGACCGACTCAACACCCGGATGCAGGAGTTCGTGGCACGCCAGGAGATGTTCTTCCTGGCGACCGCCGACCGGCACGGCGAGTGCGACAACACCTTCCGTGCCGGCCCGCCCGGCTTCCTCCACGTCCTCGACGACCGGACCCTGACCTACCCCGAGTACCGCGGCAACGGAGTCCAGGCCAGCCTCGGCAACATCGAGGAGAACCCTCATGTCGGCCTCCTGATGATGGACTTCCTCCAGGACCGCATCGGGCTCCACGTCAACGGCACGGCCCGGGTCGTGGCCGACGAGGAGATGCGCGGCGCGTACGCAGGTCTCGCGTTCGACCCCGTGCCCGGCCGCCGGGCACAGGTGTGGGTGGTGGTCGCGGTGGAGGAGGCGTACATCCACTGCGCCAAGCACATTCCGCACCTGCAGAAGGTGCCTCGGGACGGCTCCGGCCGCGCGTGGGGGACCGACGACTTCAAGCGCAAGGGCGGCGACTTCTTCGGAGCCGCCGCGGAAGCGGCCGAACGAGGTCCGTTCCTCCCGCCACCGCGCGCGGACGCGGCGACGTGGCGAGCGCAGGCCGCACGGATCCTGGAGCGGGCCGAGCAGCGGGCGGCCGACGCGGAGGAAGAGTCGTTCAGCGGCTGGTTCCGCCGAAGCGTGAGCGCGTGAGCGACGCGTGACGGGATGACGGCGTGGCCGCGTGGCCGCATGACGGGTGACGGCACGACGGGGTACCGCGTGACGGTCTGACTGTGCGAACGGCTGACCGGGACTCAGCCCGGGCCTGCGTCGGGGCGGGTGGCAGGTGGCGGGCGGCGCGTGGCCGCAGGCGCATGGAGGGGTGCGAGGCCGCAGTCGCGGGCGTCGCCCCGCCTGCCCGCCCGCGCCTGGGATCTGCCTCAATCCTGGACGGGTGACCGGCTGCTCCCGGGGTAGGCGCGGCGTGACAGCGGCATGCACAACCAGTCAGGGAGGGCTGCGCCGTGGCGGCTCAGGTTCCAGGTCGCCCTCGTGCAGCCGTCGCCATGACGCACCGAGCACGCGGAGAAGGTGAAGACACCAGATGAGCCCCGTAGGACGGCACCCGAACCACGGCGGCGGCACCGAGGAATCGGTGGGCGACCTCGTTTCACGGGCGTCGCAGCAGATTTCGGAACTGGTCCGTGAGGAGATGCGGCTGGCCCGGGCGGAGATGACCCGGAAAGGCAGACGCTTCGGTGCGGGCGGCGGTCTGTTCGGCGGGGCGGCCCTGGTCGGCATCCTCGCCGCGCAGGCCCTGGTCGGCGCCATGATCGCAGCCCTCGCCCTGTTCCTGCCGGCCTGGGCCGCGGCCCTGATCATCGCCGCGCTGCTGGCGGTGGTCGCGGCTGTGATGGCCGCGCTGGGGAAGAAGCAGATCGCCGAGGCCGGCGCCCCCGTACCGGAGCAGGCCATCGACAGCATCAAGGCCGATGTGGCCGAGATCAAGGAGGCAGCACACCGATGAGCAACCGTCACCAGGGCGACAAGGAATCCGCGCCCCCTCCGGAGGAGCTGCGCGAGCAGGTCGAGCGCACCCGCGACGAGCTCGGCATGACCGTGGAGGCGCTGGCGGCCAAGGTCGACGTCAAGGCGCAGGCCAAGGAGAAGGCGGCCGAGATCAAGGAGCACGCGGCCGGGATCAAGGAGAAGGCCGCGGAGATCACGGACCAGGCGGCCGAGAAGGCCGCGCTCGTCGGCGAGCGTCTCCGGGAGAAGGCCGCGCACGCCGCTGAGCTGGTCAAGGACAAGACCCCCGACCCGGTCCTGGACAAGGCCGCCCTCGCAGCGGCCCAGGTGGGCGACACCGCGACCCGGGTGGGGCAGCTCGCCGCGGAGAGGATCCCGGAACCGGTCGGGGAGAAGGCGGAGTCCGCGGCCACCATGGCGAAGGCCAACCGCACCCCCCTGATCGCCGCGGCCGTCGCGCTCGGCGTCTTCCTGCTCCTGCGTCGCGGCCGGAGGCACTCGTGAAGGCATCCAAGATCGCCTACAAGCCGGTCGGCATGGCGCTCGGAGCCGCGAGCGGCTTGATCGCCAGCGCGGCGTTCAAACAGGCGTGGAAGACGATCGGCCACGACGACGACGCCCCCGATGCCACCGACGAGCACCGTACCTGGCAAGAGGTCCTGATCGCCGCAGCCCTTCAAGGCGCGATCTTCGCGGTGGTCAAGGCCGCCGTCGACCGGTCGGGCGCCGTCACCATCCGGCGCCTGACCGGTACCTGGCCCGGCTGATCCGTGCAGCGGCGGCGCCGGCCCCGCCTGGAGGGTCGGCGCCGCCACCAAACCAGGACTCGTGGAGGAAGAAGTGGTCGCGCAGCCCGGGCTGCACACCCTCGCCGCCGCCCTCACCGCGGCCGTGCTTCGCACCCGCTGGTGCGCCACCCGCGGGGTTCGCGACGCACACGGCGCCGACGCCGCCGAGGCGCCCTGGCGGCGCGCGGCGCCCCCACGCGACGGCGGGGACCCCGACCGCGTGGCCGAGTCGCCTGCCTCGTTCCCGGACCCGGTCCTGCGGGAAACCGACGCTCACCTCGACCGGTACTGGAACACACTCGCCCCCTTGTACCCGCCGCACCGCGACGGCGAGCGCCGCCGCGGATAGCACCAGGGCACCACTCGCGGTCCGTCCATCCAGGAGCCCCGGCCGACTACACCCCCGGCCCCCACACACCCACCCACGGGCCGACACCGGCGGCTGTCCCGGTGCGGGTATGGTCCGCCGCCCGGGGCATACGAGACCTCATGCACGGACAACACGCGCGTCCCACGAGCACCCTGTTCGGCCCGGCCACCACAGCCCCGGCACCGAGGGCGGCCCACGGCCGCGCCAAGCACTCACGCCGAGGCCGGATCACCGGCCGCCTGCGCCGCCGCATCCTCGCGTACCGGGCGATCGACTTCTTCTCCACGCACATCCCGGACCATTCCGGGACGGGCGAGGAATGCCTGCTCCTCGTCCACGTCCGCCAGGTCGTCGGTCAGGTGCACTACCGGATCTGCGCCGACTGCGCCCAAGGCGTCATCACCGCCCTCACCATCGACGAACGTTTCCACAGCACGGGGCTGGGCACCCGGGCGCTTTCGCACCTGCGCTCCCGCCACCCGGGCCTCGCCTGGCGCAGCACGCTGCACAGGCGCACCACCCGTGATCTGCTGCGCCGTATGCGCATCCCCACGCTCACGACGGACACCCCGTGCCCCCACGAGCCCCGGCCGCTGTCCGACCCGACACCCGCCGACGGCTGACGACGAACCGGCCGACAGACATCACAGACGCCCCGGAGACGCCCCCCGGGCGTACACCACGCGCGGGCTCCGGCCCACCCATGACGGAGTTACAGAGCTTCCGCAGCACACGCCGGGGTGCCGCACACGGGACCCCCACCCTCGGCATCAGGCACAGAACGGCGCACTGCCCCTGCGCGCAGTATCGCGGCATCGGGCGGCTCCCCACCTCGCGTCACCGCACTCCTCCCTCCCAGGCCGCCGGTGGTCGAGCCGAGCAGAGCGCGGCGAACCCCGAGGCTCGTGAAGCCCGCCGCGCCGTGCGCCTAGAGGTGGGACAGGGCGAACGCCGACAGGAATCCGGTCACGGTGACCAGTCCGGTCAGCAGGTGCACCGTGCTGTACGCCTCGGGGATCATCGTGTCCGCGATCATGGCCAGGATCGCCCCGCCGGCCACGGCCGTGATCGCCGCCAGCGCCGCCTCGGACGCACCACCCGACAACGCGTATCCGGTCAGCGCGGCCAGACCGCTGACCACGGCGATGCTTCCCCACAAGGTGAATACGTACCGGCGACTGCGCCCGGCAGCGCGCATCCCGGCAGCGCTCGCGAGGCCCTCGGGGAGGTTGCTGATGAACACCGCCCCCACCGTCGCCATCCCCACCTGGCCCCCGCCCAGCAGGCTGGTGCCGATGACCACGGACTCGGGGATCCCGTCCAGCAGCGCTCCCAGGGCGATGGCGTTGCCCGATCCGGGCGCCTCGGCCTCGGACGGCTGGTGTTCCCCGGAGCGCTTGCGATGCCGCGCACCGCGCCGCGCCAACAGGGCGTTGGCCCCCGAGTAGACGACCGCACCGCCGACCGCCCCGGCCACGACCGGCCACATCCCGGAGCGCTCGTACGCCTCGGCGATCAGTTCGAACGACACCGCCGCCATCAGCACCCCACTGCCGAACGCCATGACCAGCGCGATCACCCGTGGAGGAACTCGTACGAGCGAGCCGACAGCGGCACCCACCAGCAGAGCCGCGCCCGCGAACAGCCCCCATCCGCCCGCAACCAATGCTCCGGCCACAACCGCCCCTTCCCACACCGCCGACAGATCCACCCCGCCTACCCGCCAAGCCGAAGATCAACGAGCGGTTCGTCGCGCGAAACGGACACGCCCCCTCCCGCCCCGCACACCCCACATAGCGCGCCCTGCGCTTCCCCCCCCCCGGTCCGCGGCGGCCACCGACCCCGGCTCCGCCCTCCCGCAGGCGCAGCCCACCAACACCACGCCAGGCATGCGCCCACAGCGGCAGGGCAGGCGAGACAACGGCGGACGGCCGCAGCGGCCTCAGGCCCCGCGCCCCGTCGACGTCCAAGACCTCAAGGAGGAGAAGGTGAAGGGCTTCCGCAGCTTCATCCTGCGCGGCAACGTGGTCGACCTGGCCGTCGGCATCGTCATCGGGGCGGCGTTCACCGCCGTGGTGAACGGCTTCGTCGGCGCCTTCCTGACACCGTTGGTCGGGCTGGCCACCGGCGTGACGGGCGACATGAGCCGCAAGTCCTTCTCCGTCGGCGCCACCGAGTTCCCGTACGGCACCTTCGTCAACGCGGCGATCAGCTTCGTCCTCCTCGCCTCCGCGCTGTACTTCCTGGTCGTGCTGCCCATCAACAAGCTGCACGAGCGCCTCGCCCCCCACCACGATGTCCAAGCGCCCAAGCGGGACTGCCCCGAATGCCTCAGCCCCGTCCCGGCCCAAGCCCGCCGCTGCGCCTCCTGCACCGCCCCCCTGCCGACCGCCCCCGCCCGCCCGGAGAACACGACCCAACGCGCCGGCTGACCCCCTCCACCGCCCGATTCCCCCCGCGCAGAAGCCTTGCGCACCCAGCGCCACACCGCCCGTCATCTGTGTCACACCCTCGACGAGTCCGCCCCGAACGCTAGCCCCGGTCACGTACGCAAATGGCAAGGGTGCTGCGGCATCGCCGGTCCCGGTCGCGGCGCGGACGGAACCATCAGAACGCCGCCCAGCACCCGGAATCTGCATGCCCTCCCGCCGTGCCGCTCCCATCTAGGCAGCTTCTACGGGTCACTGCACGAGCCCGAGCCGTGGGTGATGTGATGGCCTCATGCGCCCTGAGCACTGTGTGACCAGAAACCACATAGCGGTGTGGCAAGAACGCGTGCTGCCGTCGGGACCGGCACGGATCACGTTCGGGATGGTGCTGCGGGGTTCACTCCTGCCGATCCTGGTCTGGTCCGGAGCAGCGTGCTTCGCGTACTTCGTCTACAACCCGCTCGTAGCGACGGTCCTCGGCGGTCTCTTCGCGTTGTCGTTCATCGTGGGGTTCGCGCTGCGTCGCAGGGCGAAGCACTCGGTTCGCTGCAGCGTCTACGGTGCGCTGGGCGGAGTGCTCGACAAGTCCATGGCTGGGGTCTGAGGCGTCGAGGCACAGGCCGCCCCGGCCCCTCGTTGTATGGAGCGTGTTGACCGACGCCCAGTGGGCCAGGGCCGAGCCCCTGTTGCCGGACCGGAGCCGACTCATCACGCCATCAACCGCTCCTGAGGCGGGCTGATCACGAAGATCCACCTCGCCGCCGACAGCAACTGCAAGCTGCTGGGTTCCGTGCTTGCGGCCGGACAGGCGGGCGACGCGCCCACCTTCACTGAAGTGATGGCAAGACTGCGCGCCCCGCGCTCTGTCGGGCGTCCCGGGACTCGGCCGGACATGGTTCCGGCCGGCAAGACGTACTCCTCCCGGGCCATCCGCGAACACCTTCGACGGCGAGGGCTCCGGACGGTCCTCCGATCCCAGCCGACCAACAGGACCACCGGCTCCGTCGAGCGTCTGGACGGCAGGGGAGGTGACAGCCCGACCACCACCCCGGCCGCGTGCGGCGCGTTCAGGTGGGCAGTTCCCAGACGGTCGCCTCGATACGGGTCTCGCCTTCGCCCACGGGCAGGCTGACGACGCGGATGGAGGCGGTGCGGCCGTCGGTGGTCTGCAGGCAGAACCGGTCACCGCGCTTCACGTCCGACGCCTTCCCGAAAGGGGCCTGGAGGGCGTCCGCGCACTGCTGCTCGGTGGGCGGTTCCTCGGACGTCCACCGGACCAGGGCGTTCGACTTGCCCGAGAGGAGAACGGGAGTGGCGCCGGTGCGTTCCTCGGCGCGCAGGTCGTCGGTGAGGTCGCGGGTGTCGATCCACCGCTCGGCCCCGGTGGGCGGGACCGTATCGAGTTCGAAGGTGTACGGGCTGTGCAGGGTGACGGGGCCGGTGCGCACCTTCGCGGAGTCCCTGACCGGCTCCTTGTCCCGGTGGCCGTCGGGCCACATCAGCGCCCCGGTCAGCACCGCCGCGCCCACCACCGCAACCCCACCGACCACGGCGGCGCGGTGACGCCCGCCTGCGCGGGCGGCCCCGGCCTGATCGGGAGCCCCGGTCGGCCCGGGGCGCTGAGTCCCCGAGGCCGACGGGGTCGGAGCGGGCCAGGATCGCTTCACCAACTCCGTGGCCCGTTCGGCGTCCACACGTTCGTCACCGACCAGCCGCGCCAGCAGCCCCGAGGCGGTCCCGCGCCGGCCGGGATCCTTCTCCAACGCCTGCTCCACCAGCTCCCGCAGGGGACCGTCGAGGCCGGAGAGCCGGGGAGGCTCGGCCAGTACCCGCTGGTGAACGGCGAAGACGTCCTCGCCCGGGAACGGGAGCGCGCCGGAAGCGGCGTAGGCCATCACGCAGCCCCAGGCGAAAAGGTCCGCGGCCGGAGTGACCGGCCCGCCGCGCAGGACTTCGGGGGCGATGTAACCGGGCGTCCCGGACAACTGTGTCGGCTGGACAGAAGCATCCGGCCCCTCCCATGCCCGTGCGACACCGAAGTCGATCACCCGCGGCCCCACCGCCGACAGCAAGCACGTTCGACGGCTTCAGATCCCGGTGCACGACCATGGCGGCGTGGATCGCGGTGAGGGCCGCGGCCATGCCCACCGCCAGCTGTTCCAGCGCGCCGCCCCGCAACGGACCGTGCCGAGTGACCAGGGCCTGCAAGGTCGGTCCGTCGACGTACTCGGTGACGATGTACAGCGGGTGTTTGTCCAGCTGCGCGTCGAGGACCGGCGCCGTGCAGAAGGCACGGACCCGCCGTGCGGCCGTCACCTCACGCTTGAACTCCCGGGCGAATCGCTCGTCCCCGGCCAGATGAGCGTTGATGACCTTGACGGCCACAAGCTGCGACGTCGCGCTCTCGCCCGCGTAGACCGTCCCCATCCCCCCACTGCCGAGCCTGCCGAGCAGCCGGTACGGCCCCAGTCGGGTCGGATCGTTCGGTTGCAGAGCCGTGAACGCGGCGCGGTCGACCATGCTGCCAACTCCCCCTTGACGGCGACAGGCCAACTCTAGGAGATCAGGCGAAGAGGCGGCCCTGTAGGGCATGTTCGTGCGCGCCCCTCCTCCCCAGGACCACGACAGCAACCCGTGCTCCGCAGGCCCCGCCCACCGCTCCCACCACCCTCCGCCCTGTCCACCGCCCCACGCCGAAACACCGCCGGAGTCACCCTCGCCCTCGTATCCGATGCGGACAGCGGGGTGCGGCGCCCCTTTTCGACCTGGCGGAGCTCCTCCTCACAGTGGCCCTGGATCTCACAGTCGACCGGATTCATGCCGACGGGCCTTACTACTCGCAAGAGCACCGCAAACACGGCATGAGCGCGCAGGTCGTCACTCGTCCTGATGGCACAGCGCTGTGGCTCCCGCGCGACATCCGGTCGCACTCACGACCTGACCGCAGCCCGCGCCCATGGCATCGTCCAGGCCCGCCTGACCCGACAGATCCTCGTCCTCGCGGCCCGCGCTTACCAGGGCGTCGGCGCCACCTTCCGCACCCCGTACCACCGTCGCCGCGAACAGCCACAGCATTACCACCAGTTCAACCGCGGCCACGCCAGGCTGGGAGCGCCCGGCGAACGGGCCTTCGCCCAGTTGAATTCCAGGCGGCTGCTTCGGCGAGCCAGATGCTCCACCTGCCGCCGCATCGGCACCATCCTTCAGGCTGTCCATCCGCTGCTGATCGGCAGCTATTCGGGATGAAGGAGGCCGAAGGAATCAGACCGACCGCTTCCCTATGCCTTCACGTCGAGACGCACAAGCGCGCCGATCTCCACAAGCTGGTCCGGCAGCGCCAAGTCGGAAACGCCCATGACCGTGCTGGCGGGCCGGTGCTCCCCGAAGTGCTCCGCGTGGAGGCGTGCTGTCGTGTCGAAGTTCTCACGCAGGTTCCTCACCAGAACCGTGGTCTCCACTATCTGGCCACGCTCGGCCCCGAACTGCCTCAGCACCAAGTCCAGGTTCTCCAGCGTCGTGCGGACCTGCAGTTCGAAGTCACCGGCGCCCACGAAGTCGCCATGACGGTCATGAGACAGCTGCCCCGACACATAGACCGTTTCACCGACCTGGGTGGCCTGGCTGTAGCCGTACAACGACTCCCACGGCATGCCGAACCCGAATTTCTTCACCTGAGAACCCATGGTCCACTCCCTCGATGCGATGCGCGGGACCGTCGGTCACAGGCGGGCCCCTTGCATGCAGAAGTTACGGCTTCGCACGCACGATGCTTGTCTGGTGGCGCCGTCCCAGTGTTCTCTGTGCGCACAAACTGGCTGCAGTGGGCACTTACGGACGCCGGTGGGATGAGTGGCCACTACGCCGACGGTGAGGGCCCCGCCTCCTCGCCACACCCGTCGGCCAGCCCGTTTCGCCCGCAAGGAGAGGATGAAAGAAGATCATTGGGCACCCTGCGGAGGTCGCGTGGGCGCTTCGTTGAGGGTCGACCCTGCGCTTCGGGGCCGAAGGTGATTGTGGACGGATGGAACGCACGCTCGAAGTACGATCCCTGGAAGGTTCTCCCACCCGGTACTTCTCAACCTCCGCAGGGGTGTAGCCGGACGGAGACATCCCGGAGAGAGGGCAGCGATGAGTGTGGCTGAGAGTTGGTCGCGTGTGATGAGCCTTCTTCGGGAGCACGCGCCGGCCGATCATGCGGATCTGCCGGGGCCCGCTACAGAGCAGACGCTCGCGGCAGCCGAAGAGCGGATGGGGATCTCGCTGCATGATGACCTGCGGACGTGGCTGTTGCAGAACGATCTGGATCTTCCGGCGGAAGACTTCGACCACGACGTGATGTGCTGCGGCTTCGATGGGTTCCCCGACGAAGGAAGCTTCTTTCTGGGGGTTCGAGGGATGGAGAGGCTCTACGCGAACCGCTCCACATCCTGCGGATTCGACCCTCCGGACCAGCCGGAGTATCCGTTCTGGCGTAACGAGTGGATCCCGTTCCTGTCGGACCAGGACGGCTGGAGCGGAAAGTTTGTCGACGTGCGGGACGGTCGCGTCGGCAGATGGTTCGTGGGTGAGCCCACGGTCACGGGGGAGTATGAGTCGATGGCCCAGTATTTCGACTCTGTGGCGGAGACGCTGACGAGGATCGCCGATGGAGGCTCCCCGGTCTGTCGGTTCACCGAAGGTCGACTTGTGTGGTCGTGAGACGGTTCTCGACTGGATGGCGACCCTTGCCGAGCCGCTGTCACGCTGGAACGGCCATGAGATACACCAGCGTTGACGTTCCAGGGTGTGGGTGGTTGAGGGGATGACGGTCATCCGATGGGGGGCTGGAGTGGGCTCGCGGAGATCCCCCAGAACCTGAGGCGCGTCATGCGCCGCTCGACCGGTCCGTTCGCAGATCCGGATGATGCGGTGGGCGCGGGTCGCGGGCCACTTCCTGAGTGTGGCCGGGCAGTTCAGGTGAGATCCACGGCAGCTTGACGGTGGGCTCGACAACGACCCGTACGTTCACGCCATGACGGCAGTGCTTTTGGGGGAGTGGGCCCGGCTGTCGCCCACCCGGTCGCGCTCGGCGAGCGTCCTGCGGAGCAGGTGATGATCAGGTTTCGCACAGGACCCGCAGCAGGACGGGTGCCCGGTGGGGCAGGTGCTCGACGAGGGCTGCGACGTCGGAGTGGACGGTGCTGACGGATACGCCTGCGTCGTCGGCGATCCGCGTCAGCCTCTCGTACCGGCGAAGGTGGACCAGGCTGACGAGAGCGCGCCGGCGGGGCGGCAGTTCGCAGCGCGCCGGTCACCCTCACGGCGGCGCCGATGAATCCCCACTCGACCAAAGCATGCGGCAGGAAAACGTCTCTCAACGGCACGCGAGCGCAGCCCTGTGCGTGGTGATCCTCGACCTGACTTGGTCTGGCTCGCTCGATCAATGACCGATTCGAAAAGACTCGCCACCGCCGAGTGAAGAAGGCGGGCAGCCCGTAGGAAAAAGGCTGGCCTCCGCGCTATTCAAGCAAGAATGAGAGGCGCCCGGCCCGCTCCCGCTGCCACGGTATCGAACGCACTCTCATGCGTGGCCGGAGTGACTCCCAGGGGTGGGAATTCCATGGCCACCGAGATAGTAATCGACCTTCCCCACCAACCCTTTTCACCCTTGCAGTCGGCGGGTGTGAAAGCGAAGGCAAGGAGAGAGTGAGGCGAGACTTCAGACCTCTTGCTGCCAGCAGGAACACTGCCGTAAACGTGAGCGCCTCGCCATCCCCCAGCCGTCGGGTGTACCCCCGCCGATCGGCGGGGGTACACCCGACGGCTATGCCGGGGATCCGCGCGGCGACTGGGACGGGATCCGCGCGCACCCAACCCCGTTCAGAAGCCGTATTCCCCCCCGCCGATAAGAATTCCACCGCCGGGAACACTCCTGTGTCGTGCCCCACGGACACATTGGCGAAATTTCAGTGTTACTTTTGATCGCTTTTTTACGTGCGCCTTGGTGGCGCCGATCGATGTGGACCATTCATGCAACATTCCGAGATACCGCGGCGACGCCCGCGTGCCCGCGGAGGCCTGGCCGTATCCGCGCTCGGCACCGCCCTCCTGCTGGCCTTGGAGGCGTCCCTCCTCGCGGTGGCGCCGCTCTCCGCAGCCCGACCGACCGCAGCCGTACCGACCGCCGCCGCCCGGCCGCACGCCCAGCCGGCCGTCGGCGGGGGTGAGACCTCCGCGCTGCTCCGGGCCCGTCTGGAGAGGAAGCGCGTCGAGGTCACCGACCGCAGGACCGAGACGCTCACCGTCTGGGCCAACTCTGACGGCACCCTGACGGAGGACCACTCCGCGGGCCCTGTCCGCTTCCGCGACGACGCGGGGGCCTGGCGCAACGTCGACGTCACGCTGGCGGCGCAGGCCGACGGGTCGGTGCGGGCCAAAGCCCACCCCCTCGACGTGAAGCTCGCCGGCCCCAGCGCCCCGCAGGCCGAGGCCGTCACCAGTCGTGGGCCGAGGGCCGCCGCCCCGGTACCGGCGGCGGCGACGCCCCTGGTCTCGCTCACCTCGGCGGACGACCGGCAGGTCGTCCTCGGGTGGCGCGGACGTCTGCCCGCACCCCGGCTGTCCGGCAACCGCGCCGTCTATCCCGGTGCGCTGCCCGACACGGACCTCGTCGTGGACACCACCCGCACCGGCTTCGAGCAGTTCCTGCGCCTCAACTCCCGGGCGGCGATCGGCAGCGCCGGCACCGTGCGGATGACGCTCAGCGCCGAGGGCATGACGGCGAAGGCCGCCGACGGCGGAGTCGCGTTCACCGACAACAAGACCGGGAAGCCCGTCGGCACCCTGCCCGCGCCCGTCATGTGGGACGCCAGGGTCGACGCGCGCTCCGGTGAGCACCCGCACCGGGCTCCCGTCTCCCTGCGGGTCGCCCAGAACGGCGACGACGTAGACCTCACGCTCATCCCGGATGCCGACTTCCTGAAGGACCCGAAGACCGAGTTCCCGGTCACGGTCGATCCCTCCGTCAACCTGCTCAGCACCTTCACCACCTTCGTGCAGCAGGGCTACGGCACCGACCAGTCCACCTCGCAGGAGCTCAAGCTCGGCAACAACGGGTCCGGTCAGATCGCGCGCTCCTTCCTGCGCTTCGACAACCGCCCGGTGAAGAGCAAGGACATCAGGTCCGCCACCCTCAAGCTCTGGAACCACCACTCCTGGTCCTGCCAGGCCCGCCCCTGGGAGGTCTGGGACACCAGCACCCCCAGCACCGCCACCCGGTGGGACGCCCAGCCGAGCTGGAACCGCAAGTGGGCCACGAGCACGGACACCAAGGGCTTCGGCACCGGCTGTGCCGACGGTTGGGTCACCGCCGACGTGAAGGCCCTGATGCAGGCGTGGGCCGCCAACCCGCACGCGGAGAACAGCCTCGGCATCCGGGCGAGCGACGAGAAGGACGAATACGCCTGGAAGCGCTTCAACTCCCGGAACGCGCCCGCCAACGTGCCGGTCCTCTCCGTCACGTACAACAACCAGCCCGCCGTGCCCACCGCTCTCACCCTGAGCCCGTCCACGCTCAACGCCCAGGACAAGCGGACCTACGTCACCTCCGCGACGCCCCTGCTGTCGGCCAAGGTCGGCGATCCCGACGGGAGCGCCGTCACCGCGCAGTTCGAGGTCACCGCCGATCCGGCCACCAAGGACGCCGGGACCTACGCGCACACCATGACCAGCGCGAGCGTCGCCTCCGGCGGCATCGCCAAGGTGACCGTCCCGGCGAACAAGGCCCTCCCCGAGGGCGGCCTGCGGCTGCGCGTGCGCGCGGGCGACGGCTCCGCGGACGGACCCTGGAGTGTGTACCTCCCCTTCCGCAGCGACTTCACCAAGCCTGCGGCGCCCCAGGTGACCTGCCCGGACCTCCCGAAGGACAAGTGGCGGGACAGGCCCGCAGGTGACACCACCTGCACCCTGGTCACCACCTCGGCCGACGGCCACGGTTTCCGGTGGGGGCTGGACGACCCGTCCGCCCCCAAGGCCCTGACCGCCCCGGCGAACACCGGCGGCAAGCCGCAGGCCGTCACCTTCAAGGCGGACAAGGGCTGGCACGTGCTGCACGCGCGCACCGTCGACGCCGGCGGGCTGCTCTCCGCCACCACCTCCTACGCCTTCGGTGTGGGCGCCGAACCGGCCGTGGTCCGCACGCCCGACGTCCCGCACTCCCTCCAGGAGGGCGCGACCCGCACCCCGTCCCCGCTGCTGTCCGGCGTGGTCACCGCGGACAGCCAGGAGCGCCTGCGCGGAGAGTTCGCCCTGTTCGGCGCGGACGGCACCGCCATGCCGGGCGTGACCCTGGACTCCACCGGCACCGACTCCGGCAACCGCGTCGCCACCGCCGTACCGGCCGGCGCACTGGAGACCGGCAAGCAGTACCGCTGGTCCATGCGGGCCTGCGGCGAGACCGCCTGCTCCCCCTGGACGCCGCAGCGCACCTTCACGGCCCTCGCTCCCGAGCCCGCCCCGGTGCCCGGGACGCGGACGCTGAAGATCACCGGGGACGCGCTGGCGGACGCCACGAGCGCCGTCGGCGACCAGGACTGCGCCGGGGCACCGTGCGCCCCGCTCCAAGACGGCCTGCTGCGCGTCGGTACGCCCGACGGCGTCGCCTGGCGCACCTGGTTCAAGCCCGACCTCGCCGGTCTGCCCGCCGGTGCCCGGATCACCGGCGCCCGCCTCCAGCTGCACCGCGCCGACTGCGTCACGGGCGCGGACGACTGCGCCGAACCCGCCGCCGCCCTCGGCGACCTGACCGTCCCGTGGTCCCCCGCGGACAGCGGACAGGACCTGGCCGCCGCCACGAGCGAGGACGTCTACGAGGACCAGGACGGGCTGCCGCACGCACTCACCGACCTCGATCTGGGACCCCTGGTCGCCGGGTGGGGCCCCGAGAACCCCAACCACGGCTTCAGCCTGCGGCACGGCGACGAGTCCGCCCCGGCGCCCGGCGTCGTCTACCACTCCTCACGCGCCGCGGACCCGGCCGACCGGCCGTCGCTGGTCGTCGAGTACGTGCCGCCGGCCGCGCCCGGCGCAGCCGAGCAGGTGAAGGCCGTGGCCGCCGACGGAGGGCTCCTGGCCGTCTGGAACCCGCCGGCCGACCCGGGCGCCGCCGTCGACAGCCTGACCTACACGGTCGTCGTCACCAAGGACGGCGCCGAAGTGGCCCGTACCACCACCGAGGACACCCGCGCGGTGTTCCCCGGGCTGGCCAACGGCGCCGACCACCAGGTCACCGTCACCACCGGCTCCGCGTACGGCACCGGTCCGACGGCCAGGTCGGCCGCCGTACGCCCCACCGCCCTCCCGGGCGGCGGCGGCCGCTACACGGAAGCGGTCCGCGAGTACGCGCAGGCCCGGGCGGCCCTGCTGAAGGGCACCGCCACCTCGGCCGACGCCGCGGCCGCCACGGGCAAGCACGGTCCGGTCTACCGCGACCTGCTGAGCGGCCAGGAGCAGGAGCTCAACCGCCGCCGGGATGCCTTCAAGCGCCACAGCCGCACCTATACGGAGATCACCCCGGAGTTCACCGACGTCCTCGTCGGCGCCGGCCCCGACCAGACCGTGCTGGTGCGCGCCCGGTACCGGGAGACCTCGGTCCTGACCCACACCGACGGCACCACCGAACGGGAGGAGAGCGACCTCGTACGCCGCTTCACCTTCACCGGCCCCGCCACCGCTCCGGTGCTCAGCCAGGAGTCCGCGGACACCGACGTCGAGATGACGCTGCCCACCGGCGCGGAGGCCCAGACCGCCGTCACCGTGGCCCCGCCCGCACCCGACCACGTCGACGAGGGCGGTTCCGACCCCGAGGACAAGCCGCTGATCACCCTCGACGAGGACGGCATGCTCCCCGAGGAGCCGCTGCCGCCCGCCCGGCCCGCCGCACTCCGCGCGGCGCCGTCCGGCAGCGGCACGGCCACCTGGGCCAAGCGCAACGTCACCATCCGCTGGGAGTACGGCCAGGACTGCACCAACTTCGTCTCCAAGGCCCTGTACTACGGCGGCAAGATGAAGCAGCGCAGCGGCGGGCAGCGGGACGGCTCGAAGTGGTGGCAGCGCAGGGTCTACCCGCGCGGTGTGGCGCAGGTGACCTCCAGCTGGAGCTGGGCGGCCGCCAACAACCTCCGCAACCACCTCAAGGCCCACCGTGTCGGCCGGGAGATCTCCCGTTACGACGCGCGCCCCGGCGACCTCCTGTTCGTCTACTACAAGAGCGACCGGACGTGGAACCACGCGGCGGTCATCGTGAGCGCCGGCGGAGGGAACGCCGAGGTCAGGCAGCACGGCGGCAGCAACATCAACACCCTGGCGAACATACTCAAGAAGAAGGACGTGGGCGCGGTGAGCATCATCCGCCCCGGAAAGACGACATGAGGCCCAGGAGACCGGACGTGCACCGCAGACACCGCACCGCAGCCATGCTGCTGGTGGCAGCGCTCCTCCCGCTCACCGCCTGCGGGGCGGGCCCCTCGGGATTCGGCCGCGACCACACCCCCGGCTGGGTCGCGGACGGCACCGGGGAGCTCGGCTTGAAGGTCACCGGACAGCCCATGCCCGAGTCGCTGCGCACCACCCAGCTGGCCCTCCGCCACCTGCGCGACCGCGACGCCGAGGCCCTGGCCTCCCTCGCGCTGGACGACGCCCCGGACCCCGACGCCGTCGCACGGCGCTGGGTGGAGCAGTGGGGCGAGGCCGCCCAGAAGCCGGCACTGGCCGACTTCGAGGGACCCGACCTGATGCGCCTGACCGTCACCGTCCGCTTCGAGGGAACCACCGAACCCTTCGAGCTGGTCCTCGACCGGGCCGACGGCGACGAGTTCGGAGTCGTCATGCCCCGACCGGCCGGATAGCGCCCCGGCCGACAACGGCAGCCCCGGCGGCCGGGACACCCCGCGTGTTCCGGCCGTCGCTGCGTGGCGGGCCCCTCCGGCGCACGAGCGTGCCGGCGGACGGTCGTATCGGGGGCCGGCCCCGCCGCCCCCTCCTCCGGCCCCGCCGCCCCTTTTCCGGCCCCGCCGGCCCCCCTTTCCGGTCGCGGGACCTGATCGAGTTCCCGGGGCGAGGCGTGGGCCGGGTCCTCCGACGGCGTGTCGACCTCGGCACCCACGCCACCTCTCGCCCCCTCTGTGGCAGAACGCACATCGTGAGGAAGCCACCCTTTCGGCGCGCATCCCGTCATAGCACTCGCCCCCCGTTTTCCAACGTAAGGAGTGAGGGTGATCCGGGTCGCGATCGTGGACGACGAGCCACTGGTCCGTACGGGACTGGCAACGATCCTGGGTTCGGCGCCGGACGTCTCCGTCGTCTCCGGCTGTGGCGGCGGGGACGCCGTCGAGGCCGTGCGACGCCACGCACCCGAGGTGCTGCTCCTGGACGTCCGCATGCCGGATGTGGACGGCCTGACCGTCCTGCGGCGGCTCGCCGGTCTCCGGGCGCGCCCGCGGTGGCCATGCTGACCACCTTCGACGCCACCGCGTACATCGACGAGGCACTGCGCGCCGGGGCGGCGGGTTTCCTGATGAAGAACACGGCCCCGGACCAGCTCGTGCAGGCGGTTCGGGTGCTCGCGGCGGGCGGCAGCCTACTGGCGCCCGAGGCGGCGGGCCCGGTGATCGGCGGCTATCTGAAGGCCAGGCGGCCCGACGACGCCGCCCGGCGCATCGAGCCCCTGACCGCGCGGGAGCGGGAGGTGCTCGCTCTCATCGGCGGGGGATTCACCAACCGCGACATCGCCCGCCGCCTCTACCTGGCGCCCAGCACGGTCAAGGACCACGTGAGCTCCCTGCTCTCCAAGCTCGGGGGCCTCAATCGCGTCCAGGCGGCCGTCGTGGCCGACCGCGCCCACCTGGTCACCGACAGCATCGAGAAGTTCGGCGCCCCCAGACCGTGAACCTGACACCGTGAAGCTGACAACGGCTCGCCGAGGGCCACGGCTCCCGCGCATCTGCCGCCCCTCCTCGCCCCTTCGGCGTCTGACCGGCACGGCACTTCCCGTGATCCTCGCGTCCGTCGAAGCGGTGCTGGTCACCGGAGCCTCCAGCGGCCACGAACTCCTGATCGCGCTCATCGCCGCTCTCGCGCTGCTCCTGCGGTGGCGTGCTCCCGAGGTGGCACTGCTCGCCGCTCTGCCGGGTCTCTACCTCGGTTCCATCGCCTTCGCTCCGTTGATCGCGCTGTACTGCCTGGCCGTGCGGCGCCGACGGTGGATCCTCAGCGGCATGGGGGCGGCAGCCGTCACGGCCGCCCACTTCGTCCCCCATCCCCTCGGGGACCTTCCGGCCTTCCGCCTCGACCAGGAAAGCCTGCTGCTGGTCCTGGACAGCTGTGTCCTGCAAGGGGGCGCCGTCGTCCTCGGGCGATCGGTCCGGCTGCGTCGCGAGCAGTTCCGCGAGGTCACCGCGGGCCGGCGGAGGGAGGACCGGCTGCTCGCCGAACGCGTGCTCGCCACCGAGCGGGCCCGCCTCGCCCGGGAGATGCACGACGTCGTCGCGCACAAGGTCAGCCTGATCAGCCTCCAGGCCGGGGCGCTTCAAGTCGGCGAGCCGCACCAGGCGGACGTCCGCCGGAGCGCCGGCGCGATCCGCGAGCTGTCGGTCCAGACCGTGGCCGAGCTCCAGCACATGGTCGGCGTCCTCCGCGCGGCCGGAGGGACCATGGCGAGGTGGTGCCGCGACCTCGCCTCGCCGACATCCCCGCACTGACCCGGGCCAGCGGCATCCCGATCACACTCGACCTGCCCGCCGGCGTGGCGACGGCAGGGCTGCCGGAGGCCGTGGAGCGAGGCGTCTACCGCACGGTCCAGGAGGCCCTGACCAACGTCCACAAACACGCGCCCGGAGCCGCTGCCCACGTACGCGTCCGCGTCGAGGACCGGACCGTCAGGGTCACCGTCGGCAACGCGGCGCCCGAGCCCACCGCCCGGCCGCTCGACCTCCCCGGCGGGGGCCATGGTCTCGTCGGCCTCCGGGAACGCGCCCACCTCCTCGGCGGCACCCTGCAGACGCACGCGCCCGCCGGAGGCGGCTTCGTCGTCGAGGCGGCGTTCCCGTTCTGAAGAGTCGGCCGAGTCGGCGGAGTCGGCTGAGTCGGCCGGCGAGGAACGCCGGCCGGGGGGACACGCCGAGCGCCTCGTCCGTACCGACCCCGCCCATGTGATCACATGGGCGGGGTCCGTCCCGGCGGGTATTCGTGCGTAACGAGGTGTTCCTTCGTGTCGTCCCTGTCCGAGCGGCGCCCCCCGCGCGCGTGCTGCTCCGCACCGACCCCGTGGGTGTGCGCCCTCGCCCTCGCGGTCCTGGCCGTGGTCACCCTCGCCTCCCCACCTCCCTCATACGCGGCCACCGCGTCGGTGCCCAGCGCCCACCCCGGGTCTTCGGCCTCCCTCACGGCGCGCGTGCGGAACACGCCGTTCAAAGCGCGGGAGAACCACTTCTGCACGCGGATCCCGGCCCTCGTCACCAGCACCGACGGCGTCCTCCTGGCCTTCGCCGAGGGGCGGACCCGGATGAGCGCGACCGGCTGCCACGACGTCGGCGACACCGACATCGTGCTCAGAAGGTCCTTGGACGGCGGTGCGCACTGGGAGGATCCGCAGGTCGTCGTCGGCGCGGACGACGCGCTCGCGCACGGGAACCCCGCCCCCGTCGTGGACGCGGCCAGCGGCCGGATCACCCTGCTGTACTCCAGCGGCGACTGGAACCGTGACGGCGCCAAGCCGAGCCGTGACGGCTTCGCCCGGACCGTCCGCGCGGTCCACAGCTCGGACGGGGGAGCGACCTGGTCCCCGAGCGTCGCGCTGCCGCACACGAAGCCGCCGGAGTGGCGCTGGGTGTCCACCGGCCCCGGCCACGGCATCCAGCTCGCCCGGGGGCCGCACCGGGGACGGCTGATCGTGCCCGGCGACCACACGACGGGAGGCGACCGGACGGCCGGCGCGCAGCTGTACCACAGCGACGACGGCGGCCTGACGTGGACGCTCGGCGCCACGACCGCAGGCCTGGGCACGCCCACCGCCTTCCCCGCCGAGTTGACGGTCGCGGAAACCACGGACGGCGACGTGTACGTCAGCGCGCGCAACTCCGCGCCCCGCCACTGCGGCCCCCACCCGCACCGGCTGGAGACCACGAGCACCGACGGCGGCGCCTCCTTCGCCGCCCCCTTCACACCGGTGGCGAACCTGGACACCTCTCCGACGTACGGCGCGCTGCTGCGCCTGCACGCCCGGGACCTCGACGGCAAGCCCGACCGGCTGCTCTTCTCGGGCCCCTCGCGACTGGGCCCGAACACGCTGGAGGACCGGCGCGAACTGGCCGTCCGTTCCTCGTACGACGAGGGGAAGACCTGGCAGACCACCGGCACCCTCGTCTCGGCCGGCCGCACCGGCTACTCCGACCTCACCCTGCTCGCGGACGGCTCCCTCGGCGTCCTCTACGAGACGGCCGTCACCGTCCCGCACGGCAACCTCGCCTTCGCGGCCTTCACCGAGAAGGACATGGACGAGGCCGCGACCGAGCTGCGCCGCCCCCGCACCAGCGACACCCGTGTGCGTCCGCCCGGCGAACCCGGCAACCACGCGCTCATCCACGGCGGGGCGGTCCTCGGCACCCGCCGCGGCGGCAAGGCCATGGAGTTCGACGGCACGGACGACTACCTGCGACTCGTCTGCGCGCCGTCCCTGCGGGTCGAGGACCAGGACTTCACCGTCACGGTGTGGTTCCGGCACTCGGCCACCACCGGCACGCTGCCGATCGTCTGGGCGTACGGGATGCCGGGCACCGACCCGCTCAAGAAGGGCCGGCACTTCTCGATCCGGGCGGAACCCGCGGCGGGCGACGTCCTGCGCGCCACCGTCGGCACCGACATCGGCTCCACGGAGGTGACGCTCCCCTCCTCGTACAACGACGGCGCATGGCACCACGTGGCCCTCACCCGCGACGGCCTCACCCTCCGTCTCGCGGTCGACGGCGGCCCCGCGGCCACCGCCACCATGCGGCGGGGAATGTCACCCGCGGACGGCAACGTCACCCCCGCGGGCGCGTTCAACATCCACGTCGGCGCCCGGCCCGACTTCCCGAACCAGCCGGCCGGCGTCACGCAGCTCTTCCGCGGCACGCTGGACGACGTACGGCTCTTCCGCGGCGCCCTGACCCCGGAAGAGGCCGCCCGGGTGAAGAACGGCGCCCTCGACGTGGCGACCGACGACGAACGCCTCCGCCTCGGCTTCTCGACCATCTGGTAGAGCCCCCTCCCCGCTCGCGCGGGATGCTGGCCCCGGGGCCGGTGGCCCCTCAGCCGGGCTGTTCCTGGGGCGCCGGAGTTCCGGGACCGGCGGCCGGACGGCCCTCGCCCCGCGCGTCGGCGTCGTCGTGCGACGTACCTGCGGTGCCGCCCTCGTCGGACGCGTCGGATGCGTCGGATCCCTCGGGCTTCTCGGACTCCTCGGGCTCCTCGGACTCCTCGGACTCCTCGGACCGGAGGGGCCGGCCTCCGGTGCCGCGTATTTCGGGAGCCTGCGGGCCCGGCGGGGGCAGGTCGGGGGTGACGGCGTCCGGCGACGTCGGAACGGGGTCGGGAAGCTCGGGTTCGGGGGTGGTGCCGGCCATCGGATGCTCCTGGCTCGATATCTCTCGGGACTCCACATCGACTGCCCTCCTCCGCGCCCCGCACTCCTCCACCCGACGTGCGAGAGACGCACGCCCTGAGCGGTCCCGCGGTCGTCCGCCGCTGCGAGCGGCATGTCCACGAGGGGAGGGCCGAGCGCCCCGGGAACCCCTGCGGACGCGGAGGTGCGGTAGGCACCCCTGAGGCTGGCCGAGGCCTCCCGAGGTCCGTGGCCGCCGTCGAACCGGCACCGGGGCGCCCCCCGAGGGAGGGGGGCCGATGACAAGCGCCACCCGATGCAATGGTCCTGCGCTGGTTCGCGTGGGTCGGGCCTCGCCTGAGCGTCCGTGCCTTCGACCTCAGCAGCCGAAAAGCAGAAAAGGCACCCCAAATACCACCAAATGGCCGATGTAGGCGCATTCCTGACGTCCCGTCGACCAGGTTTGCCAGTTGCTCCGGCGTTCTGGAAGCCTCCGTCTCACTTATCCCGCACATGAGCACGGAGACACCCTCACATGCCCTCAAGGCGAATACGCCGCGCCTGGTTCAGCGCCGCCCTCGCGGCCTCGCTCGCGTTCACCGGTCTGGTGACCGCCGCTCCCGCCGGGGCCGAGGCCGCGCCCGTCACGGACCCCACGGTCCAGGAGCCCCTCACGGCCGAGGCCGTGCCCGCGCCGTTCTCGACCAGCGCCTGGACCTCGCCCGGCGGTGCCGCCTCGCCCGGGGACTTCACGCTGTCGCCCGGCGCGCTGAACGCCGAGACCACCACCCGGGTCGCCCGGCTGGACGCCGTCCTGCCGAAGTCGGGCGTGCAGAACCTCCTCGCCGGGGCCAACCGCACGGTCGAACCGGGTTGCTCCCGCGACCCGTTCGGCACCGCGCCCGACCCCGACGTCAAGTACTGCCTCCAGAACGACGACTCCGTCTCGCGCGAATGGGTGCCCCAGGGCATCACCGGCGTCTCCGACGCCAAGGACAACGAACTGTGGGGGGAGGCCGGGAACGTCCAGCTCTTCGCCTCGTACGACGGCTGGGACCCGGGCCGCGAGACCGACCCGGACCCGGCGACGGGCGACTGCACCGCCGCCGAGGTGGCCGCCGACGACGCCTGCAACCAGAAGGGCGTGCGGATCACCTTCGTCCAGAAGCGGACCAACCCGATCACCGGCGCCGCCGAGGTCAAGTACCGGCACGTCCTCCTCGGCTGGACCTACGTGAACTCCGCCGGCCACGTGTCCTTCGACGGGCTGCACGCCGCCGAGTACCCGATCCAGAAGGGCGTCCACGCCGGCGGGATCGTCTGGTACGGCAACTACCTCTACGTCGCCGACACCCGCAACGGCCTGCGGGTCTTCGACATGCGCACGATCATGGACCTGGACCCGGACGGCGACCCCACCACGCACGACGCGATGGGCGCCGACACCGACGGCGTACGGACGACCGCCGACGTCCAGGACAAGACGAAGGTCGGCCGGCACAACAACGTCTGGTACAGCTACGGCTACCGCTACGTGATGCCGCAGGTCGCCGCCTGGAAGTTCAAGGCCACCCAGAGCAACCCCAAGGGCTCCTACGCCTGCGTCTCGACCGGCGCCCCGAAGGCCTCGTACATCTCGCTCGACCGCAGCACCACCCCGGACCGGCTGCTGATGGGCGAGTACTGCCGTCCGCAGACCGGCTACCCGTCCACCGGGCGCATCGCCTCGTACCCCGTCGCGGCCCTGGAGGGGCGCTCCGCCGACGTGCCCGCAGAGGGCTGGGCCAACTACCTTCCCCTGGCCAACGGCGGCGCGCAGGGAGCGGCGGCGAACGGCGGCACCCTCTACGTCAACGAGTCCAAGGGCACGGACGAGCCCGGCAACCTCTGGCGCTACCGGTGGAGCAACGGTCAACTGGTCCAGAACGGCCAGGCCGTCAAGACCGCCAGGGGCGCCGAGGACCTCTACCTGGAGCGCGGCACCGGCCGCCTGTGGTCCCTCTCCGAACACCGCCCGGGATCGGCGTCCGACTGCACCGCCAACCGGGACGCCGCCGACCCGGTCGGCACCGACTACTGCCAGCGGGTGCTCTACGGGCACAAGCTGAGCTGGCTCGACGCCCAGCCGTAGGCAGGGTTCAGGGTCCGACGGGCCCGCCGAGCGCCCGTACGGCCTCCACGATCAGGTCCCAGAACCGGTCGGCGTCGATGTCGACCGCGACCTCGACGCCGGCCGGCAGGCCCGTCACCCCGTGCAGGTCCACCACCGTCGCGCCCCGGGTGTACGTTCCGTCCAGCTCCACCGTCACCGCCGCCCGGACGACACCCGCCAGCGTCGGATCGATCAGATGGGCGACCGTGAGCGGATCGTGCAGCGGGGGCGCGTCGAAGCCGAACACCTCGCGGTAGGTGGAGGCGAAGTAGATGAGCAGGTCGACGCAGAGCCGGCTCAGCGGGGTGCCGAGGGCGGCGATCCGGGCGATCACCTCGGGCGTGGCCCGCACCTGGTGGGTCGCGTTGAGGCCGAACATCGTCACCGGCAGCCCGCTGCGGAAGACGATGTCGGCCGCCTCCGGGTCGCACAGGATGTTGAACTCGGCCGCGGGCGTGGTGTTCCCCCGTTCCGTCGACCCGCCCATGAGCACGATCCTCCCGATGCGGGAGGCGAGTTCGGGATGCGCGAGCAGGAGCACCGCGATGTTGGTGAGCGGCCCGGTCGGCACGAGTGTCACCGGCTCCGGGTGTGCCAGCAGGACGTCCCGCAGCAGGGTGAGGGCGTCGCGCGGGTCCTGCGGCACGTCCGGCTCGGCCGTGCCGAAACCGGGGCCGTCGAGGCCCGACGCGCCATGGATGTCCTCGGCGACCCGGCCCGGTCCCCGCAGCGGCAGGGCGCGGCCCGCGGCGATCGGCACGCCCCGGATCCCGGCCGCCGCGCACACCCGCCGGGCGTTGAGCGTGGTCTTCTCCACCGTCTGGTTGCCCGCGACGGTGGTGATGGCGAGCAGCTCGACGGCGGGATGGGCGGCGGCGAGGAGGATGTTGAACGCGTCGTCGTGACCGGGATCGCAGTCGAGAATCACGGGAACCGGCATGCCCCCACCGTCCCACACCCGACCTCGCCCCGCGCAAGGTCACGGACCTCGCCCCGCGCAGGGCCGGGGACGCGCACCGCGCACGGCCACGGACTTGCCCCGCGCACGCCCCGCGCCGGGCCACGGCCTCGCACCCTCGCCACCGCCCTCCTCGACGGGCCCCTCCACCCCGGCGAAGTGATCTCCATCAACCGTCTCGTCGGTCACTGACCAGAATGTCGTTCGGACGCTCGACTTCCGTGACGGTGAACACGGCCGCGGTCCTCCGAGATCCATCCTTCAGGGTGACGAAGACATCGAGGTCGGAGCCCACGCCCGCCCTCGCTCGATGGTGCAGGCGAAGGAGGGAAGTAACTGTGGAGAACGGGGGAGAGCAGTGGAGAGCGGGGGAGAGCGGGGGAGGCCCGGTGGGAATGCTCCGTACGTCGACACCGGTACCCACCGTGTACCGTTCCCCTGTTGCCCAGCCGTCCCTGAGCAGCGGCAGCGCCGTGGCCTTGCGCGGCGGCCGGTGCCGTGGCCGGCCCCGCCGCCCGGCCCGGGGCCGGGCACCGGGCGCACTGGCCCTTTTCGGAGCGTGGAGGTGCGGGGATGAATGACACGGCGGGCTCGGCGAGCCCTCGTGAGCAGTTGCTCACGCTGCAGCGCCTCCTGGGGGAGGCGCTGGACCGGCTGGGCGCCGGGGCCTACGCCGTGGACGCCGACTGGGCACTCGTCGCCATGAACGCGCAGGCCGAGATGCTGCTCGGCGTCAGCGCGGACGAGGCGCTGGGACTGGACGCGCACGACCTCTTCCACCGGCAGGCCAACGGAATGCGCATGCCGCGCAGCCAGTGCTCGATCATGGAAGCCTTCATGGCCGGCCAGGCACGCCAGGAGAAGCAGGGCTTCTTCGCACGCGGGGACGGCACGCTGCTGACGGCGTCCTGGCTCGTGACGCCCCTGCGCTTCACCCCCCAGGAGACCGGGGCCCTGGTGGTCTTCCACGAGTACGACCCGGCTGGTGTCTCCCTGCCGGCCTCCACCCTTCACGCGGGGCTGCTTCCCGAGCTGGAGCGGCTGGCGCTGCTGGCCGAGACCACCACGCAGCTGACGGCCACGCTCGACGTCAACGAGGCGCTGGACCGGCTGGTCAGGCTGGTCGTCCCCATGCTGGCCGACTGGGTCGTGGTCGACCTGATCACGGAGAGCGGCGAGATCCACCGCTCTCTCGTCGCGCACGGTGACGACCAGGGCGTCACCCGCAGACAGGACCTGCAAGGGACCCTGTTCTCCGTCCCCGAGACCTCGCCGCTGCCGTTGTCCCGCGCGCTGCGCGGCGCCGGCTCCACCTTGGCGACCCCCCAGACGTATCAAGGCCCGCCCGACACCCACATCGCCATCGAACAGCGCAGGCTCTTCGACGCCACGGGCATGCATTCCGCGGTCATCGCCCCCATCCGGGGCCTGCGCGAGGTTCTCGGCGCGCTCACCCTGGGCCGGTCCGGGCAGCCCGAGCCGTTCACCACCGCCGAGATCCCGCTCCTGGAGGACATCACCCGACGGGCCGGTCTGGCACTGGACAACGCCCGCCTCTACCAGCGTCAGCGCAAGGTCGCCGACACCATGCAACGCCATCTGCTGCCGCTGCTGCCGAGCGTTCCCGGCCTGGAGATGAACGCCCGCTACCTCTCGGCCCCCTACGCCTCCCAGGTGGGCGGGGACTGGTACGACGTCTTCCACCTGCCCGACCGGGCACTCGCCCTGGTGATCGGAGATGTCGCCGGACACGATCTGGACGCCGCGGCCGGCATGGCCCAGCTGCGCAACATCCTCCGTGCCTACGCCTGGTCCCAGAAGGAACCGCCGAGCGTCATCGTCGACCGCTTCGACCGGTCCCTGCCCCACATCACCGACGTCGGCATGGCGACGATGATCCTGAGCCGGCTCCACCTCAAGGCCGACGGGCAGTGGCAGCTGCACTGGACGAACGCGGGACACCCGCCTCCCCTCCTGATCACCGACGACGGCCAGGCCCGCTACCTCACCGGCGGTCACGGCATCCTGCTCGGAGCCCAGGCCGGCCTCCGCCGCACCGACGCCACCAGCACACTGCCGCCCCGCTCGACATTGGTGCTGTACACCGACGGGCTGATCGAGTCCCCCAGCCACCCCATCGACGACGGACTGGAACGGCTCCGCCACCACGCCGCCAACCTCGCCCACCATCCACTGGAGAGCTTCGTCGACGCCCTGATGGAAGCCCGCCCCTCCGACAACGACGACGACGTGGCCGTCCTCACCATCCGAGTACCTCCGGTCGAGGCCCCCTCACCCTGAACCAGGCCTCTGCGTTTGAGACACCCTGGACGGCTTCGCCACCTGGGCCGACCGTCTCTCGAGGCCGCGCCGATCACCGGCCGGGCGGCGCGGCCGCCCGCACCCGGATCCAGTCCAGTCCACGCTCCAGGGCATCGGCCGCAAGCGCAGCATCGATGCAGAGGCCGAGCGCCGCCGTGACGTCGTCCGTGCCGTGTGGCCCCGCCGCCGCTCGTCGAGGAGCCTGCTGAAGCGGCGACAGAGTCGTACGGGACCGGTCGGGACGCAAGAGAAGGGTCGGCACCCACGGCGGAGCACGTACGGCGCGGAACCCCCCGCGCTGTACGTACGGAGGCCCTTCCCGGGCCGATCGGCCCTGACCGGCGCCGACAGGCCCAGGGGTGACAGCCGGACGGTCGTCTGCCCTCCGGACGGGTGACCTCCGGGCCGGAGGCGGGGCAGGCGCGACCCGCGGGGAAGGCAAGCCCTGGACGGGGTACGCGCCCGCCCCCTCTCACCCACGACGGAAGGCGGACACAGTGCACCGCGACGGAACGGCCGGCCCGGGTCCGGCCGGACACGGCGACGACTGCGGCGACGGACTTCTCCACGACCGTGGCCACGACCGTGACGACGACGGCGGCCGTGACGCCGGCCGCAGTGACGGACATCTCCACGACCGCGGTCACGGCCACGACGACGCCCCCCATCCCGTCCCCCAACCCAACCGTCACGACAGTCCGGACCGGCCAGGAGAGTCCACGTCGTCCACCGCCCTCCAGGTGAACGGGTCCGTCCATCTCCTCCGGCTCGACAACCGCACGACCCTGCTGGACGCCCTGCGGGAGCACCTGGATCTCACCGGTGCCAAGAAGGGCTGCGACCACGGGCAGTGCGGCGCCTGCACCGTCCTGATCGGCGGCCGGCGCGTGAACAGCTGCCTGGTCCTCGCGGTCGCCTGCGACGGGCCCGTCACCACCGTCGAGGGCCTCGCCGAGGGCGGTCGGCACCATCCGCTCCAGGAGGCCTTCGTCGCCCGCGACGCCCTCCAATGCGGCTACTGCACCCCCGGACAGCTCTGCTCCGCCGTCGGCCTCCTCGCCGAGGCCGCCGCCGGACACCCCTCGCACGTGACGCCGCCGCGCGCCGCCCGCGCCGAGGGCCCCGCGGAACTCACCCGCGACGAGATCCGCGAGCGCATGAGCGGCAACCTCTGCCGCTGCGGCGCCTACCCCCACATCGTCGACGCCGTCACCGACGCGCACAGGGAGACGGTCCGATGAAGCCCTTCGAGTACGTGCGCGCCGAGCGCACCGAGCAGGCCCTCGCCGTCTGCGCCGGCCGCCCCCGCGCCCAGTACCTGGCGGGCGGCACCAACCTGGTGGACCTGATGAAGCTCGGCGTGGCCGACCCGCCGCTCCTCGTGGACATCGGCCGGCTGCCGCTCGACACCGTCGACGAGACGCCCGACGGCGGCCTCGCCATCGGCGCCACCGTCCGCAACAGCGACCTGGCGGCCCACCCGCTCGTCCGCACCCGCTACCCCGTCCTGTCCCAGGCCCTCCTGTCCGGCGCCTCCCCCCAACTCCGCAATGCCGCCACCACCGGCGGCAACCTCCTCCAGCGCACCCGCTGCCCGTACTTCCAGGAGGCCTCCCACCCCTGCAACAAGCGGGAACCGGGCTCCGGCTGCCCCGCCCGCGACGGCGTCCACCGCGACCTCGCCGTGCTCGGCCACTCGCCGCACTGCGTCGCCACCCACCCGTCGGACATGGCCGTCGCCCTCGCCGCCCTCGACGCCCGGGTGCACCTGCTCGGCCCCGACGGCACGCGTGTGGTCCCGCTCACCGAGTTCCACCGGCTGCCGGGCGACCACCCGGAACAGGACACCGTCATCCGCCCAGGAGAGCTCATCACCGAGGTGGTCCTCCCGCCGGCCGCGGGAACCAGCGCCTACCGCAAGGCCCGTGACCGCGCCTCGTACGCCTTCGCCCTCGCCTCCGTCGCCGCCGTCCTGGACGTCGCGGACGGCCGCGTCCGGCACGCCGCCCTCGCCTTCGGCGGACTCGCCCACCGGCCGTGGCGCGCCCGCACCGCCGAGGAGGTCCTGCGCGGCGCGCCCGCCGTCGAGGAGACCTTCGCCCGGGCCGTCGACGCCGAACTGGAGGCCGCCCAACCGCTGCGTGACAACGGCTTCAAGGTGCCGCTCGCGCGCGGCCTCGCCGTCCGCGTGCTCACCGACCTCGTCGCCGCCAGCTGAGGAGCCACCGCCCATGTGCCCCCCGCCGACACCTCCCGTACCGGCCACCGGAACCGACGCCGAGCGCCGCGACGCCTGGCAGAAGGTCACCGGGACCGCGCGCTACGCCGCCGAGCACACCCCGCCCGGCTGCCTCCACGCCGTGCCGGTGCCGGCCACGATCGCCAAGGGCCGGGTCACCGCCGTCCACGCCGACGAGATCCTGCGCAGACCCGGCGTCCACGCCGTCCTCAGCCACGAGAACGCGCCCCGCCTCGCCCCGGCCGACGACCAGACCCTGGCCGTGCTCCAGAACGACCGCGTCCCGCACCGGGGCTGGTACGTCGCCCTCGTCGTCGCCGACACCCCGGAGAACGCCCGCGCCGCCGCCGAAGCCCTCCGGATCGAGTACGCCTCCGAGGACCACGACGCCGGACCCGCCGAAGGCCACCCCCGCCTCCGTACCCCCGAGGAGGTGAACGGCGGCCACCCCGCCGTCCGCGAACGGGGCGACTTCGACGCCGCCTACGCCACCTCGGCGTTCCACGTCGACGCGACCTACACCATGACCGCCCTGCACAACCACCCCATGGAACCGCACGCCTCCACTGCCTGGTGGACCGACGGCGATCTCACCGTCCACGACTCGAGCCAGGGGGCCACGACCGTACGGGACGTCCTCGCCCGCCTGTTCGCCCTGCCCCCGGAACGGATCACGGTCGGTTCCGCGCACGTCGGCGGCGGTTTCGGCTCCAAGGGCACCCCGCGTCCCCAGGTCGTCCTCGCGGTCATGGCCGCGCGGTACACCGCACGCCCCGTCAAACTCGCCTTGCCCCGACGCCACATGCCCGCCACCGTCGGCCACCGCGCCCCCACCGTCCAGCGCGTCCGCATCGGCACGGACGCGCACGGAGCGATCCAGGCCCTCGCCCACGAGGTCACCACGCAGACCTCCACCGTCACGGAGTTCGTCGAGCAGGCCGCCGTCCCCGCCCGCGTCATGTACGCCTCGCCGCACAGCCGCACCACGCACCGCGTGGTGGCCCTGGACGTCCCGACGCCCTCGTGGATGCGCGCCCCCGGCGAGGCGTCCGGCATGTACGCCCTGGAAGCCGCCATGGACGAACTCGCCGTCGCCACCGGCCTCGACCCCGTCGAACTCCGCCTCCGCAACGAACCCGACCGCGAACCCGACAGCGGGCGGCCGTTCAGCAGCAGGAACCTCGCCGGCTGCCTCCGCGAGGGCGCCCGGCTCTTCGGCTGGGAAGACCGGGACCCCCGGCCCGGCGTGCGGCGCTCCGGCGACCGGCTGACCGGCACCGGCGTGGCCTCCGCCACCTACCCGTACCTCGTCAGCCCGTCGACGGCGGTCGCGCACGCCGCACCCGACGGCACGTACGTCGTGCGGCTCAACGCCACCGACATCGGCACCGGGGCGCGGACCGTCCTCGCCCAGATCGCCGCCGACGCCCTCCACGCGCCTCTCCAGGCGGTCCAGGTGGAGCTCGGCAGCAGCGCCCTGCCCGACGCCCCGTTGGCGGGCGGCTCCTCAGGTACCTCGTCGTGGGGCTGGGCCGTCCACCAGGCCTGCACCGCCCTCGCCGACCGGCTGCGCGCCCACGCCGGCCCGCTGCCGCCCGAGGGCCTCTCCGCACGGGCCGACACCGCGGAGGAGGCGGGCAAGGAGTCCCCGTACGCCCGGCACGCGTTCGGCGCCCACTTCGCGGAGGTTGAGGTGGACGCCGTGACCGGAGAGGTGCGGGTGAGCCGACTGCTCGGTGTCTTCGCCGCCGGCCGGATCCTCAACCCCCGCACGGCCCGCTCCCAGCTCATCGGAGGCATGACGATGGGCATCGGCATGGCGCTCACCGAGGGCAGCACCCTCGACCGCCGGTACGGGGAGTTCGTGGAACGGGACCTGGCCTCCTACCACGTCCCCGGCAACGCCGATGTGCCGTCCCTGGAGGCGCACTGGCTGGACGAGGACGACCCCCACCTCAACCCGATGGGCAGCAAGGGCATCGGCGAGATCGGCATCGTCGGCACCGCGGCCGCCCTCGCGAACGCCGTGTACCACGCCGTGGGCGTCCGCCTGCGCGACCTGCCCCTCACCCCGGACCGCCTGCTCCCGCACCTGCCGGGACGTCCGAACTGACCGCCACGCCCCACCTCCTCCGCCCCCGCCACGCCATCGGCCTCGCACCTGCGCCAGGCCGATGGCGTGGCGGGGGCTGTCAGGCGCCCCCGCGGCTTCGCGTCGCCCGCCCGTGCACGGGGCCTCGGCCCGCCCGACGAACGCCAGGACCCGCCGCGCTGTGATCGCCCCACTCCTCCACCAGCGCAGAACGCTGTTACGTCAACACCGTTGACACCGTCGACTGCGGCCTGCCTAGGATCTGTTCCACCGCCGCGCCAGCCCCGCAGCCCCTACGGAGTGCCGTGATCGCCCCAGAGCCGCAGACCGCCCCCGGGCCGGGTTTCACCCCCGCCCTCGCCTTCGCCTTCGAGGTTCGTGCCTTCCTCGGTCCCTCCCTGCACATCGGGCACGGCGGCGGGGAGACGACCGAGTACGTCCCCATCACCGGCGGCATCGTGGATGGCCCCCGCCTGCGCGGCACGGTCCTGGCCGGCGGTGGCGACTGGTGCGACAGACGCCACGGGGTCTACCAACTCGACGCCCGGTACCTCCTGCAGGCCGACGACGGAGCGGTCATCGACATCACCAACCGCGGCTACTACCACGAGGACGACCCCTCCACACCCGCCCAGTACGACGGCACCCTGCAGGTGTCCGAGGCAGGCGTGTACTACCGGACCGCCCCGGTCTTCCGTACCGATGCCCCCGCCCATCTCTGGCTCGCCCGCACCGTCTTCATGGGCCTCGCCCGCGGCGACGACTCCGAAGTCGCCATCCGGTTCTACTCCGTGACCTGACGCGCCCTCGCGTCGACCGCAGAGCGTCGAGGGGTACCCCTGTGAACCGCCGCCCACGCGCCGTCGTAGGACACCGCCGCGCACGGGGCGCGGAGGCGACCGCCCAGGATCCGCCCGGCTCTGGTGAGGGACAGGCCCCGGTGAGCAGCAGGCCCTACACTTCGACCGCCGTGTCCCTCCGGACGGCCCACGGGGTGTCCGCCCGTGGGCCGTCCGGAAAGGGCGGGTCGGGAGGCCAGGGCCGGTTGCGTCGGTCCTGGCCCCCCTTTGACGCGAGAGCGCAGGGGATCTCGGGTTACTTGTCGGCGGCGCAGGGGTCGCAGCAGGCGGGGGCCGCCTCCACGCAGATGGTGACGCTGTCGCTGTTGTCGTCGGGGTCGGGGTCGGTGTCCTGGCCGGCGACGGTGGCGGTGTTGCTGACGGACCCCGCCCGGGTGGCCTTGGCCCGCAGTACGAGGGTGGCGGTGCCGCCCACGGCCAGTTCGTCCAGGGTCCACCGGCCGCCGGCCGGGTCGTACGTGCCGGGGGAGCCCTCGGCGGAGAGGAAGACGAGCCCCTCGGGGAGCCGGTCGGTGACGGTGACCCCGGTGGCCCGGTTGGGGCCGGCGTTGCGGACGGTGACGCGGTAGGTGACGGTCTGGCCGACGGTCACCGCGGTGGCGTCGGCGGCCTTCGTCACGGACAGGTCGGCGGCCGGCTTGACCTCGGTGACTTCCTCGTCGGACGTGGACGTCAGCGGCTCCGGCGTGTCACCGAGCCGGTTCTCGTAGGAGGCGGTGGCGGTGTTGCTGATCTGCCGGCCGCCGCTGGCACGGTCGATGGTGACCCGGTACTCCACCGTGGTCCCGCCGGGCAGGACGCTGGTGTTCGGCAGGCTGCCGGGCTGGGATCCGGTGGCGCCGTCCCCGAGGTGGAAGACGACCTTGCCCGCATCGGCGTCGTAGTGGGCCTGGTCGTCACCCTTCCTGTCGGTCTTCGGCCCGGCGTTCGGCCCGTCGACGACGCGCAGGGACCCGGGGACGTAGGTCGTGCCGTCCGGGACTTGGTCGGTCAGCACCAGGGCCTCCGCCGCGCCGCCGCCTTCGTTCTTTGCCGTGACGCGGTAGGTGAGCACGTCACCGACTTCCAGCGGCCCCGCGGGGATCGCGGACTTGGTCAGCTCCACGTGGGGCGCGGTGCCGAAGAAGACGCCGTCCAGGAAGTTGCCGATGCCGCGGTTGCCGCCGGCCGCGGAGACGGAACGGAACGCGAACCGGGTCACCGTCTGCCCGTCGGGGACGGTGTAGGTGCCGGTGTAGTAGCCCCAGGCGCTGGTGCCGTCGGTGAACGTGCGCTGCTCCACCGCCGAGCCCGGCACTCCGATGTCCAGCGCCATCGTGTCCTGCCCCTGCCGGCCCCGGTGGTACAGCCGCCAGTACAGCTTGGTCCCGGGCGTGGTCGGCAGGTCCTGGTACAGCGTGGAGACCTCGTTGGCGTTCAGCTCGGCGAACTGCGCGCCCTCGGCCGAGGGCACACCGTGGGTGCCGTTGCTCCACAGCTCGATCTGATGGTCGGTCGCGGTGGTGAGCCAGCCGGGAACGTACTTGGCCGCCTGTGACTGGGAGGCATCCGGCAGGAACGCGACGCCGCTGATGGGCGGTTCTTCGAAGCTGCCGTTGGCCAGGGCGACCCTGCGCGGAGCGGAGGGAGGGGTGCTCATGACGTACTCCTCGAGTCGACGGTGCTGTGACATGCCGCCCTGCCCCGCCGGGCAGCCCGGGTACAGCGCGCAGGAACCGGAAAGCGCATCCCCGCCCGAGCTGCCGGAGGGAGACGGTGGCGGGCGGCCGGGACGCCGTGCCGCTGCCCGCTGCCCCGCGCAGAGCCCCGAACGGATTCGGGACCGACGCGCTGTGCGGGTGCCGACGTCCTCACCCCCAACTTCTCCGCAAACAGGCGCCCGAACGCCTCGCTGACAGGGCCCCGCCACTCATCGGATCAGATGCCCGGAGCACTCCGGCGTGCGCGGACCGGCCACCGGCGCCCAGGAACCCGCACCCCATGCCCCGGGCAGCGCCTGGCTCACGCCGGGCGCAACGGCCAGCGCCCGAGCCGCACCCGCCCCCTACGGAACGAGCCTCCGTTCACAGAGGCGGTCCTGTCGGATCCGCGAACGGCAACAGGAGCTTCTGCCGGGCCTCCGGCGGCAGATCGCCGTCCCGCTCAAAGGGGTGGGCAAGCATCACCGCCATGCAACAAAACAGCTATTGACCCCATACATGGTGCATCGTAAGGGTATGGGCGCACACTTCCGGAACGGTCCCCACGGCTACGGCATCGTCACGAGGACCTTGCACTGGACGGTGGTCCTCGCCGTCGCCCTACAGTTCGCCGTCGGCTACCTCCTCGACGTGGACGACGGCGGACGGGGCAGGGGGCGCGGTCGAGGACGTGGGGAGGAACCGGGCAAAGGCCAGGGGCGTGGGAGGGGTGGCGACGACGGCTACGAACTCTTCGGCGACGACACGCTGCTCACCGTCCACGTCCTGCTCGGCCTGACGATCCTCCTGCTGGGAACCGTCCGCCTCGTCTGGCGCCTCGCGACGCCCCTGCCCCCCCTGGGCGCCCACCCTCGGTGCATCCGAGCGCCGCCTGGCCCACTGGACCGAGAACGCCCTCTACGCGGTGACCTTCGCCATCCCGCTGTCCGGGCTCGCCCTCGTCGTCTCCGGCGACGACGGTCTGCTCGCCGCCCACGTCGCGACTCACGTCGTCTTCTTCATCGCCCTGTCCCTGCACATCGGGCTCGTGCTCAAGCACCAGCTCGTCGACCGGGACCACTTGCTCCGCCGCATGCTGTGACGTGCTTGCCCCGGCCTCGGCCGCCAAGCAGGGGAGGTCTTGGTCATTTCGCGGTGCGGGGGAGGGGGCAGGTGCGGCCGTTCGACCCTGCGGATCAAACCCGCCACTGACGACGCGGCGGGCCCCGGGCTCAGGCGATCTCCAGGAAGCTCCTGCTGATCGGCTCCGGCGGGCACGTCGGCCGACGAGAGCTGTGCTCTTCCGGACTGCGGGACTGATCGGGTACACGTTCAGCCCCGCTGAGCATCGGACGGCTTCGGTCAGGGGACGCGGAGGTTGTTGAGGGCGTTGTGGGTGGGCAGGGCGTCGGCGGTCTTGGCCTCCTGGTCGCCGTTCCCGAAGGTCTGGTTCAGGAGACCGGCCCCGGGGAGGTGGTTGCCGACGCTGTCGGCCGCCGCGACCCCGGCGGAGGCGAGGACGGCGGTGGCGGCCACAGCGGCGGAGGCGAGGACTCGGCGGTTGAAGATCGTCATGCCTGGCTCAACGACACGAGGCCCGACAGGGCACGCCGCCGGCTGCACGGGCCCGCCACCCGCTGATTCACGCCCACCAAAAAACCATGGCCGGGCTCCAGCCCCCGCCGTAAGGTCTGCCGACATGGCCGTCAGTCATCACGAAATGCGCGTCTTCCCCGAACTCGCTACCCACGTACCCGTATTGACGTTGTGCGTCCTCACTGCTGGACGAGCCGATGAATATTTCGCACTCATCGATCGAAATCGCACACACCTCACCCAGCACGGCGACTACGAGGCGCTGGCCGCTTCGGATTACGAGACGGCCCATGCCGAGCTGCTCCAGGACCCCAGCCCGTCCCTCCGCTGCGGCGTCCTTCTTCACGGCGCCCTCGTCGGCCGCGTCGACCTTGTCGCCGTCGACCCACCCAAGTACAGCTTGGGATACTGGCTCGACCACGCGACTACGGGGCAGGGGTACGCCACCGCGGCCTGCCGGGCTTTGATCGAGTACGCAGCCACGGTGTGGGGCGCCACTGACGTGTTCGCGGGCGTCACCCACGGAAACGCCAAGAGTGGCGCCGTGCTGACCCGCCTCGGTTTCGAGGTCTCCGAGGTCTTCGAGACCTACACCCGGTACCACCGGGCCGCCGCCGCCCCCGTGCCGTAGGCCTTCAGAGCGCGGCCCGGTCCGCGGCCTCGCGTGTGATGTCGGCGTAGAGGCGGAAGAGGGTCGGGCGGGTTCCGTCGGCTTCTCGCTCCTGCATGACCGCCCAGCAGCGGGCGATGAGTTCCCGTGCCTGGGTGCCGGGCCAGGGCTGGGGCAGGAGCTGCGGGGGCAGCAGCGGGTCGGGCTCCATGGCGCGGGTGAGTTCGGCTGCGAGCTCGACCGCGATGGTGAGGAACGCGGAGGGGGAGAGCTCGGCGGGGCCGGTGAGCCGGGCCAGGCGGGGCCTGGCGATGCGGCTGAGACGGCGGTAGCGGTCGGCGGTCTCCTGCAGGGGCCACAGAAGCCGGGCGAGCTCGACAGGCTCCTGGGTGTCGCCCTTGCGAAGGTCGGTCGTGGTGAGAAGGGTGAGCGCGCCGTGGGCGCCGAGGCGGTGGGCCGCCTCTTCGACGTACGGCTCCCAGGCGTTCGCGCAGACGTACAGTCCGCCCTGGAGCGGGGCGCCGCCGAGGTGGACGAGCGTCTCGCGGAGGGCGTCACGGGCCTGGCGGGCCGATTCGGGCACCGCGAAGGCGGCCAGGTGCCAGACACCGTCCCAGGGAGCGAGTCCGGCATCCTGCTGGAAGGCGTGCCGGAGGAAGTCCGCGTTGGGTGCCAGGGAACGCGTGGTGTCCGCGGTCGCGTGCAACCGAGCTCTGCGGCCACGGCCCTCGTGGGTGAACCGGCCCTCGGCCACGAGGCGCTTGATGCACAACCGCACCTGCTGGTCGCTCATGCCCAGGGTGCCGGCGACGGTGTAGAGCTCGTCCGCGTCGACGGTGCCGTCCTCACGGATCAGCGCGTGGACGAGCATGCGGGTGGGGACCTCGACGTGGTCCGCCTCGGTGCTCACCGTTCTCCTGCCCCTCTCGTCGCGACCGCGCGACGCATGGTGGTCACCGCACCGAACCCCAATAGGCCGCTCAGGTACGGCGTGTGTTCGGTCCGCACGGCCGTGAAGCCGCGCCGCTCGTACAGGGCCCTGGCACGCGGATTGGTGTCGATCACATCCAGTCTGATCTCCTGGCAGTGCTGCTCCGCCGCCACGGCGGCCACTTCCTCGATGAGCAGGGTCCCCACGCCGCGCCCGCGCATGTCCGGGTCCACGGCGATCCCGTCCATGACGAGCTGCCCGGGAGCGGGACGGCGTTCGAACAGGGCGAGGAGCAGCAGTCTGGGCAGCCCCCGCAGGTGTCCGTAGGCGCGCAGCACGTCGGAGGCCGATCCTCCCGTCAGAGCTCGGCCGCCGAGCTGGTAGCCGGCGAGGCCGACGAGCCGCCCGTCCAGGAGCGCGCAGACGGCGCGGTCCGCGTTCAGGTGGGCGGCGATGAAGGACACCGCCTTCTCCGGAGGGTTGAGTGCCGGACCGAGCTTACGGCCGAAGGCGCCCCAGTACATCTCGGCCGCCCGTCGCTCGGCGCCGACCGGAAGCCCCCGCCGGACCGTCACCGGCCCCTTAGCCGGCCCAGCCGTGTCCCGTCCCATGCCGTGCACCACCCCTCTGCTCGTCCGACCCGAGACTCGAAACTATCACTCTTTCCACGAACGTTCGAGAGTTGATAGTTTCCGGTCGACTCATTCGAACAGAGGCGGTCAGATCTCATGTCCATGCAGCCCCTGCAACCCGTGCGTCCCAAGAACCCACCAAAGAACCCACCCCGACGGCGCCGGCTCCGCACGACCGTGTGGTCGCTCGTCACGATCCTGGCGATGACCGCGGGTCTCGTCAGCGTGGTGCTGTGGCAGCACTCCTACGCCATGGACGAGCAGCGCGTCTCGATCCGTCACGGCGGCCACACCCTCAACGGAGTCCTGACCACGCCCCGGGACGGCCGCGAGCGTCATGGCCTGGTCGTGTACGTCCACGGCGACGGCCCCGTCGATGCCACCCACGACGACGGCTACAAGCCCCTGTGGGAGGCGAACGCCCAGGCCGGCTACGCCTCCCTCTCCTGGGACAAGCCCGGCGTCGCGGGCGCGCCCGGGAACTGGCTCGACCAGACCATGGACGACCGGGCCGACGAGACAGCTGCCGCCGTCGCCTGGGCCCGGGCCCGGCCGGACATCGACGGCGACCGGATCGGGCTCTGGGGCGCCAGCCAAGCGGGCTGGGTCATGCCGAAGGTCGCGGCCAGGACCCACGTGAGCTTCGTCATCGCCGTCTCGCCCGCGATCAACTGGCTTCGGCAGGGCCGCTACAACCTCCTCGCCGAGCTGCGCGCCGACGGCGCGTCAGCGAGCCGTACCAGCGCGGCGGTCGCCAAGAGCGACACGACCCGACAGCTGCTGGAACGCCACGCGACCTACGAGGAGTACGTCAAGGCCATGAGCAGCGACCTGGACGGCATGACCGCCGATCGCTGGAGCTTCGTCTCCAGGAACTACACCGCGGACGCCACGCGAGACCTTGCCGCCCTCCGCGGCGTACCGGTTCTGCTGGTCCTCGCGGGCCACGACCTCAACGTGGACACCGCCGACACGGAGCGCACCTACCGCGAGGTACTGGGCGCGGGCGGTGCGTTGACGGCCAAGCGCTACCCGGACGCGACTCATTCGCTTCTCAAGCGGTCCATCGAGCAGTCGGACCTCAAGGTCACCCTCACCGCGCTCTTCTCGCCCCGCTCGCTCTTCGCGGACGGATTCGTGGACGGTCAACGACAGTTCCTCACGGATCTCGGCCGGACCAGCGGTGCCACTCCGTGACAGCCCGGCCGGACCCGGCCATGCCGTCCGGCGCGCGTTCGGACGCACCGCCCGGCGCACCGGGAGGAACGCGCAGCACCACGTCCTGGTCGGCTGCGGTGCCGACGGGATTCGAACCCGCGAGACAGATGGGAGCAGGCCCGCCCCGTCCCCGTCACCCGCCGCGGGAGGGACCTCGCCCGCGGCGGTCGCAATAGACCGCTCTGCCACGGCACCGCAACCTGCGGAAACACGCGCGCTCCCGCTGCGGCCCAGCGTAGAGACATCGTTCTCCGCGGACGAGTCCTTTGTCTGACCGTCGACAGCGGTTGCCGCGGATCCTCAGCGACCTGGCGGCGGTCGCCGAAGTCACTCATTCCTGTCGGCCGGCGCCCTGTGCGCCCCCGCGTGGCGCGCGCCGAAGAGGCGCTGCTCGCGGTGAGCGGTGCCGGGGTCGGATCTGGACAATCCCCGCGCGAACCGGTCGGCACCGGACAGCGCCGGCCTGCGATCCCGTGGCGGACACGGATCGGATCCGGCCGAGAGACTGCGCCGTGCGCCCTCCGTGCGCCTGGTGTCCCGTTCCTCCCGGAGCTTCAGGGGCAGAGGAGGTGAGGGTGACTGCTCGCGTCGTGCACCCCTGGCACGACGCAGGACCGAAAGGCTGGGAATGATACGGGTGACGGTGGTCTACGAGGCGCAACTGCTGCGCCTCGCGCTCGAGGAACTGCTGCGGTCGAGCGGGATCCATGTGGTCGCCTCGCTGCCGCGGTGGTCCGACGGCCCGGCCGCCGAGCAGGCGGAGACGGATGTGTACGTCGCCGACGCCGAGTGCCTGCCGCCCCCCGTCTTACCCGCGACCGCTTGCTTATCCTCCTCCGGAGCCGGCGTGGCGGGCCGCTCGGCGCTCCTGGCCCTCGTACCGGGGCAGCGGCCGGGGGTGTTGAGACGGGCGCACGCGGCAGGAGCGGCCGGCTTCGTCGACAAGGACAGCCCCAAGTGTCGACTGGTGGAGGCGGTGCACCGTCTGGCCAGAGGGGAGCGCTTCATCGACGAGACACTGGCGCTCGGGTTCCTGCAGGCCGCGGAGATGCCCTTGACCCGGCGCGAGCTGAGCGTCCTGTCGCTGGCCGCCAACGGAGCGCCGATCTCCGAGATCGCGGCAACGCTGTTCCTGTCCAAGGGCACCGTCCGCAACTACATGGCGAGCGTCATACGCAAGGTCGGCGCCCGCAACCGTGTGGACGCCATCCGGATCGCCCAGGGCGCCGGGTGGACGTGAACCGCGGACACGTGAGGTCGCCGTGACCGGGGTGACTCACCGCTCGGTGCCGCCCCAGTGCCCCATGAGGTCGCGGTAGAGAGCGGAACGCTCAAGCAGTTCCTCGTGCGTGCCGCACTGGGCACGGGTGCCGTCGAGGACGAGGACGCGGTCGGCCCGGAGCGCGGACGACAGCCGGTGGGCGACGACGACCAGGGTCCCGGGCCGGGCCCGCAGGGCGTGTTCGGCCGTGGCCTCCGCGACGGGATCCATGTGGCAGGTCGCCTCGTCCAGCAACAACAACGGGGCCGAAGCCAGGTGGGCCCGTCCCAGGGCGATGAGCTGGCGTTCGCCGAGAGACAGGGTGTCGGGCGTCAGCGTACGGTCGAGGCCGCCCACCCGTTCGACGAGCGGGCGCAGGGCCAGCGCGTCCACGGCCCCGTCGACATCCGAGGGAACGGCGCCGGGCCGCAGGTAGCAGAGGTTGTCCCGCAGGGTGCCCGTGAAGACGTACGCCTCCTGGGGAAGCAACACGCGCAGGGCGGCGCGTTCCGACGGCGGGCAGGCACCGATCGCGCGGCCGAGGAGCCGTACCTCGCCCTGCTCGGGCGTCAGCAGGCCCGCCATCGCGTGCAGCAGGGTCGATTTGCCGATGCCGCTCGGACCGACGACCGCGAGGTGTTCACCCCGCTCGACCGTCAGGTCCAGATCGTCCAGTACGGCGCGGGCCCCGGGTCCGTACGCGGCCCGCACGTGCCGCAGCTCCAGGGCCGGGGACGCCCGCCCTGTACGGCCGGCAACGCTCGTGTGGGCGGCCGGGGGAGGGGCGACCGGGGGAGGGGCGGCGGGCAGCGGCCGGGTGAGCCGGTCCAGGATGACGAACAGGCGCGCGCCCGCCGCGCCCAGCACGGCCATCAGCGTGTGCAGGGCGGGGAGCAGCGACTGGAGGACGTAGGTGAGCGCCCCCACCATCGCGCCCGCCGTGACGCCTTCGCGGAGGAACCACGGGGTCGCGGCGAGCAGCAGGAACACCGGCAGCTGCCCGGCCGCCGCCACGGAGAGCGTACGGACGGCCGCCCACCGGGCCAGGGCACGCTGGGCGGCCGCCGCCTCCTCGACGGCACGGCGGTTCTCCGCGGCGGTCGCTTCCTGGGCGCCGCAGGCCACGATGTCGCGCAGGGCGGTACGGGTGACCTCGGCGCGCCGGCCGACAGCCTCGTCGGCGTCGAGGTAGCGGTGCTGGGCCCGTGCCATCGGCCGCAGCGACGCCGTGAACAGGGCGAGGCCCAGCGCCAGGGGAGGGAGCACGACGAGCAGGAACTGCGGCGCGAGCGACACCAGTCCGGCGAGGGCGCCCACAGCGACGAACACGAAGGAGCGAGCCGCGAGCACCAGTCCGGCGAAGCTGTCCCGGGCTATCTCGGTCTGGCTTGTCAGCCGCGACACCGCCGTGGTGTCCGCGCCGTGACGCGCCGCGGTGGCCGAGCGCAGGGCCCGTACGACCGAGCCTCGTACGAGGTCGTCGCGCAACGACTCGGTGAGAGGAGGGAGTTGGGCGAAGATCCCCCGGGCGACAGGAGCCCCGAGCAGGATGGCCACGGCGGCTGCCGCCAGCCAGAGCAGTCCCGTGGCGGGGGAGCCCTTCAAGAATCCGTCGTCGAGGGAGTGGGCCACGCAGTAGCCGCCGAGGAACGTCTGGGCGGACTCGGCGGCCGACCATGCCGCCAGTTTCCCCAGCACGCCCTTGCGGCGGAGCAGGAGGGACCGGATGGGGGCAAGCGCGCGCCGGGTCGTGGTCGCCTCCTCGAAGGCCGGAGCCGGCGTCGGCGCGCCTGTCGAGGTCGGCTCCGTCCGCCCCGCCGACTCCTTCGCGTGCGTCGTGCGCGGTGCGGTGGTCACGGACATGCCCCCGTCCCTGCCGACGGCGTCGACGTGTCGACCACGGGCGCCCCCGCTGACGCGCGGGGTGCCCCTGCTTCCGCCTGGGGTGCCACAGCGTCCGTCCGGGGTGCCTCAGCGTCCGTCCGGGGTGCCTCAGCGTCCGTCCGGGGTGCCTCAGCGTCCGTCCGGGGTGCCTCAGCGTCCGTCCGGGCTGCCTCCGCGTCCGACCGGGCTGCCTCCGCGTCCGACCGGGGTGTCGCAGCGTCCGCTTCGGTCGCCGGAATCGCAGCCTCCGCCGTGAACACCGCGCGATAGTCCGCGTCCTCCCACAGCTCACGGTGAGGGCCGGTCCTCCGCACGCGGCCCGCCTCCATCCAGACCACCCGGTCCGCGCGGGCGGCGGTGGACGCCCGGTGGGCGACGATCAGCTGGGTGCACGGTCGTGGTGACGCGGCGAGGGCGCGTTCCACCTGCCGTTCGGTGGCCGTGTCCAGGCTGGACGTCGCGTCGTCGAGGATCATCAGACGCCCGTGGCCGACGAAGGTCCGGGCGAGGCCCAGGCGTTGGGCCTCGCCGCCGGACAGCGGAGCCTCGTCCACCGGGGTTTCGTAGCCCAGGGGGAGCAGCCGGACGAAGGCGTCGGCGCAGACGGCCGTCGCGGCCGCCCTGACCCTCTCCGCCGTGGCGGGACCCTGCGCGGGCCCGGTCCCGGCGGCCAGTGCCGCGCCGATCGTGACGGTCGCGCCACCATCGAAGACCGGACGTGCGAAGGCGTACGCGGTCGCCCCGCGCAGCTCCGCGAGGGTCAGGTCGGCCAGGTCGACACCGTCCAGGACGACGCGCCCGGCATCGGGGTCGGTCAGCCTGCCCGCGACGGCCGCCAGAGTGGACTTCCCCGCACCCGAGCGGCCCACGACGGCCACCGTCGACCCCCCGTCCACGGTGAGCGTCACGTCCGAGATCAGGGGAACGCCCCCGCGCACCACCCGGACCTGACGCAGCTCCAGATCGCCGGGCCCGCCGGGCGGCAGGACGGCGGAGCCGTGGCTCATCGGCGACAGATGCGCGAGTTCCGCGGTGCGGTGGCCCGCGCTGCGGGCTCGGACCAGGGTGCCGAGGGGCGCCGCGACGCCTCCGATGCCGGCGGCGAGCGCCGCGTACCGGGACACGGCCAGGAGCTCGCCCACGCTGACGTCACCGGCGGCGAGGCCCGCCCCCGCCACCGCGACGACGGCCGTGGTGAGCAGCGGGAGCAGGACCCCGCTCCGGGCCACGGCACGGCCGTGGACGAGCCACATGCGCGTGCCGTGCAGGGCCAGTTCGGGCAAGGGGGCGAGGATGCGGTCCTCTTCGCGGCGCGCCGTGTCGGCGGCGGCGATGGTTCGGGCGCCGCCGAGTGCTTCGGCCAGCCGGGCGGCGATGGCGCCCTGCGCCCGCTGGTACCGGCCGACCGAGTCGGAGGACTGGACGGCGAACGCGCGCAGGAGCAGCAGGAGCAGCGGCAGACCGGCCGCGAAGACCACCGCGGTCCAGGGATGGATGAGCGCCAGGGCCACGAGCGCTCCGATCGGCATCAGCACGGAGGACACCGACGTCGCGAGGGCCGCCGGGGCGGTGCCGCTGTCGGTGGCGTTGACGCACAGCCGCGCGGCGACGTCGCCGCCCGAGTGGAGCGCCGCCCGGTGGGGCGCGGTGCCGAGGAGGCCGCCCAGGGCGCGCAGCCGGATCCATCCGGTGGCGCGGGCGTTGGCGAGCTGGGTCAGGAGCACGGAGCCGGTCTCCGCGAGGATTTCCACGGCGAGCAGTGCGGCGGTCCACACCAGCCACGTCTCCGCCCCGGGCCCCTGGCGCAGCAGCAGGTCCAGGGTCCTGCCGGCGAACGCGGGGACGGCGAGCGTACAGGCGGCGCCCGCGACGGAGCAGAGCAGCAGCGCCGCGGCGAGGCCAGCGGTGTGCCGTACGGCGCCGATGAGCAGCCGGTCGGAACCGGTCGGCGAGGCCATCCGATCCCCTCTCTTCTCTTCTCGTACGGGCGCGTCCCCGGCGAGGCCGCCGTCGGTGTCCGGCCCCGACGGCCGGTGCCCCGGGAGCAGCGCTCCCGGGGCACCGTGGCTCCGCACCGGCGTTCAGGCCGCCGGGCGGAAAGCCGGATCGGGTCAGTTACAGGTCGTCACGCTGAGGCTGCTGTCACCGCAGAGCAGGAGGCTCGCGCGGCTGCCGGTCTCGACGTCACCGATGGCCTCGTCCTGCGGGGTCTCCAGCGACTGAAGGTCGAACAGGTTCATGATCGTTTCCTTTCGTAGGGGACGGTTGTGCGGGACGACCCCGTCATGGGGCCGGTTCGTGGGGCCGCCGAAGCGGCGGGAGGAACGGCAGGTGCGCCGGGCGGTCGTCGAGCGCCGCCGCGAGGGCCAGCAGGACGCCGGCGGTGCCGGTGGAGAGGTCCATGGAGAGGCGCATCATCTGCTCACCTGGGAAGGCGAGGTGTCCCCGGTAGGACATGGCGTGCCAGGTGAGGCAGCCGACCTGTCGGCGTACGTCCTCCGGTTCCATACCGGGTCCGCCGGCGTTCGTACGGGAGAGGTGGAGCACCATCCCGGCGACGCCGCGGAAGAGGCCCGGCTGGGCGTAGAAGGTGGCCTGCGCCGCCCGCACGATGTCGCGCCGGGCCCGGTCCAGGACGTCGTCGCGGCGGTGGAGCAGGTAGTCGTCGATCACCATGCCGATGCCGACACTGCCGGCGCCGAGGTAGGGCATCGTGCGCCAGCCCTCGTCGACCTGGAGGATCCCGGAGACCCCGCGCACGCAGCGGGAGAGATCGTCGTGGAGCGCCTCGGCGGCGAGGTCGAGCAGGGCGGTGTCCCGCGTGCGCTCGTAGAGCCGTACGAACAGCAGGGCCCGCCCGGCACCGCCGTGCAGCAACCCCGTGCGCGCCTTGCCCGGCGCGGCTCCCGTCGTCCGGTCGGACCTCCGGAGCGGTCGTGCCGTCAGCTCGGCGCAGCGCAGGGCCGCCGTGTGCAGGGCACTCTCGCCGGTGGCGTCCGCCAGGGCGTCCAGGGCCAGGCCGATGCCGGCGGTCCCTCCGTGCAGATCGGGGGCGAGGGCGTCGTGGTCCTCTTCGACGACGCGTGCGGCCAGTTCGAGCGCGCCGGCGGTGTGCCCGAGTCGATCGAGCACCCACGCCACGCCGCTGAGCCCGTCGTAGAAGCCGAGCGGCGTGCCGGAATCGGGTTCCTTGGCGTACCGCAGCAGCCTGTCCTCGGCTTCCGGACATCGAGGGGCCCCGCTCTCCCGCAGGGCGTACAGCACTCCAGCGGTGCCGTACCCCACCGACATGCCCCCGCCCGCCGTGGCGAACTGGGCGATGTCGCCGGGAAAGTACCGGTCCTCCCTGCCCGGTGTCGCCGACGCGAGGACGGCGCGCACCAGCGAGTCACGGCTGGCGGGCCAGTCCCCCGGCTCCACGGGCAGGAACCGGGAGCCGTCCGGGAGTCGAGCGGGCGTCCGGACGCCCTCACCGGCCCTGTCCCCGGCCGGCTCGCGCATGATCTCCCGCACCGCCTCGTCCAGGAAACCAGGGGGCACGGGGAACCGCGCCGCGGCGGCCTCGGCCAGGTGCGCGGCCTTGGCCCGGTCCACGGCCAGCAGACTCGTGAGCGGGATGAACAGGGCGATCCGGAGGCACGCGAGGGCGTACCGGTCCACATCGAAGCCGCGCCGGTCGGCGGGTGCCACGAACGCCGGGTTGGCGACGGTCTGACGACCGCCCTCCGAGGCGCGTTGGGCGGCCTCGAAGTCCAGCAGCACCACCGAGGCCTCGTCCTCGGACACCATGATGTTGAACAGGTGCAGGTCGTTGAAGACGATCCCCCGCGCGTGGACCTCGGCCACGGCCCGCTCGACGAGCCCATGCATCCGCAGGGCCCACGCCGTGTAGTCGGCGAGCTTCTCCGCCGGCGGATCGGCCTCCATCAGCGGGTGCCGCCGGGCGAAGAAGGTGTTGAGCGGCTTGCCCTCCACGAACTCCAGCACCAGGAAGTGGTGGTCGCCGACCGTGAAGCTGTCGAGGACCTCCGGCGTGCAGGCGAGCCCCGAAAGCTGCTCCAGCGCCTCGCGCTCACGGCGCAGCCGGGTCACGGCGTCCGCCCCGTCCGCGGCCAGCCCGGCGTGGGGGCGCGCCTCCTTCAGGACGACGCGCCGACCGGTCGGCCGGTGCCGCGCCGCGTACACTCCGCCGCCGTTGGAGAAGTGCAGCGCCTTCTCGATCTCGTACGGCAGGTCCCCCACGGTCACCGCGGCCCGCGCCGCGAGGTGCGGGAGCAGGAAGGCGGGCGGAGTCACCCAGTCCGGCACGTGGAACACCGGACCGCGGTGATCGGGCACGAGCGTGCCGGAGCCGTCCTCCAGGGCGGGCCGCAGCTCCCCGTGCTCGTCGTAGCAGTGGCGCCGGGTGAAGCTTCCGTACCGCAGGTGCACGGGGCCCCGGCCCCACCGCAGGTCGCTCAGGATGTACGGACCGGCCTCGCCGTCCAGCAGCCCGGCGAGGTCGGTCGCCACGCGCGGGCACTCCCGGTCGTCCGCCGGGTAGACGGTGATGAACTTGCCGCTCGCCGCGCGGTCCGCGTACTTGGCGTTGCGCTGGTGCAGCAGGTAGCGGCTGGGCACGAACTTGAAGGCGACGTCCCGCCCGAGGCAGTACTCCCGGACCTTGCCGAGGACCGCCTCCGCGTTGTCCAGGCCGGCCGAGACGTGGATCTTCCAGCCCTGCGAGGGGAGCGGGCGGTCCAGCGGACGCAGCGCGAGCCAGTCACCCGTGCGGTGGGAGGTCCATCCCTCGGGTACGGGGAGGGTGGCGGCCCGATAGAGCGAGCCGCTCTCGGTGTCGCCGAAGACGAGGCGGTGGGGCGCGTCGTAGAAGTGACGGTCGGCGTCGCAGAAGACCGCGTACCCCATGTTCACTGCGCACTCCCTCGGTCGGTGACGGACACGACGTTGCCACCCCTCCCACAAGCTCCGACAGTCGCCACTGTCACCTTCCGCCCGTGCGGAACGCACGGGTAACAAGGGCCCCGCGCACGGCCCTTGCTCCGCCCAGCAAGCTCCAGCCGCGAGTTGCTCAAGCTGCCTCCAGCCAGGCCCCGACCAGCGCACCTGACCTTGACGCGGGGGAGGCCGCTGGTGCCCCGGGCTACGCGCCGCCACGGCGGTCATGACCACATTCAGCGGTGGTGGCGGTCCCGTCCCAGGACGGGCGTCGGAGTCTCCTACGGCCCCGGTCGGCCTGCTCGATCAGCGACCTCGCTACGCATGGCACCTCACCGCAACGCTCCCGAACGGGTCTGTGCTGCGGTCACGTTGGCGTCGCTCCACGACGCCTGGTGAATCCAGGAAAGGAAGATCCACGGCGAGCGGGACGGTACCCCCGCGTCAATCGAGGTGCTGCCGCTCGGACACCGCATGGCCGACGAACAGTTCGGGGGCCTGGCCGCCGCTCTGAAGCCCGGGCCCATGACGGCGGATGAGGCCGCGGGGGAGGCCGACAAGGCCACCAAAGGCGTAACCGAACCTGCGTCGGACGCGCGGGCCCTCGGTAGGCGACGGTGACCGTGACGCGCCGTACGAGTGACACCTGGCGCACCTTCCGCCGGGCTCAGGCTGCCGCTGCCCTCGGTGCCTCGCTATGACGAGTTGCTCCGACGCCGCCGCGCCACTGGCAGCGGGCGCTAGGAGGGAGAAGTACAGTGACCGCGCCCTCCAGGGTGAGGCGCGACGGAGCAGGCCGCCGATGCTGCGATGAAGGGCTAACGCGTCCGCGGAAGAGAAGCAGCTGATCAAGACCATCGCCCGCTACGGCGTCGAACGCCTCCTCCAGGTCCTGACCGACCATGAAGGGGAGAACAAGCGTCGCCATGACTCCCAAGGAGCCTTGGACAGCTGGACCGGGACCTTCACCGACCCCCGCCCCTGCGCGTACCGCCTCGCCGGGACCAAAGCCGAAGCGGAGCGGGCAGCCAGTTGAAAGGCTGCGGATCGGCGTCACGAGGCGCTGAAGGCGTTCCTGCTTCGATCTCCCGCAGCAGTCCCCTGTCATCGTCGTAGAGTTCGAGACTGAACCACATTCCGAACCGGGTCAGCAGCGCCGCCAGATCCTCGAACCGTTGAGGGTCGACGACTCCGTTCAGGAGCGTGCCCCTGTCGGTCGGGTCGACCTCGATGCGAGACCAGCTGGTCTCGACCTCATACGACTCCCACGACGACCCGGACAGGGATCTCCAGCCGGCCCCGATGAAGCGCTCGGCCACCAACGATGCACTCGGGGCTCCTGCCAGGACGCCACACACGTTGTTGCTGATCTCATGCCAGACGGGATCGAGCGGCTGTCCCTCATCGGATATGTCCACGGCTGGATTATGAGGCAGACACCGTGACCCTCGCTCGCAGACGCTATCGGTCCGATGCCCTGCCAGGGAGGCGTCACCGTCAGTGCCACCAGCGGGGGGCTTCGTCGTCCGGGGTGTCAGGGCTTGCGAAGTGGAAGGGAACGGCAAGGCGGGCCGCCAGTTCCGCGCCGACTCCCTGGGCTACCACTCCCGCAGGGTGGCGGCCTTCGACCCTCTCATCCTCTCCGAGGTGTCGTACGGCCATGGTCCAGTGGATGAGGGCCAGCGGGTGCTCCACGGGAGGATCCTCGGCGATGGCCAGCAGCCTCACGAACCAGTCGTGAACGGTGTCGCCGTCCCAGACCGCCTCGATCGCCGCGATACGACCGGGTATACCGTCGACACGCCGTACCAGGGACTCCTGATCGATGGGAGTGTCCGGGGCACGGGCTACCCGGTCGCCGTAGTGCGCGTACCGGTCACTGACGATGGCCGTTGCGGTGGCGACCCCGATGTCGTCGGGCACGAAGCCGATCTCCGCGACGAGGCGGATGGCCGCCATTGACGCGTCCTGCAGAACGTACCCGTCGATCTGCCTGCGGATCCCTTCGGGCAGCCCCTCCCACCATCCGCTCCGAGCCTGCTTGTTCATCATGTCCGACCGCTCCGTTTCCCCTGCGGCCTGCCTCTTCGTGCCGGCAGGCCCCGAGGCCGCACAGTACTCGGGCGGCCTCGCCTGGTCACCAAGGCCCGAAAGGGGCGACCTGTGTGAGGGCCCTGGCCGCAGTCTGCGGCGTCGGTGCGGCTTGGAGCGGGCGGGCTCAGTGGCCCGAACCGCCGTAGTACCCGCCGAGCTGGTCGCGATAGGCGGGGTCGCCCAGGTGCTTTTCCTTGTCGAACTCCGGTGCGTTCTTGATCTGCTCCTTGGTGAGTGAGACCAGGATCCGCTGCTCCTCGTTGTCGATGGCGGTCACGGTGCTGGCGGGCAGCAGGACTTCCTTGCCGAAGATCCATACGCCGGTGTCGACCACGATGTACTGGTTGGCGAAGTCGTTGGAGTGCTTGTCGACCTTGCCGATGGGCCCGTCGGTGGCTTCGACCTTGTAGCCCGTGAGGTCGCTGTCGGGGCCGTGGCCGGCGGTCGGAACGTAGCTCCACATGTCGTTGCTCATTGAGAACTCCCTAGTCGGTATCTGTAGTGCGGAATGTGAGGTCGTGCTTGAGCAGCGTGTCCACCAAGCACTCCATTCGAAGGAAAAGATCTTGGTTGCATCCAGAGATGGCCGGTGCCCGGAGAGGGGAATCGAGCCCGCGTCCGGCAGCACATACGGCTACCTGGGATCCTGCCCTGCCCTGCCCTGCTCGCGAGCCAGGGCCGCGAGCGTCGTGGAGTGCCCTGGCGTGCCCCGGGCATGCCGCGAGGCCCGGACTGGGGGAGTGGTCGGGGCCTCGCGGGTACAAGGGGTCCGGTTCTAGTGCCGGAAGGTGTCCTTGATGTCTTCCTTGGCCTGACGGGCGTTGCCCTTGGCCTGCTCGGCCTCGCCTTCGGCGGTCATCCGCTCGTTGCCGACGGTGCGGCCGACGGTCTCCTTGACCTTGCCCTTGGCCTGCTCGGCATGAGCCTTGCTCTTCTCCGTGCCCGACATCGGGACCTCCTCGTGAAGTAACCGGTTTGGTCTTGACCCACGCCTGCTCCCGATGGCGAGGCGTAAACCGCACAGACGCCGACCGGAAGCCCCGATCACTTCCGCCCAACCGACCCCGGCGTCAGCTCAGGGTCGGCTCGGCGTCACGTTGCCGGTGTGCACTTCGAGAGCGGTTCGTACGGCGGATTCCAGGGCTCCCTCGATCCAGGCGGGCTTGACCGACGTGTGACAGCCCGCGAAGCGCAAGGGGCCCTCCGGGGTCGGCACGTCGGGGAAGATCTCCGTGTGCTGGCCGGGAAACAGGACGGATGCCTCGCCGTACGCGTAGGGGTCGCGCATCCAGGACTGGGTGCGGCCCACGCCGGTGTAGAACACCTCGATTCGCTGCCCGTACACGTCCTGGACCCCGCCCAGCGCCCTCGGGTAGCGCTCGCCGTCATCGAAAGCGTCCCATTTCAGCGCGTCGTCCGCCCAGCTGTAGGAGGCGAGCAGGACGCCTCCCTCGCTGCCCGGGACGGGATGGGAAGGTTCGAACATGAACCGGTTGGGGTTGTCGGTCGTCGAACCGCCGCCGATCACCTGGGCGGCCTCGGGTTGGTCGCGGAGGGCCGAGCGGTGGGCGGCGTAGTGGACGCGCTGAGCTTCGGTGATGTGGCCTGCCGGCACCGACGGGTGAGCGCCGAGGAGTGAGCCGTCGGCCGGGGCGGTGCCGCGCCGGTACTGCTGGTAGAGGCCCGGCCGGATCGCCTCCAGCTCGCGCCGCCAGGTCTCCTCGTCGAACTCCCACCAGCGGCGCGAGAACTCCAGCAGGACTTTGGTCGCGGCGTCGTAGTGGAGCTCCGTGATGGCCCGCCGCTTGCCGTACGAGAGCGGCGGGGTGAAGGCGACGTGGCGGAGCCCCGAGAACGGCACCGTGATGATGGCCTCGTCGCCGGTGAAGGTTTCCCGCACGACGGTGCCGTCACGGCCCTCGGAGACGGTGTGCACGGTGACGCCGTGTCGAGGATCGTGTGCCACGCGGACGGCACGGCGGTCCAGGCGGACCAGGTCCTTCACCCGCGCGTAGAGCGCGTCCACGAGGGTGGCCGTTCCGCCGGTCAGTTCGTAGAAGGCGGTGTCCGCGCTGATCAGCGCGGAGGACAGGAAACTGTGCAGGAACGACAGGTGCAGCCGTGAGGTGACGTTCTGGACCGTGCCGACGAGGTCGACGGTGTGCTCGTCGAGCCCCGCCTCCTCGGTGAGGTACCGGAACATGGACCAATGGCCGTAGCGCTGCAGCACGGTGGCCCAGCCCTCGACGAGGTCGCTTCCCTGCTTGCCCTCGATGAGGGCACGGGCGGGCGCGAGGGCGGTGCGGTAGATCTCCGCCGCCGTCATGTCGAGGTACTTCTCCGGCACCCCGAAGTGCCTGTTCAGGACGCGCGGCCTGCGCTCGTACTCCGCACGGCGGACCCGGACCCCGTTGGCCTGGATCCACGTCCGGTTCGCCGGCCTGCCCGAGGGGTCGACATCCGTGAGGTGAAACCTGCGGCGTTCCAGGCCGAGGGCGTCGATCAGCCCGATGATCAGCGGGTGGCTTCCGGGGATGCGCATCGCTCCGGCTTCCGCGTACTGCAGGGGGTCGGCGAAGGCCTGCGCGGCGTTCTCGTGGCCCCCGGTCCGGAAGGTCTTGACGCGACCTCCGACCCGGTTGCCGTTGGCCTCGATCACGGTGACCTCGTGCCCGGCGCGCCGGAGGAGATCCGCCGCGACGAGCCCGGCCGGCCCGGCTCCGACGACCAGGACCCTCTTGCCGTCACCCTGCCGGCGTGGCAGGCCGGTGTCCAGAAGGATCCTGGCGTACCGCGGGACAAGGGGTTCGCCGCGCTCGTTCAGCACCAGAATGGCTCTGGCCACACGCTCGCAGACGTCCCACGGCGCGCCGCCGGGCAATCGCGAAGCGACGCGCGCCGGCGACGCGGGCGCGGCCGCGGCCTGGGGAGCTGTAGGCAGGGAGAGGGCGAGCGCGCCCGTGCCGGCTGCGGTGACCAGGGCACGCCTGCTGAACTGAGTATCCACAGGGGCACCCTTGGGGAAACCCCAGGTAAGGCGCGCGGGACACGCCAGCGCGCACTCGGGATTCACCTGTACGCGGTGTGGCCGGCCCTCGCGCTGGAAGGACGGACGCGTGACGTCGCCACCAGACCGGCCGGGCTTCGTAGGCCCTCGCGGTGAGGGCTCGCATGATGACTCCGACGCTGACTACCAGCGGAGCGCCGTGAGACAGGAGTCCTTGTGCTGCAGAAGTTCCGCTACCGGGTCGACAACGTCATGGGACGAGGCGCGCCCGCCCTGATCGGTGTGCTCGCGGCCCTGTGCTGCGTGTTCGCGGTTCTGAACGGTCTGCTCCTGCTGGCGTTCGCCCCGGACGGCATCCGGCCGGACAACGCGCGCTCGTCGGTCTGGGCCGGGTTCCTCAGGGTCCTCAGCCCCACCGCCCTGATCAAGGACCGGGGATCGGCCCCCTTCCTTTTGATCGCGGTCGTCATGGCGTTCAGCGGCATCATGCTGATGAGCACGATCATCCCGGTGATCAGCGCCGGACTGCAGAACCAGCTCGCGCGGCTGCGCGCGGGAAGGACTCGTGTGGTGGAAACGGGCCACACGGTCATCCTCGGGTGGTCCTCGCAGGTCCACGTGGTCGTGGCCGAGCTGGTCGAGGCCAACCGGGCCCGTCGCCGGGGCTGTATCGCGGTCCTCGCGGAGAAGGACCGGTCGGAGATGGAGACCGAGATCCGCGAACGAGTCGGGGACACCTTCGGTACCCGGATCGTCTGCCGCACCGGCAACCCCACGGACCCCCAGGATGTCGCCATCGTCAGCCCGGAACACGCCAGGTCCGTGATCGTGCTCGCGGCCGAGGACGAATGTCCCGACTTCGGCGTCATCAAGTCGCTGCTGGCCGTCGCCGGCACGCATGACGAAGGAGGCACGGGTCCGCTCCTCGTGGCGGGGGTCGCGGACGAGCAGAACCTCGCTGCGGCCCGACTGGCAGGCGGGCCGCGCTGTCGGGTCGTCAGCACGCAGGGGTTCATCGCCCGACTGCTGGTGCAGAGCAGTCTGCAGTCGGGGCTCTCCCAGGTTTACAGCGAGCTGCTGAACTTCAGCGGCCACGAGATCTACATGACGCACCACCCCGAACTGGCGGGGCGACGCTTCGACGACGTACTCCTCGCGTTCCGTTGCTCCACCGTCATCGGACTGATGCGGGAGGACGGCCGGATCCTGATGAACCCTCGCGGCGAGACGCGGATCGAGGCCCCCGATCGGATCGTCGTCCTCAGCGAGGACCTCACCACCATCGCTCTGTCCGACGCGATCCCCGAGTTCACCCCAGGGGACCTCTCGCCCGCCGAGACGTCCCCGGCCCCAGGCCGCAACGTCCTCGTCCTCGGCTCCAACCGACGTCTCGACGCCATCATCGAGCAGCTGGGTGCCCACTTGCCCGCCGGCTCACGCGTCGATGTGGTCGCCGACACGCCGGTTCCGGTGGAGGAATGGCGTGGCGGAGACTTGCGGCTGACCTTCCACAGGGCGGACATCACGCGACGCCATGTCCTCGAGCGCCTGACCGTGACGAAATACGACCACGTCATCGTTCTCTGCGCCGGTGACCGGGATGCCCAGGAGGCAGACGCGGGCACCCTCACCACCCTGCTCAACCTCCGCGATCTGGCGGAGTGCGGCATGCACAGCTTCACCCTGGTGACCGAGATGGCCGACGATCGCAACCGGGTCCTGGCGCAGGCAGGCAAACCCGACGACCTCATCGTGAGCGGCAACTTCCTGAGCCTGCGCCTCTCGCAAATCTCCCAGAACCCCCACCTGGACAGAATCTTCGACGAGTTGTTCGCGCCCGCGGGCTGTCAGATCGCCCTGCACCCCGCCACCGACTACGTGCCGACGGACCAGCCGATCACCTTCAGTTCCGTCGTCGAGACCGTCCGACGGCACGGTCACCTCGCCATCGGCCATCGCATCGCCCGTCGCATCAGCCAGCCGCCCGGGCACGGAGTCGAACTCAACCCGGACAGAAGGGAAACGCGCACCTACGGGGATGAGGACCAGGTCGTCGTCCTCACCGGCAGCTCACTCATCCAAGCCCCTTGACCGCTCCTCGTGGCGGACGGCATCCAGACCGGCACACACGGAGCTCGGGGCTGACGCCGATGAGTACCGGAGGAGCGAACCGCCCCGTGGCATCGCTCGTCGACGCTTTCGCGCGAGTCGATCGCCCCCTGTCTCATCGCGGTGTGTCCACCACCCCGCCGCTCCTTGCATCCGCTCGGCGAGATGCCCACAGGAAGTGGTCCAGACAGTGAGCTTGCCGGGTCGGGTGATTCGTACACTGACGAAATGGAGGACCAGACCGCCACCGAGATCGCCGCACGGCCGGCGCCCGCCTTGCGACGGTACGTCGACTCGTACGTCGGTTTCGACCTCCGCGGGCTTCCGGCGGGGGTGCACTGCGGCCCGCCGAGCCGCTCGCTCACGACGGTGATCAGCCTGTCAGATCCTTTGGAGATGGCGGCGGGCGTCGACGACGGGTCACCGGTGACCCGGTTCAGCAGCGTGGCCGGCGGTCTCATGTCCCGGTCCGTCGCGTTCCACCACGACGGAAGCCAGCGAGGCGTGCAGGTGTCGCTGACACCGCTCGGGGCCCGGGCCGTCTACGGTATGCCCGCCGCCGAGCTCGCCCACCGACTGGTCCCCCTCGACGAGCTTCTCGGAGCGCTCGCCGTCGAGCTGGTCGAACGGCTCCGATCGGCGACCACATGGAGCGCACGGTTCACCGCGCTGGACGCATTGCTTCTTCGAGCCGTCGGACGGGGCGGCGATCGTGCGCCCCGTGAACGCCCTGAGGTGGCCGAGGCGTATCGCCGCCTCGTCGCCGCGCGGGGCCGCGTCCAGGTGGGTGCCGTCGCAGCGGAGCTCGGCTGGAGCCGTCGGTACCTCGCCGAACGGTTTCGCGGCGAGGTGGGCCTCTCGCCGAAGACCTTCGCCCGAGTCCTGCGCTTCGAGCACGCGTACGAACTGGCGGCGACGTCGAACCCGCTCCCGTGGGCCGATGTGGCGACTGTCTCCGGCTACGCCGACCAGGCCCATCTCGTGCGGGACTGGCGCGAGTTCACGAACCGATCACCGACAGCCTGGCGTCGCGGCGAAATCCTCCTTGCAGCGGAGTAGCCGCCGACCGGCTGCCCGTGGCGTCGCATCGGCTCCCCTTCCCTTTCCTTCAAGACCGCCCGCTCGTCGTCGTGGACGATCGGGGGCATGAGACTCGTCAACCACACACGCAACGCCGTGGACCTGCGGACCACCCCCGTACACCTCGGACTGGGATCGCGCGCGAAACCCGTCGAGGGCTTCGCCTGGAACCCGGAAGTGCTCCAGGCTTACGGTGCCGCGGTCGCGGCAGACGGCGCCGAAGGCCGGATGGTCATGATCTTCGACGGCGACGGCCCCGGCGACCACTGGGAGAGCCACCCCGCGGGCGACGAACTGGTCGTCTGCCTCAGCGGGTCGGTGACGGTCACCCGCCACGGGGACGGGGCTCTTGAGCGCGTGCTGCTCGGGCCCGGCGAAGCCACCATCAACCCGGCCGGGGTATGGCACGTGGTCGACATGGAAGGGCCTTCGTCCATCCTGGCCATCACCGCGGGCCTCGGCACCGACCACCGGCCTCGTACCGAAACCGGCCCGGCCGATGGCGCCGGCGCGACCGGCCCGGAGGAAGCGCCGTGACCCTACGCATCGCGTGCCTCGGCGACAGCCTGACCCGCGCGCAGTTCAGCGTCGACTACTTGGAGCCTCTCCGACGACGCCACCCTCCCGGTGACGCACAGCTGGCCCGCTTCGGCGTCAACGGCGACTTCGCCTACAACCTCCTGCAGCGTCTTGACGCCGTCGTCGCGAACCCGCCCGACGTGATCACCGTCCTGATCGGGACCAACGACGCCCGAGCCAGCGTCGCCGGCCACCCGGTCGAGCAGGTCATGAAGCGCAAACGACTCCCGCAGCGCCCGTCGGCCGGCTGGTTCCAGGAGTGCCTGGGAGCCGTCGTCACCCGGCTGCGGGCGGAGACCGACGCAACGCTCGGCCTGCTGTCGCTCCCCGTGCTTGGCCAACAACTCGACGGAGCAGCGGCCCAGGCGTCGCAGGCGTACAGTCGCATGATCGCCGAGGTCGCCGACACCAACAAGGTGGCTTACCTCCCCCTCCACGAGCGCCAGATCGAGGATCTGCGCCGAGCGGACGCGCCGCCGATTCCGTACCGGGAGGCGACGCCCGCGGCGGTCGCCGGCGTCCTCCTCCAGCGCGCGGTGCTGCGACGTAGCCTCGACGCGATCTCACAGCGCCGGGGTCTCGTGCTCACGACCGACCACGTCCACCAGAACAGCCGCGGAGCCGCCCATATCGCCGAGGTGATCGACGCCGGTCTGCTGGCCCGGGTCACGTAACCGGTTCCGGCGCCCCGGCCGGTCGGATGCCTTCCTTCCCGGTGGAGGTGGCATCCGACCCAGGCTGGCGACCGCGACGGCGCCGACCAACGGTTCTACGAGAGGGAGCTCGGCGCCGACCGCCTTGCCGCGCCCCGCGTCCCCAGGGGTTCCCCTGCTTACTGCCGCGTCCTTGAGTCCCAGTGGGCCTCTCGCCTCTCGCTCGTCGTGGTGCTCCAGACGCCCGTCTCCAGACCGACACCGGTCACGTCCCCACCCGCTTCGCCACCTCGGATCCCTTGGAGGTTTCTTCTGTCCGAAGGCGGTCCTATGATCACAGGCATGCATCCCGCCCTGGTCCTGATCGATCTGATGCCGCGTATCATCGCTCTCCCTCTCGCTCCCCACACGGGCGAGGAGGTACTGGAGCGCGGCCGCGGGCTTGCGCAGTCGTTCCGGGCACGGAACCGACCCGTGGTGATGGTACGGGTGGAACGTCCGGGCGTCGCCGAACAGCCGCCCGGCAGCGACTTCGCCGACGGCTTGGTGCACGACGGCGACCTTGTGGTGGTGAAGCGAACCGTCGGTGCCTTCTACGGCACTGGTCTGGACGAGCGCCTGCGCGCCCTGGACGTGGACACGCTGGTGATGGCCGGGCTGGTGACCACGATGGGCGTCGAGTCCACGGCGCGGGCCGCGTCCGACCACGGCTATCGGCTGGAGTTCGTGGCCGACGCGATGTCCGGGCTGGCCGCGGACGAACACGACTTCGCCGTAGAGCGGGTCTTCCCCCGCTTCGGCGAAGTGCGCCGCACCTCCGACTACAGCTGACACCACCCCACGCGTCCCCTCTCACGCGGGGACGGCTCCCTCGACCGATCCCAGCGGCGAGAGCCCCCTCACCACATGGCGGGCGTCGGGGTGGGGAGCGTGCCGATTGCTGCACCGATAAGGGTGCGTGCTTCGGCGCCGTATCAATCTTCGACGAGAACAGTCAGCCTTCGCCGCGGTAGGTCAGGAGCGGCGGATGCGTCTCACTCCCCAGACTCCCGCACCCGTGAGGGCCAGGGCGGCCGCCGCGCCGACGGCGAGGAGGACAGAGGTGTTCGGCCGCGCAGGGCTCGCGGCGGTGGGGGCCGGCTTCGGGGCGGGGGCCGACGACGGCTTCGACTCCGGGGTCCGGGTCGGCGTCGCAGGCGGCGTGGTCGGCACGTGGTTGACCGGCTGGATGAACTTCGGCATTCTGCCGCGGTCCGGCGCCCCGGGGTTGCCCAGTCCCCGGTTGATGTGCGCGCCGGGACGGATGACGCCGTAGCCGGCGTAGGTGCTGACCGTGCCGGGCTTCCAGTCGTCGCCGCGGCCTGCCGAGTCGTACATGACGCGCAGGACCTGCGACGCCGTCCAGTCGGGATGCAGGGACCAGATGAGGGCGGCGGTGGCCGACGCGAGCGCGGCAGAGGTGTGGGTGCCACCTCCGTCGGGGCAGTAGCGCTGGAAGGAGGCGTCGCACCACCGGGGGATGCCCGTTCCGGGAGCCGAGATGTTCACGTCGCCGTGCTGGGAGAAGTCGGCGACCTTGCCCTCCGGGGTGGTCGACGCGACGCTGACGACCTCGAGGTAGCGTGCCGGGGCGAGGGGCTTGTTGCCTTCCTTGGCGTTGTCGCCGCTGCCGGCGAACACGAGGACGTCCTTGGCGAGGGCGTCCTGCAGGGCGTAGTTCTGTCCGGTCAGGCCGGCACCGATGGCGTACTGGCTGCCGAGCGAGATGGTGATGATCTTCGCGTCGAGTTTCAGGGCCATTCTGATGGCTTGGTCGAGGTGGTCGTAGATGTTCGGCAGTTCGTCATGTTTCAGCATGGGGACGCGAATCGGGATGATCTTGGCGCCGGGGGCGAGGCCCTGTAGGCCGCCGCCCTTGCCCGTCCCCGCGATCAGCTCTGCGGTCGTGGTCCCCTGGCCGGTTCGGTCGCTGGTGTCGGGGCCGCCGCCTTCGGGGATCGACGCGTCCCGTCCGGGCAGGACCTGGCCCCTGAGGGAGGGCGTCGAGGGGTTCACTCCCGAGTCGATGACGGCGATCTTGATCCCTTCGCCGGTCGTCTTCTCCCAGATCTTGTCGACGTCCATGCGGGCGAGGTACCACTGCCGGTCCCTGGCACCGTCCGCATGCGCAACTGGAGCCTGCCCGGCCAGTCCTGCCACCGCGAGCGCCACGGCCAGAACACGCACAGGTGCGCCATGACGTCGTGCGGATCCGACCGGCCAGCGCCTTCCGTGGGTGAGTTGGAGGGAGAATGCCATGCACCGATTGGACCATGCGATTCTGCACCCGCGTTCGTCGGTTTCGGCCGGTCCGCCCTCCTTGGCCAGGAGGCGGCCCCCGAGCACTCATCGGGGTGTTGGGCGCTTTGAACGTTGACGCTCGAGGGCGACCGCGCCGATGGCCGCCATGTGGTGGATCGTGACTGACATCTGCCAGGATGTCAGTCCCACGAGGCCTCGTTCGATCGGTACTCGTGCACCCGCTGCGCAGGCTCTTCGGGAGCGGGCCGGCCCTGAGCGGACACCGCGCTCGGGGCAGTCGACCTCACCGTGCCCCGAACCTTCGCCGGACGCCATTTCCTGGGCGAAGCTCGCGACTGCCGTCAGCTCGCCGTCCCCCAGTTCGGCCGCCGGTCCAGCCGCCGAACCCGCTCACCTGCCATCCCGACTTCACCTGGCGGGCCCGGTGGTGGGGCGCTGGCACCGACGGCAAACCGCCCGGGGCGAGCCGGTACGAAAGGGCCCGGCTTGCCAGCCCCGCCCTGCAGAACGCGATCAGCGACGCCCGCATCGCACCCTCGCGGATCCGAACCACTCTCGGGAGTCAGACCGCGACGAGCTCCCGCTCGAGGTCCGGCGAGCCGACCTTCGGCTTCCTGTTCGGCAGCGAGAGCCGGAAGACCTTGCGCCACGCGGAGAACACCTGCTTGGGCAGCGGCCCGGTGACGTACTCCAGCTCGTACTTCTCGAACAGCGCGCGCACCTTCACCGCGACCTCGGCGTACCGGTTGCTCGGCAGGTCCGGGAACAGGTGGTGCTCGATCTGGTGCGACAGATTGCCGGTCATGAAGTGCATGGCCTTGCTGCCGCTGATGTTCGCCGAGCCCATCATCTGGCGCAGGTACCACTGGCCGCGCGTCTCGCCCTTGATCGACCGGCGCTCGAAGACCTGCACGCCCTCGGGGAAGTGCCCACACATGATCACCGAGTGGGACCAGAGGTTGCGGACCAGGTTCGCGGTGAACGTGGCGGCCAGCGTGGGGAGGAACGACGGGCCCGACAGCAGCGGGTGGATCACGTAGTCCTTGAGCACCTGCTTGCGGATCTTGCGACCCACGGCCTTGGCCCGCGCGCGGAACTCCGGGTTCTTGCGGCGGCGCTTGTTCAGGTTCTTGCCGAGCTCCAGGTCGTACGCGGCGATGCCGTACTCGAAGAAGCAGGCGTTGATGAAGTTCCACAGGGGCTGGCCGAGGTGGAACGGGTGCCACTTCTGGTCCTCGTCGACGCGCATGATGCCGTAGCCGAGGTCGTTGTCCTTGCCGATGACGTTGGTGTACGTGTGGTGCAGTTCGTTGTGCGAGTGCTTCCACTGGTCGGCCGGCGAGACGTGGTCCCATTCCCAGGTGGTGGAGTGGATCTTCGGGTCCCGCATCCAGTCCCACTGGCCGTGCAGGATGTTGTGGCCGATCTCCATGTTGTCCATGATCTTCGCCACGGACAGACCGGCGGTGCCGACCAGCCACGCGGGCGGGAAGATCGAGAACAGCAGGACGCCCCTGCTGACCAGCTCGAGCTTGCGCTGCGCCGAGATGACCTTGCGGATGTAGGCGGCGTCCTTCTCGCCGCGGCCGGCGATCACCTCGTCGCGGATCGCGTCCAGCTCGCGGCCGAGCTCCTCGATCTGCTCCGCGGTCAGGTGGGCGGTGGGGTCGATAGCGGTCAAGGTGCTCCTACCGTTCGATGTCGCAGGGGCCCGCCGCGGCGGACACACAGGTCTGGATGAGGACGCCCGGCTCGGCCTCGGTGATCTCGCCGGTGCGCAGGTCGCGGACGGCGCCCGCCCGGAGCGGCGTGACGCAGCCGAAGCAGATGCCCATGCGGCACCCGGAGGGCATGAGTACGCCGGCCTCCTCGCCGATGTCCAGCAACGGCGTGGCGCCGTTCGCGTCGACGGTCTTGCCGGTCGTGCTGAACGTGACCTCGCCGCCGTCGCCGGCCACGACGATGCCGGGGCGGAAGCGTTCGGTGTGCAGGTGCTCCGGTACGCCGTGCTCGCTCCAGTGCGCTTCGGCGGCGTCGAGCAGGCCCGCGGGCCCGCAGGCCCAGGTCTCGCGCTCGGCCCAGTCGGGCACGAGTTCGTCGAGCCGGGCGATGTCGAGCACGCCGTCCGTGTCGGTGTGCACCTCGGTGAGCCGGAGCTTCCCGGCCGCGACCAGGTCGTGCAGTTCTCCGCGGAAGATCACGTCCTGCGGCCGCGGCGCGCAGTGGACCATGACGACGTCGTCGAACTCGGTGTCGCGCAGCATGCCCATGATGGGAGTGATGCCGCTGCCGGCCGTCAGGAACAGCACCTTGGCGGGCTCGGCCCGCGGCAGCACGAAGTCACCGGTCGGCTGGTCGAGCTGGATCAGCGTGCCCGGTCTCGCCCTGCGAACCAGGTGATTGCTGACCTTGCCGCCCGGGATCGCCTTCACGGTGATCGTGACGCGGCCGTCCTCGCGGCTCGTCGGCGAGGTGAGGGAGTAGGCACGCCACAGGCGCACCCCGTCGACGTCGACCCCGATCCGCACGTACTGGCCGGCCGTGTGGCCGCGCCAGCCCCGTCCGGGCCTGATCACGACAGTCGCGGCGTCACCCGTCTCGCGGTGCACGGCCTCGATGCGCCCGCGCAGGTCGGCACCCGCACGCAGCGGGCTGATCAGGTCGAGGTAGTCCGACGGCAGCAGCGGCGTCGTGACCATCTCCAACAGTTTCCACGCCCTGCCGCGGAGGGCTGCTCTCGTCATGACTCCAGCTTGCTGCCCCTCAGAGGGTAAGGTCCTGACCGAAAGATGTGAATTTGATCGGCCGAATTGTTCGCAGGAAACAAAACGTGAGCCATGCCATGCGAAGGGCCAGCGAACTGGCCCTCGACGAGACGACGGTCACCGCACTTCGGGCCGCGCTGAAGACCACCGCGGACGAGGTCGTCCAGGCGATCATCGACGAGGTCCCTTCCTACGCCAACGCCCTCTCGGGCCACATGGGCGCCACCATCCGCCGAGCCGTCCGCACCGCCCTGGGGCACTACCTGGACCTCGCGAGCGGGAACGCCACCGGCGGCGACGGCGGTGACGCAGCCTACGAGCTGGGCCGCGGCGAGGTCCGCGACGGCCGTTCGATGGACGCCCTGCTCAGCGCCTACCGCGTCGGCGCCCGCGTGGCCTGGCGATGCCTGGCGGCGGGTGCCGTCTCCGCAGGTCTGCCCGCCGCCGAGGTCGCCAAGTTCGCCGAGCTGACCTTCGCCTACATCGACGAGCTCTCCGCCGCGAGCGCCGCGGGCCACGCCGACGAGCTGGCCGCCCAGGGCCGGGCCCACGAGCGGCACCTGGAACACCTGGCCCGTGAGCTCCTCGCCGGCGCGAGCCCGGACGTGCTGCTGGCCTCTGCGCAACGGGCCGGGTGGCAGATCCCGGTCTCACTCACCGCGGTCCTCCTGCCCGCCGCGCAGGCCCGGCCTGCCTACCGCACGCTCGATCCGAGCACCCTCGTCCTCGACGACCTGCCGGACGCCAGCGGTGTGCTGCTCGTTCCCGATGCCGACCGCTCCCATCTCCTGCGGCAGCTCACCGATCGCAGCGCCGTGGTCGGCCCGGCGCGGCCCTGGGCTCGCGCGTCCGCCTCGTACGCACGAGCCGCACGCGCGCGCTCCCTGCACCCCGGCATCCGCGACACCGAGGAGCACCTGCCCGAGCTGGTACTGAGCGCGGACATGGACGCCTTCACAGACCTGCGGGCCCGAGCCCTCGCACCGCTGCGGTCGCTGCCGGCGGCGACCGCACGGCGGCTGGAGGACACGCTGCGGGCGTGGCTGCTGCACCAGGGAAGGCGGGATGAGGTGGCTGCGGCGCTCTTCGTCCATCCCCAGACGGTCCGGTACCGGATGTCCCAACTGCGGGAGCTGTTCCCGGACCTCACATCGCCGAACAGGGTCCTCGAGCTGATGCTCGCGGTCGGTCTTCGGGCCACCTGACACGTACGACGACCATACGGGCCCACTGCTCACCGGTACTGGCACCGGCACCGGCCCGCGTCGTCGCCGTCGATGTCCGCCGCGCTGCCGACATCCGGAGCCCGGGCATGGCCCTCTTCCGGTGCTGGACCGGCCACCGCCCTCACCCGCGACTACGGCAGTGCCTCCATCCGGCACACCACCGGCAAACCTCTCACCCGCGACCAGACCCACCAGAAGGCCGACGGGGTGTGGCGGCCGTCCGGAAGCACCGCGCCGACCGGCTCGGGTTGTTCCCCAGGGCGAGGGGGCCATGGACCGCGTCGACGACGTCGTACGCCACTGATCGAGGCCCGCGGCCAGGTGGGGACGACCGACGTGGTCAGCGCCCTCGCCCGGCCGAGTCGCCTCGCTGCCGACCGCGAACGCCGCACCCGACGGCGCTCCGGAGGCCTGTCCGGCCCGGCGATCCGCGCGAAGGCCGGGCGGTCAGCGACGCCGGCCACCGCCGATGCGGCGCTCGTCGGCCAGTGCGGTGAGCGGGCCGAACTCGCAGGCAAGCTCGTTCCACGTCAGGACCTCGCCACAGCGGGCCGGGAACTCCTTCGGGTCGAACTCGGGCATGGTCCAGGTGCCAGTGCCCCGGTCCCGCAGCCACAGGTCCCCGTCACCGTCGACCACGGTCGGCGGGACCGGAACGGGCTCGGCTTGATCGACGGGGTCCCACGTGATCCGGCCCGGGTGGGAAACGCGGCGCAGCTCGGTGGTGGCCAGCCTCGCCGCCAGGTCACGGGTGGACTCTTCGGCGTCCTTCACCGACGCGAGTCGGTATGCGTCGTCGAGTACGGGCAGGGCTGGATTCTTGCTGCGCTTTGAACTCATACGCTGACTACCTCCGGTGGGGGCGCGCCACATCCGATATGGCGCCCCGTAGAGGACCACCGTATCCGAGGCGGGAGCCGGCCCGGCTACGACCAGGGCCCAGGTGGAGGCGCAGGCACACTGGGCGGTGGGGCCAGTGGGGCGGGTACGGGACCTGGCGCAACCCGCGGGGTAGCGCTCAGGCGGGCGCGCCTCTTGCTCTCCCGGCTCCCGGATGCCGGCCTCACCACCGACGGCGCCCTCACCGTCGAGGCCGCCTTCGACGTGTTCGCCCCGGTCACCCTGAACGCCAGGCACCCCATCCGGACCGAAGTCGATGACATCGGCCGCGCGCCCGGGGCCGACTTCCGCGCCCAGCAGGGGAGGGCCGCCTCGACGGCGCCGCCACCAGCCTCACCCGTGCGTCGAAACCGCCACAGAACACGGCCGTTGGCTCGCATCCGTGCCGGGAGTGCTCGCCTTGAGCCCGGAGGGGTATCGCGACACCCACGCGTTCACCATGGTCCTCAGCGGCCAGCCAGCACGCGGGTGGCTCGAACGAGCAGCCCGAGGTCGGTCAGGGCCTTCGGCGGCCGCTCCATGTTGACCACGCCCATGTAGGCCGCGTTGACGACGGGGTCGATGACGGAGGCCTCGGTGAGCTTGTCGGCGACCCACTTCTGGACCCGGTAGCCGCGGGGGTACGGGCCGGTGACATGGGGCTGGGCAAGGTCGGCGGCGGTCGAGAGCTGCCACGCCGCGTCCACGACCGCTTCGACGAGCCGGAAGTAGTTCCAGGCGAGGTCCTGCGGGGAGGGGGCGGAGCGCAGGTGGGCACCGAGTGCGTTGGCCGCGAGCGCCGCCAGCGTCAGCCCCTGCCCGTAGACCGGGTTCACGCTGGCGAGTGCGTCTCCGACGACGACCAGGCCGCCGGGGAAGCGGCTGAGGCGCGAGTGCACGCGCCGGCGACTCTCGACGAACCGGTACGTCTTGACATCGCCGATCATGGAGGAGGTGTCCGCCACCGTCCGGAGCGGGGCGACGCAGCGCCGCATGCGCCGCAGGAATTCCTGCGGGTCGGGCCCGGGCCGGTGATCGGCATAGCCGGCCAGGACCACCGACCAGCGGTCGCCCTCGACGGCGGCGAGCGCCCCCGGCTCCGTCACCTTCGGCTGGTAGTCGCTCGCGGGGCCAGGGCTGGAATGGGCAATGACCGTGCCCCCCAGCTCGTCGCCGCGGTGGAAGAACGCGGTGGCGTAGCCCAGGTCGATCCGCATGCTCTCGACGGGAGCCGCGTCCCAGCCCTGTCGGACAAGCCAGTCCTCCAGCGGACTGTTCCGCCCCATGCCGTCGACCACGAAGTCGGCGTCGACGGTGTCCGCGCTCCCGTTCCCGCCCTCGGACGTAGTGGTCACACCGACGACCCGGCCTCGCCGCAGTACGAGGTCGGTGACCTGCTCCTGGACGAACCGCACGTTGTCGAGACGCGCGACCCGCCGCCGCAGGTGGCTCTCCAGGAAAGGTCGCGTGGCGCCGAGCATCCGAGCTTCTGCCACCGGGGCTTTGAGACGGCCGTCCAGGTAGAACTGGACGTCGTGGCCTTCGCCGAGGAGGGCGCCGCCCTTCACGAGCTCGTCGGTGATTTCCGGGAACCAGCGTTCCAGCTGTATGTGGCCCATGGACAGCAGGGCGTGGAGTTGGTGCCGCTGCGGTGTCCGCCGGCCGAGACCGTCGTCGCCCATGACATCCGGCTCCACCACCACTACCTCGTCGGCGTGGTCGCTCAACACGCGGGCGGCAAACAGCCCGGCGAAGCTCCCGCCCATGACAACAGCTCGCCTCACAAGAACCCCCCCCCACCCCAGCCCCGTAGCTGGGCGCTCAAACTCTTACCCGTCACGCCGTGCCACGTGTCGGCCGGCCAGGACACTACCGACTACCGCGCGTCCGCGGGGAGGCAGCCAGGGGTCGAGATCGTCGGGGGCCAGCTCGCGCAGCACTGAGACCACGATTCATGTTCCGGCCGGTACCACCCACCAAGCAGAAGGACGCATATGTCAGCTCGCGCCCGCCTGCTCGGGAGATTCGCGAATGACCGGCGCCGGGACGGCTACATGCGAGACCAGGCCGTCGGCAGAGTGAGGGCCTGGACGCGAGGTCACTTCGCGGGCCTCCACGGACTGACCCTGGTCGGCGCCTGCAGTGAGGGCGCGCCGCTGCGTCCACTACGCAGTTGGTGCCGGAGGCCGTATGGCGCGGCCACCTTCGGGGCCCCGCCTCCAAAGATCGCTGGACGCTATCCGGGATGCGATCAACGGGCGGTGGATGTCCCATAGAAATGTGGTAAGCGAGGTCTGGGTTCACCGAGTTGCCCGTGTCTCAACACACAGGTGAACGGTACCCGCAATCGCAGATGAGGTATTGCGGTATTCGACTGCCAGGACACTGATAAGGGTGTCGAGGTGCTTTGCTTAGCTGATCAAACTGAACCGGTCACGCTCTCACTCCTTACCGTCCCCGCGTCGCTGGCGTTCTGGGGACGAGGCGTCGACAGAAGCAGGGGGCAACCCGGCAACAGGAGTTCGACCCAGGACTGAACCTGAACGGACCCGCCCGGATCCGCATATGGAGTGGATGCCGGACGGTTGACCGACTGCGGCACGATCGGCAAGACGACCGGTGGGTGACTGCCCATAGGTCTGGATGGCGATCGATGTGCCGGACGCCACGCACCAAGGCCATGGCTTCCTACCAGACGAGCAACCGGGATCGGAGATGTGCAATGACGGAGATCGACGCGGCTGTAGCGGGCTCGAACGCGTCCAGTGCCACGATCCTGGCAACGATATTCAACAAATCCAGTCGCACTATCGCCACGGGCGGCACAGTGCGACTTACAGCAGCTCCCTTCGGGACAGGTAACTTTGCCGATGCGACTTTCAGCGCGATCGCGCCGGGAGGGCAAGAGACGCAGATTATCAATTGGGATTTGGAGCAGGATGATGTGGGGCATACCCCATATCCGACGGACGCCCACTACTTTCTTTCAGCGGAAGAGGGTGGGGCCTGCAGGGGAGGAACCGGCCAAAATCCGGAAGGGATCGCAGGGGTCCGATTCTCCATATTTGACGCTGACTGGTCATGACTGCGCCGACCCTGGATGATTGCGAAAGGGGGCACGGGTTAGTTTTATGGGTCAATCCCCTTGGCCTCCCGTGCTCGGAGTTCGCGGGAGGGTGGGTTCGGGTAAATGGCTCTACCGTCCGGAATTAGCGAGGCAACTATGTCTACTTCGTCATTTCAGATGTCGAGCTTCGCTCCTGTTGATGGTACTCTCGTCAATCAAAGCTCGACCTCTGTGTCGTTCTCTTTTTCTAGCGCATATGTAACGCATATCAGCGTCGAAATTTGGTCTGAGGGTGATCAAGGCGCCACCTACGCTGATGGGCAAGAAACTGACATGAACGGTACCGATGATGTGGGCCTGTCGTTTGCCGTGCCCGCTGCGGTTAACCTGCACTACAAGATTACGGTCAGTGGTGACCCTAGCTCCAACAACACTGTCCACGTCCGCATCGAATGGTAAGCGCGGACATTCCGTGTTCCGTCCCTCCCCCCGCTGGCGCGTGATCAGGACCGCGAATGTGGGTTGTTCGTGATAGCCGGGGTGGCGAGTGCTCGTTCAGTAGGTGAGGGGGGGTGGAGGAGTGGGCGCGAATGAAGCGACTGACTACCGGTATATGACTGAACACCTTCTTGTACTGGGCTGCCAGTACGGATCCTGCCGATCGCCGTCCTCGCTGACTGCCAGCAGCCGTCCGAGAGACAGGCAAGCCGGCCCCGATCCAGTCCCAGACGCCCCCCTCGACGGTGTAGCCGTCCCATCGTCCGCAAGCCCTCGACGCCCTCGGCAGGTACCTGTACGAACTGCTTAAAGGCTGCCCGCGCCGCTCCACGCCACGGACGCCGGCGGGGCTCCATGACGACGATCAGTATCGGCTCGAACCCGCGCTGTCTCGGGCATGGGCTATTTGGCCCGCAAGACCCCGCCTACCTGCGACGGCGCGGAATCACGGCGCCGATCGCCTGAAACCATTCTGCCGACGTCGCATACCCCTAACGCCCAGAAGACGACCACCGTAGGTGGCGGCTGCCGGGGCACCGGACTCGGGCGGGGAAGCCCCTGCTCGGCGGGTGCCGAGCAGGGGCTCTGCTCACCGCGCGGTGGCGATTCCTGCGAGCCCGGGCGCGGCGGTGCGGCTACGTCCGACGCTCGCGATCCGCGCTGCGTCCCGCGGCCACGCCGAGCGGCCCGCAGGTGTTACCACGCTCGCTTGCAGTTCTCCAAAGCGGTCCTGCCCACCTTGCGGTCACAGGCGTAGGCGATGACGTTCGCCTTGTTCTTGAACGTCCAGGACTTGGAGCCGTTGACGACGGCCACCTTGTTCTTGACCGTGCGCCAGACACCGCCCTCGAAAGAGTCGTACTTGAGCGCGAGAACCGCCTCGTAACCGTCCCCGCTCACCTTGTCCTTGGCGTACGCGCCGGAGAAGGAGCCGTCGTAAATCGTCCTTCCGCCTGCCTCACCAGCCTGCCAGTACTTGTACGTTCCGCCGATCTCGGCCTTGCCACTGCCGGAGGTCTGATGGAAGCCGACGGTCACCGCACTCGCGGACGTTGCGACACCCATGACGAGGGCGGCCGCAGCGACGGCACCCCCCAGTACTGTCCTCTTGGACACGATTTTCATCATGATTCCCCCTCATGATTGTTCTTGGTCGCGGTGATCGTAGGCACGGCTCGTCGGCTCGTCATCGGCGGTCTTGGGTATTTGTCACCTCTTACACAGAGGAAAGGACGGTATCGCGCCAGCGCGGCGGATCGAGTCGACTGGCGGCGAGCCTTCTCGCCGCTGGGTAATCAGAGGCGGACGGTGATCAGGGCAATGACGTCGCGGGCGCCGGCTGCGACGTCGATTCGGTCCAGGACGACTTCGGCGAGGCGGCCGGCCAAAGGTCGGCATGTCGGTCGACTGGCAACGTTGGGCTGCCGCAGGCCGAAGTCGGCGTCCCGACCACGGCGTTCGATAAGGCCGTCGGTGCAGGGCATGAGTTGGCCGCATGGGCAGAGGGCACGGCGCCCTGGGGGTGGGCGACGGGGTGGGGGCGGGCCGAGTGGCGGGGCGGTGGGTTGGCGGGTGGGTGGATTGGTCCAACAGGTGGCAGTTGCCGTCGTTGGGCGACGTCGCCGAGAACGCCCCGACCCCGTCGCCCTCGCCGACGCCACGCAGCAGGACGGGCGGCGGGTGGCCGTGCGCGCCGCTGATTGGCCCACCGTCGTCCACGGAGCGGATAGGCCGGAATCAGCGGCTCGATCCGGTTCCGCAACCCATCAGTGATCAATCATCAGACGGACACATCCGATCAACTGAGCAAGCCGGCAGGGAGATCCGGCCTAGGTCTCCAGTCCTCGGACGAGGGCAGCCCAAGATCATCCGCAAGTCCGATGGCGGCCTTCTGGATGCGGGAGCCACCATGCTGGTGAAACCTGCCACGAGGAGCGCATCATGTCGTACCCGGAATACCTCGAGTACCCGGAAGCCCGCTACTACCGCAGCACGGGTGAAGTGAGCGCGGCCTTCCGTCCCGCCGACAGCCCACCGGACATCTCCTCGCCCGGAGGCTCCACTCACTACCTCGCCACCAACGCGTCGACCGGCGGCGAGTTCGGCCTGTACAAGGTGGAGCTGGGCGCACGGGCCGCTGGGGCCAAGACCCACTTCCACAAGGCGATGTCGGAGTCCTTCTACATCCTCTCCGGCGAACTGGAGCTGTACAACGGCGAGAAGTGGGTCACGGGCCGCGCGGGCGACTTCCTGTACGTACCGGTCGGCGGCCTGCACGCCTTCAAGAACGTGACCGACGAGCCCATGTCCATGCTCATGCTCTTTTCCCCGGGCGCCCCACGCGAGGAGTACTTCGAGAGGGTCGCGGAGGTGGCGCAGCGCGGTCGCGAAGAGCTGAAGCAGTTCCGCATCCGACACGACAGCTACTTCCTGGAAGACTTCGAGCACGGGACGGAGTAGTTCGGGCCGTTGCAGGACTACCTCTCCGCCACAGCGGTGGCCACTCCATGGCGAGGCCGGCCTGCACGAGTTCACCCATGGTGTCGTCAGTGTCTCGCGGGCGTCTCGCGCCTTGCGGACCCCGCCGCTCCAGCCTGACGTAGGAGCGGAACGTGACGAAGGCCCGAGGCGCCCCCGTCGGCCGTCCTCTTCGCACCTGCCCCGAAACCGGCGTTGGTGGCGCGCTAGGCGGTGTCGTCAAATGTCACGCCCACATCAGCAGTGAGGCGAGAGTGACGGCTGCCTCGTAGGACTCGGCGGTCTTGTCGTAGCGGGTGGCGATCCCGCGCCATTGCTTGAGGCGGTTGAAGCACCGTTCCACTACGTT